>JBMOMJ010000019.1:298953-401715 GCA_049324695.1 Myxococcota bacterium
TGGCTCCGGTACCCTCGTCGTCGGTGAAGACGCTAAGGTGCACATCAACTCCCGCGGCGATGGTTCCGGTACGTTGATCGTTGGCGAGGGGGCGGACGTGCACATCAACTCGCGCGGCGAAGGTTCGGGGACTCTGATGGTTGCGGAGAACGAGAAGCCGCCGAGTACTTCAGCTAATTCGAGCGCTACGCTGAGTCGCGCGGAGTATTACGTGGATGAGGGTTTGCGTCGGTTCGAACGCATCGAGAACCAACCTTCCAAGCGCGATGCTCCTCGGTATCTAGACCCGCGGCAGCAGATTCGGGCGCAGTTGATCGAACTGATTGCGGACTCCGGCGGAGCCAAAGAGGCGAAAGAAGCGAAGCAGGTCAAGGAAGCCAAGGAAGCTGAGCAGGCCCAACGCAACGAGCATGCGCAGGGCGGGCGCGAAACGAATCCAGGCCGTGAGATCGCCAGCGCGGCGCAAAGTGTGCGAGCCCGGGTGAAGATCGATACGTACGGTTGAACTATTGGGCCGAGCTAGGCCGGGACGCTGCGCGGAAGACAGAATCACGCAGCGCGTAGCTGCTCGCTGGTCGCCTCGATGAACGCTTGCACACAGGGCAAGCACACGTGTTCGAGAGCCGCGCGGCGGGCCTCGCGATGGTCATGCCGGGAGAGCAGGCCGTGAGCTTGTTCGTTCGGGCTCACATCCGCGGCGTCGTCCTCGCTTCCGAGCTCGGTTTGCATCACGGCCAGCGCACTGGCGAGCATTCCATCCGCAAGCTCCGCGCGCACGTGTGAAGGCAGGCGACCGAAGGCCCAGTGAACGAAGCGCCAGCCCAACTCGGCGTGTCGTCGTTCGTCCGCCGCGATTTGAGTCAGCGCTGCCCTCACGCTGGGATCGCTCGAGCGGGCCAGCGCGGCTTCGACCTCCACCGCAGCGATGGTTTCGCCGATGCAAGCCTCGAGAAACGCGGTTTCGAAGACCTTGCGGATCTCGGGCGTCGTCACGGCGCCGTCCATCGGCAGAGGGCCTGGACAGATCTCGCGACCGCCGTACTCACGCGCGAACCCGAAGCAGATTTCGGCGTGCCGAATTTCATCGCCGAGCGCCTGTTGCGTGTCACGCAAAAGTTCGGCGGGAGCTCCGAGCGCTAGCAGCTCCAAGCTGAAACGCGCAAAGGCCGCGACGGAAGCGTGCTCCATGAGCGCCGTGCGCTCGTAGTGCCGGGCTAGACGCTCGCGTTCGCCGGTGGAAAGCTTCGCCGTGTGTGGCTTCTGCTTTGCCGCCCAGCCGGAGCCGCACGTAACTGAGGCCATCCTCGCGCTGCCCTCGACGAGGAAGGGTCGCCCGCAAACGCCAATCTGGATGCAACGGCGACCTTCGTCCGTGATTCGGCAAGTACGGGTACCGTTTATACAAGTCGAAGCGCTCGGGCACTCGTCGGCTGCGCGATGGCAGGCGAATTGCCAATAAGACTCGGAGCAAGCTGCTGCCGCCGTGCGAACGCCAACGCAAGCGCCCGACGGGCAATCCTTGTCGGTGGTGCATTCCGAAGGGACACACATGCCTACGGGATGATCACACATGCAGATGGATCCGACGCCACATTCAGAATCGCTGGTACAGCCATATCGGCAGGTGGTGCGCGCCATCGGATTGAACCCCTCTCCTTCCGTTTTGCAGTAGCCGTTCGGATGCGCAGTACAGTCCGTATCTCGAGTGCATTCGCCTCCACCCGGAGCGCTGATCGACGTTTCACGGGGCAAAAAGGACTGGCACTTACCAACGACGGGGCGGTGCACCCAGCCACCAGCACATTGTGTGAAGCCCGTTGGTTCACCCGGCATGTTCAGAACATAGTCTTGAACACGATAGTCCTTGGGATCCTCGCAAGTCGGGCCGACGGGGCCTGCTCCGCCGCTCACGTTGCTCGCTCCACCGCTCACGTTGGCTGCTCCGCCGCTCACCGTTCCCATACCGCCCGAAGCCGTGGCGCCGCCCAACCCAGTTCCCGCGCTTCCTCCTAGTCCACCCGACTCCACGTCGTCCGCGGTGTTCCCGCCGCACGCGACCAGAGTGCTCAAACCCAACGTCGCCAAAATAGAAAAGCGAAAGCCTGCCAGTGAATTGTGCATGCATGCCGTTGAGCACGATCCGTGCCGAGCAAAGCGCTCAGATTCTTCGAGATTTCTAGGGCCCTTAGCGTGCCAGTCTGTGCCAGCGCACTCAGGCATTTCGTGCCAGAAAGCGCCGCACTGCAGGATCTTCAGTGAGTCGAATGGCGCGTTCGAAGTGAGTGTGCGCGTCTGCGTGCAAACCGAGTTGGCGCTCCAAGTGGGCTCGCACGGCCCAATACGGTTGATGGTTTGCCACCGAGGCGAGCGGGATTGCTTTCAGTAGCTCGAGCCCAGCCGCCGCGCCGTGCGCCTCACCAACTGCAGCAGCGCGGCCAAGCAATGCTCCAATGGTTGGAGCGCAACGCACGAGTCCTTCGTAGAGGAGCGCGATGACAGGCCAATTCGTGCTGCCGGTTCGCGCACGCTGCACGTGGGCCGATTGAACCGCCGCCTCCAACTGAAAGCGGCCGTGCTGCTGAAACGTCGCGGCACGCCGCAGCAAGCTCTCGGCTTCGTCGATGCAGTCCGCGAGCCACAGGTTGGTGTCCTGCGCGGCGATGGGAACGTATTCGCCTTCCGGAGTACGACGCGCCGGGCGTCGCGCCTCGCAATACTGCATTAGGGCGAGCAAAGCCAACGCCTCAGGCTGCTCGGGAAGCAGCTCACTCAGGAGGCGCGCGAGCCAAATCGATTCCTCTGCGAGACCACGGCGCTGCGCGTCGACGCCATCCACGTCGTCCCAGCCGCGATTGTACGCAGCGTAGATCGCCTCGAGCACCGCGGACAGGCGCGGCGCGAGCTCCGTTCCTGCTGGTATATCGAAGGCAATGCGTGTATCGCGGATTTTGGCCTTGGCGCGCGACAATCGTTGACCAATGGTGGCCGGTGGCGTGACGAATGCTTCTGCGATTGAGTTGGCGTCGAGCCCCAGCACGACCTGCAGCATGAGCGGAGTGTGAACGCGCGCGTCGATAGCCGGGTGGGCACAAACGAACAGAAGCTTTAGGCGCTCGTCTGGAAACGTGAAGTCTTCCGTCCGCGCTTCGGCTTCAGCGAGGGTCGCGCGCAGTTCCGCGGCGTGCGCAGCCTGAGTCTGCTTCGAACGAATACGATCGATGAGACGGTGGCGCGCAGCCTGCAGCAACCACGCTTCCGGCTTGCTTGGCACACCTTGAGTCGGCCACGTACGCAGAGCTGCGACGAAGGCTTCGCTCAACGCATCTTCGGCGCTGGCCACGTCGTTCGAACGCGCCGCCAAGAACGAGATCAAGCGAGCGTACGACGCGCGCGCGACAGATTCGATGACTCGCTCTGGCTCAGCCACGGAACAGGATGCCCACCTCGGGACCGAAGAAGCGCTCGAGGTTCGCCGCCGGTCGAATCTCGACCGCAGCGTAAGCAGCAGCAGGGCAACGCGCCGCCCATTCCAGCGCCGCGTCGAGCGTCGGAAGCTCGAGCATCATGAAGCCACCGAGCTGCTCCTTGGTGTCAGCGTAGGGACCATCCTGCACGTGCCGTTCGCCGCCGCGCACCCGTACGGTGGTCGCCGTCGTGTCGGACCGCTCGAGGGGCGTGCCACCAATGTAAACGCCCGCCTCGACGAGTGCGCGGTGGTAGCTCTGCCAAGCAGCCCAAAACGGATCGTCCGGCGAAAGCGAGCGTGCGTCGAATTGCTTCTCGGTTTCGTAAATCAGCATCACATAGCGCATGGAACCTCCAGAAAGAAAGCGCCGCGGTGATGACTCCACCACCGCGGCGCGAGCAGCGTCAAGCCGTGTTGGTTTCGTACCGGTCGTGGTGGCGCACCCACGCCATCGGCCAGGGTAGGCCCGCTTCGGCGCGACCCTTGGGCACGAGGTCGAGCAGTTGATACGCACCTAGAATGGGCTCTGCGCCGCGCGCGTACGTCGAGTACGTGTGAAAGACGCCGCCCTTCGCGTCCTTGACGAAAACACTGACGCCCGGCCCCTCTTCGCTGGGGAAGCCGTTTTGGCCATAGTTATAGTAAGCGTCACCGCGCGCAACTTCCTCCTTGGAGAAGGAAACGTTGTAATCGCGGTTGAACTCGGTTTCGTACGAGGAGACCCAAGTGAAGCGCCAGCCCATGCGCGCCTTGAATGGTGCGATCTCTTGGTACGGTGCGCGCGAAATGGCAGCGAATGCAACGTCGCGAGCTGCGAGGTGCACGAGCATGCCATCAACATGATCGGCTACGAATGAGCAGCTCGGGCAGCCTTCGCGCCAGCCTGGCCCGAGCATGAAGTGATAAACGACGAGTTGGCTCTGTCCATTGAACAGATCGCCGAGCTTTACCTTGCCGTTTGGGCCGTCGAATACGTAGTCCTTTTCCATACGCACCCACGGCAATGCTTGCCGCTCTTTCGCAAGCTCGTCGCCGAGCCGAGTGAGCTGCTTTTCTTTCTCGAGAAGCTTCTTTCGAAGCACTAGCCATTCATCCTGGGATACGATTTTCGGTTGGGTCATTGAGATCTCCGCTCGGAGGTGGATTCGTCGATTCTGGTTTGGTGGTGAGTTTCGCTTGCACGGTCTTCGCGGCTAGAACCGCGAGCCCGCCAGCAGCGGCAACCTTCGCCGCGACGATCGCGCTGGCTGCGAGACAGGCTGGGCACATCGGAGCCTCCTTGGTCATGGTTCGACCCAATGACGGCTGGCCCGTTCCCCATTCGACAACGGGCGTCGATTTTTGGCGACCCGTTGACCCCACGGCCGGCAGCAAGTCGGGCGCACGCGTGGACACGCAGGCGTGTCTGACAACACCGAGCCACGGACTAATCAGCGTTTACTTCGACGCGCGTGTATTCGAATTTGAGTTTAGTCGAGGCCGGAACCGGAGTAGACAGTTAAAAACGTGTCGCGACGGGTATCGCTGATCTCGATCATGTGGGCAGTGGCGCTTTCTGCCACCAGCCTTCACGCGCAAGATCGCGCACGGTCAGAGCGACCGGATCGCTTTACCTTCCTGACACACGGCGAGACACACGCCCAGCTGTTCCGCAGAGCGCTCTTGCCCGGAGCCAACGGCGCGACCATCGCAACCGAGACGGCACTTCCAATTACGCAATATGTGCTGCTGTCCGCGCGAGATCTGGACACACCCTGGCAACCTGACAGCACCGACATCGAGCTTTCGGTATGGGGCAGGCTTGCGCTTTACGATCTCGAGCGCGAGCAGCGGCTCGACGGGGACGTGCAGACCGCCAACGTCCAACACCGGCTCAAACGCTTTGCGTTTCGCTTGGGGCGACAGCACGTCGCCGGCGGCGCGGCGCGCTACTCACGTTTCGATGGTGTGGACGCTTCAGCGCACTTGGGCGGTGGGTTTTGGTTGGAGGGGTACGGCGGTTTCACAGTGATGCCACGCTGGAACGAGCGCCCTGGCTTCATCTATCTCGGGACAGCGTCGGATTCCGGGATTCGAAATCTAGCAACGACGCCGGTGGCAGCTCGGGATTCGCTGTGGTTGGCAGGTGGGCGGCTCGGCTTCGCGCGAGGCCCTGGCCATGCAGTGGTGTCGTTTCACGAGCAGCACGAAGCGGGCGGCCTCGCTCGTCGAAACCTGGGAGCCCAAGCGCGCATCGAGCTCGCTCAGCGCGCTTCCGTGGGTGGCAGTGCAATCCTCGAGCTGGATTCGAATCGTTTTGCCGACGCTTCCTTGTTCGTGGACTACTCGGTATCTCGCCATGTCGACGCGTCGCTCGAGTATCTGCACACCGAACCGGCGCTCCTACTCTCACGCCAGTCGGTGCTGGCCGTATTCAGTGATGCGGGTTACGAGGAAGTGGGCGGCTCCGTCCGCGTGCGCCCGATGTCGACATTGACGATTCAAGGCCTCGGCTTCGTCAACGCCTACGCTGGAGGAGAAACGGGTGGTCGCGGGGAGCTGAGCGCTGGCGGCTTCGTGGACACGCGGAAGCTGACCTTTGCGCGGCTAGCGTTCGCACGCATTTCCGCGCCGGACAACGGTTATGCCTCGCTGCGGGCGTCGTTGTCGCGCCGTATCGGTCCTTGGCTCACCAGCACCTTGGAAGGTTATCTCTACTTCTACGACCGCGCGATTCACGGTGCACGCACATCGTCGGTCTATGCCGCGACCCTCACGTATCGCCCGCTGCCCAGCCTGAGTGTTCTGGCTGGCACCTCGTTCGCGCGCACGCCCGACGCCCGCATCGACGCCCAGGGGCAAGTGCGGATCGCGTGTGACTTCGATTGGGTGCGCCGCACGAGGGGGTTATGAAAAAAACGCCCATCGCTTTCGCACTCGCTGTGGCACTGGCGATCGTCGCGGCTTGCGTCGAGCGTGGGCCTGCGCGCTTCCCGCACCAGGCGCATCTCACGGGCACGGCTTGCGCGCACGGTTGCCTGAGCTGCAACACCTGTCACACGCCGTCGCAAGACGGGCGCGAGAGCAAGTTACCGGAACTATCCTTGTGCACTAGCTGCCATCAACACGACGCAACGCGCATCTCGAAGGTGCTACACGTCAAACCGGAGCGTCCGAGCGGGCCGATTATTTTCGACCACGATCAGCACCTGGCAATGCCCGAAATTCGTGGGCAATGCGTCGGCTGTCATGCGGGGGTCGTCGAGAACAAGCGTCCGCCGCTTCCGCCAATGAGTCAGTGCTTAACTTGTCACGAGCATCAGTCGCAATGGGATGCCGGTCAGTGCACGCCGTGCCACGCCCAACGCGATTTGAAGCAACTCATGCCGCGCACGTTCCTGCGCCACGACCAGAACTTCGCGCGCCGGCACGGCACGTTGGCGCTGGAGCAGAAGCAACTTTGCCAAGCCTGCCACACTCAAGCGGACTGCGATGGTTGCCACGATACCTCGCAGGGCATACCCATCGAGCGGCGCTTGCCTGAGCGCATCGAGCGCACTTTCGTGCATCGCGGCAACTTTTTGTCCGTGCACGCGCTGGAGGCTCAGGCGGAGCCTTCACGCTGCTTGCGTTGCCATGAGAAAGACAGCTGTGATGGCTGCCACACCGCTCGCGGCGTGAGCGGCGCGCTCAGCAATGGCCGCAACCCACATCCTCCAGGTTGGGTGGGGGTGAACACGCTGTCGTCCGATTTCCACGGCCGCGCCGCACGCCGCGACATCCTCGCCTGCGCGAGCTGTCACGACCAAGGCCCTGCGACGAACTGCATTCGCTGCCACCGCGTCGGCGCCTACGGTGGCAATCCGCACCCGGCTGGCCGCTGGCCGAGTTCGCGTGATCTGAACGAACCCATGTGCAGGTACTGCCATGAGTAGCGGACTCCACCTCCGCTGCGCCGCTCTCGCCATACTCAGCCTGTGGCTTTGCAGCAGCTGCCTTGAGCGCCGGTCTCACGACGACTCTCGCAACGCGGAAATCGCACGCTGCGCCGAGTGCCACGGTGAACCCGAGCGCGCTGGAGATCACCTGGCCCGTTCGGCACCTCCGCGCGATCTGCGCGGTGCGAGCTCGGTGGATAGCCCTGGCGTCGGCGCACATGCAATTCATCTGAACGCCGGAGCGACACACGCGCCCTTTGCCTGCAACGAATGCCATGTGGTGCCCGATGCGACGGATAGCCCTGGCCACGCCGACACGGCGCGCCCGGCAGAGCTCACGTTTGGCGCGCTCGCCAGCACCGGTCAGCATCGGCCAGCGTACGATCCGGTTGCACGCAAGTGCTCGGAAACCTGGTGCCACCGAGCTGCGGACGCCGTGTGGAATCAACCCAAGAGCTCTGATGCAGCCTGCGGTAGCTGCCACGGATTGCCGCCCCCATCGCCGCACCCGCAATCAGAGCGCTGTTCAGTTTGCCATGCGCAGGTAGTCGACGAGCAGCAGCGCA
The DNA here is from genome assembly GCA_049324695.1 of Myxococcota bacterium. Taxonomy (GTDB): domain Bacteria; phylum Myxococcota_A; class Polyangia; order Polyangiales; family Polyangiaceae; genus PMG-095. Next base: position 306,903 of record JBMOMJ010000019.1, read on the forward strand.
TTATTGCGCCGAGTTTACATGTCGACGGCCGGGTTCAATACGGCGCTGGTGAGTGCGCGAGCTGCCATGGTTCGCTGAGTAGCGCAGCGCCTCCGCTCGATACGCTCGGAAATGGTGTCGCCAGCGCGCTCGGGGTCGGCGCGCACACAGCTCATTTGAGTGGTGGAGGTTCCTCGCGAGCCCTCGAGTGCTCGGAGTGCCACAGAGTGCCGATCGAGATCGATGAGCCAACTCACGCCGACGGGCTGCCCGCGGAAGTCGCGTTGACCGGCGTCGCGGAAGCTCACTCGCGTAAGCCACGCTGGCTGCATGCCGAAGCGCGCTGCGCCGACAGCTGGTGCCATGCTCCCAGCACGAGTGCCGCAACGATGTCGCCGGTTTGGAACGAAGCGGGAGCCCTGCCTTGCAATGGCTGCCATGGCTTGCCTCCCCCGCCCCCCCATCCGGTAGCAACACAGTGCTCATTCTGCCACGGAGAGGTGGTTGGCTCCGACAACCGCAGCATCGTGGAGCGCGCTCGGCATGTGGATGGCGTGATCGACGTGAACGTAGGCAGCGACTGCACGGGATGCCACGGCTCGCTGAATCCCGCGCCGCCCTTCGATCTCGCTGGCAACAACATGATTAGCGCGCCCGGGGTGGGAGCACATCAAGTACATATTCAGGGCACGCCGCGTTCCAAAGCAGTGCCATGCGAGAGCTGCCATCGCGTCCCGGAGAATGTGCTTGCACCAGGGCACCTCGACGGGCAAGCGTCAGCCAATGTCGTGTTCTCGGGTGTCGCACTCGCTCACGGAGCGTCGCCCAGCTACGTCGAAGGTCGCTGTGAAAACACCGCCTGCCATGGGGCGGTGTTTCCGGAGCGCCATGAGTCCGGCGGAACGATCACGGCACCGCTCTGGACTCGCGTCGACGGAACGCAGGCTCCGTGCGGCAGTTGTCACGCTTTGCCACCGCCGCGGCCACATCCCTACCGCGAGCAATCACCGAACTGCAGTGGCTGCCACGAGAACCTGGCTTCCGACAACATGAGCTTCATACGCCCAGATCTGCACGTCGACGGCGAAGTCACCTTCACGCTCCCCTAACCACGATCAGCGGTTCTGCGTGAAAAGATGGCAGCTCACGCAACGCGGAGCGTCCGGGAAATGCCGTGTGCGATCCGTATGGCAGCGAATGCAGGTGGCGCGCGGCATCGTTTCTGGAGCATCGTGCCCGGAGTGGCAGCTCGAGCACGCCTCGTGTTTGGCTTCTTGATGTAGCCCCGGCAAGCTCGAACGCTGATGACACGTGGCACACGCCGGCGGGCTCACTGGTCCGCTAGGTCCATGTGGACGATGGCAGTTGCCGCAGCCCTGCTCGAGTTGCCCGTGTGCGGATTGCCGTTCCGCTTGATGGCACGATTCGCACGAACGCGCGGAGCCCCCGCTGTGTGGCTCGTGGCAACTCGTGCACGCGGCGTGGCCCCGAATTGCGCTGCCTTGCTCCTTGGCATGACAAGTCGCGCAGCCAACTCCGAGCTTGCCGCTGTGTGGTTCGTGGCAGCCCTGGCAGCGCGCATGACCGCTGTTCACACGCTGAGTCTGACCCGAGTGACAAGCGTCGCAGCCAGCGCGGCCCTCGGCGGGGACATGAGGTAGACCCCGGTGGCAAGCTTGACACTGCTGATGTCCCGTGAGCGCCGCGGTCGCATTCACTTGCGGGCGGTGACATGTGGAGCACATCGAGTGGTCGGCGAGCTCGAGTTGAAAGCCGTGCGGCTTGTGACACGCCGTGCAGGCGACCCCTTCGTGAAAAGCGTGATCCGAACTAGCCGGTGTGTGACACTCGCTACATGCGCGCGCAGTGCTGGCTGCGTGTGCGGCGTCGGGATGCGGATCGTGGCAACCCGTACAGGGAGCGCCTCGTCGCGCGGGATGCTGTGCGTGCACGTCGCGATGACAGTTCGCGCAGGCCGCGCGCGGTGTACCTCGAACATCGTGCGGCGAATGGCAACTCGAGCAGTTCTGGTGCGCAACGTTGCCAGCCGCCGCCATCACTTGCACACCGGCGTGACAGGAGCGGCAGTTTCGTGCCTGTTGGAGCGAAAAATCGTGAGCCTTGTGGCAACTCGTGCATTCGCTGTGGCCATTCGCAAATAACGCCGTGGGCGGGATGTGACCTTCACCCTTTTCGGAGTGGCATGCGCTGCACGTCGCTTTCGCGGCGTCGGCGGTGGCGTGCGGATGTGTGTGGCACGTCGTGCACACGGCAACCGGATCCTTGCCTTGGACCGCGTGGTTCGTATGAATTTGCTCGTGGCACTCCGGGCACGCCGCCAAGGTGGGCTTCGGTTGTTCGTGGACTTGGTGACACTTCACGCATTCGGCTTCTGCGTGCACGTGCACTGCCGGAGTATTGCCGAGCGGCTGAGCGTGGCAACGAATGCACTCGTCCGGCGCAGGGGACGCTTTTGCTGCCTGCTCAGCGGCATCTTGACCCGCGATTGATTGTCGCTTGAAAGCGTGACACGCCAGGCAATCGCTGTGCGCCTTGGGACCCAAGGTCTCGCGCGCCAGCGCCCCGCCGTGTTCGAAGCGTGCCTCTTTCTCGTGGCAGGGCGCGCAGCGTTCAGGCGAAACGGGCCCAACGCCGTTGGGCGAAAGTGCGTGGCACTTGTTGCAGGCCACTGCATTCAGCGCCACGTGAACGTGGTGCCCCGTGACATCACGAGCGCTCTGCCAATCTTGCGGGACTGTGAGGTAGCCGGTTGAACTGCCGGCGGGCGCGCCAGTTTCATGACTTGGCGCCCGCTCACACGAGGCGTGTCCGATTGAAATCACGAGCGCGATCAAGAGCCCGGGAAGGAGTCTGTTCGCGCCCTCGAGCATCGAGCTCGCAATCATAGTCACGATCTACGGCCAAGTCGCCCCAACAATTCGATTGACCGCGGCAACAAACAGACTATCGGTTTCATGTGGGTCACCAGACTGACTGGCTCGGCGCAATCGCACTCCTCGCAGCGGCGCTAGCCGCGGTGATCTTGATTCGCCATTTGGTGCGCAGGCCAGCGCTCGACCTAACGCAAAAAATCATGCTGCTTTTTGGCCTTGGCGCTCTGCCCGCCTTGGCAGCAACGACCTCCACGATCTCCGGAATGACCGCGACGACAAGCCGGGAATTCTGCGGCTCGTGTCATGTCATGCAGGCCCACTATCAAAACGCGGTGGACCCGCAGGCCCAATCGCTCGCGGCTCGTCACACGCGAAATCCCTACTTCGGCGAGCACAGTTGCTACACGTGCCATGCCGACTACGGCATGTACGGATACGCCCTTACGAAGCTAGGCGGATTGCGCCACGTGTACCATTACTATTTGGGCGGCTATCGACACATGCCGCTGGATGAGGCCAAAGCCGAAATTCGGCTCGTAAAGCCTTATGACAACTTGAATTGCAATCAGTGCCACACCACGACCACGGCGTATTGGAAGCGCGTCCCGGATCACGCTGCGCTCGCTCGCGAGTTTCGGGAAAATCAGGTGAGTTGCGCGAGTGTTGGCTGCCACGGCTTCGCGCATCCCTTCAACAAGACGGAGGCTGAGCGGAACGCGAAGGCGTCGGCCCACGATCACACAGCGCAGCCGTCCAGTGCAGATTTTGCACACGAAATTCCTGCGCGCTCTGCGTCGAGTTCTGCAGTCACTCCTTCTCTACCGACGGCGGAGGGCACGCGATGAAACTAATCGATCGGATTCGCGCGCAAACTGTGCCTGGCCTCACTCGTCTGGCCTGCACTCTTGCTCTGATCGCGCTCGCGGTGATGTGCGTCTCCGTAGTTTATCCGAAACCGCTGGCTGTCATTTTGGCGATGAGTGTGGGGCATGTGATCGGCGGTGCCGCATTTGCGCTGTATTTGCTCGCAGTGATTTTAGATGCGGCCAACGCGACGGGACGGAAACCGTAAGTCACTTGGCCGAATGCTTTGAACTGATCAATCTCAGTCTGACACTCGAGAAGGATTGACGAGCACGTCAAAGACCTGCAACGATGCATTGCCCATATCCAATTACGTTCGCCTGACTTTCGTTGATACCGAGGGGTAGAACATGCGACGAACAAAGCGCCATGCATTCTTGATTTCAACTTGTCTGCTGGGTTTACTCGGTAGCTGCAGCGGTGAAGACGGGAAAGATGGTGCGCCCGGCGCAACGGGCGAACGCGGTGCTCAAGGTCCGCAAGGTCCCGCTGGGCCAGAAGGTCCACAGGGTCCTGCAGGGCCCGCGGGCGGTGCTGGGCCACAAGGGCCTGAAGGTCCTCAAGGGCCGGCGGGTCCACAAGGTCCACCTGGGGTCGGTCTCGGCTCCTCGGGTTCTGGCGGCGAAACTCAGGTGCTCGGCGTGAGCTGCTTATCACCGTGCCACGGCTTCACGGGCATTGTGGAGCAATGGAAGACAAGCACTCACTATGCCACCTACATTGCCAATTTGGGCGGCGAAGAGGTGGCAACTTGGACTGGGGCTAACACTTGCGGCAACTGCCACGCGATTGACGGCATCGAGCAACGCGTTGCGGGCAAGGTGAACGCAGTCGGAACGGCTCCGCCCGACGCAACGCATGGGCAGTTGAACTATATCAACACCAGCACCTCGCGTTTGGCCGAAGCAACGTATGCGGGCCACGCGACGGTCGCGGTCGTCCACTGCACGACCTGTCACGAGGTCAATCCAGACACGGATCCGCACGTGACCGGGGAGGACTACGTGCCGGGCTCATTCCCCTTGCGCGTGCCGAGCGGTGCCACCGATCAGGCCATCATCGAGCGCAGTGCTACTGCCGGCACGGTCAGCGGCACCCCGGCGGGCGCCTACGGGAACGGCAACGTTTGCATCTGGTGTCACAAGTCACGCAAGGACGTGACCAACTACATCACGGCCAGCAACACCATTACCAGCGTCAACTGGGGCCCCCACACGGGCCCGCAGTCGGACATCTACACGGGCAAGGGCGGCTACCAGTACACCGGCAAGGCCTACGGCAATTCGTCGCACCAAGCTTTTGCCAACGGCTGTCTCGATTGCCACATGCCACGTACAGCCGGGCGCAATCAGGGAATTGGCAATCACTCGTTCGCTCCGCAGTTGAGCTCCTGTCAGAAGGCGGGCTGCCACGCGAACGCCAACAGCTTCGACGTGATTGGCGGGCAGAGCGCGATGCGAGCCAGTATTCAGGAGCTTCGCGTCGCCTTGAACAACAAGGGCTGGCTCACCCGCTCCGCGGCTTCGCCTTACGTCGCCCTGACCCCGGAGGAGCTCCAGGATCGCGACTTTGCGGCCGACAAAGCACGTCCGACGGGCAGCGGGACGCCGCTCACGGCTGGCGAAGCGGGGGCACTGTATAACTACCTGCTCTTGGCGCGCGGCGCAGGCGGTGGTGTTCACAACCCCGTCTACGTTCGCGAGCTCATCTACGACTCGGTGCAAGCGGTTACGGGTGCACCTCCAAGCAGCATCCCTGCACGCCCGTAGGTCGCAACGAAACATGTACTCAGCGGCGCGGCGCTTTCTCACACCAAGCGCCGCGCGGTGCTCCATTCGCTACCAAGTCCCCACGCCGAGCGACAAGGCAGCGTAGCCACCGCGCAACCCGAACTTTGGACCGCCCTCGATAGTTACGCCGTCCGCTTTCCATTCTCGGTAAGGAATGCCGTAGAGCCCACCCAGACGTAGACCCAACGACAGACCCGAGCGCGCATTCGGCACGGTCGAAGGCTTGCCTAGCACAATCAGGTTCGCCATCACGGAAAGCCCGGCTAACACGCCGCGATTCGTGAGCGTGGTCCCGCGCGCTGGGCTACCGAGCACATCCGAGAAAGAGTCCTCGTCTTTGCTGTGGATGTTGGCGAAGAGGCCGTAGCCGCCGAGCGACAAAACCGGCGCGACGAAGAAGCCATTCACGCGCACCAACTGGTAGCCCACGTCCACGGTGCCCCAGGCGCCGCTGGCCGAGATCTCGCCATTGTTCGGTGCGGAAACGCTGCGAGACAAGAAGCCGCTACCCGAGCCACCGATGGTGAAGCGATTGAACAGACCGAAGCCCTGCCCTCCGAGCAGAGGAAACGTGAGCGGCAGCTTGTTGGGGTAGCCACTGCTCGCTAGCCGATCGTTGAGCGGTCCGAAGTCGACGAATGCCACGCCGGCGATGAAGTTCAGGCCTGCAAGCTTGGGAGTGATGCCTTCGACCGGCGCCGGTGGGGACACAGACTTGCCTTGCGTATCGGTAGGTGGCCCTGTCAGCGGCTCGTCGGCGCGAGCTTCACGGCTCGCAGCCAACGCTGCACACGCGAGGCCAATCGAAAAAGCAAAAGCATGGGCACCGGTCTTCATTCGCTCCTCCGTGTTCAGGTCGAAGGCCCGCGAGGACGTGGCTGCGGGCGCGATTGCCCGTAGGCAAAACGGAGACCGTCCACGATTTCGCGAGAAAACTGGCCGAATTCGCTGGGTCGCGATGCGTTCGCAGCGCGGCAAAATGCCTCAGCGCGGCAATGAATGCGGCGTCTTTGCGATGCCTGCCAGCTCTCAACGCGCGGCGATCAGAAGTAGAGCGCCGAGCCGACGTGCAGCCCGATTTCGTGAATCGTGATCTTGCCGTTCGCTTCTTCGAACAGAAGTTGCGTCGGTAACTCGGGATGGGCGCGCAGCGTGGTCGTTGTGCCGTCGCTGCGCGCGTAGCGCAACGCGAACACAGTAGAAAGCTGCAGTGAACGTGCTGGTTCGCCTGGCGCCAGGTGGTGAAGGTTGTTGAGCTCGATGCCCAACGTGCCTCCGTAAAAATCGCCGCGCGCGCCGACCAAGCTGAAGCCTTTGCGCTCCGTTGCGCGATCGCTGAACAGCCCCGCGCCGAGCGAGAAATGCGGCGACACCTCGTAGCTGTAGCCAACGCGGCCATTCAGTGTGAAGCGCCGATCCACTCCTGCCGCCACGTCGCGCAAGCCGGGTTGCATGTCGACGTCGGCGTGGAACATTCCCGCGCCGAGTCGCAGCGCGAGGCCGCCGATGTAGCGTCCGGCGCGCACGAAAGCCAAAGCGTGACCGTCCGGGTTCACGTTGGAAGACGCTGTGGCGAGCCCAGGCTCGCTGCCAGGCTCGAGTGAGCCTGCTGAAGTGTTGCTGCGCCCGTCCACGCTTTGCCACACGCGAAGGCGGGGACTGCGCAAGGCAACACCCAGCGTCAGCTGCGGAGTCACCTCGATTTGCGCGCCCAAGCTGAGCTCCATTCCAAACGCCCAAGTCGTGCTGAACTCGTCGCTCTGTAAGGACTTGCGCGCGGCCATACCCCGCGTGACGGCACCGAACAGAGCCGCCGCGTCCACTTGGTTTTCGAGCGCGCCCGAAGCTCCGAATCCCAAACGAACGACGCGTGCGACGCGCCAGCCGAGCGCCGCAATGAATAAGTAATCCGTGCGGCTCTGGCGCAAGTTGAGGCCAAAATTCGAGACGCCGCCCACTTCGGGTGCCTGCAGATTTTCGCGCAACACGAAGTCACTCGAGCGTGGCACGAAGTATCCGAGCCCGAGCGAAATCCCCTCACTTAGTCGCCGCAGATACGCAAATTCCGTTGGAATCGCCAAGAACTCGCTGACGCTGGCATCTTTGGTCGGGCCGTTGTCGACGCTCAAAAACTTGGGAGCGCGGTAAACGCGAATGCTGTATGCGCTGGCGCTGACGTCGATGCTACTGCGCTCGGCGTTGGCGAGGCCTGCTGGGTTGTTGAAGGCTGCGCTGCCATCGCTGACGCTCGCGACGACGGCGCCCGCTGTCATCGCGGCGCGACTGCCGAGGAAAAATTCGTCCTCGTTGCCGGCCTGAGCAGGCGCGCTGGCGAGAAAACCTGCCCCGAGCGCAAGAGAGAACGCAGAGGCACGCGGCTGCACGGCGCGAGCATACACGCGAAGCAGAAAGCCTCGAGCGAGTTCGTCAAAGCTCTTGCCGTCTCGACGCCCGCTGCGACATCTTTGCCGGATTGCACTTCATGAAGTCCCCGTGCTTAGCTGCGCTCGTGCGCCTTCCTTTCTCGCTCGGACTGCTAGCAGCCTGCTACTTGCTCGCGATTTCGGCACCCGCGTGTGGCGATAGCGCTGAGCACGATCCTGCCGCACAGGGCGGCACAGCCGGCTCGGAGAACCCAATTCGGGGCGGCAGCTACAACACGGGAGGTGTCGCGACCTCTAGGGGAGGTCACAACGCGCAGGCTGGAGGCGGCAACGCCGGCGCGCCAACCTCGCAAGGCGGCAGTTCGAGCGGCGGCAAAGCTGCGAATGCAGGCACGCCCTCGTCCGGCGGAAACGAGGCGGTCACGCAAGCTGGTGGCGGCAGCGGCGGTGGCGGCAGTCTCGGCGGGGCCGGTGGCGACGGTGGCACCTCGGCAATCGCGGGCTCCGCAGGGAACATGGACGCGGGCGAGTGCCCTCGGAGCACCGCACCCGTCGCACGCGGGCAGATCGACGATGAGTACATCTCAGAGGCTTCTGGCATTGCTGCGAGTTTCCGTTCCGACGGCGTCTTCTACGTAGTGAACGATTCTGGCTCCAACGCCGCGGTGTACGCGGTGACTGGGACCGGCGAGCTGGTCGCAACGTTGAACCTGGGCGGGGCGTTAAACGAAGACTGGGAGGACGTAGCCGTTGGTCCTGGACCCGAAGCTGGCCAAACCTATGTGTACGTTGCCGACATTGGTGACAACGACCGAGTGCGCACGACGAGCATCGTGGTGCATCGCTTGCTGGAGCCCGCGCTTTCCGCGAGCGAACGCGACCAAGAACTATCGGTGACGCCGGTTTCGCTCTATCTGCGCTACCCGGACGGGCCGCACAACGCCGAAACGTTGCTGGTTGATCCGCGCAACGGCGACTTTTACATCGTCACCAAGGGCGACAGCGATGGCTCGCGCATCTATCACGCGCCAGCGCCGCACTCGACGAGCAACGTCATGGAGCTCGTCTACGTTTTGTCGCTGCAGTTCGGCCAAAGTCCATTGCCTGGCAACGCACTCACCACTTCCGGTAGCATCGCACGCGACGGCAGCAGCGTTCTACTCAGGAGCTACGACCACGCTTTCTGGTGGTACCGCGCGCCGAACCAAAGCCTCGCGAACGCGCTGACCGCTTCGCCATGTGCGCTGCCGATTGCCGCAGACGAAACTCAGGGCGAAGGCATCACCTTCACGCGCGATGGCAACGCTTACGTCACCATCGCTGAGGGTGAAGAGCCAACGCTCTACGAAATCGGGCTCGAACGTTAGGCTGCTCAGGGCGGCAGCGAGTTCGGCGCTTCGGGCGTGCGACGGTTGGCCACGAACGAGCCGGTGCCATTCGGGTAGCGACCCCAGGTTTGCTCGTTGGTAAGACCATTCGATCCGGTTTGCGCTGGGTACATCGTCGAATCCAGCACCTGGTTTTGTCGCCCGCGGAAGTACACATTCTCGCCGTTTTGCGAGATCCCCCAGGTCGCATGAAAGCAGGGATTCGGCGTGAAGCAGGTGTACGTGCCGCCCACTGCCGTCTGCCCCAGCAGAAGCAGCATGAACTGATTCGGAGCCAGCGTCGTGCCAGCCGGGAAGATGAAGGTGTTGTTCTCATCCGAAACGCCGTAACCCTCGAGATTGGCAGTGCCGGTTCCTCGATTGTAGAGCTCGATGTAGTCGTCACCGGAGCCCTGCCCTTTCACTTCGTTCAGCACCACTTCGGGCGTACCCACAGGGCCGTCGCCACCAGCTCCGCCTTCGTTCGTGCCACCAGCCCCCGCAGCGACGCCGCCTTGACTGAGGTCGCCGCCAGCGCCCGCTGACGTGCCGCCCTGCAACTCGCCGGCGCTCCCCCCGGCGTCAGAACCGCCGAGACCACCGCCTGCGCTCGTGCCGCCGCTCGAAAGCGGGGCGCCCCCATTGCTTGCACCGCCCCCACTGCTCCCCGCTGATGAGCCGCCGTTGCTGGTAAAACCGCCGTTTGCTGGCGGAGCCCCACCGGTGGCGCCGCCTTGGGAAGCGCCACCGAGCGGCGCGCCGGCGCTGCCGCCCGACGCGGAGGAAGATCCACCATTCGGCGCTCGCTCGTGGCGATCATCGAAATCGGCACCCACGATGGTGCTGCACGCGGTCAGAAGCGCCGTTGCCAGCACGAGTGATTGCGTGGTCTTCATCAAAACGCTCCGCGCAAGCTGAGCAGCGACACACCGCGCTCCGTCGTCAACGTCACGCGAACGGAGTCCTGCGACGGCTTCGAGCTCAAGATCAGATACGCGCCGACGCCTACTCCTACCGCGCCCGCGGCGAAGGCAATCGTGCTGATAGTGGAGAGCGTGCGACCACTCTCGGCTGCTTCGACGCCAGCAGCCGAGCACCTGTTGGCGGCGCATTCGCGATCGACAGTCGATTTGCGATCGAGGACGAGAGCGCCAAAAACCAGGCTGGTAGCAATGCCGGCGAGCCCAACGCCGCCCACCACGAACCCAGCCGTGCGCGTGCCGGAGCCGCTCGGTGCAGCGGGCGTCCGATCACCCGCAACGCTGGGCTCCGCGCTGCGAGCGCCAAGCTCGAGCACGAGCTCTTTGCTTTCTCCTTCGGCGAGCTCCACGGAAACGCTGCGCGTGGCGTGGCCGGTCGCGCGCAGCTCGATGTGATGTGCACCGGGATCGACGGGCACGGCGACACCCAAACTGGCTGAGCCGAGCTCCACACCATCGCGCAGCACCTTGCGGTTTTCGGCCTCGCCTTCCACTCGCAGAGTGAGGCGCGGCAAACGTGGCTCGAGTGCCTTGATCTTTTGCTCGACGAGCGCGAGCCGCTCGTCGGACGCGGGCAATCGATCCTTGGCTTCGCCGAAGCGCTGCCACGCAGACGCAACTTGGCCCCGTCGCTCGTAACAAAGCGCTAGGTTGAGAACCGTGCCGGCTGCCGGCTCGATGCGGTGACTCTCCTCGAACCGCGCGCACGCAAGCTTGTCGTCTCCGCGATCGGCAGCTTCGCGGCCGGCGCGAAATAGCGCCTCAGCCGCGGCGTCGCCAGCCCATGCCCGCTGCGCCGAGCAGGCGAGCGCAGCGCACAGAAAAAGCGATTGGTACTTCATCAGCTCGCGCAATCTATCAGAATCTCTTGTCGAGCAAGTTGCGAGAAGTCGTCGCGGATGCTGCGCTCGGCGTGCTCGGCGCTTGTGCCGCGGAAGGAAGAGCGCTTGCCTTTGGAGCTGGCGCCGTGGCTTTCGGTTGAGAAATCGAGCTCCGAATCAGCTTGCGCGCGTCGACGCTCGCCGCTGGAGCAATCGAAATGGAGGCCGACCCTTCGGGGTGAAGCTCTGGCAGCGCCGCAATTGCTCTGGCCGCACTAGTCGGAGCCGCCGGAGGGCTCGCTTCCGGGCCGCTCAGCGAGCTGAGCCCCGCCGAAGCGGCGTCGCGCTCACCGGCACGCTGCACCTGCGAATAACGCAAACCCGCAAAGACCAGCAGCACCATCGTCAGCGCCGCGAGCGCCACCAGCACGCGACGACGTGTGCTCCCCGATTGCTCTGCCGCGTCCGAGTTCGGAACAATCACGACCGCGCTACCCGAGGAGCGCCGCTCGCGTGGACGAGGCACCGGATCGGGCGTGGCGAGCAGAGTCTGATGTTCACCCAAGCGAGCCACGCCTTCGATATCGGTACGAATGCTCGAAGTGCGCGGCGGACCCACCAAACGCCGCGCGGCGCGCACCGCCTCCTGCATGCTGCGCGCGCTCTGCCAACGATTGGCGGCGCGATAGGCGAGCGCGCGGTCCACGATTTCTGCAACCACGATGGGCTGATCGGGATCGATTTCCGCAAGTGGTGGTGCCGGCTCGCGCGCTGCGAGCGCCAGCTGATCCGCAAAGCTTTCGGCTGCGTGCACGAGCCGCCCCGTCAGCAAATAAAAGAGCGTCGCGCCGGTAGCCCAGATATCCGAGCGCGCATCGACCTCTTCCCACCGCCCGCGCGCTTGCTCCGGAGACATGAACGATGGCGTGCCCATGAAGGTTCCTGCCGTCGTACCTCCGGGATGCGACAGCTCGCGAAGACGCGCGATCCCGAAATCGAGCACTTTGACGTGGCCCTCGGCGGTCAGAAACAAGTTATCCGGCTTGATGTCGCGGTGAATGATGCCCTTCTCGTGTGCGGCTGCCAGCGCATCGAGAAGTTGGTCACAAACCGCGAGCACATCGGCCACGGGGAGCCGCCCGCCGAGTCGCTCGCGACGATCTTCGAGCGATTCGCCTTCCAGAAGCTCCATCACGAGGTAGGCAGCGCCGTCGACCACGCCGTCGTCGAACACACGCACGGCACCGGGATGATCCACGGTATTCGCAACGTAGCCCTCTCGCTGAAAGCGTGTTCGCACCGTCTCATTCAAGCTCTGCTCGGGGTGCAGCATCTTGATGGCGACGCGATTCTGATTGCGGTGAACCGCAGCGTAAACGGCCGCCATCCCACCAATGCCGAGCACGCGGGTGAGCTTCCACTTATCCGAGATCATCATACCGAGACGGCTCTGCACGCGCTGGACGACGTCGTCGGTGACCACCATCTCCCGCTACCATAGCGCGCCGGCGGCGCTGGCAAGAGCGGCGCCTACTTCAGCCGTAACGCAATCGCGACAAGGCCGGCCGTTGTGGCGCGCCTTCCAAGCAAATGACTACGAGGACGCGTACCGCAAGCGGTTCCACCCAGAGCTCGGTCGGCGAAAGGAATGCGTCTTGCCCAAACCGACTTCGCGCCAACTCAGGGTCGCTGGCCAAAGCTCCGCACGCACGCCGTGAGCTCCTTCAGCTCGTTTTCGCTCAGATTCGGGAAGGGCGGCATCGTGGCGCTCAACGCGTGCGCCGCGCCGCCATCGCGAATCACCGCGGAAATCTGAGCGTCGGAGCGCGATGACTGAAACGCCGGATCAGCGAAGTCACGCGGGAGAGGATTCAAGAATTGGCCCGCTACACCGTTGCCTCGGCCGCGCTCGCCGTGACACGTGGCACAACGCGAAACGTACGCCTCCCCGCACGTTGCCTGGCTCGCAGCCCGAGCAGACGCTTCAGCTGGCTCGATTTCAGACGCACCGGCCGTGCGGAACAACGGTCGGCCATGACGTGTGCCGGGCCATGGAATCGCAGCGGCTCCCAAGAGCAAAAACACGAGCGCGCTCGTGAAAGCTCGGCGATGGCGCAGAGCGTCGCTCGTTGCTTTCTTGGAGCGCTTGCGACCGATGTGCAGCACGGCCACCGCGATGAACATCGCGGTGAGGTGCTCGACACCAAAAAAGCGCAGCACTGAATCTCGCATGCCGAGCTTCGGTGCCGCAAAGAACGCGCTCGTGATGGGGCTCAGCCACAGATACAACAGCAAACCGAGCATGAACTGAAGATCGACCATGCCGAGCAACGCCGCGTGCAAGCGCTCTTCGCGCGGAGACCAGGCGCGCGCATTCTTCCAGCCGCCGGCGGTCATGACGATGAACGCGAGCGCGGCAAGCACGATGGCCCAGCGCAAATAAGAGTGAACCCAAAGAGTGATCGAGTAGAGGGTCATTCGCGAGCTCCGGCGCGCGCAGCCTATCGCGGTCCGACGCCCGTTTGCTACGCCATCGCTCGCGGCCGCATCATTTCAAAGGCAAAAAGATGTCCGTGACTGATTCGTGCTCCGGCACATCCGGAAACAACCGAATCCGCTGCAAGAACAGCGGGTAGTCACGCGGTTCCTCGCCGCTTGCCGGCAACCAGGTGGCGTACAGGAACTTGATGTTCTCAACCATGGATTCTTCGCCGCCGACGTGACGCAGCACTGCGCAGCGCCCAGCAGGGATGCTGCTCTCGAACACGCCGAAGTCGTTCTCGATGATCTCGCGATCGGTGCCAGCGCAGATGTCCATGCGAAACTGGTCTGCTGGTGTGTCTTCGGGGTTGTCCCAGAAGACGTTGAACGTCGCGCTCACCGCGGGCGAGTGCTTGCTCTGCTTGCGCCATTGAATGAACTTGCGCACGCTGTTCCCCAGCAGCGCTGGATCGCCCAGGTGTCGCAGCACGGCGACTCGAGTTCGGGGAAAGTTCACGACGCGAACATCTTCGGCGCTTCTTTGCTTGGTCACGTGGCGGCTCCTGAGGTGGCTCAAGGGTTCTTGGATTGCGTGCCAAGGCTGCCATTCGGGCCGTTCTCGGAACTCAGACGGCGTCTGCGCGAATGCCTTTTTGAAGGCTCTCGAAAAGGCTTCGTGGCTCTCGTAACCGCTGCCGAGCGCGATATCGATGATGCGCTGCTCGGTGCGGAATGCGAGTTGATACGACGCGCGTTTGAGACGAACCAGTTGCACGTAGCGGTACACCGCGAGCCCGTACAAAGCCGAGAATTGTCGGTGGAAATGGTACTTCGAGTACGCCGCGATCGAGCTCAGCCGTTCGAGATCGAGTTCGCCTTCCAGGTGTGCGTCGATGTACTCGAGCACTCTGCGAAATCTATCGCGATAGGCGTCGGCGACGGCTGCGTTCAAAAAAGCATCTCCTTGGCGTCCTGGAACCTAGCCAGCCCGCGCCGAACGTGCCTGACCAATGTTGCGGAACTTGCTCGCACACGTGATTTCGACACGAATTTTGGTTTCCCGCTGGACGCCTAGGGGCAATCGCAGTTCGGAGCGCTGCACGCGGCGCAGTCGGTCGACCACGTGCAGGTGTCGGGCAAGCACCACGACCACCGGTTTCTGCCGCAGCAGGTGTAGTGGTTGGGCTGGCATTCGACGTTGATGGCGCACGCGCTCCAGGCGCTCCAGGGACCCCACGTGCACTGGGCAGTGCAGGTGCGGCTGCGGGTTTGTTTACCTTTGCTGCAGGCACCACAAGCTTGCTGATCCGGCTCGGTTTGGTTCGGCATGCAGGCGACGCTCACGCCAGAGCATGCGCTCCATGCGCTGTACGCTCCCCACTGGCATTGGTCGGTGCAAGTGCGCTTGCGAGTTTGTGTGCCGGTGTTGCACGCGCCGCACTTCTGCGACGGCTGCTCGACAGTTCCAGGAACGCACACGCCGGGGCACGGCGAAACGGAACCGCCACCCGACTGCCCACCGCTACCGGCACTCCCGGCGCTGCCAGCGCTGGCGCCGGCATCACCTGCAGAGCCTCCCGCGTCGCCTCCGGACATGCCTGCGCTGGAGGTTCCGCCGCTAGACGCGCCGGCGCTACTCGCCCCGCCTCGTGAACTGCTACCAGCTTTGCCGCCCGCGAACGATGTACCCCCGCTCTCGTCGGGACTGGAACCAGCGTCGCCGCTGAGCCCGCCGCCGCCTACTAAATAGCCTTCTTCGTTGCCGACAACGCCATTGCACGAAACGGCAATGAACAACGAGATAGAAAGCCCACCCAAGCTTCGAATGGGATGGTGCATGCAGGCTCCCTTTTTCAGAAACGACCAGCCAAGTGCGCGCCGCCCGGCGTGAAGCGAAGACCAACGGAACTCGCCGCTTCATCGGAGCCGCCAAGCAGCCAAAGGGTTGTACCCGCGGCGAGACCAACGCCGCCGACCACGAACGCGATTGTAGAAATGTTCCCAGCCTGGATGGCGTCCGACTTCAAATCGACACCAACCTGATCGCGACAGGCGTTGCCGTCGCAGTGCTCTTCCGCCTCGTTCTTTTTACTAATGGAGCGCAAACCGAAAATCGCGCCCACAGCGACGCCAACGACGCCGACTCCACCCGCGACGAGCGCCAGGGTTCGCTTGGTGCCAAGACCTCCGCTCGAGCTCGAAGGCGCCGTTTCGGTGCTCGCCGGCGACGGCGCAGCGGCGCTGCCTGGTTCGTTCGCAAGCTCGGGGATCTTCACGATGCGCAAGCCGGGACGCGAATCGATGACCACCGTCGTTTGAAAGTTGGAGCGCGCGGGAGCTCCGGCAACGATGGTGTGTGTGCCGGGATCGACGGGCACACCAACCGACCACTGCGCGGGATCGATGGGGCGACCGTCACACGCCACGGCGAGCCCGGGCGCAGGCTGTTCGGCACGAATCGAGAGCTTGGCTAGACGCGGCTCGAGCGCCGCAGCGCGATCGCGCGCGCCTTGAACGGCGTCGGGGAAGCCGTCGCGCGCGGCGGTCTGCGCTGCCTCCAAGAAGCGTTGCTGCGCGCTAGCCAGCAAGCCGATCTTTTCGTAGCAGTCGGCGAGATTCAACAATGTGCCCAACGCCGGATCGAGACGTTGGCTGCTCTCGAACTTGGGGCAAGCTTCGGTAGCTCGCCCGGCCTCCATTAGTTTGCGGCCTTCATTGAACTGCGCCTCTGCAGCGGTTTCATTCGTCGGCGGGGCAGCCTGGGCGCGCGCGTTTACACTGAACAACGCGACGCACACCGCGGCGTGCAGAGAGCTAAGCTTCATTACTGCTTTCCTGTGGGCTTCCGGCGGGAGAGAAACTTATCTAGCGACGACGATGTCGACCCCGCCGTCGATGTTGCGGCCGCACGAGCCGTCGGCGCGGTTGTCGCGGCGCTGCGAGACTGCGACGCGCCGGCGCGCGTCGGCGTCGCGGTGCTGGGGCGAGAAGGTAATGGAGCCTGCTTCGGCGTCGCCGCTGCGACACTCGGCGCTCCAGCCGACGCCGTAACTGAAGCGCTTGGCGCCGCCACTACAGCGGGTGCTTCGGGCACGACACGCACCGGTTCGCTCGGCGCCACGGGTTTGAATTCGGGTTCCGGACTCACTCTTTCGAGTCGCGGCGCGGCGAGCTCCACGCTCGCAGCGCTCTTGCCTGCATCCACTCCATCACTTGCGCGCGGAGAAAACGCCCAGCTCGCCCACAGCCCAGCCCCCAACAGGACGACCGCGGAGGCACCGGCGACAATTAGAGCCCGCACGCGTCGGTTAGCACTTCGCAGAGGCTTGGACCATGCAGAAGCCGTCAACGCGGGAGGAGTCGACGACTGCATGGATGGAGCCGGACCGGGGCTCGGCGGCACCGCGGCCAAACGCGCTTGGGAAGAAAGTGACAGCGGCGATCGATCATCCAGTGCACCTGGTGTCGGACGCAAGCTTCGCATCAGCGCGACGGTAAACTCCTCCAGAGTTTGATAACGCTGGTCACGCTCGCGTTGCAGGCACTTCACGAGCACGGCATCGACTGCAGCCGGAACATCGGGACGTCGACTGGAGATGGCGGGCGGCGGCTCCGCAATGATCGACGCAATCAAATCCCAAGGTGTTTCGGAGTAGTATGGCGTACTGCCGCTCAACAGCTCGTAGAGAACGACACCCAACGACCAGATATCGGCGCGCCCATCGACGTCCTTCGAATCGCGCAGCTGTTCGGGCGCCATGTAGAGCGGCGAGCCCATGAACGCGTGCGTCATCGTCATGCTCGCGCCGAGACCGTCACCGAGATATTCGAAACTTGCTTTCGAAATTCCGAAGTCGAGGACCTTCACCAGCGGCGTGCCGTTCCCGCGTCGCGTGAGAAACAGATTCGCTGGCTTCAAATCGCGATGCACTATGCCGAGCGCGTGCGCTTCGGCGACTGCCTGGCTGGCTTGCAGCACGTACTCGACAGCTTCGTCGATCCCAAGTGGTCCCCTCGCCTTCAGCACCGCGGCGAGATCCGACCCTTGGAGAAACTCCATCACCATATACGGCACGCCGGTATCGAGGGCACCGACATCCATCACACGCACGACGTGTTCGCTCTGAATCTGAGCAGCTGCCCGCGCCTCACGCATGAAGCGTAACGAGGCGGCTGGATGTTCGAGCAACTCCGGTCGCAATAACTTGAGCGCAACACGCTGGCCCAGCTGAACGTGAATGGCAGCCACCACCACGCCCATCCCTCCGCGACCGAGGATGCGCTCGACGCGGTACTTGCCCGCGAGAACATCTCCTTCGTTCACGAAAGACTGCATAACCGCGCAGAGCTTATCGGAGGTCTTTCGGCTTTCAAGCCAGCGATTTCGGCCAGTCCAGCGCGTTCCCCGCGCCCGCCAGACTGGTTAAACGCCTTCTGTAACTATTGGAGCCGTTCGGCGCGCCGGACCTTCACAGAAAAAAGACTCCGTGAGTCTTTTTTCAGGGGGGCATCCGTGCGCGCGACTACGCGAGACCAATTCGACGACGCAAGCTGAAAGCGGCCTCACTGACCCAGAAACGCAAGAGATCATGCGCAATTCGCATGCCCTGAGCGCGAGACGGCCCCTCCGCGTTCGACTGATCGCCCTCGAGCCGCCTTACCAAACTGACACTCGATGGCAGATCGTCGGCAACGATCGACGCAGCGCGCGCCGAAGTCATGCGCTGACTCTGCAACCATTCGCCCAGATTGACGACGGGTGCCTCGGCATAACTCCGGGCGGCGTCTTCAATGGGCCCGCGCCCGAGCCAGGGTAAAGCCCGCGCCAGCCGCCGCGCCTGACTCGAAAGGTGCTCCTCGTCTTGCTCACCCGAGCCGAAGCTGGGATTCACGAGCCGTGCGCCAGCCGCCAACAGCACCGCCAGCTGCGGGGGCGATAGCCGTTCGATTGCCGCCAACCCTCGGGTCGCGCTGGCGAAAACACGCGCGAGCAGGAACGCTTGCTCCGCCTCGTTCATGCCCGTCACCGACGCGGGCACCAGCACGCTGTATGGATCGGTGAGCTCGATTTCGATGAGCCCTGAGTGCGCGCGGTGCACGTAGAGCTCGTACTCGCCAATTCCAAAAATGGCAGCCACGCGATCGCTGAGCAGCCGCAATGGGTTACTCGATTTGCTGGTCAGGCGATCCCGCGAGCCGACGTTGTAGCGCTCGAGTTCGGGAGGATAAACCTTGGCAACGATATCGCCGAGCGCGGAGATCAGGCCTTGCGCCGTGTCTTCGCCGCTACGCGGTGCGATCTGGGCGAGCTCTCGCTCACCGATCGAACCCGGCATCGCAGCGGCGATTCGTGCCGCGCGCGTGCCCCAAGTCGAACGTTCGAGATCGTTGGCTAGTCCGAGTGCAACCAGCGGTCCAATCGCGGTGGTTGCATCCGTGCGTTGCGAACGAGTGAGCGCCTCGCCGATTTGCCTCCAGGCGCTGTCGCGTTGCACGTCGATGGTAACGACGCGCTCGAGCTCACTGAGAGCACGTGCGGTTTGACCCATCGCAAGCAGGCGCTGCGCGAGCTCCGCGCGCGAGTCCACGTCCTCCGCATACTGCGACAGACCGCGCTCCAGCCAGGTCACGGCCTGCTCCGGCTGGTCTAAACGCTCCGCGAGCGTACGCGCGATTTCGGAGTACACGCCGGCTTGTGCCACTTTCACGCTTTCGGCGTGACGCACCAACGCGCTCAGATAACGTGAGAAACCTGGTCCATCGCTGCGGCGTGAAGCCGTCAGCATGTCGCGAAACTCTTGCGCGGCCGTACCCTCGACGCCGACGACGGCCACGGCCTGCTCGTAAGCGTGCGCAGCTGCCTCGATCTGCCCGCGCTGTCGCTCGACGCGGCCGAGCAAAGTCAGCGCCACCACGCGGGCAGCGACGTCCTGGCTCACCTTCACGAGGCGTGCGGCGATTTCAGCTGCTTTGTCGAGTTGATTGCGGCGCAGCAAAATCGTGACCAGGCGTTCGAGTGCGCCGCGGTGGTTGGCGTCCACGGCTAACGCTGCCTCGACGTGTGACAACGCGCGCCCGCTGTCGTTCAGCTGCTCATCGATGATCACGGCGAGTCGGAAATTGGCTTCGACTTGGGTGTGAACGTCAGGCTTTTCAGCGAGCGTTTGCTTCAAGCGCTCCACCGCCTCGTTCCATTGCCCGTTGCTCGCGTACAGATCCGCGAGCTTCATCAGGATGGGGAAATGGCGCGGGTGCGAGTTGTGAGCACGCTGTAGCACGGCGACCGCGGCCGCGAAGTCCTTCTTGTGCGTTGCGTGTAGATCGGCGACGAGCGCCCATAGCGCTGCAATGCGCTCGGGCTTCTTCGCCGCTCCCGCTGCGCGCGTCAAAAGTGCGATCAAACGATCGACTTCGCCGCGACCGAGCAGCAAATCCGAGAGGCGCTGCACCGCGCGTTCGTGATCGGGATCGATTTCGAGCGCGCGCGCCAGCGCCTGGGCTGCGCGTTCGGTATCGTTGGCGCTCCACAAACGCTCGCCGGCTTGCACCAAGCCCGAAGCTGCGCGGCTCACGTCCAACAAGACGCGTGCCTCGCGCTCGGCGGCCTCGCCCAGCAACGCCGGATCGCCGATGCGCTCCGCGATGCGGCTCAAGCCGCGCGCCGCACCGATGGCCTCCGGATCACGCGTCAGCGCTGCCCGATAGACGTCGAGTGCTTGTGGATCGCCCGCCGCTTCGAGCAACTCGCCGAGGCGCGTCTCGTGCACGGCGATGCTGACCGGATCGGCGAGCACGGCGGCGAGCTTCGCGTCGACGTGGGCGAGCAGCTCGGCGTCGCCATTGGCGAGCGCTATGCGTTCGAGCGCGAAGAGCGCCCCGGTGTCTTCGGGGAACAGCTGCAGGATGGCGCCGAACGATTGGCGTCCCTGGTCCTTCGACTCGACCTTACCGCTTTGCTGCAGCCGCCCCAGCTCGCGCAGCGCCGCCACGCGCGCGGTCTTGTCCGAAAGCACACGCGCTTCGGTGCCGTACACACCAGCCAACGCGTCCCAGGCGCCGCGCTCCGCATAAAGCGATTCCAACGCAAGTAGCGCTTCGATGTGCGCCGGATCGCGCTCCAACACCTGCTCGAAGGCGCGCACCGCACGCGACGGCTCGCCGAGATCGTCGCGGTACACTTCACCGGCGCGCAGCAGCGCCGCGATCGCGAGCCGTACGTCTTTTTGAGCGGCGGCTTCACGCTCGAGCTCTTCCACCAAGTGTCGATAATCACGCGCCTCGGTGAGCAAACGCACCCGGCCATCACGCGCGGGGGACAGCTCCGGATCGGCGGCGAGCGCTTGTTCGTAGGCGGCCAACGCCTTCTCGGGCGTGCGCAGACGGTTCTCCGAAACTTCACCAATGCGCAGCCACGTGCGCGCCTTGAGCTTCGGATCTTCGAGCGCTGCGAGCTCGGCTTCGAGCACACGCACGAGCTCGTCCCAGGTGCCTTTGTGCTCGAGCTTGCGCTCCAAGGCGCGCACGGCAGCGCGGTGAGTCGGATCGGCCTCGACGGCGCGCCGATAAGCTCCGAGCGCGTCCTCGTCGCGCGCCAGCTTCTCCTCGTAGATCTGCCCCATCTTGAATTGCAGGGCGGAGAGCATCGGGCCCTTGGTCAAAAGGCGCAGCTCGTTCTTGTAGGTATCGAGCAACTCCTCCCAGCGGCCCGCCTTGAAAAAGAGCCGACCCAACGAGGCGTACGCGGGCGCGTAAGTCTTGTCGATTTCGACCAAACGCTTGAACAGGCTCACGGCCATCGCGTCGTCGCCGAGATCGATTTCGGCAACCTCGCCGGCGCGATGATAGAGCTCGAGCTTTCTGCGCTTGTCTGTCACGCGCTCGGCTTCGAGCTCGAGCGCCTCGATCAATTCCTTGAATTCACCGGCGCGATCGGCGGCGCGCTGCAGCGAATGAATCGCGGAGACTTCGTGCGGCGCAATCTCCAGAATGCGCCGATAGGCGACCATCGCCTGCGCCGGCGACGCCAACGCATCTTCGTACAGGCGACCGATCTTGTAGAGGTAGGTCACCTTGCCATCGGGATCTGGAGCTTGATCGACCGCACGCTCGTAGAGCTCGACCAGCTGCGGGTAGCGCTTCGCCTGCGTGAGCAACCGCGCGTACGCCTTGAACGAGGTCGAGAAGCCCGGCAGGACGCCGAGCGCGCGTGCATGATGCTCCATCGCCTTGTCGGGGCGACCGAGCCGCGACTCGTAGATTTCGGCGATGCGCGCATGTGCAGCGGCGCGGCGCGCGGGATCGGCGGCGCCTTCCGCTTCACCAGCGTGCACCTCCACCAGCTTTTCCCACTCACTCTTCTGTGTGTAGAGCTCCGACAGCGCTTGGAGCGCGGGGATGTAACAGCGGTCTACCCCGCGAGCACGTTCGTACCAAACGATGGCTTTGGACTCGTCGTCGAGGCGCGTTTGATACAGGTCGCCAATCCGTAAGAAGCAAGCGAGTTTGTCGGACGCCGAGCTCGCCTGCTCCGCGAGGCGCTCCAACATCGAGGCGAGCTCTTTCGGGCGCCCCGCGATTTCGTAAAGGCGCGCGAGCTCCTCCAGAATCATCGCGTCGACGGCGCTCTCCTTGGCCGCCTTCTCGAGCGCAGCCAGCGCCTCGTCGACGTTACCCAAACGATCGACCCACACACGCCCGACGCGGTAGTACGCCATCGCGCGCACGCCGGGATCACTCGCCAACTCGGCTTCGCGCTCGAGCACGCTGATCAAGTCGGCCCAGCGTTGATGACCGTAGTGCAAGCGCTTCAGCGCGAGCAGCGCCGTCGAGCTTTCCGGATCGTTCTGGGCCGCGTTTTGGTAGAGCTCGACCGCCGTGGACGGATCGCCGCGGTGCGCTTCCAGCAAACGCGCCCGGGCCGCGACCAGCGCCGCGCGGTGCCGTGGATCGTCCTTGATGGCGTTGGCTTCGCGCTCGTAAGCGCGTCCGAGCCCTTCCCAGCCACGAGCCAGCGCTTCTGCGCGCTCAGCGGCCTTGATGCGCGTCGCGTCACTGCGCCCAAGCTCGCTCGAAGCATCCAGCGCTTCGCGCGCTTCCTTCCGCTGGCCGAGCAGATCTTCCTGCACGGTGGCCTTGTCGTAGAGGAGCTGAGCTTTGTGAGTGGCCTCCGCCGTGAGCTTCAACTCCGCGTCGAAGAGCTGCACGGCTTCCTGTGCCCGGCCGAGCGCGAGCAGCACACGCCGCGCGCCCCGGATTGAAGGCAAGTGGTCACCCAAGAGCGCGTGCGCCTTGAGATAGTTCTCGGCGGCTTCCTTCATCTCACCGAGCGGCGACTCGAACAGACGTGCGCTCTCGAAGTGCAAGCGCCCGGCGCGCAGCGGCTTCGGATGTTGCTCGAGCTCCGTACGCAGCGCCCGCAACAAATCGCGCGCCGCTTTCTCCCGCGGCTCTTGCGGGACTGCGGCGGGCGGAGCAACCGAGGGCGTTGGCCCTGCCAAACGCAACGAAGTAGTCGCGTCCAGGGTCTGGTCCGGTCGCACCGATGGCATGACCTGCGTTGGCGCATCAACCGTCATCGGGCGCACCGGTGGTGCGCTCGGCGTGAGCTGGTTTTGACCCGGGATCACCGACGGGCTTGCACCGGGTGGACGCGGAGGTGGCGCCGGCGGTCGCGGTAACGGACGCGCAAGACCAAGCGTGGGTGCTTCGTCGGCCGCATCGACTTCAATGTCGTCATCGTCGAGCGATGCGGGCTCGGCGTTGCGCTGCGGGGGACGCGGAGGCGCACGCAAGCTGCTCGGCTTCGGCGGTGGCAGCGGAACCGATGGACGCCCTCCAGGAACTGGTGGACGCAAGCTCTTTGCGCTCGAAGTGGGCGAGCTCGAGGGCTCACCTGGAGCAAGCGATCGCTTTGGAGGCGGCGGCGCTTTGCTCAGCGGCGCCGCAGACGCCATGGGATTCGAGCCGGTCGGGGCGGGCGCCTTCGACGCTGCGGGTTTTGAGGGAGCCGGAGCGACGCTCGTCGAGGGTTCCGCGGGGGGCGGGTCGGTCAGCTTCGACGGTCGAGACGGCGGCACCGTCGATCGCCCACCCTCCGGGCGAGGCGGGCTCGCCTTCTTGGGGCTTTTCGGGTCGTCAGCCATGCTTTTTTCCCGGCGCTTGCGCGAACAAGCCGGTTAGAAACCAGCGTAACATCACTGGGAGGGTTTCAGCACGCCCGTACTTCTGTCGGTTGGCGCGGCGCCCCCTGCACCGGCCTCCTGCCCCATGCTATCAAGCGCCGCCGTGCCGCCAGAGCTCCTCGTGATCACCGCTGCTCGCGCCATCGATCCTGCGACGGGACTCGACGCGATCGTCGATGTCGTCGTCGAATCCGGAAGAATTAGCCGCATCGGCCCGGGAGCCGCAGCCGATGTTACGCGTTCCGAGCGCGCGCGCGTGGTGGATGGAAGCGGACGTTGGCTGCTGCCTGCCTTCGTTGACCTACACGCGCACCTGCGTGAGCCAGGCCAGGAGTACAAAGAGGATATTCGGAGTGGTCTCGCCGCTGCAGCGGCTGGGGGCTACGCGCACGTGTGCGTGATGCCCAACACGCGCCCGGTGAACGACACGCGCGCCGTGACCGAACTAATGCTGCGGCGTGCGGAAGAGTGCGGCGGACCGAGCCTGCACCCGATCTGCGCGATCACGATGGGGCAAAAAGGCAAAGAGCTCACCGAAATGGCCGAGCTCCGCGATGCCGGCGCGGTGGGCGCCAGCGACGATGGCGTCTGCGTGATGTCGAGCGCGGTGATGCGCCGCGCGCTCGAGTACGCGAAGAACTTCGACATGCCGGTGATTCAGCACGCCGAAGATCACGAGCTGACCCACGGCGCTGATATGCACGAAGGCGCTGTCTCGGCGAAGCTCGGTTTGCGCGGCTGGCCGCGCGTCGCCGAAGACATCATCGTGGCGCGCGACGTGATTCTCGCCGAGTACGTGGGGGCGCGTTACCACGTGGCGCACGTGTCCACGGCGGGAGCGATCCGCATCGTGCGCGAAGCCAAGAGCCGCGGAATCGACGTCACTTGTGAGGTGACGCCGCACCATCTGCTGCTCACCGACGAAAGCGTCATTGGCTATGACACGGCGTGCAAAGTGAATCCGCCGCTGCGCGAGGCGGAAGATGTGGCGGCTTTGCGCGCCGCGCTCGCCGACGGAACCATCGATGCGGTCGCAACGGATCACGCGCCGCACTCGCGCCTCGAAAAGGACTGCGAGTTCTCGGAGGCGTCGCCAGGCATGATGGGGCTCGAGCTGTGTTTCGGTTTGCTGCTCGGCTTGGTTGGGTCCGATGGGCTCAAATTGGAACGCCTCGTCGACGCGCTTTCGACGCGTCCGGCTCGCATCGCGCGCCTCGATGCGCCACGCTTGCGCGAAGGCGCCACAGCTGAGTTCGTGCTGTTCGACCCGGAGGCGCGCTGGCAGCCTCGCCAACGAAAGCTCGAAACCAAGAGCCTTAATTCGCCGTTCATGGACAGAGAATTGAAAGGAAAGATTCTGATGACGCTTGCGCGTGGAAGGGTTGTCTTCGATACCCTCGGGAGTGACAGATGAGCGACCGTAAGGGTCATCTCGTCCTGAGCGACGGCAGCGTGTTCCCTGGGCGCTTGTTCGGCGCCAACGCCACCGCAACCGGCGAAGTCGTATTCACCACCGGCATGACCGGCTACCAAGAGGTGCTGACCGATCCGTCGTACACCGGGCAGATCGTAACGATGACTGCACCGCAGATCGGCAACACCGGGATCAATGAGCAAGATCCCGAGAGCGTCGACGGCAAGCCGCAGGTCTCCGGGTTCGTCGTGCGCGACGACAGCATCACCGTTTCGAACTGGCGCTCCCAGGAGTCGTTGGACGCGTACCTGAGTCGCACCGGCATCGTCGCCATCTCGGGCATCGATACGCGCCGGCTCACCCGCTATCTGCGCGACAAGGGCTCGCAGAATGGCGCCATTGGTGCGGGCTCGATCGAAGAGCTCGTCGAGAAGGCGCGGCACACACCGAGCATGGAAGGGCTCGATTTGGTGGCGCGTGTTTCGCCGCGTCAGCGTTACGACTTCGCTGAGTCGCGCGCCGAGTGGAACCTGGTCCAGCCAAGCGAGAAGCAAGAGCCGTTGCACGTGGTGGCGGTGGATTACGGCGCCAAACGCAACATCTTCCGCTGCTTGGTGGACACTGGCTTTAAGGTCACGGTCGTGCCAGCCAGCACCAGTGCGAGCGACATTCTGGCGCAGAACCCCGACGGCATCTTTCTGTCGAGCGGCCCTGGTGATCCCGCCGCTGTGACGTACGCCATCGACACCATCAAGGGCTTGCACGGCAAGAAGCCTATCTTCGGGATCTGTCTCGGCCACCAGCTGCTCGCGCTGTCGCTCGGCGCGCGCACCTACAAGTTGAAGTTCGGCCACCGCGGCTTGAATCAACCGGTGAAGAACCTCATCACAGGGCAAGTCGAAATCACGACGCAAAACCATGGCTTCGTGGTCGACGTGGACTCGCTCAAGGGCATGGCCAAGTCGACGCACTTGCACCTGAACGACGGCTCCAGCGAAGGCCTGGAAGTGCCGGAAATCAAGGCGTTCAGCGTACAGTACCACCCAGAGGCAGCGGCGGGTCCACACGACGCGCTGTACCTCTTCGATCGTTTCCGCAAACTCATGCTCGACGCGCGCAAATGAGCGGCGCCGAGTCCGATAACGAGCGCACGATTCACTTCGTGAGCCTGGGTTGCCCGAAAAATCGGGTCGACAGCGAGGTCATGTTGGGTGTCGCCGAGCGCAGCGGCTACACCCATGTGGACGATCCCAGCGACGCGCGCGTCATCGTGGTCAACACTTGCGGCTTCATCGACGCCGCCAAGAAGGAATCGATCGACACCATCTTGGAGCTCTCGCTACACAAGCAGAGCGGCAGCTGTGAACGCTTGGTGGTCACCGGTTGCTTGAGCCAGCGCTACCCCGAAGAGCTGGCGCGCGACCTGCCCGAGGTTGACCACCTACTCGGCTCGAGCGACATGTTGAAGCTCGAGCACGTGCTGAGCGGTTCCGCGGAGCGCATGCTCGTTGGGCACCCCGCCGAGTGGGTCGTCGCCGCCAGCGATCCGCGGCGCATCTCGACGCGCGGGCGCAGCGCCTACGTGAAAATCGCCGAAGGTTGCAACCGCACCTGCTCGTTCTGCGTCATCCCACAGCTTCGCGGGAAGCAGCGCTCACGCAGCATCGACGATGTGGTGCGCGAGGTCGAGTCGCTGGCTGCGGCTGGCGTGCTCGAAATCAACCTCGTCTCACAAGACACGATTGCCTACGGGCGCGATCGCTCCGATGGCAGCAATTTGGCGGAGCTCGTGCGGCGTGTGGCCGATGTGAAGGGCATTCGCTGGCTACGCATTTTCTACCTGTATCCCGAGAAGCTGGACGATGAGCTGATCGAGCTCATCGGGCAACATCCGGTGGTTTTGCCGTATGTCGATATGCCACTGCAACACGCTGCCGACGGCATGCTGCGGCGCATGCGGCGCGGTCACGGCGGCAAACGCCTGTACGAATTGGTCGAGCGCCTCAAAACGCGCATCGACGGGCTAGTGATGCGCACGGCGTTCATCGTCGGGCATCCCGGCGAGAGCGAAGAGGAATTCGAAGAGCTGATGGCCTTCGTACGCCACGCCGAGTTCGATCGCGTGGGCGTCTTCCAGTACTCTGACGAACCGACTGCCCGCGCCTTCGAGCTCTCCGACAAGGTGCCGGAACGCACGGCGGCGAGCCGCATGCGCAAGCTCATGCGACTGCAACGCGGGATCAGCCGGAAAAAGAACCGCGCGCTGGTCGGGCGCACCCTCGAAGTGCTCGTGGAAGGGCCGAGCGAAGACAGCGAATTCGTGATGGTCGGGCGCCACGCCGGTCAGGCGCCGGAGATCGACGGCAGCGTGTTTTTGTCTGGGGGTGAGGTGCTCCCGGGCGAGCTGCGCCGCGTCGAAATCAGCCAAGCCACGGACTACGACTTGGTCGGCGAGGTTTTCGAAGACGAGATCCCGCTCGTCGCTGCGCCCGCAGCACGGCGCACGCCGAGCCTCGCACATCGCAGCAGCGACGGCCGCCGCGTCACCTTGAAGACGGTGTAGCTCGGCACTCGCTCAGAGTGACGCTAATCGATCTCGAAGTAGACGGCCTCGCTCGGCTCTCCCGCGATCTCGTACCAGACAGCCATCGAATCGCCGTGCGAGGCTTCGACCAGGAGGTCGTAACGCCCATCGCCGCCGGTGATCTGGATGTAGCCCTTGTTGGTCACGCGATTCAGGGCATAGACCCAAGCCGTCGGCCGCACCACGCCGCTCAAACGCAGCGTGCCGGTTTCCTCGTTCAAAGCCGATTGCTGCGGCTCCGAGGGCGGTGGCAGCGGCAGCGTTGGAGACAGGCATGCCGTTGCTACCAAGGCAGCAGCGATCCAAAGCTTGCGGCGCAACGGCGAAGCCACCGGCGTAGCTGGCAAACTAGCACCCATCGTGCCGAGCCCCGCTCGCGCGCGAGCAGCCGGATTCTTCGCTGCTCTGGCAGGGTGTGACTCGAAGGAGCGTCGCGTCATTAGCAACCCAGTTTACGGCACCGTCAACTGAGTTGCCACATCAAGAGCGCCTGCAGGTGGCGGAAAATGGCCGGAAAAATGGCCCACCGGGCGCCGAGGTGTTAACGGCGAGGCTGCTATGAACAGTGGCGGAAGCCAGAGGCGATGCCGGCCGAAGCCCTAACCCCGGAAGCGGCCGAACCAGCGCCGCCCCAGCCTCCCCCGCGCCGCCAAACGTTGATCGGGCTTGGACGGATCGGCCGCGAGTGGCGCAGCCTCCTGATGCTGACGCGACCGCTGCCCGTGTTGTTCGCGATCGCCTACGTGATTCAGCGCGCTGACAGCCTTCCGGAGCGCGTGGTAGTCGAAACGCATCGAGAGCGCGGCATTCAAGTCGCGCTCTCGTCACGCGGGCTACGCGCACGAATCGAAGACATTCACTTCGTGTCGCCGACACGTCCGTTACTGCGCTCGCCGGTAGTCCGCGAGCGCGCGCTGGTGCGCGCCCAGCGCAAGAGTGAGCCCGCAGACATCTACTTGGTCGACGCGCGGCGCTCTCCCGAGGGCCACCTGATCGACATCGCCGGCCTCTACAACCTCAGCCAAACGTCAGCCGCAGACGAACAGCAGCTGGTGGTGAGCGGCGATCGTGCGGCGTGGGTGATTTCGCAAGAAGGCGCCATCTCGAGCGTACAGTACGCAGACGTGCACGGGGAGCCGCCACCCAGCGGGCGCGACTGGAACGGCGTGCTGCGAACTCAAAACGCGCTGACCAACTTTCAAGACACTGGCCAGTTCTCTGGCATCGCACGGCGCTCCTTCAAGCTCGAGCCGCCCGCCTACAAAGTAGTGCTGGGGTTTTCGACCAACGCGCTCAACGTCGATGCCGACGCACACAAGATCCGAATTCCGATGCGCGGCACGCACATCGAAGGCGCGGAATACGTGCGCGACCAAACGCCGCCCAAAGCGCGCCCGGGCAACTTAATTACTTGGGCCGTCGACCGCGTGCGAGCAATGCCGTGGTTCGGCGACGAGAAGCTTCAGCTCTTGAAGGCAGTTGCTTTCGAAGGCGTCGATCAGTTCGAACAAATCGTCGGCACGGTTACGGGTGACGATGGTGCAGGCAAAGTCGCCGAGGAGCTCGGCGAGCTCTACGCAGCACCAGCCAGCGACGCGACCGATCCCGAAACCGGTTGGCCGCCGCCGTCGATGGATCCGATGTTGCACCCTCCACTTAAAGGTGAAGGCAAGTGGACGAGCCTGGCCGGTGATCCCTTCGTCGGGAAGAACCTTGGCGCCCCCACACCGTTCGTGTTTTCCTTCATCCGCACCGATCGCAAACGCATCTACTCACAAGTGTTCGTAACGTTGTGGGATCCGCGCCAAGTTGATCTGCACATGGTGAGCGGCACCGTCGAGCCGAAGAGCGCCACCGGCGAAACCGGCTCGGGCCTCGTGCCGCGCGATCCGAAGGTGATGAAGCGCTTCGTGGCCGCGTTCAACGGCGGCTTTCAAACCATTCACGGCGAATTCGGCATGATGGCAGACAAGGTTGTGTACTTGCCGCCGAAGCCGTACGCCGCGACTGTCGCGCGCTTGACGGATGGCTCCACGGGTTTTGGAACCTGGCCGGAGAGCCCTCGCATTCCCGAACACATCGACTCGTATCGGCAGAACATGACGCCGCTGATCGTCGATGAAGTGGTAAACCCGTACAAACGCCATTGGTGGGGTGGCGTGCCGCCGGGATGGACCGAAGAAAGCCGCACGGTGCGAAGCGGCGTGTGCATGACGCGCGAAGGTTTCGTGGGCTACTTCTACGGTGGCAGCGTCGATCCCGACGTGCTCGCGCGCGCGATGCAACGTGCTCGCTGCACCTACGGCGTGCACCTCGACATGAACGCGGGGCATACCGGGCTCGAGTTCTATCGCGTCGGCAAGATCGGCACCGTGAAGAAACCAGAGCGTCGACTCGACGACACTTGGGAAGCGAGCGGCCCCGTTCCGGACATGCCCGGCTACGAGTTCCTCGGGCGGCGCATGATCAAGTTCATGGCGCTCATGAACTTCCCTCGCTACGTGAACGTCGAGTCGCGCGATTTCTTCTATCTCACCTTGCGCGATCTGCTGCCGGGCGAAGCGGCGCCGACGGCAATCGAACCCATCGAGGAAAGTGAAGGCGCATGGCGCACGCATGGGCTGCCCCAGCACGGCTGGCCCTATGCCATCGCGACCACCAACGTTCGTCCGGATCGGGCGCGACCTTACGCACGGGTTGGCTTGATCAAAATTGACCCGAAGTTCGTGCGATTGGAGCGACCCGGCGACGTCACGCCAAAACGCATTCTGGAGTTCCGATCCGTGCTGGCAGAGGGCTCGAATGCGCTCTGGCATTCGGAGACGCGCGGCTGGGTGATTGCCGACAAGGCGCCCGAGCCTTTAGCGCTACGCGTCACGGCGGGATTCTCGAGAGCGCCAGATGCAGAAGCGCATGCGCAAGCAGCAGTTGGTATCGACTCCGCGGGTATGTTGGTTTATGCGAGATTGACGGAAGGTCCGGAACCAGGGCGAGACGGTGCTTTGCTCCTCGCGCTACTCAATCGAATGACGTGTACCGAGGTGTTGCTATTGCCGCGCCCCCTGGGTGCCGTTGTGTCGAATCCCGACGAGCGTCCGAATCCTGGCGCGGAATTGAGCGGGGTTGCCCTAGTAAGAGCCGAAGGTCCGGGCGCCCGTCGAGTCTTTCCCGACACTGCGGTGGTCCTTCCAAAGCGCTGGGCGCCACTTCAACAGAAGCGAGTGCAAGGCGAAGAAGAGGAAGAGCGTTAGTTCCAAGGTGCCGGCTGGGCCGAACCCGGTGCCTAAACACATGACAAGTAAGTAGGAGCGCACGATTTCCCCACAACCCGCTCGCCAATCCGCCCAAGAGAGAGTATCCTGTGTGGTCGAAATTCGGTGCAGTTTGCGAACCCCCGCTAATTCCGGGCGGCCGGCTCGATGTGGTGAGCCGACGCAGGCTGCGGAAGCGTTCTCTGGCTTCAGGACGATCGGCTGAGCTCCAGCCCTGCCAGGATTACAGTAGAAAGAGACTCAGATGAGCGAAAAGGCCAGTTCCGACCTGGACATCTTCGATGGGCTCGCGGCCAAGAAATCCCGACCGGCGCCGCCTGGTGCGATTCCGAGCGTACCGCCGCCGCCCGGCTCCCGGGTGCCGCCGCCATCGATGACCCGGCAGAAAACGCTCCTCGGTCTCTCAGCTCCAGGGCCCTCCCCGAGCCGACCGCCGGGTGCGCCACCGCCCCCGCCGCCCTCGCTCCGTCCGCAAGCGGCGCCGCCACCGCCCGCTCCTTCCAAGGTCCTTTCGCCGCCACCGCCGCCACCGCCCCTGGGCGCTGTTGGTTTGGGTGGCACGCTGGTCACCCCGGTTCCGTCCGCACCACCTCCGGCGCCTCCGCTTCTCTCACCTCCTCCGCCGCCTCCGTTGGGCGCCACGCCTGCACCGGATAGTCGCGATGAGTTGACCCCGCCGCCCGCTGCGGCCGCCGACGCACCGAAGACGAACGGCGCACCCAAGCCGGGCGTCGATATCGATTGGGACGACGAGGACGAAGCCACGACCGTTTTCGATCGCACTCAGGAAGACGCGCTCAAGTCTCTGCTGCGCAGCGCGCCCCCGCCGCCTCCGCCCGCAGCCGGAGTTCCCGCGCCGGGTCGCATCACCACGCCAATGCCTGCTGCTGGCGTTCCGGCACCGTCGCGCGTTGGGCCTCCAGCGCCGCGCTCGAGCACACCGCCGCCTCCGTCGCTTCCGCGCGCTCCGCTCCCACCGCCTCCGCGCACGGCGCCCACGTCATCGATGCCGGCCGCGGCTCCGTCGTTCGCGCCCCCGCCTACGCCGTCGCTCGCTCCCGCGGTGTCGCCGATGTCTCAAACGCAGTCCCATCCGGACTCGCCGTTCGAGCGCGCAGCGGGGCAAAAGCGAGTCATCCTCATCGCAGCCGCAGCGCTCGCCGTGGTGTTGGTCGCGGTGGTCGTGCTGTTGTTGCCGAAAGCCGGCTCCGTCGTCGTAACGGTGGCAGGTCCCGGTAACAAGGCCGTGAGTGAGCTCGAGGTGCTGGTGGATGGCAAGAAGGTCTGCGCCACTTCGCCGTGCCAAGTGAAGGATCTCAGCGCTGGCATCCACCTCGTGAAGGTGAACGCGCCGGGCTATCAGAGCACGGCGGACCAAGCCGTGAAGATTGCATCCGGTGACGAGTCCGCGCTCAACGTCGTGCTCACCCGCGGCAGCGGTGGCAGCGGCCTCAGTGTTCGCTCGGAGAGCCGCGGCTTGAAGCTCGTCGTCGACGGCAAAGACATCGGGCCGCTCCCGCAAGAGCTCCCCGATTTGGCGCCCGGCGATCACCAAGTGAAGATCGACGGTGGCGATCGCTACGAGCCGTTCGAGAAGACGGTGACCGTGAGCGCCGATCAGATGCTCACCTTGGAGCCCAAGCTCAAGGTCAAGAAGGGCCTCGCCACGATCAAGCCCGGCCTCAACGCCGACGGCGCACGCGTGGTGCTGGTGAGCGGTAGCGAACGCCGCCCGGTTCCGTCGCTTCCTCTGGCCGTCGACATTCCCGGTGACAAGCCGTACAGCGTCGTCGCGACCAAGCGTGGCTTCCAAGACTTCGAGCAGAAGCTCGAGTTCGAAGATGGCCAAGCGGAGCGCACCTTCGTGATCGACATGGTGCCCCCCGTCGCCTCGGGCGGCAGTGAGCCCGCACCGGCGTCGCGCAGCAGCGACAGCGGCCCACGCGCTCAATCACACTCGACGCCGATCCCCACCCCGGGTCCGGCCACTCCCAAGGAGCCGAAGGAAGCGAAACCTGCAGCGGCCGCCGGGAACGGTACCCTCACCTTGAACTCCATTCCGGTCTCCAACGTGATTCTCGACGGGCGTCCGCTCGGCCCCACGCCGAAGCTCAACGTGAGCGTGCCGGCGGGCAGTCACACGGTGATCTTCGTTCACCCGGAGATGGGTCGCAAAGCCAAGAGCGTCACGGTGGCCGCCGGCAAGTCCGTGCCCGTCGTGGTGAAGTTCCCCTGAGCGTCCCAAGGCTCTGCTGAGCCAACGAGTGCCGGCCGTTTCGCGCCGGCACTCGTGTTTTTGTGGCGGCGCGATCGCTCAGTCGCCACGTCAGTCGCCTTGGTCGAGGCGTTCACCCCAAGTCCGAAAGCTCGCAACGCAGTTACCGCGGTTGGCGTTGGCTAAGCCAGCGCAGCGAGCCGGGTCGAAAGCCGGGCCGAGCAGCGTGAGGCTCTCGCGCGAAATGAAGGTGAAGTCGCGCTGCCAGAGCGCCTGAAAGCGCTTGGTGCGCTGATCAGCGCGGTCGCGCTCGGCGTCGCCCAGCACCTTGCCGAGGTAACCGCCTGCAATGGCTTGGATCTCGGGATCGTCCGAGATGGCCATGACGCGCTCGAGAAAGCCGCGCACGACATCGCGCTTGCCCGCTTCGTTGAACAAGCTCGCCGCCGTCACGCAATGGTACGGCACGTTCTGATTCGAACCGATGAGCTCACAGGAGCGGGCCAGCTTGTGAGCGCCGTCGAGCCTCCACTCGTCGCGCTCGGCGGGTGGAACGTAGTTGGCCGCAATGTACGCGAGAAACTGCCCGGCGATGAGCCACAGCTCCTGATCGTACGGGAACTGCTCGAGCCCGCGGGCTTCGAGCCGGCGCGCAGCGCGGTAGTCTTCGAGCGTGGGCGGCGTCGGCTGCATCGTGATCAACGTGTCTGCCAAGCGGTACGGCTCGCGAAACGAGGGGTCGAGGTGCACGATCGTATCGAGATAGTTCGCGACGAACTCGAAGCGTCGCTTCTCTTGAAAGTGCAGACCATGCGACACCAGCACGTGCGCAAATATCAAATCTGCCATCGCCGCTCGATAACCCAGGCTCATCAACTCGCTCGTTTCCGGCGAGGGTAAGTAATAAGCGTCTTCACGGCGACGGATCTCAGCGAAGCTGTGAGCCAGCGGTGGCTGCAGAAAATGGACTCCCAGCGCCGCTAGGAGCAGCAAAGCGAACGGCAGCGCGCGAGCCGTCGCGTCACTCAATCTCATGCTGAACATCCATCGGCGAGAGCTCGGCGGGTTTACCCGGTCGATAACTTCCCTCGAGCGCGATGGTACTCAGCACGGCGTCACCGTCCAAATCGCCGTGCGCAACCGCGCCGAACTTGGCGAGCTCCGGCGTGATCTCAGAGTTGAAGGCGAAGCTGTAGGCATGCGGCGCCGAAAAGCGAAACTCGAGCGCCTTCCAGGTGGGATGCTCCCAAGTGCCAGGTGGATCTTCCACGCGCGAGCCACGCGGCACGCTCGCCGGTGTGAGCGGCGCCGACTCCGGCAAGGCGCTCGTCGCCTGAGCTGCCTCGAGCCGTGCGGCCGCGCGCGCGGCCAAGTCACTCACACCAGAGGTGGCTTCGGAAACGTACGAAGCATGCACGTTGCGCACGAACGACGGCACCATCACGGCGAGGATACTGCCGATGGCAGAAGCAACGGCGGCGAGCCCTACGGGAGTCAGCGTTCGCATCGATCGAGGGTCGCATCATAGCCGCGACGCGCGCGTAGGCGAGCACATCGGTGGACGGCGCGCTTACACCACGAAAATCGCCAAATTTCGCATGTTCGCAAGCGCACGAGAGCGCAGCTTTGGTCGCGCGAGATGACGTTTTAGGGCTCGCCCCCCTGGGTCGGGTGACAAAAAGTGTCACCAAAACGGCCCGTCGTTCTTCGCCAAAATCGCGCAATTCTCCGATTATTTGCCAGAGGCACGCGGGTTGCTTAGCACGTGCTCGCATGCGACAGTGGCGAGCGACAACCCGAGCACGACGCGGCTTCACCCTGGTGGAGCTGATGATTGTCGTCGTGATCGTTGGTGTACTCGGCACGCTCGCGGTTTACGGAACGCGCCGCTACATCGCTTCGTCGAAGACGAGCGAAGCGGTGCAAATGATCGGCTCGATCAAAGCTGGGCAAGAAGCTTACAAGGACGAGACCTTCAGCTACTTGGATGTCACCGGTTCGCTGAAGACGTTCTATCCGAACAATCCCAAGCCCGGGCAAGCCAAAGTCATGTGGGGCGGCGGCAGCGCGGACATCGTCGCGCGCTGGAACAGCATCGGCGTGATGCCGAACGCTCCCGTGCTCTTCGTGTACGCGTGCAAAGCGGGCGGCCCAGACGACAAGGTCGACGATCCAAGCGAGAACAAAGACATCAGCATTGCCAACTGGCCAGCCGCCGCGCCCGGCACGCCCTGGTACGTCGTCAAAGCCAAAGCAGATCTCGATTTCGGCGACAACGTCAGCACGTACGTCGCGCCTAGCTTCACTAACCAAATCTTCTCGGCAAACGAAGGCGAATGACAGCTGCGTAGCATCCGTCGCCCGCGCTGCCCACGAAACCCGCAAAGATCCCAAAGACCCCTCAAGGAGAACACATAGTTATGATTGCCAAGCTCAAACGTCTAAACCGCGGCTTCACTCTCGTGGAGTTGATGATCGTCGTCGCCATCGTCGGCATCCTCGCGGCGCTCGCGATCTACGGCGTCAGCAAATACGTGAAGAACGCGAAGACCGCCGAGGCGCGAGATGCTCTTGGCCGCATGAGCAAAGACGCGACCGGCGCGTACCAACGTGAATCGATGACCCCCAAGGTCATGGCGCTCGGCACGACCACGGGCATCAGCCGCCGCCTCTGTGCGTCGGCGACCAAGAAAGTCCCGACGGCCGTTCCGAAGGCACAGAAGTACCAATCCAAGCCCAGCGACTGGATGGAGACCGGCGTGACCGCGTCGACCGTTGGCTGGACGTGCCTGCGCTTCTCGATGGACGACCCGCAGTACTTCCAATACGAGTACACGGCGACGAGTCCTGCGTCGGATACCGGCACCTTCTCGTGCCTGGCGCACGGCGATCTGGACGGCGACAACAAGGCGTCGACGTTCTACATCGCTGGTGGCGTGAAAGCCGACTCGACCGGCAAGAAGACCGCCGTAGCGGCTCCGAACCTCGGTGAAATCCTCCCCGACGAATGATCTTCGTTTGAACGGATGATCCAATGGCAGCGCGCCGGATTCATACTCCGGCGCGCTGTTCGCTTTTTGTGCTCCGATAGCAGCTCGCGCGCCCATGGAATCGGCAACGACTTCGCAGCGTCTCTCTCTTGCTCCTCGCGCTTGGCTCATCGCGATCTTCGTCGCCGTGCTCACGTTGGCGGCCTACCTCCCGGTCGTGGACGGCCCGTTCGTCTGGGACGACTATTCGTTGATCTTCGACTCGCCGCGCGTACAAGAAGTCAGACCGCTGCGTGACTACTGGGGCACGTCGTTTTGGACACGCGGCGACGTCGAGCCGCAAGGCCGTAACTACTATCGCCCACTCGCAATCTACAGCTTGGCGCTCGACCACGCGGTCCACGGCGAGAACCCGGGCGGTTATCACGTCACCAACGCGCTGTTCCACGCCGCCAACACGCTGCTCCTGTTTGGCTTATTGCGCCGCCGTCGTTTAGAGAGCGTTCAAGCGGGCTTGCTGGCGCTTGCCTGGGGTTGGTTTCCGCGCCTCACCGAAGCCGCCGCCTGGATCTCTGGGCGCACCGATGTGTTAGCTGGTTTCTTCGCGCTGCTTGCGCTCTATCTCGCAGGGCGCGAAAGTCGTGTCGCACGTTGGGGCGCAGCGGCTTCCGTGTTGATGGGCCTCTTCGCAAAGGAGGTCGCCGCTGCAGCTCTAGTGGGTGTCGCAGTCAGCGAATGGGGCACCAACCGCGATCAACCGCTCAAACGTCGCGCGCTCCGAATCGTGCCGGTTGCGTGCGCGGCCGTGGCGTACCTAGCCATGCGCCTGTGGGCGATGGGTCCAGGCGTGAAGCCAAACGGACTCGATTGGAAAGAGCGCATTATCTCCGGCTTCGAAGCCCTCGGCCGCTACGTGGCGATGTTGGTAGATGGCTGGCACCCTGTGATTCAAATCGGCTTTCTGGGTGCACCCTCGTGGCCACACATTGCGCTCGGCGCCATCACCCTCGTTGCCGCTGCCATTTGGTTTTGGCGCCGCGGACGCAAGCTCGACAGCGACGGACTCAGCG
Organism: Myxococcota bacterium; assembly: GCA_049324695.1. GTDB lineage: Bacteria > Myxococcota_A > Polyangia > Polyangiales > Polyangiaceae > PMG-095. The sequence continues at coordinate 344,189 of JBMOMJ010000019.1, forward strand.
CGCTCGCAACACTCGCCATCAGCCTCGGCCTCGTGCTCCACATCGTCCCGATCACGGTCAACATCGTCACCGCCGATCGCTTCATGTACCTGCCGCTCGCGGCCTTCATCCTCCTACTCGCGCCGCTCGCAGGCCGCCCGCTCCGCCACCCCGCTTTCGCCGCAGTCGCCATCCTCGCTCTCAGCTACGCGGTCACCACCTTCCGCCGCTCCGGCGTTTGGGCAGACGAAGTCGACTTCTGGACCACAGCGCTCCACCAGCAAAAAGACCACAACGCAACTTCACGCCTCGAGCTCGGCAACGTCTATGGCCGCGCCGGCATGCACACCCACGCGATCTCGCTCTACCTGAGTGCTGATACCGGCGACTACCAAAACTTCATGCTTGCGTCCCACAACGCCGCCATGCGCTTCGTCGTCACCGGGCGCTATGCCGAAGCGCGCGCCATCCTAGAGCGCCTCGTTAGAGAAGCCGGCTTCATCCCCAAGTTCCACTACTCACTCGCCTCTCTGTGCGTCGCCGAAGACAAACTCGACGAAGCCGAAAAACACCTCGCCGTCGCCGAAAAGCTCTATCCGGAGTCCACCTCCGTCCGCAAACTCCGCCGCGCCATCACCGAACTCCGCGCCCACGCCAATGAGCCCGCGCCCGACACCAGCACCCTCAGCGGCCAACTCCGCAAAGCCGCCCAAGCCTCAGAACGCGGTCGCGCCAAAGAAGCCGTCGACCTCCTCATTCAAGCCAGCGCCTCGCCCGAAATCACGCCCGACCAACTCACCGAGCCCATGCTCTACGCGTTCGACTGGGGCACTCCGCGCCAACTCACTGCGCTGTACGAACGCTATCGAGCCGTTGGTGGTGACTCGCCTGCACTCGCCGAAAATTACCGGATGAGGATGGAGCGTGTGGCGCGGCTCAAGGCGTTGTGGCCGACGTTAGCGCCGGCGAACGACAAGAACTGAGCGCGGGCTTCGCGGCGGCTCGCCCTCCGTACACGCTGAGAGAAAGGAAAGCGAGTACGAACGCGAAAACGAGGACAGGATGTAGAACGTCAATTCACGGCCCTCCGCACACCCATGAGCCTTGGGGCATCTTCTGTTTCGATTCAAGAGCATTCTGCTGCAATAGCGAAACGGCTTGAAGCCGCAGGATGACCGTCATCGACGCCCATGCGATGTTCCGCAGCATGTTCTGTCGTTACGTGCTGCGAACAACCGATCCGGTGGCAGCTCGCGCGTTTTACGCCGACGCGCTCGGGCTCGTGCTTCCGGATGGTATGAGCGAAGGCTCTGCGCTCGAATCTTGGGCACTTCACGAGCGGGCCATCGCGCGCGGAGCGCCCCCGCACTGGCTCGGTCAAATCGCAGTGAGTGATGTCGAAGCGACGATCGAGCACCTCCTCGCACGAGGGAGCGAACCGCTCGGCCCTGGCGTGCAAGCGCAAGATGGGACGCCGTTTGCGACCGTTCGCGATCCCTTCGGGAGCGTGGTTGGAGTCTGCGGGCGCGAAGCCAAAGTGAAAGACTCGCCCGTTGTGTGGCATCAACTCCATACGAGCGATCTCGAGGGCTCCTGGGCACTGTACTCTGAGCTCTTCGGTTGGAGTCTCAAGCAAAGCCTCGATGTTGCCGAGCCGGTCGGTGGCTATCGCCTATTCGCGTGGAGCGAAGCGAGCCCAATCGTGGGCGGCATGGGCAACACTGCGCGTCAGCTGGGCGTGCACCAGCATTGGCTGTTTTGCTTCGAAGTCACTGACATCGACGAAGCAATCGCGCGCGTACGCACTCTGCGCGGCACCGCCATGAAACCCTTCGCTCTTCCGGACGGCATGCGAGTCGCCGGCTGTGAAGATCCGCAAGGCGCCGCGTTCGGCGTGGCGCAGCGGGCTTAGCGGAGGATTTACTCGGCCTCCGTGGCGTCTGATGCACGCGAGTGCACTGCCATTTCGAAGAGCAGGCTACCTCCGTAGTTCGAGCTGGGTGACGCACTCGCGGTGTACACACGGCCGCCAAATCCGAAATCGAGGTATTCGCCGCGACCGAGCCAGCCGGCGCCCACTCCAAAGATTGCCCCGGTTAGGAGCGCACTCGTGTCCTCGTTGGGCGTTGCCCGACGGAGCGCGCACAGTCCGGCGTAGGCGTCGAGGTGAACGTCGGCGCCGCCTGGAAACCACGTTCCGAATAAGCTGCCCTCGAACATTCTCACGGACTGATTGCCCTGCCCCGAAATGCCCGGAGTCATCAAATCGTAGGTTTGCTGTGCGAGCGCCATTCGAAATGCGCCCTCGATACCAGCCGCGAAGTAAGGTGAGAATCGCAGCCCTGCCGAAGCATCGATGTCGAACGTCACCGAAGTGAAGGTCGGCATGCCGGAAGCTTTCGAACTCAGGTAACCAAAGCCGATCCCCGAGCGACCGTAGAGGATGGATCCCCGCCGGGCGCGACTGCGAGATCGGGCCCGCTCGCCTTGGTCACCTGGTGTAGCGGCGTTGGATGGCGCTACGTTCGCGTCGGCGAGCGCGGGCGCTCCCTGAGTGCAGGCCGCGCTGCGCTGTTCCGGTGCCTGGCATGCGCAGGCCTCTTCACTATCGTCCAGCGCTAGTCGTGTGCACGCGGGCACGTGGGCGCCGGTTCGCGCTGGGAACGCCCAATTCAAAACGCGAAACCACTCGCGCCGCGCGTTGTCGCGGTCACGATCAGCGCCGAGAGCAACAGTACCGCTCGCGACCCGAGCTCGACATTCGAGTAGCGCTTCGGGCGTCGCGTTGTAAATCGCCAGTTGGTCTTGCGCCGCGGGCGGTGGACCGAGCACACAGTAGTCTTTGGCCTTTTCGCGAGCTGCCTCGATCTGCGCGGGTGCGACGGTTAGCGGCAAGGAGCTTTGCAACTCTTGCGCTTCCTGTTCGTTCACCACACTCACCGCGTTCTTCTGTTTGGGGAACTCGAGACCGTACTCGACTTCGATGCGCCTACCGCACGCCTCGACCGCAAAGAGCTCGTCAGAACCCACACGCCGCTGGGACAGCACTCGGATCTCGTCGGGCGGGCACTGAAGCTGATGCGACTCTTCGATGTACTGCGAAAGCCGCGTGTTGGAGGGAACGCAGCCGATCGCCGCGAGCGTCAACCCAAGCAAGACCAAGCTCAACAGCTGCCGTGCCAACATCGCCCCGCCTGTTCCAAGGCCCTCTCCGGACTCGTCATCTTCGCGCGCGATCAGGCCACGTGGAGCTCCCGCGTGCAACCCCCCTCGCCTCACCCCGCAGGTTCAACGCTTTTCCATTAGATCGTTGCGGACGCGATGTATCGGCGGGGCGCGGCTCCGGATCGTAGCGAGCTCTCGCACGGGCTTGAGCGCGATAATCACCCTCATGGGTGTTTCACGAGAACGCGCTGCCGGTCTCTTGCTGTCGCGAGAAACGCGCCGTCTCACAACGAGCTAGGTACGCGTACGTACGGACAGGTTTGGCAAACGAAGTCGCTGGTGGTTCGCGTTGCCTCGGTGTACCTTGGCCGGCTCGCGTTTCTCGGAGTTTTCATGAACAACGGTTTTCGTCGCTTGTGGCATTGGCTTGCGCTGGGTTCGTTGACGGCAGCGCTTTGGACTTCGGCTTGTTCGAGCAAGCACGATGATGAGAGTGGGCGCGCGGAGACGGGCGGCGCGAACGCGATGGGCGGCGAGCTGAATCGTGGCGGTACTGATTCGGCGCGCGGCGGCGCTGGCAACGGCGGCAGCGCAGTGATGGCCGGCGCGGCGAACGGCGGCACGGATTCGAACGGCGAGGCTGGTGCTGGCGGAGAGATTGGGATCGGTGGAGCTCCGGAGTTGGGTGATGGGAGCGGGCTGCCGAACGCGCCGAGCGGGAGTTGGACGTACCTGGTGTATCTGCTCGCCGACAACAACTTGGAGCCGTTTGCGCTCGAAGATTTGACGGAGATGATGGCGGTCGGATCCGGGGAGAATGTGACGATCTTGGCGGAAGTGGATCGTGCGGTGGGTGAATCGGCGGCTCCAATTGGCGGGTTGCCGAACTTCACGAGCACGAAGCGGGTGCGCGTCGAGGCGGGGCGGCTGACGGAGCTCGAGGATTTGGGTGAGCAGAATCTGGGCAGTGAGCAGACGTTCCTGAACTTTCTGGAATGGGGGATCAATTTTTCGCCGTCGGAGCACTACGCGGTGGTGCTTTGGGATCACGGCGGTGCGTGGCCGCGTTACGGCGCGGATGATTCGGCGCGCGGCGATGGGTTGACGTTGCCGGAGTTGGCTCGCGGGCTCGATGCGGCGTCGAAGTCGACTGGGCTTTTGGGGCCGATTGATTTGATCGGTTTCGATGCTTGTTTGATGGGAACTTGGGAGGTGGCCGCAACGCTCTCCGGGCGCGCACGCTACTTGTTGGCTTCCGAAGAGGTAGAGCCAGGGCATGGCTGGGACCACCGCGAGATTGCGGTGCTCAAGCAAGGTGCGAATGCGTTGGCTCTGGGCCAGGCACTGGCGAATGGCTACAAGGCACAGGCCGAGGTTGAACGCGATGACGCGCGCATCACGTTGGCGCTCACGGATTTGAGTCAGGTGCCGGCGCTGTCACAGGCAATCGCGGGATTGGCGCAGACTCTGGCGAATCCGATCGATACCCACGCGCCGCTGGTTGGTCGTGCGCGCGCAGCAATTCCTACTTTTGGTCAAATTCCGGGCGGCCCCTCGACTGGGATGGTCGATTTGCTGCAGTTGGTGAACGCACTTTCGGAGCTGGACACGGGGGCGGCGACATCGATCGCTGCGGTCAAAGCCGCGCTGGATGCGGCGGTGGTGGCGAAGGTGTCGGGGCGCGCGTTCCCAGATGTGGGCGGGTTGTCGCTGTTCTTTCCGCAGCTGCAAGCTGGCTACGATGCCGACTATGTGAACGTGAGCGCGGCGGCGAGCTGGCGCAGCTTCTTGTCTGCCTACTATGGCTCGGCCAGCACGCTCACTCAGAGCCCGGAGTTCATCAATCCCAACAAGGAAGCACTGGTGACACTCACAGCGAATGGGCTGCGCATCACCGGGCAGCTGCGCGCTGGCACGTTCGACAACTTGGCATCAACGACGTTCGATTTCGGCTTGGTCTCGCAAAGCGACACGATTTACTTGCTCGGCGAAGAACCCGCGTCAGTGACGGCCAATGGTCTGGTTGGGAAGGAATGGGATCAAACGTCGTTGCACGTGATGCAAGGCACAACGTGGGACTACGCCTATTATGTGCTCGAGCAGCTGGACGGCGGTTTGGTCTCGCTGTCGGTGCCACTCGCCTACACGGACGCGCTTTCTGAGGAGTTCGTGCTGTTGCAGCTCGTATTTCAATTGGATGGAACGCTGGTATCGAGCACGTACTACAGCGAAACCTCCGGTTCTTGGGCGGAGCTGGTGCCGGCGCCGGGCTCCACGTTTCGCACGCTGGTGCCCGTCCAGATTGGCACGGCGGCGGATCTCGATTGGCAGCCACAAACCGAGCAATTCGATTCGATGCTCGGGCTCGACTTGGAGTTCGCTCCTCTCGGCGCGGGTCTCACGGTGCTAGTTGGGCTCAGCGCTACCGACTACTCGGATCGCGGCGACAGCGTGTTCAAGATTGGAGAGCTGTGAGTCATGACTTGCTGTGCTCGAACCTGGCTCTGGATCCCACTGGTACTCAGCGCTTGCGAGAAGCCAACGCCGGCTAGCAACGGAGCTTCCCACGCGCCCACACAGGCTTCGGCTGGCGCACCGGCGATTTCGCAGGGTGCAGCTCCAGCGCCCGCAACGCCCGCAACGCCTGCAGCGCCCGAGGGTGCAGCACCAGCCGCGTCGGTCGCGCCCGCGCAGAGTGACGTTGCCGAAGCGCGCGTTCCGGTGAGCCCTGGTGTCGAGCCGCGTGGCGCGGCTTTGAGCAGCGGCGAGGCGAGTACGAGCGTGACTGGCTGCCTCGCATCGGCATCCGGTATGCCCGAACGCTCGCTCCCCGCAACCAAGGCGAGCGGCAAGTCGGCTGGCGTCGAGATAGTGCTGGGTGCAAAGCCCAAGGTCGTGCACCAGCTGACCCACGCGTGTTGCTTGCGGCAGCAGACGCGAGTGGAACGCAGCGGACAGGCGCTAACCATCGTGGAAGAGCTCTCCGGTAATCCCTGTCGCTGTCAGTGTGCGTCGACGTTGAGCACCGAGCTCGCTTTGCCGCCGGGCAAATACGAGCTCCGCGTCGTGACCGTTCAAGCGGGAGCTCGCAGTGAAGCGTTTCGAGGAGATCTCGAGATCGCGACGCCGTCGGCGGCTCCAGCCAGCTCAGGCTCTCCTCGCCTGCCGAAGAAGATTCACGTTCCCGCGGCGGCGCACTGACTTCGGATAGCTTCGGGAAGAGCGCTTGGCACCGGTGTGGTCGCTACGGTGCACCGCAGCGCCGCGCGCGTTGTGGTGCGGGTTTGGGCGTTTCCGCGGGCCACACTAATTGCGCCACTTCGAAGCGGTCGTTGCCTTGTGGTTTTGCCGCGCCGACTGGCTGAAACTCAGTGGGTTTCCAGCGAGCGTTTTGGGAGACGGACTCGAACGTGGCGCGATTGAAGGGCCAGTCGGCGAAATGGGTGACGCCGCGCGCAGCGGCGTAGTCTGCAAGATTGCGTTCGCGCACTCCGCGAGCCGCGGCAGAATCGACGACACCATCCAACCCCACGACCTGGGGGCAACCATTGGCGAAGTAAGCGAGCGCACCGCTTTGCAGAGCGCCGACGACGGCGTCGCGCGGAACCAGAGCGAGTACTTGGCGCGCCGCCGCGCGATAACCTTTCGCGCCGTGCAAACCTTCGTCAACGCTGCTGTTCGGCACCAAGATCAGAAACAGCCCTGTTTTGACGACGAGCAGGAACGCAGCCGAAGCCAGCACTCCGAGCGCGCTGCGTGCCCAGCGCGAGCTCTTGGCACGACGGAGCGCAAAGGCGAACCCCAACCCCAAACACAAGGCACTGTAGGCGTGAACCGGCGCGAAGTAGCGACGAAAAAACCAAAGCGCCGGCAAATAGAAACTGTAGAAGCAGAACAGCACCAGACCAAACGCCGCAAAGGCAACGTACGGCGAACACCAACCAACTCGCCTTGCCACCAGCCGGTGCGTCAAAAACACGCCGAGCAGCAGAAATACCAGCCACAAGCCAACACCAAAAACTGGATCCGAACTCGCAAGTGCCGATAGGCCCGGCGCTTCCACGAAGGGAGACAGAAGCACGTTGCCCGCCGCCCAACCGAGCGCCCACGGCAGCGTGAGATACTGTTCACGATGCAGCGCAACGAGCTCGTGTACGGCAGCGCCGCTCTCGGGGACGAAGCTGCCGAAATGGATGAGGCAATAAATCCACCAGGGAGCCACCACGACGAACGCTGCACCCGCCGCGAATGCCACCTCGCGCAACCGGCGTTGCCAAAGCTCGAACACACCAAACACCAACACCAGAAACAACGCGTCGATGCGTGCCAGCATGGCGAGCCCAGCAAGCACTCCGACTACGGCGTAGGCCTGCAGCCGTGGCCCACGACGAACCCACAGCCAGGCGCTCACGAGCCCGAGCTCCAGCGCGAGCGCAAGTGACGTCTCGAGTCCATTCAGCGCGTTGGCGATTGCAATCGAAGAACAACCCCAAAGCAGAGCCGTTGCGACGCCTGCGCGCCGGCCTCCAATGCGAGCCGCCAGGGCGCCGAGCAGGAAGGTGCTCAGCGCGTCGGCGACGCTCCCGAGGATCCAGCTCGCGTAAATCGGTGTTTCGAGCGCACGACTGAACCAAAAGACGGGCACCAACAGAAAGGCGATCAAGGGCTGAAAGCCGCTCGTGAGCACAACTCCGTCCGCGGACGGCCCGAGCCCCTGCGCGAGCGAACGCGCGATGGCGAGCGTGTAGTAAGTGTCGTCGGGTACGAACAGCCGATCGACGGCGCCAACGCCTCGCCCCAAGAAGGCGAGCCGCAGCGCGAGCGCCGCGAGAGCCAGCGCGGCGAGGAGCTTCTTCATGCCACGCTTTCGTTGCGCGGGGCTTTGGCGGATCGGTAGCGCTCGAGCAGCTCGCGCAGCACCGGCCGGCGCGGGGGTAATTCGAAGTCTCGCTCGTCGCTCACGCTGGCTGGCATCAGGTGATCACGCTGCCAATGCGCAACCTTGATGGCAATCACCGCCACCAGCCCTCCCGCAATCGAATCGAGCGGATAGTGCCAACCCAGCGCGACGACGGCGAGCAGCGTAATCGCCGTAAATACGAACGAAAGCGCAAAGCCAACACGCGAGTGCCGTGCGTAGTAAAGCATGACGAATTCTTGGGCGACATGCAGGCTCGGCATGCAGGCAATGTAGCCCCAAGTCTTGAGTAACGTCGCCTTCCCCGCCAAAACGGTGCTGGTATTTTCGTAGAGCCAGGCGCGGATTGGGTTCGCCAGCAGTGGATGCTGCGACAGAAACGTGAACGCACGCGAGTCGAAGTAACCAGGGCCAGCGCCGGGCCACACGTGATAGAGCGGCCCTCCCACGATGTAGCAAATCGCCAGCGCACCGAGGTACTCGATGCGTTCACGCCCGAGGCGCAGTGACACGAGCAACACGGTGGTGAGCGCCATGTGGTGGAAGAAGCGAAAGTAGACCCAATCGCAAACGAAGAGCAGATCGGGGTGACGCGATACCCAAGCGGCCACCACGCGATGCGGAACCACTCCGAAGATCCCCTGTTCGAGCGCGATGATCTGCGCGTCGACTTCCGCGCGCCCAACGAATGTCAGCGCCTTCAGCACGGTGTACGAGTAGCAAATCGCCATGAACACCAGCGCAGCCAGCAGTGTGTGCGCCCCGAGCCGCAACCATTCGCCGAGCGATCGCGAGCGCTTGCTGGACACGAACGCAACCACGGCGAGCGCCAAAAAATCCCAAATCGACTGACCCTCGAGCCACAAACCATCCACCAACAAGACCAGCGCCGTGAGCAGCGCGCGGCGGCCCAAATTCGGGAACGCTTCGTTCAGCGAAACGGTGGTCTTGAAAGCGGCGGCGATGCGATCGAGCTGCCATTCTCCGCGCCGGCGCAGGCGACCGAGCAAGAACGTCGCGAGCACGGTCAGCATGAAGCCGGGCAGCTCCAGCACACCTTTCAACGTGCGAATCGGCTCGAAGACGGTATACGCGCGCGGCAAGAGCTCCGAGCGGTGGTGGATCCAAAGCGCCACCAAAGTCATCGCCGCCGCCCCCAGCACCAGCAAGCCAGTGGCACGATACGCTGCCCGAGCGCGCCGCGCGACGTGGCTCAAGACACCTTCGGAACTGACGCTCATCCCGGCTCGAAGCTCAGACTAGGCCAAGCGTTGCACGGGGCCAACTGGCTGAGCCTCGGCTCACTCCCCTTCGTTCTCGACGAAGAGCTCGGGGGTGTGGCTCGCTGCCAGCACGTTGCAAAACACGCCGTCGTTATCGTAGTCGGCGCGGGCTTGAATCACGTACCAAACGTCGGTGGGCTTGCCCAAGTTGACGCTGGTATCCGTCAAGTTCAGCTTCGGAAAGTTATCGCCCGCGCGCCCCGCATTCACCATATAGCCGAATTGCACAGGCTGCGTTACGCGCACACCGAGGCGCTGCCAAGCCGCCAAGTCCGTGTGAGCCTTCTGCTCCCAAGTCGCCACCACCGGGCCGATGCCTTTGGTCGGATACCAGCTGCCGGGCGACGAAACGTCCAAGTAAAGCTGATTCTCGGAGCGGAATGCCTCCTCCGCACCGCGGATGGCTTGCACGACGCTGCTCGCCTCGCTGGTTTTCGACGCGCGCACCTGCTTGCGAAACGAGGCGATCCCAATCGCGGCCAAAATACCGACCAAAGTGACGACGACCATCAGCTCCGTGAGCGTGAAGCCGCGTTGCATGCGCCGCTTCATGCTCGGGCCACGGCAAGCCAATCGGTGCGAGGACACTGCCAGAACCTTAGCATGTCCCACTAGAACGCCGCAGATTTCAGGGGATTTCATGGCTCGCTCCGCGGGCAGCGCCAAGTTCGCACCAGTCGCACCAGCGCCGACATGTGCTCCTCCGCCACGTTCGGGCTCGGACGCCACGCAGCGCCCACAGCGCAAAACGAGCACGAATCGGCATGTGGTAGGCTCCCGCCGTGCCCACGGTGGAGAGTGCCCTCGAGCGGGCCCGCCGCTGCTTCGCAAACCGCGCCTGGGCCGACGCGCGCGAGGCGTTCAGGGCGGCAGACCAGGAAGCCGCTCTCGCCGCGGAAGACGTCGAACGCCTCGCCTGGTGCGGCGGGCTCCTGGCGCGAGACGACGAGCTCTTCAGCGGCCTAGAGCGCGCCTACGATCTCTACCTCGATGCGGGCCTCGGCGAGCGCGCCGCGTTGTGTGCGTTTTGGCACGGCACGCGCCTCAGCTCTCTCGGTGAAGTCGGAAGGGGTGGCGCCTGGCTGGCTCGCGCGAACGCGTTCGTCGAAAGCGAAGGACAGAGCTCCGTAGTTCGAGGCTATCTGCTGCTACCGGCTGCCCATCGACAAATGGCAGCGCAGGACTTCGCGCAGGCTGCGCTCACCGCGACACACGCCGCCGACTGGGGCAAGCGCTTCGCGGACTCCAACTTGGAAGCGTTGGCCCAAAGCATTCTCGGCCGCATCTTGCTACGCCAAGGCGAGGTCGAGCGCGGGCTCGAGTTGCTCGATTGCAGCATGCTGACTGCATCAGCCGCGTCGATCATGCCCAACGTGACTGGCGTCGTGTACTGCGCGGCCATCAGCAGCTGCAATCGTGTGTTTGCACTCGACCGCGCGCGCGAATGGACCCGCTTGCTTTCGGATTTCTGCGAGGCGCAGCCGCAGCTCGTCACCTTCAGCGGCACCTGCTTGGTGCACTGCTCGGAGGTCCACCAGGTGTGCGGCGACTGGTCCGCGGCCATACGCGACGCTGAGCGAGCCTGTGAACGTGTGCCGCCGACACCGGCGTACGGCATGGGATCACTCGCCGACGCGCTTTATCAACGCGCCGAACTCACACGTTTGCGTGGCGAGTTCGACGCGGCCGAGGAGCTCTATCGCGCCGCCAATGATCTCGGTCGCGAGCCGCAGCCGGGACTCGCCTTGCTGCGCCTTGCCCAGGGCAAAATCGACTTGGCGCTGCAAGCCATCCGGCGCGTACTCGTCGCTCGAACCGAGCCAGGCGAGCGACTCCCCATCTTGCCCGCCGCCGTCGAAATCTTCCTAGCCGCCAAAGAGTTCGAGGAAGCACGCGCCCGAGTGCTCGAGCTCGAACAGGCCGCTCCGCGCTTTCCGAGTGAGATCGTACGCGCCATGGCGAGCCACGCCGAAGGTGCTCTTCATCTGGCCGAAGGCACTCCCGAGGCAGCCTTGGCTCCGCTACGCAAAGCATTCGAAATCTGGCAGCGAACCGGCGCGCTCTATCCGGCCGCGCGCGTGCGCGTCGATCTCGGCAAAGTCTACCAAGCTCTCGGCGACATCGAGGGAGCTGAGCTCGAGTTTGCCGCAGCGCGAACAGTTTTCGAACGTTTGGGAGCGCGCAACGACCTCGCGAAGCTAACACCAACGCCATCAACCACGCCAACCACGCCGGGCGGACTGACCGCGCGCGAGCTCGAAGTCTTACGGCTCGTCGCGTCGGGCAAAACCAACAAACTCATCGCAAACGATCTGGGCTTGAGTGAAAAAACCGTCGATCGCCACGTGAGCAACATCTTCACCAAAATCCAAGTCACCTCGCGCGCCGCCGCTACGGCCTACGCCTTCAAACACGGCCTCGTGTAGCGCGCCGCCCTCGTTTTTTGATTTTGGTGGTTGGCCCCCGCCTGCTCACGCGGCGCACGTCCCGATCAGAATGCCTGCATGGTGCAGACCGCGTACATAGGTGACGAATCAGACCGGCCCGCTGTGCCAGGGTAATTGTCGCGTCAGGCGCATCCGCGGCCTGGAGCGCGAGCTTGCGCGAAAGCAAAGAGCTCTCGCAGGGCTGCGGCGCTCCGGCGCAGGGGACCGCACCGACGCACCGACGCCAGGCATGGGTAAAAGTACCCACGAGCAAAAGCGGATTTCATGGGGAATCGTCCCGAAGCGGGCAGCGGCCGCTGGCGAGTAGCTTCGTTTCTGGATCGCCCAGTGGGCGAAAGGGAGACGAACATGACGCAAATGCAATCGATGCCAACGGGCGCGCCGGATCGCCCGCAGGCGAGCGCCGTAACGAAACCCGTCGAAGTCCTGGATGTGTTGGTGATCGGCGGAGGACAAGCGGGACTGTCGGTCGGCTATCACCTGAAACAGCGAGGGCTGAGCTTCAAGATTTTGGACGCGAACCAGCGCGTGGGTGACAGCTGGCGGCAGCGATGGCAGTCGCTGCGGCTATTCACTCCTGCATGGTTGGACAGCTTGGACGGCATGGCCTTTCCCGCCTCGGCACACCATTTTCCAACCAAAGATGAGATGGCGGACTATCTCGAGAGCTACGCAGAACGCTTCGACCTGCCGCTGGCGCTCGGAGTGCGCGTTACGTCGCTCACGCGCACGAACGGCGTGTATCGCGTGCGCACGGAGGCAGCCGAGTACCGTGCACGCAACGTGGTGGTGGCCATGTCGAGCTACCAGCGCCCACGCGTTCCGGTGTGGGCCAGAGAGCTCAACCCAGACATTGTTCAGCTGCATTCGAGTGAGTACAAGCATCCGGGCATGCTTCGCGCTGGCCCTGTGCTCATCGCCGGCGCAGGCAACTCAGGAGCCGAGATCGCGATGGAGCTTTCCGCGCGCGGGCAGCGAGTCTTATTGGCCGGGCGCGACACCGGACACGTGCCTTTTCGCATTGCTGGGTTTTGGGCACGTTGGGTGCTGGTGCGCTTGCTCTTGCGAGTGGTGTTCCACCGCATTCTCACGGTGCGCACGCCCATCGGTCGAAGAGCGCGGCCGAGAATGATTTCTCGCGGCGGCCCCTTGATTCGTCAGCATCCGGAAGATTTGGAGCAAGCCGGAGTCGAACGGCTAGGGCGAGTAGCTGGCAGCGCAGGTGGCTTGCCCCGACTCGAGAACGGGAACGTGCTGAACGTGACGAACGTCATCTGGGCGACGGGCTTCGCGAGCGGCCTCGACTACATCGATCTGCCGATTTTCGATGCGGCGGGCGAAGTGCGGCACCAAGGTGGAGTCGTCCCGGACCACGCTGGGCTCTACTTCGTCGGGCAGAATTTCCTGTATTCGTTTTCGTCGACGATGATTCACGGCGTGGGTCGCGACGCGGCACGCATCGTGCGCCACATCGCCGAACGTGCCGCGAGTAATTGATCTTCAGCGCAGCTCGCGAGGGCGACTACCGCGCAACGCACCGTGCGTTTCGCTCTGCAGCGTACCGCGCGTCAGTCGGCCAACCCAGCTACCTTCGAAGCTGGCGGCAGTTGCATCCATGCCAACTTGAGCACCGCCCGTCGCGAGCACCGACAAAGTCGAGGGCATGCGCGCCGACGCGCTGCAAGCGTTGTCCACGAGGGCCCGAATCGCGCTCTGACACAAAGCGAGCTCGCAGCTAACGTCGCAGTTGGAAGCCCATTCGACGGCACTCTCACTGGCACCGTTCACCAAATGGACGGCGAGCGCATCACAACCGAAGGCGCTAGCGAGCGCAGCCGCGAGATCCACTTCGCCGGTTTCCGCGCTCGCTGGCGGAGCGCTCAGCGCACACGAAAGGCTCGCTGCCGGCCAACTCAAGGTTGCCGAGAACGCCAGGGTATCCTGCGGATCGACGCTCCAATCGAGCCCGGTCGCCAGCACGCCGATGCCGTCGGCAAGGGCGCCGGCCACGCGCTGAGGCGTCAGGTTCGGCACACTGGGATCGCTGCTCGCACTCAGCCGCAGCTGAAATGCTTCGCTGGAAAGCAACGCGCCTTCGGCGTCACGCGACCAGCGTGTGACGGCATCACTCAGCCGCGTAGCGGAGTTGCGGCCGAGCGCACCCGGTGCTGTCATGTCCCAGTCCTCCTCGCTGCGTGCAGCGCTGAAAGCTGCACTTTGCTGGCTAGGCAAACCGGCGGCCATGGCATCGAGCACCGCGCTCACGTCATTCACCGCCGTGCCCCGCAGAGCCGCCTCCACCAGCAACTTCCCCGCCTGGAGCTCCGATTTGAACGCGGCGTCGTCAGTCTCGAGCCCAAACACCAAATCCAACGACGTTTGACTGAGGTCGAGCGGCAAGTCGCTCGCAGTCACTTTGACTTCGGTCTCGCCGTTTGCAGTGGGCCGCTCCACAGTGGTGCAGCCCTGAGCCAGCGCACCCGCGCGAGCAACCACTGCGAGCGGAGCTTGAGCCGGCACATCCGCGAGGCGCAGCGGATTGCCGGCCAACGCGCGCACCAAATACGGCCCGTCGCCGGGCAGCGCCTTGAAATCGCCGCAGCTCGTCGCTGGATACACGCTGGCTACCCATTCGCGAATCGTGCGCGTTCCTGCGTAGCTCGGAGTCACGTTCAAAGTCGTGAGCGCCCCCGCTTCGACCGAAATCGTCGTAGTCGTAAACTGCGAACCGACTTGCGCGCGCAGCTGGAAGCTGGTTGGCGCGTTCGGAGTTGTCAGCACCACGCTCGCGCGCCCGTCTGGTCCGCTCACCACTTCCCCTCGGTCGAGCGCTGCCCCCAACGTGAGCCCGCCCGAAGGCAGCGAGAACAACACGTTGTAAGCGCCCGCCGGTTGCACACGCACGCTGATTAACGCTTCCGTGCGCGGCGCCACCCGAATCGGCTCTCCCTCGAACTTGAGAGAGATGCCGTTCATGCTGGGCGAGCCACCCATATGACCGGGATCAATGTAGCCTCGCGCGCTGCCAGCGTCGCCGGAACAGCTGCTGGCCAGAGGCGCGCACAGTGCACTCAAAGCGAGCCAGTACCGCGCAGTAAACACCGGATGACCAAGCGAAATTCCCGGCGCGGGCCATCCAGTCGGTCGAGGCGGGGCTCGCATGGGCTTTGGCAAGGGTAGACGAGCGGCATTGCTTCGCAAGCTCTGGGTCTTGGCGCGTAGCGCGGTGCACGGGACTCCTCTACATTCTGGGGTAACGTGCCCTCTATCGTTCCGCCGCCGCTCAAGCTCCTCGTTGTCGAGGACGAGCCAGGGCTGCGCGAGATGCTCGGAATCTTGTTTCGGCGCGAGGGGTACGAAGTGGTCGCAGCGCCCGGCGCAAAATCAGCAATCGAGGCCATTCAACAGCACCCGCAGCCGTTCCCGGTTGTACTCACCGATTTGGCGATGCCGGACGGGTCCGGCCTCGATGTGCTAGCCGCGGCCAAATCGCGCAGCGCCGCGACCGAAGTCATTTTGATTACTGCGCACTCCTCGCTCGAAAACGCGATCGCAGCGATGCGACTAGGCGCCTACGACTTCGTGGCGAAGCCGTTTCAGTCGGCGGAGCTTGCCGCGCTGGTTGGCAAAGCGCTCGAGAAGCAAGCCATCGTTGCGGAGAACCTGCGCCTGCGCGCACAGATGCTCCAGGCGGAGTCGCACGACATCATCGGTCGCAGCCCGGCGTTGCGCCGCGTGATGGATCTGGTCGAGCGCGTCGCGGCGACCCGCACGACGGTGCTCATCACTGGCGAAAGCGGCACCGGTAAAGAGCGCGTGGCGCGCGCCATTCATCGCTTGTCGGAGCGCGCCGATGGTCCCTTCTTGGTGGTCAATTCGGGAGCGCTACCCGAAGCGCTGATGGAGAGCGAGCTGTTCGGGCACGAAAAAGGCGCTTTCACCGGCGCACAAACCAAACATCGCGGGCTGTTTCGCGAGGCCGAGGGCGGCACCATCTTGCTCGACGAGGTCGGTGAGCTTCCGGCGAATTTACAGGTGAAGCTGCTGCGCGTGCTGCAGGAGCGTAGCGTGCGGCCGGTGGGCGCCGCGCAAGAAGTGCCAGTCGACGTGCGCGTGTTGGCGGCTACCAACCGCGACATCGAAGCCGATGTAGCCGCCGGGCGCTTCCGCAGTGATCTCTACTATCGCCTCAACGTGATTCGCATCGAGCTGCCGCCGCTGCGCGAACGCCGTGAGGACGTGACTTTGCTCGCGGAGCGCTTCGTGCGGCACTTCGCCGAAGAGATGGGCAAGGACATCGCTGGCTTCACGCCGGACGCGCTGCGCGCGTTGCAGACCTATCCGTTTCCGGGCAACGTGCGCGAGCTCGAAAATGTGATCGAACGCGCGGTGGCGCTGGCTGGATCACGCGTGATTGGTCTCGGCGACTTGCCCACCGAGCTCAGCGGCACTGCAGGTGCACCGACGCCTGCGCTGCTGGCGTTGCCGCGCGAAGGCGTGCGGCTCGACGAAGTGCTCGGTGAGGTCGAGCGGCGCTTGATCTTGGAAGCGCTCGATCGCACGGGCGGCGTTCGCAAACGCGCCGCGGATCTGCTGGGTATCACCTTTCGCTCGCTGCGCTATCGCTTGAAGAAGCTGGGTCTCGGCGAGGACAGCGAAGAAGACGGCGAGCTCGACTGAGTTTGCTCAGCGCCCCACGCGGCTGCGCAGTCGTCGCGCTTCGAGCGCTGTGGCATAGGCCCCCAGCGCTTCGGGCAAATTCGGTTGCCGGCCGGCGCGCGCCTCGCGCACCAACGCACGCAGCTCCAGGTAGCGCTGCCCATCCAGCCCGAGCAACAACGCAACCGTGGCGGGATCGCGCGGAGCGTCTTGCGCGCCGCCCAACAGCGCACCCGTATTCGCCAGAATGCGCGACAGCAAGCGATCCGCCGTGGCGACGACGCGCACGAAGTTTCCCGCTGCCAAATCGGCCTCCAGCTCGCGCACTGAGCTCCGCTCACTCGGAGGCCACAGTGCCTCGAAGCTGACCCCCGCGGGCGGCGGCATCGATTCGATTTCTGGCAGCGACGGCTCTCTCCCGCGCTCAGACATTACCGCCGCGCGCTCGGAGAGCGCCTTCACGTTGGGCGTCTCGACGGCGCGCGCCGTCTGCGGGCTGGGTGGCACGGGAGTATCACCCGCGGCGGCTCGCGCGGCAGCCTCACCGGGATCGGCGTCGGGCAGCTGCGACAGGCGAATCATCGAAGGTGTCGGCGCATCCGCGGCGGGTGCCGGCGCCGCGGCGGGCGTGGAATCCCCCAAAAATGCTGGATCCGCTTCGGCTAAGCGCAGCGCTTCGACCAAACCACCTTCGGGTAGCTCCAAACGCGAGCTGGGATCGAAAGCACGCGATTCGGGCACACGGCGCCCAAAATCGTCCAGCGCGGCCCGTGTGATGGCTTCGAGAGCTTCGTAGACGCCCTCACCCGAAGTTGCGGTGGTAGCAAAGGAGGGCGCGCCGGCGCGATTCAGCTGTCGATCCAACTCGTCGAGCGGGAGCACGTCGTAGAGGTCGCGCTTGTTGTACTGAACGACGTGCGGCACCTCTTCGAGGCTCTTGCCGTGCGCGCGCAGGTTCTCCTTCAGGTTCTCGAGGCTCTCGAGGTTGGCGTCCATGCGCGCGCGCTGTGAGTCGTAGACGACCACCACGGCATCGGCACCCGTGAGCACCAGCTTGCGCGTGGCGTTGTAATAAACCTGACCGGGCACCGTAAAAAGCTGGAGCCGCACGCTCATTCCGCGCACCGAGGGCAGCCGAATCGGCAAAAAGTCGAAGTACAGTGTGCGGTCGACCGGCGTCGCCAAGCTCACCATCTTCCCCTTGTGCTCTGGCTTCGCGGTGGCGTGAATGTACTGCAGAGTGGTCGTTTTCCCCCCGAGACCCGGCCCGTAGTAGACGATTTTGAAGACGAGCTCGCGCGCGAGCGGACTAACGACGGGCATGGTCGAGCCGAAGCAGCATAGTCCGCGCTGGTGCGCGCAGCCTAGATAAAATCAGTGCAGATTTTAGGGCCTAAGGCGGAGCAGCGTAAGGTCGAGCCCGGCCGCACGTTCTTCGTGCTGACGTGATGACTCCCGCCCATTCCGCCGCCCCCGGGAGCACACTTGCCTTCTTCGGATACGCTGCCAGCGCGGCCGGCTTTGCTGACCCTGCAATCGTCGCTCTCTCGTGGCGCACAAAGCGATCTAGAGTGCAAAAGGTGTCGATGGACGAGCGCGCGATCGAGCTCGAACGCGAGCGGAGCCTCGCGGTTCGGGCCCAAGGCGGAGATCGCGACGCGCTGGCGGAGCTCTTGCGCGTGCACGGCCCGCGCTTGTACCGCAGCGTGCTTTTGCCACGCCTCGGAAGCCGGGCAGCGGCCGAAGACGCGCTTTCGGTCACGTATATGAAGGTGGTCGAGCGCATTGCGCAGTTTTCGTGGCAAGACGTCGGATTTTACCCGTGGCTACGCAGCGTGGGCCTGCACGTTGCCATCGATCAGCTGCGTAAGCGGCGGCGCGAATCGCTGTTCGAGCCCGAGGATCTGGAGCGTGAGCTCGCCGATCCCGAGCAGGCGGGCATCGACAACGCCTTCAGCGAGCAGCACGATTTGGAAGTGGCACGAAATCGAGTGCACGCGCTGTTGTCGCAACTGAATCCTCGCTACGAGAAGGCGATTCGCCTCCGCGTGCTCGAGGAGCAGTCCCGCGAAACTGCTGCGGCGGCGCTGAACGTCAGCGTGGCGACATTCGACGTGGTACTGCACCGGGCGATGGCGGCCCTGAAGAAGGCCATGGCGGAGAGCGGAGGCCTCGCGTGACCTCGAGAGACGATCTGCCGCCGAATGACGCCGAGGGCGAAGTGCCGCTCACGCCGGAAGAAGAGGCAAGCTTTGCCGAAGCACTTCGCGCCGCGCTCGAGCCGCGCGAGCTCGACGTCGGCGTGCATGAGCGCATCCTGCAACGAGCTCTGCACGACCCGTTGGCGCCCGCAAGTTCCGAAGAGCGGGCGGAAGCGGAACGCCTCCGCGACGCACTCGAGGGGCGTGGTGAATCCGAATTCGCGGCATTGGCCGAAGCGCTGCGCGTTGCAACCCAAGCGCCGAAGCCAGAGCTCGCGCAAGCAGCGCACGAGCGCGCGCTCGATAGTGCTCTGCCGCGACGTAGCAACGTAATCTGGGCGGCGTTCGGCGCTGTAGGTGGCGCGCTGGCGCTCGCAGCTGCGTTCGCGTTGGTGGTGACACCGCTGCGCAAGGAAGGCGCTCCCGCACCGCAACGCAGCGCCGAGCTCGCGCGCTCGCGTTCGCTCGCACCCTTGCTCAACAACGAGGCGCCGCGGCTCAGCCCGAGTGAGCGCATGGATCGCATCGCGAGTGTGCGTGAGCGCGACCTGCGCAAGAATCGTTATGCACGTTGGGGGGTGCCGTGAACCTACGAGCACTCCGCTGGCTCGCGTTGGCGAGCGCATTCGGTCTCACCGCCGTGGGCTGCTCGCAACGTCGGGCGCCCTGCCAGGAAACCGAAACGCAGAGGCCCGTCGATCAACCGCTGCTCGCCTTTTTGAGCCGCGCTCGCGCCGCGCACCATGTCGCCGATCAGGCCGAATCCGATCGCAACTTGCCGCGCGCGGTGCAGGCTCTAGTCGCTGTCGTCGACGGGCCGCTGCCACACGCCGAGCCCAACGCGCCAGAGGTCAGCGAGGTGCTCGCCGATACGCTCGCGCGGCTCGCGGACTACGAAAGCCAGCTCGGTGAGTTCGATGCAGCAGCGGGCCACATCGCGCGCGGGCTCGAACGCGTGCCACCCACGCCGACCTACTTCAGGGGTCACCTGTACGAGGTGAGCGGCCTCGTCGAGGAGCGGCGCGCCACAGCACTGCGCACTCGCGGCGACAATGAGGGCGCCGAGCGCGCAAAGAGCGCAGCGCTCGTTGCGCTCGAAACCGCGATGAAGATCCAGGCAGAGGTAATCGAAGCCAGCGCACCGCGAGCCCCGCGCTGAACGCCACGCGCGCTGCGCGAAGGTGCGCAACCCGGAACCATTTCATCACCGGCGCGCCCAAGGCGCGCATCGACGTGAGCAAGGCGACATCGGCCAATTGGCCGATGAATCCTCCGAGTTTGGATTACCTCTCCGCCACTGCCTAAGATGAGGAGGCAGCGGCCGTTTCACCGCTGAGGCTGACAGTGCTAACCTGACGCGCTTGGAGCTGTTCGTGCTCCGGGGCACGAAACTGCATCATCCGCGTGGCGCTCGCAGAAAATCGCCTTCCGAGGCTCGTAGCAGGGATCGACGTGAGAGCGCTGCCGCTCGCTCCCGCAGAGGCCTTCGTGCTCGCGTTAGTGGACGGCGCGACGAGTGAAGCGGAGATCGCATCGTCGACCGGGCTCACACCCGAAGCCGTGAGCGGAACCATCGCGCGACTCGTGCAGCTCGGCGCCGTGGTACTCGAAACGCGCGTCGTACCTGAAAAGCGTGCCCCGCGCCCCGTAGCTCCGACGTCGACTTCCGGACAGTTCGCGATTGGTCGCGTGGCGGAAATGGTGATGCGCATCGAGCACCCCGGAGCCGCGCTGTATGACGAAAGCGAGCTGAACGAAGCCGTGGATCTGGACCCAGCGCGCAAACGCCAGATTCTGGATCTGTTCTATCGCCTCGACAGCTTGAACCATTACGAGCTTCTGGGCGTACCCACCTCGGCCGATCGGCGCGCCATCAAGGCCCGCTACCACGAGATCATCAACGTCTTTCATCCCGATCGGTACTACGGAAAGAACCTCGGGCGTTTCAAATCCAAGCTAGAGCGCGTGTTTCAGCGTGTGACCGATGCGCACGATACGCTCACGCGCAACGAGGCGCGCGCCGAGTACGACGCTTACCTGAACTCCGGTCGCAGCACCGAAGCGCTCGAACGGGAGCTCAACGACGAGGAAGCCTACGCGCGCGAGCTGCAGGCGGTGCGTGCGCGCATCGAGGCCGAAGCCCAGCGTTCCGCCAACACGCCGGTCCCGGGTCATGTTTCCAGTACGCCGCCCGGTGCTCCCAGCATTCCGCCCAGCGCACCCGTGGCATCTCGTCCGAGTGTGGTTCCATCCGTGCCGCCCATGGCGTCGAGCCGCCCGCCGATGCCGCGTGCGGACGCCGATGCGCGCCGACGTGCATTGGCACGCAAGCTCGGCTTGTCTTCACCACCGCCGGCGCCCGAAATGCGCTCGAGCCCCCCGCCCGCCGTGCAGGAAAACGGTACCGCCAACAGCGCGCGCGAGCGAGCCGCGACCGATCTGAAGCGTCGATACGATCAGCGCATGATGGATGCGCGGCGCCGCCAGGTGCACGAGTACCTGAGCCGCGCTGAAACGTCCATGAGCGACCAAAAGGTGGTGGAAGCCGTCAACGCGCTCCGGATCGCGGTTTCCCTGGCGCCGGACGATCCGTTGTTGCGGCGGCGGCTCGAAGACCTCCAAACAGAAGCCAACAAGCAGCTCGCGGACCGCTATCTCGAGCAGGGCGACTACGAAGAGCGAGAGAAACGCTGGGCCGACGCGGCACGCTCGTATGCTCGCGCGGTCGCGGGTAAACCGAGCGCACGCTTGCACGAACGCCTGGCTTTTTGCCTGCTCGCAGCGCAGGGCGACGTGAAATCGGCCGTCGAGCATGCTCGCAAGGCCGTGCTCCTGGCGCCGAACGACACCCAAATCCGCACGACCCTGGCGCGGGCCTACCTGGCCGCCGGCATGCGTGAAAGCGGCATTGGAGAGCTCGAACGGGCGGCAGCCCTGGCGCCATCCGATGATACACTCAAAGACTATCTTCGCCGCGCGCGCCGCGGAGAAATTTGACGAACCCTCGGCAGTTTGCCTTACGAAAGCAGCGATATGGAGCGCGTCATCGGAATCGACCTGGGAACGACCAACTCGTGCGTATCGATCCTCGAGGGAGATCAGCCCGTGGTCATTCCCAATCGCGGCGGTTACAAGACCACGCCGAGCGTCGTGGCGGTGACCGAAGCCGGCAAGCGCCTGGTAGGGCATATCGCGAAGCGGCAAGCCATCACCAACGCGGAGAACACGGTTTACGCCGCCAAGCGCCTGATCGGGCGCAAGTGGAACTCACCGCAGGTCAAGAACGCGATTCTGACCTCGAGCTACAGCATCATCGAAGGGCCGCACGGCGACGTACGCATCAAGCTGCGCGACAAGACCTACTCGGTGCCCGAAGTCAGCTCGATGGTTCTTCAAGAAATGAAGATCATCGCGGAGGACTACCTCGGCGAGCCGGTGAAGAAAGCCGTGATCACGGTTCCCGCCTACTTCAACGATAACCAGCGCCAGGCCACCAAGGACGCAGGCGCCATCGCCGGGCTCGACGTCATCCGCATCATCAACGAGCCCACGGCAGCATCGCTCGCCTACGGCTACGGAAAAGACTTCGATCGCACCGTCGCAGTCTACGATCTGGGCGGCGGCACGTTCGACGTCAGCATCCTGGAAATCGGCGCGTCCGGCGTGTTCAAAGTGATCAGCACCACGGGCGATACCTTCCTCGGTGGCGAAGACTTCGACGCACGCATCATCGACTGGCTGGTGAACGGCTTCCAGCAAGAGCACAGCATCGATCTGCGTCAGGACCGCATGGCGCTGCAGCGCCTACGAGACGCCGCCGAGAAGGCAAAGTGCGAGCTCTCCAGCGTGAAGGAGACGGAGATCAACCTCCCCTTCATCATCTCCACGGGTCGCAACGAAGCGCTCCATCTCCAGCGCACGTTGACGCGCGACACACTCGAGAAGCTCACGGACGATCTAGTCGAGCGCACCGTCGAGATCTGTCGCCAAGCGCTGGAAGATGCGCGCCTTCACGTCGATGAAATTCAAGACGTGATTTTGGTGGGTGGAATGACGCGCATGCCGGCGGTGCAAACCTCGGTGAAGGAGTTCTTCGGCCGCGAACCGAACAAGAGCGTGCACCCGGACGAGGTGGTCGCAGTGGGCGCGGCCATTCAGGGCGCGGCGCTGGTCCAGGATCGTCACGACATGATCCTGCTCGACGTGACGCCGCACGCCCTCGGCATCATGACCTTCGGCAGCCATTTCGAAGAGCTGATTCCGCAAAACACCACGGTGCCAACCAGTCGCACCAAGATTTTCACCACCAGCCGCGACGACCAGACCACCGTGAAGATTCTGGTCATGCAGGGTGAGAGCAAGCGCGCCACCGACAACGAGATGTTGGGTGAATTCAACCTGACTGGCTTGCGGCGTGCTCCCAAGGGTCACGTCGAAATCGAGGTGGCGTTCGAAATCAATACCGACGGCATCGTCAGCGTGCACGCCAAGGATCTCGAGACCGGTCAGGCGCAGTCGATTCAGGTGACGGCCACCAGCGGCCTCACGCAGGACGAGATCAAGAACATGATGGCCACCGCCCAGGACTACTTGGTGGAGCGGCGTTCGGACGAGCAGTTCGAGGGCGCCAAGCAAGAAGCCGAGACGCTGATGGCCGAAATCGAGCGGATGTTTCCGGAAATCGAGCGCGTCGTGGGCACCGCGGACTTCGGTCGCGACGCCATCAACAAAGCGCGCGGCACGCTCGAGAAGGCACGTAGCGCAATTTCCGCGAAGGACACGCAGGCAGTCAAGCAGCAGGTCGAGCAGCTGCAGCGCACACAGCGCATGTTCAAGGGCGTGGTCGCCCGCGGGTGAGCCCGATGCCGACCCGTAACGGCAAGCGGCCGCCACCACCCCCTCCCCCGTCACAACCGGCGACGGAAGAGCCGGTGGAAGTCAATTGGGACGACGACACGGTTCCGCGTCTCGATCTCGATGAACACGCATTCGACCGCGTGACCGCGATTCCCGAGCTCCCTTCGGAGCTGCTCGCCAAGCAGATGATGGAAGCGGCGCACAGCGACGAGCCGCCCGCGCCTGAAGAAGGCCGAGCAGAAGGCTCGCCGACGCCCTTCGAGCTCGAAGATGCGCTGATGGCGCCCGGCATCCCCAGCGACATTCCTCGGTCGCAAGTGTCGACGGCGCCTCCGACACAGCACGGCCCTAACGAAGAGCTGGTGCTCGAAATCGACGACAGCGCGCTCACGGGGGCGAACGCGCAACACGAGACCAAACGCTCGCCGTCGCTCGAGCTCGACCTGAGTGGCCTCGAACCGGCGCGCTCGGTACCTCCGTCGAACGATCCGGCAATGCGCCAAATTGCGGATCGCTACGCGACCGGCGACTTTTCGGGCGCGCTGGTGTTGGCCGAAGGCATTCTGGAGAACAAGCCCGAACACAGCGAGGCGCTGCGCTACGCCAACAATTGCCGCGATGTGCTCACGCAAATGTACTCGGCTCGTCTCGGCGCGCTCGATCAACGAGTGACGGTGGCGATCCCCAGCGAGCAAATTCGATGGCTCTCGCTCGACCATCGCTCCGGCTTCCTATTGTCGCTGGTAGACGGCACTTCCAGCGTTGAGGAGCTGCTGGATATTAGCGGCATGGCCAAGCTGGACGCGCTGCGTATTCTCTACAATTTGCGAGAAGAGCGCGTGATTGCGCTAGTCCCGCGCTAGTCTAGCCGCATCGTGATCGCAAAGCCGCAGCCGCTACTCGAATCGGCGCTGGGAGTAGCGATGCTGTCGGCTGCCGTGTGGTTGTCCCTGCCGGAGAGCGAACCGCGCGGCGCCGCGCCGGAAGCGTTGAAAGGGCTCGCAAATGAGCGCGCAGCGCCGGAAACGCTGGTTGCGTCCTACACGCTCAACGCCGAGCTCGACAGCAGTCGGCATCGCATCAAGGGCAACGGCAGCATCGTTTGGACGAATCGCGCGCGCGTGGCCGTGGATTCGCTGTACCTGCATCTTTACCTGAACGCCTTCAAGAACGATCGCACGGTGTTCTTGCGCTCGCCGTTCGGAAACAGCCGCGACGACGCGCAAGGCCGAGAGTTCGGCTACATCGACGTGCATTGGCTCAAGGCGCGCGAGCTCGGCGCAGTTGATCTTTGGCCCGAGCGCAAGAGGCACAGTCCAGGTGATCCCAACGACGAAACGGACATCGAAGTTCCGTTGCCGCGCGCGATCGAGCCGGGTCAAACCTTGACGCTCGACGTGAGTTTCGAAGCACAGCTGCCGGAGGTGATGGAGCGCACGGGCTACGCCGGCAGCTTCCATTTCGCCGGTCAATGGTTCCCGAAGTTGGCTCGCCTCGAACCCGACGGCCACTTCGCGCACTTCGCATTTCACCCGCAAGCCGAGTTCTACGCCGACTTTGGGCGCTATGACGTCACCTTGGACGTGCCACGCGGGTTCGTGGTGGGCGCCAGCGGCAAACGTGTGAGTGAGACGGCTCAGGGCAATCGCAAGCGTGTCCGCTATGTCGCCGAACCCGTGCACGATTTCGCGTGGACGGCTTGGGAGGGTTTTCAGGAGCAGCGCTTCGAGATCCACGGAGTGGACGTGCGTGTGCTATTCCCGGCCGGGCAAAGCAAGGCGGCCAGCATCACGCGCGCGACGCTCGAATTCGCGCTGCCATTTCTCGGCAATCGGCTCGGGCGTTACCCGTATTCAACGCTCACGGTGGTGCATCCGCCGCTCGGCGCCGAGTCCGCGGGCGGCATGGAGTACCCCAGCTTGATCACGACTGGCGGCGCCTGGTACTCGCCGCAGCTCGGCTTACGCGACGTGCAAACCGTGGTGACACACGAGCTTGGGCACCAATGGTTTTATGGCCTGCTGGCGAGCAACGAGGCGAGCTTTCCGTTTCTCGACGAAGGGCTCACGAGCTACGCCGAGCAATCCGCGCTCGACGCCTACCTGGGTCGCGCGTCGATGTTCTCTGGCTTCGGCTTGAAAATTTCGGGCGGCAGCTTGTTCCGCGTGTTCGCCGCCGCGCGTGCCGAAGACGAGCCCATCGCTAGCGCTGCCAGCGCGTTTTCGAGTTTTCGCAACCTGGGCGCGTTGGTCTACAGTCGCACGGCTACCTTGCTCGAAACCGTCGAGCGCGTGTGGGGCAGAGCGCGGCTCGAACGCGCGCTGGCGAGCTATGCTGCGCGATTTCGCTTCGGCCACCCAACTCCCAACGATTTCTTGGACGCAATTGGCGCGGAGGTTGCGCCGGAAGCCCGCAAGCTGCTCGAAAGCGCCTTGTTCGAACGTGGCCGCGTCGACTACCTCGTGCGCGAGGTTCAGAATGCTCGCACGCAGAGCCCTGCTGGTTTTTTCGAGCGGGACAGCGGACGTGAACGCTTGGCGCGGCCCAGCGCAGACGCGGCAAGTCAGCGCGTCGGGCGTGCCACGGTTTACCGCCACGGTTCACTCGAGCTGCCCGTGGAAGTGCTGCTGATTGGCCGCGACGGCCGGCGCGAGCTCTCACGTTGGGACGGACACGGAAGCTTCCACATCTTCGAGTATCGCGGCGAGCTCGATGCAGTGGTGATCGATCCGGAGCACAAGCTCTTGATCGACGAGAACCTGTTTAACAATGCAGCACGCACGAGCAACGCAGCGATTCCGCGGATCCATGAGCGGCTCGGTTACTTCGCGACACTCGCGCTGAGTGGAGCTTTGCCATGAACCGAGCGCTGGCGCTGTCGTCCGAACGCTTGTCGTTCGCGCGTGTGGTGCTCACGGTGTGGTTGGGGCGCTCGGCGCTTGGCTGGCTGTTGGCACTTCCTCTCATCGGAATCATCGGCGCGAGCGGTGTGAGCCAAGGCTTGGAGGCAGATCGCGCGCTGTTCGAAGCCGGCGGGTTATGGCTGGCGGAGCTGGTGCGTCTGACCGCAAATGAGCTGACCTCCACGTCGGCTGCGTGTTGGCCATACCTGCTGCTGGCCGTCGCGGTGCGCGCTGTGTTGCAAGGCATGCTGTTGGCGCAGATGCGCGCGCCCGAATCGGGTCCAGCACAGAGCCTGCGAGCAGCGCTGGGCGAACTTTGGACGTTGCTGGCGATCGCGGGCTGCGAAATCGTGGGCAAAGGGCTATGGATCGTGATCATTGCGCTCATCGCCGGCGCGATCGCTGATGCCGGAATGGTCCACAACGAAGCGTGGCGCAGCCTGCTCCCGCTGTTGGTGGCAGCGATCGGCAGCCTGGGTTTCGGGGCGCTGGGCATTGCCGCGGACGTGCGTCGCGCGGTGCTGTTCGAGTTTCGCGAGATCCGCGGCGCCGCGCTGCGAACGGTGCTCGACGTCGTCAGCGAGCACGCGAAGCTGCTGGCGTCGGGCTACACATTGCGAGCCGGAATCGGCGCGCTGATTCTCGCGTGTGTGGCGCGCTTGGTCGAACTCGTCGACGTCAGCCAGAGCGGCGCCTGGCGCGTCGTCAGCGTGCTCGGGTTGCACCAAGCCGCGCTGCTCAGCCTGACGCTCTTGGACGCCTTGTGGCTGCGCCGCATCAGCGCATGCGTTCAGCCACCGGCGAGCCGCTTGTAGATTTGAAGATAACGCCGTGCAGGACGATCCCACCCCAAATCCCGCCGCATGACTCGCCTCCGCAGCTGACCGAAGCGGCTGTTGCCGAACGCGCTCACCGCGCGCTGCACGGCGCTGACGAGCTCGTCTTCTGCGAGCGGCGAGTAGGAGAACCCAGTGCCGGTCTCGAGCTCGGCGTCCACATCGACCACCACATCGTTCACGGCGCCACGCGCGGCTGCAATCGGCAATGCCCCGTAACGCATGGCTGCAAGCTCCTCGTGCGCCGCGGGCGAATGAGCGCGCGCGGTGAGCGTAAAATCAGCCGCCGACAGGCAGCGACGCAACTCGGGATCCTCGCCACGCAACGAAAGGCCCAAGTCGCCGGGATACTGCTTTTGAAGCTCGCCGAGCTCCTGGGCGCGCTCGGCATCGGCCGCGCCGAACACCACCACACCCACAGGCAGAGACAAAAGTCGCGGCAACGCGCGCACCAACAGCGCCTGGCCCGAAGCACCTGCTCCTGCCAGCAGAACCACCAAGAGCGGCCGTTCGAGATCGAGCGTGAGCCCGGTCGCCCGCAGAAGCGCCGTCTTGCAGCGCCCTTTGTTGGCCAGATCTTCCGCGTCGAAGCGGCTTTCGATAGCCGCATCAGTCGCAGGGCTGTACGTCGCGTAGTCGACGCCATCGAGCACGCCGGTCAGCGGCTCTTGCATGCCCTGCACCAACGCAACGAGCGGTCCCTCCGCCAGCTCGGCGGCATAACCGGGCGACACGGTGGTCACTGCACGCGCCGCCGACATGCCAAGCCGCAACGGTGAAACGCGCGCACCAACCCGCGCGCTGGCATCGTCCACCAGCTTACCGAGACGTGCGAGGCTCGACGGCTCGAATGTGCGCTCCGGCGCGAAAGAATGAATCGTAAGAACGCTGGGCGGTGCTCCCGGAGTTTCGGCGAGCAGCGCGGCCACGGGTGCTGCGGCGAAATCGTGCAAGTGCACCACATCGACCCGCTTGCCCTGCTCCTTACGTTCGCGAATCAGCGCATGCGCGGCGCGCGAGAGCAGAGCCACGCGTTCACCGCCGGCTTCGGTCGTAAGCTCGTCGGCCGCAAATTCCGGCGCATCGAAGAGGACCAGCGAGACCCCCGACGGCAGTTGCCCGTCCAGGACCGTAACATCGAGCCCAGGCTCGACGCTGAGCGGAGTCAACCGACGAGCAAGCAGAGGACCATTGGCCTGAAAGCCCGACGTGCGCGGCAATGCCACGGTCACGCCATGTCCAAGCTGCCTTAGAGCCTTGGCCAGCGCCGCGATCGAGTCGGCGGCGGCCGTCATCCGCGCGTGCGGCGACAGCTCGGCGGCTACCATCAAAACGTCCATCGAGCCCGGGTCTACACCAAGTCGGCGGAGAGAACCAACGGCCGAGTGCCCCACCCAGCGCAAACCCGCTGTGGCTGTCCGCAACGGCTCTGAAACTGCGCAAATCGCGGCAGGAGCCGCGCGACTGGGGCCACGGCACGCCGCGTGATATAGGGGCCCCGCCTGGATGGACGACCTCATTCGCAAAGCCGCGGTGCTCGAAGAAGCGCTGCCCTATATTCGACGCTTCCACAACCGCACCGTCGTGGTGAAGTACGGCGGGCACGCCATGACCGACGAGGCACTCAAGGAGAGCTTCGCCAAGGATGTGTGCCTGTTGCGCTACGTCGGCATCCGCGTCGTGGTGGTGCACGGTGGCGGGCCGCAGATCAACCGCATGCTGGATCGCGTCGGCATCAAGAGCGTGTTCAACGCCGGGCTGCGTGTGACCGACGACGAGACCATGGATGTGGTCGAGATGGTGCTTGGCGGCGGCGTGAATCAGGAAATCGTCGGCCTGATTTGTCAACACGGCGGTCGCGCGGTGGGTCTCTCCGGTCGGGATGATCGCTTCATGCGCGGCAAGAAGCTCGACAAGGTGCTGGCCAAAGATCAAAGCGGTAACCCGGTGGAGGTCGATCTGGGGCGCGTCGGCGAGGTCGAATCGGTCGACGCCGGCCTCGTCGATCAGCTGATCAGCAACGGCTTCATTCCGGTGATCGCGCCCATCGCCGTCGATTACGAAGGCAAGTCGCTCAACGTCAATGCAGATACGGCGGCTGGCAGCATTGCTGGCATGTTGCGCGCAGCGAAGCTCGTGCTGATGACCGACGTCGAGGGCGTGAAGGCAAACGATGGACGCCTATTGCGTTCGCTGGATGCGATCGAAGCCGAGCGGCTGATCGCCGACGGCGTGATCACCGGCGGCATGATCCCCAAAGTGCGCTGCGCGCTCGACGCCGTGAGCCTGGGCGTGGAAAAGGTGCACATTTTGGACGGCCGTCGCTTGCACGCGATTCTGCTCGAAATCTTCACCGACGAAGGTGTCGGAACCGAAATTCGGCGCAGCGGTCAGCGCTGAGCCGCAAGGGCAATGCCGCGCAGCAAGCCCGAGCAGCTGGTGCGCCCGCCGGGCGTCGCGGAAGACGCAATCCTGCGCTTGTATCGCGTGCCGGCCGAAGCCGCGGGCCAGCGCCTAGACGTGTTCTTCGCCAACGAGCTCCGCAACACCAGCCGCACCCGCGCGCGCGCCATCATCGAGCAGAGCGCCTACTCGCTCGATGGCCGTCGCCTGATGAGCAGCGATCGCGTCCGCGGCGGCGAACAAATTGCGCTGTGGCGCGCGCCGTTCGAAGACGACAGCGAGCAACCGCCGCTCGTAACGATCTACGAAGATCCGCACCTGCTCGTAATCGACAAGCCGCCGCTCGTGACTGTGCATCCCACCGCGCGCTACCACCGGCACACGGTGATCGTACGCTTGGCGGCCGAGCGCCCCTCCGAGTTTCTCGCGCTGATTCACCGCATCGATCGGGAAACCAGCGGGCTCTTGTTGCTGGCGCGCACACCCGACGCCGAGCGCGCTTTCAAAACCATGTTGGAAGAGCGCTCGCTTGGTGCGCTCGACGACGAGGGCGAAGAGAGCTCCTCCTTCGAAAAGGAGTACTTGGCCATCACCCGCGGCACTCCACCCGATGGTCTCGTAGAGCTCCCGCTCGAGCTCGATCCAGAAAATTCGCTGCGCGTCAAAATGCGCATCGCAAAACCGGGTACGGGCCTTTCGGCGCGCACCAGCGTAAGGGTGCTCGAAACACGCGGAAACTACGCTTTGGTCGCCTGCGGCCTGCACACCGGTCGACAGCATCAAATTCGGATCCACCTGGCCGCGCTGGGTCACCCGTTGGTAGGTGACAAACTGTACGGTCCCGACGAGCGCCTGCTCGCGCGAGCGGCCGATGGTGAGCTCAGCGCCGAAGACATTGCCTTGCTCGAACTGCCACGCCATGCGCTGCACGCGCATCGCTATCGTCTGCGTCACGCCGTCACGTCCGAAATATTGGAGTTGAGCTCACCTTTGCCGCAGGATTTGTCGGCCTTTTGGCAGCGCCTTCCGCCTTCCGCGCCATAACGCGACGCACAGCTTCGAATTGTCGTTGACTCTGCTCGGCCCCTTCGATACCGGGCCCTCATCATGTCGATCCGTCGCGCCCTCCTGTCCGTTTCAGACAAAAATGGCATTGTCGAGTTTGCTCGCGCCCTGTCCGCGCGCGGTGTGGAACTGCTCTCGACTGGGGGGACCTACAGCACGCTGGTCGCCGCCGGCATCAAGGTGGACAGCGTTGAAAGCTACACCGGTTCGCCAGAGGTGATGAGCGGCCGCGTGAAGACGCTGCACCCGCGCGTGCACGGCGGCATTCTCGCGCGCAACGGCATCGACGACGCGGATCTCGAGCGCATCGGCGCGCGGCCGATCGATTTGGTGGTCGTGAACCTCTACCCCTTCGAGCGCACCTTGGCGAAGTCGGGCGCGACCTACGAAGAGCTGATCGAAAATATCGACATCGGTGGCCCGAGCATGCTGCGCTCGGCGGCGAAGAATCACGAACGCGTCGCGGTGGTGTGTGATCCCGCCGACTACGCGCCGCTGCTCGAGGAGATCCAGCAGGGTGGCGACATCTCGCGCTCGACGCGCGCTCGCCTGGCATCCAAAGCCTTCGCTCACACCGCCGCCTACGACGCCGCCATCAGCGGTTGGCTCAGCGCGCGTGGTGAAGAAGACGGCTACCCCCGTCACTACACCATCGTGCTCGAGAAGGCGTACGGGCTGCGTTACGGCGAGAACCCCCACCAAACCGGCGCTTTCTATCGCGAGCGCGGTGCCGCTGCGGGCTCGCTGGGCCTCGCCGAAAGCCTCGGCAGCGGCGCCAAAGAGCTCAGCTTCAACAACCTGGTCGACGTCGACGCGGCGCTCGACGCCGTGCGCGAGTTCGAGAATCCCGCGGCCGTCGTGGTCAAGCACACCAATCCCTGCGGCGTGGCCACAGCGCCCACGCTCGCCGATGCTTACCGCAGCGCGCGTGAAGCCGACGCCATGAGCGCGTTCGGCGCCATCGTCGCCCTCAACCGCGAAGTGGACGACGCCACCGCCCAAATCCTAGCGGAGACCTTCCTCGAGTGCATCATCGCCCCGGGTTTCTCAGCGGGCGCGCTGGAGCGGCTGCGCGCTAAAGCAGCGCTGCGTTTGCTCGCCACCGGTGACTGGCTGTTCGCCGATCATGCCGAGCGCCACTTCAAGCGCGTTGGCGGCGGCTTGGTCGTGCAAGATCGCGACCGCACTGCCGCCGGCGAAGTGGAAAATGGCCGCATCGTCACGCGCCGCCAGCCGACGCAAGCCGAGCTCTCCTCACTCGACTTTGCCTGGCGCGTTTGCAAGCACGTGAAGAGCAACGCCATCGTGCTCGCCGGCCCTGGCCACAGCCCGGGCGTGTATGAAACCATCGGCATCGGCGGCGGTCAGAGCGCGCGCGTCACGGCCGTCAACATCGCCTGCGAAAAGGCGGCTGAACGCGCTAAAGGCTCCTCGCTCGCCTCCGACGCTTTCTTCCCCTTCCCAGACGGTGTGCAAGCCGCCGCCCGCGCTGGTGTCACCGCCATCGTGCAACCCGGTGGCAGCAAAAAAGACGACGATGTCATTCGCGCCGCCGACGACGCCGGCATCACCATGATCTTCACCGGCGTGCGCCACTTCCGGCACTGACACGCAAGGCGCACTCGTCGCGCCGCGAAGAGCCTGGGAACGTTCATCCCAGGCTCTTTTGTTTTTCGGGTTCGGCGCAGCGGACGAACCCTGCGCGCGGCCGTCGAATCAGCGCGTGCAGAAACTTGGCCCGCTTTTCGTGGTCGTCTTAAGCACTTCGATAACGACATGGAACCCACGATGGCGGCGAACACCCCGACCTGCAGTGTGTGCAACGTGAAGTTCGAGCTCCATTTCAGCTACCAGCTCGAGCAGGTGGTTGATGAGAACGGCAAGCAGGAGCGGTTTTATTGCTCGCAGCGCTGCTTGGAAGCGAGTCACCACGGGCGCTCCGATGGCCAAGTAGCGTGCGATGCGTGCGCGAAGCGCTTCAGCGTGGAGCTCGCGGCTCAAGTGCTGTTCACGGGCGGCCGACGCCACTACGCGTGCAGCCAAGTGTGTCGCTCGCGCATTCTGGAGGGCGTGCGCGCCGTGCGCATCGGTCAAATTATGGATCCCACCTACCCGCTGGGGGACGACGCGGGCGCAGTGCTCGAAGACGCCATGCCCGAGACTGGCGTGGCCACGGCGCCAACCCCTGCGCGACCTGCGGCTGAGGTGGTGCCGGTGCGTCCGACCTCGAAGGCCGCAACGCCCCCACGCCCCGCGCGGCAACATCGCGTGCTCGCGGTGTTCAATCATAAGGGTGGCACTGGCAAGACGACCACGGCGGTGCACGTTGCCGCCGGGCTCGCTGCCAAGGGCCAGCGCGTGCTTCTGATCGATACCGACGGCCAGGGCAACGTCGCGACGTCGCTGGGCATGAAGTTCGAGCGCTCGCTCTACCACGTGATCGTGATGGGCCTGGATTATCGCGAAGTGCTGCAGGAGGTTCGACCCAACCTGCACGTGGTGCCAGCCAACGAAACCGTTGCCGCTGCCGAGCTCTATCTAGCCGGCCAGCGATCGCGCGATCGGCTGCTCGCGAGCCGCTTCGCAGGTATGCGCGACGCGTACGACTACGTGGTGATCGACTGCTCGCCCAGCTTGTCGCTGATGAACCAAAACGCGCTGGTGATGGCCGACTCGGTGTTGTGCCCGGTGGCCTGCGACTACCTATCGCTGGTCGGAATTCAGAAGGTGGTGCGCACCATCAAGCAAATCAACCGATTGCTGTCGCATCCACTGACGTTCTGGGGCGTGTTGCCGACGTTCTTCGATACACGCGCACGCATCTGCCACGAAGCGCTCGACACCCTGCGCGGTCACTTCCGCGAGGTGTGCCTGGAGCCGATTCGCTTGGCGAGCCGCGTGAAAGAAGCTCCCTCTCAAGGCAAGACGCTGTTCGAATACGCACCGGGCTCCAGCGCGGCCATCGATTATCAACGAGTAGTCGACAAACTGCTCGGCAACCAAGAAGCGCAAAAACAGCCCGCCGCACTGGAAGGTGTAGCATGAGCGACCGACGAGATCTGCGCGAGGCAACCGCACGCGTGCTCGACCCCGACGATGTCGAAGGGGTCCTGAGCTCGGCCTTTTACACGAAGTCCGAAGCCCGCGAGCCGAAGCCCGTCGCACAAGCCGAAGACAAGCCGCAGCACTACAAGGTAATCTGCATTTCGATGTACACCGAGGATCTGAAGCGCCTCGACCACATGGTGGACGCGCTGAAGACGCGCGGGCTAACCAAGGCCAATCGCAGCGCGCTGATTCGCTACGCGCTTGCGGCGGTCGACCTCGATCGAGTGCCGAAGGGCTTGTGATCGCCGCGCGCGACGCCGATAGCTGGTCGCGCGCTCTCGGCATTTCGCGCGAAGCGGTCGAGCTCTACCTTGCCAGTGAGGTCATCGATCTTCACCTCGACACCTTCATCTGGCAGCGAATTTTCGGTTATGAGCTCGGCCGCCGCCACCTGCGACCACCACTCGCCGGCTGGTTCTTAGGGCACGCCGACTTTCCGCGCGTACGCGAGGCCGGGCTCGCCGCGGCGACGTGGGTCATCACCACCAACCCGTTGCGTGAAGCCAGCGAGCGCTTCCCTACTTTGCTCGCGAACATCGCACGCATGCGAGCGGCGTTCGCAGCGTTCGGCGATGACTTCGCGTTCGCGCGCACCTACTCGGATTATCGCGCCGCGCGTGCGCAAGGTAAACACGCCGCGTTTCTGGGTGTGCAAGGTGGCAATGCACTCGATGGCACGCCCGACGCCGTCGAACGCCTGCCACCGCTCGAGCTCTTGCGTGTCACCCTGGTGCACCTGTCGAATTCGAGCATCGGGCTGACCAGCTCACCGTTGCGCGCCGGGCCAGACAGCGGCCTCAGCCGTTTCGGACGCGAGCTCGTCGAACGGCTCGAACGCGCCCGCATTTTCGTCGATCTGGCGCACATCAGTCCGCGCGGCTTTTGGGATGCCGTCGCCGCGCACGACCCCTCTCTACCGTTGCTGGTTACGCACACTGGCGTGCAATCGGTGCACCGGCACTGGCGTAACCTCGACGACTCGCAGATCCGCGCGATCGCCGAGAGCGGTGGCGTGATCGGCATCATGTACCACGCCGGTTTCATCGGCCCTTCGCTGTGGCGAGGCCGCGCGGAGAGCGTGATCGAGCACATCGCACACGTCGTGCGCTTGGTCGGGCCTGACTACGTCGCGCTCGGCAGCGACTTCGACGGCAGCATCGTTCCGCCGCGCGATCTCACGAGCGTGCTCGACCTACCTCGCTTGGTCGAACTCATGCTCGGACGCGGCTTCAGCGCCGACACGATCCAGAAGATCCTGGGCCAGAATTTCTTGCGCGTGCTGGCGCGCGTGCGACCCTGAGCGGCGACGCAATAGGCGCGACTCGGTAGCGGAGATCCGAGCCGCGCCGCCAATCTCACGCGTCCAACACCACAGCGGCGGGTCGACTCTTCGCCTGTGCCGCGCCTTCGGTTTCGCTCTCGGCTTCAGCGTCGACGTCGTTGTCCTCGTCTTCGTCGCTGTCGATATCAGAGAGCTCTTCTCGTGACAGGCGTGGCAAACGACGACGGCCAACCGGACCCTCATCCACGTAGTCACGCAGCGCCATCATGTCGCGCAAAGCTTCGAGCTTGGCCAGAGCCTTGACTTCGACCTGGCGGATTCGTTCACGAGTGAGATTCATGATTGCGCCTACGTCCTCGAGCGTGGTGCCGCCGCGATCTGCCACGTCGAGGGCGCACGACTCACCGAGATCCCACACTTCGAGATCGGGGAAATTGAGTTTGATCGCGCCGGTTCGCGGCGACACATCGATGTACAAGTGGTGCTTGCAGGAAACGAACGGACACGGCCGCGGGCCTTCGGCGCACTCGGCGCGCGTGCGTGGCTTCCAGTAGTCGGTTTCCGGAAAGAGCAGCCGACCGATCTCCAGCTCGCGCTTGGTCATGCGCTTCACGCTGATGGTGCGCGCGCGCACGTCGCGTTTGCGGCGAGAGCGACGCTGTTCACGCGTGATGTGCTCTTCGTCGCTCTCGACTTCGCTGTTACGCGCGAGCGCGCCTTCGGTGGGGTGCCATGTCGGCTTGTTGTCGTTCGGGCCGTGAGAGTTTTTGGAATCCATACCCTGCCTCCGCTGTCTCCGATGGGTCTCTCTAGGGACGCACGTCGCCAGAGCTGCGCCCGGAACCCGGCCCGGCACATTCGACGGTGCTCGATCGCTGGAGCGCGAAGCCCTGGTTTCTGCTCGTTCGACGGACCTGCCGTTCGAACTCGACCGCTTCGCGACTCGTGTGTCTCTGCTCTGCTCTGCTTGGCTGAGCTCCACGCGGGAGCTCGTCGCGTTGGCGCAGCCCCTTGGCTACGACGCCGCGACCGTTTCCATCCTTGCTCTGCTAGTCAATTTGGTTTCGATGGCCGAAAGTCGAGCCAACAAGTCTTTGCTGAGCGAGCGAGCGTCGCCGACGTCGCGCGCTACGGTTTGCGCGGTGTGCTCGCGCCGGCGCTGACGCACCACTTCGTCGAGCTTGCGAAAAATGCCTTCCAGAAGCTGTTCGAGCTGCTCCACGTCGCTGCGAATGAACAGGAACTCCTTCTGGATCTGCTCGATGGTGTAGCTCTCCGCCATCATCTGCTTGATCGTCAGAATCTGGCGCACCACGCCGACCGGATAGAGCCCCTGCGAGCCCTGATGCTTGCCCTTCTTACCGATGCGCACGCTGCGCGGCAGTAGGCCGAGCTGCACGTATTTGCGCAACGTCGCCTCGCTCAGCGGGATGCTGTGGCGAGCGAAAACATCCAAAATCTCGGCCGACGTGAGCCCCTCGGAGTGGCTCCGTTCGAATTGGCTGAGAGCGGTGTCGTCAATCACGCAAAAACCGACGCGGCAAACCGGTGAGCGACTACTGCCGTTCACCAAGTGTGCGCGAATATATTCCACTCAATGGATCGTCCAAAGGACTTCTCCTGCAAAAATTTGCGGAAATGCTCGAGTAGCGACAGGCATGCCAGCACACGCGCCAGCTATGACATTGAACGTCACATCTCATACATCGTCTATGGAGCTCATAAAGCATCCATGGAGCGAGCCTGGGCCCGGCAAAGCGGCTGGTTTGCGCCGCCCGCAAAGCTGCCCACAAAGACGCACTCGGACAGCATCGCAAACTTCTCCCGGCCGCCCGCTTGACATGTGCACGCGGACTGGCTCTTCCCCTGAGGGCGTTCGCGAGTAGGCTTGGCCAGCCATGCAACCACTTGGCTCCGACCAGCCGGAAAGCGCGACCGTGGCCGAGCGCGACGTGACGGCAAGTGGAGTCCGGCTACGTGTCGTGGAAGGCGGGGCCGGACCAGCAGTCGTGCTCGTGCACGGGTTGTTCATGGATCATCGCACGTGGGATGGAGTGCGCGCCGATCTCAGCCGGCGCTTTCGGGTGATCACCCCGGACCTGCCAGGCTTCGGGCAGAGCGAGAAGCCACCGCCGCAACGTTTTCCGTACGGCATCGACGCTTTCGTGGATTCGATCGCCGACTTGTACGCAGGGCTCGAGCTCGGCCGGGCAGCGTTGGTTGGTCACGGTATCGGCGGCGCCGTGGCGCTGACGCTCGCTGCGCGCCATCCAGAGCTGGTTTCGCATTTGGTGTTGGTGAGCCCGTGGTTGCATCCAGACGGTGCCGCGCCGGAGAGTCAGCTCGCGCGATTGCCTTTGCTCGGCAACCTGGTTTTCAAGCAGTTGGTCGGGCGCGGGCTATTTCGATCGTATTTTCACCAGCGGCTTCTGTGGCAGCAGCGGCCCGAAGCCAGCGAGCGCATCGACGCTTTTTACGAGGCATTCAATTCGCCCGCGGCACGCGGCAGCGCCCTGGCCACCTTGGTTGCGACGGCGGATACGCGGGCGGTGCTGGCGCAAACAGCTCGGATCCTGACGCCGACGTTGGTGATCGGCGGCCACAGCGACCGACTGTTCCCACCGCGCACCGGGCAGCGTTTGGCGCGCGAAATCCGCGGTGCCGGCTTCGAGCTGTTGGACGCGGGCAACGCGCCGCAAGAAGAACATCCACGCGAGCTCGCGGCGCTCATCGCGCGTTTCCTGCAACCGCGGTCGCGTTCGAGTCCGCGCTGACGCACGACGTACACTCGAGCAACGTACGAAGTGCCTGCGCCGATCTGCGCCGCCCCACGTCACCCGCCGTGCTCACTCACCCGCAAATTGGGCCGGCCGGATTGGAGTTGGCTAGCGTGCCGGCGTGACCTACCGACTGCTCTGCATTTCCGTCGTCATCGCAGGTTGTGGCGCTCCTGCGCGCGAAGTCATCGTTCGTTCACCGGAGCCGACTAGCGCGGCTTACAGCGCAAGCCAGCTCTCGGTGGCAACGGTTCGCGCCGATCCGTTCACCGGCAACGGTGCCGGCGTGCGCCGCATCGACGCAGCAATTCAGTGAGCTCAGTCGACTGGGAACGCTGCCTTGCCCGTCGGAGGCATAGGCCGCGATGAGCGCGGAAATTCCGGTTGCGGCTCGCTGGGCCCCTTGGCAGGAGGCGCTGCAGGACCCGTCGCACGCGGCGGCGTTACGGAGCTATCCCCCGTGCGTGCGGGGCCATCGCCTCGCGGACCCGCCGGAGCTGCGGGTGCGGGCGACGTAGGAGGCGCGTCACCGGGCGGTGGCGCTGGCTGCGCGGCTTCGGGCATTGCCATCGGCGGCAAGTCGGGCTCCGACGGCGGAGGCGGCGGCACTTCGCCAATCGGCGCGGAGGCGGCGCCTTGAACTTGCGGTTCGGCGACCGCCGGCGTTTCGGCCACCGCGGGAGCTGCTGCCTCGTCCGGTTTGTCCTCGGAGGAGTGCGAACGCCAGATCGCAAAGCCAGCTACTGCAATGCCAACGCCGGTGAGCAATGCAACCAACTGAATGAAATGCAGCCGGCGTCGCTCTTGCTCGGGTGTACGGCGCCGCAACGCCGGGATGGTGTCCATGCGCCGCTCGGAGGGCGGCTCGAGATCGGTTTCGTCGTCGCGCTCGTGCGCTGGACCGCCTTCGTAAAGCCCCTCCTCACCCGCGGAGAAGAAGCTCTCTTCGTGCTCTGCCGAATCGGAGCGCGCGTCCGGTTCCACTTCCGGCCATTGCACGCGCGAAAGCTCACTTGCAACTGGTGGCTCGTCGCGCGGAGGTGGTGAAGCAGCTTCAGCCGCTGCGGTGAACGCGGCCAGCGCCGACGAGTGTGTGCCGGTGATGAGCGTTTGGCTTCCTGGCTTTGCTTCGGGGGCGCGCGGCTCTTCGATGGGCTTCGCGTCTTCGCTCGCTTCGTCTTCCTCGTGGCGGCGAGCATGCGGTGACTCGCGCCGCGTCAGCTCCTCTGCGGAGAGCGGCTGCGGCTCCGCAGACGCTTCATCTTCACGTCGGGCGGTCGCCGCAGGAAAGCGAATCACCTTGCCTTCGGCGACGCGTGCCATTCCGTTGGTCGCGCTGGACTCGTGCACTTCTGCTTGCGGCGGCAGTGGGCTCGGCTCCGCAGCGGGCGGCGCCGGGGTTGGCGCGGCGGGAAGCGGCGTCGGCGCGGCAGGGAGCGGCGTCGGCGCCGGAGTTTGAGCAGCGGATGCAGCGCGCGGCGCTTCGAACGCGTCGCGTCCAGCTGCGGGCCCCAACCCAGATTGCGTGTTTGACCGGGGACGCGACACGGTCGCCACCGATGCCGTAGCAGGTCCCTGAGCGCCGGACTCGACGCTCGGCATCACGACGCGCTGACGCCCGCTCGGAGTATGCGAACCGAGCTCTGCGCGCGCAGCCGCGGCCGCGATGGGGCTCGCTCCCGGCAACCTCGGGCCCACCTCGCCTGGCAAAGCCAAAGGCTCGATCAACGGCGCCGACGGACGCCACGACGGACGCATTGACGGCGGCGGCACGGACTCGGCGATCGGCAGCTGCGGTTCGCTGGCTCCCACCACCATTTCGTCATCGCCCGCCGAGCGCGTTTCGCGCACCGGCTCGGGCTGCTCGACGCTCGGCACCATATCCTCTTCCTCGGCGCCGGGTGCGATCACCAGCAAACCTTCGAAGTAGAGCTTGGTGATGGTGGCCAACGTCGAGAGATCTTCGAACGGCGACTCGTCCACGACTTCGAGCAAGGTGCGCTTCCCGTCGAACAGCCTCAAAATGCCGTTCAGCTCGTCGGGGATTTCGTTCAGGCGCTCCACCAGCGCGTCGTGATCGATCTCGAAAATTGTCGCGAGCGGTGGCAGCTGCTCGAGCAAGCGCCCCCATTCGTCGACTCGGCGCATGCCCTCCATCAGAAGGCCCTGCGTGGTGGTGGGGATGATGTCCTCGTTGCTCACCGGGCAGAACTCGACGGCGAAGGTGCCGTTGTTCCAGATCAGCGAGCGGTACACGGCTTCTTCACCGCGCAGGCGACCGAGCTCGGCGTCCACCACCTTGCCGTCGCGAAAGTACACGCGCGTTTCACGACGGCCGTCGTTGATGCGAGCAATGCCGCTCTTGCGACTGACCTCGAAGGTCTGCAGCAAATCGACGACGCCCATGTCTTCGAGCGAACCGCTGAGACGCGTTCGTCGGCTCACCGGCACCGCCGCGGCCGCGATGCGATCGTGAGTGCGACGCGCGAGAAGTAGGTTCACGCGCGCAATGAGCTCGCGCACGAAGATGGGCTTCGTCAGGTAGTCTTCGACGCCCAGCTCCAGCCCGCGGATCTTGTCTTCGATCGAGCGCTGGCTCGTCAAAAACACGACGGGGATGTTGGCGTAGTCCGGCCGCTCCTTGATCTGCCGAACTAGTTCATAACCATCGAGCCTCGGCAGGCGCGTATCCGTCAGCACCAAATCCGGCGCCGAGAACTCGACTTTCGCCAGCGCGTCTTGACCGTCGGTCGCGGTCGTTACGCTGTAGCCCGCCTTGCGCAGGCTAACTTCCAACACGCGCACGCTGCGCGGGTCCGCATCTACGAGCAATAACTGCTTCTTCGCCACGTCACACCACTATCTGGCCGAACTCGATCGGCCTTTCCCCGACAACCACGCCCAACGACGAGCCCCCGGAAACACCGCGACCTGCCCGGCTCCCTGCGCTTGTGTTCAATGTCGAACTCTCCATGGAACCGGCCTGAACTCGCTGAAGCGTTTCGGTGATTTGGCGAGCTGTCAAGGCCAGTACAGGCTTCTCGCACTTCTTCGACGGCGATGCCGCGTACGCTTCTGGCCTTAGCGCTTTTTTTCCCAAGGATCGATAATGTCCGAGCCCGCGCTGGCCGCCCGCGAGGTCTTTGAACCCGTTGACCGGAGCGGTTTGGCGGAGCGAGTCGACGCCGCGGCGCGCCCTGCAACAACCTCGTGACTCGGCTTGACGGCAGGCGCGTTGGTTTGCTCGGCCACGCTGGGTTGCTCGGATGCGGCTGGCGCGGCAGCGGCGACGGCTTGTGAGGGTTGTGGAGGCGGCGCGACGGCTGGCACCGGCTCAGGCACGGCCGCGCGCGGAGCCAACGCCTGCGGGGTCGCTTCGTGCTGAAGCGCCGCGTGTACCCCCCAGCCCACGACCAGCGCGCCGATGGCCGCGCCCAGCGCAGCCCCGAGCCAAATCGCCTTGCGTCGCGTCGGACGTTCCTCCAGGGCGCTGGAATTCAGGAGCTCGGCGGGTGGTGCGGGCAACGGCGGCGCAGGGGCGGGCGGCGCGCTCTGCGGCAGCGCACCAGCTGGCAGAGCCGCAAACGCCGCGAGCAGCTCGGCCATCGATTGAAAGCGCTTCTCGGGCTGCTTCTGCAAGCATCGAAGTACGATGCTTTCGATGGGTCCGAGCCCAGACGAGCCAGGGTGGCGTTCGCTGGGTGCTACCGGACGCAAGTAGATGTGTTGCGTGAGCACGCCCATGTACGTGTCGGCTTCGAACGGCACGCGCCCGACCAACATCTCGTACAGAACCACGCCCAGCGCGTAGACGTCGGCGCGCACGTCGATTGGCTGTCCGGAGGCCTGCTCCGGGCTCATGTAGTGCGGCGTCCCGAACACGACGCCCTGCCGCGTGAGGCGATTGCCACCGATGATCTTGGCTAGCCCGAAGTCGACGACCTTCACATCGTCCGAGCCGTCGAGCACGCGAATCTGCACGTTGTCAGGCTTCAAATCGCGGTGCACTACGGACACCGCGTGCAACGCGCCGAGCGCCTCGGCAATCTTGCAAGCGATGGCGGCAGCGCGAGCCGGAGACAGTACGCCATGCCGCCGCAACAACGAGCTCAGCGGCATGCCGTCGAGCAACTCCATCACGAGGTACGGTTGTCCCGATGGCAACGTACCGAAGTCCAGGATTTGAACCAAACCCGGATGTGAAACGCTCGCGGCAATGCGCGCCTCGTGAATGAAGCGCGCGGCGATTTCGGCGTCGTTGGTCAGATCCGCACGCAATGCCTTCAACGCGAGGCGCTTGCCCAGTGAGGTGTGGCGCACGCGATACACCGTGCCCATGCCCCCCTCCCCAATCACGGCCTCGACCAAGTAACGGCCGTCGATGGTCTGATCGAGCAACGGATCGCCGCTCGGATCCCAATCCGTTGCGCACACCAGGGGTTCGCCGTCGAAGGGACAGAAGCGCCCATCGGGAGAGAAGTGTTGTCCGCAACGCGGGCAGCGCGTGGGACATGGGGGCTCAGACGCGGGACCTGCGACGCGTTGCCCGAACTGAAGCTCGGTGTCGCTCAAGGCACAGAGCACCAGCCTACCTCGACGCTCGCTCGAGCGCCGCGAAACTCATCCAGAAAGGCGCTGCCCACACTCTGCGCAAAAACGTGCAGTGCGTGGGTTTGGTGCGTTGCAGCTCGCGCAGCGAACCGGCGCGTCACCCGCGGCCGAAGCGGCGGGAGCCGCTGGGGGCGGGGCATACGCAGCGGGCGGTGGCGGCGGTCCAGGTGGCGCATAGCCAGGAAACCCAGGCGGCGGCGCCCCTTGAGCCGGGAAACCAGGAGGAACCGGATAACCAGGTGGCGGGTAGCCCTGGGGCGGATAGCCGGGCGGCATTGGATAACCAGGCGCTGGAAATGGGGGCCGTTGCGCATTCAAGCCCGCCCCGAGCGCCAAGCCTTGGGCGAGACCCGCCGCTGCAGCGGCAGAACCAGCGCCTTCACCGCCCTGAGCCATGCCTTGACCCAAACCCAAGCTGGCTTCCGCGGCCGCGTATTGCTGATAGCGGGCCATGTCGAGCTGATTGACGTAACGCGCGCGGTTCATGAACTCTTGATCGAGCTGAAACTGCCGCGCCTGAGCCTCGGCTTCGGCTTGCGCGACGCTGATGCGCGCCTTACGTGCCGCGAGCTTGGCCTGAACGATTTCACCTTGTGCCTCATCGATACGGCGCTGATCTTCGTCGTTCAGGTTGATGTTGAGCTTCGCGATCTCGAGAACCTGCACACCGATGTTGGCAAGGTCCGGACAATTCTGAACGATGGCGCGCGCGACCTCGGGCCCGCAGGTGCCCAGATCGAGCAAAGTGAGCTCGCCCGACTTGATCAAGCGCGAGAGCGTCGCCTTGAGGCCCATGAAGAGCTGGTCGCGCACCCAACGCAGCGATTGCTCCGGATCTCCGCCCGTTTGTCCGCGAAAACCCACAACGAACTTGAGCGGATCGACAACGCGAAACGAATACGTGCCGAACGCGCGCGGGGTAACGCGAATGTCGAGCTCTGGATCGCGCATCGATCCGATCGTGTCGCCGAAGCCCTGATTGTAGAGCGCGCGAGTCGTGACGAAATAGAGCTCGCTGATGAAGACGTTGCCGCCCGTGAACTTGTCGACGAGCGCGTTCAGAAACGGAATGTTCTGCGTCTGCAGCGTGTGCCGACCGGGAGGCAGCGCGCCAACGTAGGTGCCGTCCTTGAAGAAAAGGCAGATCTCATCGGAGTCTACGGTAAGCTGGCTCCAGAAAGGAAACGTCTGGTCGGGGTGCTTATAGACAACCTTGTCCTTATGTTCGTCGGGGCGCGCGATCATCATCCGTCCGACGCCACCCTTAACGAAGTCCATAATGCCCATCCGCAGCTCCTTGATCCGGCCAGGTCATCGAGAAAAGCCCCGATTGCCGGCGCTTCCAACCTAGCTTCGCGCGGCAGTCCTCGCAACCGGCCGCAGCGGCGTGCGCGGAAGCAGCCACTTCGACTCGCGCTTTCGGCGACTTTCTGGCTTGCGCTCGCAACACACGGAACCGCTCGAGCCGCGTCGGATAGCCCACCCATTC
Source organism: Myxococcota bacterium (assembly GCA_049324695.1). Lineage (GTDB taxonomy): Bacteria > Myxococcota_A > Polyangia > Polyangiales > Polyangiaceae > PMG-095. The sequence goes on from JBMOMJ010000019.1 coordinate 388,172, forward strand.
GCGTGGTGCTGCGCGGCTGCGGCGAGATCCGGGAAGCCGAAGTCGAGCGCATTGTTGCGGCCGAGCTCGGCAGCCAATCCGCGAACGAGCCGGAGCCCACCGATCCCACCTGGATTTTGGGGAGCTGCCAGGGCAGCCGCGTGCTCCTGGAAGTGGTGGATGTCGTGAGCCGTAAGACGCTGCGGCGCAATTTCGACTTCGGTCGGGCGTCGCCGAAAGCACGTGCGCGTCTGATAGCGATCGCATCGTCGGAGCTCGTGCTGGCAAGCTGGGCTGAGCTGGCGCTACATCCACACTTGCGCGTAGAGCCCGAAGGTCCCGCGCCGTTGCCAGAGCGCAAGCAAGCCGCGAGCGCGCGCGCATCGCAACCACACGAACACGAGACGCCGCTCGACATCGCCGCGGCGGAAGCTTGGGCTGGCAGCGAAGATCTTCCGCCCGCGCCGAGACAACGCTGGTTTGATGAGCTTCCCCCGGAGCGACGCCGCTTTCGCATCACAGCGCTCGGCTCGATGCGCAACTTCTTCACGACGGATGGCGCTTTGCTGGGCGGCGGCCTTCGGCTCAGCGAAGAGCGTTTGGTGCTCACCTGTTGGTCGCTCGACGCGCTCTACGAAACAGGTGCGTTCGAGCTCGGCGGCCGTGATTACAGAGTCGACTCGTGGAGTCTCGGCGGCATGCTTTACGTCTACGGGCGCGGCCGCTTCGTGACGGGGCGCATCGGCGCCGGCTTGCGCGCTGGGCTCTCCGCAGCAACGACGACACAGAGCTCACCGGAAGGTTTGCCGCCACCACCCAGCACGCGCGTCTTGACGCCGTGGGGTTGGCCGATGCTCGCAGCCAGTGCTTCGCTCGGCCGCCCTCCGATCGCCTTCGAGCTCGCGATCGAGAGCGGCTACGTGGCCGTTCCCATCGCTCCGAGCTCGCAGGGTGGCGTTTCGCTGCGCGGTGTATGGTTCGCTGCGCAGGTGGGCTTGTCCTTGTTTTTGTGAGTTGAACCGCGTCTTACGGCGGTGGGAGCGGCAACGTGGGCATGCTCGCTGGGTGGGTGAGAATGCAGCGAGCGGCTCAAGTGAATTTCGCGTGAGCCATTTTCGGGATCGGGTCACACTCAGGGGCAGGCATGCAGCGCGCCCGCGTCGCTCTCGAGATCGTTCCGCCGGTGGCTTCCGCGGAAGGCAGCCATTTCGACGTTGCGCTCGCACCCGAGGTCGCGCTGGATTTTGACAGCGTTTTCAAGCGCTATGGCCCGTATGTGGCAGCCATCGCGCATCGGTTGTTGGGGCGCGACGCGGACGTGGACGACACCGTCCAGGAAGTTTTCATGGTCGCGGTGCGCGGATTGAGTCGCGTACGCGATCCGTTGGCAGTGAAATCATGGCTCGCTCGAATCGCCGTGCGCTCCGCGCGACGTCGTTTGCAGATGCGGCGTTTGCGGAACTTCCTCGGCATGGACGATCCGTCGACCTACGACGCGATCGCAGACGAGCAGGCGAGCCCGGAGCAGCGAGCGCTCCTTCAGCGTGTGTACCGCGTTCTCGATTCGTTGCCGGCGGACCAGCGCATCGCTTGGACGTTGCGGCACATCGAGGGCGAGCAGCTCGACGCTGTGGCGGCGCTCTCCGGCTGCTCGCTCGCAACGGCCAAGCGTCGCATCGCGGCGGCGGCCAGGACTTTAGAGGAGGCGTTTTCGGATGAGTGAGTACCTCGAGCGCGTCGCAGACGCTCGCGAGCGGGTAAGTCCCAAGTGGACCCCTGCGCGAGAGCGCGTGCTTCGCTTCCGAGTCGAGCGTGGGCTCGATCGGCGGCGCGCGGCGATCCGCGTGCTCGGGGGCGTCGCGTTGGCGGTGGCGGCGTTGTTCGTGGGGCATACGGGGTATCGTCAGCTGGTCGGTAACTCGCATGTCGTGGCGCGCGCTCCTGTGCGTCACGATGTGCGCAATCTCTTCGAGCTCACCGATGGCACGCGGGTGACCGCGGTGAGCGCGGATGCTCGCGTCGAGCCGGTCGAAGTCTCGCCGCAAAGTGTCAGGGTGCGTCTCGAGTCCGGTGGCGCACACTTCGACGTCGCCCATCAGGATGGCCGTCATTTCCAGGTCGAAGCCAAGGGCGTGATGGTGACGGTGCTCGGCACTGCCTTTACAGTGGCGATCGTTCCGGCGGGCGTGCAGGTCGAGGTGGAGCGCGGTCGCGTGGACGTGGCGCACCAGGGGCAACACCACGTGCTCTCGGCAGGCGAGCGCTTGGTGGCGCCGAGCAGCGCGGTGAATCCGCCCGCAGTCGCAGCTCGAGCGGGCAACGAAGCGGCTCCGAACGAGGTGCCGTCCGCCGCGGATTTGCCGGTCGACGTTCCTCCCGAAATCGCGAGCGGCGCTCCCACTGCGCCGCGTGCGGCCACGGCGGCACCGCAGTCATCGTGGCGAACGCTGGCCCAAGACGGCGACTATCGGGGGGCCTTCGCGCGCATGGAAGCCGAAGGCAACGGCGCCGTGCGGGACGAGCCAGGCGACTTGTTGTTCGCGGCGGACGTGGCGCGCTTGAGCGGGCACCCAGCGTTGGCGGTGCCTCGGCTCGAGCGCGTGCTGCGCGGGTATGCCAATGACTCACGGGCGCCGCTGGCAGCTTTCACACTGGGCCGCACCTTGCTCGACAGCTTGGGCCGGCCGCGTGAGGCAGCCGACGCTTTTGCGCGTGCACGGCGCTTGTCGCCGAAGGGTGCTCTAGCCCAAGACGCTTTGGCGCGTGAGGTAGAGAGCTGGTCGCGCGCGGGTGAAAGCACGCTGGCTCGCGAACGTGCGCTCGAATACCTACAGAAGTATCCGGGTGGGCGCCGCGAAAAAGCCGTGCGTTACCACGGCGGGCTCGAATAGCGGCAAGCCGCGCACGCTAGAGTCTCGGGCTCGTCGCACCACACGAAACGTGTATGCTTCGGCGCTGGACCCCGCGCCGCACTCGGCCCGGGCCAAGCACGTACCCCATGCTGGCCGATATCGAGCTCAGTACTCTACCCACACCGGCCCAAAAGGCGCTCCACCCCGATACGCCGCTGCCGATGAAGCTCATGGCGGCACGCGGGGTACTGCCCGGCCTCAAGCCCGCCGAGATCGTGATCGTGGTGGGCGCATTGGCGGCCAGCGAAGACGAGAAGCTACGCGAAACCGCAATCACGACGCTCGCCAAGCTACCTCCGCCCGTCTTGAACGGCGCGCTGTCGGTGGATCTGCCGACATCCATCGTCGATCGATTGGCGCAGGCTTACCCGAATCAGCACGAGGTGGTCGAGCAGCTCTTGCGCATGCCGCGCATCGGCGGAGCCACTTTGGAGTTCATGGCGGAGACGGCGGACGAGCGCTGCGGCGAGCTCATCGCCACGAACGAACGGCGCATGCTCGAGCACCCCAAGGTGATCGAGAAGCTCTACATGAACAAGCGTGTGCGCATGTCGACGGCCGATCGCTTGATCGAGCTCGCCGTGCGCAACGGCCTCGAGCTCGAATTGCCGGCTTTCAAGGAGGCTGCGCAGGCCATCAAAAACGAGCTCGTCCCCGAACCGTCAGAGGAGCCGACCTACGACGACCAGCTCTTCAACGACACCGACAAGACCGCAACCGAAGCGGAGCTGGCTGAAGACGAGGACACCTACGAGCGCGACGACGAAGGCGAAGAGCACCTGCGCGACAAGTTCGTGCCACTCTACGCCATCATCGGTCAGCTCACGGTGACGCAGAAGATTCGGCGCGCCACCTTGGGCACTGCGGCGGAACGGCTGCTGCTAGTGCGAGACGCAAATCGCCTGGTTGCGACGGCAGCCGTGAAGAGCCCGCTCATGCGTGAAAACGAAGCCGCTCAGATCAGCGCGAGCCGCGCGGTATCGGAAGAGGTGCTGCGCACCATCGCGATGAACCGGGACTTCACGCGCAACTACCAGGTGAAGCTCAACCTGGTGAGCAACCCGCGCACGCCCCTCACCTACGCCGCGCGTTTCATGCCGCATTTGCGCGACAACGACGTGCGCTCACTGGCGAAGAGCAAGAACGTCCCGGGTGCCATCTCGCTGGCCGCGCGCCAGCAAATCTTGCGCAAACAGGGCAAGAAGTGAGTTTGTGGCCGGGGCTTCGCCCCAGACCCCAGCGCCCGCTCCGCGTTCGCGGTGCAGCACAGTTGCGCTGCACTACTCGCTAGGCGTCGCGATGCGACGTGCGCCGTGCTTCTCCTGAGCAGCCAGGCGCATCGCACGAGTCTGCTCGGCCTGCTTCACCTTCTCGGGATCGACCAAAAACGGCGAAACACGTTCGCTGCGTTCGAAGTCGCTCTTGTATTTCTGCGCTTCGAAGCGCGTCTTGAAGGGGCCGATGCGCACGCGGTGCCACAAGCCGCGTTCGGGAACGTAGGCTGCTTGACGGAACGCGCGGTGGCCGCGATGCCGAAGCTCGTCCACGAACTTGTCGGCTTCGTTTTGATCTTTGAAGCTTGCAACCTGAAGCTGGAAGCCGCCGTCACTCCCGGGCGGCGCGAGCGTCGCGTTCTCTGAGCCACGCGCGGCGCCGGCCGCCATGCTCGTCAAGCGATCCTTCGGCTCGGTCGTGACGGGCGTGGCCGTCAACAACGAACCAATCGGCAAGGGAACGACGGGCAGGCGATCGGCGGGCGGAGGTGGTGTTGCAGAGTCTGTCTCCGCCCCTTCCTCCCGCGCGACCAGGCGTCCGCGTTCGTCCTTCACCGCGGCCAGCGCCGTAGTTGGCTTCTCCCGATCACTCAGCACACCCGGGAACGTGACGTCGCGCCCTTCGAGGCGTTCGGCGGGTGCTTGCGCTTTGGCGTTCGCGACCAGCTCTGCCAGCGGATCGGCGCTCGATGCCGTCGGCGGCCCCTTCGGCTTGCTCATCAGCACGCTCGAAGTCACGACCGCCGCGGACGCGAGCGCCGCGAGCAAGAGGGCTCCGAGCCGCGGCGTCTTGGACGCACCGTCTTGTTCTTGGATCTGGTCGAGGTTTCGGACGTTGACGGGCTGCATGGGTTCGAAGTCGAGCGGCCGCGGTACCGCTGGGTTCGTTACCGGTACCGCGACCAACAGAAACGGGCCCAATTTCCTGGCGGCCCGAATCGCGCGGCCAAGAGCTGGGCCCCCACCCCCAAACCTGCGCGACTATGAGCTTTTCTCGCCAGCCAGGCTCAAAAGACGTTCGGCCTTCCACAGTGTTTCTTCGACCTCGCGTTCAGGAACACTGTCGGCGACGATGCCGCCGCCCGCGAAGTAGTGTCCAACTCCATCCCGTACGCTGAGCGTGCGAATCGCCATTTTGAGTTCGACGCCTCCGTCGTGGCGAATGAAGCCCACCGCACCGGTGTAGAGCCCGCGGCGATGCGGCTCGAGCTCGCGGATCAGCTGCATGGCGCGGCGTTTTGGAGCACCCGTGACGCTGCCGCTCGGCAGAAACTCCTGAAAGAGCTCACGACGGCTCAAGCCCTGCCGCAGACGCGCCGAAACGCTCGCCAAACGATGGTGAACCCCGGGCAACGCCAGCACGTGCGGCGGCTCGCTCACGTGCACGCTGCCGAGCTCGGCGACGCGGGCCAAGTCGTTGCGTTCCACGTCGATGATCATGGTGAGCTCGGCGCGCTCCTTGGGATCGGCATCCAGCTCGGCAGCAAGCCGGGCGTCCTCGCGCGGATCTGCATGACGCGGCCGCGTGCCCTTGATCGGACTCGTGAGCAACGAACCGTCAGGATCGAGCGCCAGACAAAGCTCTGGGGAGACTGCCACGACGCCGAGCCCTTGGTGCTGCAATGCAAGAGAGTGCGGCATCGCGCCTCCACGCTCGAAAGCAGCCAGCAAATCGAGCGCGGAGCCTTCAACCAGCAGCTCGAAGCGTCGCGCCAGGTTGACTTCGTACACGTTGCCCTGCGCGATTTCGACCAGCGCACGCCGCACGCGTTCGGCATGAAGTGACCCCGCCTCGATGTCCCCGAGGAAAGAGAGTGATACCGCGCCGGGTCTGGGTGATCGCTGCAACAAGCGTCGCAAAGCGCTCGCGGCGAATTCCGACTCCGAAATCAGTTCAGTGCATTCACCGACGCGAACCACCGCGGGGTAGCGCAACCAAAGCGGAGAGCTGATCGGCGGCGCGGCGCGTGAATCGGCGAACTCGCCTTCGATTCCGCGCAAGCTTTCGTAGGGGAGCAGGCCGAGCCAGCGCGGCGCGTCTGCGTGGGGCGCTGCGGCAAGCGCCAGCTCCGGCTCTGGATCGAGCTCGTTCGAAAGCGAGATCGGATCGCACATCACGAAACTGGTGGCGCCTTGGTTGGTGCGCACCAAAGCCAATCCAGGACGATCCCAGAGCCTCGCCGCGACTTCGAAAGCGTTGGGCGGGACCTCGATGCGCTCGCAGGTCAATGCCATGGCGAGCGCATCGAGAATTCACATTTAAAGAAGCAACTAACCATTGGACAACATTCGAATAATCCGACCAGACGGCGCAACGATGGCGTCCACTAGGGGTGCTTGCACTCGCGCCAACGGAAGCGCGACGACGCGCTCGAGTCTTCCCTCCCCGCTCACCACAACGCCGGGCCCGAGCAGCGATTCGACGAGCTCGATGCCTGCAGTGAGAGCTACGTCTGGCCCCACAAAGTGCGCCTGCTTTCTTTCTCGCAACCAAGCCAACTGGCTTTGCCAATACGAACGCAAATCGTCGCCCGGCAGAACATAGCCATCCGTGAAGCGGAAGGTCCTCACCTCGCCGCCTCGTCGAAGCAGCGGCAGAGCGTAGTCAGCTACGAGACAGCCCTGCTCCGGCAAGGCCGCGAGCGCCACGTCACCCAGAGCGCAGAGCCCGACGTAGTCGCCCCCGTGAACCTCTTCCTCGAAGAGCTCGCCGCGCAAACGCACTACCTGCCCGCGTTCGCCAATGCCGACCGTGCCGTTGCCGGCAGCGCGCGGTGCCACAGCGAGAGTAAGTCCTCCAAACTCGGCGCTCTCGGCGAAGCCGGGTGGCACCCGCTCGAGAACCACATCGCCGATCAACGCAATCACAGGTGCCGGGCCCAGCCACGGCCGCGCTCCGGCGATGCCTCCGGCGGTACCGCGGATCACTGGTTCGTGCACGAGCCGGACCGCGCCGCCGAGCTCAGGCAAGCAGCGCTCGAAGGCTTCGCGCAGGTGGTGCACGTTGACAACGACCTCTGCGAAGCCCGCCGCGCCTAGTGCAGCCAGCGCGTGCCCCAAAAAGCTGCGATCACCAAAGGGCAGCAGCGGCTTCGGCAGCTCGTCGGTGAGCGGGCGCAAGCGTGTGCCGTACCCGGCGCAAAGAACCATCGCGCGCGCCATTTGCGCCGCAGTGTGCGCGGCCGCGGCCGCCTGGGCAAGGCGCTAAGCTTTCCTGAAATGGGAAGCCCGTGCTAGGGCCTGGCGTCGTGAAGCGCCCCCGCTCCGCCGCAGCCGTTCGCTCCGTCCATCGTCGAGGTGGGCGGCTTGCCGCTTGGTTCGCGCTCTCCGTGCTCGGCCTCGCGGCGAGTTGTGGAACCGATGCGCAGGGCGTCGAAGACTGTCGCAGCATCGAGCAGGCTCGCTGTCACGCGGCCGCGGCTTGTGGTCAAATCAGCGATGTCTCCGCGTGTACGCGCTTTTATCGCGACCACTGCTTGCATGGCCTCAGCGTGCCTGCTCCTGGCGGGCCCTTCACGAAAGCCTGCGTTCAAGCCATTCGTGAAGCCGGCGACTGCGCTAGCGCAACTGGCGACGCGGTTGCAGCAAGCTGCAGCCGGTTCGGCTCGCAGACGCGCGCCTGCAAACTGGTCCAAATGCCGGAGTCGATTTCGGCATGCAGCTTCCTCGTTCCGAACGCGCCGCCCATCGCGGAGGGCGGCAGCGGCGGCATGGGTGGTGACGCCGGCGATCCCGCAGGCTCCGGTGGCATGAGTGTTTCGCAAGGCGGGAGCTCGGGAGGCACCGCACCATTGGGCGGCAGCGCCGGGGCAGATCCAACGCCACAAGGCGGCAGTGCGGGGGATACGACGGCTCTAGGCGGCAGCGCGGGGGCAGAGCCTGCACCCCAGGGTGGCAGCAGCGGCGACGCATCCACGCCGGGCGCGGGCGCGGGCGGCGTCGGCGGAGCGGGATAAGCCGCTTGGCGATCCGGCAACGATGGGCTAAGGCTCGGCCGGTGCTTGCTTCGACCTCTCGCCGCGTGGCTTTCGTAGTCGCGCTCGGCTGCCCAGCAATGGGCTGCAGCAGCAGCTCGTCCGACTCGACCACGCTGCCGCACCCGACCATCGTCGAGGTCTCGCCCCGAGAATTTTCGAGCCCACCGGCGTGTGATGAAGGCGAGGGCTCGCTGCGGCGCTACGTTGCCACCCTGGTCGACGTAACCCCCACAGTGAGCGGCGCTCCCCTCGATTTCAGGTTGCCGAGCTCGGCTCTGCAAGTCGAGGCCGCTGGTTCCGTGCACTACGAACCGATCCCGTGTCGACTGGCCGTGGACTTCGGCTGGGTCGTCGACGGTCATCGCTATCGCACCGAGTTGCTCGGCTTCGATCGCACCGATCTCGAGTTGCTCGAGCCCGGGCTGCCCATCGTCATCGATGCGGCGACGCGCGCGATCGTCCCACCGCGTTGGAAAGCGCAGTGCGGTGTCGATCGCGAACCCGAAGGCTCCGAGGGCGGAGCGACGAGCAACCCACCGCTTCGCGCTGTTCAAGCCGAAGCGGAGCTGACGCGCACTGTACGCTTCTGCGAGAGCTGGGTGGAAGTCACAGCTCCGTAAGGCTGTTTTGCCGCCAGCTTGCGCGGCTGATTGCCTGAAGGTGAGAGAAGCGTACCTTAAGCTCGGTGAGCCGAGTCGAAAGTCCGCTTCAGAGTGCCCTTCCGCGTCCCGGTAAGGTCCTGCGTGCCGTGCTGATCGCCATCGCGGCGATCTGGCTAGCATTCGCCATCGGCCTGAACTGGGCCGGCGCCCCGCCCTCGCTTTTCGAGGTCCTGTGCGGCAACACCGAACGGATTTTGCACGGCGAGATCTGGCGCTTGTTCACGGCGCCGTGGATGCACATGCCAGTCGGCACGCTGGGCCATGTGCTCTCCGCGCTGATTGGCCTCTACTTTCTGGCGCCTTCACTCGAGGAGCGCTGGGGCAGCGTTCGCTTCGCGCGCTTTTTGTTTTACGCGGCCACGCTGGCGTATTTCACCCAGTTCGTGGCCGAGCTGATTCTGCCGCGATCGCTCGGGATCACGCCCGAAGACGGCTATTGGTTCGGCGCTACCCCGGTCGTGGAAGCCGTCGCGATCGCTTGGGCGCTCAGCTTCCGTGGCCAGGAAGTGCGCCTGTTCTTCGTGCTGCCGGTCAGTTCGACGGGGCTGATTTGGTTCGTGGTCGGCGCGAGCGTGATGGCCGTCATCATCAAGGCGCAGGGCCCCTCCGGCCTGATTGCGCCGTTTGGCGGCATGCTGGCGGGCTGGCTCTTCGGCTCGGGCTCTCCCTCGCCGATCAAGCGTCTCTGGCTCAAGTTGCGGCTCGCGCAGCTCGACGCTGAGGCCAAGCGGGAAGCTCAGGCTCGAAAGGCAAGGGCTGCAAAATCGGGCCTGAAAGTCATCACCGGTGGCCGTGACGACGACTCGGAAGACGAGCCGAAGCGGGGCGGCGACGGTCGCTGGTTGAATTAGCGCGCGGGCGGTCGTATAGCCGCCGGTCGATGCAGTTCCTGCTCGATGCCGACAGCGTTGAACGAAGTCTGAGGCGCATGGCAGGCGAGATCGCCGAGCGAACACGCGGCGATGAGCGACTGCTCCTCGTTGGAGTGCGTCGCGGCGGAATCCCGCTCGCCCGTAAGCTGGCCGCGTACCTGAAGGATCTCGAGTCGCTGGAGGTTCCGCTCGGCAGCGTGGACATCACCTTTTACCGCGATGACGCGGCCACGCGCCTGCCGAATCCCCGCATCGGCCCTAGCGAAATACCGGGCTCGATCGATGGGCGGCACGTGATTCTGGTCGACGACGTGCTCTTCACCGGGCGCACGGTGCGTGCAGCGCTAGGTGCGCTTCTCGACTACGGCCGCCCGCGCCGGGTGGAGCTGGCGGTGCTGGTCGAGCGCGGTGGTCGGGAGCTGCCAATTCAAGCCGATTACCTGGGGAAGAGCGTCGATCTCGACGCCGACAGCCGGGTCGACGTGGTGGAGCTCGATGGGCGGCTGTGCGCGGTGGTCCAAGCCGCCAACGCTCCCAGCCTGCCTCCGCAAGGAATGCCATGATGAAGCAGCGTCTGCGCCACCTTCTCGGAATCGAGGATCTGACGGCGAGCAGCGCCGAACAGCTGCTCACCAGCGCGGAAGCTTTCTTCGAGGTGTCGCGTCGCCCGATCCGCAAGGTGCCGACCTTGCGTGGCAAGACCGTGATCAACGTCTTCTACGAGGCATCCACGCGCACGCGCACGTCATTCGAGCTCGCAGGCAAGCGGCTCAGCGCCGACGTCGTGAATATCAGCGCGTCCGCGTCGTCTACCAGCAAAGGCGAGACTTTGCGTGATACGGCCGCCACGCTCGACGCGATGCAGCCAGACGTGCTGGTGTTGCGCCATTCGGCTTCCGGCGCGCCGCACTACATCGCACAGCACACGCGCGCGGCGGTGGTGAACGCCGGTGACGGCATGCATCAGCACCCGACGCAGGCGCTGCTGGACGCGTTCACGATTCGTCGTCACAAAGGCAAAGACTTGCAGGGCATCAAGGTCGCCATCTGCGGCGACATCTTGCACAGCCGGGTAGCGCGCTCGAATGCGCTGCTCTTGACGCTGCTCGGCGCCCAGGTCCGCCTGGCGGGGCCGCGCACGTTATTGCCACAACGCTCGAGCGCACTCGGCGTCGAAGTGTTCGACCGCATCGAGCCAGCGCTGGAGGGTGCCGACGTCGTGATGGTCCTGCGCATTCAGCGCGAGCGTTTGGGTGCCGCTCTGCTGCCCAGCTTGCGTGAGTACGCGCGCTACTTCGGGTTGAACGAACGCCGCCTTTCGCTCGCGCATCCGGACGCGATCGTGATGCACCCAGGGCCGATGAACCGCGGCGTCGAGATCAACGAAGACATCGCTGATGGAGCGCGCAGCGTGATCTTGGACCAGGTCGAGGCTGGCGTCGCGGTCCGGATGGCCGTGCTCTATCACTGCGCGAGTGAACCTGGCAGCGAGCCAATCGCCTGATCTTAGAGTCCGCGTAATTCAGTTACCGATCGCTCGCGCGAGCAGGCAGCAAAATTCGAGACCGCCGTTTCAGCGTGAAAATCCGCTCGGCGCTTGCCTTCCGTCCATGTGGTTCGGCTGCTATGCGAAGGTCGCGCCGACTGCGACTTCGCTCGCCATGCGTAGCGGCGCCCCATTCGGAGAACGAGCATGCACGCAATCTCGTCACTCGAGTTCGAAGTAGAAACAGGCCCCGCATCGTCGCCGCCTCCCAGCAGTCCCAGCGATTTCGAGCGCCGGGAGCAGCTGCGCCGTGCCCGCCGGCTACAAGAGCTCTCGCTCATCGCGGAAACTCGCGATCAACCCGGTAGCTTTCGTGCGTACTACGCCCAGCAAGTGCGCGAGCTGTTGGCAGCCTTGATCTTGCCCTCCAGCCGCGTTCTCGACGTTGGCTGCGGCTTCGGCGATCTTTTGGCAGCCATTGCACCCGAGCGTTCCGTGGGCATCGACGTTTCTCCCGAAATGATCGAGCGCGCCCGGCGCAAGCACCCGGAGCTCGATCTGCGTGTTGTCGATGTAGAACGGGATCCGTTGCCGCAAGGGCCGTTCGATGTGATCGTCTTGACGGATACGGTCGGCCTACTCGGTGACATTCAAGGCGCGCTCGAGCGCTTGCGACCGCTGCTCGCCACCAACGGGCGCCTGATTGTCACGTATTACAACTTCTTGTGGGAGCCGTTGCTTCGTGTTGCAGAGTTTCTGCGCCTGAAGACACATTGGCCAGATCAGAATTGGCTCTCGATGTCGGACATCGGCGGCATGTTGCACTTGTCGGGTTACGAAGTCGTGCGTGAAGGCACCGACATGCTGATGCCCATCGACGTGCCCGTCGTATCTGCAGTTGCCAATCAAGTCGCCGCCAAGCTCCCAGTTTTGAAGGAGTTTGCGCTGGTGGATTACTTCGTGGCGCGACCGGTGCCGCTTCCATCTCTGAAGAGTCCACTGCGCGTCAGCATCGTCTGCCCGTGCCGCAACGAACGCGGCAACGTGCGTGAGGCAATCGCGCGCACGCCGGTGATGGGCCCTGCCACCGAGCTCATCTTCGTGGACGGCAACTCGAGCGACGGCACCGTCGAGGAGATCGAGGCCGCGATCGCCGAGTACCGCGGGCCTCTCGAGCTACGCCTGGTAAAACAAGGCAACGGCAAAGGTAAAGGCGACGCGGTGCGCAAGGGCTTCGCCGCGGCTCGTTACGAAGTGCTGATGATTTTGGACTCCGATCTGACGGTTCCGCCGGAGGATCTGCCGAAGTTTTATGCGGCGCTCGTGAGCCAAAAGGGCGAGTTCATCAACGGCGTGCGACTCGTGTATCCGATGGAAGATCAAGCCATGCGTTTCTTGAACTTGGTCGGTAACAAGTTTTTCTCGAGCGCACTTTCGTGGCTACTCGAGCAACCCATCAAAGACTCGCTTTGTGGTACCAAGGTGTTGCTCAAAACGGACTACGAAAAGATCGCGAAGAACCGCGGATTTTTTGGTGAGTTCGATCCGTTCGGCGACTTCGACCTGCTGTTCGGCGCCGCGCGCCTGAATCTGAAGATTATCGACGTGCCCGTGCGCTACCGGGCGCGCACCTACGGCGAGACGAAGATTCACCGGTTCTCGCACGGTTGGCTGCTTTTGCGCATGACCGCCTTCGGCTTCAAGAAATTGAAACTTCGTTCCACGACGAGCGCGAAACGATAGAAACGACGGGCGTCTGCGAGTAGCGGAAAGCAGCGCGGCTTCCTAGCGCGAAGCGCATCAGGTGCCCCGAGGCGGAGCTCGGCAGGCGGCAATTTGCCTGCGCTTGCGTTTTTCCCTTCCCTCCTTGCCGGCCGCTCCGCATGCAGCCGGCGACCAACTCGAAACGCGCTAGATAGTCGCCCACTCCTGCCTGAATTGAGCGCGGTGGGGTGACAACTCATGCCGGAGGCTTTGATGCGACGTCTGGTAGTTGGAACATGCGCTTTGACTGTAGGGTTGAGCCTGCAACTCGCCGGCTGCGGCGGCGAGGATGGCGGCAGCGAACCGCCGCTCGGAAACGGCGGATCTACGGGCAGTGGTGGCTCGGCGCCTAAAGGCGGCTCCACCGGCAGCGGTGGCAGCACGGGCTTTGGCGGCTTCACGGCCAACGGCGGCACCACAGGCTCGGGTGGGTCCGGAAATACCTCGACGTCTACGTCGACTTCGACTTCGACGTTCACGTTCAGCCGAACCAACACTGGAACCGGAACGGGAACGGGAACTGGGACCAGCACACGCACGAGCACCGGCACCGGCACCGGCAGCCGAACCAGCACCGGAACGGGAACTGGGACCAGCACACGCACGAGCACGGGCACC
>JBMOMJ010000020.1:0-163069 GCA_049324695.1 Myxococcota bacterium
CCTCAAAAGAAATGGACCGCCAGGTTGGCTCTCACTTGGTCGCGGACTTGAATCCTTGCTCCTGATGCAGGCTGGCTGGACTGCAGCCATGGCCTCGTCGAGATCCGATCAATGATAAGGGCAGGAAACGCGCAGCCGCGAAGCGGCGAGCATTGCACGGTGTGGGGCAACTCCAGCCGCGAAGCGGCGAGCATTGCACGGTGTGGGGCAACTCCAGCCGCGAAGCGGCGAGCATTGCACGGTGTGGGGCAACTCCAGAGTACGAGGACATGCATGGTTTAATAAAAATCAAATGTCGATTTGAGCATGCGAGTCCGCGTTGGTGTGTTAGAGTTGATCACTCTCGATATTTAACGTGGCATTCGCAGTCGCGGGTGTGATGTTCCGGATTGCGGTGGGCTGCTGGAGGTTGCGATGGGTTTGGCACTATTGGTGAGTGATGTTCGACGTGGCGCTACGTATGAATCTGTCGCTGGGCGGGGTTGTTTCGGTGAGCGCGGTTGGAAGGAATTGCATGAGCGGCTGGTGTCATTCGCGAAGCGGCGCGCGGGGCTGGAGTGGGAAGAAGGTCGATTGCTCTGTGATGCGCTGCGAGCCGGTGTGCACAGGCGATTGGGATTCGCGTCGTTCGGTGAATATGTGGGTCGATTTTTCGGGTACAACGGGCGGCTGGTGAAGGAAAAGCTGCGGGTCGCGCAGGGGCTCGAGGCATTGCCGTTGATCAGCGAAGCACTTCGCACAGGCGAGCTGACTTGGTCGGCGGTGCGAGAGTTAACTCGGGTGGCAACGGTCGAGACGGAGCGCGCCTGGTTGGATGCTGCACACGGCCTCACCGTGCGACAAGTCGAAGAGTTGGTTTCGGGACGCGCACTTGGTGATTTGCCGAGTGCCCCTGAGGATCCAACGTTGCGTCGGCACGTACTTCGGTTCGAGGTAACCGGAGAAACTCGCGCGCTGTTTCTCGACGGGCTCGCGAAGCTTCGGAGGGATGCCGGCGAAGCGCTCGATGACGATTCGGCCCTGCTGTTGGCGGGGCGGAAGCTCCTCGCTGATAGCGGTGAAGATGCCAGTGTTAGCAAAGTAGACGGTGAGTCGGCCGACGCCGGAAAGGCCAGCGCCGGGCGCGCGAGTTATCAGGTTCTAGTGACGACGTGCAGAGCGTGTGGACGCGGTGAGCAAATCGGTCACGGAGAGCGACACGCCATCGCTCCGGCCGTCGTTGAGATGAGTCTTTGTGATGCGCAGATCGTTGATGACTCTGTTGAGCCCCACGTGGGGCAGCGGCCGACGCAAACGATCCCGTCGGGGCTTCGAACTTATGTTTGGCGCCGCGATAACGGGCGATGCGTGGTGAGTGGATGCAGGCACTCAGATCATGTCGACGTGCATCATTTGGTTCCGCGCGCGGAGAAGGGTCTCCACGAGCGCGACAATCTTGCGTGTCTGTGCACCGCACATCATCGGGCGGTGCATGAAGGTCGATTGATTATCGAAGGGACGCCGTCGAGCGGACTGGCGTTCAAGCACGCCGATGGAACATTGTACGGCGGCGCAGTGAAAGCTGATGCCGCCGAGCGCAATGCGCAGGTATTTGCAGAGCTGCGAGGGCTTGGTTTCAAAGAACGCGAATGCCGATCTGCCTTGGATAAGTGCGCAGCGACGCTGGCACCGAGCGCAAGTCGAGCAGAAATGCTGCGCGCCGCGTTGAGTTTGCTCGGCCGCTAGCTAAGGCGAAGGCGAAGGCCGAGTCCGTGGAGGCTGAGTTCGCGAATGGTTACTCGCGGATCTTCGCGGAGAGTTCGCTTTCGAGTGCGCGCGCAACGCGTTCGCGCACTGCGAGCGCTTCGCTCATTTCGAGGGTGCGTTCGCCGGCGTTGAGGCGCAAGCGGATGGCAATCGACTTCTGTTCGGGTAGCTCGGGATTGAAGAATTGGTCGAAGACTTCGACCTCTCGGAGCAGCGAACCTGCGGCATTTTTCGCGGTTTGGCGAATGCGCACTGCCGGCATCGCAACGGCGACGAAGAGTGCGATGTCGAGTTCGATGGAGGGTAGGCGATCGTATTCGCGGAATGCGGGTCGTTTTGGAGAGTCCGCGAGCAGCGCCTCGAGGGAGAGGTCGGCGGCGAATACGCTGTGGTCTTCCATGTCGAAGGCGCGCAGGACGAGCGGATGCACGGCTCCGACGGTGCCATACGAGCGCTCACCTCGCATCAGGCGAGCGGCAGCGCCTGGCCGATACGGAGGTTCGTCGTGCGGCACCCATTCGAATCCGTCGAGCAAACGCAAGCCGTCGAAGATTTCGAGTAGGAGCGCCTTGGCATCGAAGAAGTCGAGCGCGCGCGGCTTTGGTTCGTGCAGCGAAGGCGCCGACGCGAGTCCTCCGATTACGAAGGCGACTCGCTCACTCTCGACGGGTAGCTCACGGACGTCGCCGCGCGGCGCGAATACCGGTCCGATTTCGAACAGGCGACATTGCGGGAAGTGCCGTAGGTTGTTGGAAGTGGCGGCCAGCAATGCAGGTAGCAATGATGTTCGGAGCACGGAGCGGTCGACGCTGACCGGGTTCAGAACGGCAACCGCGGACGCAGGCGTGGCAGCGGGGTGGCCCCGGTAGAGCTTGGCTTCCAGCTCGGGACCGTTGAGTGAGTACGCGATGGTCTCCTGCAAGGCATTGCGTACCAACAAGTCACGCACGGCCTCACGTCGCGTTTGCGCGTCCTCGTGCAAGCGTTCGGGGATGGGCTCGACCGGCAACGTCTCGGGAATGCGATCGAAGCCGATCAGGCGCGCGACCTCTTCGACCAGGTCGCAAGGCGCGGTGAGATCGGGGCGCGCATTGCCAACCGTGACCGTGAACGCCTCGGCGTCGCGATTTACTGCGAGATCGAGCGCCACGCGACGCAGGCATTCGGCGGCAGTTTCGAGGTCGATGTCGGCGCCCAGGCTATCGTTGAGCTCTCGCAAGCTGAGTTCGATGCGGCGCGGCGCAGGCACGCCGAGCGACGCTTCGCCATGGGCCACGATGCGCAGGTCGGGCGACGTCTCGCGCAACACTTCGATGAAGCGGCGTGTCGCGAGCTGCGGGAGCTCCGGGTTCACGCCGCGGCTGAAGCGCGCCGAAGCTTCCGAGTACACTTTGGCGATCTGCTGGCTCCTGCGAATCGCGACGTAGTCGAACGCCGCGGCCTCCAGTAACACGCGCCGCGTGCTCTCCGATATCGAGGTTGGACGCCCTCCGAGGACGCCCGCCACGGCCACCGGTGCATCGTCCGATACGATCAGCGGCACGCCTTCGGGCAGCGGCATTGGTTCTTCGCCTTCAGCCTGTTGCAAGGTCAGCAAGCGATCGCCGGCGCGCGCGCGGCGCACTCCGAGGTCGAGGCTGGAAAGCAGTTCCGCATCGTAGGGATGCGTTGGTTGACCGAGCTCCAACATCACGTAGTTGGAAGCATCGACCACGTTGTTGATCGGGGTCATGCCGCCGAGCAACAGGCGCTCTTTGACGTAGCGCGGAGACTCTCCCACTCGCACGTTTTCGAGCAGGGTGAGGCCGAGCACGCTGGCAGCGTCGGGCGCTTCGATGCTCGGATTCAGGCTGCCTTCCGCGCTGAACGGAGCGGGCTCGCGCTGCGGCCGAAGCTCGAGGCGCGACAAGGCGGCCACTTCACGCGCCACGCCGCGCATCGATTGGCAACGTGCGATATTCGGCAGAATCGCAAGGCTCAGCACGCGATCGGCGTGCCCCAAGTCGCGCTCTGCGAGCGCCTTCGCGACGGGCGTACCCGCGGGCACGTCGTCGCCGAAGGTTACCGCACGACTCGCGTCGTCGCCGATCCCGAGTGCTGCGCGATGCGCCAGCATGCCCTCGGAAGCCACGCCGTAGACTTCGCTTTCGCCGACCTCGACGAGTGAATCGAGTGCTTCGGAGAACAACGTGGCGCCCGGCAGCGCCACCGCGATGCGCGCGCCTGCCGTGAGCCCAGGCGCGTTGGTTACCACGGTGCGAGCGCGATCAGCGACCACGCCGAGCTTGAACGCACCACCCGCAAGCGGCGTGACCTGCGTGACTTGGGCCACCAACACCAGCGGATCGAGCGCGCCCACACCTTGAACGTGCTCCACCTCGATGCCAGCCAGCGTCAGGCGGTCGGCGATGCGATGAGCGTCGAGCGGAGCATCGAAGTACTGCTGCAACCAGGAAACCGGAACCTTCATGTAATTCTTGCCTCAGGAGCAAAATCGAAAAGACGCGATCACTCAGCGAAACTGTCGCAAGAACCTGAGGTCGTTCTGGAAGAAGTGCCGAATGTCGTCGATGCCGTGGAGCAGCATCACCATGCGCTCGATGCCCATTCCGAATGCGATGCCGCGCACTTCGCGCGGATTGTAGCCGCCGTTCGTGAGCACCACCGGGTGCACGAGGCCAGCGCCTAGGAGCTCGAGCCAACCAGTGTGTTTGCACACGCGGCAACCTTTGCCGTTACAGAGCGTGCAGCGGATGTCTACCTCGACGCTCGGCTCCGTGAACGGGAAGTAGCTACCGCGCATGCGAATGCGCTGATCACGCCCGAACATGCGCCGCGCGAAGCTGAGCAGGACGCCTTTCAAGTCGCTGAGGCGCACGCTCTTCCCCACCATCAAACCCTCGATCTGATGGAACTGAATTTCGGATCGCAGCGTGATGTTCTCGTTGCGATAGCAGAGCCCGGGGAGGATCACTCGCACCGGGTGCGGCGCGTAAATACGCATGGCGCGTACCTGCCCAGCCGAAGTGTGCGTGCGCAACACCGTTCGATCGGAAAGATAAAACGTATCTTGCATGTCCCGCGCTGGATGGTCTGCGGGCATGTTCAAGAGCTCGAAATTGAACTCATCGAGCTCGACGTGCGGCGACTCGAACGTGAGAAAGCCCATTTCGTGAAATAGGCGCTCGACCTCGCGAATCGTCTGCGTCACGGGGTGATACCCCCCAGACAATGCTGGTCGCGCGGGCAGCGTCACATCGACGCTTTGTTTCGCGATGGCTTGCGCCAAGCTGAGCTCGGCAACCTGTTGCTTGCGAAGGTCGAACGCCTCCTTCAAGACGTTGGCCCGCGCGTTCACCTGCGCTCCAAACGCTTTGCGCTGCTCAGGCGGCTGGGCACCAATGCGCTTGCGCCACTGGTTCATGGTGCCTGAGGGAGCGAGGTGCTTTCGGTACCACGCTTCAATGGCCTTTTCGTCGCTGGCAAGCGCCAAGTCGGCGAGTGCCGCGCTGCTGTAAGTCTCCAGATCGTTCTCGGGCTCTGCTTGCACTGACCTTCGTACCTCGGGCGGTCCTATACCACGCCCCCATCGCGTCCTCGAAGACGCAGCTTTTCCCGGCTGAACCGCAAGTTCAAAAAAGCCGTCCGGCTGAGGGCTCGCCGATCGTAAACGCGCGGCTCAGAGGGGCCACACACTCGCGCCGCGCGGAAGCTCCGTCGAAGAGGCCACTACCCGAGCCCTCACGAAAGAGGAGCCGTTTCAACTTAACTCACATGGGTTAAGAAACTGAAACTCGCGACACACACCGTCGAAAACCGACGCCGGCGCTTTACGTACGTTGACGTGTGCAAATCTGAGCGATTCACGAACACGAGAGAATCCATAACTCGTGTGTTCCGAAGAATCGCTCTTTGCGATATGGTGAAGAGTCCGTTCACGCCGCGTCCGGGAGAACACGGGAGAACTATGATGACGGGTCCGTTTGCGCTCATGGCAGCCACGGCGTTCAGCGCCTATCATGTCATTTCCAACGAAGTGACTCATCCAACTCCGGCGCTCGAACGCGTCGTGCACCAAGTGCAGGTCGGGTCCAGTCCTTTGAACCGCTTCGCGATCACACACGTGCACAAGCACGGTCGCTCGCGAGGCTCTTTGATATTGCTGAGCCCGTTCTTGCTACCGGGCGCGTTCTACGAAATTTCCGAATCGGGCGGCTACGGAAAATCAGCGGCGGCGCGCTTGGCCGAATCGGGCATCGACGTTTGGCTGGTGGATCAACGCCGCACTGGGCTGGCGCCAGGTGCGTGTGAGTCGGGCGCGGCAGACTGCAGCGCGATGTTGGACTGGGATTTCGACGCCTACTCTGACGACGCGCTGTTTGCTCTCTCGCTCGTGAAGCGCCAGCAGCATGGCTCTTGCAAGAAGCCCGTGATCGGCGGGTTCTCTGCTGGTTCGAACGCGGCGTTGGCAACGCTGAACCGCGCTCCTCGCGAGTTTTCCGGGGTCTTCTTGTACGAAGGCACGTTCTTCACCGAAGACGCCAGTATTCGCGCACACAATGACGCAACCTGCTCCACGCTCGAGGACCAGCTGTCGCAAGGGATCTCGTACGATCCGAGCGCTGCGGTGCCAGGGCTCGTGCTGCAGCTCGCCGCGGCCGATCCGAACGGCGCGTTCCCGCTTCCGGTGTTCCCGCCTGGCACCACCAACCAGCAAGCCATGTTTTACGTGTTTGGCTCGCCGCCTCCGCCAGGTGCACTGTCACCCACTCCCAGCTTCGTGCGCTGCATCACGGACTTCACGACGCAAAGCTTCGTGTACACCAACGAGGCACGCCTGAAGCTGGTCGGTCCGCTCTTCGACAGCTACGCCTCCTTGCCGGCGCTGCGCGATCTCGCCTGTGGGCTTGCAGGGCGCGACGACTCGCACTACCGAAACTTGGGAGCGTTTCGCGGTGATGCGCTCGTGTTCGTGGAAGGCACCGGGTTTGGCGCCGCCATGTTCGACACCGTGAGCTTGTTCGATGCGCGCGTCGACGTGACCATCGAGAGCCATCCCGAGCTGGGTGAAGCCGACCCTTACTTCCATCACCGCTGGACCCAGGTATTCCTCACACCGCTGAACCGCTGGCTCCAGCGCGTCTTTTAAGGCGCAGCCACACGAATCAAGCGATCGCCGCCGAGCAGCAGGCTGCGCGAAGGCGCGTGAAACAGCGCCGCATCGATGCGCCCTTCGAAACTGCCGCGGACTCGCGCGAGCGCATTGCCATTGTTGACACTGCGCAGCAGCGTACCGCCCACGCCAGCCACGCTGAATTCGCGGCTGTTCGGCTCGAAGAAGATGACGCGAATCGTCTGAGTCGAGCGCGTCTCGAGCTGGGTGAAACTTTGCCCCGCATCCAAGGATCGCAACACGACGCCACGATTGCCGCCAACCAGGAGCTGGCCGCTGTCCGGATGCAACCCGATCACGAATAGGTTTTCGTCAGTGGGCGGCGCGAGTGGAGCAAAGGTCTCGCCACCATCGGTCGAGCGCAACAAGGTGCCCCCATCGCCTGCGACGAACACCGTCTGGCTCTTGGCATCGAACGCAACGGCGCGCAGCGTGCGCTCACTACCCGATGGCGCCGCTTGAAAACTGCGACCGGCATCCTTGGAGCGGTAGATGCGACCGCCTTCACCGACGGCAATCAGCGTCGAGCCAGTCGAAATCATGCGCAGCAACGTCGCGTCGCCGCCCATCTGCACCGGCGCGAAGCTTAGGCCGCCGTCGTCCGAGCGCAGAATGGGTGACTTGGCGACCAAAGCGAACACACCCGCATCGGGCACCGCCACCAAATGATGAACGTCGTTTTTGGTGGCCTCGATGGGAGTCACATGCTCAGCGCAATCGAGCGAACGCAGCAACGTGCCCGCCGTGCCACTCGCGATCATCGCTGAGGTCTTTGGCTCGATTACGACCGAGGTCATGTCCACTTTGCGATTGAGCTCCGCCGGCGAGCGCGCCCAACTTTTGCCGCCATCGGTCGATCGCAATAGGGTTCCTTCCAGCCCAACCGCGAGCAAACACTCTGGTGATGCTTGGTGCGCGAAACTACGCAGCACGCCGCCTAGGCCAGGCCGTATCACATGTATGCTGCGCCCAGCGTCCGCCGAGCGTGCGATGAGCCCAGACGCGCCCACTGCCAACAGCGTGTGCGTTTTGGGGTTCTGCTCGACGGCATAAGGCGATGCCAGCTCTCGAGCCGGCGTCAGCTTGAACGCCTTGCCGGATACATCGGAGCGCACCACGGCGGCCACGCTGCCGAGTCCGACGAAGCCAGCGTTCGGATACCAGGTCAGCTTGCTCACACCTTGGTCGGGCTCGAAAGGGAGCCGCTCGAAGCTCTTGCCGCGATCGGAAGAAAAGAGCACATCGCGCGTGCGCAAACGAGCCACCAGCGCGGACATGTCGGGGCTCCACTCGAAGCCGATCACGAACATGTCTTCACGCATCTTGTGCGATTCGCGAAACGACGCGCCGCTATCGCTCGAAGCCAACACGAAGCCGTCCTGTGTACCGACCAAAATGGTGCCATCTGGCAGCACCGCCAGCGCCGTCACCGCCATTGCTGCTGGCAGTGTCAACGGCCGGTATCTTCCACTCGGCTCGCGCAACAGCAACGTCGCGTGATCGCCGGCCACGAGCATGCCTTGGCCCGGTAGCTTCACGAGGCGGGAGAGGTACTCGCTCGAGCCGCTGCTTTCCTTCACGAAGCTCTGCCCGGCGTCGCGCGATGCGTAAGCTACGCCTTCGTCGCCCACGGCCACGAACGTGCCGTCGTCAGCGGTCGCCAGCGCACGGAAGCTGCGATCGCTGTCGACGCGAACCGGCACGAACGAGCGCGCTTGATCCAACGAGCGCAGCAGCGTCCCGCGGCTGCCAGCGAGCACGACCGCTCCGCTCGGATGCTCGGCGCCATCGAACAAGTACTCGCGCGTGCCGCTCTCCACGCGTTGCCACGACTGACCATCATCGCTCGATCGCACGATGGTGCCCTCGCTGCCAAACGCCAGCGCCACATCACCACTTGCCGGATAACGCAGCTGAACCAGATCGGAGTTCAGCACATCGAGCGGCAATTCCAACGGCTCCGCCAGCCCAACCACCCCCGTCCCCACAGTGCTCGGCGGCGCGCTGGGTAGCTCTTCCACCGACTTTCGTGAAAGCACGCTACGCGCCGCGAGCACCGCTAGCACTCCAGCCGCTCCCAAAAGCAGCCACGGCCAGCGCGTTGGAACCGGCCCTGGGCGAGATTCGCTCGTCATCCAGACAGGGTCTTAGCAGACGTCGCGAAGCGCAGCGCTAGTACTGGCGCGGACACCGCCGATCTGGCGTGCCCGCACCAGCCCACGAGATTGGGGCGATCAATAAGCCTGATTGCCGCTGAACGTGCCCACCTGGTTGTGGGTATCACCGTTCACGTTGGTGCTGCCGAAGATGAACAGCGAGTCGCCGATCGAGCGATAACGCGTGTTCGTCATGTTCACGATGCTGCTCGAGCTGTCGGTGCGATAGATGCATTCGGCCATATTGGAGATGTCGCAGTGATCGATGGTCACCGTCATCTTGAACGTCGAGTCACCGTTCTGCCGCATGAATTTGCCAGCGTTCTTGGCCGTGAAGTTACGAATCGTGATCGTGGCTTCGGCGTTCACCTGGAAGGTTTTGTCCGAGCCCTTGTCGGATGAACCACAGTCCAGAGTCATCGTGGCGTTATCCTTGATCGTCATGGCGTCTTCGCCGATGTCGAGCCAATGAATGTTCTTCAAGGTGGTGTTGCCGTAAATGTGAATGCCATCGGCCGCGGAAGCACCCAGAATCACGTTCGACAACGTGCCGCCGTTCACGCGGAAAATCGGCTCCTGTCCCTCGCTTTGATCCCCGGGCCCGAGCGAACCCGGATCGGCGCGGAACGTCTTGCAACCGCCGTCGTAGTTTTCACCCGAATCGATCACGATGGTGCTCTTGATGTTGTTGCCCGAGAACTCGCCCGAGCTCGTAGTGCAGCCGCAAGTCACCGTGGGACCGGCGCCCGTGTTGGTCGTGCCGCCAGTTCCGGCCTTACCGCCAGCACCGGGTGCGCCGCCGTTCGCTTTGCCACCCGTGCCGCTGCCGCCGTTGGCTGCGCCACCACTCGCCTTGCCACCGCTACCGCTGCCGCCCGACGATGCGCCGCCCGCGGATGCTCCGCCGCTCGCTTTGCCGCCGCTGCCCGTGCCGCCCGACGATGCGCCGCCCGCAGACGTTCCACCACTCGACTTGCCACCACTCCCGGAGCCGCCGTTTGCAGTACCACCGGTGTTCGACTTGCCACCAGCTGATGCTCCTCCAGTCGACGAACCGCCGTTGGCGCTGCCGCCCTGTTGCGAGCCGCCCTTCCCGGTGTTGCCGCCTTGTTGCGAGCCGCCGGTGCCCGTGCCGCCCATGCTCGTGGTGCCACCGTTGCCGGTTCCACCTGAACCAGGTGCGCCGCCTTGTTGATTCGGTGCACCACCCTTGGGAGTGCGGCCTCCGCTGCCTTCGTCGTCGTCGCCCTCCGTACCCGCGCTACACGCGAGCAGCGTCACTTGCAGTACGACACCGACGAAACACCAACGCGCTCGAAACGTCATGCCTCGTTGATGCATGAACAATCCTTGGTGATCGCTATTTATTTTCGGAACTACGCGGCGAAATGCGCAGATTTTCTCGAGCAAATCGTAGGAGTGAGGCCCCACTTGTCTGTGCGCGCGGAAAAATTCGCTGACGTTGCGCGATCCGTGGCGACTTTGGTCCGAAAACACCGACCACGCACGATTCAGTGACTCTCCTGAGCGATCTCAGCTCAAGACACTGCTGCTTGCGAGCCGAAGCGCCCACACATGCTGAGCTCAACCGAGACGAGCGCGCCGCCCGCGTTTTGCACGCGCACGGCGAGCACGCTGCTAGGCAACTATTCTGGAATGACTTGCGTGGTGCAGCCGAAGAGTACTTCGAGCTTCATATTCGGATCGTTTTTGACTTGTTCGCACACGCTGCCGCAGAGATTGATTTGAGTTTTGTCGGCGGAGTATTGCCAGCCTTGGTTGCACGCGGTTGGCGAGGGATCGCGATAGACTTGGGTCATCTTACCGTCGCCAGCCGTGACGCGAACGTTGACGAGGCCGTAATCGATTTGTTGGCCAGTAGGAGGCGACGGGATTTCGTAGGTGCAACCAACTAACGCGCGACCGCGAATGCTGTCGAGGGCCTGGCTGAGCTGTGCGGCGGCAGCGTCGCGCGAGGTATCGATATGGTAGGCCTTGTCCGTGCCACCTGCAGCGGCGACGTCGTTGAGCGCGTCGAGGTTGTTGCCGACCGCGAGAACGTAGACAGGTATGCTGGGGTTGCCAGCGAAAGCGCTGCTCGCAACCTTGGTGGCATTGCTGATGTTGTTTTCACCGCCGCAGCCCACGGGGTAACCATCGGTCGAGTAGACGACAGCCACGCGATGGCCGACGTGAGCTTTTGCGTAGTCGCTGGCGTGTTGAATGGCGCCGGTGAGTGAAGCAACTGTGGGAGTCGTGCCAGCTGGCTTTTTGGCAGCGATGGCGGCAGTGAGCTGGGAGGCCGCGCCGGGGAGCATGGCAACTTCGACGGCGGGTTGTTTGTAGGTGTTCGCGTTGCATGCGTCGCGCGAAGCCGGGAAGAAGCCGATACCAACACCCATGCCGTTGTTCTTCGGCGACTCCATGAACGATTTGAGTGCCGCGCTTTCGACTACCCAGCGAGTGGTGGCCGCGTAGGGCGGTCCCGGATCGACGGTGCACGGGTCGTCGAGCGAATCGGGCACCGGGCAATTCATGGAACCGGTGGTGTCGACCATGAAGTAGAGGTCGACCGGCACGCGCTCGCCTTCGACGGAGGTGCCGATGCACGCGGAGTTGGGATCGAGCCCGCCGCTACCGTTGCCTTTGCCCGCCGTGGAGCTGGAACCGCCGGAGGAGACGTTGATACCACCGCCCTGCGCGCTGGCGTTGCCACCGAGGCCAGGCCCCGAGCCACCGCTGCTCGATCCGCAAGCTACTGCCACGAAGCTCGCGACCACCAATGAGAGACAGGCACAATTTCGCAGCACCACGAGAACCTCCGATTCGACTAGTGCGCTGTCTCGCAGTTCTCGCGAGACGCCTCCGCGCAATTCATCAAAAGGTGACATCCGCGTTTCCGGTCGCAACGCTCTGAATTCGCCGGTAGGCGCGCGAGCGACGCTCTCTCCTACACGCACCGCTGTAGGCGCGATGCGCGTAGGCGCGGCTGCGCTCGCATAATACCCCGGTATTATCGAACGCGAGCTTCGGCTTTTGCGAGGTTTGCTAGGCGCTCGGGTCCGGAGTGTCGCCGCGCGTGCGAGCCACACCGGTAATCAAGGCTCCCACCGTGAACGCGAACGTGTCCCCTAAGCTGAAGTGTGAGAGGGCGTTCATGGCTGTGCGCGTCTGCGTCTGCTCGGTCTCTGGGAGCTGGTCGAGCAGCTCCTTCATGCGCTCGAAGCGATCTTCCAAGGTCGATTTGCCGTCAGGCGAGCGCATGGTGAGCTCTGCCAATACGAGCCCGATGGCAGTTAGTACGATACCGGACAGTGCCTTGAACGCCTGCGACTCGCTCATGCCGTCCGCGACCATCAGCGCGAGCACACGTTCCCGCATCGGCACTGGCATGGCCGGCGCCGGGCGCGCCAACAGCGCTGCCCAGTTCGGGTGCTCCGTGAGCAGCGCTCGAACGCGCAGGCACAAGCGATAGAGCTCGGTCTGCCAGGTTGGGTGCCCCTCGTCCTCGTACATGCGCCGCGAAACCTCGGCGTACATCAAGTCGAGCAGCTGGTTCTTATTGGCAAAGTGCACGTACAGCGACATCGGCGGTGCCGCGACTTCTTCGGCGACACCGCGAATGGTCAATGCGTCCAGACCGTTCCGATCGGCCACGCGCAGTGCTGCGTTGACCACGGCCTCGCGAGTCGTGCTGCCACGAGGTCTCTGCTTTCGCATGTTTTGACTCGAGCGAACCAATACCAAAGCGATGCGTTCAACGACCAGATCTAATTGAAGGGCGTGAGCCGTACAGAAGAACATAATGTACGAGATTTAGAGCCCTCTCGCACGTAACTTCGAGATGTACGACTCCGCAAATTCGAATGCGCACGTTTCAGAACTGCAATCGTCGAGAGGCGCTCGTCTCCATAGTGTGCTGAATACTCGGGAGTGATGAGCGTCTGTTCGAGAGCGCGGGGCGGAAATGCAACGCGCGGACGCTTAGCACACTGGAATGGCTTAAATTTAGGGCGGTAAGCGTCAGCGTCGTATTCCGCCACTCGCCCAATCGCTGGCTCCCTGCGCTGCGCTTGACAGCGCATCTGCAGCGCCTCGACAATTCCGAGCTCACTATGCGTGTCGCGCGCGCATTCTGCGCGGTTCGCAGGACCCGCATCAGTTAGAGGGGCTTGCGTGTGCGCGCGTCTCGGACGACTGGTGCAGCGGCCCAAGCCGAACCACCTCGGCAACTCCGCGTGCTGGAGCTGAATGTGGAGCTTATCGTGAGCATCTCTTTTCGCGCAAAGCTGATTGCGATGCTCGCGACCGCTCTCCTCGCGTTCTGCACGGTGCTGGTTGGTAGCGCGCTCATCGGCGAACGTCAGGCAGCAGATTTGGCGGACGTCGAGCGGCGCCTAATCCCGAAGCTCGAGCTCGGGCCGCGCCTAGAGGCTCAATTCGAGCGCCTGACTCGCAGCTACCAGAATGCGGTGAGCGCGCAGGACAGCGCCGGGCTCGAGACCGCGTGGCAACTCCGCAACGATCTGTTCGAATCGATTCGTCAGTCAGGGGCGGTGTTGGAGCCATCCGCGGCGGCGGCGCTACAGTGGGCGATTCAGGACTATTCGACCTTGGCGAACGACGTGTCGCGGCGCTTGATCGCGGGCGAGACTGGCGAGCAGCTCGTCGACGATATGACGCAGATGCAGGCGCGCCAAGACCGCGCCCACAAGCTGATTCGTCAGTCGCTCGGTTTGCGACCAAACGAAGTCGCGGCGGCGTTCGCGGCGGTGCGCGACGCCAGCGCTCGTGCCCACCGCTTCCGGCTCGGCATTGGAGTTGCGAGCTTCGCGCTGTTGCTGGCGCTCTCGGTTTGGCTGAGCCGCAGCGTGATCAACGCCGTGGGCGAGCTGTCGCAGGGCTTCTTGCGCTTCGCACGCGGAGATTTCAGTTGGCGCATTCCGGTGCGGAGCGACGACGAGCTCGGCCGCATGGCGCGCGAAGCAAACCACATGGCGGACAACTTGCAG
Organism: Myxococcota bacterium; assembly: GCA_049324695.1. GTDB lineage: Bacteria > Myxococcota_A > Polyangia > Polyangiales > Polyangiaceae > PMG-095. Next base: position 14,088 of record JBMOMJ010000020.1, read on the forward strand.
CGCTTGAACGACGAGCACACCCGCGCCGATTGGTTGAAATCGGGGCAGGCAGGGCTGTCGGACGCGCTGCGCGGTGATCTCGAACCGCGCGCTCTCGCAACGCGCTCGCTCAAGTTTCTGGCAACGCGCCTCGAAGCGGCGGCAGCAGCCCTCTACGTCGCGAACGCGGAAGGCAGCTTCGAACTTTGGGGTCAGTACGCCGCGCTCATGGACGAAGCCAAGCACTTTCGTCCCGGCGAAGGCTTGTTGGGGCAAGCGGCCTTGAGCGAAGACTTGTTGGTGGTGGAGGACGTACCGGACGGCTACGCGCGTGTGAGCTCCGGGCTGGGCGAAGGGCTGCCGCGCACGCTTGTGTTCCTGCCGTTGCACAGGGAAGGACGCTGCGTTGGCGTGATCGAGCTGGGCTTGTTCGGGCAGTGCTCAGCGCGCGCGCAGGAGTGGTTGCATTCCATCCGCGAAATGTTGGTCGTTTCCCTGACAGCCGCCGAAAGCCGGGCGGCGCTGGAAGCGCAGCGCAAGATGCTGAGTGAGAAAAATGTCGAGCTCGAACAAGCTCGCCTCAATCTCCAAGAAAAGGCCGAAGAGCTCTTGCGGATGAGCTCGTACAAGAGCCGATTCTTGGCAAACGTGTCGCACGAGCTTCGCACACCGCTCAACAGCATGCTGCTACTGTCACAGCTGCTGGCGCAGAACGAAGCCGGCAACCTGACTCCGCGCCAGGTGGAGCATGCTAAAACAGTGCACGCCGCGGGCGAGGATCTGCTGAGTTTGATCAATCAGATCCTCGATCTTTCCAAGGTCGAAGCCGGACACCAGCCCGTAAGTCTGGAAGCCGTGCCGCTCCAGCATTTCGTGGAACGTGCCCGCCGCATGTTCGAGCCACTCGCCGCCGAGAAGGGGCTCGCGCTCAGCTTCGAAATCGCGAAGGGCCTACCGGAAACCATGTTTACCGACCGGCAGCACGTCGAGCGTATCCTGGTGAACCTGCTCGGCAACGCCGTGAAGTTCACGGAGCGCGGCCGAGTGAGCCTCAACATCGCGCGGCCTCTGGCCAGCTCGCTCGGCTCCAAGCTCGATCCGGCGCGCGCGATAGCCTTCTCGGTGAGCGACACTGGTCGTGGCATCGCCGCGCGCGAGCGTGAACGCATCTTTGCTCCTTTCGAGCAAATCGAATCGGAAACTGATCGGCGCTACGCCGGGACGGGACTGGGGTTGGCGATCGCGCGCGAGTCCGCCTCGTTGCTCGGTGGGGAGCTCTATCTGGAGAGCACGCTGGGCACCGGCTCCACCTTTACCTGTTGCCTTCCGGAACACGGCCTCGAAACCGAGACGCAACCTGCGGCCGAGCGCCGACAAATGGAGGTCGGCCAACGCCACGACAACGTTTTGGCGGCGCTGCTGATCGTCGAGCCCGACCCAGCATTCGCTGAGCAGCTGCTCGAAATCGTTCGAGCGCGCGGGTTTTCTGGCGTTGTGGCTACGACCGGCGAGCAGGCTTTGTCACTGGCGCGGGCGCTTCGACCCCACGGCGTATTGATCGACGCGCAACTACCGGACATGCACGGAACGGCTCTGATGGAGCGCTTGAAGCAAGACCAAGCGACGCAGAACCTCCCGATGTATGTGTTGCCACCTCACGACACGCAAGAGCGCGGAACCGCGCACGCCGCGGTCGGGCAATTCCTGAAGGGTGCTGCCCACGCCAAGCTGGTCGAGGCGGTGCGCGCGCTCACGCAGCAGACATCTGCAGGCGCCCTCCGCGTGCTCGTAGTCGAGGATGACGCGGACGAGGGCGAATCGCTGGTACGCAGCCTGCGGCGCGGCGACATCGATGCACGTTGGGCTGAGAGCGCGGAGGCTGCGCTTTCGGCGCTAGCGCACGATTCCTACGCTTGTATGATTCTAGATCTGGGGCTTCCCGATATGGACGGGCTCGACCTACTGGAGAAGCTCACGCAACGTACCGACGTCGATCCACCGCGCGTCATCGTGCATACCGGACGCGCATTGACACGAGAGGAAAAGTCTCGGCTCGAAGCATACGCCGAAGCAGTGGTTACTAAGAGCGACAGCTCGGTGACGCGGCTCATCGAAGAGATTGGTCGCTTCGTGAGCAACCTGCCGGATTACGCCACGCATGAGGCACTTTTGCTGAACGAGCCAGCGGCGCGCACCTCCCTACAGGGTGCGAAGCTGCTGCTCGCCGAAGACGATATGCGAACCGTTTACGCAATTTCGACGCTACTCCAGGCAAGTGGTGCCAAAGTATTGATCGCTGACAGTGGTCGCGACGCACTCGACGTGCTCGCGAAGAACCCCGACGTAGACGGTGTTCTGATGGACGTGATGATGCCCGAGATGGATGGCTACGAAGCCATTCGTCGGCTCCGACAAGATCCGCGTTTTCAGACGTTGCCGGTGGTGGCGTTGACTGCGCGCGCCATGAAAGGCGAGCGCGAACGCTGCCTGCAAGCGGGCGCGAGCGGCTACTTGGCGAAGCCCGTCAATGGAGAACAGTTGCTGCACACGGTGGGTTCGTGGCTATCGCAGCACGAGGAGCATGGAAGCTAGCCCTCTCCCGCAAGTGCCGACCTCGCGCTCGAGTGTGCTGGTGGTGGATGACATCGAGGCCAACCTGGTCGCGATGGAAGCGCTGCTCGAAGACTTAGGGTGTGAGGTGGTCCGCGCGAACTCGGGCAACCGTGCGCTCTCGCTGCTGCTAAAGCGCGAGTTTGCGGTGATGTTGTTGGACGTGCACATGCCGCACATGGATGGCTTCGAGGTCGCTCGCCACGCACGCAGAAACCCAGCGACGCGCGAAGTTCCGATCATCTTCTTGACCGCCGCGCACACCAGCGAGGACTACGTGCTGCGCGGCTACGGCAGTGGCGCGGTGGATTTCTTGCTGAAGCCAGTCGACGCCACCATTTTGCGCAGCAAAGTGCGGGTATTTTTGGATTTGGCCAGCAGTCGCCGCCAAATTGCCGACGCCAAAACGGAGCTCGAGCGCAAGAACGCGGAGCTGGCCAGCCTTGCCGAAGCCAACGCCGCCCTGGCGCAGCAGTATCGCAGCGCGCACGCCGATCTCGAGCGCGCCTACCAGGAGCTGCAGACAGCTCAGGCGCAGCTGGTTCAATCGGCGAAGATGGCATCGCTCGGTGAGCTGGTCGCTGGTGTCGCGCACGAGATCAACAATCCGCTGGCGTTTTCGCTCAGCCATTTGGAGACGGCGGTGCGCAGCTTGAACGATGCAGAAGGCGAGCTCAACTTGAGCGCCTCCAGCACGGCGCGAGAGAACTGGCAGCGCGCCCGCAGCCGGCTCGCCGAGATGAAGGTCGGGCTCGAGCGTATCCGCCATCTCGTGATCAAGTTGCGCACCTTCTCGCGCTTGGACGAGGGTGAGCTGAAGACGGTCAGCGTACGCGAATCAGTCGACAGCCTGCTCACCATCTTGGCGCACAAGCTGCGCAACCGCATCGAGGTAGAAACCGAGCTGAACGAACCGGACAGTATCGACTGCTATCCGAGCCTATTGAACCAAGCACTCATGAATCTGGTAGCGAACGCGATTGACGCTATTCCTGGCTCCGGACACATCCGCATCACTAGCAAACGCGAGGGTGACAGCTTCGTGCTCAGCGTGCGCGACGACGGCGAGGGCATTCCCCAGCACCTGCGTGAGCGTGTACTCGAACCATTCTTTACGACCAAGCCCGTCGGTCAGGGCACTGGGCTCGGTCTGCCCATCGCCTACTCGATAGTGAAAAAGCACGGCGGCGTTTTGGAGCTGAACCATGCGGAGCAGGGGGGAACCGAAGCCGTGATTCGCATTCCATTCGACCAGCATGGGGTTCGTCAGCCATGAACATGATCGAAACCAGGAAGCCGCGCGTTCTGGTGGTGGACGATGAGCCGCAGATTTTGGTGGCGCTCGAGGATCTGTTGGCGAACCGCTTCTCCGTGCTGAAGACAGAGTCGCCCGAACATGCGCTCGATCTCATGTCGACCAGCGACGACATCGCCGTGCTGATCACCGACCAGCGCATGCCACGCATGACGGGCGACGCGCTGCTCTCGCGCATCGGACCATCGCGGCTCACGCTGAAGATCCTGCTGACCGGCTACGCCGATCTGTCCGCGGTGATTCGCGCCGTGAATGAGGGTCGCATCTTCGCCTATGTCACCAAACCGTGGGATCCGGATGATCTGCGATTGAAAGTCGATAAGGCGGCAGAGCATTTTCAAATCGCGCAGGAGCTCGCCTACGAGCGCAAGCTGTTACACGACTTGATGGACAACATTCCGGACGGCATCTACTTCAAAGACACGGATCTGAAGTTTCGCCGCGCCAACCGTGCCTTCGCTGGCGGTCTCGGCTGCTCTCCGGATGATCTGGTGGGCAAGCGCCTGGAGGATGTATCCAAAGCCCCTGCGCTGCTGGAAGCGGCGCGCGTCGAGGAGAGCGGGGTGCTGCGCCAAGGCGAGCCCGTGCGCGACGTGGTGCGCGAATATCACAACGGGACCGCACGTCGCTTCCTGTCCGAGACGAAGGCACCCATCCGCTTGGAGAGCGGTGAGATCAGCGGCCTGGTCGGCATCTCACGCGACGTGACCGAGCGCATCGAGAGCCAAGAAGCGCTGCGCATCGGAGAGCAGCGATTCCGCGAGCAGTCGCTGATGCTGGATTCGATACTGAACAGCATGGGCGACGCCGTAGTAGCGGCAGATAGCTCGGGGCGCTTTTTGGTCTACAACCGCCAAGCCGAGCGCCTGCTCGGGCCGCGTCCGAAGAACCTACGCGCGGACGAGTGGGCGCGCGAGCTTCCAATGGTCGTGAACGATCGCCTCAGCAAAGTGAGCGCGAACGCACCCGGCGATGGCGACAACCCGCTAGTCGCCGCCATGTACGGCAAGGAAATCGAGGAAATCGAGCTGTCGTTGCAGAACGACTCTGGCACACGCATCACGGTCGCGTTACGAGCCACGCCGCTCATCGGGGTGGGAGGTGCCTTGCTCGGTGGTATCGCCCTGATTCGCGACGTGACCCAGCGACGCGAGCTCGAACAGCAGCTGCGCCATGCTCAAAAGATGGAGGGCATTGGCCAACTTGCCGGTGGCGTCGCGCACGATTTCAACAACTTGCTGGCGGTAATCAAGAGCTACGGCGAGCTTTTGTTGCGCGATTTGAAGGACGACACCACCAAAACCGAAGATCTCGAGCAGCTACTCCACGCGGCAAATCGCGGCGCTGCGCTCACGCGCCAGCTGCTCACCTTCAGCCGTCGCCAGGTCGTGCAACCGCGGCTTTTGCAGCTGAACGAGGTGGTGGTCAGCATCGAGAAGATGTTGCGGCGCATCATCGGCGAAGACATCGATCTCGTGACGTCGCTCGCGCCAGACCTAGATTTGGTGAAGGCGGACGCCGGGCAGATCGAGCAGGTGCTACTGAATTTGGCCGTCAATGCGCGCGACGCCATGCCGGACGGCGGCAAGCTCACGGTAGAGACAGCCAACGTTCACTTGGCGAGCGGCTACGCCGACTCGGACTCCAACGTGGCCGAAGGCGACTACGTGATGGTCGCAGTCAGCGATACCGGCAGTGGAATGAGCGAAGAGATTCGCAAGCATATCTTCGAGCCGTTCTTCACCACCAAGGAAGTGGGTAAAGGTACCGGGCTCGGCCTCTCCACGGTGTACGGCATCGTGCAGCAAAGCGGAGGTCACATTTGGGTGTACAGCGAGCTGAAGCAGGGCACCGCCTTCAAGATCTACTTCCCGCGCGCGAGCGGCAGTATTCCCGCGCGAGCCCTTAGCAAGCAGCTGCCTTCGCGTGCCAAAGTGGACCGCACGATCCTGCTGGTCGAGGATGACGACGCCGTGCGGCGTGTCGCTTCACGCATTTTGCGCGAGAGCGGCTACACTGTGTTGGAAACGCGGCACGCTGGCGAGGCGCGCAAGATTTGTGAGGAACGGGGCAGCGAGCTCGCGTTGCTCCTCACCGACGTGGTCATGCCCGGCGTGAGCGGCCCAAAGCTCGCCGAAGAGCTGACCGCGCTGCTGCCGCACCTGCGGGTGCTGTACATGTCCGGGTTCCCGGGCGCAGCCGTGGTGCATTCGGGCGCATTACGCCCGGGTGCAAACTGCATCGAAAAGCCATTTTCTCCAGCGTCCCTCGTCGACAAGATCGAAGAAGTTTTGGCAACACGCGACAGCAACTAGTGCACCGCGTATGAGATACGCGCAATCATCGCGGGCGATGATTGTCCCGCTTGCGCGGGGTGCACTATCCCTAGTTTGTGGCTGGGGCTGCGCCCCAGACCCCAGCATCCGCTTCGCGTCCGCTGCTAGTGCAGCGCTCAGAAAGGTTGATCCTATCTCACATGCGCTGCACTAGCGCCGAGCGAGCGCTGCGGCGTGAATTCTGCGATGCTGCGGCGCATGTCGGAGCATCGCGCTAGCGTCGAGTGGTCTAGGTTGGAAGAGGACTTCACGCCCAGCTTTTCGCGCGATCATGCGGTGGCATTTGGAAGTGGGCAGAGCCTCGCGCTGTCGGCGACGGCGGAGTACCGAGGTAACGCCGAGCGCGTGAACCCGGAGGAGCTCTTGGTCGCGGCGCTCGCCAGCTGCCACATGCTGACGTTCCTCGCGCTCGCTGCGCGCTCTGGCATCGTCGTCGACAGCTACCGCGACGACGCCAGCGGAGTGCTCGAGAGGAACGCGGAAGGCAAGATGTCCGTTACACGCGTTACGCTGCGCCCGCAGGTAAAGTTTCGGGCCGAGCCGCCGCCCTCAGCGCAGGAACAAAGCGCGTTGCACGAAAAGGCGCATCGGGGCTGCTTCATCGCCAGCTCGGTAAAGACCGAAGTGAGCGTGGAATTACCGATTGAGTCTGGTTGATCGCCGCGTGCTCACGCGCGCCACACTTTTCATGCACGCCACAGCGTCGCGTGCCCCCCCCCTGCGCAAGCGCGCAACCGGTATTATATGTTTCGAGTACGAGGTCACTCGCATGAACGATTCGATTCGATTGCACGCCTTCGGCGCACTGAAACGCCTATGGCTTGGCCTATTTCTCGCTGTATTTGCACTGTCGGCGTCCGGCTGCGGCTACAACGAGGTCGTCGAGCGCGACGAAGACGTGAAGGCGGCCTGGGCGGAGGTGCAGAACCAATACAAGCGCCGCAGCGACCTGGTTCCAAACCTGGTCAAGGTCGTCAAGGGCGCGGGCCAATTCGAGCAAGAGACGCTCACCAAGGTGGTGGAGGCCCGCTCGAAGGTCGCCGGCATCAAGGTGGACGCGAGTACCATCGAAGATCCGAGCAAGCTCAAGGCCTTCGAACAGGCACAAGGCGAGCTTTCGGGCGCGCTTTCGCGGCTTTTGGTCGTGGCGGAGCGTTACCCAGAGCTGAAGGCGACGGATGCCTACCGGGACTTGCAGGCGCAACTCGAAGGCACTGAAAACCGCATCGCAGTCGCACGCAAACGCTACATCGATGATGTTGCGGAATACAACAAGGTGGTCGCACGTTTTCCGACCAGCATCGGCGCCAGCATGCGTGGCATGAAGTCGCGGCCCACGTTCGAGGGCACTCCAGGCCTCGAAAAGGCGCCTGAAGTCAATCTGTGACCTCCGCCGCGTTGAGCATGCCGCGAACTGGGGCGAGACGCGCGTTCGCCTGGCTCCCGCTGATCGGCTTTCTGTGCGCGCTTTGGTTGGCGCTACTGCCGCGCCTGGCTTTCGCGCGCGACGTGCCACCACTCGAAGGGCGTGTGAACGATCACGCGCACCTCTTGTCCAGCGCGGAAGCTAGGCGCTTGGAACAGCGCTTGGCCGAGTACGAGCGGTCGAGCGGGCACCAGTTCGCGCTGCTCACTTTGGATTCGCTGGAGGGTGACGCGCTCGAAAGTTTCTCGATTCGCGTGGTCGAAGCCTGGCAGCTCGGCAAGAAGCGCCAAGATGACGGCCTCTTGATGCTGATCGTCAAAGGCGATCGCAAAGTGCGCATCGAAGTCGGCTACGGCCTCGAAGGCACGCTGACCGATGCGCTCACGTCACGCGTCGTGCGCAATGTGCTTTCGCCGGCTTTCCGCCAGGGCAACTACGCCGCTGGCATCGAGCGCGCGTTCGAAAGCTTGATGGCGGCTGCCTCCGACGGGCAAGTGCCAGCGCGCGGCATGGACGACGCGCGAGCCAAGGCGCGCCCGAGCGCCTCGATTGGAAAGTTGTTTGCGCTGATGCTCACCGCCGGGCCGCTGCTCTTGTTCTTGCTGGTAATCTTGTTCGTCAGCCGCGCCGGCGGAGGTGGCCGGCGTCGTGGTTACGGTGGTTGGCCCGGTGGAGGCTACTCCTGGGGCGGCGGTTCGCGTGGCTGGAGCGGAGGTGGCTTTGGTGGCGGTGGTTTCGGCGGAGGTAGCTTTGGAGGTGGTGGCGGCGGAGGCGGGTTTTCAGGCGGTGGTGGTGGCTTCGGCGGCGGAGGCGCTTCGGGCTCATGGTAACGCCACTGCTTTCGGATGCTGATCGGCAGCGCATCGAGTCGGCGATCCACAGCATCGAGCAAAAGAGTTCGCTCGAATTGGTGGTGGCGGTGGTGGGACGCTCGGCGGATTACTGGCAGTGGCGTGTGCTGCTGGCGGTGTGCACTGGGCTCAGCGCAGGCTTTGCCGCGCTCGAGTGGGCCCCCATTCCTCCCCTGTGGGCGCTGGTGCTGCAGTTACCCATTGGCGCGCTCGCCTACCTTGCGTTGGGCGTCAGCGGGCTGCACCGCAGCCTAATTCCAGAGCGGGCATCGCTGGCCGCGGTGCAGGCCTACGCCTTCAGACTATTCGCCGAGCGCGGCCTACATCACACGCACGAGCACACAGGGCTCTTGATATTGGTGTCCGCGTTGGAGCGACGCGTAGTGATCTTGGGTGACTCCGGTCTGCACGCACGCATTGGTGAATCAGGCTGGAGCGAATATGTGGCTCACCTGGTGCAACGGCTACGTGAAGGGCGCGCCGCAGAGGGAATTTTGGAGGTCATCGCGCGCGTCGAAGCCAAGCTGGCAGCCGAGTTTCCGAGGCGCACCGATGACGCCGACGAGCTGCCCAACGCCGTCATCGTGCATCCCTGAAACTCTATTTGACCAGAGCCGGCTGCACTCGCTGCGGGCGCACGTAGTGAGAGGCGAACCAGAGCAGAGCCGCGGTCGTGACCGCGGCGAGCAGCGCCGCCATCAGCGCCACCGCGAACGGAGAGAGCCGGCGCAGGCGCGAGCTCTCCAGAGTGCTGGCGCGACCGATGCGCGCGGCGATATCGAGCGGCTGTGCCACGACACGCTTGATCAAGGCACGGCCAGAAGCCACCGGTGGCTTGTGCAATTCGGGCGTCGCGGTCGCCGGCGGTGGCAGCGTGGCGCCGTCGTCGCCTGCCGGCGGAGGGAAGCGCCGCACGGTGATGCTCTCCAGCTCGGCCTCCGGCTTGGCTACGGTCATGCTTCCTGACTGCTTGGCCCAGCGCGTGCGCAGCGAACCACCGTAGGCGTCTTCTTCGATGCCTTTGTCGAGCAACCATTCCGCCAGCGCATCGCCGAGCTCACGCATGCTTTGCCAGCGGTTCTCGCGGCGCTTTTCCAAGGCGCGTTCGATGATGCGCCACAACGCTGGATCGCTGACACCGCGCTCGGCGAGGCTGTACGGTGGTTCCGACACGATCGCCTTCAGAATGGCGAGATAGCCGGTCTGTTTGCCGTTCGAAAACGGCCGCCGCAAAGTCATGAGTTCGTAAAGCACTACCGCGAAGGCCCAAACGTCGGCGCGGTGATCGACGTCCGGCTCGGCCTGCGCTTGCTCGGGCGCCATGTAGTCGGGCGTGCCCATCAGCGCGCCGGGGCGTGTGAGCCGGCTGCCGCCTTCGCGCAAGCGTGCGACGCCGAAATCAACCAGCTTGGGCTGAATCCGCCCGAGCTCGTCCGTCGCCAAGAACACGTTCTCGGGCTTGATGTCGCGATGCACGACCGCGCGGCGATGGCTCACAGAGATCGCGTCAGCCACAGGCAACAGCAGGCGCACGGCGTGCACTGGCTCGATCGGCCCTTCACGCAACATGAGCTCGAGCAGTGACTCGCCGTTCAAAAGCTCCATGGCGATGAAGGGCACACCGCCAACACAACCAAAGTCGAAGATGCGAACGATGCCGGGGTGGCTAATGCGCGCGATGGCACGCGCCTCCAACAGCAAGCGTTGCGTGGCGCGCTCGGCGTCCGGATGATCCGGATCGACGCGCACGAGCTTCATGGCAATTTCGGCGTCGAGCAGGCGATCGTGCGCGCGAAAGACTGCGCCCATGGCGCCAGTGCCAATGCACTCACACAATTGATAGCGCTCGCCGATAACGTCACCCGCGCGAAAGCCGGCGGGCTCGGATGTCGCCTCGAAAAAGCTGTCGGGTCGCTGCTCGGATCGCAAAACCTTCAAATGGTGCGCTCCCCCCGGAGCTACGGCCACGATGAAACGGCACTTCAGGCGCGTGCCGTGGTAAGCCCGTGTAGTCGAATGAGCGACGTCAACCTGACTGCCATCAGCCGAAAGCTCGCCAAGGTGCTGGATCAGCAGCGCTTCTCCGCACCCACTGCATACGTCTATAATCCTTTGGTTTACGCACGTTTACCGCATGAGGCCTACCTGGATCGATATGGCAGCGGGCTGGGTCGCGTGCTCCTGATGGGCATGAACCCAGGGCCGTTCGGGATGGCCCAGACGGGTGTTCCCTTCGGCGACGTGAGCATGGTGCGCGACTACCTGGGCATCGAAGCCAAGGTTCAGTCTCCGAAACTCGAGCATCCGCAACGGCCGGTGCTCGGGTTTGCTTGCAAACGCAGCGAGGTCAGCGGCACGCGCTTGTGGGGTTGGGCGCGCGATCGCTATCCAGACGCGCGCGACTTCTTCAAGCGCTTTTTCGTGGTGAACTATTGCCCGCTCGCGTTCATCGAGGAGAGCGGGAAAAATCGAACACCAGACAAGCTTCCGGCGGCGGAACAGCAGCCGTTGCTTCACGCTTGCGATGCAGCGCTACGCGAGATCGTCCAAGAGCTGAAACCATCGTTGGTAGTCGGCGTGGGAGCCTTCGCTGAAGCGAGCGCGCGACGGGCACTCGCCGATCTGAAGGTGCCCATCGGGTCGATTCTGCATCCGAGCCCGGCGAGCCCCAAGGCGAACGCAGGTTGGGCGCGGCTCGCTGAAGCGGAGCTGGGCGCGCTCGGCGTCACGCTGTAACGCTCGGTATCACGCCGTGGCGCTGAGCACGGTCGCGCGCTGGGCACGACCTTGACGCGGAGCGCGGCGCGGACACTAGTCCGGCGCCGAAAAGGCTTTCTGGAGGGATGGCCAATCTTGTGGGGTTTGCTCGACCGTTCGTCCGAAGGGCGGCCAGCGGGCGTCCAAACTTGCGTGCCGCGCAGCTGCTTCCGGCGCGGCGCTGGCTTCTACTCGCGGTCTAGGCTAACTGAGGGCGCGGGTTCGTCGGTCCTCTGGTTCGATCCGGCTGGCTCAAAGAGGTTTCATGCTTCCCACCGTCGACTGGAACGTCGATCCAGAGTTCATCAAGCTGCCGCGCGACGGCGTAGCCATTGCCCTCGGGGCGTTCGCGGGCCTTTCGTTTTTGTACGGGCTTGCGAAGAAGGCCAGCGACCAATTAGTGAGCGGCTTGTTCTTCGCCGGGCTCGCGATCGTGGTCGCGAAGTTCATGCCGCAGAGCTACGGCATTCGCTACTACAGCTTACTGTTCGTTGCTGTGTTCTTGGGCGGCCACGCGCTGCTCAAGTGGCAAATCGTGCGCGGCGGTGGACCGGCGGAAGATGCCAACGACTTCATCGTGTACGGCGTGCTCGGCGTGTTGCTCGGCGCACGCCTCGGTCACGTGCTGTTTTACGATCTCGACAAGGCGCTCGAGAACCCCGTGTGGGTGCTCGAGATCTGGACCGGCGGACTTGCGAGCCACGGCGCGGTGTTGGGCCTCATCACGGCCATGTTCCTGTTCACCAAGCGGCGCGGGATCTCCTTCTTGGAAGGTTCGGATCGCTTTGCATTCTCTGCTGCGCTGGGCGCAACGTTGGTGCGCCTAGGCAACCTGCTGAACTCGGAAATCGTGGGCAAGAAGACGGACGGCACCTGGGGCTTCCGTTTCCCACGCTTCGATCACGAGACGCCAGCACCGCTGCGTCATCCAAGCCAAATTTACGAAATTGTGCTCGGGCTAACGGTGCTCGGGCTCTTGTTTGTGATCGACCGACGACTCGGCAAGGAGAAGCGGCCGCGTGGAGCCCTGATTTCAGCCTTTTTCTTGATGTACTTCTGCGGACGTTTCGGCGTCGAGTTCTTCAAGGAGTACGACGGCATCTCGCCCGACTCGCCGTTGCGCATGGGTCAGATTCTGAGCATTCCTGGAATCTTGTTGGGGCTCTACGGCCTGTCTTGGTCGTTCAAGAAGCGCATCCCCGCCGGCTGGCCCCATGCTGAACTACCTCCCGATGCCACCGCGGCCGATAAGAGGTCCGACGAGGAAGAAGACGAAGACGAAGACGAAGACGAGGCGGATGAGGCGGATGAGGCGGACGACGATCGCGACGAGGAAGAGGACGAGGCGGACGACGACGATCGCGACGAAGCGGACGATGCGGAAGAGGGCGATGAGGAGGAGGACGAGGAAGCCAAACGTCCACGTCGCAAAGTCCCGAACAAGTCGACAATCCGGGAATCCGAGAAGAAGGCGGCGGACTCAGCGGATCCCGATGTGGAATCGGAGTTCGACGAACAGGGCCGGCTCAAGCGCGTTCGCGAGTGAGTGAGTCGAGCGCTGCGCGCGCGAGCACGACGCCGGGGGGAAGGCAATGCTCAAACCCACGTGGGTTCGACGTGGGTCTTGCGGTGACGGGCAGCGCGCGCACGGTGCAGTGCTCGCCGCTTGGCGGGGGCGCGTGACGTGCGGGGTTACGGCGCGGGCTGACGTGCAGCGGCGCGGCGTTCATACAAAAGCGGGGCGCGTGCGCGGCCCTGGACCCGCATGGCGCGCTAAGAGCAGGCCAGACGTGGGCGGCGCCGGAATTCGCGCCCTTGACGGTGTTGCGCCCACCCAAACCAGAACGCGAAGTCGTGGCGTTCAGGTGCTGAGGATGTCGGCGATGGTGTAGCGGCGAGGAGGTTTGCCGACGAGGTGTTTGGCAGCGACGAGGGCGCCGCGGGCGAAGAGGTCGCGGCTGGAGGCGCGATGGGTGAGTTCGATGCGCTCGCCCGAGCCGAACAGGAAGACGGTGTGGTCGCCGATGACGTCGCCTCCGCGCAGAGCGATGACGCCCATTTCGTCGTTGCTGCGGGCTCCGACGTTGCCAGCGCGCTCGTTGAGCTCTTTGAGTTCCGGGCGAGCGGCGCGCGCTGCGTCGGCGAGGCGTTTGGCGGTGCCGCTGGGCGCGTCGATTTTGCGGCGGTGGTGAATCTCCATGATTTCGACGTCGAAGGCGTTGCCCAGACGGCGGACGGCTTGTTCGACGAGCTCGGCGAGGACTTGGACGCCGAGGCTCATGTTCGCGGACCACAAGACAGGGACGGCTTCGGCAGCTTTGTCGAGAGCGCGGCGGGCGGAGTCGTCGAGGCCGGTGGTACCGCTCACGAGAGCAACACGCTGACGCGCGGCGACGCTGAAGAGTGGAGCGACGGCACTGGCGGTGGAGAAGTCGATGACGGCTTCGGCGCCGAGGAGCGCCGAGCCAACGTCGGCCGTGGTGACGACGCCGATTGGGCCGACTCCCGCGAGCTCACCGATGTCGCGACCGTGACCGGGATCGCTCGAGCTGCAGGCGCCGCCCACGATTTCGACTTCGGGATCGGCGTGAGCGAGGCGCGCAACGGCGAGGCCCATGCGGCCGGTAACGCCGAAAATGGCGAGTTTCATGTGGCCTCGTAGGCGGCCATGGCGTCGGCGAGGCGTGCCTTGCAAGCGTCGCTCGCGGGAACCAGCGGCAAACGCATGGCGTCGTTCATGCGGCCTTTGAGCGAGAGCGCGGCCTTGATGGGTTGAGGGCTGGGTTCGCAGAAGAGCGCGCGGTGGATCGCGAGGAGCTTCCTGTCTTTGCGCAGTGCTTCGCTGAAGCGACCGGCAAGCGCGTCTTCGACGACTTCGCTGACGGCGCGCGGATAGAGGTTGCTGGTGACGCTGATGACGCCGCGCGCACCGACGCTGATGGCCGGCAATACGAGCGCATCGTCGCCCGACAAAACTAGGATGCGCCCTTCAGCACGGGCGAGCAGGTCTTGGCAGTAGCTGACGCCACCGCTTGCGTCTTTGAGGGCGACGACGTTGGGGGCGGCGTCGAGGATGCGCAGCAAGGTGTCGACGGCGAGATCGACCGCGCAGCGACCCAAGATGTTGTAGAGCATGACCGGCCCGTCAACGGCGGCCGCCACGGCGGTCACGTGCTGAAACAAGCCTTCTTGGGAGGGCTTGCTGTAATAGGGCATTACGATCATGACGCCGTCGGCGCCGGCTTCGAAAGCGGCCTTGGAGCTTTCGATGGTCTTCTTGGTGTTGTTCGAGCCGGTGCCCACGACGACCTTGGCGCGTCCCTTCGCCAAAGCGACGGTGCGGCGCGTGAGCTCGCGCTGCTCGCTGTCCGTCAAGGTGGGGCTCTCGCCTGTGGTACCGCACGGCACGAGACCTGCGATTTTGCCCTCGAGCTGGGTGCCAACGAGCGCCTCGAACGCGTTCCAGTCGACCGATGAGCCATCGGGACTGAGCGGAGTGACGAGCGCCGTATATGCGCCCGCGGGGAGCGATGTCATGGCGATGCTCTGCCGCGTTTCTCGGTGAAAAACAAGTGACAGGGGCCGCTGTCGGCCTACCGTCGCGTGAAACTTGCGACAAAATACCCGTCGGTACCGTGAGCTCGCGGCAGCAGCCTGAGGTGAGAAGCCCCCTCCGGCGCAAGAACACGGGCTTCCTCGGCGTCGAAGGGAACGGGCTCGAGCACGTCGCGCACGCGCTCGACGACAGCTTCACCCTCGGCGGTGAGCACGCTGCACACGGCGAAAACTACACGGCCGCCGGCGCGCACGCGCGTCGACGCAGAGCGCAAAATGCTTTCCGCGAGCGCGCCGAGGCGCGCGGGATCTTCGGGTGCGAGACGCCGCGCGATTTCTGGGCGATGACGCAAGGTGCCAGTGCCGGTGCAAGGAGCGTCCACGAGTACGCGATCGAAGCCGTCGGGCACGTTGCCCACGCCGATGCTCCAATCGACCGCCGCGACGCTGGGCTCGGGCAAGCGCAAGCGCTGAAACTCGCTCTTCAGCGCTTCGAGCTTGGCCGGATGCAAGTCGGAAGCGAAAACTTGCCCGCGTTCGCCGACCAGCTCGGCAAGCAGCGACGATTTCTGGCCGCGCCCAGCGCATGCGTCGAGCACGCGTTCGCCAGGACGTGCACCAAGCAAGGCGCCGACGAGCTGAGCGCCCTCTTCTTGCACGACGAAGCTGCCATCGCTGTAGCCGGCGAGGGCTTTGGGATCGCCGAAACGCTCGAGCCGACGCGTGCGCGACGACACCCGGCCGGGGTTCGCATCACTTGCCCAGGCCGGAAGCTCGCGACCCGAAACCAATCGAATGCCGATTGCGGGTGCGATGTCGCCGCCGCCGAGCAGCGCCAGCGCTTCGTCTTCGCCAACGGCTTCTACCAGGCCTTGCCAGAGCCACGCGGGAGCGCTCTCGCGCAAAGCCGCGTCTAGCCTGAGGCGCTCTTCGCTTGCGGCGAGCTTGCGCAGTACGGCGTTGGCAAACGCAGCCACGCGATCACCACGGCGCTTTCTAACCAAAGTGACGGCAGCGTCGACCGCGGCGAAAGCTGGAACGCGGTCGAGCAGGAGCAGCTGATACGCTGCCACCAGCAGGTGCAGCCGCGTCTCTCGATCTTTGATGCCTTTGGGCGCATGACGCGCCAAGCGCGCTTCGAGTGCTGGTTGGGTGCGTAAGACTCCGTAGACGAGCTCGGTAGCGAGCCCTCGCTCGCGAGCGTCGAGCTGTGCCGCGCGGGAAAGCTCGGCATCGAGCGCCGCCGCTGCGAAGGCCTCGTCGACGAATACACGGCCGAGCACGCGGGCCGCGACGCTGCGCGCGGAAGGCGCGCCGTCTGCTTGTGTTTTTGCCACGGTCTCTCTACTCGGCGACGCCCTTGGCAAGCGCCGAGATGCCATCCCAACGCCGCTCCACGTCGTTCTTGAATGCCAACAACATTAGGCCCATTAGCACCGCCATCCCCGCGATGTGCATCACTTCGCGAGCACGCAGCGGCAGCGGGCGGCGCAGCGCGCCTTCGATCAAAAAGAACAAGAAGTGGCCACCATCCAACACCGGAATCGGGAGCAGATTGAAGAGGCCCAGGTTGATGCTGATGAATGCCATCACCCACAAGAAATTGTCCGTGCCTTTACGGCCCTCTTCTCCCGCGACCTCGAAGATGGTGATCGGCCCAGACAGCGACTTCAAGCTGACGCGACCCTGTACGACACGCACGATGCCAACCAGCACGAAGCGCGTCATATCAACGGTCTCTTCGAAGGCTTTTTCGAAGGCGTAACGGATGGGCGCCGGGTGCGAAACACGCTCTTCCGGCGCAACCGGCAACCAGTGCTGAATCGGCAAGACGTAGCGCTCGAATGAGCGACCACTCTCGTCGGTGAACTCCTCGCGCCGCAGCTGAATGGTGCCAGAACGGGCGCGCCCATCGCGTGCGGAGTGGAAGTCGATGCGATGTGGACGATCTGGCTCGGCCAGTAGGCGCTCACAGAAGGTCGACCACGCGGGCACGACTTCGTCGTCGAGCCGCACGATCTTGTCCCCGGGGCGCATGTCCGCCTTGTAGAACACTGAGTCTTCGGGAACGATCGCCGGGTAGAGATCCCCGAGCTCGATTCCGGTGCGCTCGAACAACGTGGTGCCGGTTGCATCGGGCGTGATGGCGATCACTCCGGCTTCGAGCACCGCCATGTCTGCCAAGCCACCCAGCGCATCCGGCAGGAAGACTGGGCGCAGGTAGGTGATTGGCAACGTCTCGCCGGCGTTGTCGCTGAAGGCTTCGCTCAAGTCGGTGAAGCGACGCACGGGGGCACCACCCACATGAGTAATCATGTCGAAGGTGCGCAATCCCGCGCGGTATGCCGGCGATTCGGCATTGGGCACGCCGACGACGGGCGCCGGCGGGCTCGGCTGAATGCCGATGGTGCCGATGCGCTCGACGATGTCGAGCTGGCGCCGCTCGACTTTGTCCTCGACTACCACTTCGACGTCGGTGTGCTTGTTGTCGCGAAACACCTTGAAGCGCAGCGCCTTGCCCGGGCTCTTGGCGATGATGCGCTTCAACTCGTCGAAGGTGCCAATCTCTTCCCCGTCGACCGACATCACGCGATCGCCGGGCAACAGCTTGCCGTCGGCGGGGTGATTCGGCAGCACCACTCCCACCGTCGGCGGCAACAGCGGCCCGTCGCTCACGAACACGGAGAAGTAGAGCAGTACCGGGAAAATCAGATTCATGGCGGGCCCGGCCAACACCACCACGATGCGCTTGTAGACGGGCAGCGACTCGAAGGTGCGCTTCCTATCTTCGGGAAGCACCACGTCGCTCTTCGACTCTTCCAGCATGCGCACGTAGCCGCCGAGCGGAAGCAACGAAATGCAGTACTCGGTCTCCCGCCCGCGCAAGCGCAAGATCTTGGGGCCGAAGCCGAGGCTGAAGGTGATGACCTTCACGCCGAACGCCTTGGCGAACAAGAAGTGGCCGAGCTCGTGAACGAAGATGAGCGAGCTGACGAGGACGACCGCGTAGACTACGTCCATCCCGTCACTCTTCCGAAACGCGCGCGAATCGCCGAGACGGGTTCCGCCGAGTCGACGGTGCTTGGTAGCAGAGAGCGAGATCGCGAGCGGTCATCTAGCGGCAATGCCGGGTACGCCGGGCCGGCGCACGGCGCCGAGCGTAGCACGCGATGCCAGGGCCGGGTAGCGTAGCTGTCGCGATGACCGCTCCCAAGAAAAAGACGCCCGAAAGCTCGCGAGTGAAGCTCCATCAGCTGATGCTGCCCGAACACGGCAATGCGCTCGGCAACGTGCACGGCGGGCTCATCATGAAGATGGTCGACGAAGCCGGCGCAATCGCCGCGATGCGCCACGCGCAACGGCCGTGCGTCACCGTCGCCATCGACTCGATGACGTTTCGCCAAGCCGTGCACATGGGCGAGCTCTTGATGTGCGATGCACGCGTGACGTACGTGGGCCGCACGTCGATCGAAGTCAGCGTACGCGTTACGGCGGAGAACCCAATCACGTCTGCCGTCACACACACCAACTCGGCTCACCTGGTCTACGTCGCGATCGGTGACGATGGGCGCCCGACACAGGTGCCAACGCTCGAGCTCGAAACGGAAGAGGACCAACGTGCACACGCCGAAGGTGAGCTGCGTCAACGCGAGCGCCTGGTGCGCGCACAACGCGAACGCGCGCACCTGCCATGACGCCAACGATACCCGCACCGATTTTGCGCGGGTTTTATCCCGACCCCAGCATTTGTCGAGTCGGCCATGATTTCTATTTGGCGACGAGTACGTTCGAGTACTTCCCCGGCGTCCCCATCTTTCACAGTCGCGATTTGGTGAATTGGCGCCAGCTGGGGCACGCACTCACGCGCGATAGCCAGCTCTCACTCGTTGCAGCAAAGAGCTCGGGAGGGATCTACGCGCCCACCTTGCGCCACCACAACGGCGTCTTTTATTTGGTGACGACCAACGTCTCGGGCGCTGGCAACTTCTACGTGACCGCACGCGATCCTGCTGGAGAGTGGTCGGAGCCGGTGTGGCTCCCCGAAGAAGCTGGCTGGATGGATCCGTCGTTGTTCTTCGATGACGATGGCAAGGTGTACTTCACGCGCCACGGCGACGGCGAACGCGGTTGCGTCTACCAAGCAGAGCTCGACATCGCGACCGGCAAGTTGAAGCAGGCGCCGCGTAAGATTTGGTCGGGAACGGGCGGCGTATGGCCCGAGGGTCCGCATTTGTTCAAGCGCCACGGCTGGTACTATCTGACCATCGCGGAGGGCGGTACCGGCTACGACCACATGCAAACCATCGCTCGCGCGAGATCACCGTTCGGACCATTCGAGAGCTGTCCAGGAAATCCCATTCTCACGCACCGTGATCGACCGGAGCATCCAATTCAGGCAATCGGTCACGCCGATTTCGTGGAAGACGCAGCGGGACGCTGGTGGATGGTGTTCCTCGGCGTTCGCCCTGCCACACCGAGGCATCATCACTTGGGCCGCGAAACCTTCCTCGCGCGAGTGCAATGGTCATCTGATGGGTGGCCCGAAGTGAATTTCGGAGACGTGCCGGAAGGCCTACCCAATGCGCAACCCTGGCCGAATTTCGCCGCACGCGACGACTTCGACGCGCCGGAGCTTGGCCTCGAATACAACTTCGTGCGCAATCCGGAGCGCGAGCGCTACCAGCTCGCTGCCCGCGCCGGGTATCTGCGATTGTTAGCGAGCGCCACGGGCCTGGACGAAGTGGGTCCACCGACGTTTGTGGGCAGGCGGCAAGCGCATTTCGAGTGCACGATGCGTGCGGCGTTGGAGTTCGAGCCGCGCTACGAGAGCGATGAGGCAGGCCTTGTGTTGCGGGCGAACGAAGCGCATCACTACGCGCTCCTCGTGGTCTCGCGCGCAGAGGGTCGGCGTGTGATCGTGCGCGCGCGACGCAGAGGCATCGCTGAGCTAATTGCAGACGCCGAACTCGGGCCGGGGCAGGTTGTGCTCGAGATTCGCGCGACGCGGGAGCGTTACGAATTTTCATGGGCGCAAGGAACAAGAGCCTCGCTGTGCTCGTTGCCTACATGCGACCTCTCCACCGAGACTGCGGGTGGCTTTACCGGCGTCTACACGGGCATGTACGCGCGAAGCCGGAGTGGCGCGGCGCCGCCCGCCGATTTCGATTGGTTCGAATACGCTCCGGGCGGCGAGTAGGCGGAAAAAACGCAAACCTCCCCTCTCGTCCAGTGGCACGGCCGAGCGCGACGGAGTAGTTTGCCGGTGCTTCGTCGGCCACGCGGCCCGAAGGCCACAGGATACTTGCTGGCCCGCGCTGCGTCGCCCCGGAGAGGAAGCTGAAATCGCGCTCGCCATGCTCACCTGGGTCGCCAAAAAACTGTTCGGTACCTCCAACGATCGCGCCATCAAGCGCATGCAACCGCTCGTCGTTCGCATCAACCAGCTGGAGGACTCGCTGAAGAAGCTGTCCGACGCGGAACTCAAGGCCAAGACGCCGGAGTTCAAGCAGAAGCTCGAGAACGGTGCGACGCTCGACGATATTCTGGTCGAGGCGTTCGCGGTGTGTCGCGAAGCCAGCCGCCGCGTACTGCGCATGCGCCACTACGACGTGCAGCTCATGGGCGGCATGGTGCTGCACCGCGGCTCGATCGCCGAGATGCGAACCGGCGAAGGCAAGACTTTGGTGGCGACCACCGCGGTGTACTTGAACGCGCTCGAAGGCAAGGGCGTGCACCTCATCACGGTGAACGACTATCTCGCCAAGCGCGATGCGGAGTGGATGGGGCGACTGTATACATGGCTCGGCCTCAGCATCGGCACGATCGTCAACGGGCAGAGCGACGAAGAAAAGAAGCGCTCGTATCAGTCGGACATTTGTTACGGCCAGAACAACGAGTTCGGCTTCGATTACCTGCGCGACAACATGAAGTACTCGTCGCTCGCGTACTGCCAGCGTCCGTTGAACTTCGCAATCGTCGACGAGGTCGACTCGATTTTGATCGACGAGGCGCGCACGCCGCTCATCATCAGCGGCACCGCCGAAGCAGCCAGCGAGAAGTACCGCACCCTGAACGAGGTGGTGGCCCAGCTGCGCAAGGACGAGCACTTCAACACGGACGAGAAAGGCTTCAGCGCCACGTTGACGGACGAAGGCGTGGAGTTCGTGCAACAGGCGATTGGCATCGGCAACCTGTACGACCCGGTCAACATTCAGTCGCTGCACATCTTGAATCAGCTGCTGCGCGCGCACGCTCTCTACAAGCGCGACCAGCACTACATGGTGAGCCCCGACGGCAAGGTGCTCATCATCGACGAGTTCACCGGCCGCGTGCTACCGGGCCGCCGCTGGAGCGACGGCTTGCACCAAGCGGTCGAAGCCAAAGAGAACGTGCGGATTCAGGAAGAGAGTCGCACCATGGCGACGATCACTTTCCAGAACCTATTCCGCATTTACAAGAAGCTGGCCGGCATGACCGGCACCGCCGAGACGGAAGCGCAAGAGTTCTCGTCGACATACAAGCTCGACGTGGTGGCCATCCCCACGAACAAACCGATGGTGCGCGTCGACGATCACGACGTGGTCTACAAGACGGAGCGCGAAAAGTTCAACGCGCTGGTGCGCGACATCATCACGCACCATGAGGCAGGTCGCCCGGTGCTGGTCGGAACCACGAGCGTCGAGAAGAGCGGCGCCATCGCGCGCATCCTCAAGAAGAAGGGCATTGCCCACAACGTGCTGAACGCCAAACACCACGAGAACGAAGCGTTCATCGTGGCGCAGGCCGGCAAGCGCGGCGCAGTGACCGTCTCGACCAACATGGCAGGCCGCGGCACCGACATCATGTTGGGCGGCAACGCCGAAATGCTCGCCAGGTGGGAGCTGAAGCAGCAGGGCATGGAGCCCGAGAGCCACCCAGAAGAGTTGAAGAAGCTCATCGAACGCCACGAGGCGGAGTGCAAAGCCGAGCACGACGAGGTGATCGGCATCGGCGGCCTGTACATCATCGGCACGGAGCGCCACGAATCGCGCCGCATCGACAACCAGCTGCGCGGCCGCGCTGGTCGTCAGGGTGATCCGGGTTACAGCAAGTTCTACCTATCGCTCGAAGACGATTTGATGCGCATCTTCGCGGGCGACCGAGTCAAAAACTTGATGGATCGCATGGGCATGCCCGACGACGAGCCCATCGAGCACCCACTCGTCACGCGCAGCATCGAGAACGCGCAGCGCAAGGTCGAGGAGCGCAACTTCGACGTACGCAAGAACCTGCTCGAGTACGACGACGTAATGAACGCGCAACGCAAGACGGTGTACGCGCTACGCCAACAGCTCTTGCTCGGCCGCTATACGCCAGAAGAGACGGACGACGAAGGCAAGTCGCTCGGCACGCTCCGCGAGATCAAGCCGGATCCTGCGATCGCCGAGTTGGTCGGCAAAGAAGTCGCCATGATGGTGGGTCTGTTCTGCGATCCGCAGCTGCAGCCAATCGGCGACGACAAGAAGCCGCGCGCCCCAACCCGCGCGGAGATCGAGAAGGCCGGCAACATCGTGGAGCTCGAGCAGCTTCGTCACGAGGTATACGACTACTGGGGTGTGAAGCTGGATTTCCCGGAAGGGAAGCCACAACGCGCCATCGACGTGTACGATCAGCTCGAAAGCTTGGTCCCGCAGGGGCTGACCGAGCAGCGCGAGCGCGTACTCGATCTCATCGATCGCGTCGTCGGCGCGATTGTGGAGGAGAGCTGCCCCCCCAACAAGCAACCAGAGGATTGGGACTGGGCCGGCATGTTCCAGGGCTTCGAAGAGCACTTCAAGGAGCGACCAGATCAGAAGATCGATGAGCTCGGCGACGCAGAGCTCGTCGTGCGGCGCCTTTACGACACGGCTGCGGAAATCTATAAGAAGAAGGAAGCGGAGCTCGGTGTCGAAACCACGCTGCGCATGTTCCGCCACATGTACATCGAGGGCATCGACGAGATTTGGGTCGACCACCTCTCGAACATGGAGCACCTGCGCGATGGCATCGGCTTGCGCGGCTACGGTCAACGCGATCCCAAGAACGAATACAAGAAAGAGTCGTACGACTTGTTCTTGACGATGATGGCGAAGATCTCGAGCAGCGTGGTCGTGCGTCTGTTCGAGGCTCGCCCGCGCCGCCGCGAGGAGCTAGCTGCCGCCGAAGCCGCCGCCGCGCGCCGTTATCAGGAGGAGCTGGACCACACGGTTGCGCAACATCCCACCGCGGAGAGCGAAGATCCGGCGGCGTTGCTTGCCGAGCTGCAGCGCGTCGTCGAGACCGCCACCGCGCCCACCCCGGCAGCCGCGCCCAAGCGCCGCGAGGCTCCCAAGATTGGTCGCAACGATTTGTGTCCTTGCGGCTCCGGCAAGAAATTCAAGAAGTGCCACGGCGCGCTGCTCGGCGAAGAGGGCGCTGCGGACGAAGACGACGACGAGCAACGGCCTCAGGTGTAGTACGAACGGGGCGGCACTCCTTACTCGACCGGATCGGCGTAGAGAACACCGCGGCCGCTGGTGCCCACGTACAAGCGGCCGTAGAGCTTGGGATCACCCGCGATCACGTTGAGGTAGCCGTACTTGTGGCGCGTGTCATCGATCTGCGTGAAGGTCGCGCCGCCATCGTCGGAGCGAAACAGGCCATCCTTGCCGCCCACGTTTCCGCCCACGAACAGAGCCGGGTAGCTGGCGCCGGGCGCTGCTTTACCGAAGCTCACGCCATACGCGGAGGTGACGCCGGCGATCGGCGCGAGGCCTTCACCATGCGCCGCCGAGTGATAAAGCCCGTTGCTGGCGGCTACCCAGACGTCGCCAGCGTGCCCGAACACGGCACGCGGCCGAGCACTTCCACGCGGCAGGTCGCGCTTCAAAGAGGTGAACGTCGCGCCAGCGTCGTGACTCGCAAAGAACTCGCTGCCATTGCTCGAGATGGCGTAAAACACCTTGGGATCCGTACGATCCGCGCTGACTTTGGCTCCGCTCGCGAGCCCGCTGCACGCCGCCCAGTTCGCGCCGCGATCGGTGGTGAACGAAGGCACCGCGCCTTGTGCCGACCACACGATGACGGAAGCATCTGCGGCGACCGCGACGGTTCCTTGTCCACGGCTAGATGCTGGCTCGCTGCCGAACGGCGACCAGGTCGTTCCCCCGTCGAGCGAATAGGCACCCCGTCGCGAACTTCCGGTGCCGACACGCACTACGAATTCCGGCATCAGCTCCGCAAAGTCGAGGCCGCTGGTGTTGCCGAACACCGGGTTCTTGTACATGCCGCCGCTGGGCGGTGCATCGAGGTCGTCGTGACGAAAGCCTCCGATGTCGCCAAGGCCCGACAGCAACTGCGCGCCAGCGGGCGGCGACGCCAAATCGAGAGGCACGGTTTCTTCCAAACCCTGATTGCGAAATGCCCAATGCGTCGGGCCGCAGCTGCGCACGTCATCACT
Organism: Myxococcota bacterium; assembly: GCA_049324695.1. Lineage (GTDB taxonomy): Bacteria > Myxococcota_A > Polyangia > Polyangiales > Polyangiaceae > PMG-095. Next base: position 38,374 of record JBMOMJ010000020.1, read on the forward strand.
CCACCAAATCCCTTGTCCGGTGATGTACAGTGCACGGTTCGGATCGAAGGGATCGATTTCGATGTCACCCATCCAACCGGTAGCGCTGTGGCTCGCGCTGGGATTGCCGAAGCGCAAGTATTCGGCTCCCATCGGGTCGCGAATTGCGCTCGCTCCGAGCGCTGCCCAGTGCGCGCCGTCGTCGCTAGTGCGATAGATTTCGTCCGGCGACCAATCGTCGATCGTGGTCACCACCAGACTGCCAGGATGCTGTGGATCGAGCGCAATCCCGCCGAAACGTTGCTTCGTGGCGGCAGGAGGAGAGATGTCCGTCCACACTCCCGTCTTCTGCGAATACTTCATGACCGCTCCGCGCGTGACGTTGTTGGGTCCCGGCGCGTCCGCGAAAACGAAGTAGAGCGAACCGTCTTTGGCGAGCTTGCCGTGATGCGGCAGGAGGCCGCTGGGAGTGCCGGGAACTGGGCTCCACGTCGCGCCGGCATCAACCGAACGATACAAAGAGGGTCCGGCCGTGTCGGCTACGCCCACGTACAGCGTCGAAACGCCTTCGTTTTGATTTCCCGTCGACGAGTCCGGAAGTACGAAGCTAAGCCCGATGTTGGCGAGCCCAGTCGCCGGAAAGCTCGAGACCGTGGACCAGCTCCGTCCCGAATCGGCGCTGCGCCACAGGCCGCGCGTGCGCGAGGCGAAGTACAAAACCTCCGACCGTTGCGGATCGACGACCAAGCGCTCGCCCATCGAACGCCCGTCGACGTTGCCACCCATGGGTGTCGGGATCGCGTAGTGCTCGAAGCTCAGGCCGGCGTCGCTCGATCGCAGAATGGCGCCGTTACCCGCAGTCACGTACATGCCAGCCGCGAGATAGACGACTTTCGGATCTTTTGGATCGAACGCGATGCTCTCGATTCCCATCAGGTTCGAGCTGGCGCGATCGATCCAATCGGTCACCGCCATCCAGTGATCGCCGTTCCAGCGATAGGCACCGCCGACATCGGTGCGAGCGAAGATCAAATTGCGCTCGATGGGGCTGAACTCGATACCGGTAACGAAGCCGCCGCCCAGAATTTGAACGGAGCGAAAGCGATACGGACCCGTCGGTGTGGTGTCGTCGATTGGCGGCGCCGTGAGCGGATTCGAGCTCGCTCCGCCGTTGGCATCGCACGCCACATTGCTAGCCCCCGCTTGGCTCGGGCGACCAGCGTTGGCATCCACGTGAGACGCTTGAGTCGGACCACAAGCGGACAACCAGGGTCCCAAGATCATTCCCGCTACGACGAATTCGCGATGCTTGTTCATTGGAGCTCGGGGCGCGACAGCCTAAGACGCGCCGGCAGCCGCCAAGGACTCACCTTTTTACGCGGAATCCGCTGGCTGCAGCCAGGTCGGGTGGAAGCCTTCCAAGACGTGGTAAGGAGCCCTTCCAACCGATGATCGAGGCTGAAAACCTCAGCAAAGACTACGGAACGGTGGTCGCGGTGAAGGATCTCTCGTTCCGCGTCGGCGCCGGAGAAATCGTAGGCTTTTTGGGTCCGAACGGCGCCGGCAAGAGCACGACTTTGCGCATCCTCGCCGGCTTTCTGGGAGCCACGAGCGGCAGTGTGCGCATCGACGGCCACGACGTGACGCGCGAACCTTTGGCCGCCAAGCAGAAGCTCGGCTACATGCCGGAAGCTGCGCCGCTCTACCCCGAGATGCGCGTGAGCGAGTATTTGGGCTTCCGCGCGGCAGTAAAACGCGTGCCGCGCGCACGCCGCAAGCCCGCCGTCGAGCGCGCCATGGATCTAGCCTCCGTGAAAGACATGCGCGACACGCTGATTGCACATCTCTCAAAAGGCTATCGTCAACGCGTGGCACTCGCAGATGCGCTCGTCGCTTCGCCGCCGCTCTTGATTTTGGACGAGCCCACCGCCGGCCTCGACCCGAATCAAATCCGCGAGACACGCCGCGTGATTCGCGACCTCGCCAAGACTCACACCATCTTGCTCTCCACACATATCCTGCCCGAAGTAGAGGCAACTTGCGATCGTGCTCTGGTGATCGATCGGGGCAGGTTGGTCGCCGAGGGCTCGCTGTCCGAGCTGGCTGCGCTGGGCAAAGCCAAGACGCTGCTCGTCGAGCTGAACGATTCGGAAGGTGTAGCAGCAGGCCGCATCCAATGCGTCGAAGGCGTCGAGCGCATCGAAAGCACTCGCACTGACGCCGGACACGTGCGGCTCACCTTGCACGTCTCGTTGCCACCAGGCGACGTCGCCGAGCGAGTTGCGCGTTTGTGCGCGGAAGCAAACCTAGGGCTGCGTGCGCTCACGCCGGGAAAGGCTTCGCTCGAGGATGTTTTCGCCGCCCTGACCGAACGCGCCGAAGGGGGATCCGCATGAGCGGATTTGCAGCCATCTACCGGCGCGAGATGCTGAGTTTGTGGGTCACGCCGCTGGCTTGGGTGCTGCTCAGCGTCTTCTTGCTGCTGGAAGGCACCATCTTCTATTCGATCGTGGTGCATTTCACGACGTTGCCGGATCTGGCGGTCGATAGTGGACCTGTGCAAGCCTTCTTCGGCCAAGAGTCGATTCTGCTCTTGCTCACGCTAATTCTGCTCTGCCCCGCGCTCACGATGCGAAGCTTCGCCGAGGAGCGCAAGAGCGGCACGATCGAGACGTTGCTGACCGCGCCGGTCTCGGCAAGTTCGGTAGTGCTCGGAAAGTATCTGGCAGTACTGACCACCTACGCTCTGATGTGGGCTCCAACCTTGCTCTACGTCGTGATTCTGCGGCGTACTGGCAGCGTGGATTGGCACACTGTGATCACGAGCTATCTAGGCCTGCTCGGCGTCGGCGCGAGTTACCTGGCGCTCGGCACCTTGATGAGCGCGCTCACCAAGAGTCAGCTCGTGGCTTTGTTGCTCACGATTTTGTTCGTGTTCGGGCTGTTCGTGATGGGCGTGGGGGAGTACGTCTTCGAGCAAGGCCTGTTTCGCGAGATCTGCGCGCACGTCTCGATGGCTTCGCAAATGGAGGATTTCTCGCGCGGCATCGTCGATTTGAGGCGCGTCGTATTCGATTTTTCGATCGTGAGTTTGTGTTTGTTTTTGACGAACCGGGTCGTCGATTCATGGCGGTGGGGCTGATGCGGAAGGCGCTCGGCAGTCTGCGCGCGTTGAAGACGTTTTCGGCCGTCGGCGTGATCGCAGCGTCGGTGTTGGCAGTGAACGCGAACGTGCTCGTCGCGCGCTTCTACAAGCGCTGGGATTTGACGAGCGATCGCTTGTACACACTGTCGGATGCGACGCGCAGCACCTTGCGCGACCTGAAGCAGCCGGTGCGCGTCGTGGTGTTACTGAGTCGGGGCGACCCGTTGCTCAGCGGCGTACGCGAGCTCTTGGTAGCCTACCGCGCCGAGACAACTCAGCTCTCGAGCGAGTTCATCGACCCAGCCCAGCATCCGGCTGAGTTTCTCGCCATCCAACAGAAGTACGACATCTCTGCCGGGCGCGCCGAAGACGGCCGCGTGCTCACGGACGCCGCGCTGATCGTCACACAAGGCGAGCGCCACTGGTTCGTCACCGCGGACGAGCTCGTGAGCTTCGACGCCGACTCGGGCAGCGCGCGGCCACGGATCGAACGTGCCCTCACGAGCGGCATCGTCAACGTGCTCGGCCTCGAGAAAGCCAAAATCTGCTTCACACGTGGACATCAAGAAGCCGGCCTCAACGACGCGGGACCCGAAGGGCTGGTCGAGCTGCGCAATCGCGTCGAGAAAAGCAACTACCTCGCCGAAGAACGCGACCTGCCCCAGAGTGCAGCGGGCGCGCCGTTCGAGGGCTGCCGCTTGGTGATCGTGGCGGGGCCGCGCTTGCCCTTCGAAGCGGCCGACAGCGCGGCGCTGACGCAGGCGATTCAAGCTGGCACGAGTGCGTTGGTGCTCAGCAGCCCGATCGTGGGTGAACCCGGAACCATCAAGAGCTCTGGACTGGAGCCGCTCGCGGCACTGGCGGGCGCAGAGCTCGGCCGTGATCTCGTCATCGAAACCGATTCGGCAGCTCGCTTGCCGCGTGGCATCGGCGAGATCTTCTTCGCCACGCCAAGGGAGCACGCCGTCACGGCGGGCCTTCTCAAAGGCGGCGCCAAGGTGGAGTTGCGCGTGCTCGTCAGCGAAGCTTCCAGCTTGCGCTTGGCGAGCAACGAGGCGAAGGTGCTGCTCACCTCCAGCGAGGAGTCCTTCGTCATCGACGATGTGCGCCCGCTGCTGGATGGGCGCATGGATTCTTCTCAGACGCCGCGCAAGTCACAAATTCTGGCCGTCGCGCGCGAGCTCGCCAAACCGTCCGGCGCAAGCCACGCGCCGCGCATCGTGTTCGCGGCTGCGGCAAACCTGGCGCACAACCGCAACTTCCGCGACTCCGGTTTGTACGGCGATCGTATCCTCGTCGAAAACGCCGTGTCGTGGCTGGCGGCGCGCCCGGCGCTCGTCAGCGTGCCAGAAAAGCCGCCACACGAGGTGGGACTAGCCCTCAGCGAAGAATCGCTGAGCGAAGTGATGCGCTACGTACTCATCTACATGCCTGGTTCGGCGGCTCTGGTTGGTGTTGCGGTGATCTTGCGGCGGCGTTCGGTCGAGAAACGTTCGCGGCAATCGTCGCAATCGCGACGAGGAGACGATGAAGCTCGAGCGTAGCGTGCTCGTCAACGCGCTCGTCGTGGTGGCGGCTGTCGGCAGCGTCGGCGCCCTGCTCCTGACTCGCAACATAGCCACCACCGAGGAACGCGATGCGCGAGTGAACAACCTGTGCGCCGAGTGCTCCCAAGCGCCGATTGAATGGATCCGCATTCAGAAAAATGCCACTGACTTCACGCTGCAGCAGCACACGCGAGGGGATGCCGGCCAGCGCGAATTCAACCTCAAAGGCCAAGGCGCAGCCGATAGCGAAGCCAGCCAAGGGCTCGTGCGGGCGCTCGAAGTGGCGAGCTTCGTTCGACGCTTCGACGCCAACGCCGTCGACCGCAAGGCGTTTGGACTCGCGAGCCCGCGGGCAAAACTGAGCGTGCGCCTCTCCGAGACGGAGCTCAACATTCATGTCGGCAACACAGCAGGAGCATCCGGCCAAAGCTACGTAGAGGTGAGCTCACGGCTCGGCACCAACGTCGGGCTAGTGAAGGACTCGACCCTGAAGGAGCTCCTAGTCGACGTCGAGCAATTACGAGAGAAAACCCTACTTGCGCTGGCAGTGTCAGAGCTCGACGAAATCACCTTCAAGGACGCAGGGCACGACGTGGCGGTACGCCGCGGCCAAGGACCGTCGTGGATCAATCGGCAAGGTGAACGCGTCGCACGCGATGCCGTCGAGCGCTTGGGCTACGAGCTGTTCGCAATCAAAGCGGAACGGTTCCTCAGCGTGGCGGAGGCAAAAGCGGCGCTGGCTGCAGGCGGCGCGCTCGACGCGAGCTTTGCACGCAAAGGAACTCCTCCGGTAACGATCCGCGTGGGCGGCGAATGCCCTGCGGACAAGGCGTTGAGCGTCTTGTTGCGCAACCAACCCAATCCCGCGGCGGCCTGCATCGCCGGAGGCACGCGGCAATTGTTCTGGAACGCCGCCAGCAATTTGGAGAACAACGCTCTCTTCGATTTACACGTAGATGAAGTCGAGTCGCTGCGCATCGAGCGCGGCGACAGGAAACTCGAGTTAGTGCGCAACGAGCGCGGCTTCACGCTGCGGGCACCCAGCCACGCCGACGTCACACTGGACGCAGGGAACCAACGCATTCGCGCGCTGCTAACCGAAGGAATGCGCCTTCCGCAGCCGGATCTGGGAAGTCTAGGGCTCACGTTGCCGAGCGGAAAAGTAACGTTGCATTCGACATCGTTGCGCGAGACCAAAAGCTACGACGAGGTACTCGAAATCGGCCGGGCGAGGCTCGACGGGAGCCTGCCGGTGCGCCGCGTGGAAGACGGCGTGGTGCTCGAGCTCAATCGCGAAGCAGCGCGCGCGTTCGAGATTGATTCCACGTTGCTGCGCAGCAATAAGCTGCTCGACTTCGGCCCCTCCGAGCTCGTGGCGCTGGATGTTTCGTGGGGGCGCGAACGGCAGATCTTGCGTCGTAGTGGCCCTGGCTCGTTCGAGCTCGCCACGCCGGCTAGCGCTCATGACGCTTCGTTGGCGCTCGATCTGGTCCAAGCGCTGGGAACGCTGACCGCCGAGCGTTGGGTAGCCGATACCGACGATGGGAGCTTCGGGTTCGAACGGCCACGTGTACGCGCAAGCCTCGAACTGACGCCAGGCGACGCAGGAGCGCGCAACTACACCTTGCTCCTGGGCTCCGATACTCCGGGCGGCGTGTACGCCAAGTTTGCACATCAAGCCGGTGTATTCGTGCTGGACCGAGAGTTGATGGGCACACTCACCACATTGCTCCTAACGCGCTCTGCCTTCGCGAGCGATCCAAACAACATCGAACGCGTCGAGCTTTCGCGGCGCGGCAAGCGCCTGGTACTGGCGCAGCGTGGCAGCGAATTGCGCGTCGTCGAAGGACCACAGCTCACACCCGAGCTGGTGTCAGAGCTTTCAGAAACGCTCGGCAGCTTGCGCCCCGAAGCCGCAGTCCATACTGGGCCACCGCTACCCAACGAGGGCTTCGACAGCCCACTTTTGCAGGTACGAGTCACCGCAAAAGTCGGGCTCGGCGTCAGCAAGGCGTTCCGCATCGGCGCCGGCGACAGCTTCCGCGAGACCTCGATTTTCTATGCACGCGCGGACGGCATCGACGCAACCTACGCCATCGCCCAAAGCGCGCTGCGGCCTTTGCTAGAAGTGTTTTGAGCAGTTGCGCTCGCGAGTGATGCGCCCCATGACTCGGCCGGAGGTTCACGATGAGCGCCGCTTCCCCAAGTTCCGTGCCCTGTCTTCCGAGCGCGCTGCTGGGCGGCGCCGCGGCCGGGATCTTTAGCGCGCTGTTGAACGACTCATATTTTCTCCTGTTTCGCGCCGCGACCGGGTTCAGCCATCATGAACCGAGCATTGGCAGCATCACGCTATCGTCATTGTTCCCACCACTTTTGGCTGCCCTCGGCTACTTTGCCTTGACCCGCCTCACGCGCCGAGCCGATCTCGTGTTCGCGCTGGTCACCGCAGCAATCACGATTGGCAGCTTCGCTGGTGTGTTCCAAAACACCTTACCCGACGGCAGCCTCAAGCCTGCCGGTTTCGACGCTGCAGTCATGCCAATGCACCTCATCGTTGGCTTGGCGGCGCTGGTGTTCATTCCACGAGTCGGACGAGCCCGCACACTTTGTGCCGAGGCGGCGTAATCGCTCGCGACCCTTGAAACCTAGCTCGAGCTCAATTGGCGCGTTCGTCGCCAGCCGGCCGTTTCCAAATCAGGTCCCAATTCTGTCGATATCGATCGGTTGCGACCTGGGCTGGGCCTTTGTGTGACGCAACCTGCGACTCGACCACATCCTGCTTCGGAGAAGCCGCCGGTAACGCGAGCTCCGTCGTGACGTCGCACAAGAGCGGAAACTCTTTGCGGGGCGTCAAGCGCACGACCTCCCCGGAGATGGGCACACCTTCACGCAACGGACGAACCTGCCCGAGCTCTACACGTCCTTCGCGCTGCCGCAGAATCCGCAAGTCGCCGCTTTCGGTGAGCCCGTGGATGAGAGCCACGTCTGCACTCGCGGTCGCGTCAGAATCACGCGGCGTGTCGTCGTTGGCCATGTTCTCCAAAACGTAACACGGCCCGGCGATTTTCGCACGTTATGGGCAGGACTCCCGCCGCGGCGCACGCCTAACCCGGATCGGAGAGCCCGGACTTCTGAGTGATCGCTGCGGGGCACGCGATCTGCTTGAACGTAAAGCTCGGATTGTCGGCGCCGCCGAACCAACCCAAGAACCAATCGCAACCCGCCATCAGCTCCGGCTTTCCAGAGAAAACCGTCTGGCACTTCTGACGCACGCAGTTCTTGTCGCCGTTGCAGCCCCCGAGGAAGCCACCGTAACGAGCTCCGAGATCTGACGTGCCCCACTGAGTGCTGCAGCCATTGAAGTCCCCAACGCCACCGCCAGGAATGAGAATGTCGAACTGGTCTTGAGCGACGCCACCATTGTTGATGACCTGCACGATCATCGTCTTGCCATTGAGCTGCGGTGAAGCGGGGCTGCCTGCATGCCCTTGCCCCGTGAACTGCACCTGGTAGCAGCGACCGCACACGTAGTTGGGACCCGAGGCAGCAACGAAGCCGAGCGCCAGCGTTGGGCTCACTTCCCATGGCACGCCGCTCCAACACATGTAAGCGCTGCCGCCGCTCTCGCACGCGTTCTTCGCGTTGTTGTCGCTGAGAATTTGGTTCGACAGGCTACATGCCTTCATCGGGCTTCCGGTGCGGAGGTTCCCCGACCAGCCGCAGGCCGGCTTGCAGCAGTCCCAATAGCGCGAAGCCCAGCCCTGACTGCCGTTGGTAATTGGGGGCGGATGCATCACCGTGCTGCCGCCTTGCCCCTGAGTACCACCCGAGCCTGTTGTACCGCCCTTACTCGTGTTGCCCCCCTGAGCTCCTCCGCTTCCGGTCGTGCCACCTTTGCTAGCGCCACCGCCTGCGGCGGTCGTCCCGCCGTTACTGGTGTTACCACCCGCGCTGTTGCCACCCGCACTCTTGCCGCCAGAGCTATTGCCGCCGCTCGATTGACCACCGCTCGATGAACCACCCTGCGACGCGCCACCACTCATGTTCGGTCCGCCGCCACTCATCGTCGTCGTGCCGCCGGAGCCCGTGGTGCCGCCGGAACTAGTACCGCCCGACGTGTTCTGCGAGCCACCTTTGCTCGTGCCAGCAGAGCCGCCCTGCTCCGCCGGATCGTGATAAGCCCTGCCGTTCACGCAAGCGAATGCGCACACGGACGCAACGGTGACCATCGAGAGGGCGCCAAGTCTCATCGGTCTCTCCTATATAAGGCAATCCATCTTTTGCAAGGATGGGACAGCCTAGGTAGTAGCGCATCGAGCCGTTTACCTGGCAACGCTAGCGAGAAACCGAACCGCAACCGGTTTCACATCAATAACTTGGTGTCGCTAAGAGTCGATGTTCGGTCGGATGCGCCGCTTGCCTGGTGTATATGTACGGGGTGACGGCAATTCGCTGGCCATCACTTCGCCTTGCTTCGGCCGAGCGGTCGTCTCAGTTTGCGATGCACGTCACGGCTCCGCCCCATAGCGCGGCGACGCCTCACCCAAGTCAGTCAGCGAAAACAGCGTCGACTGAGGACTCAAAAAGCACCCGCTCTGCCCACCGTTTGATCTCCTCGACCGAAGCGTGGGCCACGCGATGCTGCAGAGCTAATGGCACTTCACCAAACTTGCGACTCAACAACGTGAGCAGCACTTCCCCACTACCCTGCGCAACGCCTTCTGCTCTGCCCTGCGCAACGCCTTCTGCTCTGCCCTGCGCAACGCCCTCTGCTCTGCCCTGCGCAACGCCTTCTGCTCTGCCCTGCGCAACGCCTTCTGCTCTGCCCTGCGCAACGCCTTCTGCTCTGCCCTGCGCAACGCCCTCAGCTCTGCCCTCCGCCAGCCCCTCTGCGATAGCTTGATCACGCGCCATGCGCAGATCGATCTTGTAGAAGCGCGCTTCGATCTCGCGTTCCTCGGCGAGCCGGCGAGCTTCGGGATCGGCGCTCAGGTGCTCGAGAGCGGATTTTGCTTTTTCGAAGATGGGGTCGGCCATGGCTAGCTCCTCCAGTTCGACGATGCTGGAAGCAGTCAGGAATTTACACCACGCGTGCACCCACCGCTCGTGATTTTCCGCGGGGCTCGCGGGTAGCTTTGGCAGCTCGATGACATGAATTTCAAAGTGGTCCGAGAACTCGCGGTGGTCGTAGCAATCGAGCATGCGATACTTGGAGTGGAGCCGCGGGCTCGATGTCTCTACGAAATCGTAGATGAAAACGACGATACAGGGCTCGAGACGGTCGTAGTCGTCACCACGCACGAGCTGGCCAGAGTACAACCGTGACAGATAGTAAAGCGCTCGCGAGCGCCCTGCAGGACGCGTCCGCGATTGCATCTCGACGTCGACTTGGCTCCCATCTGCGAAGCGCGCTCGAATGTCGAGTACGATGCCCTTCGCGTCCACCGAATCCTTCGGGAGTTCTGCGCTGAGCACCTCGATGTCGACGATGGGCACCTCTGGTGCGAGGACGGCGTTCAGCAGCGATATGAGCAACTCCCGATTTTCCGGCTTTCCGAACAGCATTCGGAAAACCACGTCGTTTCGGGGATCGAGCAAGTTGGGAACGGGCATACGGGCTCCGGGCCGCCGCGGGAACGAAGCGCACGTGCGCTCTTGGGAGATCACGGCCGGCTACCCCACAACTCGGACCGCAACCGAGCTCAGTTGCGCGAAATCTGAAAGACCAAGCCGCTTCGAACGCAGCTCAAGATGCGGCGCGCAGCAGCGCCCGTGCAAAGCGCGCTAGGCGACTGCCGACGATGAGCCGCTCCTTGGCGTCTCGGTCGAGTCGCTTCACGGCAATCTCGAGGCGCAGAGCGTCTCCCTGCGAAGCACAGCGCCGTTTCACACACAGCTCGATCGGCGCGCGGCCTCGGGTGTAGCGCGCACCGCGGCCTCGATTATGGGAAGCGATGCGCTCTGCCACATCGAGCGCTACGCCGGTGTACAGCGTGCCGTCATTGCAGCGCGCGATGTACACGAACCAGGGTCGGTTCATGCGGCTTTGCGAAACGCACGCCGGCGCTTGAGGAGCAGAGTGGCCCCCAGACCGAGCAGCAACGCCGCGCCACCACGCCCGGCCGGCACCGTCCGGCAGCCACAGCCGGTCTGTGTGCCGGTGGAACCACTGGTACGCCCGCTCGCGCCAGGGCTATCGCCCGCAGAGTTGGTGCTGCCGCCGTTGCCATTGCCGATCGAGAAGCCACCGGAGTTGTTGTTGCTGGTGGTGCCCGCACCCGGCACCGTGAAGCCGCCGCCAGCGCCGCCGCTGGTGTTCGAACCGGGAATGGGTTCACCACACTGGCCCTGTGAGCACGCTGCACCACCCGGACACACGACGCCGGCGCACGCGTCTTTGCACTCGCCAGCCACACACAGCCCACCCGGGCAGCTCTTGTTTTCGCAGCCGTTGTCAACGCAGCGGCCATCTGAAGCGCACATCTTTCCGTTGGGACACGGACGGCAACTACAACTCGAGATGCAAACGCCGCGATCGCACACCTGATTGCTCGGGCACATCACGTTTTTGCAGGGATCGATGCAGCGACCAAGCTGGCAGTCTTGGCCCGCAGGACATGTCGCGCCGGTGCAGCCGCCGGTGCAGGTACCGTTGCGGCACACTTGGCCGTCCTGGCACATGACGTCCTTGCAGGCAGGGTCCACGCAGTAACCCGCTGCGTTGCACACGAGCGGGATCTCGCAGGGGAACTCGCCGGTGTTGCAGGCGTTCACGCAGGTGCCCTTGTCGCAAACCTTCCCGGCGGGGCACAGGCCATCGCCGTCGTCGACGACACCATCGCAATCGTTGTCTAGGTTGTCGCACTTCTCGTCAGCGGGCGTAACGATCGGCGTGCACACGGCGCTCCCATCGGTAGTGTTGCTGCAACCCGTGCGGCCGAGCGCGCATACACCTTTCAGCGCCGGATTCGCCGCGCTGGCATCGCATGGCTGACCACCGCCCTGACAAGTGACACCGCTGATGAAGAAGACGAAATCGTTGAAGTCGCCGTCGTTGGCCTTGCCTTGCCCGAACTCGCCCGCGGGTTGGTCCTCGAAGGCGAGATAATACGAATCGGGGAACGCCTTCGATTCGTAGAGCAGCGCCATGATCCACGGCGCTTGCGGGTTACATGTCGTGCACTTCGTGTGCAGCTGGTTTTGCGAGTAGTGCGTTTCCTTGCACTTCGAATTCGGATCGCCACGCAGCGCGAAACCAATCAAGCCGCCCTTGTAGCGAGCGTCCATGCGGATGTTGTCTGCTGCGAACGTCTTGACCGAGCACTTGTTCATCTCCGCCGGATTGGTGGTCATGCCGGCGAGCGGGCAGAAATCGACGTTCATGCCGTTGGCGCCATACACCGCTGGATCGTTCTTGGGGATCAGCGTGTAGATCTCGTTGTCGGCGGGAGCGGTACCACTCGAGTTGACGTTGTACCAGCCGAAGTCGAGTTTGCAGTCGCCGCCGCGCAACACGAGTGTACCGGTGAAACCGCACAACGGTGAGAACACGCCGGGCCCGGTTTTGGCGTCGAGCTTCGCGTCCAGCATCGGATCGTTGCGGTACGCAAACAGACCCTGCAACTCGGCCGCGCTGGCTGGATAGCCGCGCCCCGTCACGCAGCAGGCCACCTCCGTTGGGTTGGCTGGCTGCGGCACCGGGAAGCCGTTCGGTTCCGTGACTTGGCCCAACGCCGCGCTCGGGGCAGCCAGGGTTGCAAAAGCAAAGAGTAGACGAGTCGTGGTCCGACGCACGTAAGCGCTCACCGACATGGCGCCAAAAACTAGCATCCAGTTACGCGCGGTCGAACTAATTGCGATCGAAAGAAGTTGACCCCTTTTTGCGAAGCGCCGCGACTAAATTGACCCTTTTGCGCGATTGCATCCCGCCGAGCCGCGCGCGCAACTTAAGGCTCTTAAGCAATGACGGATATCAACTCGACCGTGGCTCAGCGTGAACGCACCAATGAGAACATCATTGCGTCGCATGACCTGCCCTGCAGGAACACGCGTTGCCTGAGAACGCCATCCTGTTGCGCGCCGACCTTTTCCGCCACGCGTTGGCTGCGCGTGTTGCCGACAGCCACGACGATCTCGAGACGATTCAAGGCAGTGTGGCTAAAGGTCCAGCTCACGAGTTCGCGCACGGCGTTCGGCGCAATGCCTTCGCCGGTGCGTGACGAGCGCACCCAGTAACCGAGATTCGCAAAGCGATCGATGGCGTTGATCGCATTGATCCCGCACGCACCGACGTAGCGCCCACTCGAATCGACAATCGCGAAATCGTACATGGTGCCGCGCGCGTGACCGTCGCGCGTCGCTCGAATCCAACTCACGGCGTCGGTCAGGGAATAATCGGAGTGGCACCAGGGCAACCAGCGCGACACCTCGCTCACGGACTCCTGCACCGCGGCGTAGAGCTCGCTCGCGTCGCTCAGTTCGTAGGGCCGAAGCGTTACTCGCGTCTGCATTCGAGACAGGCAATTTAATGCGCGCCGGGGCGCGACAGGAAACGCCCGGACTCGCGCCACAAAACTTCGCCACCGCAGCAAAAAATAATGATGGGCGTGCTTTGGCTTTGCGGCCGAGATGCTTCGCTTGGTCACGGATCGCGGGCCGCTCCAAGACGCGAGAAGACTTCGGGAATAGCGCGGGCTGTCGGGGGTTGATGCGCGTACCCGGCTGGACACGACCATGGGGCTTTGGACCGTTGACAGAGATCGCGCCGCCGCTAGGATGCCGCGGCCCAGCGCCCCCGGAGCGGGTCGAACTCGGGCGTCTAGGTTTTCTCCCGCCTCGCATTGGGGGCGGTTTTTACGATGGGAGGTCGGATGTCTACCGACGTCATGATCGAAGCGAGTGCACTGACCAAGCGTTTTGGCGTGGCCCGCGCACTCGACAAAGTGAGCTTCGAAGTCCGCCGCGGTGAGGTCGTAGGATTTTTGGGTCCGAACGGCGCCGGCAAGTCCACCACGATGCGTATCCTCACCTGCTTCATCTCGCCGACTACCGGTTCGGCGAAGGTGAGCGGTCACGACGTGTTTGACGCGCCGCTCGAGGTGCGTCGCGCGATCGGTTATCTGCCGCAGCGCGCTCCACTGTACACAGACATGACCGTCTACGACTACCTGCGCTTCGTAGCCGAAGTGCGCGGCTTGTCGGAGAGCAAGTTCAAGGACCGCCTGAAGAAGGTGGTCGAGGTGTGCGGCTTGGCTCAATCGCTGGGCAAAGACATCGGGACCTTGTCCCACGGCTATCGCCAGCGCGTCGGCTTGGGCCAAGCTCTGATTCACGATCCACCGATTTTGATTTTGGACGAGCCGACCAGCGATCTCGACCCCAACGAGAAGGCCGAGGTGCTCAAGTACATCAAGGAAATCGGCAAAGATCGCACGATCTTGCTTTCCACTCACAATCTGGCCGAGGTCGAGGAAGCCTGCGCCCGTGCCATCATCGTGAGCAAGGGCCGCGTGGTGGCGGACGGTGCGCTCGACGACATCCGCGGCAAGACGGGTCGCGTCCGTTACGTCGTGGCAGTGGACGAGAAGAAGGCGGAGGCTGGCAATCAAGCGCCCAGCGCCGAAGCCGCTCGCTCCGCGCTCGAGAAGATCGATGGAGCCCGCGCCGTGCGCGAGCTGCCCACTGATGAGAAGGCGCACAAGTTCGAGCTGATCGGGCCGCAAGACTCCGATCTGCGCGCCGATATCTTTCGCTTGGTGGTGGCCAAGGGTTGGACCCTGCTCGAGCTGCGCCGCGACGCGCAAAGCCTCGATGCCGTGTTCCGAGACCTTACCCGCGGCGACGAGAAGCTCGATCGTGGCGCCAACTGGAAAGGTGGCGATAACGACGACGCGGACGACGACGAGGCGGCAGCCGCTGCTGACGACGACGACGATGATGACGACGACGCGGGCGACGACAATCACGCCTCCGCGCGAAAGGCTTAGCCATGTCCCCGATGCTGACCATCGCAAAACGCGAATTCCGCTCGTATTTCGATTCGCCTCTCGCCTACGTGGTGATCTGCCTGAGCTTCTTCGCGCTCGGGTTGATGTTTTTCATGTTGAACGGTGGCTTCTGGCAGGCCGACAGGTCTTCCGTGGAGCGCCTGTTCGAGTACGCGCCAATGGGCCTCAGCTTCTTGGTGGTCCCGGTGGTCACCATGCGCCTGGTCGCGGAAGAGCGACGTTCTGGCACGCTCGAGATGCTCATCACGCTGCCGGTGAGCGATAGCGACGTGGTGCTCGGCAAGTTCTTGGGAGCGCTCGGCCTCGTGCTGGTGCTGGTGCTGGCCACGCTGGTCTACCCGATCGGCATGTTCAAGTGGCCGTGGGTGCTGGGTCCGCTCGACTCGGGTCCCGTTGTCAGCGGTTACTTGGGGCTGATCTTGTTCAGCGCCGCGGCGACCTCGATTGGCCTCTTGGTGAGCGCGCTCGCCGATAGCCAGGCGGTCGCCTTCTTCATCACCTTCTTCGTGCTGGCCGCGTTGTGGTTCTTCGACAACGCCGCGCAGTACCTGAGCTCGGCGAGCGGTGGCGGCATGCTGCCGAATGCGCTGCAGTACATGAGCTTCCAGACGCGATTGAGCGGCTTCTGGCGCGGGCTGGTGGACAGCCGAGACGTCGTGTTCTTCGTGTCCGTAACCGTTCTCTCTCTGCTCGTCGCCTTCCGTGCGCTCGAGCGCCGCAAGTGGGCGTGACCAATGGCTACACAGGACAAAAAGCGTAAAGACGCCGCTCAAGCCGGCTTCTATCTGGTGGTGATCACCCTGATCGTGGTGGTCGCCAACATGCTCTCCTCAAAGCTCTACTTCCGCTCGGATCGCACGCAGGCTGAGCGCTACACGCTGAGCCAAGGCAGCGGGCGCTTGCTGCAAGGCTTGAAGAGCCCGGTGCAAATCGACGCCTACGTGAAGACCGGCTTGCCGCAGCTCGACTCGTTCGTGCGCGACCTGACCGACCTCTTGAAGGAGTACGAGCGCGCCGGGAAAGGCAAGTTCAAGTTCACCTTGATCGAGCCGAACACCGACGAGTTGCGGCAACAGGCCAAGGACGCGGGGCTGCAAGAGCAGCCGTTCGGCGAAGTCAGCGCCACGGGCGAAGACCAAGCCTCGATCGCGCAGGGTTATCTGGGTCTGGTCTTCAAGTACGGCAGCGAAAAGGCGGTGATTCCGCAGTTGTTCCCGAACCAAACCGATGGTCTCGAGTTCTGGATCACCAACAAGATCCGCGAGATTCGCGACAAGGCGGACAACATCAAGCACCGCATCGGCGTCATCACCGGCAAAGACGAGCTGAAGCTCAGCGACACCAACTTGGTGCCGAAGCAAGGGCGCGGCGGCGGTTCACCCAGCTTGCAGTCGATCCTCGAGCAAGCCTTCCCCTTCTACAAGGTGGAGGAGCTCGATCTGAAGGACGGCGCCAACGAGATCGACAAGGAGCTCGTCGGCATCATCATCACGCAGCCTCAGAAGGACTACAGCGAGAAGGAGCTGCGCCGCATCGACGAGTTCTTGATGCGGGGTGGCAAGTCGCTTGCGGTGTACGCCTCGGCCGTTACGTTGAAGGCAAACGACGCGAGCATGAAGGCGACCTTGAGCACGCACGGTCTCGAGAAGTTGCTCGCCGGCTACGGCATCACGCTCAACAAGGACGCCGTGCTCGACTACGGTGCGCAGTTCCGCATTGGCGCCATGAGCCCGCAAACCGGCGCGGTCACGTGGGTACGCCACCCGGGCATCGCACACGTGGTGAACGATCCGCGCTTCTCTGACAACGAGAAGGCGCTCGACACGGGCTTCGCCGGCTTCTTCCGCATGGAGGAGGCGATCTTCCCGTTCCCGTCCAGCCTCACGCTCGACAAGAGCAAGCAGCCGGCCGACGTGAAGATCTACCCGGTCGCTCGCACCACGCCGCAGGCCGCCGTCGACACCAGCGAGAGCATCGACATGAAGCTGCGCGACAAGTGGCTGCCGAAAGGCAAACAAGAGCAGCGCGTGATCGCGGCAGTGGCCGAAGGCAAGCTGAAGAGTGCCTTCGCCGGTTCACCTTCCGAAGACGTGAAGCCCGCCAACACACAGGCTCCCACGCCCTCGCGGGTACTGGTGGTGTCGTCGAGCGAGTTCTTGACGAACCCGTTCGCCTACGCCGGCAATGGCCCTGAGCTCGGTGGCCAATTCCAGATGTTCGGCGCAGTGGGTGGCGACCCGCAGCTCCAGCAGATTGGCCAGTTCTACACCAAGCACCTCACCAGCACGATCCTCTCGTTCAAGAACACCTTGGACTGGATCTCGGGTGACGCCGACCTACTCGCCGCCAGCGCCAAGCTCATCGGGGTGCCGTCGCTCAGCTACCAGAGCGTCAGCAAACCGAAGTTCAAGGAAGGCGACGACGAGGCCGAAGCCAAGCGCAAGGACGAGGAATACAAGGCGCTGCGCAAGAGCATGCAGTTCCGCGTGCAGTGGGCGCTCACGCTGGGTGCTCCGCTCCTCTTCGCTCTGTTCGGCTTGTTCCGCTGGCGTCAGCGTGAAGCCGAGCGCCAGAACCTGAAGGCTGCCTGAGACAATTCCGAAAGAGAAATCGAGAGATGGCAACCACGGATACCAAACTCGTCGCCGCGCTGGCCGTCTTGGCCGTGCTCGGTGGTGGGCTGTACCTCACCAACAAGAAGCAAGACGAAGAGGCCAAGGCCTACTCGCTGAACGCACGCGCCGCTGATCTCCCCAAAATCGAGATCAGCGACGACGACGTCAGCAAGATCAACAAGGTCGTGCTGCACAAGCCGGGCAAGGAAGGCGCCGCTGGCGTCGACGTGACCCTGGTGAAAAAAGGCGAAGAGTGGCGGCTCGAGCAGCCGGTCGACGCCGAAGCCAACCAGGCCAACGTCAAGTCGATGCTCGACAACTTGAAGACTTTGAAGGTCAGCGAAGTGATCGACCCTGGCAAGGCCGATTACGCCAAGTTCAAGGTTTCGGACGATCTCGGTTTTCACGTCACTGTCCACAAAGACAACGCAGTCGTGCTCGACGCCTTCTTCGGAGACAACGGCGGCCGCGGGCAGATGACGCGGATCGCTGGCAAAGACGGCGTGTATGCCGTGAAGGGCTACTCGGACTACCTCTACAACCGCGAGGTGAAGGCTTGGCGCGAGATGTCGCTGTTCAAGTTCGAAGAGGTCGATGTCGAGTCGGTCAACGTCGACAACGAGAACGGCTCGTTTGCGTTCACCAAGAAGGACGGCAATTGGGTCTCCAAGTACAAGCCCGCCAAGGGCGCCGGTGGTGAAATCAAGAAGTTCGATAGCGGCAAGGTGCTCGACTTGATCCGCGCCTATCGCACGCTGTCGGCCGACAACTTCGCGGAGAAGGGCAAGACCGCAGCGGATCTCGGACTCGAGAAGCCCGTCGCCACGGTGCTGTTCACGTTGAAGGACGGCGCCAAGCGCGAAGTGAAGGTGGGCTCCACCGCGGAAGGTTCGAGCCGTTGGGTGCAGGTGAGCGGCAAGAACGAGTTCTTCAGCATCAGCTCATGGGCTGCCGATTGGGCAACCGCCGACGAGAAGAAGTTCCAGAAGAGCGACGAGCCCAAAGACAAGCCGCCCGCCAGTCCGCACGGGATGCCTCCGGGCATGCCTCCGGGCATGGGCGCTCCTCCCATGTGAGGTTGGCTCGCGACGCCGGAGTCTTGCGCTTCGGCGTCGCAGAGCGTCAGCTTGCGACGCCGGGGTCTTTCGAGGCCTCGGCGTCGAGCCGGATCGCGTCGCCTTCCGCATCGACGACGACCGTGCTGGCGCCAGCGAAGCGGCCCGCCAAGAGCCCTTCGGCAAGCGGATCCTGAACGTGGCGAAGAATGACTCGCTTGAGCGGCCGCGCACCGAGCGCTGGTTCGTATCCGAGCTCGACGAGGCGCGCCTTGGCGGCCTCAGTGGCTCGCAGGGTCAGACCGCGGTCGCGCAAGAGACGCCCAATTTGCGCCAGTTCGAGCTCCACCACCAATGAGAGCTGTTGCCTCCCGAGCGGGCGAAACACCAGCACCTCATCGATGCGATTCAAAAGCTCCGGGCGAAAGAACTGGCGCAAGCGCGTCAGCAATTCCGCTCGCAGAGCGTCGCGGCCCTCATCCGTTTCGAAGCGCGCCGGCTCGGCTTCGAGCACGTGTTCGGACCCGATGTTGCTCGTCATAATCACGACGGTGTTCGAGAAGTCCGCCGTCTTGCCGCGTCCGTCGGTGAGGCGCCCATCGTCGAGCAGCTGCAGCAGCAGATTGAACACGTCGGGGTGCGCCTTTTCGACCTCGTCGAAGAGCAGCACCGAATACGGACGCCGCCGCACGGCTTCGGTGAGGAAGCCACCCTGCTCGCTATCGGCGTAGCCGGGTGGCGCGCCGATCAAACGCTGCGCCATGTGGCGCTCCATGAACTCACTCATATCCAAACGCGTGAGTGCACGTTCGTCGTCGAACAGCTGCGCCGCTAGCGCCTTACACAGCTCGGTTTTGCCGACGCCGCTCGGCCCCAAAAACAAGAAGCTGCCAATCGGGCGTTTGGGATCGCGCAAACCCATGCGGCCGCGTCGCACGGCGCGACCAAGCGCCGCCAAGGCGTGATCTTGCCCGACGACGCGTTTGCGCAGCCGATCCTCGAGTTCGAGCAGGCGCGACGTCTCGCCCTCCAGCATGCGCTGCACGGGGATCCCCGTCCACGCTGCCAACGTGGCCGCCACGTCTTCCGCGGACACGAGCGGGCTTTCGAGTGAAGCGCCGAGTGAGCTCGCTGTATCCTCCGCGCGTTTCACGCGAGCTTCGAGCTCGCTCACTTTGCGCTCGTGCTCCGCCACGCGCGCGGCATCGTTGCCGAGACCCGCGCGCTCGCTGCGCGCCGCATCGAGCTCGGCTTTCAGCGCGCGAAACGCCGCCACGGCGCCGCGACGCGCCTCGGCCTGCTCGCGAATTGCCTTCACCCGCGGCACCAGATCGTCGCGCTCAGTCTGCAGCTGAGTGCGGCGCGCTTCGTCGGCGTGCGCGGCATCGACGGGCAGCGCCAGCTCGGCCTCCAGCGCTTCCAAGCGCCGCAGCTCAGCCTCGGCCTTTTCGGGCAAGCCATCGAGCTGCACGCGTTTGCGCGCCGCGCTCTCGTCGAGAAGATCGATGGCGCTGTCCGGCAAGCGGCGGTCGCGTAGATAACGACGCGCGAGCGTAATCGCCGCGTTGAGGGCCGCCTCACCGATGCCTACGCGATGGTGCCGCGACAAGCGCGGGCCAATTGCCCGCAAGATCTCGAGCGCTTCGGCTTCGCTCGGCTCCGAAATCTCGAGCACGGTGAGTTCATGCAAAAAGCTCGCATCGCGCTCCTCGATCTTTCGCAAGCCGTCCGGCGTCGTCGTGGCGAGCAAGCGCAGCTCAGCGCGCTCCAGCGCTGGGCGCAGCGCATCCACCAGCGCACTCGACCCCGAATTCGGCGCGAACAACTGCTCGAGCCCGCGAACCAGCAAAATCGCAGGATCCTTGTGCGAAACGAGATCGCTCACCAACTTGCGCGCGCGCTCTTCGCCTTCGCCGCGCAAGCGTGAAGCGCTCCCGAACGCGCCTGGCTGAAGCTCCACCACGCGCGCTGCCGCCAGGCTGGTCGGCACATCGCCCGCAGCGACCCGCCGCGCCAACGCCGTCACCAGGGCTCGCTTGCCAACGCCTGCTTCCCCTACCAACAAGGGATGGCACTTGTTTTGACGCTCCAATACCGTGAGCAACCGCCTGAGCTCCGGCTGGCGCGCTACCACCGCGGCATCTCCATCCGCATCCGAAGCCAGCGAGCGCACGAACGTTCCCGCCGGAGCGCCGGCAGTTGCCGACACGGTTGAGCTGGTCAGCGCACGCTCTCCACTTTTCAGCGCCGTCATGTGTGGACGCAGCGCGCCCGGCCCCAAACGGAAAGCGGCCCACACTTCTCCCGCAGCGCCGCGCAGCTCCTGCGTGAGCGCGTTCAACACATCCGCCACGTTGACCTGGGCACGCCGCTCTCGTGATGCTTCACGCTCGGCGCGCTCCAACAAATCCAGCGCTGCAGCGGCGAGATAAGCCGGCTCGCTCGAGGACGGCCGTGAGCCGAGAGCGCGCTCGACGGCAGCGTTGAACTCGCTGGCATCCACTCCGGCGCGCGCGAGCACTTCGCTCGTACCGCGCTCCTTGCTCAACGCGGCGGCCAAAACGTGAATTGGCTCGAGCTCGCGGTGCTTGCGTTCGTCGGCCAACACCTGGGCGGCGACGACCAAGGCACGCGCTTCGGGCGCGAAGTTGTCGAGTGTGCGGGTGGCGGTGCCAGCGCTAGGCATCAGGCCGCGCAGTATACACGCGGCAAGCGGCGCGAGGCTGTGCCAAGATGGCCGCACGCCGTTGCCCGTGCTCGCCGAAATCCCCGCGTTTTTGTTGTACGCATTTCTAGTGCCGTTCGGCCTCTTGTGGGGAAGCTTTTTGAACGTCGTGATTCACCGGCTTCCGCGCGAAGAAAGCGTAGTGAGCCCGCGCTCGCGCTGTCCCGGCTGTGGCAAGCCGATAGCTGCTTACGACAACATTCCGGTGTTCAGTTGGCTTCTGCTGCGCGGCCGGGCGCGCTGCTGCGGTACACGCATTTCGCCGCGCTACCCATTGGTCGAACTGATTGGTGGATTGCTCGCGTTTTCGGTCCTGCAGCTCATCGTGTTCGAGTTACCTGCAGAGACGCCGATCACCAATGCGCTACTCGTCTTTCTCGCCTACTTCGCGCTCGGGATTGCGCTGGTCGGCATCGCGTTCATCGATCTCGAGTACATGTTCATCCCGTTGTCGCTCAGCATCGGCGCGGGTGCGATCGGTCTCGCGAGCGCCGGGCTGCGCGGAACGGAGTTCATGCACGGCGTGTACGGCACGTTGTTCGGCTTCTTGCTGATCTTTCTGCCCTTCTATCTCGGCTACCAGCTGTGGAAGGGGTACCCAGGTATGGGCCTCGGCGACGCCATTCTGATGGCCGTCGCGGGCGCTTGGTTCGGCTGGGAAGGCGTCGTATTCGCGTTCGTGGGCGGCTGCGCACAAGCCACCCTGGTCACCTTGGCTGCGTACTTCTCGGGTGGGCACATCGACCTGCCGCAAGCCGTACTGGAGGAGCGCAAGGAGCTTCAAGCGGCGATCGAAGCCGCTGAAGGCGAAGAGCGCGAAGCCTTGCAGCGCGAACTGGACGCCGACACCGCCCTGCGCGAGATGCCCAAAACCTTCGGCAAGATGCGCATTCCGCTGGGCCCCTTCTTGGCGCTCGGCATTCTGGAGTACGCCCTGTTCGAACGCGTGGGCCTCGGCGCGCTGCTCTCCTCCGTGTTTCACCCCGAGCTATGACGCGCGCACCGGTTCTCACCTCGCTCGTGCTGCTCGCCTGCGGGCGTCCTCCCGAACCGCCGCGCCCGGTCGGCAACGAGTTCTACGAGGTCGAGTATCCGCCGCCACCCGCGCAAATCGAGCTGCGCGACGAGAAGCTCGCCGGGCGGCCCGAGTGCCGCTTCATCGACGGGCACTACGAGTGGCGCGCCCGGCGCTGGCAATGGCAGCCGGGGAGCTGGGCCGTGCCGCCCGCTGATTGCTACTACGCCCCTCCGATCGTAGCTTGGGGCGCTCCGCCGAATGCCCGCCTTTACTACACACCACCCCGCTGGTACCGAGCTGACGGTAAATCGTGTCAAGCACCCGTGCCTTGCCTGAATCGGCCGCGAGCGAGCGGGTGAACGGCGACGACGAAGTCTGGTCGATCGCGCGAGTACTGCGCTGGGCAGCGGACGATTTCGCGCGCCGCGGCTTTTCGAGCCCACGCCTCGACGCAGAGCTCTTGCTCGGCCAGGTGCTGCATCTCGATCGTATCAAGCTGATCGTCGAGTCGACGCGCCCGCTCGATGAGCGCGAGCTTTCGGCGTACCGCGAACTCATCAAGCGCCGACGTCGCGGCGAACCCATCGCCTACATCCGAGGCGAGCGCGAATTCTACGGCTTGCCGTTTCGCGTCGATGCGCGCGTCCTGGTACCACGACCCGACAGCGAAACATTGGTCGAGACCGCGCTGCGCCGCACCAAGCCGCGCTCGCTTTACGGTCGCGCTCTCGACCTGTGCACCGGCTCCGGTTGCATCGCGATCGCCTTTGCTCGCGCGCGGCCCACCTGGCGAGTCACGGGCAGCGACATCTCAGCGGCGGCGCTGGAAGTCGCGCGCGACAATTCGCTGCGCCTCGGCGCAACGCACAACACCGCCTGGCTGCTCGGCGATCTGTTCACTCCCATCGCACGCGATGCGCGCTTCGAGCTCATCACCGGCAATCCCCCGTACATCCCTGCCGCTGAAATCGCCGAGCTTGCCCCCGACGTGCGCGATTTCGAGCCACGCCTCGCACTCGATGGCGGCGCCGATGGGCTGGATTTGGTGCGCCGCATTCTACAAGAAGCGCCAGCATTTCTGGCTGCCAATGGCGTGCTCGCCCTCGAAATCGGCTTCGGGCAGGCGCCGGCCGTTGCCGAACTGTTTCAGCAACGCGGCTTTCGCGACATCGAGCGCAGCCGCGACTACGGCGGCATCGAGCGCGTCGTCAGCGGCGTTTACGGGCCGCCGTAAAATGTCGTGCGCAAGCCGCCGAACACCCCGTACGCCGTGATCGAGTCCGAATACATGTAGTTGCTGGCGAGCGTGGGCCCGAGTGCAAAGTGACCCCAGCGAAACAGTTCGTAGTTCACCCCCAGCCCGAGCACGCTAACCAGACCGCCGTCGGCTTTCTCACGACCGCCCTCGATCGTCAAACCGCCGGCGCCGAATTCGGTGAACGCGCTCAAATCGCGGAAGCGGCCACCCAGAGACCATAAAGGAAACGCTTCCACGTGCAGAATGAACGCACCGCCGCTCGCCTTCAGATCGCCCGAGCTCGCCCCGAAGCCCTGCGTGCCGAGCCCGAAGATGAACCAATCGCGCAACGCGCCGCCGATCCACAACGACCAAGTCGACCCAAAGCCTGCACCGATCGACGATTCGTACAGAGGGTTGTCCTGCTTGGACAGCGAGTTGGGATAGCCGGTAGCCGATCCTAGGCCCATACCGAGACCCGCGGACGCGGTGAAGCCGGAGCGCCGTTCGGCCTTGATTTCGTAACCCCCATCCCAGCTTTCGTTTTCGGCGAGAGCCAGCGCGGGACACAGGAACGTCATCACACCGAACACGAATGCGAAACGCATCATCGACCCGGATCTGGGGTCGATGGCGGGGCCGGGTCAAGCCTTTCGTTCGCTGCCTCGTCTTCGGCTCAAGGAACGCGGCGACGGCGCCCAAGCACGCGCAGCAACTCCAGAATCGCCGTTTGCACTTCGGCCGGCAGCGACTCCACCAGCGCCGCCGCTTCGGTCGCCTCGGCACTGAACTCACCCACGCCACCCATCAACGCGCTCGGTGCAACACCCAAACCTTTTGCGAGCGCCAGCACGGTGCTCAGCGATGGATCACGTCGCCCGTTCTCGACTGTGCCGATGTAGTTCGGCGTGAGCCCCGATCGCTCAGCAAGCTGCTCGAGAGTCAAACCCAACGCGCCACGCCGGCGCCGAATCTCGCGTCCGAACGACACTGGAACCAGACTTCTTCTCGTTCCTGAGCCTGACATGAACCACTGATAGTGTTGATGCTCAACACGATCAGATACCGAAAAATCAGTCTGGTCCATACCCGCCATACCGGCTAATCAGCCCGCAGCGTAGCCTCTGACAAAATGACTACGCACCGTTCGCTGCGTAGGGTTTGCGGCGAGCAATTTTGGGTAGCGTACTGTCGTATCGGTGAGCACGCGCCCTCAAAAATTTGGCCCCTCGCCCAGAACTTTGAGAAGTCACGACGCATGGCTCGTCGTCGATCCGCCCTCACAGGAAGCATGCGCCTCGCGCTGTTGCTCCTCGTGGCGAGCGCATGCGGCTCACGCGGCTCGTCGCTCAGCAAGGTCGATAGCGACGCGGCGATTCCCGATGTCACGCCGCCACCGGAGAACGGACCGAGACTCGGCGCCATCGCAAACGCCACTCCCATACTCGAGCGTCCAACCGGCGACGCTCGTTGGCTCGGCGCACTCCACGCAGGCGCGCTCGTCGCTCGCTCACAAACCGCGTTGCGCAAGAGCAAAGACTGCGAATCCGGGTACTACCCCGTATTTCCGCGCGGCGTCGTGTGCCTGAATCAGGGCGCTACCCTCGATCTTGCACACCCCACCCTAGCCGCGATGGCGATCCAGCCCGCCTTGGATCAGTCGCTCCCGTACACCTACGGACGAGTGCGCAAAGACAGCGCACTTTACGAGCGCGATCCCGCGCGCAGTGACGGCGTGCGCGAAGTGCAAAAACTCGCGCGCAACTCGGCCATGGCAGTCGTCGGCTCCTGGAGCGCGCGCATCGGCGACGGCGACGTCGAACGCTTCGGGCTACTCACCAACGGTCGCTTCGTCCGCGCCAGCGAACTCGAAGCCGCGCGCGGCTCCAGCTTCAGCGGCTACACCATCGACTCCGAGCACGAGCTCCCCGTCGCTTTCGTCGTGAAGCGTGGTGTCTCCAACTTCAAGCCCGACGCCGAACGCTTCGTCAAAAACGAGCCACTCGAATTTCACCAAACCATCCCCCTTACCAGCCGCTTCAAAAACTACAACGGCACCAAGCTCTGGTCGATCGACGACAAGCACTGGCTGCGTGAGCAAGACGTCACCATCATTCACAAGCGCACACGCTTTCCCGATTTCGTGAAAGAAGGCCAGCGCTGGCTCGACGTCGGCGTCATCTGCGGCACCTTGGTCGCCTACGAAGGCAAAAAGCCCGTGTTCGCAACCTTGGTCAGTACCGGCCGCGATCGCGTGATTGAAAACGCGCCGTCCGAAGCCGCCGTCACCAAGCTCGGCACCTTCGAAGTCGTCGCAAAACACGTCACGCTCCTCAGCGCCCCACCCGAACGCGCCGGCGAACACTACCAAATCTTCGACCTCCCCTGGGTGCTCGAGCTCTCCTCCGGCCAAGCCATCCTCGGAGCGTACTGGCACGATCGCTTCGGCATCGAACGCGGCCCTGGCGACATCGCACTCTCCCCAGCCGACGCACGCCGCATCTTCGAATTCGCAACACCCGAGCTCCCCAAGGCCTGGCACGCCGCAGCCGCCGATCCCAACCAAAAAACGCTCGTCGTCGTTCACAAGTAGGTTTTGGGTCCGCTCGCTGTAACGGGCGCGACATGCGTCCCCGAGCGACACCAGGTGCCAGCGCAAGCGCCGTGCGGGTCCGCGGCCGCGCACGTTCTCACCGTTTGTGAACGGCTACACCCGAATACGCCGTTCCTGCGCGTACAGTCGCAGCGCGAACTCGCCGGCGTGCGTCTCGCGAAATCGCTCCACCACCGCGCGCATCGCCGCCGGCAACTCATCCAGTGCCGCCAAACGCACGCCGTACTCCGGCGGCATCAACACGAGCGCCGACAACGCCGCGAAACTCAGATCGGCCGCCGTAAACTGGTCGCCAGTCAAATAGCGACGCCCATCGCGCAGCAACTGCCCAACGCGCTCGAACACATCCCAGAGCTGCTCTAGCCCTCGCTCCACACGCGCCTCCCCGATATCCAGACGCTTGTGCAAAAACCAGCGCGCGAAAGGCGCCAACACTCGCGCTGCTGGCGCTTGCCACGCCGGCGTGCCCTGCGCCGCCATCGCCACCATGCGCTCGCCTCCGAGATGCTCGAAGCCTGCCCGATACAACCAGCGCCGCGACTCGACGCCCACCACGCGATCGAACAACTCCTCGAGCTCGCTCACCTGCGCGTGCGCCGCGGCCTCGCGCGGGAACAACGGCGCGTCCACCAGCAAATCCACGTAACGCAAAATCGCCGTCGAGTCGGTAATGGCTCCAGCCGGCGTCAACAACGCCGGAGCGTACGCCGAACGCGCGTACCAAAACGTGGCCGCATAGTGAAATAACTGCACGTGCCGCAGCTCCTCATAAGGAAGCCCCGCGCGCTCCAGCGCCCAGCGCGCTTTCTCGCAGTAATGGCTAACCGGAATCGACACCAGCCGCAGCCGGCATGCCGCTCCACCGAGCTGACCGTCGCCGTGCGTCGTTCCCGCGCGCTCCGCCTTCCAGAACGGAGTCGGTGGCTCGCTGGGCATTGGTCGACCATTGGTCATATATACAGTGTATACTTTGTAGGACGTCGCCTCCAGTGCCCACTATTTCGAAGAAAGCCTCCAACGGCCGTTCCCGCGCGTATCACCACGGTCACCTACGCGAAGCCGCGCTCGCCAGCGCGCAAGCCATCTTGCGTCACGAAGGTGTCGCCGCGCTCAGCTTGCGCCGCGTTGCTGCGGAGGTGGGCGTCTCGCCGATGGCCCTCTACAACCATTTCGAAAACAGGCAGGCGCTGCTCGAGGCACTAGCCGAAGCCGGCTTCATGGCGCTCGGCAAAGCCATCCTCCGAGCCGCACCACGCGGCCAGCCACCACTTCGACGCTTACGGCGCGGCGCGGTTGCGTATGTCGTTTTTGCGGTCGAGCACCGGTACCTCTTCGAGCTCATGTTCGGCGGCGTGAACTCCGCGCTCGCTCGCGACAGCCCAGTGCGCAGCGCCGCCGCCGAGTCGTTTTCGACGCTGCGCGACTGCCTTGCAGACTGTGCGCGCAAGAAGCTCTTGAGTGTCGACCCGATCGCCGCCGAGCGCGCCATCTGGTCTGCTGCCCACGGCTACGCCGCATTGTGGAACAGCGTGCCGGCCCTCATGCGCGGTACACCCCAGCAAATCGCCACGAACGCCGGCCGCATGTTGGACGCCCTGTTGAGCGGCATCGCACGCCCTCGCGCGCCGTCGTAACGTTCACGAGCCCTAGTTTTCGACCACGACGCGGTAGGTGTGCTCCCCCTCGATTCGCAGCGTGGTGCTGCCTGGTTTGAGGCCCACGATCACGTAGCTCGTCGGTTTGAAGGTACCCCGCGTGAAACGTTCGAGCTCCTCCAAGTGCGCCGGATAGATCCGAGCAATGCTCACGTCGTCGACGCTGGCGCGATTCGCGTCGCAGGGGTTACCCCACGCCGTGGTGCACTTGAATGCAACGGCAACGCCTTGCGAAAGCACGATGGTCTCACCTCGATTATCGACGCTTGCGCTGCGACCGGCTGGAGCGAGTGTGACTGCTTCGAGATGGGTACACCCGACAGCGGCTAGTGCCGCGAGCAGCGTCAGAAGCTGACGTGTCATCATTCGGCTCTCCCCAACGACGAATTGGGTGGCAAGGCTTGCCTCGAAGCGTTGGCAAGCTTCTCCGACGGCTCGAGAACGCGAATCGGGAGCTCAAGCTCGACTCCAGCGACGGCAACCCTGAGCTTCGCTTCGCCCGCGCGACGCGCCAAAAGCCGCCGATCGCCCGGCACTCCGCGTCGCAAAAACTCCACCAAAGGCGGCGCCACGGACCACTCGGCATCCACATCCCCCGTGAGCTCTTGTGCTTCGTAGTAAACGCGCGGCGTCAGGTACACGGATTCACCCACCACGAAATCGAAGCCAGCCAGCATCTCCCCCAAATCTTTGCCTGCCTCGTCGCTACGTCGCAACGCGAGCCGCGTCGCTCGCGCCACCCACACGTGATAGAAGTCGATAACGACGCCGTCACTCGTCGCAATCAGGACAGGAGCGAGCCCCGGTGCGCGTCCCCACAACCGGCCGCGCTCGAAAGCGAGCACGTCAGGGCGCCCCGAAATCAACGAGAGCACCGGCGCTGCGTCCCCCTTCAATTCGGCTAGCACCTCCGGTTGAAACGAGGCGCCAAGCGCGAGCGGTGCGCGTACCGGCTTACCTTCTTCACCACCTTTTGCGAGCAGCCGAGCTTGCCCCATTGCCCCACCGCAAGCGGGTAGCAGCGCCGCACACAAACCAACTACACCGGTGATCCCTCGCACTGACCACAGAATTCGCAGTCGACTGCAGGCTGAGGAAGCAAGCGCCCTTGGGTGTAATTCCTTTGCCACGCTAGCTCGACGCACGACTGCAAGAGAACGGCTCAAACGCGCTGTATTTCGGCTTGGCGCGATGTCGGCTCTTCCCAGTCAGCGAAGCCGCCGCAAAATCTCAGCCGTCGCGCGTGAGCGATTCAGCGTGTAGAAGTGGATTCCTGGCGCGCCGCCAGCAATCAACGTTTGGCAAGCTGCGGTGGCGTGGTCGACTCCGATACGTTGCACAGCCTCCACGTCGTTGCCTGCCGCTTCGAGCTCCGCGAGCAAAGCCGAAGGCATCGAGGCGCCGCACATGGCCGTGATGCGCTTGATCTGCGACACGCTGGTGATTGGCATGATGCCCGCCACGATCGGCACGCGGATGCCGCGCGCCCGCGCTTTTTCGACGAACGAAAAGTATACGCTGGGCTCGAAGAAGAGCTGCGTGATGAGCACGTCGGCGCCAAGATCGACCTTCTCCTTCACGCGGTCCAAGTCGGCTTCGAGGCTGACGGCTTCAGGGTGCTTCTCGGGATAGCAGGCCGCTGCCAAGCAAAAGCCGTAACGCGACCGAATGAAGCCGATCAGCTCCGAGGCATGCGCAAAGCCGCCTTCGGGAGTCTTGAAATGCGTCTCGCCACGCGGCGGATCACCACGCAACGCGATCACATTGTCGATGCCAGAGCCCGCGAGCTGATCGAGCACCTCGGCAATTTCCTCGCGCGTCGCGCCCACACAGGTGAGGTGCGCCATGGTTTCGAGGCCCGCTTCGCGCTTGATGCGCTGCACCAGCTCGACCGTCAGGCGACGCGTACTACCGCCGGCACCGTAGGTCACCGACACGAACGAGGGTGAATGCGGGCGCAGGTTTTCGACCGTCTCGAACAGCCGATCCATGCCTTCTTGGTCTTTGGGAGGAAAGAACTCCACTGAGAAGGAAGGCCGCCCGTTCGCGAGAATCTCCGAAATCTTCATGACGTAAGCTCGCGCGGACTGTAGCGGGCTCTTGCAATGTGGTCGAGGCACCCGTGGCCGCGGCGAAATTGCACAAGATCCTGGCCCTACCTCCCTGGTGCGAGCAGCGGAAACGCCTATAGTCCGGCGCGATGCACATTCATGTGGTCGCCGTTTCGGGAACTGGCATGGGTTCGCTCGCCGGGCTCTTGAAGGAGCTCGGGCACGAGGTTTCCGGGAGCGACGTTTCCTTCGATCCACCGATGGGACCTGCGTTGAAGGAATGGGGTGTTCGCTGCCTCGCCGGCTTCGACGCGGCGCATCTCGAGCCGAAACCGGATCTGGTAGTGATCGGCAACGTGTGCCGGCCGAACAATGTGGAGGCGCGCGCGGCAATCGATTCGGGCTTGCCCTACACACACATTGCGGGCGCGCTGGCGCGTTTCGTCCTTGCGGACACGTCCCCGTTGGTCGTCGCGGGCACACACGGCAAAACCACCACCACTGCGATGGCAGCGCATCTCTTGGATCGCACCGGCTTCGCTCCGGGTTTTTTGGTGGGTGGGCTGCCGCGCAGCTTTCCCCGCAGCTTCCGCGCCGCCGGGCCGCGTCGCTTACCAACGCCGGAAACGCGTGGACGCAAGCGGCCGTTCGTGATCGAGGGCGACGAATACGACACGGCTTTTTTCGAGAAGACCGCGAAGTTTCTGCATTACCAACCCGAAGTCGCGATTCTCACGTCGATCGAGCACGATCACATCGACATCTACCCGTCGCTCGCTGCTTATCTGGAAGCTTTCGAGCGCTTCGTAGCTTTGGTTCCCGAGCACGGCCTCGTGGTCGCCAACGCGGCGGACCCTCTGGTGCGACGTGTGGTCGAAAAGGCGCGTGCCGAGGTGACCTTCTTCGCCCTCGATGGTGAAGATACGGGCGGAGTGGCGCCGCATTGGTTGGGCGCGCCAGCGCTCAGCGGCGAGACAGGCACCGCTTTCGATTTGTTCGCGGGTGGCATGCTCGCCGGGCGCTTCGCGACGGCGCTGCCGGGGCGGCACAACGTGAAGAACGCTTTGGCTGCGGTGGCGGCCGCTGCGCAAGGTTACGGGGCCCGCCTCAGCGATTTGGGGCCCGCGCTGGCGAGCTTCGAAGGCGTACGCCGACGTCAGGAGCTGCTCGGCACACCGCGCCAAATTCGCGTATACGATGACTTCGCGCACCACCCCACGGCCGTGCGCGAAACGCTCGAAGCGCTGCGCGCTCGCCATCCACAAGGGCGCTTGATCGCGGTGTTCGAGCCGCGCAGCGCAACGGCGTGTCGCAAGTTGCATCAAAACGAGTATCCGAGCGCTTTCGCCGCGGCGGATTACGTGCTGCTCGCGCCGCTCGGGCGCACGAACCTGACTGCAGACGAAATGCTCGATCTCGAGCGCGTCGTGAGCGACATCCAAAGCTCGGGCAAGCACGCCGAGCGCTGCCCCAACCTCGACACCCTGAGCGCTCGGGTGAAGGAGCTGGCCCAACCGTTCGATACCGTTGCCCTGCTCTCGAACGGCGCTTTTGGCGGCTTGCCCCAGCGGCTGGCGACAGAGCTCGCGAGCTGATATAGCTCGCGCCCCACGAGGTAACTGACGTGACCTGTCCCTGCGGAAAAGGCGAATCGCTCGAGACCTGCTGCGGCCCCTACATCGACGGCAGCAAGATCCCAGAAACGGCCGAAGCGCTCATGCGCTCGCGTTACACCGCGTTCGCTACGGGGAAGGTCGACTACATCGTCGCCACTCACGATCCCGACCGCCGTTCCGAGGTGGACGAGCAAGGCGCCGCGGACTGGTCGAAGAACTCCGAGTGGCTCGGCTTCGAGCTGATCTCGTCGGAAAAAGGCGGCCCGAGCGACGACGCTGGTGTGGTCGAGTTCGTCGCCAAGTACAAAATGAAGGGCGTTACGCTGACGCATCGCGAGCGCTCGATTTTCCGAAAGCACAACAATCGTTGGGTCTTCGTGGACGGGCAAATGGTCAATGGCCCGCCCGTCAAGCGCACCGAGCCGCGCGTCGGTCGCAACGATCCGTGCCCCTGCGGCAGCGGCAAGAAGTACAAGCGCTGCCACGGCGCTGCAGCCTAAGGGCCTTCACGCGCTAGCTCTTGCGCCGCGCCTGTGTGCCGGCGTCGCAGACATGCCCACCAGCGGAGAAAAATCCGGGCTGGTCGTGATGGCGCGAGTGCGGGATGATGAAAGCTCGATGAGTACCGGTGACGCCCGCGCGGCCCGCTCGAGGGTTCCTCGGCCCGCAGTGTCTCAGGCACCCAAGCCGCCCGCGAAACCACCTACCAAGCCACCGGCCAAGCCTCCCAAAAAGCCAGAGGTTCAGCACTCCGAACCTCCGCGCTCGACGCTGGATCCATCCGTATTGGTGGTTGGCGCAGATGACGTCTTTCTCCCGGCATTGAAGCTTGCGCTGGCGCGCCATCGCGTTCACGTCGAGTCGACCACGCTCGATCAAGCGGTCGAGACGGTGGTGGTCGCAGCGCCCGACTTGATTTTGTTGGCGGGAGAAGCGGCGCGCGACACCGGCCACGGCTTGCTTGCGAAGCTGACGAGCTCGCCTGTCAGTTCAGTCATCCCGGTCGTTCTGTTAGGCGATGATCCCGCGCTGGCGTCGCGTCTGCGTGCATTCCGTCACGGTGCGACGGCGGTCATCCCGCGCTCGGCCAGCATCGACGCAGTTGCCGAGACGATCGGAAAGCTCGCCCGCGAGATCCCTGAGCGCGGTGGCAACGTGCTCGGCGAAGTCGGCGAAGCCACCTTGGAAGAGTTCGTCAACGCGCTCACTACCGAGCTGCGCTCGGGAATTCTCTCGGTCGAAGCAGGTGCGGAAAAGACTCCGGTGCGCCTCGTGCTCGGCAGTGGCCGACCGCTCGCCGCGTTCATCGACGAGTTCGTGCGCCGCGCGCGCCATCACGTCGTGCGCGCCGAGCCGCTGCGCTACGAATTCGACGACCGGGCTGGCGGCACCGTGCAGCTTTTGCCTGAGGAAACGCCCGGATCCGAGCCGCCGCCGCGCAA
The DNA here is from genome assembly GCA_049324695.1 of Myxococcota bacterium. Taxonomy (GTDB): domain Bacteria; phylum Myxococcota_A; class Polyangia; order Polyangiales; family Polyangiaceae; genus PMG-095. Next base: position 71,080 of record JBMOMJ010000020.1, read on the forward strand.
TATTCAAAAGCTGCGATTGCTGCTCGCCGACAGTAACCCCGCACGCGCCGACGTCGTTGCACAAGAGCTGCGTTCGCGTGGTGCCGAAGTCGTGGTGAGCGCACTCGATCCGTCCGAGCCGGAGCTCGCGCGAGTGCGACAGCTCGATCCCGAAGTCGTGGTGATAGGCGAGAAGGAGCTCGAAGGTCCGGGCTACGCGCTGTTGCGTCGCATGAAGCGCGATACGCGCCTGCGCTGGGCTTCTCTTTTAGTCGTGCGCTGGGAAGAGATCAGCGGGCCTTCGCTGGGAGTGCCGGCGGTCGATCGCTTGACGGGGCCACTGGCGACGCTGGCAGAAGCAGATCGCGGCTTGTGTGATCGCGCCGAGCTGGGCGACGCCTTCGACGCGCGTTTGGAAGTGAACGGCCCTGCGCGCTGCTTGCGAGCGTTGGCCGCTAGCGGGCGTTCGCTGCGCGTCAGCGTGCACAACGCACGCATCAATGTCGATATCGATATCTCGGATGGTTTGTTGGTTGGCGCGACTGCTAGAACCCCGAGCGGCGAACACTGGGAGGGCGCTCCAGCCCTGAGTGCTCTCTTGGTCGTGAGCAGCGGTCGCGTTCATGTCGAACCGACGTTGCAACCAGCAACCACGAACCTCATGTCCGAGGTGGACGCAGCGCTGAACCTTGCCGAGAAAGAACACGCGCCGATCGCTCCGTCGCTGCCCGCGGGCAGCATCAGCGGAGCACCGCCTCAACCCGAGGCGCCTCCCATGGCGGTGATCCCGCGCGCCGCGCCGCTTCCGCGAGAATTCCCTGTAGATCCGCTGGCTCAGACCGCACCGGCGCTGGACTTGGAGCCGTACGTCGCACCGGCGCCGCCCGCGCCCGAGCCGATGGCGGCTGCGCAACCTTCGCCGTTCACGTCGCGGCCGTCGCGCCCGGCAACGTTGATTGATTCGTTTCCCAAACTCGAAGCCGCCGCGCGACTCAGCCAGCATCCGCGTTTCCGTGTGAAGGGCATCAGCCCGCCCCTGGCTGCGTTATTCGTGGGCGCCGCGATCGTGCAAGGCTTGTTGGCTGCTGGGATCTACAAGTATGTGCACCGCTCACGAGCGAACGCGCCCGTGGTAGCAGCCAGCGCGGTGAGTAGCGCAGCAAACACTGCACCCGTAGCCGCCCCGCCTGCGAGCGGAGCCACTGCCAGCCCGGCGCCGTCTGCCATCGCGTCGAACGGCGCAACCTCTGCGTTGCCTCAAGACGAATCCGGCAAGCCCGCGCCGAGCTGCGAAGATCTGTTGGGTGACTCCACTGCAGCCAGCGGGGACAACGTCGGCGCAGCGTTCGAGCAATTGAAGCTCGCGCGCAAAGCGTTGGTGCAAGGCAAGTCCGACGACGCGCAGCGCGCCTACTGCAAAGCCGTGCGCTGGGATTCGAACAACGCCGCCTACCACTTCGAGCTCGCGCAACTCCTGTTGATCCGCCGCGACGGCGCCGCTGCCGCCGAATGGGCGCGCCGCGGCGTGCGGCTCGAACCCGGAAGCACACGCGGTCAAGCGTTGGTCGGTGATGCTTTGGCTCGCGTCGGTGACGAAGACGGCGCACGCCGCGCCTGGTTCGCCGCGGCGTCGGCAAATAATCCGAGCGCCGAAGAAATCCAGGGCCTGTATTTGCGGGCAATGAAGGAAGCCGAGCAGGCTCTCTCGGCACGTGACTACATGCGCGCCGAGCGCTTTTTCCGCCGCGGCGTGATTTTGGATCACAGCAGTGCCAACGCGCACCGCGGGCTCGCGATGGCACTCTTGCGGATCGGTGAGGCGAACAACGCACTCGCGTGGGCTCGCAAGAGCAACGAGCTTGCCCCCGGCGATCCCGCGGTCAAGCTGACCTTGGGCGACGCCCTGCTCGCGAGCGGCGATGCCGAAGGCGCTCGCAATGCTTGGCTCGAAGCCGAAAGACTCGGTTACCCGGACGCACGCCGGCGCCTTTCGCACCTCGACCGGGCGCCGTAAGCTTCGGGCGTGACGGACGCAGCCACACCCTCTCTCTTCGATCAGCTAGGCGGCGAAGCGGTGCTGCGGCGCATCGTGGATCGTTTCGTCGATCGCTTGTTCGACGACATCATGATTGGCTTCTTCTTTCGGCGGGCCAAGCGCGAGCGCATCAAGCAAATGGAATACGAGTTTGCAGCGCAACACCTGGGCGGACCCGTCACTTATTCAGGGCGCGCGCTCGAAGCTGCGCATCGGCCACATCGCATCTTCGATGGCCAGTTCCAGCGCCGACTCACGATTCTGCGCGAGACGTTGGAAGAGCTGGCGGTGCCCGCCCACATCCGCGACCATTTCATCGCGCACACCATTTCCTTGCGCGATCGCGTGGTGCTGGGCGATTGTGACGCTCCCCTCGCCGACGACCCCAAGCCATGAGTTCGCGTCGCCACCTGCCCCTACTCGTCGCAGCCCTAGCGAGCGCCTGCGCGACAGCGGGTTCTTCTTGGATGGCGCAGCCGCTCCCCAACGAAACCTGGACAGGTGACGAGGGCTCTCTCGCCCCAACTCCTGACAACAGCAGCGCGCCGCCGCCTGCCGGGCGGCCCGCATCACGCATCATCGGCGCGGGCACCCGAATCGAGGAACCGAGCGCCACGCAAGCCGAAGGCTCGACCGCAACGCAGAAGCTTGCGCTCGAGGGAGGCGGGCGCTCACTCGGGACCTTCCGAAATACCTACTACGACTTCCCGAGCGAAGCCGATTTCGACGGCGCCAAAGTGCCGCTCAAGAGCGCGCGCTGCGAAACCATCGCCGAGGTGCCGCGCGGCTTTTTCGAAAGCGTGTGCGTCCAGGGCAGCGGCAGGTTGCGCTCCGGGATGACGGTGAGCTTCTCCAAGCGCGACTGCAATTGCGCCGAAGTGTGCCCGCGCACGAACCAGAAGATTTGCTTCGACGCGCTCGACCCGGCAGCTTACCCATGGGGACGCGGCGCCACAGGTAAGCCCATCACGCCGTTACTCACCGTCGCCGTCGACAGCGACGTGATTCCACTCGGCACGGCGCTGTACGTACCAGAGCTCGACGGAGTGCCTCGTGATACGGCTGGCACGCCGCATGAAGGTTGCTTCGTCGCTCAGGACCGAGGCGTGCGCGTAAAGGGCAAACACGTCGATTTCTTCACGGGCCACGCCTCGCTCACTGCACTGTGGAACCGCCTGGTGCCGAGCAACAAAGGCGTTACCGTCGTGCTCGAGTCACCGCGGTGCGCGCGGGCAGGTGCGCCCCAGAAGTAACCGCCGTTACCTCTGGGACTGCCCTTGGTTTGTGGGGGCGGCACGCGCCGCCCCCCGCGGGTACTTTGCACGAATGCATTTTCCGCAACGTGCGGCGACTTCCTAACCGTTTGTCGCTCTAGGAACTCAGTTTCCGCCTTCGCCGCCAACGCCGCCATCGACGTTGCCGGTGCCGCCGCTGGCGGTGGTGCCGCCGCTCGTCGTACCGCCCGCGGCCGTAGTCCCGCCGCTCGCGCCGCCGTTGCCACCGTTGCCGCCAGCACCGCCGTTGCCGCCGCTTCCACCCTTGGGCAGATCCTCAGTGGCAGTCAGTTTCACGAACACGGCGGTAGCACCGTTTTCGCGCACCTCGAATTCGACGGGATCGGGATGCAAGTACGGAGCGCCGTCCTTGTCGAAAGACTGCACATCGACCTTGGCCTTGCCGTCACTGAACGAATCCAACTTGATGCGTTCGTAGAACGCAGAGGAGATCACGACAGTAGGAGGCGCGCCGGCTTCATTCATGATCTCGCGCGTTGGCACCATCGTGAAATCCTTCTCGAGAGTGCGGCTGCCCTGCGTGAAGGTCACGTGCAGCTTGCTCACGAACCCTACGTGCTCACTGGACTGCACGTTCAAGGCCACGATGGTGTCCGAGGTCGAGCAGGCCAGCAACCAAAGCGCTGCACCGGAAAAATAAGCTGCCGCACGGAACGACTTTTTGCTTGAGGCGGTCATGTCACATCAACTGTCCTCGCGCGCTTGAATCAAAAATCTTCTTCGTGACTCGTTCGGTTCGGCGCACTCGACCTCGGTGTCACGCCCGGCACGAGCGCCGCAACATCAGCAGCGCTCGTGCGCAGGAAAAATTCATCAATCGACAATCGAATCACGAGGCCCTGCATTCCTCAGGAGAACCCAGGGCCTCGAGGTTGCCCGCTCACATATAGACCGTCAGGCGCACGCCCATCTGACGGGGCGGGTTGAAGAAGCGCAGGTTGAGGCCGGGCGTGTTGATGATCGAGGTCATGTAGGTGGTGTTGAACAGGTTGTTGACGAACCCGTCGAAGCGCACCTTGCCGCTCGTGTGCGTGAACCCTGCGCCGATGTCCAGGCGAGTGTAGGCTGGAACGGCGTCGCTGAGGTTCGGGTTGATCGCGCCGGTGAGCCCGTCGCGGCCATCACCGTTGAACGGCGTCATGTACTGCTTGCTCTTCGTCTGAGCGTTGATGACCCAGTCGAAGTAGCCGACGCCAGTCTGGATAGTCTGCGTCACGCCGTAGTTGATGGCGAGCTGTGGAGCGCGCGGCAGCAGGTTGCCTTCGACGTCGGTCTTCGGCTGGTCGCTGGCACCCCAGCCCTTGCGGGTGTCGGCGAGTACGCCCTCGGTGAAGCGCGCGTCGAGCAGCAACGCCGCAGCGCGCAAGGTGAAGCCGGCCGGCAGACGCCCCACACCTTCCAGTTCGAGGCCGAGGATGCGGGAGTTCGCCGCGTTGTAACGCACGGCTGCGGCCGCGACGGCGTCGCTGCCGCTCGTGTCGCCGATCTGCTGGATCGTCTGCAGCTGCAAGTCCTGGTAGCTGTACCAGAAGCCAGAAACGTTGGCTGTCAGCGCGCGCTTGAAGAACTCGTTCTTGCTGCCAATCTCGAGCGCGTACACCGCCTCGGGCTTGTACGTCTTCGCGATGCTGCTGCCGTCGGGCAAAACGATGTTGTCGTTGAACCCGCCCGACTTGTGACCGGTCGAGAACAGAGCGTAGAGCAAGTTGGCAGGCGTAATGTTGCCGTCGACACCGACGCGGAAGTCGACGAACGACTCTTTGTAGGTACCGCGCTGCTCGTTGGCGCTACCGCTCCACGCGACGCCCGGCTGGGAGATCGCGTCCGAGATGGTGTCGCGGAAGCCGAAGCGACCGATGCCGTTGCGGAAGATGTCGTACGGCGCCATGGGCGTGCCGGACACGGTGTAGAGCGTACGGTTTTGATCAGCGTAGGAGAAACCTTCCGTACCGAAGCGAAACGGCGTGTTGATCCCGCTCCACGAGTACACGTTACCGATGCCGACGCGCTTCTTGTCCTCCGTCGTGACACGCACGCCGCCGGTAACACGCAGCTCCTTGAAGATGTCGAAGGTGCCGTCGGCAAAGCCTGCCCAAGAGCGAGAGTGCATCTCGGGCATGGTGAACTCGACGCCCGCGAAGCCCGTCGACTTGTCGGCGGTGGTCGCGAAATGGGTCTTCTGCTCCTCATTGAAGAAGAAGCCGCCGACGGTCCAACGGAAACGCGAGGTATCCGGCGAGTATAGGCGCAACTCCTGGATCACCGACTGCGAGTGCTGGTGCCAGTAGGTGGTGCCCATGTTGTCGAGGTCGTAGTCGGTGCGCCCGGGGAAGTCGACGCCCGCTTGGCCGCTGTTGATCTGCTTGTAGTTCAGATCGCGATAGCTACCGAGGTAGCCGATCAGCACCGGACCGAGGTCGACGTTGATGTCGCCCTGCACGCCCCAGTGCTTCGAGTCCTGCACGCCATGCGGCGCGCGATACACGACCGCGCGGGGATCCGGCACTTCCTCCGGCAAGAGACCAGCGACCAGCGCACCGTTGTAGTTGCTACCAATCGAACCAGTGCCGCCCTCTTGCATGTAATCGTGCTTGATCACGATATCGAGCGCGTCGATCGGCAACCACTTCAGCGTCGCGCGGTACGCCAGCGTGTCCGCCGATTCCGATGGTGCCAGCCACTTCACCGGGCCCGCGTTCTTGTAGAACGGCGAGCGTGTCTCGCCCGACGCCGCGAGGCGCAGCGCCAAACGATCGCCGAGCGGAATGTTCAGCATGGCGCGCACGTCGCGCTGTGAGTAGTTACCCAGGCCGAGCGTGGCGCTGGCGTCCCACTCTTTCAACACGGGCTTGGCGGTAACGATGTTGAGCGAGCCAGCCGTCGCGTTGCGGCCACGCAGCGTTCCCTGAGGACCACGGTTGAGCTCGACGCGCTCGAGATCGAAGAACATGGCGCCGACGCCGCGGGGCCGCGGAATGTATGCCCCGTCGATGTGAGTCGCAGTCGCGGGATCGCCGAGCTCGGTGTTGTTGTTCGAACCGATGCCGCGAACGTAGACCTCGGTGTTGTTCTCTTGCTGACCAATCTCGACGAACGGAGTCGCGGATGAAAAATTCCGTACGTTGTTGACGCCAGTGCGATCGAGATCGTCTTGACGGAACGCCGTTGCGGAGCCCGCGTAGTCTTGAACGCGCTTCTCGCGGCGATCGACGGTGACCTTGATCACATCCGCGTCGTCTTGCTCGATGCTACCTTCGCCTTCAGCCGGCGGAGGCGGCAACGCATCTGCGGGAGGAGGAGGCGGCAAGTCGTCCGCAGGCGGCGGGGGTGGCGGAGCTGCGGCGTCAGCGGGAGGAGGAGCGGCTGGGTCACCAGCGGGTGGTGCAGCTGCGGGCGGCGCAGCAGGTGCAGCGGCACCAGCAGGCGGAGCAGCACCGTTCGGAGGTGCAGCAGGCGCAGCACCATTCGGAGGTGGTGCGGCCGGTGCCGGTGCTGCCGCAGGCGGAGCGGCGGGTGCGGGCTTCGGTGCTGCCGCAGGGGGTGCGGCTTGCGCGATCAGCAAGCGCTGCGTCTGCACTTTCGACGGCGCCTTCGTGTGAGTGCGGCGCGGCGCCGTCTTCGCTTCCGCGTCCCTATAAGTGAGGAGACCTAATAAAAACGCAGAAAGCAGAACTGTATTTCGAGCCGTGAAAGCTGAACGTAACGACATATTGGCCTCCTCGCGCGCGCCCGTGGGAGCGCAGCACGCCGCGAACGTATACAATTGTTGATCGCATGCTGTGAAGCCCCTTGTGTGATCCTCTTACTCATCGAGTACCGAGTTGCCTCACGGCGAGCACGCACAGCGCGACTTCGACGCGACACAAAAAACGTGCAGTGGCGCGGCGAGCACTATCCCGTCGCCGCACCACTGCGAAGCGTTGCTCGCGGCGCAAGGCTCGACGGCGTGCGTGACGTGACGGCGCGTCACTCCCAACACAGAACTCCGCGCGCATCCAAGAAATCGATGTCTCGAATCGGAAACGGCGCCCCCTGCACTTCCGCTCCGTCAGTAGTTTGCCGCTCACAGGCCGAAAACATTCCCTCCGACCGGTCAATTTTGACCACTGAGCCGGCTTGCCACCTTACGCTAGACCAACAATTATGAGCGCGTAATCATTATAACATCTGGACTAGACTGCCCCTCTGAACGGCCTGATACCCGGCAACTTCGAGCATCACTTTTGGTCAAAAAAGGTATCAGTTCAGAAACTTCAGAAAGTAAGATCGATCTTCGCGCGCGCGGGAATATTGATATGCGCAAATCTATATCTGGAGATTGGGACTCCGTCGTTGACGTGTCAGTGCGCGAGTGATGAGTACGCGCAAACGTCACTGCCGACGAACGCTTGCGTGCTCACTACGCGCCAGAGCCAATTTTCCGCTGCGCGAGCGCGCTCAGCGAGCTTCTCGTGCTCGATGCAGTCTCGAACGCGCAACGTGATCAACTCACTGCGTCGAATTCGAAGCAGCGCGCGCTCGAGTGTCAACACTCCGCTGAGTGGGCTGATGCTCGCTCGTGTTGGGTGCTTGGGCTTGCGCGACCCACGCATCAAAGAAGCTGCCCGACCCCTTGCCAAAGAGCAAATGCTTTGTGTAAGAGTGACCCGCCCCTTGGAACACCTTGAGCGTGGGTAGCTCCTCGGTTTTTGGCGTGCATCAAGTCGGTTGCCCTCACATCATTTTCGAATGAAGTCGTCTCGCCATCCGCTCCTGGTCGTTCTGGCTCTCGCGAGTGCCCTCACGGGTTGCAGCGAGCTCCGCGGGCGACATCGCGCGCGCGAAGGCAACCGCCTGTATCTAGAGGGCAATTACGCCGGTGCCGTGCAGGAATACGAAGCAGCAGAGAAGCTCGTACCGCAGCTTGCCCCTGTAGTGCTGAACAAAGGCCTCGCCTACCGTCAGCTGATGGTGCCAGGGGCGAAGACCCCGACGAACGATCGCTTTGTTCGCGGTGCTCTCGATTCCTTCAAACGTTTAGGAGAAATCTCACCTAACGATTCCCGAGCGGATCAGCTCTACGTGCAAACTTTGTTCGACGCTGATCAGTACGATTTGCTCGCTGAGCGATATCAGCGCGAACTCCAAGCAAATCCGAACAATCTCGCCGCCATCAACGGCATGGTGCAGGTCTATTCGCGCTCCGATCGTTGGGAAGATGCGCTCAAGTGGATGATGCGGCGCGCCGAGGTTTCGAGCAGCGACGCGGAGGCTCAGTACGGCGTCGGGGTCTTCATCTGGAATCGGTTGTTTCAGAAAGGCGGGAGCGGCGACAAGGCAACGTACAATCCGCTCGCTGAACCAAAACAACCTCCACCAGCTTTCGGGGAAGGCGACATAGTAGGGGAGCAGCGAGTTCAACTGGCTGACCAGGGGATTCGCTACCTCGAGCGGGCGCTCGCCATCCGGCCGTCCTACCGCGAAGCGATGACCTATTTGAACCTTCTCTACCGTCAGAAGTCAGTCGCGTTCTTCGATCGCCCCGATGACTGGAAGGCCACGATCGAGACCGCCGAGCAATGGCGGTTGAAAGCGACCAAAGTGGACACAGCACACAACGGCGCGGGGCACTGAGCCGGCGATGGCCTTCGAAGCGCTTCTCGAAAAGCCCGATCAAAAGCCGCGGCGTTGGCGTCGCGTGATGATCACGGTCTCCCTTGCACTTCACGGCGTCGCCCTCGCTTTCGGCCTGGTGAAGTCGGTGTGGACGGTCGCGGAAATGCCGCTGCCGGCAATTCAAGTGACCCTGGCGGAAGCGCCGCCACCTCCTCCCCCTCCCCCTCCTCCCGCTGGCGGCAAGAAGTCGTCGACGAGCAAGCCAAAGCGCGTCCCCACTCCGACCAAGGAGTTGGTGCAGCCCAAAGAAGTAACCAAGGAAGAGCCCAAGAAAGAAGAGGCCGAGTCCGACAACGCGGATGGGCAGCCCGGCGGCGTCGAAGGTGGCGTTGCTGGCGGTGTCGTTGGTGGCGTGGTCGGCGGAGTGGTTGGTTCTCCGGCTCCACCACCTCCGAAGGACACCGGGCCCAAGTTGGTCGGAGCTGGCGTGGGCACGCGGCAGCTCATGGTGAACCCAACGGTGCCTCCTTACTGCTGCCCGAAGATCCCGCGCGCGCTCGAGCGTGCAGATTCGTTCACCGCGCAGCTGCGCGTGTGCGTTACGGCTCAGGGCCAGGTCTACGACGTGCGCGTCGTTCAGGGAGCTGGTCCCGCCATCGATTCGCAGATCCCAGGTTTCGTCCGTCGCTGGCGTTACAAGCCCATGATCGTGGACGGCGAGGCGCGGGCCTTCTGTTATCCAGTCAGGTACGAAATTTCACAGCGCTGAGACAGCGCATCATCACGGAAGAGAACGCAGATGGACTTCTCACTCCTCGGCCTCTGGAATCAGATGGGGGTCGTTGCCAAAATCGTAGTGATCATCCTCGTCGGCATGTCGATGTACGCGATCGGCATCGCTCTCGAGCGATTCATCACGTTCCGAAAGGGCAAGAACGCCTCCCTGGCTTACCTGGGCGCGCTGCAGCCCCTGATGGCGTCACGTGGGCGCATCGAAGAGGCCGCCGCGCTCGAGCAGCAATTCAAAGACGCACCGGTCGCACGTGTGCTCGGCTCTGGTCTGAAGGAGTTCCGACAGGGCTTGTACGAGCTCGGATCCGCGGCCAGCGATACGGTGGAACTCGAGCTTCTGATTCACAGCGTCGGTCGCTCCATGGAGCGCTCCGCGAAGCGTGAGATCGCGGGTTTGCAGCGGGGTCTGCCTGTGCTCGCGACGATCGCTTCGTCCGCGCCGTTCGTCGGTCTGTTCGGTACCGTGTTCGGCATCATCACCGCGTTCCAGCAAATGGCTGATCCGACCAAGGGCGGCGGTGGCGGTCTTGCTACTGTTTCGGCCGGTATTTCGGAAGCGTTGCTCACGACGGCAGTCGGCCTCGCCGTGGCTATCGTTTCGGTGTGGTTCTACAACTTCTTCACCACGCGCATGGAAGACATGGGTCATCTGATCGATGACGCCGCTGGCGAGCTGCGCGACCGCCTTTTGCACGGAAGCCGCCGCCGTAGTGATCCGCCCACCGCTGGCGCTCCTGCTGCTCATCCGGTGCCCGCGTGAATCCAACTGGCCGCAGCAGGGAAGACCGCCTCAAGGCAGTTCGCGAGCTGACCCGAAAGCCGCCGCGCGAGCTGCCTGGGCTGAAGTCCGACATCAACGTCACCCCGCTGGTGGACGTGGTGCTCGTGCTGCTCATCATCTTCATGGTGGTGACGCCCCTGATCGCGAGCGGCGTGCAGGTGGAGCTGCCGCGCACCGCGCACCACGCGCGCCGTGCCGACGAAGGCAAGGACATCATCATCTCGGTGACGCAAGACAAGCGCATTTACGTCGGTTCGAACCCAATCGGCCGCGTGGAAGAGTTGGGTCGCGCCGTGCGCACCGAGAAACAGAAGTTCCCCAGCAAATCGATCTTCCTCAAAGGTGACGCGCGCGCCCCCTACGGCGCAGTGCGCGAAGCGATGGAAGTCCTACGCGAGCAAGACATCGAGGACGTCACGCTCGGCACAGAAGAGTTCAAGCGTTAATCGGAGAATCGTGCCATGGCGATGGATGTCGGCGGCAAAGGCGGGCTCAAGAACGATATCAACGTGACGCCGCTCATCGACGTCGTGTTGGTGCTGCTCATCATCTTCATGGTGTTGACGCCGTCGATGCTGAAGCACCTGACCGCGACTGTGCCGAAGAAGTCCGAAGACCGCAGTGAGCGCGTGAGCGAGTCGGTCATCGTCATCGAGTACACGGCCAATCGCGAGCTGAGCATCAACACCGAGCCCGTTGCGCCCGAAGCGCTCGCCGAAAAGATCTCGGAGCGCTTGCGCTCGGCACGCCAAAAGGTGGTGTTCTTCAAGGCAGAGGACGAGGCGCCTTATGGCGACGTCATTCACCTGATGGACATCGCTCGCGGCGCCGGTGCGCAGAGTCTCGCCGTCGTCACCCGCTGAGCTGTGCTGGTTTCGCCCGAGCGCGTCGGCGTGAGTTGCGTCGGCGCGCTCCTGCGTATCAGGGCTCGAAAGCTAACGATCAGGGCTGGAACGCGAAAGAGGCCACCTTGCTGGTGACCAACTGACCCAGGCCATTCGTGACCAGCGTGCTCGCCACGTAAAACGAGCCGCCCGACACGAAGTAAGCGAAAGACGAGTCAGGGGAGAAGCCTTTCGCGCCGATGGCGCTGCCTGGTGTCAGCGATGCGCTGATCCGTCGGGGCGCGGTGAAGACGGCGCTCGAAATGTCGACCAGGTACAAGTCGTTGTCACTGCTCGAAGCCGTCTGCTTGCTCCCGTAAATCAGCGCGCGCGAATTGGGAGCGAACGCAAACGATGCCGTGTGCGCCATGCCACTCGCTGGCGCAACCGAAACGGGCTTCAACGCACCCAGGCTCGCGCCCACGGCTGCTACGCTCCATTGCGTGCTGCTCCCGAAGGCGGCCCAAGCATCGTTCCGAGCGAACTTCAGCCAAGTAATTCCGGCCGTCCCCGTAACATCCACCAGGCTCGGCGTGGCGCCGCGAGCATCGAGAAAACGAACCTCAGCAGTCGACGACTCAGCGGGCAACAACGCCCGATTGCTGCTCTCTCCCCAAACCGGCGGCATGGTGCTGCTGAACGCTAGCGCCAAGCTCCCACTCACCTTCTGCAGGCCTGGCGTGTAGCCCTCGAGCGCAACTACATCCAAAGTCGGCACGATCGCATAACCGTGATCGAACGATACCGAACCTTGCGGATAAAACTTCACGCTGCCGCTCACAACATCCAGCACACCCGTGGCCATTACGGCGTGCGACCCCGTCGCGATCACGAACCCGTCGAAAAAGCTCTTCTGCAGCAAGCCGCCGCCAAATTGCGTCGTTAACGTGGTGGGGCCGAGCCAGCTCGTTCCGCTGCGCGTTACTTTGCGAACGTAGTAGTTCGGATCGAACCAGGCGAAGTTGGAAGCGTCTGCCCACGCGTACGATTCGGTCGTAACGTCGAACGGCTGGGCTGCAGCCACGGTCGTGGGAGCGCCTGTGTTCGCACCCGAAACGTCCACGATCGCGATATCAGCAGTCCAGGTCGTTACCGCACCAACGCGTCCAGCGCGCTGAAACGCCAGCCAACGCGAGTCCGGTGAAAAACCGTAGTTCAAATACGCGCCGCCGGTGCCATCGGCCCGCGCCGGAGTACCCGCCGTAGCTCCCGAAACATCCACCACGAACAGCGCGCTCGTGCAGCCGCTGCCGACCCCACCGAGATACGCGAGGCGTTTGCCATCGGGCGAGAACTTGGGGCTCGACGCCGAACAACTTGCACCCAAACCGGTCGCAAGCTCGACCTCCGCGAAGGTGCTACTCGTCAGATCCAAAAGGTACGGCCGGATCACGCCCGTCGCCTTCTTGTCCGAGGTGTATGCCAGCCAGCGCTGACGCGTCACGTTGAGTGTAAACACCCGTTGCGCGCTCGGCCCACCCGGGTTCTTCACGGCGATCGTGAGCGAGAAGCTGCCACTCGCAACCGGCACACCACTCAGCACACCGTCCGCCGACAAGGTCAAACCTTGCGGCAAGCTGCCACTTGCAAGCGACCATTCGTAGACGTTCGATGAACCTCCCGTCGCAACCAGCGTCAGCGAGTACGGTGAGTTGAACGCCGCACCCGGCAGCGTGCTCGTCGAAATCGTCGGTGCGCTGGTCTGAGGCGCACCGGCTGTGCCGCCTTGCGCGTTGGGAGCGCCGGCTGTGCCGCCTTGAGCACCGAAAGCTCCCGCGGCGCCGCCCTCGACGTTCGAGCCTCCAGCGCTGCCACCGTTTGCCGCAACACCTCCGGCTCCCGCCTCAATTTCAGGGCTACCCGCAGCACCACCCTCCATCGCAGTAGTGCCCGCGGTTCCCCCCTTCCCCGACGTGCCGCCTGCAGCCGGACTACCGCCACCAGCCGTCAGCCCAGCGTTACCACCGTTGGCGACGTTACCCGAAGCTCCAGCACTACCGCCCTTCCCAAAGTTGCGCGGCGAATCCACCGAGCAAGCGCCCGGCACCAACGCTACACACGCAACTCCAACCAACCCCAATCGAGAGTAACCAAACCGCATCGTATTGCCCGCACGGGTATTGGCATGCGCTCTCGGACCGGTCAAACGCTGATCGGAAGTGTTAGCGCCGCTCAGCGCGCTTCCGACGAGCGCGCGACAGGGCTCGAAGTGAGACTATCGCTGCCATCGCAGGCGCTAAGGGTGAGTTTCCACGCGACGGCGCAGGTGCCGTTGCGCAGTAGCAACCCGGCAAAAACGGCTCCTCGGGTAGATGGCCGACCGCAGCCGTCCCACCGCGATTGTCGCTGTGAGCACCACCCTCTGGGGTGTGACCTCCTGAGCCACTCGGAGTTCCTCCGCGGCCAGCGATGTTGATGGTACGCCCACCCGCGCCGGTCGTTCCGCCGCGCGCAGCAGCGCCGCCTTGTCCGGTTACTCCGCCGGATTGGCTCGTCGGAGTGCCACCACTTCCAGCTTCGCCGCCTTGATCTCCACCACTCGCATCGCCGCCAGCGCCACCCGCGTTAGCAACACCACCCGATCCATTGCCGGTGCTGCCACCGGTGCCCTGAACCACGCGATCCGTAACGAAGCTGACGATGCTGCTCGCCGGGAGCTCGTACTCAAAATTCTGGCCGCCAGCAATCGCGGCGCTCTGAACTAGCGAGCTGCCCTCTTTTGTCGTCCATGGCGTGAGCGGCCCAATTTGGGTTGCGCCGAACTCGAAGCGTTGCAGCACCGGACTGGCGCTGTCGTTGATGGCAACTACGACCGTACGCGGCGAGCTCGGATCCACGAAGGCACTCACCAGCACTCCCGTTACGGGGCTGCGCGGCTCAGCGGAGACGCGATGGTAGCCTGGTCGGATGAATTTGCTGTAGTGCCCGAGCCCATACGCTTGCGGCAGCAACGTCCCGTCTTGGTAAAGGCTAGTATTCGAATCCGAATTGATCCACCAGTAGTGCCACGCGTGCACTTCGGCCAGGGTGAGGTGCGTGTGAATCATGCGCGCCGTGCCAAGCGCTGCCGAGATGCCATCACTGCTGTGGTAGCTGATCTCGGTTTGCCAGAACTCCTTGCCCGCCTGCGCCGCGGCAGGATAGGGCCGCGCGATGCCACCGTAGGAGTGAGTTGCGATGATGCCCACGGCATCCCGCGCACCCGTATCGGCGAGCAGTGTATCGGCGTACGTTTCCAGTGAGTCCCAGTTGGCGGACTCTGGCGCCATCACCTTCGTGGTCGGGCTAGTTTTGCGCACTGCCGGCGCGAGATAGTCGCGCACGAACGTACGCATCTCTTCCGGCGTCCAAATACAGGTCTCCCACTCGGCTACCCAATCGGGCTCGTTTTGCGCGGACAGCGCTACCAGCGGCACCCCGCGTGTCCGCATGGCGCCGGCGAACGCCGCCAAACGATCTGCCCAAGCCTGGTAGTACTCGGGCTTCAAAGAACCACCGTTGTTGTCGGTACCGTTCGTCTTCCAAATTCCCGGCGGTGACCAGGGCGCTGCCCATACACCCACGCCGCGTTCGGCCGCTCGCACGGCCGTGAGCACTTCTGAGCTGTTGCCATCGGGTGCAATGCGCAAACGCAACAGAGATAGGCCAAGGCCGTCGCCCTCGGGACGGAACAAGAAGTCAGCTTGCGTAGCGCTCACGCCCGGCGTGGTCCACGCCGAGGACGCGCCGAAGCCGCTGATGCGCTGTAAACGCTGCCCAACGTCGACGTGTACGCTAGGGGTTTCACCCAGTGCGGCAGCTTTGAAATCGATTCCTTCCGAAGCGATCGTGGCTTTCTCGCAGCTTGCGAGGAGTACCAGCGATGCACACCCGATGTAGCGCGAAAGAGACTTGATCAAGAGCGGAGCCAGGCCACGTTCCGTGGCTCGCGTTGAGCCATCGGCTTACGATGAGTGAGAGTTAAAAGTGAGTACGCCATTGCGCGCGTGCGCCGCCGTCGGCGGTCGGAACCAAAGCCATTTCTGAGGTCGGAGCTCCGCTCGAATTGCGAGTCAGCGCGTACACCAGTGCAGCGCTGCCGAGACCGGCGATGCCAACGCCGAGCCCAACGTAGGAGAGTTGATACTTGGTGTGCACCTTGTCCACGTCGTCGGGATTGCAGCGAGGGCTGCAGCTGCTGCTGAGCTCGTTGTAGTCACTGCTGGCTTTCAACCGCAGGTACCCAAAAACGCCGAGCCCGACCAAACCAACTCCACCTAGCAAATACGTTGCAGCGGGCACACCCGCGCGCTTCGGCTCGACGGGAGTCACCGGCCCTGTCGCGGCGCCCACGCCAGCAGTCGTCTGCGGCCCCACCGGCTCTGGCTTGCCGAGCTGCGCTTCGATCAAACGATTCTTGTCGCCGACGCGCGCAGTGTGTTTGATTTCGACGGGATCCTCGCCTTCCGTTTGAAAGCGGAACACGTGCAGGCCCGGGTTCACGGCGATGGCCATGCCATCGATGTGCTCGGTGACCAACTTGCCATCCATCTCCACGCGTACATTCGCGATCTCTTCGCCACGCCCATTGCGCGCCGAGAATACGATCGTGGGAGTTTCGCTCTTGAACTGCTCGAGCAGCTTGATGCACTCCTGCACGATCAGCGCGTTACACTCGATTTGAGAGCACGCCTGCGCCGCCTGCGTTGCTTCCAAAAACGCCCCGCGTGCCCGCTCACGCTGCGCGGTTTCGTAAGAGGTGGCGCATTGCTGCGCGACATCTTCGGCGCGTGCGACGCTCGGATCGATCACGAGACCAGCCACCCCCGCGAGCGTGGCGATTGCAGTCACGGACAGTCTATTCAGCGAAGTTTTCATGGCGAATTTCATTTGATGAGAGCGACGTCATCAACCAGCAAGTCAAACGTTTTCCCCTTCGACATGAAGATCTGCAGCATGATGATGCCGGTCTTGTCGAAGGCGGTTGGAGTCGGCACGGTGCCGGGCTCGAGCTGCAAATCGGCGAAGCGAACGGTGTAACGCTTCCACTCGGTACCGATCGAAACCAGGGTCTGCCAATGGTGATCGCAGGTCGTGCAGATTCCACCGCGCGCTTGGGTGTTGCGATCGGGTAGCTGCACGTTGACCGAGGTCGTGGTCGTCGCTTTCGCCCAGAAGGTGATCCCGTTGTACGCAGAGGCATCCCAGGGGTTTTTGGTATTCTGGCTGCCGCCAGTGTTATTGAAGTCGAAGCCGATCCCGGAGCCCCAGGTCATGAAGCCGGAGCCGGCATAGTGCAGCGCGGTGGTCGAACCAGCGCGCGGCGCAGGAAGCGGGAAGGGCTCGATCAAGGACGAGCCTGTACCGTCACCGTACGAGAACCAGTTACCCGTGCGGCCGTTCAGCGCGAGGATGAAGAGATTGCCGTCTTCCAGATCGTCGATCATGTCGCCCGTCGGAATCGTGATGTCGGCGACACACTTCATGCTGGTGCAGACGTAACTCGCGCAGTCAGCCGCTTGAATGCACTTGGCATCTACCGGGCACGACTTGGCCGGGCTGCAAACTCCACCGCAATCGATATCGCTCTCGTCCTGATTCTTGATCTGGTCTTCGCAGCTCTGTGGTTGGCAGACCTTGTTTTTACAGACGCCGCTCGCGCAGTCCTTGTTCTCGACGCAGGCGAGATTGACGGCGCACGGCGCGCACGTGGCCCCACCGCAGTCGACGTCCGTCTCGTCGCTTTCATGCTTCTTGCTGACACAGTGGTCCTGGCAGACCTTCGTGCTCGCACAGAACTCGCTCGCACAGTCGGCGCTGACGCGGCACCCCTCACCAACGTCACATAGCGACACGACGGCGCATACGCCACCGCAGTCCTCGGCGGTTTCGTTCTGATTCTGTAGGCCGTCGGTACATGTCGGTTCGACGCAGCGGCCATTGATACAGGTGGCGCTGACACAATCACTATGCTGTGTGCAGCGTTGATTTATCCCGCAGCGCTGACACAAGCTCGTCCCACCACAATCAACGTCGGTTTCGTCGGCGCCGACCCGCAGGTCAGTGCAGGAATCCGGCGGCTCGACACTGCCGCCTGTACCGCCTTCGGCCGTGGTACCGCCCTCGCCTGGCATGCCGGCGGAGTTCGTCACTCCTCCTTGGGCCGTGCTGCCGCCGTTTTGAGCGGCGCCGCCCTGTGCGGAGCTAGTACCGCCCGTACCGCCCGTGCCTCCGAACCCGTACTCGGACGAAAGCTTATCGAGATCGGGCTCGCACGCAAAAAACAGCGCGCTGCACGCTGAGAGACAAAAGCTGATTTGTCGAAGGGAACGCATGGCTCAGAACCGTGAATCGGGTGAGAGAACTTGAAGATGAAGAGCTGATACGGTCGGCGTTTGAGCTTGGGGTTCGCCGCGGTAGCACTCGACGTCGAGCATACCGTGCAGGAACTCGTTCGAGAAGCTCGCTGCTGACGAATGAGTTGCCTCGACGACCTGTAACAGGCTCAACGACCATTTCTCGCCGGCGCTTCAGCGGTCGAGCGCGTGTTGCTTCAAGACTGAACGACATCCTCCCACCCGCGGGCTTCTGCACACACATTGCGGCGCGCGTGGGTGCGCTGGGCCGCTTCATCGCCATGTCAGTCGTGCACACGGTTCTGCGCAGAAGCGCTCACGCAGCGGCGGCGAGTGAAGCAAGTTGGCATATGCAGACAGTCACAATGAATTCGAGAACTCACGGGTTGCCACGCAGCGCGTAACACCTTCTAAACCATCTAGGTGAGTGAGAACACGCCCGGCTGCGGAAGAGTAGGTGTTTGCATCAGCAAACCGAACCCAATACTTAATTATCCATTGCCGGAAATCGCCAGGGGATTAACATCGGAAACTAACCCGCGGGAGTGGTGCCGGGGCCGCGGCCAAAAAAAACAACTCAAACGCTGAACCAGGAGTCATGATGCTTCGCGGAAGGTTTCTGTGGTGCGCGCCCACTATGTGTTTTGCTCTGTTCGGATGCGGCAGCTCTGATGCGAGCGACGAGGCAGTGGCCAACGAAAGCGCCGCCCTCAAGGGCGATTGCAACGATCACGTTCGAAAGCCGCGCGCCTGCGAGTTCGATCGCGGACCAACCGCTGCACTGGCCACCGCAGCGTGCGCTGCAGGCCGCTCCGTCGGCACAGCCGTGCGCAACGACGCGCTCGCCAACGATACAACCTACGCCGCGCTGTTAGCGTCGCAGTTCACGTACGTCACGCCCGAGAACGAAACCAAGTGGGGATCGCTGCAACCCGTCGACTCACGCAGCTGGGACTTCACGCAAGCCGATGCCATCGTGGCGGCTGCGCGGCAAGCTCATCAAGCCGTCAAAGGCCACACGCTGATTTGGCACAACCAGCTGCCAAACTTCGTGAACGACTCCCTCAGCGCCGACGAGTTGAAGGAGATCATTCACCGTCACATCCACCGTACAGTCAATCACTTCGAGCGCGATCACGTGCGCGCCTGGGACGTCGTGAACGAAGCCTTCGCCGACGACGGGACGCTGCGCGACTCCGTGTTCAGCCGCGCTTTCGGCGACGATTTCATCGCGGATGCATTCCGCATGGCAAACAGCGCCGACCACGACGCCGAGCTCATCTACAACGATTACGGCATCGAAACCATCAACGCCAAGTCGAACGCTGTTTACGACCTTCTCAGCAAGCTCCGTCGCAAACACGTGCCGGTCGACGCCATCGGTTTCCAGATGCACGTCGACGCGCGCTTCGCGCCCAGCGTTGCGGATCTAACGGCGAACTTTCAGCGCTTCGCGGATCTCGGGCTCGATCTCAACATCAGTGAGATGGACGTGCGCGTCGCCAACCTCCCCGGCGCCAGCCGCGTGGAGAAACTCGCGATTCAACAACAGATCTATCACCGCGTGGTCGCGGCGTGCATGGCGGTGCCGCGCTGCCGCCAAATCACCACCTGGGGCTTCAGCGATCGCTACTCGTGGGTCGACTCGACCTTCGGAGCAGATGATCCACTCATCTTCGACGACAACTACGCTCGCAAGCCAGCCTACTACGGCATGGTGGACGCTTTCGTAGGCTTGCCGCCGGATGCACCCGGCCTCGCTCCGAACCTCGTCGCCAACGGCAGCTTCGAGTCCGGCACCGATGGTTTCAGCGGAATGGGGATCTCCGGCACTGTGCTCACGAGCAGTGCGCACAGCGGCAAACAAGCGGGCCTCGGCACTGGCCGCACCGCAACCTGGCAAGGCCCTGCCATCGATCTCACCGCGCTCGTCATTCCGGGCTGGGAGTACGACGTCTCGCTCTTCACCAGCATCGCAAACGCAGCTAGCGACGCAGTCGCTGCGAGCCTCAAGATCTCGTGCGCCGGACAAGCCGACCAGTTCATTCGCGTCGCCAGCGGTACGGCCACTGCAGGCGCCTGGAGCGAACTCAGCGGTCGCGTCATCGTCCCGTTCTGCACGCTCAACTCCGCCACTCTCTACGTGGAAGGCCCTGCGGCAGGCGTCGACGTACTCATCGACGACGTCAAGGTCCGTCCGCGCGGCGAACCCCTCGGCAACAACATCGTCGCCAACGGCACCTTCGAAACCGGCGTCAGCGGTTGGGGCGGCTTCGGCGCCGTCACGCTCAGCGCCAGCACAGCGCAAGCCCACGGTGGCACTCAAAGCGCCCTCGTGAGTGGCCGCACCGCCAACTGGCAAGGCCCGCTCTACAACCTGCTACCAGTCGCCACCAAGGGTGCGACCTATCGTATCGGCGCCTTCGTTCGCGTCGAAGGCTCGAGCTCCGAACCCGCACGACTCACCGTAAAGTCCGTGTGCAACGGCACTCAAACCTTCACGCCCGTCGCCAGCGGAACTGCCACCAACACCGGTTGGCTCGAACTCTCCGGTAGCTACCTCGTACAGAACTGCCCGCTCAGTGAACTCTCACTCTACGCGGAAGGCCCCGCTGCAGGCGTCAACATCTACATCGACGACGTCAGCGTCCAGCAGCGCATCTCCGTTCCTATCGTGCCCGCGCCGCAAGGTTTCAACCTACTCGGCAACGGCGGCCTCGAACTCGGCGCCGACGGCTGGGGTGCTTTCGGCGGTACCTTCGTGCGCAGCAGCACCAAGTTCCACTCCGGCGCCTTCGCCGCGCAAGGCACCGGACGCACCGCAACCTGGCAAGGCCCTTCGGTCCAACTCCCTACCGGCGCTGGCACCTATGAAGTGAGCGCCTTCGCACTCCAAGACTCCGCTGCAGCACAAGGCGTCATCCTCTCCGCAAGCCTCACCTGCAACGGCGCACAAACCTTCCCCACCATCGCCACCGCGACGCCCGCCGGCGGAGCCTGGGTAGAAATGTCCGGCAGCCTCACCGTTCCCGCTGGCTGCACCACAGTCCAGCTCTACCTCCAGCAAAACGGTGGCTCCACCTTCCCCGACCTCTACCTCGACGACGTCGTCGTCAAGGCCGTCAACGTACCCAATCTCATCGGCAACTTCGGACTCGAACTCGGCACCAACAGCTGGGGCGCCTTCGGCGCAACCTTCGCTCGCACCACCGACTTCGCGCACAGCGGCACCTACTCCGGCGTAAGCAGCGGTCGCACTGCAACATGGCAAGGCCCCTCTTGCTTCCTCCCCACCGGTGCCGGCCGCTACAACATCGGCATCTTCGCCTTCCAAAACTCCGGCGCGCCACTCAACACCCTCCTCTCCGCAAAACTCGACTGCAACGGCGCCCAAACCTTCCCCACCCTCGCTTCCAGCACCCTCCAATCTGGGGCGTGGGGTGAGATCACCGCGAGCCTCGATGTTCCCGCTGGTTGCAAAGCAGTGCAGCTCTACCTCCAACAAAACGGCGGCTCCGCCTTCCCCAACCTCTACGTCGACGACATCCGCGTTAGCGCCGTTCCGCAGTAACCGCGACTAAGTAGCGCATCACCGAAAAGGGCCGGGAGTCAGATCCTGGCCCTTTCGCTTTTCCATGGTTCGGTCGCGTGCGCGGCGCGCTTCAGTGGCTTCTGTGGCGGCTTCGAAAAATGGCTCCGTTCGTCTACGGCTCCAGCGCACCTGAAGGCCCCGCGTCCCTTTTCACTGGACTCTGGCGTCACTTCGACGAGGCGATGCCCGCCTGGCACGCGGCGCCGCTGCTACACCGGAGCGGGACGCCCGCGACTACGTTACCGGGTAGCTGACTTGCGAGCGTGAATCGATAGAGTGAACGAAGAGCGCGGGAGTTCGCGTTGCCCGCTTGCGCGAGTGGGAATACGGTGGGCTCGCGTGTCAGGCTGTGCGTGTGAAGTGTGCTGCTCGTCGCGATTGCAGCTTGACTCGGTCGCGCTGCGTGTTAGTTATCGTCCTGCCATGTGGCTGCACAACTTCATCTAAGATTACTGACGCGAGCGGCTACGCCTGTCACTGGCGCGATACGCGCGGTGTTGCGATTCTAGCGCTCGTTGAATCTTAGGAAGTCCTAGTCCCGGCGAACGTCGCTACGGCGAGCCGTGCCAACACCTGCGGCACAGCGGTTTTTTCCGGGAACTCGCTCGCGCGGCCGACGCTGCGGAGCATTGGGTCGCGGCGATCCGGTTTGGCGCCACACCCATCACGTCAGAGCCACAGGGCCGATTCATTCGGCCTGTGCCTCGTTTTGCAGTCTGCATCACGCGACTGCGAGTGATCTGGTTCTCGTCTCAGTCGAGCTAGCGAGTGCGATGCCACGTCGTGCGCTCGAAGTTCGGAGTTTTCATGCCCAAGTTCAATTCGAAAGCCATTTCCGAGCATTCCGAGGTGCCGTTGGCGGACGACGGAGAGCTCGAGAAGCTCGTGGAGCGCTGGAGTGTGCGCGCGGCTCGTCCAGTGCTCGATAGCGAGGAGCCCGCTTGTTACGTGGTCTCCGTCGGAGAAGATCGCGATCCGGTCGCGCGTGCCGCGCAGCTCGCCGAGATCGTTTCGCTGGTTCAGCATCAGGGCGGGCGTGTGGTGGGGCAAGAGCTGCGACATCTGAGCCGGCCGGATCCGCGCACGCTGCTGGGCAAGGGTACCGCACGGGAGTTGGCCGATCGCGCGCGCGAGCACGGCGCGACGATGCTGGTGCTGGATGCGGAGCTCACGGCTTCGCAGGCGCGCAACCTGGAGGACGCAGCAGGGATGGCCATTTGCGATCGCGAGGCGATTATCCTGAACGTGTTTTTGCGCCACGCTCGCACGCGACGCGCGAAGATTCAGGTCGAGGTGGCGCGCCTTCAGTATCTGCGGCCGCGCATCCGCGGGATGGGGCTCGATATGGACCAGCAGACCGGCGGCAACAAGTACGCGCGCGGGCCTGGTGAGACGGCGTCCGAGCTGATGGCGCGCAAACTGGATGGGCGTTTGGCAGAGCTGCAGAAAGCGCTGACGAAGCTCGAGGTGGCGAGCAAGACTTCGCGCCAACAGCGCACGGACTGCCAGCGCGTGGTGTTGGCGGGCTACACGAACGCCGGGAAAACTTCGCTGATGAACGCGCTGACGGCGGCGAGCCTGTCGGCGCGCGACATGCCCTTCGAGACGCTCGACACCACTTCGCGCTGCTTGACCCGGCACGGTGGGGACGTGGTGCTGAGCGATACGGTGGGATTCATCCGCCGTCTGCCCGAGCGTTTGCTGGCGAGCTTCGAATCCACGCTGTCCGAGATCGGAGAGGCGAGCTTGCTGCTGATCGTGCTGGATGCTTCGGATCCGGAGCGCGAACTACACCTTCGCACGATCCAGGAGGTGCTCGGCAAGTTGAACGCGCATCGGCTACCGCGCTTTTACGTATTCAACAAGCTCGACCGCCTGGAGGCAGCGCCCAGCACGGAGGAGTTTGCGGCGTTGAGCGATGGCTACCCATCGTTCGCGCTCTCGACGCGCGACCCGGGCGCGGTGGCGCATCTAGAGGCGGAGCTCATCCGCGTGGTGCGCGGTGAGCAGGAGGAGCGGACGGCTCTGGTGCCGTACTCCGCGAGCGCTGCGCTGAGCTTGATTTATGCGAACTGTCGCGTGCTCACGAGCGACGCCGAGGAGGCGGGCTTGCGACTGCGCTTTCAAGGGCCCCGCACGGTGCTGGCGCAGGTGGAGCGCAGCTTGGAGGAGCAAAATCATGCCTGATCAGATCCGACTGAAGGGTGTCTCGCTGGTGACCGCGGTAGGGCGACCGCTGTTCGAAGCGCTCGACCTCACCATGGGCGACGAACGCGTGGCTCTCGTGGGGCGCAATGGTGTGGGCAAGTCGACCTTGCTGGAGCTTCTAGCTGGGGAGAGGCAAGCGAACGCGGGCAGCGTCTACACGCGCAGTAAGCCGTTTTTTCTGCCGCAGCTCGATGGCTGCGAAGAGGCGGCGTTGAGCCTGGGTGAGTTGCGCCGGCGGGGGCTCGAGCAGGCTCGCACGTCCGGAGCCGAGATCCTGCTGCTCGATGAACCGAGCGAGCATTTGGACGAAGCCGCGCTCCGCTGGCTGCGCGAGTGGCTGCTGGGTTTTCACGGCTGCTTGCTTCTGTGTTCGCACGATCGCCGGCTACTGGCAGACTTCGAGCACTTCTTCGTGGTGAGTGAGGCGGGTTGTCACTACTTCCACGGCTCGCTGGAAAAGCTCGAGCAGCAACTCCAGCACGAGCACGACCTGAACGAGCGGCGCTACGTTCGCAATTTGAATCGACTCGCGGCGCAGGAGGAACGCACGCTGCACGTTGCGCGCCGCAAGGCGAGAAAGAAGCGCTATGGGCGGTGTAGCGAGCTCGATCGTTGCAATCCGCGCATCCTGCTCAATCAGAAGCGCGACCGCGCGCAAGTGAGCCACGGGCGCCTGGCGAAGCTGCGCGAAGCGCGGCTTGCGGAGCTGCAGAGTTGGACGAAATCGACCCGTCGGGCGCTCGACGTGCAGCTGCCACTCGAGCTCAGCGCGCCCGCGCTGGCTCCGATCGATCCAACGCGCGCGGTGATCGCGTTGCAGGGAGTCTCCGAGCGAGTCCGTGACCGCACCCTGTTCGCGGGCATCGACGTGCGCTTGGGGCGCGAGCGCGTTGCGCTGACTGGCCCGAACGGCGCGGGCAAGACGACGCTGCTCCAGATCTTGGCTGGTCGCCGCCGGCCCACTGTCGGCAGCGCGCGCTGCGACCTCTCGGCCCTCGCCAGCATCGAACAAGGCGGGCGGAACTGGCTCCTCGACGAGTCGCTGCGAGAGTGCCTGCTGCAGCGTGGGCTCGACGCCGAAGCCTGCGCGCAAACGCTGCTCGCACATCGCTTCCCGCTAGCTCTTAGCGAGCGCCCGTTGCGATCACTCAGCCCCGGTGAACGCGCCCGAGCCGCGCTCATCTGCGCCTTCTCGAGCTCGCCCGCGCCCCAAGTGCTGCTCTTGGACGAACCGACGTTCAGCCTCGACCTAGTCGGCCTGCGCGCGCTCACTGCCGCGCTGAAGGCGTGGCCTGGAGGTCTCGTGATTGCGAGCCACGACTCCGCGTTTCTCGCCGAAGTGGGCGTCGACCGGACGATTCAACTCGGCGCGCATCGGCCGTATGGTTGATCCGGGGCTGCACTCATCGGACGACTTGGTTCAGCGGAGACGTGGGCGGTTATCGATCATCTCCATGTAGCGAGGTACTTCCGACTCATCGACTTCCACCAACCACGGCATGTTACCATCCAGATACGCAATGAGGGGGGGGCGAGTATTCCCAAGTCTTGTTGCGATAGAGCTCCGGCTTGGCGCCTGTAAACCTACCGAGCATGACTGCGTTACCATCAACCAGCCTCACTACATATATCCGAGACTCATCGCTCATAGTGGGCCTCCGGGCGGACGCTGCAGTGCCGACGACAGCACGATGTGGAGTGGATCAGCTCTCCACGCGTTCCGACGTCGTACGCTCCAAAACTCAGCGCTGGAGCGCGCATCGGCGGCCACATGCTTGATCGGGCCCATGAACGAAGCATCTGCGTTCTCGCCCGAAACTGGAGCCATACTGGACCTATCCTCGGCTCTGGTCGTCCACCATTTTCGTGTAGCGGGGCACCTCCGATTCCTCGATCTCTTCGAGCCAGGGCATGGATCCATCGAGGTAGGCAGTGAGTGGGGGCCAGTAGTTCCACTGGCCGTTGTGATAAACCTCAGCGATGAAAGCAGTCCGTGTACGAATGATCCTACCAAGTAGACTGATCCTACCGTCATCCAGTCTCAGCAGGAACATTCGAAACTCCGCCTTCATGCGGCCTTTTAACCTTCAGAGGAACGCAGCGAATCAGCGGAGACGTGGGCGGTTATCGATCATCTCCATGTAGCGAGGCACTTCCGACTCATGGACTTCCACCAGCCAGGGCATGTTGCCTTCCAGATACGCAACGAGGGGCGGCCAGTATTCCCAGGTCTTGTTGCGATAGACCTCCGGCGTGGTGCCGATGAACCTGCCGAGCAAGACTGCATGTCCATCGACCAGCTTCACGACGTACGTTCTGAACTCATCGCTCATAGTGGGCCTCCGGGCGGACGCTGCAGTGCCGCCGATAGCATGATGTTTACCTTGGTAAGCTCTATCGCACGCTCACGCGGGATTTCCGGTTTGCGGCGTTCCTCGTAGTTTCCGTGGGTGGCGGTCTTTAGGTCGTAGCTCTCCTTCGTGTGAAACTGTAGCTCGAACTGAAAGCCATCCGGAGTCTTGAACGTGGCGTTGATACCGCGGTAACCGCTGTCGCTGGGCTTTCCCTCGTTGGTCCAAAAGTCTTTCAACCAAACCCTCTTGAGACCGCTTCTCGTCAGGTCCTGGATGATGGCCCGCGCGGAAATGTAGTAGCTGTCGACCGGCAATGTGATGGTGTAGCGCAGTGAATCGTTGACGCCTCCCGCGGAGTCCCGCGCTGCCCACTCGAGCTCGCGCGGCGTCGGATCTGCAAGGAGCTCCTTCGTCGCCGTGTCGTGAATCTTCCGTTCCATAGACTCCGCTCCCTTGTACTCGTACTTGAGCCCTTCCATCTTGCCATGGTGCTTCGCGGCTTCGGCTTCCAGCTTTGGACGGATGCTTGGCTGCGCTTTGCGCGCCCGCGCGAGAATTTCCTGCGTCAGGGTTTGTGACCATTCGCGAAGTGTCATTTCCTTTCGCGGTGGCGGGATGGAGGGCTTCGGCTTTGCGGTGGCTTGCTCGGTGCGCTGCTGACCGGTGCTGACGGTTCGCTCGTAGTTTCCCTCGGAGGCGTGGGCTTTGCCGGGGGGGCGTTTGAGTTCGAGTTGTTCGGACTTGTTTTCGAGTCTCGAGAGCTCTTTTAGGAGAGCGTCGGGGTTGTTGACGAGTTCGCGTTCGGCGGCGATGCGCGGGATGACGACTATCATGCCCGCGGCGATGGCGGACTTGAGGAGTCTTTGCAGGCGTTCGGTGCGTGTGATGGGGTCGAGGTGTTCGTCTTTGATGATGTCGTAGATTTGCTCGGCGAGATCGGTGGCGACGAGCATGCCGTTGAGGGTGTTGCCGGTTACGTCGCCGAAGAAGATGGCCTTGTCGAGAGCTGGTTTGCCGGTGAACGCCGCGATGTTGGTGACGCGTGCTCCGCGGGCCCAGTAGGCGCCGACGGGAAGCAGGAGCGCGGTTACTTGGAGAAGATCGAAGCCCCAGTCTTTGGCGGTCTGCTCGTCGTAGTGGATGCGGTTGAATGTGGTGAGCGCGCTGGAGGCGATGCCAGCTACGAGGGACCACACCATGAGTTCGGCAACGACGGGGCCTGCGACGGGCACTGGCAACAGCGCGACGCCAACGCCAGCCAGGATGAGCGTGCTGAGGCTGGCGGTGCTGAGATAGTCCGCGAGGCGACCGATGAAGTCACTGCCGGTGGTGAGGAATGAGCCGGAACGCGCGCGGATGCCTTCGCTCGGGACGACAGCAATTTCGTAACGCACTTCGCCCGAGTAGTAGCGATTGTTGTCCTTCCAGCGATCGAGGAGGCGACTGATTGCGTCTTCGGGATCGCTGCGGCCCGGCGTGCTGATTTCGTAGACTTTCTCGGAGCGGTGGTTCTGCGAAGGTTCGGTGTAATCAACGAGGCGCCAGCGCGCTCCGGCGTCGAGCCGCACGAAGAAGACTTGTAGATCGACGGGCTCGTTTCGTTCGGCGATGAATAGCATCGCCTTGATGGGATGATGCTCGGCCTGCCGGCTATCCTTGACGATGTCGTCGACGTCGTTCGCCCACTTCTCGTAGCGGTCGGCGAGATCTTCAGCTTCTGATTGCTGCGCTGGGCTGCCACCCTTGGGATAGGCCTTCAAAGCTTTGCGTAGCTTTTGCGCGTGAGCGCGGGCGGCTTCGGCGGCCTGAACTGGGCTTCGCGCTTGGGGCTTGGCTGATGCGAAGGCCTTGCGTGCGAGTTCGTTCAAAGGACGCACAACCTGCACGCGGCTGTACGATTCCTTGGGGTTTTGCAGCAGGCAATGCACGGTGTGCACGCCAACGCGTTGCCAATCGACGATGCACGCGAGGCCGTGGCCTTCCGGACGTACGTTGTTCATGTCGTTGTCGAGCGCGCGCTCGAGCCAACTCGTGCCGCTGCCGGCCTGGTATTGGACGAACCACCTGGGGTTGCGTTCACTCGGTGACGGAGTCTGGGCGATGATCTCACGTAAGCGGTATCTGACGTGCGCTCCCACGGCGACGGTTTCGAAGTCGGGAAAGCTATCGATGACGTTTTCGCCGTCCCCCTTGGTTGGCTGGTTTGATGTGGCGGCGGGCGGTTGCGTTGACGGCTCGGGGTACGACGGCTCGGGACTCGGTTTCACCGCGTCGTCGATGACCTCGATATCGAGGTGGGCCTGCTCCCAGCCGCTCACTGTGTCGAGTGCGGCGAGCGTTTCGGTGCCTGCCTTCTTGCCGACAATGCGCAAGATCGTGATCAGGCGATCCGCTGGATCTGGCGTTGTGCCTGCGATTTGCGCGCGGCTCAGGTGGGAGAAGTGGAAGTCGCTATGGTCCGCGCTCTTGCCCCAGACCTTCACGTCTGCCAGGTCGCCGACGCGCAACAGTAGCTTGGGGATGCGTTCGCCCGCAGCGGTCGTCCGCGCCGCAGGAAAAAAGTTGGACATGCCGGCGGCGGCTGCACGAAAGTCAGCCACGGGGCACACCCTCCGCTCGCGCTGCGCAGAATCGGCTCGTTGCGCTGAATCGGCTCGTTGCGGCGAATCGGCTCGTTGCGGCGAATCGGCTCGCTGCGGCGAATCGGCTCGTTGCGCTGAATCGGCTCATGTGTTTGCTCCATCGAGCGATTCGCCAACGCGATCGAGCAGCAGATCCATTCCGATGCGCTCGTCTTCGTCGGTGACGATTGCCTTGACGTCGGCGACGAAACCATCGCCGGTGAAGTCGTTGAAGTAGTCGTCGTAGGTGTCGATGACGGCGCGTAGCTCGTCGGGGTGGCCGCTCATGACTTCGTAGAGAGCGGCGGTGTCCATCTCTTGAATGGCTTGGCGGGCGTCGCCGGCCAGCGCTTTCGCGCGCAGGTCATTCGGATCGTCGTAGTGCACTTCCACGGGCCCCCACGGCGGGTTTTCTACGAGCCCAATGCCGTGCTCGCCGAGCGTGCCCGCGCGACTCGTGCCGTCGGCAAAATTGAGAGTGTAGGCCGCAGCGGGAATTGGCCGATCGAGCCTATTTTTCAACACCAGAAAGAAGGGTTGGATCGACTTGCCGCGGAGCTTGTAGCGCTTACCGACCTCTACCGGCAGAGCGAGCGCGCGCGGTACATAGAGAACACCAGGATCCGCGTAGTCATCGAGCACCAAATCGTCGGCATGATCGCCGTCAGTCGCGCAGCCCACTTCCCAGCGGAGCTTGCGCTGCACCTCGTCCCAATCGTCCGTTCCCCAATTGAAGTGAGTCAGGTCACTCGATGTGATCGAGGCCGCCCTGGCCAGCGAATCGAGTGAATCGCCGGTCTTCACTTTGACGCGCTCGACGAACGCGACGTAGCTGAGCGTCGGGCCAGCCTGGGGATCGAAATCGTGTGGGTAGACGCGCGGTGCGTCCTCCGATTCGCCGTTGGGATCCTCGCTGGCACTTCCGAAGCCAGCGCTGTCGAAGCCACCACCACCAAAGCTCATGCTGAACGAACTCGACGTGCCAGAAGCATCGCTCGCGTCGCTGGCGCCGCCGCCCAAGCTCAAGCTGACGTCGAACTTCAGGGCACCTGCCAAGCCGTCGACCGCCTGCTCGACAACTTGGCCCACCGCCCCCAGCAACCCTCGATCGTCGCTCTCTGACCCTGCCTTCGGAGTGCCGCTTCCACCAGCGAGCGCGTCGCCCAAGCTTCCGCTGAGCCCACTTCTGAGTCCCGGAACGACCATCGAGTCTTCCGTCGCATCATTGTCATTCTCATCTTCATCCCTCTCTTCATCGCCGTACGCGCCTTCGTCTTCCAACTCGAGAGCGTCTTCTGGCTCCGCAGAGTCCTCTTCGAATTTCACGAGACCGAGCGTCGCCTCGCGACGCATGACCGTCGGGAGTTCGCT
The DNA here is from genome assembly GCA_049324695.1 of Myxococcota bacterium. Lineage (GTDB taxonomy): Bacteria > Myxococcota_A > Polyangia > Polyangiales > Polyangiaceae > PMG-095. The sequence goes on from JBMOMJ010000020.1 coordinate 100,922, forward strand.
GCAAGTGAGCCGCCAGGTTTGCTCATGAGAAACATCGTCCCAGCACGCAACGCCGCTTTCATCCGTCGACTGCTCCAACGTCGAGCCATCTGACCCTACTAAGCACAGCGGGATATTGGGCAGACGCCGTTTGCGCTCATCTACCACCAACACCACAACCGACGTTGCACTGCCAACGAGCACGGCATGTGCTTCCATCGGTCGATCCTTGGCTGCGACGCTGTCGTCATCTTCCAGCGACTCGCCAGGTCCGAGTACGTCCGCCGTATCCATTACTCAAAGACCCTTTGGCAAACCAACAGCGCTATTCGGTGCGGTACGCGCTGGCTTCTTGCTCTTCGGGCGGCGGTGCCCTGGCACCGTTTTGGCCGTAGGATACTTGACCTTGTAGGTGCCCACTTTCATCCCCCGCTTTTGCGCGCTGAGCGTGTATTCCCCCGGTTTCAAGCCTTCGAAGCTGACGAAGCCGTGCGCGTCGGCCACCGCATCTCCCCGTTTGGGTCCGTCCAAATGGACCTCCGCGAATGGCACCGGCTTCTTCTTGGCATCGATGATTTGCACATGGATGCCGTGGTGCTCGAAGTCGGTCGTACTGACGAGCCCGCCGCGCCATGCCGCGTACTGAGGTGCACCCGCCGATGAAACCTTGCCCGCCGGCGCTGGACTGATTTCCCAATCGAAGAAGAACACATCCAGACGGCGATCGTCTGGCTCGAAGCCGTCAGTCGTCAGGTCATCATCGAAGTGCCCCTCACAGCCATGAGTCGTTGGCTCGACGCCTGGAGTCAGCGTGGTGCCTTCGAGTGCCAAGTACGCGTGCACGAGTGCCTTGAGAGTGCCGCCGCCTGCCTTGCCGTCGGGTGTGATGCCCTGTGCCGCTTGAAAATTCTTGATGGCGCGTCGCGTGTCCGCGTCCGTGACTCCCGAAGCGTACCCTTCATAGTAAGCCCTCGAGTTTCGCGGCAGCGCCGAAAGCATCAGCTGCACTTCCCGCGTGCCCCAACGCGAACGCTCGGGCTTGTTCTTCTTGAACCAAGCGAGCCACACGTCTGTCTGGCCGGTTAGGTAACTGGCGACGATGTCCGCGCGATCCAAAGCGATGTCTGCGCCTTTCAGATCTTCATCGCCGCCAGCGTGACCGACGACCATGATTTTTGCGTTCGGGCGCTCGCGGTGCAGCGCCACCACCCGCAAGATTCCGGGCAAGGCCTGCGGCAACAAAAAGCACTTGTTGGCGTCGAACAGCATCCCCAGCATCCGCACGCGGCGCACAGGTGGACGGCGCAAAATCAGTGTAAACGGCTTGCCAGCGCTCACGCTCAGCGGCTCGAATCGCTCTCCAGCGAGCACCTCACCGACATCCGCCCCTTTTGGCAACTTCGGCGAGCGAGGCTCAACCCAGCGTGGCTCGAGCAGCCTCGGCACACCGTCCACCTCCAACATGCGCAAACGCGCCGTGCTACTCGACAAACCTTCACCATGCGCGCATCCGGCGCGACTGGTCCTAATGGTCTCCGGCGTGTCGTCGATGATCAGGTTGACGTCGATGCCGCTGACGGCGACGCCCGTGTCGTCAATCACCTTCACGTCGAATGACTTGGGCTCCCGAGGCGGCCTAGAAACAGGCAGAGGCTCCAACTCTGGCGCCGGCTCTTCGCGCTCTGTCAAAGAAGCAATCTGTTCGCATTCGATCAAAAGCCGCCCGCTCTGCAGCACGTCCTCCAAACGTCGCAAAAGCACCACCTTAATAAAAGCGTCACTCAGGTCCCGCAACTGAGGCGCACGCTGCCCGTCGAGCGCTTCGACGATCTGCAGCGCGGTGGTCAGCACACCTGGATCCCGCTGCTCCAGCCCTACCCTCAACTCGAAAAATGCACGATTCGCCAGCTCACTTTGACCTTCGCTCAGCGCACGCGGGCCATTCGTCAGCCTCAGACGAAACTCGTCAAACGTCCCCTGCAAGCGAAAATGGTCCACCACCACCACTCCACCAATGTGCTCAGAACTATCGTTCCGCATGCCCCCCTAATCGGGCACCGGCCAATCGAGTTGCTAAAAAAGTATTCGCTGAGCTTCGCTCTTCCTGCTGCGCGCTCCAGACCTTACGTTCTGCCCTTGCTCGACCTTCCCGGCCGCCTCACGGGGTGCGCGCATTTCTCGGCGCGGGGCACAGAACGCACTCAGCGACTTAGTAAGAGAAGCAACCGGGAAGCTGACACGACGATCTAGCGTACTAGGGGTCCAAGGCTGACAGCCACAGGTTGCTCTGTTGCCAGAACGGCGCTAGTGGGGAGTCAGGGAGAGGCAGTGAGGCAATCGAAAGACCATTGCGTGGCGTCACATTTGCCAAATGAGCGCGGCGCCTGTGGGACCTTTTGAATTCGAAGGTTTGTGAGCATGAAACGACGACTCCACAACACTCGCAACATCGGTGCAGCGCTCACCGCTGGTTTCGCACTCATGGGCGCCTGCTCAGTCGACCGCGAATCGCATGGAGGCTCGGGCGGTACGAACGCGTCCTCAGGGACCGCCGGCAAGTCCGCCAACAACGGCGGTCACTCCTCCGGCGGCACCAACTCTGCAGGTTCCTCGAACCGAGGCGGCTCGTCTTCCGGCGGAGCGCTGACGGCTCAGGGTGGAACAAGCAATCTCACCGGCGGGTCAGGCACGTTCGATGCGGGCGAGACATCGGCCGGTGGCGATACGGGAGGAACTACGAACACGTCGGGAGGCGCCTCCGACGGCGGGGAAGCGGGCGCAAGGGGCACCTCCTGCACGAAACCGGCGAACGGCCCTGCTCAGTGCACCACGCAGTGCCCCTGCGCAATCGGCGCCGGACAATGCACTAACAACGACGGCTGCAACGCCGGCCTCGTTTGCGGCACCAACACTGGCGCCAAGTTTGGCTTCGCTGGCAACACCTGCGTACCCAAACACTGTGACGACGATGCGCTGAATGCCGACGAGACCAGCGTTGATTGCGGCGGAGAGTGCGGGTGCACGGCGGAGTTTACGCGCTTGGGATTCCTATCCGCTACAGAACCGAGCAGCACAGCGGCGGCGGTCAACGCAGATGGCAGCGTTGTAGTTGGGTCAAGCATGGATATCCAAGTCAACGTCATACGCCCGTTTCGGTGGATCGATGGCAAGGGCATCGCTCGCCTCTCCGGTGATCTTGGAGGCCCTGGCCGCAACAGCGAAGGAGTTGCGGTAAGCAGTGATGGGACTATCGTCGGCGGCAATCTCGCTAGCGGTCAGATGCTCCCGGAGGAACCTTTCGTGTGGAGCCTAGCGGCCGGCTTGGTCAAAGTTGCGCCAGGCGACTGGGCGCACCTACAAGGACTCAGCGCCGACGGTCGCGTCGGCGTTGGTCGGCGAAACCCCAGTGGCGCGCTCGCTTGGGGTCCTGGAATTCCCAAAGTGGGCAACATTGGTTCCTCCCCCTATTCGAGTGCATTGGATGCCTCAGGCAACGGCGCCGTCGTCGTTGGCTTCGCAACCGATGGAAGCGGCCTGGTTCGTGCAACGGTGTGGAGCGGAGATACAGCAACACTCCTCGACGGACCGACCGGAAGCGTTGCGGGCAGCGCCAATGCGATCACGCCCGACGCCGCTGTGATCGTTGGCAGCATCGAAACCTCACCAGCGACTGGGAGTACCCCAACGCATCGTGCAATCGTGTGGACTCAAGGCGCGAACGGCTACACCGTACGACAAATCGAAGACATTGCAGGCGGCGCAGACGACAACGAAGCGATCGATGTGAGCGCCGACGGCCGTATCGTCATCGGTTGGGGCACAAGCGCTGTGGGCAGGGAGCCATTGATCTGGGATCGCGTTGGGGGCACACGACGCCTTCTCGACGAACTCAAAGCTCGTGGCTTCGAATGGCCTAGTGCAGTTTCGATCGGCAACGTGGCAGCCATTAGTGGAAATGGGACTACGATCGTGGGCACATATCAGAACCCCGAAGGCCATACCGAGGCATGGCGAATTCGTCTCAACTAGCAGACATGCACGTCGACTGCCCCGGGCCCGAATGCGACCGCCTTCACATGTGCGAATGATCGGTCGCGCTAGTCAGATCGCTCGGGGCGCCGGTGCGAGAAGCATGGCGAATACGCATGCCAGTTATCGGACGCGCGCGGGGGCATCTGATCAGTGAGGCTCACCGACGTTGTTCAAGCAGTCCAGCCCCGATTTTGCCTACGTGGCCAAATCCGTCACAGCTCAGCGCTCGCCAGCCATTTCATCGCTCGTCGCCCCCCTGACCACTCGCGCCCACGGCTCACCGGCCTAGAGGCCCCGTGCCCGTCGCGCGAATCTCTATTTCTAAATCTGGCTCATCACTTTTTCAGCAACTGCGCGCATCACCCGCCCGATTAAGCGCGCATGACCAATCAGAACCCAGCGCGCGCCTCGACTCCCCGCTCGGCATCGGCTAGCAAGCCAAGAGAAAGCGCAACGCGTCGGGGTCACCTCGACCTTCGCGCTAGTCCGAGACTGAACGTCGGGAGGGTCAGCATGAAATCCAAGCGCGGGTTTTGGTGTTCCACGGCCACGTGGTCCGTCACCACCTCAATTCTGGGGGCGATGGCAAGTGGCGCGCCCGGTTGCTCAGAAGCATTCACCTGCACCGACCTCCGCAACTGCCAACCTCCAGCGCGCGGCGGCTCCAGCGGCATGGCCGGCGACAACTCGGGCGGGGGCGCTGAGACCGACAAGGGCGGCGCAGCGGGCACCGGACCCGGCGGAGCGCATAGCGGAGGTGCACACGAAATCGAAGCAGGAGCTCCACCCGTCGTAGGCGGCGCAGGCGGACTCGCCTCCACCGGCGGAAGCAACTCTGCGAGCGGCGGCACGACACCGGTCGGCGCTGGCGGAACCTTTGCCAACACTAATGGCGGCAGCACAGCAGGCGGCATGCTCAGCACCTCGGATGCTGGCGCTGGCGGCGAAGCAGGCGCACCGACTAATCCTTGCGCCAAACCGGCGAACGGCCCGGCTCAGTGCACCGCGCAGTGCCCCTGCGCAATTGGCGCCGGACAATGCACCAACAACGACGGCTGCAACACTGGGCTCGTTTGCGGCGCAAACACCGGGGCCAAATTCGGCTTCTCGGGGAACGCGTGCGTCCCCAAGCATTGCGACGACGATGCGCTCAATGCCGACGAGACTAGCATCGATTGTGGTGGCGAGTGCGGGTGCACGGCGGAGTTCCGAAGACTGGGTTTTCTATCCAGTACGTCGCCGAGCAGCACCGCGGCCGCCGTCAGCGCAGACGGCAACATCGTAGTGGGAGCTAGTATGGATTACCTCAACGGCGCGATACGGCCGTTTCGCTGGATCGCTGGCACGGGCATGACTCGCCTGTCCGGCGATCTTGGAACCATCGGCCGCCGCAGCGAAGGCGTTGCAGTCAACGGTGATGGGACGATCGTTGGGGGCAACCTCGCAAACGGAGAAACGCTCCCCGAGGAACCTTTCGTGTGGACCTTGAGCTCCGGCACCACGAAGGTTGCGGTAGGACAATGGGCTCATCTACACGCCCTCAGCGCCGACGGTCGCGTCAGCGTCGGTCAAGTTCAGAGCAATGCAGCCGGCGCTTGGGGCCCTGGAATTCCAACCAAAGTAGGCAATCTTGGTCCCGGCCCATCGAGCGCATTCGATGCCTCAGGCAATGGCAGCGTCGTCGTCGGCTTCGCCACTGATGGAAGCGGCTTGAGCCGCCCAACGGTATGGAGCGCCAGTACGGCCACTTTTCTCGATGGGCCCGCCGCTAGTGTAGTAGCAGGCCGCGCCAATGCAATCACACCAGATGCCAGGGTCATCGTTGGCAGCATCGACAACGTATCGTCGGCAGGCGGTACTCCAACCCATCGCGCGATGGTCTGGACTCAAGATGCGAACGGCTATGCACTGCGGCAAATCGACGACCTAGTGGGAGGCGCAGACGACAACGAAGCCATCGACGTAAGCGCCGATGGTCAGGTGGTCATCGGCTGGGGAACGACCGCGGCTGGCAAAGAACCCTTCATCTGGAATCGTGCAACTGGCACGCGTCGCCTCATCGACGAACTCAAGGCTCGTGGCTTCGAATGGCCTAACGCAGCCTCAATCGGTGACGTCGCAGCAATCAGCGCAGACGCAACCACCATCGTCGGCACCTATCAGAATCCCGAAGGCCACCCCGAAGGCTGGAGGATTCGATTCAACTAGACACATCGCTCGAATAGCAACTCGCACCTACTCTTCGTACGCAGTCCCACGAGCCTCGAATCGAGGGAGCTCCAATGAACGAGCAGCGCTTCTGGCGTTCGCACTCCACGTGGTACGCCATGGGTCTTATTAGCGGAGCTCAAGCGGCAACGTCGCGTCCCTTAGCGTCAATGGAACGACGCTCGTTGGCAGCTACCAAAACCCCGACGGCCACGTCGAAGCGTGGCGGATTCACCTCAAGTAACGGCTGAATTCGGAGAGCACTCGCACCGAAACGAAAGCGTCGCGCCGAGATCCGGATGAGAAGCTCTCACCCGGATCTCGAACGTGATTGCGACTACCAGGTCACGTTGTCGACGTAGATGTCTCCGGTGAAATCAGTAGTACCGGTGTTCGTGACCTTGAAGCCCACGCGTTGAATACCGTTGGGTCCGACAGTACTCGGAACAGTTGTCTGGAAGGTTGTCCAATCACCACGCGTGATGGACGTCGGAACGGCAGCCTGCCATCCGCCGTAGTTGTTGAATTGGATGTAACCTTCTACCTTGATCGCTTCGCTGCCCGTCGGCGTCCAGACGTTGAAAGTAACCGTCTGGCCGCAGAACAGATTGGGATTCTGTACGTAGAAGTAACGTGCGTTATCGGGATTCGTAGTGGTAACTGGCAGAGGAGCGAACGACACTTTCAGCGAGCCCGTTCCCGTGCTGCCCTGATGCTGCGTAGTCGACTGCGCGAGCGTGATAGCGGTCTGATCAGACTTCCAACCCGCTACGTCGCTCGCAGTCTCCCAACCGTAAGCGCCGGTGCCGGTGCCGGCGCAGCTTGGTGTTCCTGCCATCGTGGTGATCGCATCGATGTAGAAGTCTCCGCCGGCAAACGTGGTACCCGTGCCGAATTGGATGCCAAAACGCTGAAGGCCGCCCGGGAAGGTTTGCGGAATCGTATATGTCCAGGTAGCCCAACCGCCGCGCACCGCAGCATGCGAAGCGTTCCCGTTGTGGCCCGTGCCGGGATCGAAAACCTGCCAACCGTTGTATTGTGAAAACGCCTGAATCCACAGGTCGTCGGTCCCCGCTGGGGACCACACGTTCACGGTTACAATCGTCCCAGGCCAAAGGGGCGGGTTGTCGATGTATGCAGTCTTATTCGTGTTTGAAAGTGCTGGGACGGTCACCTTGAGCGACTGAGACCCGCTAACTTTCTGATCGGTTGCAACAGCAACGGTGACTCCCGTGTCGCCCTTCCAGCTCTGCACGCCGGTCTCGAAATCGTAGAGCATCACGGGTTGCGGCCCAGAACCACCGCCAGCTTCCCCGCCAACGCCACCCTCACCGCCCATCGCGCCGCCTTCGCCGCCTGCACCACCGGTCACTACGATCGTGCCGCCGGCGCCAGTCGTGGTGCCACCAGTGCCCGTCGTGCCACCCGCGCTCGTCGTGCCACCCGCGCTCGTCGTGCCGCCAGCGCTCGTCGTGCCGCCAGTGCTGCTCTTGCCGCCAGCCGCAGTGCCGCCGGTGCCGGGCATGCCCGCCGAGCCGCCTTCTTCGGGCATGCCGCCGGCGCCACCCATGGTGGTGATGGTGCCGCCTGTGCCCGCCGCTTTGCCACCCTGGCCTGGAGTGGTTCCGCCTGTGCCTGCTGCCTTGCCGCCTTGTGCAGCACCGCCGTTTCCCGTCGCACCCGCTTTGCCACCGGTGGACGACTTGCCAGCGGCGCCGCCAGACGAGCCCGTGCTGTCGTCGTCATCGCCGCAACCGGGAGCGACCAGTGCAAGCGCTGCGCAGCCTAAGACCAAGGCAAGGGTACTTTGAGATCGGTAGGCCAGTTTCATGAGAATTCCTCCTTAAGTGATCCTTCGTTGTGCGACCTGGTGCGCACGCATGAGCGAGCTCCGAAGAGCTCAGGCGTCGTCAACGCCAAGAGCTTCGACTCGATCATTGAATGGATATTCATCGCTGCGTGCTCAGCGGGCGCGATGTGCTGTTGCTTCGCCGACGCTCAGTGCGCCGGCTTTTCCCTCACGTCGAATCCCGTCGCCTCGCGAAAAGCGAGGAGCACTAGAAGAGCGCGATGCGTGTTCGAATGCAAGCAGGTCGGCGGCTTGGTGATGACAATCGTCGCGCGTGCCAGGGCGCTCGCGGAGCGCAATTTCGCCCTGATTGGAGGTGAGTTTGTAGCAAAGCGGAGTGCGGCTGGTTTTCTTTGCGGCGTGCGTTCACGACAGCGCGCGCGAAATGTGAGACATGTAGGCGCGCATCTTCGCCTCGCGTGACGAAGGTGTATGTGATGTCAGCGCACGCGTTCGAGCAGTGAGTAGACGCGCTCGAAGCTTTCGCGCCGGCCGACCTGAATCAGGTGGCCGCCTTTGAACGCAATGAGCGGCGCCCGCAGATGAGCGGCGAGGCGGCGCGCATGTGTGATGGGAGTGACGCGGTCATTGCGAGCGCCAATCACGAGAGCGTGATCAGAAGGCACGCGAGAGGGCATAGAAAGAGGGCTAACCGGCCTGTAGATCCGCTCCAAAAGCTCTTGCTCGATCGCAGCTTCGGCAGGATCGAAACTCAGCGAACCTTGCTCGAGGGCGAAGTCCACGAGCGACGCGAGCGGCACGACCGGAACCAGGAAAGCAAGCTCGGACTCCACGCTCGCAGTGAGAGCCGTTGTGTACCCGCCGAGGCTCATTCCCATTAGGCCAACCTTGGGGTGCGCCACCCGACGCAGGAAGCGCACGAAGGCGCGCAAGTCACCCACGGCTTGGCGAAAGCCTTCGATGTTCATGCGCGGATCGCTGCTGGGAAACTCCGGAACCAGCGCGTGCGCGGGACCAGTACGGGTGCCGTGAAAGGGCAGCACGAAGAGCGCGACGTCGAAACCCAACGCGTCGAGCTCCGCAAGCGGCCACATGCGCTCTTCGATCGCGAACTTGCCGGACATGTAGCCGTGAATGATGACCACGATCGGTCGCGCTGGGCGCCGCGTGAACAGCCGCGCGCTGCACAACCAATTCTCTCGCGTAGCCAGGAAACGCTCAGCGTAGCTTGCTAAGTAAGGCTCATAACTCGACGGCCAGGTGGCATCGAATACGTCGAGGCTCGTGCTGCTGCCAACGCGCCTCAAGCTGGGTGACGGCGTCATCGGCTCGGGGAAGAAGCTGGCTGACGCCTGGCTCGGATACTCGGCGGCAATGCGCTCGAGGAATGCCATGCGCGAGGCGTGCGACACGGCAATGCGCGGCCCTCGACCAGCGCGCGACCCTGCTTCGACGGCAAGGGTCACGGCTCTGTCCACGAGCCCAGCTGCGCCTCCCAGGAGGCGATCTTTCACGCGGTTCAGCATGTCAAAAACGTCGCGATGAAGGCGGGGGTGGCAAGCGCAACTGACGTAGGTGCCGGCGCCCGAGATCTCCCACCAACAGCACATAAGCAGCGACCACCAGCGCCAGCCCGATGCCGACGCGCCCCCACGAGATCACGTGACTGTTGGCTCGTTCGAGCCAGCGCGCTTCCATCAAGATACCCGCGTTGTACGCGAAGTGGCTCACCATGCACGGCCAGATGGAGCTTGTGTAGAGCCGCACCAAACCAAATGCAACTCCGAGCACGGCGGTGCCGGCAACCTGCGTCGGTTCCAGGTGAAATATCCCGAACATCAGGCTTGGCACGATCAGCTTTACGAGCGGGGAAAAGCGGTGAAACGACGCGGTGATGAAGCCGCGAAACATCGCCTCCTCCACGATCGCCGGCCACAGCGCCACCCCCAAAACAGTCAGCGCAAACAAAGAAGAACTCGTACCGCGCGCCAACGTATTCACCAAGTGATCGGCACCCAAATCCAGCTTCAACACGCGATACGCGAGCTCGCCAAACACCTCCGCCAACGGAGCAAAGCCAAACGGCAACAGTACCGCCCCCAACAGCGCGCGAAACGAAAACCGCTTCATGGGCACGAGCGCCCTCCACGGCAGCCGCGTGCGCCGACGCCAAAAAAACAACAGCGCCACCAATGCCACTTCGTTCAGCGCAATATTCACCGCGATCCACGTTGGACTCGTCACCAACGGCGACGACACCGGATCCGTCAACAACGCCCACGCAGCATCCGCGCGCAGCCCCTCCGCGCTACCGATCGCCGCCGCAGCCACCACCACGATCAGCCCGGCCAGCTGCAGCAACGCCAAGCCCAACAACCACGCCAAAATGGCTTGTCGCGGTGAAGGCAGCTGAGGCTCGGCATCCGATGGCACGTGGCGAAGCTAGCACACGACTTACGGTGCCAACTTCAACTCGCCGCGAAGCGCTGCGCGCCTGCCGCTCGCCCCGACTCGACATCGATCGAAGCAGCCGGCACCTGCACCGCCGCCGGGGCAGCGCAGGTTCCCGACGCCGATTGCGACGGCGGCTTAGCTGCGCCCCGACTCGACTAAAACCTTCGTCTCATGGCACGCTCTACCGCCGTCGACCAACGAGCTCAGCTCCCACGACGGCGGCTGGCGGAGAGAGCACTTGGAAAATACCTCGGGTCAAGGCAAACAGGCGAGCGTCCCGCCGGAGATCGACCGCTGGAATTGGGGCGCATTCTTCCTCAATTGGATCTGGGGACTTGCACACAACACCCCGATTGCCCTGCTCTGCTTCGTGCCCTGCGTGAACATCTTCATGCCCTTCGTGCTCGGCCTGCGCGGCAGCGCTTGGGCCTGGCAAAATCGCCGCTGGGACAGCGTCGAACAATTCAGGCGCTCGCAACGCAACTGGGGCCTGGCAGGCTTCGCGCTCCTTCTCTGCTCGCTCCTCTTCGCCGCCGGCGCTTTCGCAGCCGTCACCTACGGCCTCAAACAGTCGGACGTCTACAAGCTCGCATACTCCCAACTCAGCAGCGATCCCACCGCAACTCGCATCCTCGGAGCACCCATCGAAACTGGCATGGTGCAGGGCAGCATCAACACCACCGGCCCTAGCGGCAGCGCCGACATCTCCTTCTCTGTCCGAGGTCCCAAAGCCAAAGGCACGCTCTACACGCAAGCGCAAAAAGACGCAGGCCGCTGGCACATCGAACGCATGGAACTCGAAGTCGACGGCTCTCCGCGTCGCATTCCCCTCGTCGAACCCGCGCCCCTGACTCCTGGCGCACCCGGCGTTCCCCTCGCGCCCGGCAAACCAACCGACATTTGAGCGCCGCACCATCTCCGCCAACCGCGCGCCTTGTCCCGAACCTCGCACCCTCTCGTCGATTAGCAGACCATCCGCCCCGAGCTCCAAGCTCCAAGCTCCAAGCGTGCGATTGGGATTTGGTGGGGGGGAGCGCTGAAACGGGCGCGCAGCGCGGGCCGTGATTCACCAGGTGCCTCCGCACGATCCGTTCGAAACCGCAGCCGCGCACGCCCCCCGCTGTTGAATGGCGCAACGCAGCCCGCAGCTTGCTCCGCCCATCGCCAGGTGCCTCTCGTGTGCGAGCAACCTCGAAAGTTGGCAACCGGTGCTCACAGCGGACCGATGAGGGTGGGCGGCACCACCATGCCCTCACAGCTCCACGAAGCCTTGCTACTCCTGTTTCGCAACTGCCCAGATCTCGCGGCGCGGCTGCTTCGCGAAGCTCTGGGTGTTCCCGTGCCCGAATACAACGAGGTTCGCATCGAGTCGGCGGATCTAACGCAGGTCACGCCCACGGAGTATCGCGCCGACTTGGTTCTGGTGTTGTTGCACCAGGGTCGACCGGTACTCTGCTTGATAGTCGAGGTGCAGCTCGCTCCTCATGTGGACAAGTGCTTCAGTTGGCCGGTGTATGCAACGCTGTCGCGAGCGCGTTTTCGATGCGACGCGCTGGTCGTGGTCGTAACTCCTCACCGCGACGTGGCCAGGTGGGCTGCAAAGCCATTACGAATCGGTGGCCACAATGTCTTTTCACCACTCGTGATCGGACCAGATGCTATCCCGACCATTACGGATCCTGCACTGGCTCGGGCGGCGCCTGAGCTTTCCGTGCTGTCGACAATGGCGCACGGTCGCGGAGACGTGGAACTCGCAGTGCGCATTGCGACGGCCGCCACGGCTGGCTTGGAGCAGGTTCGTGACCCAGACGACTTGGTGTTATACTCGGACTTGATCAACGCAGCGCTGAGCGAGGCTGCGCGAAAGGCGTTCCAGATGATTCCCCCCGGTTACGAATTGCAGAGTGAATTGGTTCGCACCTGGGTTGCCAAAGGGCGCACCGAAGGGGAGCTCCGAGGGAAGCAGGCGGCGCTCTTGGCTGTGATTGAATCGCGGAACCTTGTGCTCTCGGGAGCCGAGCGAGAGAAAATTCTGGCAACGCGCGACGCGGCTGAGCTCGAGCGCTGGCTGCGTCGGGTTGGCACGGTAAGCTCGGTGGAACTGCTCTGGAGCGAGGCCTAGAGCGCGGTCGCCATGCTCACGTTCGAGCTGCGCCGTGTCCGCGAGCTGCGCCGTGTCCGCGAGCTGCGCCGTGTCCGCGAGCTGCGCCGGGCTCGGTAAGGAAGCGCTGATCCCACTCCCCAAGCACGCACGGAACAGCTAGATTGCGCGCTGACGATGACGGCGATGCGTTTCATCGGTGCAGCGGTCATGAGCCTGGCCTTCTTGGGTTGCGAAGACGCACCCAAGCCGAAAAATCCGTTCGATCCGCCGCCGGACAAACCCATTCAGCCTCCGCCGCTGAAGGAAGCGCCCAAACCCGAAGGTCCGCCCAGCCTCGAGATCGACAGCATCAGTCCGAAAGTGGGGTTCGAGCGCGCGAACTTTCAGTATCCAGACGGTCGGCAGAAGCTGGCCGCCGCGCTGCAACAGAACAAGGCTCACTTCGATGGCAAGGAAGTGCAACTCCTCGTCGATCGCAAAGCCAAGCAAGAGTGGGTGTCCGCCTATCTGAGCGAGCTCGGCAACATCAACGTCCCGCGAGTGAAGGTGAAGACTGAAACGCGTTCGGAGTTCCCGAGCGAGTTGTTGTTCACGCCGGAAGCCAAGCTGACGAAGTCTGCTCCGTGCAGCACCGTCGCGATGATCATGACAGACCGCAGCACGGCTGTTTGGAAGCTCAGCGGCGGTGCTGCGGGGCGCCGTCCCAAGGGCATGGCTGGACCGGACCTGAGCATGACGGGCGACACAATCGAGCGCGTCGCAAAAGCCTGCAAAAACTCGCAGACTCTCTTCGTGGTTGGCGCGCCGGAAATCGAGTGGGGTCTCGTTTACGATCTCGCGGCGTCCACTAAGTCGCTGGCAGGTTTGTTCGACACGACCGGCCTGCTCTCCATCACGCCTGTGCCTGGCCACAAAGTCGATTTTCCGAAGTAGTCGACAGCACGTAGCACGAGCCGAGTGGTCTGAAACCAAGAGCCGACGCGCTGGCATGCGGCGGTCGCGTCGATTTCGAGCAACTGCTCCTGGGCGCGACCGACCCCTCGCGCATGACCAAGTATATTGCTCCGTTCGTTTGCATCATTGCTTTCAACGTGTTCACGAGCGTTGCTCGTGCCCAGTCGGCGTCCGCGGCTCCGCCAGCGGCGGACGAGGCGCATTCGGCGACCACCGCCAACGTAAGCGCAACCGACGCGCGCTCCGCCGATGCACCTGAAACTGAAACCGAAACGGAAGCTCGATCACCAGCCGCCACGGAGGCACCGTCGCGCACAGCTTCAAGTACACGCGCCGCTCCACAACCTGTCGCCGACGACGCGACCGTGCCCGAAGAGCAGGATGATGATGACAATGTTGTAGATGACGATGGCCAGCCACTCACGGCAGGGCGGCGGCATCGCGGCTTCTATTTCCGCACTCACGTAGGCGGTGGCTACCGGAGCGTGTCCGCGTCGATCTCCGAAAGTACACTGAAGATCTCTGGTGGCGGGATCGGGTTCGGGGTCGCGATGGGCGGCGCAGCAACCGAGAATCTCATCATCTACGGTGAACTCTTCGTCGATTCCGCTTCGGATCCAACGATCGAAACCGACGAGGGATCGGTAGAGGCGAAAGGGATCAAGTCGAACTTCGTTGCCCTAGGACCGGGTGTTACCTACTACATCATGCCGGCCAACGTGCACATTGGGGGTAGCGTGGTGCTCTGCCAAACGAATATCAGTAACGACTCGCAAACGATCGCTTCATCTGATTGGGGCTTCGGGGGCGTCTTCCGAATCGGCAAGGATTTTTGGGTGAGCCGCAAGGTTGGGCTCGGAATCATGGGCCAGTTCGCAATCGCTCAAATGAAGGACAGCGAAGCCTACGCAGGCGAAATCGCTACCTTGACGAGCACGAACGCGACGCTTGCACTCGAGCTCACCTACAATTGAAGGCTGGCAGCGCTATCGACGCGACGTAACGCGAAAGTCCGCGGCTATCGCTGTTTCAGAGAGAACCGTGTAACGCGAGCAGTGCGCCGCCGGGTGCGGGCGCAACGGTGGGGCGAAGGGACGAAAGCAGCGAAGTCTGGTTGGCTGCGCTAGGACCGAGATCGGGCGCCATGTTGCGCGTGGCGAACCAAGCGGTACCCAAGCCAACGGCGAGACCGGCGGCCATGCTGCCCATGAACGCGCGCTCCTTGACCTCGTCATCGGCGATTGCCCAGTAGAGGCCACCGAAGACCAAGCTGCCGCCGACGGCACCTAAATCGAGGAAGCGCACGCGCGCAATCGAGGGGGATATCGGGCCAGCCAAGAACATGCCGCCCACGGCGCCAGCGTTCACGCCCAAGGCGGCCGAAAGCATTGCGCCATCGTCGCGGGTTTCTTCGTCGCTGCTGAGTGCGCCGGCAGTGAGGCCCGCGACGGCGCCGGTCCAGAGTGAGGTGGAGCCGACGAACGATGCGCGCCCGGGTGTTGTTCCACGCAGGCTTCCGACAACTCCGCCGACAGCGGCACCGAGCGTTGCGCCGCCCCAAATCAGCGTCGCTACGGTCGCAGGCTCCCATTCATCTTCCCAATAGCTGCGCGCTTGGTTCCAAATCACCCAGGTGAATGCTTCTTCGAGACCAATGTACATGCCCGATACGATCGATTGCGGCACGCCGTAGCGAAGTTCGTGAGAGCTCACGTCGACGAGCGCAACAGCGCCAATGGCAGCGCCCGCCAAGCCGAGCGCCGGCAAGATGCCGCCTGCCGCAGAATCTGGCTCGGTGTTGATCGCGAGCGCAGCACCGGAGCCCAAGCCGTAAATGGCGGCGTTGGTATACAGGATGGAGATTTCGTCCGTGGTGCGCCGATTGGAAGCGACGGGCGGCAATTTCGAGTCTTGCTCGGAGCGCAGAGCGAGCACCAGATTTCGAGTCTGCCAGTCGCTGGCTAGCGCCGCTTGTTCCAGCGCCAGGCGCCGATCGAAAGGGTTCGTTGCCGAGGCGGCGAGCGCCCGAAACTGCTCGGCTGCCAGCGCGAAGTGACCCGCAGTGAGTTCGTTGCGTGCACGGGTGTAGTCGCGTTGCCACGGGTCGTGGCGCTCGGACGACACCGTTGCACCCGCTGCGTCGCCGTCGGTCGGCGCACGTGGCTTGGTCGCGAGAGGAGCTGCCATAGGCGGCGTTTCCGCAGGAAAACCCTGCTCTGTAGGCGCCGGAGCCGCTTGGCTGCTCGCAGCAGGTGGCGCCGGTGAGGCCGGCTGCGCAAAAGCCTGGCCGGCGATCGATGCAGCACAAGACAAGATCGCTGCGCTCAGCAGCGTGCGTGAAACCACCATACGAAGGGCGCACTGCAATGCCTAGGCCAAAGGGTGCGCTCAAGTTTCTCAACGTGGGCCGCACGCAATGGCTGCGCTCAGGGGCCCTTAGGCTTGCTCGGCTTCGAACGGCTTGTTGGAAGCGCTCGGTGCGCTGCCAGCGTGCTCCCGATCGTCACTCTCGGTATCCTTGTCGGTGTGCCAACCCGGAGCGCCACGTCGATCGAGCTCCGCGCGGTCGTTTTCCATTTGTCGCTCGAGTTGCTCGCGCGCGGAGCGCGCCATGCTGGTGCGGCGCTGTTCGTCTTGCCAATGCGGCAGGATTTCTTCGAGCATGCGCAAGTTGTGGCGCCGGAACGCATCGGCGCGTTCGCGCGCCTCGTAGGGTGCCACACCCAAGACTTGTAGAGCTTGGCGGCCTAGGCTTACGGCTCCTTCGAATGTTTCGCGCTCGACGATTTCGACGCCGTGACGCCTTAGCGAGGACCAATGACCTACGTTGCGCGCGCGAGCAACGATGGGAAGCTTGGGGAAGTGCTCGCGCACGGCTTCGACCAAACGCAAGCTGGCTTCCGGATCGTCGATGGCAACAATCAAGAGGCGCGCATGTTCGGCGCCGGCGGCGTGCAGCAGGTCCAGGCGAGTCGCATCGCCAAAGTAGATTTTGAAATCGAAGCGTCGCAACAGTTCGATCTGGTCGGGATCGTGGTCGAGCACGGTCGCCCGGATCCCACTGGCGAACAGAAGCCGGCCAACGATCTGACCGAAGCGACCGAAGCCCGCGATGATGACGGGGGCGTGCGAATCCTCGATTTCATCGGGCTCGCGCTCGCCCGTTTGCGCGCGCAAAGTCAGACGATCGTGCAGGATGAGGAGGAGGGGCGTGAACGCCATCGACAGCGCGACCGCCAAGGTGAGCAGCGGATCCCAGTCACCCGGTAAGAGGCGCGCGCTACTGGCGACACCAAACACGACGAAGGCGAACTCACCGCCTTGCGTGAGGAGCACCGCGAAGAGCCAGCGCTGTGTCGTCGTGATGCCGAGGCGGCCAGCAATCAGCCGCAGCGACAGCGCCTTCAAGAGTTGAAACCCCAACACCAATCCGGCAACCAAGAGAGGCTTCTGCGCCAACAGTCCGAAGTTGATGCTCATCCCCACGGCGATGAAAAAGAGCCCCATCAACAGGCCCTTGAACGGTTGTATGTCGGTCTCGAGCGCGTGACGGTACTCCGAGCCAGCCAGCAGCACGCCAGCCAAAAATGCGCCGAGCGCCATGGAGATCCCGACGCTCGCCATGATTTGCGCGATGCCGAGCACGAGCAGCAAGGTGAACGCCGTAAACACTTCGCGAAGCCCCGTGCGCGCGATGACTCGCAGCACCGGCCGCGTCAAAAAGCGCCCGATCACGAACACGGCGGCCACCGCTGACAGACCTTGCAGCGCCGAAACCCAACCGCTGACACCAGGTTGGCCTTTGGACTCTGCAAGCAGTGGCACCAACGCAAGCAGCGGGATCGCGGCGATGTCTTGAAACAGTAGGATGGCGAACGAAGTCTTGCCGACCGCAGTTCCGAGCAGGCTCTTCTCCTGCATGGTCTGCATGGCCACTGCAGTCGACGAGAGACCGAGCGAGAGACCGGCGACGAGCGCTGCTTGCCATGGCAAACCGAAGGCGAGCGCACCCAATCCGAGGGGGATCGCGCTGGCGAGTAGTTGCAGCCCGCCGCCACCGAACACAGAGCGCCGCATCGTCCAGAGTTGCTTTGGATCGAGCTCGAGACCGATCACGAACAACATCAACACCACGCCGATCTCGGCGAAATGCATGGTCGAGCTGGCGTCCGCGATCAGGCGCAATCCGTACGGGCCGATGATGCAGCCCGCCGCGAGGTAGCCCAAAACCGAACCAAGCTTGCTCTTGCTCGCCAGCGGTACACAAACCACGGCCGCAACTAGGTAGATGATGGCGTCATTCAGCATGGAGTGCTCACTCATGCTTGGGCACCTTTCGCGCTCGAAATCAGGTTTTGCACGCGAGTGCGATACTGCTCGGCGGCTCGCTCCAACGCAGCATTCGAAACGCGATGCGCGCCGTGGAGCACGATTGGCTCCTCCCAGTGCATGCCGCAGAAGCGCGCGGTTTGTTCGACGGGCGCTACGAACGCCGGAAAAGGATGACCATGCATGCCATCGGGACCGTAGGCGCTGGGTTCACCACCGGTCGTGGTGACCCACAAACAGCGTTTACCATGCAACGCAGTGCCTCCCTCGCCGTAGGCCCAGCCGCGCAAGAGCACCTTGTCGAACCAATGCTTGAGTAGCGACGGCGGAGCGTACCAATAGAGCGGATGCTGCCAGACCACGATCTGCGAGCGCGTTAGCGCCGCCTGCTCGGCTTCGACATCGAAGTCGAACGCCGGATACATATCGTAGAGCGAACGCACCTCGACATCCGGCAAGTCACGCACAGCCGAAAGAAGAACCCGGTTTGCCCGCGAACGGTCGGGGTACGGATGGGCAAATATCAACACGAGCATGGCTCCCCCAACGAACGCACGGCGGCCGCGCGGCGACAACCACCGGCCTACCCTTCCGAGGTCTGCTCCGCCAATTGTCGCGCAAGCTCGGTCACGCGCCGATACAGCTCTCGCCGTGGCAAGCTGCAGTCGGCGGCAAGCGCTTCGACCACGCTGCGGGGCGATTCGCCAGCGCGGAGCCCAGCTAAAATGCTGGAGTCCACAGCGTTCAAGTCGAGCGGCTGAACCAGCTCCTCCTCGGGTGCGGCGGCTACCACCAGCGTGATCTCGCCACGCGGTGGCTCATTTTCTGCGCGATCAGCTAGTGCGAGCAATGTGTCGCGCACGATCTCTTCGTGCAGCTTGGTGAGCTCGCGGCACAGCGCGGCGGCACGTGTCGGCGCAAGCTCCGCAAGCTCTCGCAGTGTGCGCGCGATGCGATGCGGAGCTTCGAACAATACTGAAGGCTCGGCGCTGCGCACGATTTCGTTCAGCAACGATTCGCGGCGCGCCGGCTTGGGTGGAAGGAAACCCACGAAGCGAAACGGGCCGTCCACCAAACCCGAAGCCGCCACCGCGGTCGTCACGGCACTCACACCCGGAATCGGCACGATGCGCAGGTCAGCCTCAAGCGCCGCGCGCACCAAAGCTGTCCCGGGATCACTCACGGACGGCGTGCCAGCGTCGGTGACCAACGCGACGTCATCGCCTGAACGCAAGCGCGCTACGATGGTTTCGAGCTCGTGCGAGGTTGCGTGAGCGTTGCAAGCGATGACCTGCTTGCCGCCAATCGCGAAATGCGTGAGCAACGCCCGCGTGCGTCGAGTATCCTCGGCTGCAACAATCGCGACGCTCTTCAGAGTGTCGAGCGCCCGCAGGGTGATGTCCTGCAAGTTGCCGATTGGAGTCGCGACGAGGTAAAGCGTCCCTTTCACGCGCTCTCTCACGCGACGCCGTCGCCGAGCTCTTGCTGCAAGTAGGCTCTCAGCTTACCCGTGAGCCGCGCTTCGAGCTGGCGCACGCGCTCACGCGAAACTCCGAACTCGTCGCCGAGCTCTTGCAACGTGAGCGGCTCGTCCGCGACCAGGCGCTTGTCGAAAATCGAGACGTCTTTGCCGGTCAATGTAGTCCGGAAGGTTTCCAGCTTTTGCCGCAAGATTTGCTGCATCTCGGCGTCTTCCGTGAGCTGATCCGGGCTCCCCGCCGTCGCAGGCAGGAGATCGAGGCGCGTCGTCGATTTGTCATCACCCTCACCCACCGGAGCATCGAGCGAAGCATCGGCGCGCGAAAGGCGTCGATCCATCTCGACGACTTCGGACTCTTCGACGTTCAGGCGCTTGGCGATCTCGGCGTGCGTGGGCTCGATGCCCATTTGCGTGAGCTTGGCTTTCTCCTTACTGAGATTGAAGAAGAGCTTACGTTGCGCTTGCGTCGTGCCCACCTTCACGAGCCGCCAGTTGTTCAAGATGAAGCGCAGCATGTACGCGCGAATCCACCACGCCGCGTAGCTCGAAAGCTTCACACCACGGTACGGATCGTAACGCTTCACGGCTTGCATCAAGCCGATGTTGCCCTCTTGAATGAGGTCCATCATGTTGCGATACGCGCGCCGATACTCGTACGCGATTTTCACGACCAAACGCAGATTGGCGGTTACCAGCCGCGCCGCGGTGTTCACATCGCCCGTCTTGTTGTAGTGAACCGCGAGCGAGTGCTCTTCGTCGGGCGAGAGCAGGGCGTGCCGTTGCACCTCGCGCATGTAGACCTGCAGCGCGTCGACCTTGGTGAGCGCCGAACTCGCGAAGCTCTGACTCTCCGGCTCCGCCTCGACCGCCTCGTCGGAAATCACCTCACCCGTGGCCTCGAGCACATCCGAGTCGTCGTCCGCGAGTTCCCCGCCCATGTCCGCGTCGGCGGGCTCCGCCTCGGCATCCCAGCCAGCGTCATCCGACCCGGCTTCTTCGGCGTCTCCGCTGGCGCCGTCCTCGGTCTCGACTACCTCTTTTGGCTCAGCGGGCGCTTTGGCCTTACGCCCGCCTTTCGCTGCGCGCGGAGCCTTACCTTGCTTGGGGGAGGTCATCGGGCTGTTTCAGACTTTCTTGAATCGCCAGTCGATTTACCGCACTGACATAGTTTTGCGAAACCACCGAAATCCGTGCAACTAGTGGACCTACTGGGGAGCGGAAGGGTGCGACTGGGCCAGACAACCGTCAAGCGAGCGTTCAGCAGCGCAGCTCGATCTTTGGTTTTGGATGAGTGAACATGCCGCTCCACGAATTCCGGACGAATTCGCCAAGGCGTTCCAGTGATGAGCGAACCCGAGTGTACAACCCCGCTCAACGAGAAGCTGCTGCGCCAAACGCTCGAGCTGTTACCAAACGCCATCGCGGTGAGCATCGCCGGCAGGCTAGTGTTCGCAAACGCGAAGTTTCGAAACCTATTCGAGAGTGGTGAAGGCGGTTGCGAACGCGCCACCGCGCGCCTGTACGAGTTGATGCAAGCATCGGAAACGACTGGCCGCGCGCGCGTTCCGTACGACGACGCGCAGGTACCGACGTTGCTCGACGTGATCGCAACACCGCTCGGCGGCGACCACGAAACGACCGCACTCTACCTAGAGGCGGTGGACACGGCCGCTCGCGCGAATCGAGCGCAGGCCGACCGGCTGATGGCCCTCGGCACGCTCGCGGCGGGAATCGCCCACGACATCAACAACCCGCTCACTTACGTACTAGGCAGCCTGGAGTACGTGGAGCGGGCACTCAGTGAGGCGCGCGATCAAGAAGCGGGTGGCACGGCCGTGCTCGGACAGGGTATGGTGGAGGCGTTGATGAACGCGCGCGAGGGAGCAGAGCGCGTGCGCCACATCGTGAGGGATTTGATGACGTTCGCGCGGCCGATCGCCGATACGAAGCAACTCGTCGACGTGGAGTCCGTACTGGACTCGATGGTGAGCCTCGCGTGGAACGAGATTCGTCATCGCGCCCGCCTGGTGAAGCGTTACGCCCGCGTGCCCGCCGTCGAAGGCGACGAATCTCGGCTGGGCCAGGTGTTTTTGAACCTGATCGTGAACGCTGCGCAAGCGATCGACGCCGGCGCACTCCCTGACGGCGCTATTACTCTCAGCACGGCCGTGGAAGGCGATCACGTCGTCATCGAGGTCGCCGATACGGGCACCGGGATCGAGAAGACCGATCTACCTCATGTGTTCGAGCCATTTTTCACCACCAAACCCGCGGGCAAAGGTAATGGCCTCGGCCTCACCATCTGTCGCACAATCGTGGCGTCGCATGGCGGAGACATTCGCGTGAGCAGCGACGACGGCAAGGGCTCCACGTTTCGCGTTTCGTTGCCGGTCGCCAAGCGCGTGCCGACTCAGCGCGATGAAGCGCCAACCTCGAGCGACGCGCGCGCCAAACGCTCACGCATCCTGGTCATCGACGACGAGCCGCTGTTGGGTCAAACACTGACGTACGCCTTTGCGGGCAGGCACGATTTGGTCCTCGCAACCAGCGGGCGCGAAGCGATTCGCAGGTTGGGCGAGGACGCAGACTACGACCTCGTGCTGTGCGACTTGATGATGCCGGACGTCTCGGGACCCAAAGTGTTCGAAGTCGTCGAGCAGGAGCACCCCGAGCTGGTGCCGCGCTTCGCGTTCATGACCGGTGGCGCATTCACCGAGCGCGCGCAGGAGTTCCTGGAGCGCTACCCGGGCCGCCGCATCGACAAACCGTTCACTATTAGCGAAATCGAGCAGCTCCTCGCCGACCTCGCGAGCAGCACGCGCGCCGACTGAAGCCCTGCGAAAACACTGGGCGACGGCGCCGGCCCCAGCTGTGCTAATACGCCGCCCGTGTTCGACGCATTGGCCAAAGGCTTTCGTGAGGCGCAAAACCGCCTCGCTGGCCTCACAGAACTGAACGAGAAGAACATCCAGGCTGCGCTGAAGGAGGTTCGGCAGTCGCTGCTCGAAGCCGACGTCGAGCTCGGCGTAGTGAAGACCTTCCTCTCCACCGTGGAGCAAAAAGCCATCGGCTCGACGGTGCAGACGCGCGTGAAGCACGGCGGCGAGACGCACAAGGTCAGCGCCGGCGAACAGTTCGTGAAGCTCTGTTACGACGAGCTCGTTTCGCTGATGAATCACGAGGGCGAAGTCCTCGACGTCAGCCGCAGCGTGAGCTCCGTGATGATGGTCGGTCTGCAGGGCTCCGGTAAGACGACCACCACCGCCAAGCTAGCTCGTTTGTTGGCAAAGGACGGCAAGAAGCCGTTGCTCGTCGCCGCCGACATGCAACGGCCGGCAGCCGTCGAGCAGCTGCAAGTGCTCGGTGAGCAGATCGACGTGCCGGTGTTCAACATTCCCGGCGCGACACCGCTCGAGATCTGCAAAGCCGCGCCCGCCGAAGCCCAGAAGCTGAAGCGCGACGTCATCATCTACGACACCGCCGGGCGCCTCGCGATTGACGAGCCGTTGATGCAGGAGCTCTCGGCGATCAAAAACGCGATCTCGCCCAACAACATCTTGTTGGTGGTCGACGCGATGATCGGCCAGGACGCCGTAAAAACAGCCAAGAGCTTCAATGAGCGGCTCGGCATCACCGGCGTCGTGCTCACCAAGCTCGACGGCGACGCGCGTGGTGGCGCCGCGCTCAGTATCAAGGAAGTCACCGGCGCACCCATTGCCTTCGTGGGTATGGGCGAGACCACCGACAAGCTCGAGCCGTTCCGCGCCGAAGGCATGGCGAGCCGCGTGCTCGGCATGGGTGACGTCGTCGGTCTGATCAAGGGCTTCGAAGACGTCGTCGATCAGAAGAAAGCGGAAGAAGACGCCGCACGCATGATGTCGGGCCAGTTCACGCTCGACGACTTCTTGAATCAGATCCGCATGATTCAGAAGATGGGCTCGCTGCGCGATCTGGTCGACAAGATTCCGGGCATGGGTAACATGCTGCCACCCGGTGCCGCTGACCAACTCGACGAAGGCGAGCTCGGTCGCATCGAAGCGATGATTCAGTCGATGACTCGCAGCGAGCGAGACGATCCGAACGCACTCGTGCGTGAACCGTCACGCGTGCGCCGCATCGCCAAAGGCTCCGGGCAGCCCGAGCAAGGCGTGAGCGAGCTGGTCCAGAAGTTCTTGTTCATGCGCCAGATGATGTCCGGCTTTGGTCAAGATCTCGGCTTTTTGGGCAACATCCCCGGCCTCAAGAACCTCGCCATGGCGCGCAACGTGCGGCGCGCCATGAAAGGCGGGCAGATGCCGGGCATGCCTCCGGGCGGCTTTCCCGGCATGCCAGGTATGGGTTTTCCCGGAATGCCGGGCATGGGCTTCCCTGGCATGGGCGGCTTCGAAGGCGGCGGACTGGAAACGCCGCGCATGAAGACGCTGAGCAAGAGCGAAAAGAACGCGAAGAAGAATCAGCGCAAGCGCGAACGCGACGCTCGCAAGAAGAACAAAGGAAAGAAGTGATGAGTGCACGCGGCAAAGTGAGCGCCAGTGCGCTCTCGATGTTCATCGCACTCGGTGTGTGCGGCGCCCTTGGCTGTGATCGCAACGAGCCGGCGAAGCCCGAAGCACCTAAGTTGAGCGTCGACGCGCTGCCGAAGGACGCGCGCCCCGTGCAGATCGATTTCGACGGCAAGCTCAAGGTGGTCGGCTACAAGCTCAACACGCGTGGACCGATGCGCCCCGGACGCAACGTGAGCGTTTCGTTGTATTGGAAGGCGGATCAGAAGCTCGAGCCCGGCTATCGCTTGGCGGCGCGCCTCGTCGACGGCGCGGGCGAGACCATGCTCAGCCTCGATGACGCCAGCGCGCTGCGCGCTCAACGCGACGGCCGCTTGTTGCACGGCCCCGAGAGCTGGACGCCGGGCAAACTCTACGTCGACGAGCTCACGTTCAATGTGCCGCGCAGCGTGAACTCGAGCAAAGTGCAAATTCTGGCCAGCGTCGCCAAGGGCGAGCAACGTGTGCGCGTCACGGCTGGGCCCAGTGCGGACTCCACCAGTGGCCTCGTGATGACGGCGCCTACGGGTGCGCGGCCGCGCCTGCGCATTACGCCGCCACCAACGCTGCGCGTAGACAAGCTCGAGGCGAACACCAAGATCAAAATCGATGGCAAGCTGGATGAGCCGGCGTGGCAATCCGCACCGAGCGCGAGCTTCGTGGACACTGCTTCGGGCAAACCCAACGCGCAGTTCCCAATCAATGGAAGCTTTCGCATCCTGTGGAGCAAAGAGGGTTTTTACATCGGCGCCGATCTCAAAGAAGCGGACATCGTTGGTGGCTTCAAGGCGGAAGAGAAGGATCCTCACCTTTGGACCAAAGATGCGCTGACGTTGATGATCGATCCGGACGGCGCAGACAACGTCGACTACTACGAAGTGCAGATCGGGCCGCAGAACCTGATCTACGACACGCGCTACGACAGCCTCGAGCAACCGCGTAAGGATCCGGGCGGGCCCTTCGGGCATGAAGATTGGTCTGCTGGAGTGAAGAGCGCGGTCAGCGTGCAGGGCACCATCGACAAAAAAGAGGATCGCGACGAAGGCTACGTGGTCGAAGCGCTGATTCCCTGGAAAGCGTTCGACAAGGCGAAGAAGGTTCCGCCTGCCATCGGTGATGTGTGGCGCCTCAACGTGTACGCGATGCGCGACGGGCGAGGCGTCGGTTGGTCACCAATTCTCGGGAAGGGCAACCTGCACAATGCGGCGCGCTTCGGGCAGGTGCTGTGGGCCGAGAAGGGTTACGTGGAGCCCGCGCCACCCGCTGCGTCCGCTTCAGCCGCTCCCGCAGATGAAAAGCCCGCGGCTCCGGAAGCCGAAAAGCCGTCAGAAGCCGAAGCGCACGATGGCAGCAGCGACGAGTCGCCCGAAGACGCCAAGCCCGGCCGCGCCCGCGTACCCATCGGCTCGAAGGAACCAACGAAGTAGCTCAGCGCGCGCGGCTCTCGCGTAGTAGGCGCCCCTGGTCGGTGGCACAACGCTCGGTGAGCTCTCGAGCGCTGGCGAGCTCCGTCTGCGCTCGATTCACCTCCAACGCAGCGGCAACTGCGGCGCTCGCACCTCCGTCAGGCTGCGCCAAGAGATCCTTGGCATGAGCAGTAGCGGAGCGCGCGGAGTCGAGCTGCCGATACGCCGACACGCAGGTCTGCTTCAACTCGCAGGCCTTCGCGTCGCGACACTCAGCGTTATCGAGCGCTGCAATGAGCGGTGCCTTCGCTTCGTTGGGTGCGTTGCGCAACGCATCGATGGCTTGGCCCAACCTTGCGAACTCGGCTTCGCGAGCACGAGCCTCAGAAGAGCGGCACCCGAGCAGGGATCCGACCAGGGCCGCGCCGAGCGCGAGCCACGCGAAAGCGTTCATCACGCCGGGGCTTATTCGGCCGCTTTCGGCGGCGGTCCGAGCTGAATGCGTTCACCGATGTACGAGCCAATCAACGTGAACAGCACGCCGAGCACGGACATCAGCGCGTACATGAACGCGGGCATCGTTTTCACGGTTTGCCCCTGGAACAGCAGGAACGCTGTCGGCAAAGCCACCAAAAACACTGCCACCACCGGTTCGATGAAGGTGCGCCCTGGCGAAATCAACCCAATCAACAGCCCACCCAGAAACCACACCGGGATCGCCACCAGCATGCCGGCGGAGCCCTCGAAGTCCAACGCCGGCACGACCATGGGCAAGCCCATCACCAGTGCCGCCGTCATCACGATGATGATGGCGAGCGAAACGCCGAACCACTGCAAGCTGAAGCCCTCTTGCTGGTAGCGGCGTTCAATCTCTTCCTGCCGCGTCAGCTGCCGTTTGATGTCTTCGATTTTGGCGCCGCACGAAACACAGCGGTTGTTCGCGAGCGGGGGCGTATTCTGAAACCCACAGGACGGACATAGAATCTTGTTCGTGGCCATGGCTTCGACTCGTGGCAGCGGTCTTTCATGCTACCCACACTTTTGCGTGAGGAACAGCTTGCCGCTGCGACTACGCTCCCTCGGCTTCGGCCGGCCGAACGCTTCACGCGCCGTCGAGCCCAATCTTCGGGCAATTAACGCGGAATTCGAAACGCCTACATTTTCTCCTGGGGCGAGGCGCAAAGGCCGAAGGGCGAGTCCTACAAGGTATGCTTTTCGTGGTGCACGGAACCCCGGCCTGAAATTGCTGTCGGAGCCAACTGGAGCAAAACGGCTAGATGAACCCCGGCGAGAGCATCCCTCCGAGCAAGACCGACGCAGAGCTCGCAGCGCTTCCGGCGCCACGTCGGCCGTTCCGGCGCTTCACGTTCGTGGTGATGGCGCTGACCACGCTGTTCGCGTTGCGTCTCGCGCTGGGTTTGCGGGGGGAGCTAGCGTACACGTTGCGCGGCGGCGCTCCGCAAGATCTGGGCGACATCGGTCAACGCACCACCAACACGCTGGCGGCGAATGCCTGGGTGCGCGCCGAAGGAGCGCTCAACGAAGCGGCGGTGGTGCGTTATTCGCGCCCGCTCGAGAGCGATACCTATCGACTGAGTGCGCTCGCCGACAATCCCAAAGTTTGGGTGGAGCTGCGAGTGCCGCGCGACACCGACGAGGCGCATTTCGTCGCGCCGGGTTCATTCGTTGGTCGGCTCGTGCCCGCGCAGGGAGCGGGCCTACGCTATCATGCCCTTCGTGATGCCGCGGCGGATGCGGGTCACGCGTTACCGAGTGACGCGTGGTTGCTCATCGACGGTGAATCTCCGGCTGGTACGCGCTGGGTACTGGCGCTAGAGGCCATGTTGATCGCGTTCGCCGCCTTCAACGTAGTTGGCATCATACGGCTCGCGCGGCCCGTACGCGACGCCTGAGCAGTATCCGAGCAGTGCGTCGACAGCGGCGCCGGACCTGTGTAGAAACGCTCATGCCGACGGCATTCGGGAAAAGGGCGAGCGGCGCGCGGCTCGAACGGATGCGCGCGTCGCAGAACTGGGTGGATGATTCGTTCAAGAATGTGCGCCCGATTGCGCCGAACCTGAAGAGCGGCGAGAAGATGCCCGGCCTCGGTGAGTTTCTGTGCGGAGGCAACCGGCGCGTTCCTGTTGCTCCCTTGCCTGCACTCGATGCGCGCGAAAGCTGGCGAGCGCCGCCCGAAACTGGGCTGCGTGCGACATGGCTAGGGCACTCGACCTTGCTGCTCGAGATTGATGGACAGCGCGTGCTCACCGATCCGGTTTGGGGTGAGCGAGCGTCGCCGGTGCCGATGGTGGGTCCGAAGCGTTTTCAGCCGGTGCCGGTCAACCTCGCCGATCTACCACCGCTCGACGCGGTGTTGATTTCGCACGACCACTACGATCACCTGGATTATCCGACGATCCGCGCGCTCGCTAAGCAGCCGGTGCCATTCGTGACTTCGCTGGGCGTGGGCGCTCACCTGGAAGCGTGGGGCGTCGCGCCGGAGCGCATCACCGAGCTCGATTGGTGGGAGTCTACGGACGTCGGCGGGCTTCGCGTCAGCGCGGCACCGTCCCAACATTTTTCGGGGCGGGGAATGGGCGATCGCAACGCAACGTTGTGGTCAGGCCTCGTGATCAAGGGACCGCGGCACACCTGTTTCTTCAGTGGTGATACCGGGCTCACCAGCGAGTACACGGACATTGCCGCGCGCCTCGGCCCCTTCGATTTGGTGATGTTGGAGGTGGGCGCTTTCCACCCAGCTTGGGGCGACATTCACCTCGGTCCAGAAAACGCGTTGGAAGCGTGCAGGTTGCTCGGCGCCAAACGTTTTTTGCCGATTCATTGGGGAACTTTCAACCTCGCGCTGCACGCCTGGGACGAGCCGGCCGAAAAGCTCCTCGCGCTCGCGCCGGCGCGAAATCTAGAGCTGCTGATGCCGCGCCTCGGTGAAGCCATCGAGCCCATACGCACTGAAGCGCCGAACGCGTGGTGGCGCGCAGTGGCTGCGCTGGAGAAACGTGAATCGCCGGAAGCGCTCGCGGCACAAACCGAAACGCTCGACGAAGGCGTCGGCTTTCCCATCGACTGAGCGCGATTACGGCGGTGTCGCGACCGGCTGGGTCACGCAGCGGTATTTGCCCTTGCGACACGTGCAATCGGTAGCGGTGCCGCACCCGCCGCTGCGACAATTCTGGCCTTCCCGACTGCAGCTTCCGCCCTCCACCGGGGAACCTGGGCAATCGCCGGGTGCTCTTCGCGAAACGCAGGACCAACGCATGCCAGCTTGCTGCAAGTAGTTGGGCGCAACGCCGCCGCAATACACGCTTGGCTTGCAGGCACACGTCGCCTCTGGGTAGCTGCACACGTTCGGCGCTCGAGTACGCCCTTCCAATCCGCACAGCTCGCCGACAGGAACTTGGTTGAGGTGTGCTGGACAGCTGACACTCGTAGGAAAGGCTTCGAGACAGCCCGGCAGCGGTACCGCCTGCTCACAGGCTTCATAGCGGGCGCGCTCTTCGCTGGGCCTTGACGTCTCGGAGCTCGCGGCGGCGTCGACGATGGCTGCACCGCCTCGCGCAGGTGAGTTGACGGAGCGTGCAACGCTTCCACCGGCTCCTGCGACAGGTGTTGAAGCGGAGCCGGCAGAAGGTCTTGGCTCGGGGTGTGGCGACGTGGAGGCACCTCGGTGGGCACCGCAACCGCAAACGGAATGGGCAAGCCACGCCAAAACCCCGCTTGCGCCGAGTTGGAGGCTGCGCTTGCTTCGCTTTGCCAACATTCTCTCGATTTAGAATGGTTTACGGCTCGACGCGAGGATTCGAGCACGTTAGCTCAGCCACGACCGGAACTGATTGGCTCGATGACGTTTCCCATCGGTGCGCTTGACGGCGCACACAGAGCGGCACAAGAGACGCGCTGTCATGCCCAAGCGCAGTGCTGCAACGCGTTCCCGTACCTCCAAATCCAAGGATAGAACCTGGGACGCCGTCATTGTTGGTGGCGGTATCATGGGTTGTGGCAGCGCGTTCGAGCTTGCGCGCAACGGGGTGCGCGTGTTGGTGCTGGAGCGCAGCGTGCCCGGCGCCGAAGCATCGAGCGCGGCAGCCGGCATTCTCGGCGCGCAAGTGGAATCGCACGCCCAGGGAGCGCTGTTCGAGCTCGCGTTGCGGAGTCGCGCGCTTTACCCCGAATGGGCCCAGTCCCTCGCTGCCAAAACCGGCATCGACGTCGAGCTTCGCAGCAGCGGCGTGGTGCGCGTGGCCTTCGACCCGAAGGCGCAGGCGCACGTAGTGCGCGAGCACGCTTTTCAGGCGAAACACGGCTGCCGGGTCGAAACCTGGAATCGTACCGATCTGCACGAGCGTCTGCCGGCGGTGAGCGGCGACGCAAACGCGGCCGTTTACTTTCCGGACGACGCGCGCATCGACCCACCCAAGCTATTGCGCGCGCTTCACATCGCGGCAGAACGTGAGGGCGCGGTGTTTCGAAGTGGGGCGCTGGTGAAGCGCGTCGTCACGAGCGGCAAGCGCGTCGAAGGCGTTGCCCTCGATGACGGAAGCGTGGTGCGCGCCGGGCGTGTGATAGTTGCGGCGGGGAGCTGGAGCTCACTCGTCGAAGGAGTGCCCTTGCCTTCGGGCGGTGTGATTCCCGCGCGAGGGCAAATCGTGGAGCTGTGCTTGCCGCTGCCCCTGTTCGAGCCGGTGATCTTTGGGCCCAAGTGCTACTTGGTTCCGCGCGACGACGGACGCGTGCTGATTGGCTCGACGTTGGAGTTCGTTGGCTATCGACGTGAAGTCACCGCCGTGGCCGTGCGCGACCTGCTGGACGCGGCGATTCGGTTGGTGCCGAGCTTGGGTGAAGCGACGTTGGGTCGCACTTGGTCGAATTTCAGGCCGTACACGCAAGACTCACAACCGGTCATCGGCGAAGCAGGAATCGAAGGTCTGTTGCTCGCAACGGGGCACTATCGAAACGGAATCTTGCTAGCTCCCATCACCGCCGCGATCGTGAGCGCGCTGGTACTCGGTAAGGAGCCGCCGATCGCACCCGATGCGTGGTCGCCATTACGCCGGAGC
The DNA here is from genome assembly GCA_049324695.1 of Myxococcota bacterium. Classification (GTDB taxonomy): domain Bacteria; phylum Myxococcota_A; class Polyangia; order Polyangiales; family Polyangiaceae; genus PMG-095. The sequence goes on from JBMOMJ010000020.1 coordinate 131,294, forward strand.
GGTACGCGGCGCGAGAAGCCGCGCAAAGCGAAGCGCTCGCCACGCTGAAACCCTCGTTTACCAAGGAAAATCCGGCGCGCTGGTACTACCTCCGGTTATCGGCTATGAAGCGCCGCAAATGCCGGTTACCTATCGCGATGCAGGCGTCGACATCGACGCGGGCGAGGAGCTGGTCGAGCGCATCAAGCCGCTCGCCAAGAGCACGCGGATCCCTGAGGTTGTGTCGGACGTGGGCGGCTTCGCCGGGCTGTGTTCGCTACCGCTCGGCATCGAAGATCCGTTGTTGGTGAGCGGCACCGACGGCGTTGGCACGAAGCTGAAGCTCGCCTTCGCACTCGATAAACACGACACCATCGGCATCGACCTCGTCGCCATGAACGTGAACGACGTGGTCACTACCGGCGCGCGACCGCTGTTCTTTCTCGACTACTTCGGTTGCGGAAAGCTCGAAGTGGGCACCGCCGAGCAAGTCATTCGCGGCATCGCCGAAGGCTGTCGCCAAGCTGGTTGTGCGCTGCTCGGCGGAGAAACGGCAGAGCTACCGGACATGTACCCGGTGGGTGAGTACGATCTCGCGGGGTTTGCAGTCGGCGTCGTGGCGCGCAAGAAGGTGCTCGGCGCGCAGCGCGTGCGTACAGACGACGTGCTCATCGGCGTCGCGTCGAGCGGGCTTCACTCGAACGGATACTCGCTGGCGCGCAAAGTGCTGCTGAGCGGCGGGCTCGAGCTTGATTCGCACGTGCCGGAGCTCGGAACGACGTTGGGCGAGGCGTTGATCACGCCCACACGCATCTACGCGAAAGCCGTGCAGAGCTTGTTGGGCGCGCTCGGCGACGACCTGCACGCCCTTTGTCACATCACTGGCGGCGGCATCCCCGGCAATCTGCCGCGCGTATTGCCGGCGAACTGTGTGGCTCACATCGAGGAGCCAGCGTTGCCAACGTTGTTTGCGCTCATCGAAAAGCGTGGCCCGGTGGAGCGGAAGGAGATGCGGCGCACCTTCAACTGCGGCATCGGCTTGGTGGTAGTTGCGCAACGCGGCAGCGAGCAAGCAGCGATTCAAGCGCTCACGGCCGCGGGAGAAACCGCATTCGTCCTGGGTCGACTCGAACCCGAAGCTGGGCTCGAAACAGCGCGCGTCGCGTATCGCGGAGACTGAGCGACGATGGCGACGCTCGAGCTCGGTGTGCTGGTTTCGGGCAACGGCTCGAACCTGCAGGCAATTTTAGACGCTGTTCAGCGCGGCGAGCTCGACGCACGTGTCAAGCTCGTAGTGAGTAACCGCGACGGCGTCTACGCGCTCGAACGCGCCAAGCTCGCTGGCGTGCCCAGCGCCGTGTGTTCGCATCGCGGCATGCCGTCGCGCGAGAGCTACGACGCAAAGCTAATCGAAGTTTTGCGCAATGCTGGCGTGGAGTACGTCGTATTGGCGGGTTTCATGCGCATTCTCACGCCGTCGTTCGTACGCGCCTTTCAGGGTCGCGTGCTGAACATCCATCCCGCGCTCTTACCGGCGTTTCCAGGCGTGAACGCGTTGGGGCAAGCGCTCGCACACGGCGCCAAAGTCACCGGCGTCACGGTGCATTGGGTCGACGAAGGGGTCGACACGGGGCCCATCATTGCGCAGCGCGCGGTGCCGATTCTGCCCGCTGACGACGAAGCGTCGCTCGCCACGCGCGTGCACCAAGTGGAGCACGAGCTCTACGTCGAGGTCCTGCGTGACTTGAGCCTTGGCAAAATTCAGCCGCCGAAAGAGGGCTGAGTGCCGTCGCGCTACTACGACGCGGTGATCCTGGGGCGCTCGCTGGGCGCGCTCGCCACGGCCGCGTTGCTGTCTCGTCGCGACTTCCGCGTGTTGGTGTTGGGGCAAGGCCAACGCCCACAAACTTACCGCTTCGAAGGCAGGCTTCTGTGCCGGCGCCCGTCGACCTTGCTGGGCGCTTCCTCACCGGCGTTCCGTCGCGTGTTGCAGGAGCTCGCGTATAGCCCGCAGTTTCGCCGCCGCACCAAAAACCTCGATCCGATGTTCAGTCTGATCTCGGAAGGGCGCCGTGTGGAAGTGCCGCCGGACATGGATTTGTTCGCGCGCGAAGTCGATCGCGAATTTCCCGAGGTGCGGCAGCTGGTCGACGAGCTCTACACCACGATTGCCAGTGTGAACGCCAGCGCCGATGCGGCGTTCGAGCGCGACAACGTCTGGCCACCAGCAACCCTGTGGGAGCGCTTCGAGACCGGTCGCGTCAGCTATTCGCTCCCATTTCTACGTAGCGATCGCACGAGCGACCTGTTGGAGAAGTTTCCACGCGGCCACGCCTTCCGCGACCTGCTGTACGTGCCGGCGCAGTTCGCCTCGAATCTGTCTGGGCCAGCCGACGCTTTGCCGGCGTTTGCCTTGGCGCGCCTGCACGGCGCTTGGACGCGCGGCATCGTTGCGCTCTCGCAAGGTGAAGAAGAGCTGGTCGAGATCTTCACGGAGCGCATCGAAGCTCAAGGTGGCGTCTGCAATCTGAACGGTCGCGCACGTGCCATTTTCGTACGCCACGGCGCCGCGGCAGGTGTGATCGAAGATGGCGAGGAGGAGCCAACTGGCGCCGCGCTGGTGATATCCGATCAATTCGGTGAAGCCGTTGCGGATTTGAGCGGGGGTGACGGAGTAAGCAAAGCCGCACGCCGTGATTGGCCACGGCTCACCGCCGATGCTGGCCGCTTCGTGGTGAGCCTGTGCGCGCGGCGTAAGCTCATGCCAGAACCTCTCGGTAGCGTCGCCTTCATTTTGCCGGAAGGCTCCGCGCGTCGTGATCCACGCCGCCCGGTAGTACGCCTGGAGCAGCTGGATCCCTCCGTGTTTCCGGATGCACACGCGCGCGCGCGCGACGAAGTCACGTTGGTAGCCGAAACGATTCTGCCTGCCCGCGGAGCGCTCACGCTGCTCGAGGCGCGCGAAGCCGTGCTGCAAACCTTGCGCGACGCTCTGCCGTTCCTCGACGAACACCTGCTGTGCGTCGATTCCGTGCACGACGGTTTGCCCTTGTACGACTACGCGAGCGGCACGCGCCGTGAAGTCGATCGTATCCATTTGGAGGGCACCGCTCCCAGCGCTGAACCAATGGAACGGCTGTGGTCGGTGAGCCCGATGGGCTACCTAGATCTCGCCGGCGAACCGCTGCGCGGCCCGATCCCAAACACCTACTTGGTTGGAAAAACCGTTTTGCCGGCACTCGGCCAAGAAGGCGAGCTCATCGCTGCAGCCAGCGTGGCGCGCATCGTCACACATCGCGATCGGGCGCGACAACGCATGCGCCGTCAGATGTGGACCAAAATCGAAACCTGAGCCCATGTCCATTCGAGTGATCGCCGGGCGCTTGAAGCGACGTGAGCTCAAAACGCCGCGCGGCATGGCAACGCGACCCACGGGCGCACGCGTGCGCGAGGCAGTGTTTTCGATTCTGGGGGACGTCAGCGATCTCGATGTGCTCGACTTGTACGCGGGCAGCGGTGCTCTCGGGATCGAAGCTTTGTCGCGCGGCGCGGCGCACGCGACGTTCGTCGAAAACGAGCGCCACGCGATCGCCTGTATCCGCGACAACATCGCGCTCTTGGGGCTGGGAGCACAAAGCGACCTGCTGGTGCTCCCAGTAGAACGCGCCCCGCGCGTGCTCGCCACGAACACACGCCGCTACGCATTGGTGTTCTGCGATCCACCTTGGAGTCGGGTGAACGAAGCGAGCGCTGCTCTCGCACAATTCGCGTCGTTGCTCACGCCCGCCGCACGCGTCGTGCTCGAACATCCAGCGCAAGATTCGCCGAGTATCGTTGGCTTCACCCGTGAGGACGAACGCGCCTGGGGAGACACAGGGATAAGCATTTATTACGCATCTACCGACCGCTCGGCCGACACGGCTCGATAACAACAGCTGCGTGGCGACCAATGCACACACGCAAGTTTGCTCGCGCTTCGACCGTTGCGTGGCTATAGTCCCGGGGCTCAAGGACCCCGAGGGAGAGCTCGAATGACAAGTACCCCTCCGCCTCCGCCCAAGCATGGTGGGAGCGGGCCCTTTATCGCTGCCGCTGTGATCATGCTCCTACTCATGGGGGGCCTCATTTATTGGAAGATTGGCGGCGATGCGCCGAAGCCGGCGCCGAGCAGCGCACCCGTGGCGGCCAATACGCCACCTCCTCTCCTCGATGAGCCGCCTCCTCCTCCGCCACCTCCGGAGGAGCCCAAAGACGCCGGCGCTGAAGCCAAGCAGCAGAAGAAGGCCGTCGCCAGCACGGGCGGCGGAGGCTGTGGCGGAGAATGCAAGGGCGAGCCGCCGGCAAGCCTGCGCACGATTCTGGCGGGCCGCGGTGCTCAAGCGCGCCGCTGTTATGAGCGCGCGCTCATGCAAAACAACATGCTGCAGGGCCGCATGCAGGTCAGTCTGCGCATCGGTCCTACGGGCTCGGTCTGCAGCGCCAACCTCACTCAGAACGAGCTCGATCCCGGAATCGGTAACTGCGTGCTCGGCATCTTCCGCTCGTCGACGTTCCCGGCGCCCAAAGGGGGTTGCGTCGATGCCAGCGTTCCGCTGAGATTCGAACCGAAGAAGTAATGGCTCAGGTGCGCTCTGCCCTCGTCACTGCCCTCGCGCTTGCCGCGCTGTGCGGCGGCTGCAGCTCCGAAGGCGAGACGCCGAAGTGCCCTCCACTCCCGCTCTACGACGTTCGCGACGAGAGCGCCCGTGAAGCGGTGCGTCCGCAACTGCTCGCCGCGAAGGATTGCATCACGCTTCCAGTAGGTCTCGAGGGCGAGGGCGGCGCGAGCAACTGAGTCGAGCCGCTGCATGCCGGCTTCGATCCTCCTCACCGTCGCGTACGACGGACGACCGTTCGCGGGTTACGCGCTGCAACCCACGGCGCGCACCGTGGCGGGGGAGCTGACTGGAGCGATCCGAGCACTCGACCCGAAGGCGTCCGCGTTGCGCGGTACCAGTCGAACTGATAGCGGCGTGCACGCGCGCGCGCAGTTGGTTGCGTTCGATCCCAGTCTCGATATCCCACCGCGTGGATGGGTGTTGGGGCTCACACGACACTTGCCTTTGGAAATCGCCGTGGTAGGCGCCGCCGTCGTCGAGCCCGGCTTCGATCCGCGCCGCCACGTGCTCTCGAAGACCTATCGCTACTCACTGTTCGAGAGCCCAGTGCGTGATCCCTTTCTCGAAGGTCGCGTATGGCGCATCAGTGAGAGGTTGAACCAGCTCCACATGGCGGAGGCGGCGGCTCACCTCGTTGGTGAGCATGACTTCGCCGCTTACCGTGGCGCCGCCGACGAACGTGAAGAGACGGTGCGTCGACTCTTTCGCGTCGAGCTGAGACGAGCGCGAACGGACGAACGCATCTTGGAAATCATCGTTCAAGGCGATCGCTTCTTGTACCGCATGGTTAGGATCATTGCGGGCACACTCGTCGATGTCGGGCGCGGACGGCTCGGTGCGAACGCGACCGCGCAGGCACTCGTTTCCAGGAACCGTCGCGACCTCGGCGTTACCGCGCCACCCGATGGGTTGTGTCTCGATGAGATCGTGCTCGATCAACACTTGGAAGCGCGTTGGCCCGTTTGACGAACGTCCGTGGCGAGGTTGACGAAGGTCGACTCGTAACGTAGCGTCCGTTATCGCTCAGTCCCGGTTCGTGACCCGCTCAGGGTCGACCCGGTCCCTCACATGAGGCAAAGCGGGCGACGCAGGACTCCCATGGGACTTAGGCAACGAATCGTTGAAAAGAGCAAAGGCGCACTGCTCACCCCCGCCGTGATGCGTTGGGTCACCGACGACCGCGTGATGAAGGCCACCGAAGGCCTGATGGACGCACGTCTGCGCATGAAGGCAGCTTGGCACGTGCTCCTCAACGGGCACGAGCTGCCGAACATCGATCCCGCACTCGATAACTCGATCGCCGGCACCGAGACGGGTCGCAACGAAAGTGCGACTGCGAAGAACGGTCACACCAACGGCGCAGCGCTCAACGGCAACGGTGCGAGCGTCAACGGCGCGCGCGTCAATGGCGCAGCTGTCAATGGCGGCAGCGTCAACGGCGCACGCGTCAATGGTGAAGCGGCGCGCGTGACCAGCGGCTCACACGATATGGATGAGTCGCTGAAGGAGCGCAACACGCTCGCGAGCATCGGCGGCCGCGACATCTTCGAGAAGTGTCAGAAGTTCATGGCGGCGGACAACGCGCGCAAGATGGGGATCTATCCCTTCTTCCGCCCGCTCGATCTGAACGACGGTCCCGAAGCGGTCATCAACGATCGCCGCGTGGTGATGTTCGGCTCCAACAACTATCTCGGTCTCACCACGCACCCGCGCGTGCGTGAAGCCGCCAAGAGCGCCATCGACCGCTTCGGCACCAGCATGACTGGCTCTCGCCTCGTGAACGGCTCGATGAAGCTGCACGAGGAGTTCGAAGCCAAGCTCGCAGCCTGGTTCGGCAAGGAGAGCGCGTTGGTGTTCACGACGGGCTACCAGGTGAACCTCGCGACGTGTGCGGCGCTGCTCAGCAACAAGTCGAGCGTCGCCGTCATCGACCGCAACGTGCACGCCTCGCTGTACGACGGCGCGCGCCTCGGTCAGGCTGCCGGTGCACGCCTGGTGCGTTATCGCCACAACGACGCCGAGTCCCTCGACAAAACGTTGGAAAAGCTGGACGAGGGTGAGGGTGCGTTGGTCATCACCGACGGCGTTTTCAGCGCCGAAGGCGAAATCGCGCACCTCGACGAAATCGTCAAGGTGGTGAAGAAGCACGGCGCACGTCTGTTCGTGGACGACGCGCACGCGCTCGGCGTGATTGGTCCGGGCGGCCGCGGCACGTCGCATCACTTCGGCGTCGCCGATCAGGTCGATCTGATGGGCGGCACGTTCTCGAAGTCGATGGCCAGCATTGGTGGTTGGTTGGTTGGAGAGCGCAAAGTGCTCGACTACATCCGCCACTTCGCTCCAAGCTTCATGTTCGCAGCGGCAGCGGCGCCTCCCAGCGTGGCGGCTGCGATGGCTGCCTTCGAGGTGATGCAGGAAGAGGCCTGGCGTATCGACAAGCTGCGCGAGAACTTCACTTACATGCGCACCGAGCTCGCCAAGATGGGCTTCGAGCTCGGTCACACGCAAACCGCGGTGATTCCCATCTTCATCCGTCAGGATCTGCGCACCATCATGATGTGGCGCGACCTCTTGGAAGAGTACGGCATCTATACCAATCCGTTCATCTCTCCCGGCGTGCCTCCCAAGAGCGCCATGTTGCGTACGAGCTACATGGCGACGCACGAGCGCGAGCACCTCGACCGCGGGCTGGAAGCCTTCCAGAAGGTCGGCAAGAAGTACGGCGTCATCTCCTGAGCTCGGCAAGATTCGGTATTCGCGGGCTACCTTCTGCGCGACGCATTGACGCGCCCCGCGGGAGGTGGCTACACCGCCGAGCTCAATGACCGTCGAAATTCGAAAGAGCCCGATTGGAGTGCGCCTCGACGACTTCCTGAACGTCGTCGATTACATCTACCGAGGCGACCCCAACTACGTGCGCCCGCTGAACTTCGATTTGAAGCAGCGCGTGAGCCTGCGTAACCCCTTCTTCGATCACGCCGAAGGAGTGTTGTTCACGGCGCACCGCAACGGCTGGTGTGTGGGTCGCTGCAGCGCGCAAATCGACCGCGAGCACCTGCGACGCCACAAGGACGATGCAGGCTTCTTCGGCTTCTTCGACACGATCGATGACGAGGAGGTAGCCAAGGCTCTGCTCGACGCCGCCGCCAGCTGGCTCGCCGAGCGCGGCATGAAGCGCATGCGCGGACCGCTCTCTTTCGGCATCAACGAAGAGATTGGTTGTTTGGTGGATGGCTTCGACACGCCACCGATGGTGCTGATGCCACATCATCGCTCCTATCAGGGCGGCCTCATCGAAAAAGCCGGGCTCAACAAGCTGAAAGATCTCTACGCATGGCGCTACACCGTCGGCGAGGTTCCGACGCGCGCACGCAAAGCACACGACGAACTCGAGGCGTTGCCCGAAGTCAAAGCGCGCCACTGTGACATGAAGAAGTTCGATGCCGAGATTCGCACGGTAGTCGACGTGTTCAACGACGCCTGGGCGGACAACTGGGGCTTCGTGCCGTTCGGCGAACGCGAGCTGAAGAAGATGGCCGAAGAGCTCAAGCTCATCGTCATCCCCGAGCTTACCTACATCGCAGAGATCGATGGCGAGCCCGCGGCGGTAGCCTTGGCGCTGCCCAACGTGAACGAATTGATCCGCGATATGGGCGGAAGCTTGGGAGGTCTCGCCATTCCCAAGCTGCTCTGGCGCCTGAAAGTCGCAGGGCCGAAGACGGCGCGCCTCGCGATCCTGGGCATTCGGCGTAAACACCGCGCGGTGCGCAAATACGCCGGGCTCAGCACGTACCTGTACGTGAAAATGAACGAAGCCGGGCAGCGCTGCGGCATTCGCTGGGGCGAGCTGTCATGGACTCTGGAAGACAACGGCCCCGTGAACGTCGCCATCAAGTTCATGGGCGGCAAGATCTACAAACGCTATCGCCTCTACGAGCGCGAACTCGGCGGGCCCTAGGCTCCGGCTAACGCCGTTCACACGGTTTCGGAATCGTGCACGGCGTGCCGCAGTTGAGGCCCAGTGCATAACGTTCGACCTGACGCGCGTCGGCGTGGCCAAGACCGCTGCCGGCCAAACACGCCATGACTGCGTCGCTGCTCGCGATGTCGTGAGTGGGATCGACACAGAAGCCTGCGAGACAACTACCGCCCTGCGCCTTGCCGGGCGGCGGGCAGTCATCGTCACTCGCGCACGTTAGGGCACGGCAATCGGCGTCGTGTGAGCTGTCACACACTCCAACGAAGCGGCCACTCGCGCGCAAGGCCGGCGTCGCGTTCGCGGCACGCGGCCCGGCTTGCTGCTTCAGCGTGCAGGTTTCAGGCGCTCCGGGGCAACGCGCGCTGAACACACGACCTTCGGTGTCCCGCACGCTGACTTCGGTCGGACCCTTGCACGACAGCAGCGCGTGCACTGTCAAAATCGTGGCTATCCGTCGCGCAGAGGCCATGCAGCCGAACCGGCCTGAATCGCTAACATCCCTTCCCGCTTCTGGGCAAGCCAGCAACTTCCCGGTGTTGCGCTATAAGTGAGCGTCGCATGCTGACGAAAACGCTGGTGGTGGACGGCATCACGCCGGTCCTGGCATATCAAGTGCTGCGCAGAGACGCGGGCCTCGGCTCATTTCTGCTGGAAAGCGTGGTGCCGGGCGAGCGTTGGGGCCGCTACTCGATCCTCGGCTATCGACCGGCGAGCGAAACGATTCTGCGGCCGGAAGCTGGGGTCGATCCGTTTCAGCGTTTGGGAGAGCTGCTCGGCACGGACGCGCAAGGTCCCGAAGGCATCGCCGCGCGCTTTGCGTCGGCGCAAGTCGGACTGATTCCCTACGACATCGTTCACTACGCAACCAAGGTGCCCACTTGGCCGGAGCTCGAAAGCGAGCAACGCCCCATCGCACGCCTGGTCAAGGACGCGACCGTCGTGGTGTTCGACAATCTCACGCACACTGCGACCATCGCCGCACGTGACCCTGCGGCGATCGAGCGCGCCGAGCGTGATCTCTCGCTCGCCAAAGTGCTACCGGCGTTCACACCGCCCGATCCGACGGCTCTACCGAGCGACGTGGACGTGAGCATGAGCGACGCCGACTACTGCAAAGTCGTCGATCGCGCCAAGGAGTTCATTCGCGCGGGCGACGCCTTTCAAATCGTGCCGGCGCGAACTTTTTCTACACAAACCGCAGGCGCGGATCCGTTCGACGTTTACCGCGCGCTGCGTGTGCTCTCACCGGCGCCATACATGTACCTGCTCGAGCTCCCCGCGAACCAAGGCGCAGCCCCGGTTGCTATCGCCGGCGCCAGCCCGGAGACGCTCGTGCGCGTGCAAGATGGGCGTATCGCGTTGCGCCCCATCGCAGGCACACGTCGCCGCGGTCGTAGCGAAGAAGAAGACGAAGCGCTCGCCCAAGAGATGCTCGCTGATCCGAAAGAGCTGGCGGAGCATGTCATGCTCATCGATTTGGCGCGCAACGACGTGGGGCGCGTCGCTCGCACCGGTAGCGTGCGCGTGCCGCACAATATGCTGGTCGAGCGCTATAGCCACGTCATGCACATCGTCAGTGAAGTCGACGGTGAGCTCGCATCGGGTCTGGGTCCGTGGGACGTAGTCCGCGCGACGTTTCCGGCGGGCACACTCACCGGCGCACCCAAGGTTCGCGCGATGCAAATCATCCGCGAGCTCGAGACGCGCCCGCGCGGCGCGTATGGTGGCGCCCTCGGTTACGCCATGCCGAACGGCGATCTCGATCTGGCGATTTGCATTCGCACTGTCGTTATGCAGGGCGACCGCTTCGAGGTCACCGCCGGCGCAGGCATCGTTGCGGATAGCGTCCCCGAGCTCGAAGCCAAGGAGACCCGCAACAAGGCGCGCGCCGCGCTCGCCGCGGTGCACGCCGCGCGTCAACGTCGCTGAGTCTTTCGCACCGCCGTTGTGCGCGCCCAGCCTCCGTGCGATCCTCCATTGAGTGTGGAGGTGTGACGATGGCGCGAAAGTGGTGGTGGTGCGTGGGCATGGTGTCGGCGATGGCTGGCACTCTGCAATGCGGCGGAACGTCGGGGTCTGACGCGAGCGGCGGTGCGAACAGCGCTGGCGGCAATCCCAGCGGGGGCGTGAACAGCGCGGGCGGTAAGGCGAGCGGCGGTGCCACGGCAGCCGGAGGCAGCGCGAACGGCGGCGCAGCAGCAGGTGGCTCCAACGGTGGCAGCACGATGTACGCGGGTGAACGCGGCGATGCAGGCGCCGGCAACCGAGGTGGTGAGCTGAACGAAGGCGGAGCCGCGGGCGCCTGTGATTCACCACCCGAACCCGGCGGCGTCCATGAAGGCAACCTAGTGTTGGACACCCCCGCCGATGTCGAAGCCGCGCGCAGCTACTCTCGCATTAGCGGCGAGTTGACGATTGGGGGCAACGTGACCGACGTGCACCTTCCCAATCTGACGAGCGTTGGATCCGTGCGCAGCGATCAAATGCGCGTGGTGCGCCTCTCGTTGCCAAACGTCACGCGCATCGACGACCTGTTCTGGCTCTACCTCAACGTAGACCTCGTCGAAGTCGATCTCCGCCATCTCGAAGTCGTCGGCGGACGTTTCTACATTCACCGCAATCCGGAGCTCATTAACCTGCAACTCTCGAGCTTGCGTTCCGTGGACGGGTCCGAGACTCAGCTGGACGGGCAGAATGCGATCACCGGAAACCTGAAGTTGCCGGCGTGCCAGCTCGACCCCGTGCTGGAGCGTTTCGAGAACGTTTACCTGACCGGCGCGATCAAAGGTTGCAGCTGCAGCCGCGAATGTTCGCTAGTGACGGTCGATGGCTGTTAGGCGCCACCGTTGGGCGAGGGGTCAGAACGCGGCGAAGCCCGCGGATTCGTGACGGATACTTGCATCGCGTCACGGTTTTGCCCATACCCGAGCTGTGCCCGCTTGGTTCGAACGCATGCTGCCGGACTCCGTGCGGAGCCTGCTGCAGCCGCTGTTGGCGCCCCCGGTTTTGATAGGGCTCGGCGTCTTCAGTGTCGTTACGTTCGTCGCAAGCATCGTCGGTGTGCCCTACTTCCTCTCACACCTGCCAGCGGACTACTTCTCGCGGCGTGAACGCATCGCGCTCGGGTTGCCGGCGACGGGCGGCGGTGTGCACATTCTCTGGAAAGTGCTGCGGAATTTGCTGGGCGCCGTGTTGGTGCTGCTCGGCATTTTGATGTTGGTGCTGCCAGGCCAAGCCATTCTCACGATCCTGATTGGGGCGTTGTTGATGGATTTTCCGGGCAAGCGGCGCTTCGAGCGTTGGGTCATCGCGCGCCCGAGCGTGATGCGCGCTCTCAATCGCCTGCGTCGTCGCGCTGGGCAGCCTCCCATCGAGCCGCGCTCGTCGTGGCCACCCATGTCGACGCGCACGAAACCGCCATCCGTGCAGGAAAAGTAGAATCCGCCGTGCGCGCTCCGCAGCGGTGACAACGGGCACGCGACAGCGCCAAAGTGTTAAACTGCGCGCATGCTTTCGGGAGGCACGGAGCGGAGTCGCGAGCGGCGTGCGCTGCTGTTCGCTGTGCTGCTCCATGCGTTGCTGCTCGGCGCGCCGCGCTCGTCGAACATACCGGGAGTGCCGTCCGCGCCAGCGTTGCCTCCAGCGACTTCGAGCGACGTGGAGTTGGATCTCGAGACGGCGACATCGCGCGAGTCGGCCAGCAGCGAGCAATCAACGGCCGCTGCGCCTGAAAGCGTCGCGCGTCCACGCGTGCCGGCTCGCCGAGAGAACCGCGCCGGGCCGAGCCAACCCAGCGAGCTCAGCGCTCCCGAAATCGCGAGCGAAGCTGAGGCGGTGCCGAACGAAGCGGGCGACGCGTCCCCCCAACAACCAATCGATCTAGGTTTGGGCTCAGAGGGTTGGCGCCGCTTCGCACTCGATCAGTCTCCAACGAGCGAAGGCGCACCCGGCGAGAACCACGGCGAGCGCCGTCCACTGTTTCGGGCGCCACCCGCCAGCACGACCGGCGGCTTGCTCGAAGGGCTCGAAGAACGTGATCGGGCTCTTGGTTTGAGTCCTTCAGGGCGAGTGCGCTCAGCCCTGTTGCAAGCCGCCCATACCGAAGTCGCACCGCAACTCGGAGTGGCTCGCTTTCACGTGACGCTCACGCGCGAAGGTCAGGTCGAAGTCAGCTTGAAGAGCTTCAGTGATAACAAGTCGGGTTGGGAAGCTGTTGCGCAGCGCGCTGCCGACGAGCTGCGTCGCTCGCCGCCGCGCATTCCGCCGCCGCGCAAGGGCGCTCGCATGTTGGTCGAAATCAAAGCCGAATCGGTGATGCCGAACGGCGCCAAAGCCGCTGACTTCCATGGGCCACGCCTAGAAGCACGTCCGCCGCGGATTCGCTCGCTCGAAGCTTCCAAAGAAGCGATCAAGGACAAGAACCCCGCTACCAACATGCCAACCGAGCCCGGGCGCGAGCTGGCTGTGGCGGTCGATGTTCCGGGCGTGTTCGTGAGCGTCAGCGGGAAGGTTTGCAAGGTGCGGGCGGGCATCACGCCATTCGGCCTCGCGATCGCTGGTGGCTGCGATCCCAGTAACATTGGCGCGAAGCCCATGCGCATGGTGCATTCGCGCGTGAGCGAAGAAAGCCTGTTCTGACGCGCAACCTGCGCTGCGGCAGGCGCGTTGTGTACGCTGCGCGCTTGACATCCCGCGCCACGTGCGGCCTTTCTCTCGCCGCATAGCCCATGTTGCACGACGAAAACGCGTTCGGAGTCTTGTTCGCCTTTTACGATCTCGAAGACTGCGAATACGCGCTCGAACCCGAAGCTTTCGCGGAGCGCTTCACCGAGTTTCGCAACAGCGTGCTCGGCAGCGCGAGCGAGGTTTCGTTGGGCAGCGGCACGCGCGCCTTCGATTTTGGCCACGCGCTGTACTTCGAAGTGGGCGACGGCGACCAAACCACCGATCCCATCGCGTGGCTACGGCGCGTGAAGGATGCTGTCAGTGCGCGCGACTTCGCCGTTTGCGCCGTGCTCAGCCATGGCGGGCGCTGGCTCGCGGAGGACGAAAGCGGTTGGCCCGAGAGCGATTCGTTGGCGGGCGGCTATCACTTCGTGCAACTGAGCCGGCCCAGCGAGCCGTTACGGCGTGCGTTGGCCGCCGAAGCCGCGACGCACGGCACCGACGGTAGTGATGGTTGGGGCGCCGGTACCTACGTGGACACGGAAGCGGTGGAAGCTCTAGGCAAGTCGTTGAAGAACGCGCCAACTCCGCTCGCCGCGGCCGGAGCCACGTTTTACCGCATCGGTCGCTGAGCAGACCCGCGAATTTGCGGCATTTTCCAGGGGCTGTCTCGCATTTGGCAAGATGCGCTAGCCTCCGGCTGCCTCATGCCGACCCTGCCCGCAAGTCTTCCGCTGGTTTCCTACGCCGAGAGCCTTTGCACCCAAGCGCGCGTACTGCTCGTAGGCAATGCACTGTCGGGGCTCGCTCGCCATTTGCTCGAGCGGGGTGCGCGGCTCGTATACGTATGCGATCGCAATGCGGCACGACGCGCGGAAGCTCAGGCGCGCGGCGGTGATCGCAACATCGTGTTCGGCTCACTCGAGGACGGGCCCGCGGCGCTGCGTGAAAACTTTTTCGATTTCGTGCTGATTGAGAACCTCGCGCTAGAGCCGGATGCACGCGCGACCTTGAGCAGCGTGGCTCGTTTGATGACGGCGCGCGCCAGCGCACTGGTGGTCGCACCGAATCCGGAGTCGACTCGACCGCTACTCCCGAGCGAGAAGCCTGCTCAGCCACTCGACTATTACGCACTCTACGACGCTGTTACCGCGGTGCTGCCCAAGGTACGCATGCTCGGCCAAGTACCGTTCGTCGGCTACGCGGTGGTCGACTTTTCTGCCGAAGGCGATCCGAGCCCCGTGCTGGATACGTCGCTAACCGGCGCGCGCGGCGAGGAACCCGACTACTTCATCGCGTTAGCAGGTCGTGAAACGCGCAGCCTCGATGAATACGCCGTAATGCAGCTGCGCACTGCCGAGGTCATTCCAGAGAGTGCGCCGGAGAGCGTCGCACCACCAAAAGCTCCGCTTGCGACGCCGGCCGCTCCCGTGGCGCCCGCAGCGGCGAGCACCAGCCTCAATAAGGGTCTCGAGCAGAAGCTGTTGCGGCAGGAAGCGTGGATCAACGAGCTCGAAGCGCGCGCGGCGACGGCTGATGAACGCGCCGACGCTGCCGAGTCGGAGCTCGACGAAGTACGTGAGCGACTGGGTGAGCTCGAGCAACGCCACGAACGCGACTGCAGCGCACTCGGCCAAGAGCGCGACGCACTCAAGGCTGAACTCGAGCGGCTACGACAACGGGTGAACGATCAGGATGACCTGATTGCGCTGAAGGACACCCAGCTGTCCGCGCTGGCGGACGACGGCGAGGCCACCCGCGAGCTCGATCGTTTGGAAGCGCAGCTCAAGGAACGCGGCGAGCGTGTTCTCACTCTGGAACGCGAGGTAGTCGAAGCCGAACGCATCGGGCGTGAGCTCTTGCGCAAGGCGAACGCCGGCGGTAGTGCCGCTTCCCAACAATTGGCGGAGCAGCTCGCGCGCGCCGAAGCGGAGCTGCTCACGTTGCGGTGGTCGCTCGACCTCGCCAAGCGCCACGCGCGCAGCGGCTTTCAGCCGTCGTGAACCCGCGAGCAGAGGCACCCTGCGCGTTGACACCGGGCGCGCGAGCCTTAGCTTGGAAACTCCCTCTGCGATGCAAGTGAATTGAAGTATGAGTGAAAAACGCGACTACTACGAAGTCTTGGGTCTATCGCAGGGGTGCAGCGCGGACGAGATCCGGAAGGCGTACAAGCAATGCGCTCTGAAGTACCACCCGGATCGCAACCCGGGGAACAAGGACGCGGAGCACAAGTTCAAGGAAGCTACCGAGGCGTACTCGGTGCTCTCCGATGAAGACAAACGCCGAACGTACGATCGGTTCGGTCACGCCGGGCTCGGCGGCGGCGCGCCGGATTTCTCGGGTGCGGGGATGAACGACATCCTGAATCACTTTCAGGACATGTTCATGGACTTCTTCGGCGGCATGGGCGGCCCTCAGCAGGGTCGTCGTCGCCGACCGGAGCGCGGACAAGACGTGGGCGTCGCCGTGGAGCTCACGCTCGCGGAAGCGATGGTGGGCGGCAAGCGCGAGGTCACCGTGCGTGGCCCAGCCGCGTGTGAGACTTGCCAGGGCAAGGGAACGAAGTCGGGCGCAGCTCCCGGGAAGTGCCAGGCGTGTCGCGGTACCGGCCAAGTCACAGCGCAGCGTGGCTTCATCATGTTTGCGTCGCCGTGTGCTCGCTGTGGTGGCACTGGCACGTTCATTCAAGATCCCTGCGAGACTTGCAACGGAGCAGGCGCCGTGGAGCGCCAGCGCCGAGTGCTGGTTACCTTTCCGGCGGGCATCGACTCGGGCCAGCGGTTGCGCGTTCCCGGGCAAGGCATGCCGGGACCGGAGGGCACGCCGCCCGGCGACTTGTACGTCGACGTCGAGTTGGCGGCGGATCCGCATTTCGAACGTCAGCGCGATGCACTGTTCACGCGTCGTCGCGTGTCGTTCACGACGGCGTCGTTGGGCGGCGAGGTAGAGATAGAACTGCCCGACGAGAGCAGCGTGACCTGTAAGATCCCGGCGGGGACTCAGCCGGGTACCGTGCTCGCGGTTTCGGGCAAGGGTATGCCACGCATCGATCGCTCGGGGCGCGGTAACCTGCACGTCTTGGTCGAAGTCGTGGTTCCGACCAAGCTCTCGAAGAAAGCCAAGAAGCTGATCCAAGAGCTCGAAGAAGAGCTCTCGGCAGACGGCGCCGAAGCGCACGCTTAACGGCGCAGGCTGGATCGGGTGAGGCCGCGCGCAATGCGCACGAGTTCCGTCTCGGTGTGCTGAAACGCTTCGGCTTGTTTCGGATCTTGCGCCAAAAAGCCTTCGAGCTCCGGCATTACGGCGATGGCGGCGTCCAGGCGCGGATCGCTGCCCTTCGCGTACGCACCGAGCGCAATCAGATCACGGCGCTGCGCATAGACGCCCAGCGCTGCGCGAAGCTCACGCGCCGCGGCAGCGTGTTCGCTCGATACAACGCTGTCCATCACGCGTGAGATCGAAGCAGGCACGTCGACCGCTGGATACATGCCGCGCGCCGCCAACTCGCGCGAGAGCACGATGTGGCCGTCCAGCACACCACGCACTTCATCGGCAATCGGTTCGTCCAGATCGCCTCCCTCCACCAGGACAGTGTAGACCGCCGTGATGGCGCCACTCTCGCCTTGCCCGCTGCGCTCGAGCAAGCGCGGCAACATGGTGAACACGCTCGGCGGATAACCACGACGTGCCGGCGGCTCTCCCACCGCGAGCCCGATCTCGCGTTGTGCACGTGCGACGCGCGTCACGGAATCCACCAACAAAAGGACCCGCTTGCCGTCGTCTCGAAAACCCTCGGCGATTGCCGTGGCAACCTGCGCAGCTCGCAAACGCTCGACGGGCGGCGCATCGCTCGTCGCCACCACGACGACTGCTTTGCGAAGCCCCGCTTCACCCAGCGAGTCACGCAGGAATTCGCCAACTTCGCGTCCGCGTTCACCGACGAGCGCGACCACGACCACATCCGCTGCGGTGCCGCGCGCCATCGCTCCCAGCAGCGTACTTTTTCCCACGCCCGAGCCCGCAAACAGACCCACGCGCTGCCCCACGCCCAGCGTCAGCAAACCATCGAGCACGCGCACGCCGGTCGCGAGCGGCTCGGTAATGGGCCTACGAGTGAGCGCCGACGGCGGTGCTCGATCCACAGGTACGAGGCGCAAACCATCCGACAACACGCGACCATCGAGCGGGCGCCCGAGGCCATCGAGGACGCGTCCGAGCAACGCGACGCCTGTGCGCACGCTCAGGCCTTCGCCATGGTTTTCGACTTCGTCGTCGACGCCAACTCCAGTGAGCTCGCCGAGCGGCACCGCCAGCGCTTCGCCCATCGCGAGGCCCACCACCTCGGCCAGCAGCGCCGAACCGCGCCGGCGAATGGTGAGCACATCCCCAACGCGTGCTCCCGCGACCGTCACGCGCACGAGTAAACCTGTGACCGCCGTCACGCGACCGAGCGGGCGCAGACTAGAGGAAGCGGAAAGCCGACCTTTGAGCCCCTCGAGATCCACACACCCACTTTAATACCACCCAGCCCAGCCCGATAGGCGATGCGCGCTGAATGCGCAACTGAGGCTACGACAGGAACGGCCCGAACAACGACGGAAGATTTGCCTTCTTTCCCGCGGAAATGCGACGCTTTGCGTGCCATGGTCTCACGCCGTTTTCTGGCGCTCGCCTGCCTCGTCCTCGGCTGTCGAGCCTCGATGAGCGCGGACGCCAAGATGAATCAGGAGCTCAACGCGCAAGAAAGCGCTGCGTTCGCGAGCGATCCGGTCGAGAAAGGTGAGACCCGCGACAGCGATCGTCCGCTCTCACCCGAAGAGACCGCGCGCGCCCGCGAAGGAGCGAGTGCAGATGCTCAAGGATCTGAGTTCGCGTTGTTTGGCGCACGCCACGATTTCACTGTTAAAGACGCTTCCGGCGCGATCAGCTGCCAATGTGTATCGGTGCTGCTCGGTCCACCTTCCTCCGGTAAGCTCGAGTGGCGTGGTGACATGCCCCGCACGAAGCCCGAAACGCAGCTCGTGATCGCGTTGGTGCCGGGTTCATGCCCCGATGGCGCCGACGGCGCATCGTACTGGGGCTATCGCGTCGAAGGTAACGATGTCGTCGTGCTGCTCGAGGCGTGGAAGCCGGCGCGACCGCGCACGTTGGGCGCGATCATCCCGCGACCAGGCGTAGGAGGTCAGGTCTACGTGGCGCCCGTGAGCAGCAAGTTGCCTTATGGCAAGCCAATGGGGGGCGGCGGCGCTCGTTGTGGAGCGGGCAATCCAGGACCGCAGCGCACGACTCCGCTGGATTCTTCCGACGGAGCTCGCTAGGCGAGCGGTCGCAAACGCGCCACCGCGCGTCAAATTTGGGCACCGGCCAACGAGCCTGGATCGGCTGGACGAGTGGACAAAGAATTTCCACGCGAAAGGGACTGAAACTCCAGGGCCTCCTGGTCGTAGAGTATGGGTGGCGCGGCCGAGAAGCGCACCACCCCCTCCCCCCACCCCACCAGTGCCCTCGGTCGCGCCGATTACTTTCATATCGGCTATGTGTGGCTCATGGCCGCGTGTGGAGAGAAAGCCGTTTTAGTCGTCACCACCAGTGCGGAGGGCACGGCGACGAACGTGGCGCGACATCGCTACGAGCTCACGTGCTCGTTGGAGCAAGGGCATGGCGGAGCGCATCGCGATACCGTGCGCAACGAAGAGTGGGAAGCTCCGCCCGGGCACTTGAAGATGTTGCTGCGCGACGAAAACGAATAAGGGCCCGCGCGGATTAGAGCGCCGCTTCGAGCACGCCGCCGAGCGCTTCAGCAGAGAGCTCGACGGGGTTGCCCTTCATGCTGCTCGCGGCGCGTCCCTTGGCGACGATGCTTTCGAAGTGCGCGGCGGTCACGCCGTAGTCGGCGAGCCCTGGGATCGCTAGCGTTTGCACCAACTCTGCAACCCAAGTGATGCCCTCTTCGGGCTTTGCGGGGCGCCCCAAGAGCACGCTGGCAATCGTGCCGTAGCGCTCGACGAGCTCGCTATCGCCGCGCTCGCGTAGAGCTCGCAAATTGGCGCGCATGACGTGCGGAAGCAAACGCGCGCAGAGTGCACCGTGCGGCGCGGCGAAGGAGCCGCCGAGTGGCCCCGCCAGACCGTGCACTGCACCCAGCTTCGCGTTGGCGAGCGCGAGCCCACCGAACAAACTCGTAACCGCGAGATCTTCACGCGCGTCGATGTCACTGCCGTCGCGATACGCGCGCAACAACGAGCGCGCGGCGCGGCGCATGCCTTCGAGGCAAAGCGCATCGGTGAGCGCGCCACGTGCGTTCGAAACGTACGGCTCCATTACCTGCGTCAAAGCGTCCAAACCGGTTGCCGCCGTCACGTCCGGCGGCACGCTGAGCGTGAGCTCGGGATCGACCAGCGCGAGCCGCGGCAACATGAAAGCGCTGCGCAGGCTCACCTTCACGTTTTGGGCTTCTGCTTGCAGCACCGCGTTGCGCGTCACCTCTGAACCGGTGCCGGCCGTGGTGGGCGCCAAGATGCAGGGCAAGCTAGGGTGAGCCAGCGCATTGCCGCGCCCCACCACTTCCAAGTAGTCGAACGGATCGCCACCGTTCGCGACCAGCGCGGCGACCGCCTTCGCCAAATCGAGCGCGCTGCCTCCCCCAACCCCAACCACGAACGTCACCGCAGCTTCGCGCGACAGCTCGACTCCTTGCCGCGCCAGCTCCGTCGTCGGCTCCTTCGGGACCGCCAAGGTCACCACCGATATGCCGGCGTTTTCCAGCAGCTCGCGTGCACGCGCGGCGCGCTCGGGACGGGAGCCGGTCACCAGCAGGACACGCTCGCCGAGCCCGCGCGCGTACGTTGGCAAATCCTTGAGGCGCCCGCGCCCGAACACAATCTCCTGCGCGGTCGCGAAGCTGAACGCCGTCACGTCGCCTCGCTGGGCTTCACCCAACCTGCATCCGCCGGGAACACGTTGCTGAACTTCCGACTGCTGCGCGGCCCGGCCATCATCGGCTCCACGGCGTCGCGCCATGCGGCATAGTGCGCCGTCTCCTTGTGGGCGAGCGGCGCTTGCTCATCGCGAAAAATCTCCACCAACACGAAGCGTGTGGGATCGCTCGGCTCTTGCAGCACATCGAAGCGCACTACCCCCGGCTCCTTCAAACTCGCGCGCGCGTTGAGCAACGTCGCCGCCTTGAACACTTCGACCGACTCCGGCTTTACCTGAACTTGGACATGCACGATCAGCATGCTCGCCTCCGAGCGGCGAGGCTACCACGTACGCCAGTGCACCGCTCAGGAGGAGCGCAATCGCGAGCGCTGCACCAGGCGCTCAGTACTCGATGGGCTTGAAGCGGCTCGAGCGATCGTCGGGGCTCACCTGCTCGAGGTAGCGACCGCCGGGCAACAAGAATGGCCAGAAGGTCACGCGCTGCGGCGATTCCGCCACTCCGCCGTTGGCGTAGGTGCCGAAACCTTTCTCGTGCAACACACGACCCGTAGCCGGATCGAGGACAATCACGAAAGTGTCGAACTCCTCGCGATACGTGAGCAGCACCGGCTTGCCGTCGCGGAACGTTACGTTGCTGATGGCGCCAAGGCCGCGCCGCTCGAACAATTTCACGCCGCGCTCGACGTCGTAAACCAGCAGCGACGCATCGTCGTTCCACTCGCAAATCGCGAGCAACGAGTCGCTCGCCCGCAGATAGAAATTGAGCTGCGGATCCTTGGCCGGCTCGTGATGGAACGCAAACGGATAGTCGATGTGCCCGGTGACTGATCCATCCCAGAGGTCGATGCCCTTCGGGGTAGCCACTGCCAAACGCCGGCCAACCCAAATGCCGTCGACGGCGCCTGGGAACTTGGCAACCGAATGCCAACCTTTATCACCCAGGCGAAACACCTCATCGCGAACGAAGAGCGAGCTCGAGTCCGCAGAAAATTGAGTCGGGTCCTGCGGGTTTTGTACCGGCAATTGCAAGCCCACCTGCTGGGATTTCGTATCGATCACCTGCAAATCGGTCGACTCGACGGCGCGATTGGTTGCGAACCAGCGGCCGTCGTCCGACACGGCGATCCCCCAATCGAGCGAGACTTTCGCGTAGGCGTGCTCGTAATAGGGTGAGACACGGCGCCCGCTCTTGCGCTCCCACAGGGAATACAACCTCTTCGTTTCGCCCGTGCGCTGCTCCTCAGCCAACACGAAGTACTCGCCGCGCGTCGAAAAAAAGGCATGAAACTCGCGGTACTCGTCCCAGGCGGGCAGCGCGCCTTGCCAAACCGCTTTGCCGCTCGGCACGTCGAACAGCCGTAGATTGCCGCGATCGAGCGTCAGCACCTGATCGCCATTTGGCGCGCGGGCCAAAACGCCTTGAACGCGGGTGCCAGAGCAGGCAGTCAACGCAACGGCGGCAAGCGAGAGCGTGCGACGTAGGACAGCTACCGGAAGCGCTGCTGTTAGCCTCACCCACGACATTGGCGTTACGCTAACATGCCGAGGGAATCCGTCCACCGGCGGGGATGATAGCGATGACCGACCCGAAGCCATTGCCAAACACGGAGCGCGACACGAAACCCTGGGCACCCGAGCGGCCCTTTCAGCGGGTAAAGTCGCCATCGTTTACGCCAGCTGGCGCAGTCGACGCCAAGCGCCTCGACGGAGACGGCCACCCGCGCGGTACGCGCCGCTTCGAGGATGCGCCGTTCATCATTCCGGGCCTCAAAGGCACGCTCGACGACGTCATCAACTTCAAAGTCTTCGAGAAGGGCCTGCGCATGACGCCAAACTGGGTGCGCACCGTGGGCCCGCTCGCGCACAGCAGCGCCGGCGAACGAGTCGGCGAGCACGAGCTGTACGGCTTTCTGTTGCGCAGCTTTCAAACGTGGACCGACGTGCCGGGCTTTCAATGGCATCGTTGGTACGATTGGAACTTCCACGTTCAGCCAGCGCCGGAGTTCGATTGGCTACGTGGCAAAGCCAACCTGATCGAGCTCGGCAAACCTAAAACGGATCCAACGGAGCCGCCCCTCGAGCAGTTCGTCGAAGGCAGCCTCGAGTGCGAGTGGGATGCTGGCTCGATTGGTCCCAAGCCGGGCCCGATGTTCAGCGATCTCAAGCAAGGCACCAAGTCGGGCTGGATCTGGCCCATGGCGGGCGACTGGGTGTGGATCGTCGGGCGCTCCATTTATGACGGTGGTCACGAGTTCAGGCGTAAAGAGGGCGGTGTCGAGGTTGGACCTCGGCTGTGCCGCTCGGAGTTGCATCCGTGCAAGGCCATGGCCACGGTGCGAACCGCCGCGGTACCGCTCGGCGGTTCCAAGCATCGTGTGCCAGTGACGCAGTTTGCGTTTTTTGCGAGCGCGCTCGGCGGCTACATGGACTTCGACACGCTCGCGCCGCTGGATGACGACTACGAGTTCTTGGTCGATCTACCATTGATGCCAGACGACTTTCAGCCGCTCACGCACGACATCGGCCGCACACCTGAGTTCCCGCTGAATCGCTTGGTGCTGCGCCGGCCCGAAGCCATCGCCGAATTCGATTTCGTTCCGTACCAGAATGCTTTTGGCGCGCTATCGGTCGGCACGCTACGCGAAAAGTTCAAACCCGAGGTGAGCTTCGAGACACCCGATCCTGCCAAGCCCGAGCAAGTGCAGGCGCGGATCCGCATCCCGCTGAAGAAGCTCGCCGCTCAAACGAAGGCCAAGTCGTACGGCGTGATCGTGAATTTGGGTTGGCCCGACCCGTACAAGAACCAGGGCAAGAAGGTGAAGCGCTGCCTCCTCACCTTCAAGCGCATCCATCCTGTAACGGGTGTGGAAGGCACCGGTGAATGGCGCATGAAGCTGGCGGTGAATGGCCGCTGGTTTCATCTCGAGCAAAACGGCATCAAGGACGAGAGCAAGCCGGCGAAGACGACCGACATCACGGCGCTGCCAGCACCGATCGAAATGTTCCTGCCCGATCACGAGACGGTGCGCGTTCACGCTCACATCTGGGAGCTGAACCTGATGGACGACGTCTATCAGCGCAAAGATCCGGATCGCACCGTACGCTTCAATCGCATTCAGATCTTCGCGGAAGCCATTCGCTCCGGCGAGGATCCTGGCGACGTGCTCGAAGGGGACACATTGAGCGATCTCGGCTCATTCGTAGCCGCCTTGCCGCTCGCCGTGCTCGAACTAATCGAATCGATACCGTTGATCGGCCCGGTCGTTCAATTCATCGAGCTCATCCTTTCATTGATTCCGGGCAAGCCCTCTCCCACGAACCTGCTCGGAAAGATCGGTGAGCAGCCGGCTGACTGGCGGAAGCACATCGATCGGCAACCGCCCAAGCCGGAACCCAAGGGCAGCCACGTGGTTCAACGCGTGGTGGCTCGCAATGCCATCCTCATGATGTCGGACTCGCTCACCATCGAGAACGGGCCGGTTGCCGTGATCGATGCGGGTCACGGTTTTTCGGACGAAAACAAGAAAAACCCCCTGCCGCTCGATAAGAACGGTAAAACCGAGGTCAAGCTCTCGGCAGTCGCGATGCGTGAGGACTCCGACTTGGCCGAGCTGTTCGAGTTCGTGCGCAGCACTCCGACTGCAAGCACCTTCCCGCGCAAGTTCATCCGTTACGAGCTCGAGTACGACGTCGAAGTGAGTGATCAAGATCTGAGCTGATTCGTGCCGACCATCATCAATCTTCCAGGCCGACGCCTATTTCGTTTTGCGCTCGGTGAGCCGCCCGAACCCGCCTTCGAAATGGAAGCGCATCTGCGCTGGGTGCTCGCTGACTACCCAGCGCGGCGCGACGAACAATGGCGCGTGCCACTGCAGAACGGCGGCGTCGTCCTCACCAAGATCTACTACCAAGCGAAATCCGAAGGCCCGGACCAGATCATCACGCCGATTCTGGCTGCCTTTGGCTTTTGGGGAATGTTGGTCAAGTACGCGCGGCACTTCGCGCGCGAGTCGCTGCCCGGCGCCGACGAAGCACGCACCATCGCCGCGCTGCTGTCACTCGGGCCCTTCACCACTCAAGACAGCATCCCAGTGCTCGAGCAGTACCTTTCGGATCCGAGTGCTGCAGTGCGCCGAGCGAGCCTGGTGAGCTTCGCGAAACTGGCCCGAGCCGAAGATTTTCCGCGCCTCGAAGGGGCAGCCCAGGGTGATCCGGATCTCGAAGCGATCGTGCGCGTCGGGCGGCGTCGCATGGAGTTCGTGGACGCCAAAGACATGCAGGGCTTCATGCGCGAGACGCTGGGCCACGCCGATTTTTACGAAGACTTGGCGGGCCTAGCCAATCTGATGCCCGCCGATTTGGCGGGGTTATTCATCAACGAAGGCGAACTCGATCCGGTTTCCCGCGCGCGCTGCGCTCGTGTGCTCGGTTTGGCTCGAACGCGGGTGCGCCGCGCGATGCACGTCGCCCTCGAGATTGCGCTGGCGCCAACGCGCGAATCGTACTTGCGGCGCGAGTGCATTCTATTCTTGGGGCGTACGCGCGCACCGTTAGCCGAAGACATGCTGCCGTTGCTCGCCGAGCCGGATCCGGAGATCGTGCTCTCCACCATCATTGCGCTCGGTGAGATCGGCGACAGCGTCGCAATTGGCCCGATTCTCAACCACTACGACGACGCCGGTGGAGCGTTCCGCGCGCACATCGAGCTCGCGGCGTACCGCATGTCGGGTGCGCTCGACGACGCGGCTTACAACGAGTGGGCGCAGGGTCAGCTGGATCTCGATCCACACAGCGCATATTTCTTCTTCCAGGGCAGCTTCAGCACCGTGTTTTCAGAAGCTACCTTCATCCCGCTGCTGGAGCATGCCGATGTGCTGGTGCGCCGCGAAGCCGCGCTACTGCTTGGCCTCTTGGGCTCGAGCGCCGTCGCGCCGGAGCTCCGCAAGCTCGCGGTGCGCGAAGCCGACGAGCTGACTCACGCAGTTGCTGCTCGCGCCGCTTTCCTAGCGAATTCGCGCGGTCCGAGGCAAGGGCCGTAACGAGAGCGATCGAACCTCCCCGAGCGAGCGCTTTTCAAGGATACTCGAGGCATGCAGCGTGCGTGCTTCGCCGCCCTCCTCGTCCTCGCGTGTGCGCGCCCGCCGAGCACACGTCCGCTGGGCGGGAACGAGTGGCTGCCTCCGGAGCGCACGTACGATCGCAAGCCGCGCGAGCTCGCGGATAACGGCCGACCAGAGCCGAAGTCAGCCTCAGCCGAAGCGCCTGCGGATCTCGGCGACATGGTCGTGGTGGTCGCGAGTCCGAAGCCCGCGGCCAGCGCTGTTCCGCTAGCAGCGGGAGAAATCGAGTTCAAATCGCAGCCGCTGGCCAAAGGCGACGTGGTCACGCTGGAGACGCGCTTCAAGCTCGAGGCCAACTTCGCGCAATTGAGCGAAACGGCGAGCGCAGAGGCGCACGAACGCATCGAGGTGCGGGTGCTCGATGCGAGCGCGGACGCAGTTCGCGAGGTGGAGGTGAGCTACGTGAGCTCCGAAGGGACCTTCCGCTTCGCTGGCAATAACGAACAGAAGTCGAACGCCGGCAAACGTTTCCGCGTGCGTGTCGACGGTGCAAAACCGGTGGTCACACGCCTCAGCGCGAGCAAAGGCACGAGCGACGATGACGACGATGAGAAGGGCGTTGTCTTCGACTTGGCAACAGTCACCGGCTATCTGCCATTGGTGCGACCACATTTGCCCGCCAAGGTAGCCGGTGGTTGGAAGGCGGAGCTCAGCAAAGATCAACTGGCTTCGGTGTTCGGCAAGCTGGAGTCGGTGCAGCTCGAGCGCGGCTGGCTCAACTTGCGCGGATTATCGCAAGACAGCGAGCCGCTCGCCGAGTTCGATTGCGGCATGCCGATTCATCTCGGTCGCGATGGCTTCAGCTTCCGCGTGGATCTGAAGGGGCGCTGCAGCGTGCGGCCGCAAGATACGCGGCCGATCGATATATCACTCAGCGGCGCGCTCGAGCTGGAAGCTTCCGGCGTGCCGGGCGCGAAGATGTCCGGACGCCTCGAAGCCAGCGTCAAACATACTTATTCGCGCTGAGCGCTGGCTTCGCCCGCGCCACTCGCCGACTGCTCCTGTTGCGAGAGCCAGCTGAAGAGCTCCCCCATCACGCGATTGCCGTCGGGACCGAAGTCGCCGTGCTTTGCGCGCGGAAACAGAAAGAAGCGCGCCGGCTTGCCCGCAGCCGCCAACACTTCGGCCCCCGCCTGCATGTGACCGAACGTCTCGAGCTCGCCTCCGAACACGGCGATGGCTTGTGCATCCCCAAGACGATTCAACGCCGGCTCGTGCGGCGAACCGCCCAACACCACGCGCAGGTACTTGCGCGGATGGCGCTGCGCGAGACGTTCAGCGCGATCGGCGCCCTGCGAGTAACCGAACAAGATTGGATGCTCGATGTCGAGAGCTCCACCGCGCGCCGCCTTGGCCGCTACCAACGCTCGCCCGATGCGCGCCTCGATGACATCTAGCTGCTTGCCCCAACGGTAGCGACCGCCGCCACACGCCTTGTCGCCCAAGAGCCCGATCAAGGTGCCGGAGCGCGCCGCGGCTTCTTTCCACACCTCGACCGCGCGCACGTTGCCGCACAGGCCTGGTAGATAAACGATGGCCTGCCGATTGCCAGCGGGGGCGTGAATCACCAGCACCTGCTTGTCGTTAGGCACCGGCACCAGCACCGGCTCGCCCGGCACGACACCGTCCGGCAAACCCGCCACGGGTGCGTCGCCGGGCTCACTGGCAACCGGAACTGCGGCAATGCTGCTGCCGCGTGGCTCGGCGCGCGCGGGCCGTTCACGGGAAGCCAAGCCCAGCGCGAGCATCGCTAACGCCAGCGGGAAGCCGAATCGGTGCGCGAATCGACCGTTCACGTAATATCTACGATGATGGATGTGCAGGGCTCTCGCAAGTTCCTGGCGCGTCGCCGCTAATTTTTCTTACGTGGCACCAAGGCCCGCCCATTCTGCTGTTCACTCGGCGGAACGGTCGTTCTAGCCTTTGCCGAGAAGGGCGGAATCACGTGAGAGCGCGTACACCAGGCTGGGTTTCAGAACGAGGACGTTTGCGCGAAGCGTTGGCAACGGCCGCGCTTGCGACAATCGGCTGCGCGAGTGGCCAGACGGAGTGCCACCCCGAAACGTGGTCGGGCACCTGCCAGTTGGTTCAGGTCACCAAGATTCGTCAAAGCGAGTTCCCTCTCCCCAACGTCACCTTGGAAGCCATCTATCGGCCACAGCCGGGCGCCCAGGGCCCAATGTTGGTTCCAGCCGACCAACGCCAAGAGTTTTCCGCGCTCGACCGCTACGAAGATGCCTTGCGGGCGCACCTCGAGACCCACAAGTCGCCGCGTTGCTACATCAACCCGCCTCCGCCCGGTAAGTGCCAGCCCGGGCCGCTCGTTGTGGAAGTGCCGGCCTTCGACTCCACTCAAGCGACCGCAACGCCCACCAACACAGGGCCCAAAGGCTGCGCGCAAATCGAAGCGACGAGCTCCCAGGACCGCGTCACCCAAGCCAAAACCTCGCAGGCGGTCATCACCGAGCGCTTCGAGTTCGGCGAACAGGCTTCCGACCTATCGCCGGACGCGACTGCGGCGCTCGACACCCTGGCCCAGCGCCTGAAACAGACGACGAGCTGGCAATGCGTCGGCGTCGTGGGCGCGTGGATTCGCGGCGAGAGCGTGGCTGTCGCCTTCGCCCGAGCGCGCGCCGTGCGCGACCAATTGATTGCGCGCGGCGTCGAACCAGAGCGCCTCCTCGCATTGACTGTCGACCCTCCCACGATGAGCGCGACGAGCGGCGCCGAGCCCCCCAACCCCAAAGACCGCCGCGTCACCTTCAGCGTGCTACTCGACTTCTCTGGATCCCGCTGATGCCGACAGAACTCTCCGTCCCCGGTCCCAAACCTACGCGACTTTTAGGCACGAACGGCAACCTGCTCAGCTTCGTCATCGACCCGTTGCGTTACGTCAGCGACCTCTTCGATCGCTACGGGCGCATGGCCGTACTCGTGCGCGGCCCGTCACGCCGCCTCGTCTCCACCGAACGCGGCGTGCCCGGCACCGTCTTTCTTTACGGACCCGAACTCAATCGCGAACTTTTGACCGGCCACGAAGAGTTCCACAAATGCGCACTCTCCGGACCACTTTATCCGAGTGAGCCCATCAGCGAGCGCAAACAACCGCTCACCCGCATGCTCACCGGCTTGTTCCACGTCAACGGCCAAGCCCACCGCCAGCATCGGCGCCTACTCATGCCGGCCTTCCACAAAAGCCGCATCGAGACCTATCGCGACGCGATGGTCGAAATCACCGAATCGGTGATCGAAAACTTCCAACCCGGAACCGAACGCGACATCTGCCCCGACATGATGGAGCTCACCCTGCGCGTCGCAACCAAAACACTCTTCGGCGCCGATCTCGGCGAAGCCGGCGTCAGCGTCGGTCGCGACCTCCATCATTGGCTCAATCTCTTCCGGCTCAGCGCTGCCCTCCCTTGGGACGGCCCACTCATTCCCTACCGGCGCTGGCTCAACCTCTCCCGCTCCATCGACGAAAAACTCGTACGCATCCTCGCCGAACGCCGCAAAACCGGCGTCCACGGCAACGACATGCTCTCCATGCTCATGGAAGCGCGCGACGAAGGCGGTGCACGCCTCAGCGAAGACGAACTCATTGGCCACGCCGGCGTCATCTTCGCGGCAGGCCACGAAACGAGCTCCAACGCCCTCGCCTGGACACTCCTTCTCCTCTCCCAACACCCTCGTATCCTGCGCGACCTCCACGACGAACTCTCCGGCCTCCTCCGCGGCGACGCTCCTCGCGTCGACCAACTCCAATCCCTCCCCCTCCTCGACAACGTCGTCAAAGAAAGCCTCCGCATCCTCCCGCCGGTCCCCTTCAATCACCGCGTCGTTGGCGTCGACACCGAACTCGGCGGCCACCTCCTCCCACGCAACACCGAAGTCATCAGCAGCATCTATCACACCCAACGCATCCCCGACCTCTTCCAAAATCCCGCCCACTTCCTCCCCGATCGCTGGAACACCATCGAACCCGGTCCTTACGCCTACAACCCCTTCAGCACCGGCCCACGCATGTGCATCGGCGCCACCTTCGCGCTGATGGAAATCAAAATCGTCCTCGCCATCATACTCCAGCGCTTCCGCTTCGAACTCGTCCCCAAATCCCGCATCAACCGCTTCCTCAGCATCACCATGTCCCCGCGCCCTGGCGTGCGCATGCGCATCCATCGCCAAGACGGCGCATTCGAAAAAAACTCCCGCTCACTGCGAGGCAACGTCCGCGAAATGGTCACCTTCGCAGACAACTAATTTTGGGTGCAGCCCAGACCGCGCTCGGTTAGGCACGGCTCGAGACGGAGGGCGCGGTGTGCGGCTCGAGATGGTGCGCTCGGTTAGGCACGGCTCGAGACGTGGCGCGCGGGGTGCACTGGCTCGAGACGAGGCGCGCGGGGTGCGACTTGGCTCGAGACGGCGCGCTCGGTACGCACGGCTCGAGACGGATGGCGCGGGGTGCGGCTCGAGACGGCGCGCTCGGTTAGGCACGGCTCGAGACGTGGCGCGCGGGGTGCACGGCTCGAGACGTGGCGCGCGGGGTGCACTGGCTCGAGACGTGGCGCGCGGGGTGCACTGGCTCGAGATGGTGCGCGCGGGGTGCGGCTCGAGACGGCGCGCTCGGCTAGGCACGGCTCGAGACGTGGCGCGCGGGGTGCACTGGCTCGAGACGAGGCGCGCGGGGTGTGCACGTGCGCCCAGGTTCGAGACGGATGGCGCGGGGTTGTGACTTGGCTCGAGACGGCGCGCGCGGGGTGTCCTGGCTCGAGACGAGGCGCTCGACGTGCCTGGCCAAGACTGATGGCGCTGTGTGCCGTGCGAGCTGTCTCGAGACGTGCTCGAGGTGGTGCAACCGGCTCGAGATGGTGCGTTGAAACCGCGGCGCCGCTACCCCATTGGGAGTGCAGTGCTCGCTTTCGCAGGCTCGTGCTGTGGTTGCTCCTGCGAAAAAAGTCGCGCGAGCATCGCATTCGTGTTGACACGATTTCGGAGCGGGTCGAAGCGCAAAGGGCTGAGCTTTCGAAAGTTGGCTCACTACCGGCCGTGGTTACCGCTCTGATGCGCGAACGATGAGCGGAGCGCTTCGAAGTCATTTTATGCCCCGAAAACGCTTGCTGTGGGCGTGCGCGAGGTCGAAATTATGCATGGTATTCAGTAGCGCATGCAATTCGATGTTTCACTCTCGAATGCGGAGTTATTGGCACGCATGCCAGTTTTGGCAAGGTGCGAACGCGGCGCCACGGCGGACGTCATTGAGCACCTAATGGAGATTGATCGCCGCAAGTTGTACTTGGGTCAGGCGTGTTCCTCGTTGAGCGCGTACTGTCGCGAGCGTCTCGACTATTCCGAGGACGAGGCCGGCAAGCGGGTGCGGGTGACGCGCCTGGCTCGGGACGTGCCGCAGGTGTTGGATGAGCTTCGCGGCGGGCGCATTCACCTGACGGGGCTTTTTCTGTTGGCTCCCCACATGACTCGCGAGAATGCGGATGAGCTCCTCCGGGAGGGCGCGGGGAAATCGCGGCGTGAGATAGAGCGTGCAATTGCCGCTCGCTTCCCGCGGGCTGACGTGGAGGAGAGCGTCACGCCGATCATCGCGGCCAGTGGGAAGGCTCTAGCTAGTACTGAGGTAATGAACGCTGCTCCGCTCTACACTGGGAGCTTGGGCCGTCCGCTGATGCCAGACGTAAGAACGATCGGTAATAGGACCGAGCGGGTGAAACCGCTCTCGGCATCGACGGTTTTGGTGCAGTTCACTGCCTCCAGCGAGCTCCACGCGAAAATCGAACGCGCACGGGAATTGCTGAGTCATGCGATTCCAGGAGGCGAGTTGGTAGCTGTCTTGGAGCGGGCTGTGGACGAACTGATCGCACGGGAAGAGAAGCGGCGGTTGGGAGCGGGCGTGCCGCGGAGACGTAGGCCTCTCAAGGAGGGATCGCGACATGTTCCGGTGGAAGTGGCCCGCACCGTATGGCAACGCGACGGCGCACAATGCAGCTTCATCGATTCGGAAGGTCGGCGTTGTAGCGAACGGCGCTTCATCACGATCGAACACAAGGTGCCTTTTGCTCGCGGCGGCGCACCCACGGTCGAGAATTTGTGTCTGCTGTGTGGACCCCATAATTCCTACACCGCCGAGTTGGCTTTCGGCGCGGAGCACGTCGAACGGAAGAAGGATGAGAGACGACGGAGACAAGCGCAGCGCCTCGAGCGAGTGACCGGTACGCAGTCGAGTTCGAGCGCGAAGCGGACTGGCGAAACAAAACAACGGGCAGATCCGGGCGATGCTCGAGGCTCATTTCGCCGTAAGCGGGACAGCGACGCGCGCGTGGACAGCAACGCGCACACGAACCGCGGCGCGCATGGGGACAGCGACGCGCGCGTGGACAGCAACACGCACACGAACCGCGGCGCACACGGGGACAGCGACGCGCACGCG
>JBMOMJ010000021.1:0-1511 GCA_049324695.1 Myxococcota bacterium
CATATTGGAGTTACGAATCAATATCGATACAAGACGCAAGAGGTGAAATACCGAATGCATTCTCGAACGCAGCGTGGTAGAAAGGGAATTGCGATTCGTTCTAATCAGCGTGTCGCGGGCATCCCGCCGCACCGCCGCGTTCGCTTCCTGAATCTCTGCCCCTTTCAAGTCGCGCGCCCGCGCACACGCCCCGCGCCGAGACCCCCGCCGCCAACACGCGCGCGTCCGCACGCCGTGCTGCACCGCCGCGCTCGCATCCTGAACCTCTGCCCCTTTCAAGTCACGTGAGCGTCCGCGGGACTCAAGTCACATATTGGAGTTACGAATCAATATCGATACAAGACGCAAGAGGTGAAATACCGAATGCATTCTCGAACGCAGCGTGGTAGAAAGGGAATTGCGATTCGTTCTAATCAGCGTGTCGCGGGCATCCCGCATTTGGAGGAACCTCATGAGGGTACCGGACTTTTTTCGCCGGCAATTCACGTGCGTGCCGGAAGATGTGCGTCCTCAGTGGGGCGGCCAACGTGAAGGCGCCGGTCGCAAGCCGGGTCTTGGCCGTCGCAATGTCGCGCACCGGGTGCGGCCTGCTCATCGACCTGACTACCCTGTGCTCGTCACGCTGCGCTCGCATTGTCGCTCGATGCGCACCCAGTTCGTCTTCCCGACGCTGCGCGGCGCTATTGCGGCGGCAAACGCCGCCGGAGGCGATCACTTCCGCGTTTGCGAGTTCAGCGTTCAGGGCAACCATCTCCATCTGCTCGTCGAGGCCGAGTCCGAAGAGCATTTGACTCGTGGCATTCAAGGCCTTGCCGCGCGCATCGCCAAACGAGTGAATCGCCTCCTGTTTCAGCGGGGTAGGTTCTTCGTCGACCGTCATCATCGCATGCCGCTCACTACGCCTCGTGCGGTTCGAAACGCTCTCGTTTACGTCCTCGCCAACTTTCGAAAACACGGGCCGTGGCGCCGCGGCACACTCGATCTGTATTCTTCCGCTCCGTATTTTCTCGGCTTCTCCGAATACAACTGTCTTTCTCCGTGCTCTCAGGAGCCGAATCTCATTCCCCGTGCATTGGCGCCACCAGCAGCTCTGCCAGTCGCACGCGCGAAGACCTGGCTCCTCTGCGTCGGCTGGAAAGAATTCGGGCTGATTTCTCTGCTCGATCGACCGAAGACTTGACGAGCACCCCTTGGGCCGAGCGGCGTCTGCGTCACCGTACTGAGGTCATACGCACTGCTCAGAACAACACATTTCGCGGCACCCTTCCGCGATTCGCATCAGCGTAGGAAGGCGTCCCCCCGCGTAGTGACGCTTTGGGTTGCGCCCCCGCGCGAGCGCTAGCTCGCGTTTGGGGCGCGCGCAGCGCGCAGGCGAAGCCGAGCACGGCGCGGTCGTCCACTGAAGACTGACGCCGGAACGCGCCCCTGCGCAGCAATACGCTACGTTGGCGCCCCCGCGCGCCAACTCGAGCTTGACGCGCCTAGCAACGCGCTGGATTGGCCGCTTGGCG
>JBMOMJ010000021.1:1611-79904 GCA_049324695.1 Myxococcota bacterium
GCTACAGCGCGCTCTGGGTCCACAGGGCACTGCGCCTAACAGCGCATACGAAGTGCACGGCGCGGCCACGGGTGCACGGCGCGGCCACAAAGCGCACTGCGCCTAACAGCGCATACGAAGTGCACGGCGCGGCCACGGGTGCACGGCGCGGCCACAAAGCGCACTGCGCCTAACAGCGCATACGAAGTGCACGGTGCGGTGCCGTGCGTAGCGAGAGTGCGCGAGTGCGTTAGATTTTCTTGGGGGTGAGGGCTTCGAGGCGGGAGACGTCGCGGACGGCGCCTTGGGAGGCGCTGGTGGCGAGTGCGGCGTAGGCACGGAGGTAGGTGCTGACGACTCGTTGGCGGTTGTGGGGAGTGAAGGCTGCGTTGCCACGAGCAAGTTCTTGGGAGTGGCGATCGGCGAGTTCGGCGTCGGTGACGGCGAGGCGGAGTTTGCGCTCGGGGATGTCGATTTCGATGGGGTCGCCGTCGCGAACGAGGGCGATGAGTCCGCCTTCGGCTGCCTCGGGGGAGACGTGGCCGATGGAGAGGCCGGAGGTGCCGCCGGAGAAGCGTCCGTCAGTGATGAGTGCGCAGGCTTTGCCGAGGCCTTTGCTCTTTAGGTAGCTGGTTGGGTAGAGCATTTCCTGCATGCCGGGGCCGCCGCGGGGGCCTTCGTAGCGGATGACGACGATGTCGCCGGCTTTGATTTTGTCGCTGAGGATGGCTTCGACGGCTGCGTCTTGGCTTTCGAAGACGCGCGCGGGGCCGCTGAAGCGGAGGATGCTGGCGTCGACGCCGGCGGTTTTGACGACGGCACCGTGTTCGGCGAGGTTGCCGAAGAGAACTGCGAGTCCACCGTCTTTGGCGTAGGCGTGTTGGAGGTCGCGAATGCAGCCGTTTTCGCGGTCGAGATCGAGTTCGTCCCAGGTGCGGCTTTGGCTGAAGGGGGTTTGGGTGGGGACACCGCCGGGCGCGGCGCGGAAGAAGGTGCCGACGTCGGGGTTTCGTTTGACGTCCCAGCGATCGAGGGCGGCGCCGAGGGTCTTTTCGTGAACGGTGGGGGTGTCGCGATGGATTAGGCCGGCGCGATCGAGTTCGCCCAGGATGCCCATGACGCCGCCCGCGCGATGGACGTCTTCAATGTGGTATTTTTCGGTGCTGGGCGCGACCTTGCAGAGGTTGGGGACGCGGCGCGAAAGTTTGTCGATGCAGGAGAGGTCGTAGGGAACGCCGGCTTCTTTGGCTGCGGCGAGGAGGTGAAGGATGGTGTTGGTGGAGCCGCCCATGGCGATGTCGAGCGCCATGGCGTTTTCGAACGATTGCATGTTGGCGATGGAGCGCGGGAGGACGCTTTCATCGCCGTGTTCGTAGTAGCGTTTGACTAGGTCGACGATGAGGCGGCCGGCGCGCAAGAAGAGGTCTTTGCGCGCGGAGTGGGTGGCGAGGACGGTGCCGTTGCCCGGAAGCGAGAGGCCGAGTGCCTCGGTGAGGCAGTTCATCGAATTGGCGGTGAACATGCCGGAACAGGAGCCGCAGGTGGGGCACGCGGAGCGTTCGATGCGCTCGGAGTCGCTGTCGCTAACGCTGGGGTTGCCCGCCGCAACCATGGCGTCGATGAGGTCGAGTTTTACGGTTTTGCCCTTGAGTTGGACTTTGCCGGCCTCCATCGGGCCGCCGGAAACGAAGACTGCAGGGATGTTGAGGCGCATGGAGGCGTTCAACATGCCGGGCGTGATCTTGTCGCAGTTGGAAATGCAGACCATGCCGTCGGCGCAGTGCGCGGAGACCATGGTCTCGACCGAATCGGCGATGAGCTCGCGCGAGGGCAGGCTGTAAAGCATGCCGCCGTGGCCCATGGCGATGCCGTCGTCGACGGCGACGGTGTGGAACTCACGCGCGATGGCGCCGGCGCGTTGAATCTCTTCGGCGACCATGCGCCCGAGATCGCGCAGGTGAACGTGGCCAGGAACGAACTCGGTGAAGGAGTTGACGACGGCGATGATGGGTTTGCCGAAGTCCTCATCGCGCACGCCGGTAGCGCGCCACAACGCGCGTGCGCCGGCCATGTTGCGTCCGTGAGTGGTCGTGCGAGAGCGATATTCGGGCATGGCTCGAGGCTAGCACCAGGCGGTCTTGCGTCCGTCGCTAGTCGGACAATACGGTGTTGCGTTTTTTGCAACACTGTCGGAGCCGCGCAATCGGCGATTTTCGGGGACCCGCGGGGGAACGACGAGGACGCCTCACTCGAGCGGGAGCGACGCGAGGTGTACGAGGTGTTCGCGAATGTGCGTGGCGGAATCGAACTCGAGCCCAAAGTGGCGGCGCATTTTGCCGAGGTCGAAGAGGCACGGTTCGCGCGTGGAGCCTTCCAGGTGAATTTGGCTGTTGGAGCCGGTGATTTCGATGGCCTGTTCGGCGATGCGTTGCCACTCGACGAAGGGGGCGCCGAGGCCGTAGTAGACTTCGCGGGTTCGTTCGGAGGCGAGCACCGCAGTGTAGAGGCGCGCCAAGTCGCCTGCCCAAATGAATTGGGTTCCGTCGCCGCGTTTGAGTGTGATGTCTTCTCCGCGGCGCGCTTGCCGCACGATGTGATGGAAGCGCCGATCGGGCTGTGTAGTGGCTCCGGGGGCGACGGGATTGCCGAAGGTGTAGCCCGGTCGGATTACGTTGCAGAGCATGCCGCTCTTGGCGCCGACGGCGAGCACGTAGGCTTCGGTCGCGGCCTTGGTGGCGCCGTAGAGGTCACTCGGGCGCGTGGGGTGCGT
Organism: Myxococcota bacterium; assembly: GCA_049324695.1. Taxonomy (GTDB): domain Bacteria; phylum Myxococcota_A; class Polyangia; order Polyangiales; family Polyangiaceae; genus PMG-095. The sequence goes on from JBMOMJ010000021.1 coordinate 4,361, forward strand.
TTCATCCATGCGCTCGAAGAAGGAGCCGAGCGCGGCGGTGGATGATGTGTAGATGAACTTGCGCACGCCGGCGTCTAGGCAGGCTTCGAGCAATGAGACGCTAGCGAGTGTGTCGTTTTTTAGCATTTCGGTCGGGGTGTCGCCCCAACCGAGCGCGACGTGCACGCAGGCGTCGGCGCCGGTGAGTGCTTTGCGAATGCGCTGCGAATCAGCGAGCGTTCCGAGTATGCGTTCGACGCGCGCATCGTTCGAAAGCGCGGGGTGTTTGTCCGGATTGCGCGCGAGTACGACCAGCTCGTGGCCCTCGCTGAGCAACGCTTGCGCGACGTACGAACCGATGAAGCCGGTAGCGCCGGTAAGAAAGATCTTCACGAGCGAACTCCTCGCTGGATCACGCTAGCAATCGCACTCGGGCGCGAGGCGGAATCGCTGCGCAGAATCTACGCGATTTGACTCAATTGGCGTTCGTGCTGCGCCCTGGCGTGGTGCGGTATTTCAGTTCACGCACGCGGCGTACAGCGTGCCGTCGATGCGCCTGAAAGTTTCGCAGCTCGTGAAACCGAAGTCTTTGCAGTCGACGCTGTAGGGCGCGCCGCCGTAACAGAAGCTGAGCTTCGAGCCAGAGCAGCTCTCGCTACAGTTGTCCCAGTCGCGCGCAGCGCAGCCGGGCGCCAAACAGAACGCCGATTCGGGGTCGCAACCGAGGCCAACCCCGCCGCAATTGGACTCGTACAGCTTGCCGTCCACGCACTGCGCCGAGACCGCGCCAACACAGGAGAGGGCGTCGGCGCCGCAGCTCGGCAAGGGATCGCGACAGCCGGCGTTGCTGCCCGCTTCCTCTTCACAGGTGCCACCTCCGATAGAGCAGTCGCGCCCGAATCCTTTGCCTGCGTGGCACTCGTATAAAACGTGCGGTGACGCGCAGTGAAATCGCCCGGCGGCCTCCTTGCAACCGGAGAGCACTTGGCAACGCGCACGTTTGCCAATCACCGGGTCGTCGTAGAGTGCGCAGGTGCCGCCGTAGGTCTGGCAGTCGACCTCGTAGCCCTCGACACAGTTGATCACGCGCGTGCCATCGCATTTCCAAGCGCCGTCCTCGGGCGCACACGGCTTCGCGCTCCAGGCCTCGCCGGTGCAACGCGCGATGTCGTCGCACGTGGTCGCGCCGCGGCAATCCGATGTTTTGAAGGTTTGCTGCGTATCGAGCGTGACACACGTCGAAATCACATCGAGCGGGTCGAACGGCGTGCAACTTACTTTCAGTACGCACGAACGCACCACCTCCGAGTTCACCGCGAAGCGCGTGTGGTCGCAGCCAATCGCGTCGGGAAGCGCAAAAGCACCCGATTGGCTAACCTGTACTTCTACCAGAGGGTCGCTATCACAAGCGCCGGCGAGGAGCGCCAGCGCGAACAGACCCGCCGCGATCGCGCGAGTCGCCGAGAGCAAAGGCATCTTAGACACTAGCGCAAGTTCGCGTGCGGTCGTGCCGAGTTTGTTACCCTAACGTGGTATGCAGGTGCCCAAACATTTCGCGTGCGGTGGACAACCTTCCAAACGGCCTTAGGTGAAAGTTCGCTGCGGTTTCGCCGATGCAATCAGTTTTCTCTCCCTATCAGAAATTCGTCGTCGCGCTGCTCGCGTTTCTCCAGTTCACGATCGTGCTCGACTTCATGATCATGGGGCCGCTCGGCGCGCTCTTGATGCCAGACTTGGGGATCTCTACGGAGCAGTTCGGCAAGGTGGTGTCCGCGTACGCTTTCAGTGCGGGCGCGTCCGGGTTGCTCGCAGCGGGGTTCGCGGACCGCTTCGATCGCAAGAAGCTGCTTTTGTTCTTTTATACGGGATTTGTGGTCGGAACGCTGCTCTGCGGCATCGCCAACGCGTATTGGTTCCTGTTGGCTGCGCGTATCATCACGGGACTGTTCGGCGGCGTGATCGGCTCGATCAGCATGGCCATCATTGCAGATCTGTTTCCCATCGAGGTGCGCGGGCGCGTCATGGGTACGGTGCAAACGGCGTTCGCAGCGAGCCAGGTGCTGGGGATCCCATTGGGGGTGATGCTCTCCAACAAGTGGGGTTGGCACGCGCCGTTCCTGATGATTGTGGCCATTAGTTCGTTGGTTGGCGCGCTAATCGTGACCAAGCTGCAGCCAATCGACGCGCATCTCAAATTGGGTCGCCCTGGAGATCCGTTCGGGCACTTGAAGAGGACCGTGACGCAGGGCCGCTATTTGCGGACCTTCGCAGCGACCATGCTGCTCGCGACGGGCGGCTTCATGCTGATGCCATTCGGCAGCGCCTTCAGCGTCAACAATATGGGAGTGTCGCTGAGCGATCTGACCTGGGTTTACCTAGTGACAGGCATCGTCAGCTTCATCGCCGGACCTTTGCTGGGTCGCCTCGCCGATCGCGTCGGTAAGTACCGCGTATTCTTCGCGGGCTCGTTGGTGGGCATGGCGCTGGTTTGGTATTTCTGCCGACTCGGCATCACGCCGTTGTGGCTCGTGATGTTGCTGAATGCGGTGCTGTTCATCTCGATCACGTCACGCATCATCTCGGCGCAGGCGCTCATCTCGGCCATTCCGGATTTGGCGGATCGCGGCGCGTTCATGGCGGTCAACGCATCGATGCAGCAACTCTCGGGTGGTGTCGCTGCGTGGGCGGCTGGGCTCATCGTGGTGCAAACCGCGAATGGTAAGCTGGAGCACTACGGCACGCTGGGAGACGTGGTGGTCGTGGCCATGCTCATCACGCTGGTTTTGATGTACCCGATTCACCGTGCGGTGCTTCGCAAGCAGCACGCGGCGGCGATGGCTCCTGCTGCAACCACGTCGCCCGCCGCAGCGCCAATCGCTTCCGAGTGAAGTGCGTTCAGCGTGCTCGCGAAGCGGAGCCGCTCTTCTTAGTCGGCTCGAGCGTCATGTATTGGAGAGGTGTGACTCCCACGAGCTGCTTGAAATGGCGCGAGAAATGGCTTTGATCGACGAAGCCGAAATCTTCTGCCACCTCGGCGGGTCGGCGCCCTGCGCGCAACGCGCGTTGTGCAAGACCGATGCGAACGCGCAGCTGATACGCGTGGGGCGGCAGGCCGTAAACACGCTTGAAGGCTCGCAGCACCTGAAATCGGCTGAGCCCTGACTGTTCCGAGAGCGCCGCGAGATCCGTGCGAGCCAGCGGATCGAAGTGCAGCTGCTCCCGTACGCGCTCGACGCCCGCTGCATCTACCGAGGTTTCTGCAGCCGGTAGCACCTCGCTGAGCTCACGCACGGCCGTTCCGAGAAAGAGCGAGAGCGCAGACTGGAGCTCCAGCGCCGATGTTCCGGGATTGAGCAGCCGAAATACATCGCCGAGCTTCGTCGCGAGCTGATTCGACATCTTGCTCACGCGACGGAACTGCACACGGCTCAAACTCATTCCATGCTCGCGCAACGCTTGGTCGAGGACTTCCGGTTCGACGACCAGCGCGCTGCCGCCCCCTGCGCGGTACACGCGGGGCGTGGAGAAAACTTCGCCCGGATACGAGCAGAATACGTCGCCAGGGGAGAGCCGCTCCTGATGACGGCGATATACGATGTCTCCCTGCCACGTCGTCGGCGTCAGAAATTCGTAGCCGAGACTGAAGCAGCGCCAATGGCGCGCCGAGCCCTCCACGTCCCTGACTTCGACGCCGGGAAGCTCCGCACGTCGCCGGAATACGACCGTTTCCTGTGCACCGCTCTCGCTTGCCATGCCTTACGCCCCAACCTGCTTGCAGCAACGCGCTGAAAGCTCGCAACTCGGCAAGTACCATTTCGCTGCGCGCGAGCGATAGTCGCTTTCAACCACGCACGCGCGAATGATCCGCAACGCGACTGCAAGGATCGACCATCGACGCAAACAGTGCAGCAACCGCTGCACTGCGGACGCGAAGCGGACGCTGGGGTCTGGGGCGCCCGCCCCAGCCACAAACTCGGGCTAGTGCACTCCTGCGAAGCGGGACAATCATCGCCAGATGATTGCGCTCACGCCTAGTGAGCGGTGCACTAGCGAATCACGCCAGCAAGCTTCGATAGAGCGCGAGTGTCTGCTCGGCGATGCTCGACCAACTGAATTCAGCGAGCACGCGCTGTCGCGCAGCTTCGCCCATACGTTTCGCGAGCGTTGCGTCGCCGATCAAGCGGTTCAGGGCAGCTGCCAAATCGCTCGCGAAAGCCTGTGGATCACGCGGCTCGTTCTTGGCGGAACCGTCCCCTTCGAACGGAACCAGAAAACCAGTGTGATCAGGAACGACGATTTCGGGAATGCCACCCACCCGAGAAGCTACTACCGGCACCCCGCAGGCCATGGCTTCCAAATTGACGATACCGAATGGCTCGTAGACAGATGGGCAGCAGAACGCGCGGGCGTGGCTCAAGATCTGACAGAGCTCGGCAGGCGGAAGCATCCTCTCGATCCACACCACCGAAGCTCGCTCGCGCGTGAGCTCTTCCACGAGCTGGCGCACTTCGCGCCCAAGCTCTTCGGTATCAGGCTCGCCGGCACACAGCACGAGCCCGGCTTCGGGGGCCAGCTGCCGCGCCGCCCTCAAGAGGTGCACGATGCCCTTCTGGCGCGTGATGCGTCCCACGAAAACGACGTAAGGTTTGCTCGCGTCGATAGCGTAGCGCTCGAGCACCGACGTCTCACTGATGGGCTGGTACTTTTGAGGATCGACGCCGTTGTAGATGACGTGCACGCGCGCGGGATCGACGTCTGGGTACGCGCGCAGAATGTCCGCCTTCATACCCGCCGATACAGCAATGATGGCATCGGCGGCCACGATGGCGGTACGCTCGCAGAAGCTCGAGATCGCATAACCACCGCCGAGCTGCTCCGCTTTCCAGGGACGCAATGGCTCCAGGCTGTGCGACGTCATCACGTGGGGAATGCCGTAACTCAGCTTGGCGAGGTGCCCAGCGAAGTTCGCGTACCAGGTGTGAGAATGCGCTAACTGGCTGCCGCGCAGCGCGTTCACCATCAAGAGATCGACAGAGAGAGTGCGCAGCGCGCTGACGTCCGCCTCGCTGCCGGAGAGGGCATCCCAAGGTCGAAATGTGCCCTTCACTTCGGGCGCAGTGCGTGGCGCACCGAAGCAGTACACGCCGAGATCGACGCGCTGAATCAGCTCGCGCGCCAGGTGCTCGACGTGCACGCCCGCGCCACCATAGTTTTCAGGCGGATACTCGCGTGAGAGCAGCGCGATCTTGAGGCTCATACGGGCACCGGATCGTTCTTGCCTATCACGACCACCCCGTTGGGTGACACCGTGAAACCGCGACGCCGATCCTCGTCTGGATCGACGCCGATGCGCGCACCAGCGGGAACCTTCACGCCTTTGTCGAGGATGGCCTTGTTCACTATGGCTTTTCTGCCGATTTCGACGCCATGCATCAGCACGCTGTCGCTGACTTCGGAGTACGAGTGCACGAGCACGTTCGGCGAGAGAATGCTGCGGCGTACAGCGCCGCCCGATACGATCGCTCCAGCGCTCACGATGGAGTCCACTGCGTAGCCACGCCGACCGTCTTCGTCGAACACGAATTTAGCGGGCGGCAGTGAGATCTGCATCGTGTGAATCGGCCACTCCTGGTTGTACAGGTTGAACACCGGGTGCACGCTGATGAGATCCATCTGCGCTTCGTAATAGCTGTCGAGCGTACCCACGTCGCGCCAGTAGCCGGCGTCGCGCTCGGTGGCGCCCGGCACGCGGTTCTTCGCGAAGTCGTAGACAGAGGCGAGCCCAGCTTCCACCAACATGGTGATGATGTTGCCGCCCATGTCGTGTGCGCTCTCTTTGTTTTCGGCGTCGGCGCGCACTGCTTCCACCAACGTCTTGGTGGTGAAGATGTAGTTACCCATCGAGGCGAACACGTAGTCCGGATCGTCAGGAAGCCCGTCGATCTCATCTGGACCGGGTTTTTCCTTGAACTTCGCGATGCGGTCGTTGGCGCTCGGCACCAGCACGCCGAAGCGCGAAGCCTCTACGCGCGGCACCTTGATGGCGGCCACGGTGACGCCCGCGCCGGCTTGAATGTGCGCGTCCACCATCTGCTCCGGATCCATCCGGTAGATGTGATCGGCACCGAACACGCAGATGTAGTCGGGGTTCTCATCCGCGATCAGGTTCAAGTTTTGGTAGATCGCGTCCGCGGAGCCTTCGAACCAGCGACGGCCCAAACGCATTTGCGCCGGCACGCTCATCACATAGTTGTTGAGTAGCGGCGACATGCGCCAGGTTTGCGCGATGTGTCGATCGAGGCTGTGGCTCTTGTACTGCGTGAGCACCGCCGTACGCAGATAGCGACCATTCACCAAATTGCTGATCGCAAAGTCCACCAAGCGATAACACCCGCCGAATGGCACCGCCGGCTTCGCGCGATCACGCGTGAGCGGCCAGAGGCGATTACCTTCGCCTCCAGCGAGAACCATTCCGAGCACATGCGGTCGTTTAGCCATGGGCGGAAATCTTGCCCGACAACGCCGCTAAGGTGAACACCTCACCGCACGAACGGCGCAGGAAAATTGCGCGGCTTTTTCGTCGCGCATTCCCTACCCGCGCCTACCTCAACCCCGACACGCAGATCGCCGCTCAGCCCTCACGCAAGGCTTCAGCGCCGCCGATGATCTCCATGAGCTCGGTCGTAATCGCCGCCTGACGGGCGCGATTGTAGTCGAGTGTCAATTTGGAGATCATTTCGGCCGCATTCTTGGTGGCCGAATCCATCGCCGTCATACGTGCGCCGAGCTCCGACGCCATCGACTCGAACAGCGCACGCAGGATCGAGATTTCGACGTACATCGGCACGAGCCGCTCGAGCAGCGACCCTCGGTCCGGCTCGAACAAGAACTCGCGGTGGCGCTCCCACTCTTCCTTGGCTTGCGAACGCGCCAAGGTCGTCTCGGTGGGCGGCAGAGGGAACAAGAGCTCGGCCGTAACCCGCTGGGTCATGGCGCTCTTGAACTCGTTGTAGATGACGTAGATGGCGTCGACCTCGCCGCGCACGAACGGCTTCAACGCGACGCGCGCGATATTGCGCGCCGTTTCGAGGTCCAGCTTGTCCCACACCTCCGAGAAGATGTGAGCGATGGGCGCGTTACGGCGACGCAGGTACTCGCGACCCTTGCGGCCGATCACCGCGAACTGCACGCCTTGGCCCTGCGCTTCACGTTCGCGCCAAAGCCGCTCCGCCGCACGTAGCAGGTTGGTGTTGAAGGCGCCGCACTGCCCACGATCGCTGGTAACGACGATGAACAGCGTGTTCTTCTCCGGCCGGCGCGCGAGCAGCGGATGTGAAACGGAGCTCGCGCCCTCGTCCGTCACCGCGGCAACCTCCGCCAACACCTGCGCCGTCTTCACAGCGTAGGGCCGGATCGCAAGAATCCGCTGCTGGGCGCGGTTGAGGCGCGCCGCAGCCACCATCTTCATGGCACGCGTGATCTTCTGCGTGCCTTTCACGCTGCTGATGCGTTTGCGGATGCTCTTGAGGTTCGCCAAGGTGAATTATTCCTGGTTGGCCTGCGCGCCCTTGGTCGCGGGAACGAACTCGGCACCGAACGCCTTGAGCGCCTTATCGAGCGCCGACTTCACGTCATCGGTGAGCTCGCGCTTGGTGCGGATGAGCTCCCACAGATCAGCGTGCTTCTGATCGATGAAGCGGTACAGCTCTTCCTCGTATTGACGCAGTGACTCGACGGGCAACTTGTCGGTGTAGCCCTGAGTGCCGGCGTACACGACCACGACCTGCTTCTCGACAGCGAGCGGCACGTATTGCCCCTGCTTGAGCAGCTCCGTGAGGCGCTTGCCGCGCTCGAGCTGCGCGCGTGTGGCAGCGTCGAGATCGCTCGCGAACTGAGCGAACGCGGCCATCTCGCGGAACTGCGCGAGGTCGAGGCGCAGCGTACCGGCCACCTTCTTCATGGCCTTGATCTGCGCGTTACCACCCACGCGACTCACGCTGATACCCACGTTGATGGCTGGGCGAACGCCCGAATAGAACAGATCGCTCTCGAGGAAGATCTGGCCGTCGGTGATCGAAATCACGTTGGTGGGAATGTACGCAGACACGTCGCCGGCCTGCGTCTCGATGATCGGCAGCGCCGTGAGCGAGCCACCCGAGTGCGGGTCACGCTTCAACTCGAGCTCGCCCGCGTCGTTGCGGCCTTCGAGCACCTTTTGAGCTTCGTGCTTGCCTTCGTCGCCGATGTGCACCTGGTTGTCGACGCCGCGGTAGTTCTGGTCGCCCTCGGGAATGGGGGTACCCTTCTTCACCACGAACCAGCGCTCGCCCATCTTGGCGGCGCGCTCGAGCAGGCGTGAGTGGATGTAGAACACGTCGCCGGGGTACGCCTCGCGACCCGGCGGGCGGCGCAAGAGCAGCGACATTTGGCGGTACGCAACGGCTTGCTTCGAGAGGTCGTCGTACACGCAGAGGGCGTGGCGCCCCGTGTCGCGGAAGTACTCGCCCATGGTGACGCCGGTGTACGGCGCCAAGAACTGGAGCGGCGCCGTCTCGGTCGCAGTCGCCGCGACGACGATGGTGTACTCCATCGCGCCGTACTGGCTGAGGCGGTCCACCACCTGCGCCACGGTCGAAGCCTTCTGGCCGATGGCGACGTAGATGCAGATGACGCCTTTGCCCTTCTGGTTGATGATGGCGTCGAGCGCGATGGCGGTCTTGCCGGTCTGGCGGTCACCGATGATGAGCTCGCGCTGACCACGACCGATGGGAATCATCGCGTCGATGGCCTTAATGCCGGTCTGCAGCGGCTCGCGCACCGGCTGGCGGCCGATGATGCCCGGCGCCTTCACTTCGATGCGGCGGCGCGTCTTGGTCTCAATTGGGCCCTTGCCGTCGATGGGCTGACCCAGCGAGTTCACGACGCGGCCGACGACCGCTTCACCCACGGGCACCTCGGCGATGCGGCCGGTGCGCTTGACGATGTCGCCCTCGCGCACTGCCGTGGCATCACCGAGCACCGCGATGCCGACGTTGTCCTGCTCGAGGTTCAACACCAGCCCGAAGATGTTGCCCGGGAACTCCACCAGCTCGCCGGCGAGCGCCGACTCCAAGCCGTAGACGCGCGCGATACCGTCGCCGCAGCTGAGCACGGTGCCGGTCTCGCTGACGAGCGCGGCGCGGTCGAAGTTCTGAATTTGCTTCTTGATGATCGAGGAGATCTCGTCGGCGCTTAGCTGCATGGCTTCTCTCTCAAGCTCGTTTCAAACAGGGATCGGGTGGCGCGGTTGGTACCGGCCTAACTGCTGCGAAGTGAACGCTCGATTTCCGCGAGGTGACCGCGCACCGAGCCGTCGATGGTGTTGTCGCCGATGCGCGTGATGACCCCGCCGATGAGCGACGGATCCTCGGAGCGCTCGATGACGATGCGGCGCGCGGTAGCGGCTTCGAGCTCGCCGCGCAGGCGCTCGTAAAAGCCTTCCGGCATGCGCACGGCCGTAGTGACGCTAGCGCGCACGATGCCGGCCTTTTCATCCGACAGCGAGCCCAAACGCTTCGCGATGTCCGGCAGCGCAGCCAGCTTATGGCGCGCTGCGAGCAAGCGAATTGCATTCAGACCGGTCCCGGATAGACCCACTGCCTGGGCCACGTCGCGCAAAATGGCTTCGCGCTTTTCGATCTCGACCAACGGATTGTCGAGCACGCTGCGAAGCTCCGCACTTTCGGCGTAAACGCGCGCAAAGCGGCCGATTTTTTCGACCAGCTCGGGCAACGTATTGGTCTCGACGCCGAGATCGAAGATGGCTCGGCCGTAGCGGTTGGCAACGACTGCGTGACTCATACTCGCCCTCGAAGCTGAGCACCGGCGCGACGGATGCTGTTCAGGTACTCGTCGCCGAAGCGCTGCTGATCAGCTTCCGTCAGGCGCTGCCGCAGCGTCTGCTCGGCGGACTTCAGCGCGCTCGCAATGGTGGTCTCGATCAAGGTCTCGCGCACGGCCTTCAGCTCTTGCTGCACCAAGAGGTGTGCGTCGCGCTCCATACGCTCACGCCGCTCCTTCGCCTCTTGCAGGATGCGGGCGTGCTCCGCCTCGGCCGCCTTGCGCATCTGTGTTTGAATGCGCGAAACCTCTTGGTCAATTTGCGCCAGCTTCTCTTCGTACGACTGGAGCTGCGCTTCAGCCTCGCGCTTCATCTTGGCGGCCTCTTCCATGCCGCGCAAAATGCCTTCTTTGCGCTTGCGCAAGCCGTCCACCACGCCGCGCCCGAACACGCGATACAAGATGTAATAGAGGAGCGCCGTGTTGAAGGCGAGCGCCGCGAACGGAACCGGCATGCCCTTCGGACGCCACAACACGTCCGGGTGCTCGAGCCCTTCTTTTTCGCCGAGCAAGCCGTAGTACCAGTTGACGTCCTCGAAGGTGGCGGCGTGTTCGTCGCCGTGCCCACCCGCTTCGTGCTCGGTGGCGAACGCCAAGAGCGGGAACGTCAGCGTCAACGCCAGCGAGAGGGAAACCAACGCTTTGCGCATCACTGAACCTCCCGACCGAGAACGCGCGAGACGATGAGCGAAGCCGTGCGCTCCGACTCGCGACCGAGGTCGAAGCGAACCTTCTCGACCTCCGCTTCGATGCTCTTTCTGCCCTGATCGATGATCTTGGTCACTGCCTCACGCGCCTCACGCATGATCTCGGCTTCGAGCCGGGCCGTTTCGGCGCGCAGCTTGTCGCGCTCTTCCGCGGCCGAACGCGAAACACGCGACAACTCGGTTTCGTACTTGCTGAGCAACTCGCCAGCTCGCTCCTGCAGCTCGCGCGCCGTGGCCTTCGCCCCCTCCGTGCGCTCTTCGCGCAGGGCGAAGATGCGAAGCATGGGGTCGAACAACAGCGGTCTGAGCAGAAGGATCAGCACCGTAAACAGTGCCGCCTGCAAGATGACGGTGTTGTCAAAATCCAGGGTCACCCCGCCGCTCATCGCGACGAGGCCCGTGACGCTGGAGTTGCCCACGGCGAGGTCGATCGAGGTCATTTGCTGGGGCCCTTCGGCCGATTGGCAGCTGGCTTCTCCCGAAACGAAGGCTCGGCATCGCCAGCGAGCGCGCGGCTCGTACCATCATGCTGACGCCGTGTCCACAGCCGCTGACCAGTTCCATGCAGGGCGATTTCCGATTCGGAACCAATGCTTGAACCGGCCCAGCCGTCGGTAGTGCACTCGTCGCAGATCTCAGCCGAAATCGAAGATCTCCGGCGCTGCGCGGCGGACGCCCGATGCATCGAGGCCGGCGAGCACGGTGCTGTATGCAACGCCGGTCACGGGGTCGACGGCGTCGGGAGCCACATCGAGCAGCGGCAGCAGCGCGAATGGGCGGTGCTGCAGCTCCGGGTGCGGCACGACCAGCTGCGGAAGCGAGATGCGCCGGCCGCGGATCCAAAGTATGTCCAGGTCGATTGTGCGCGGTCCCCAGCGCACACGCCGCTCACGCCCGAGCGAGCGTTCGATATCGAGCAGACGCGCGAGCAACTCGCTGGGAGAGAGCTCCGTAGTGAGAGCAACCGCCGCGTTCAGGTAGTCGGGCTGGGCAGGGCCGAGCGGCGCCGTTTCATATAGAAACGACAGCTTTCGTAGCGTGGCGCAGCCCTCGATTGCGCGCACCGCGGCGTGCAGCGTGGCGCGGCGGTCACCCAGGTTCGAGCCCAAGCCAACGACGACGTCGATGGCCGTACCCGGCGTCCCCGAGCTGCCTGCACTTATCGAAGAGGTCGGCGTCGCCATTGCGCCCTGATACTATGGCGCGGTGTTCGGACTGAATGCTGGCGAGCTAGGCCTGGTCATTTTCATCGTGGCGGCGATTCTGAGCGCTCGCTACTGGCCGAAGCTAGGCGAACGCATTGCCCTCGCGCTCTCACGTGAGGGCGAGAAGCGCGACTAACACCTATGCGCACCTCGACGCAGTGTTCCGAGCTGGAACCGCGGCACCGCCGGCCGAGACGACGGTCTGGCGTGAACTCGCGCCGCTAACGTAAGATGACGAGGTGGCGTCCGATCCCGCTCCCGGCAGCGATAGCGCTGGCGGAGCGCCCTCCGAAGCATTGATCTTCGTGAGCGACGCCTCGGCGGAGGCGGAGCGCTTGACCGCGACTTTGCGCGCTCGGGGCTACCTAACCGTCGACGTTCCGCTGGGATTGTTGGTGGGGAGAGTCGCTGTGCAGCGCCCTTCCCTCATTCTGTGTGACGCCGATGCGCCTGGCGCCCTCGAAGCCGTGGAGCGCATGCGCGAAGCATCGAGCGGGCGCAGCGTCGATGTGCTGTTCCTGGGCGAGCCCGGGCGCACACTCGATGCGCAAGCGGAGCGCGTGGCGCGCGAGAGCAGCGGCATTTTCGTGCGCCCCGTCGACGTCTACGCCTTACTGCGCAAAGTCGAAGCGCTGATTGGCCCTTCGAGCGGGCGGCTCGGGCGTCCTTCCACGGTACCGCACGCCAATCGCGTACCCGTGTTGGTGGCCGCAACGCGGCGACCGTATCGCTACGACACGCGTGCACGCGCGCGAAACTTCCCCAACGTGGGTGCGCAACCAACAACGACGGCTGCGCCCGTGGGACGCGCGGGTGAACCAACGCCGCCGCGCGCACCGTCTGATCCAGCGGGGCCCGATTTGCCTACGGACCAAGGCGGCCTCAGCGCTGATCTCGCGGCCTTGTTGGGTCGCGCCGAACAACGTGTGCTGGGCTCGCGCCATTTCGGTGGCTTGGGTGAACGGCTCTCGCCCGAGGCTGAGCTGGAAGCAGTGCTGCCAGAGGATTTGCTGGCAGCGCTGGACGAGCCGCTCGACGAACTCGACGACGAAGAGGACGACGAAGCCGGAACTCCCGGCACACACGGCTCCGATTCGAACTTGGGAACGCGCACCGGCAGCCGCCCCGGGCAAGACTCGACGGCGGGTACCTCGCCGGGCGGTTCCGTCAATCCGTTTGCGCAACGTGATCCCAATACGACTTCCGGCGGCGATCGCGGTGACGGGGCCGGCATGGATCAAGCTCCGCCGACACCACCGGCGCATCCTCCGCGCACGGCGCCTCCGAGTCGCACACACACGAGCGGCGACACTACTGGCTTCGGGACATTGCCGCCCAACGCGCAGCCTCCCGATTCATCGCGCTCGGCGACCACGCATTACTACGGTGGAGCGCTCGAGCCATCGTCGCCGCTCGCCGCCGAACCCGAACCCCGCGACGAGCAAACTCCGTCCTCGTCGCGCAAAGCTTCGACCAAACCTCCACGTGGTCGTGGCCGCAGTGAACCGCCGCCCGCTCCCAAGCCGCCGCCGCTGCCAACAACGGCCGACATCGACATTCCGAGCACGCTGCGCGTGGGCGATGCCGTGCGCGTGCTCGCGCGCGCCGTACGTGCTCGTTACTCCGGTGCGATCGCCTTCGAAGACGACGCTGGCATTCGCCGTGTGGTGCTGCGTGACGGCGACTTCGTGATTGCCGCATCGGGCATCGACGGTGAGTCGTTGGTCGCGTTTTTGGCTCAACGCGGCGATCTCACGGCCGACGCAGCGACGCGCATCGGCCGTAAGCTGCCGCAGTTCGGACGCCACGCCGGCGCGGCGCTGATCGCCCAGGGACATTTGCGACAAGAGGATTTGTGGCCCGCACTGCGCTCGCACGCCGAGTGGATCATCACGCGCATCGTGGGCCTTTCTCGCGGTGGAGCCAGCCTTGAACGCGTCGTGCCCCCTCGCCTCGCGGCCGAGCCATCCGTGTTCGGTGGCGCGACCGGCGCGGAAGTTCTGATCGAAGTCGTGCGTCGCGCGATCACGCCGACCGACGCGCAGAGCTGGCTCGGCGGGCCCAACGCACAAATCGGGGCTGGTGAGTCCGAAGCCCTGCTTTCGGAGTGCGCTCTCTCCGAGTACGAACTCGAGCTGGTGCGCAGCGCACCCGGCAACAGCGTGGCCGACTTAATCGAGCGCAGCCAAGTCGAAGTGCCAGAGCTCGCCAACGTGCTCTTCGCGCTAGTAGAGCTCGGAGTGCTGCGCGCGCGAGTCACCGGCGGAGCAGCGGGCGGCGTGCGCAAAGCGCGACGTGCCCCAGTGCCTGATGTCATCGATCACGAAGCCGTGCGAGCGCGCATTCGTGCACGCCGCGCCCTCGTCGACGACGGCGACTACTTCGCCCTGCTCGGCGTCTCGCGCAACTCCACCAGCTACGACATCCGTCGTGCCTACACCGCGCTCCGCAACGAATTCGATCCCTCCAACCTGCTCACGCCACTCACCGCCGACTTGAACGAAGATCTCGCCTTGATTCTCGAAATCTTGGACGAGGCGTACGACATCTTGCGCGATCAAACGCGCCGCGAACGCTATCGGCGCGCACTCGAAGACTCCCCCGAGTGACCGTTGCAAAACCACCTGCCCGCGCGGAACCCACGTGGGGCGCGATGGTGATCTTGCCGGTGCCGCGCGCGGCCGTGACGGCGCTGGTCTTCCCCATGCCGCGCGCAGCGCGCGCTAGCGATCGAGCGACGCACGTTGACGGCGCGCGCGAGCACGGCATTTGGGGAAGACCGACGCGCGCAGCGCGGCGAGTTGGCGTGGAGTTGCCCCGCACCGTGCAGTGCTCGCCGCTTCGCGGCTGGAGTTGCCCCACACCGTGCAGTGCTCGCCGCTTCGCGGCTGGAGTTGCCCCACACCGTGCAATGCTCGCCGCTTCGCGGCTGCGCGTTTCCTGCCTCCCCCATACGTCGTGCTCGCCTTCGGCTGCGCGCGACGTGGAGGGAGGCCGTCACGTGTCGACTGTCACGTGGTGCGTGGGTGGGTAGTCCTCGTCGAGTTTGCGAGAGGGCTTGCGGCGGGCGGGCTTCGTGCGGCAGCCGTTCACGGTTCCTGAGGGATGCGATCGCCGTGGTCTTCGTCGTGTGTTCGTCGACGTCGCGGGCCGCCTCCCACGCCAACATCGAGCCAGGCTTCGCGTGTGCGCACGCTGCGCGCCGCGCCCGAGACGAGCGTCACCGTTCAGCTAGGCGCGTCACGCATCCTGCGCAGTGGGTGCTGCGCCCGGCTCGATGCCGGCGCGGGAGGCTCACATGCGTGCTGGTTCAACTCGTTACGGCAACTCAGCTCAGCAACTGGAGCTGCGCGCTCGTCAGCATCGTTCGCAGCTCACCGCTTCGGAGTCGCAGTTGTGGTCAGCGATCAACGCTGGCCAGCTCGGCGTGTGCTTTCGGCGGCAGGTGCCGCTCGGCGGGCGGTTCATTGCTGACTTCGTTGCGCCAGTCGCGTGCTTGGTGGTCGAAGTGGACGGCGCGTATCACGCGCGGCGCAAGCGCGCCGATGCCGCACGCGATCGGAAGCTCGCGCGGCTCGGGTATCGCGTGGTGCGCATTGATGCGGAGCTGGTGCTTCGCGATGTCACTGCTGCGGTCGCGCTCATTCGCGCGTCGTTGTGACGGCGCTCCCCACGTGGGTGCGGCGTGGGTCTTCCCCGTGACGCGCGCAGCGCGCGCTAGCCGTGAAGCGACGTATGGCGCCGGCGCGCGCGAGCACGGCGCCTGGGGAAGACCGCCGCGCGCAGCGCGGCGAGTTGGGGCAACCCAATTATTCGGCGGCCTGATCGGATTCGAGGACGTCGAAGTCGAGTTCGCCGTTTTCGAGTGCAACGAGGACGACGCCGCCGCGGGGGAATTCGCCGGCGAGGATTTTTTCGGCGAGTGGCGCTTCGATGAGGCGGGCGATGCAGCGTTTCATGGGGCGGGCGCCGAGCGCGGGTTCGAAGCCGCCGTGGTCGAGGAGGTGTTCGATGACTTCGGGGCTGAAATCGAGGCGAACGCCGCGTTGCCCTTGGAGGGTGCGCGAGACCGAGTTCAACAGGCGGCGCGCGATTTCGCGGACTTCGTCGCGGGAGAGGGGTGAGTAGACGAGCACTTCGTCGATGCGGTTGTAGAGCTCGGGAGCGAGCTTTTCGCGCGCGCGCGCGGTGACGCGGGTGTCGAGATCGGAGAGCGCGTTGTCGCCGCCGCCAAAGCCGACGCGACGTTCGACACGGGTGACCTCCGAGGAACCAATGTTGGAGGTCATCAAGATGACGGTGTTGGTGAAGTCGACGGTGCGGCCGCGGCCGTCGGTGAGACGGCCTTCGTCGAACATGCCGAGGAAGGAGGTGAGCACGTCGGGGTGCGCTTTTTCGAGTTCGTCGAGCAGGATGACTTGATACGGGCGGCGGCGCACGGCTTCGGTGAGTTGGCCGCCTGCTTCGTGTCCAACGTAGCCGGGAGGCGCGCCGATCAAACGCGCGACGGCGTGCGCTTCGGAGTACTCGGAGAGATCGATGCGCGTCATCGCGCTGTCGCAGTGAAACAGGACTTCGGCGATGGCTTTGGCCGTTTCGGTTTTTCCGACGCCGCTTGGGCCGAGCAGGAGAAAGGTGCCAATCGGGCGACGTGAACCGAGGCCGGCGGCGTTGCGCCGCAAGATGCGCGCGATGCGACGGATCTGAGAGCCGTGACCAACCACGCGCGAGGCGAGGATGTCTTCGAGTTGCAGCATGCGATCGCCGTCGGATTCGAGCAGTCGTTCGACGGGCATGTCGGCGAGCTCGGCGACGACTTCGGCGACGGCATCGGCGAGAACTTCGCTTTTGCCGCGACGGCGAGTGCGCGCGCCGGCCAAATCCAGGATGGAAACGGCTTTGTCTGGCAAGGCGCGACCCGGCAAGTAGCGCACCGACCACGCGACGCCGAGCGCCAGCGCCTCGTCGTGGTAGCGCACACGATGGTGCGCCTCGAGCCGCGGCCGCAACGCCTCGAGCACGAGGTACGCGTCTTCGCGGCTAGGCTCCTCGATCTCGACCAAGCTGAAGCGGCGCGCGAGTGCTGCGTCATGGCCGATGCTCTTTTGGTACTCTTCGAGCGTGGTGGCGCCGATGCAAGGTAGCTCGCCGCGAGCCAACGCCAACTTCAATTCGGTTCCGATTTCTTCGGCGGCCTCGCCCGTGAAGAGTTGGTGAATCTCATCGAAGAAGAGCACGATGCGCCCGCCGGAGGCGGCGACCTCCTTACGCATAGAACCGAGGCGCGCCGCCAACGCTCCGCGCACGCCCGTGCCCGCGATGAGCTCGCCCACTGGGATCTCGATGATGATTTTGTCGTCTAGCGAGGCGACATCACGTTGCGCCGCGATGCGCTGCGCGAGGCCGCGCACTACGCTGGTCTTGCCGACGCCGGCCACACCCACGAGGCACGGATTGTTGCCTTCGCGCTTGGCGAGCACGTCGAGCGCCTGTTCGATGGCAGCATCGCGACCGACGACGGGATCGAGCTCGCCGCGCGCCGCACGCAATGTGAGATTTTTGCCGATCAACGCGAGGGTCGGAAATTTCTGAGCCTCGAGCTCGAAGCGCGCGAACGCCGCGCTCGGAGCTGGTGCTGGCGCCGCTGCTTGCTTGGGCGCGATCGGAGGAACCGGCGGCGAAACGATTTCCGCGGGCGGGCTGGCTTCTTTGGGTGCGGGGCTGCTCGGGGCGCGCAGCTTCGGAACCAGGGGCACACTGACTGCGGAGCGCGCACGAGGCGGCGAGCTCTTTGGTGTCTCCGGGCGAGCTGCTGGTTGGGCGCGCGTCGGCTCCGGCGGCGCGGCGGGCAACGGCGTGGGGCGCCCAGGCGAGCGGCGGCCAGGCATGAGGCCCAAGCCGAGCTGCATGGCGGTGGTGCGCAGCCGAGAAACATCGACGCCGGCTTGCTCGAGTGCTCGACGTGCGGCCGAACGCGGCTCATTCAAGAGGGCGACCAACAAGTGCACGGCGCTGGCTTGCGTGAAACCCATGCGCGCCGCGATGTCGTGTGCACGCGAGAGCGCCGCGCGAATTGGATCGGCGACCTCATCGGTAATCGTGCGCGCTGCGCGTAAGGTTTCGTCCAGTCCGAACCGGCGTTCCTCCAGTAGATCTGCCGCGGGTCCCCCCGCCTTGACGATCGCCGCCAGCAAGTGGGCGCTAGTCAGTGCCTCCCGCCCTCGCCGCGACAGCTCCTCGGCGCTCTGACGCAAAGCATGGAGCTCGGGCTCGACACGTCCGGACTTCATCCCGAGCAGCCATCACTCAAGGCGGCGAAAGCGGGCAAGTTTTCGACTCGAACCGGCCAGTACGTTGGCCATGGCGCCGGCGACCGCGGAACGCGAAGCCGCGCCTTTCGCCTTCAGGACGGCTCGAGCAGGCGAATGCCGCGCCGGTGGCAGGCTAGAAGGTCGAAATCAGAGATCGTCATCGAGTGCCGCGGCGCCGAACGGAGCGCTCAGCGCAGCCAGCATGCTGACGCGCATGCGATCGAACGAAGCCGAAAGCTCACGCACTTCGCGCGCACCTTGAGGTCGCAGTTCGACGTTCAGGTTGCCCGTACTCATGCTGCGAGCGGCGTCGGCGAGTTCGCGCAGCGGCCTCGCGATGCTGGTGCGGGCGACGAGGATGCCGCTCAGTACCAACAGGAGCCCGACGCCCAACAGAATTATTTGCACCAACAACAGTTGATCGACGCGCGCCTCCGAGTCTTGCTGCATCAGCGTGACGGCGACATTCATCTGTTCGAGTAGCATCAGGTTGCCCTCGAAAACGGCGCGCATGGCGTTCGCATCGCTGCCTCCCGATCGCAAGAGCGCGTTCAAGTTGCGTTTGAACGGGTGCCACACGGCGACGACGCGATCGAGCTGCGCGCGGATTGCCGAATTCGAGGCGCGCGGCAGCTCGCGCAAGCGGGTAAGCTCCAGGTTTTGGGGGGCTGGACCTCCGTCACGCAGTGCAAACAGCGTCATTTCGAACACGCGCATCGTGTTCTGTAGCTGCTCGCGCAAATTCGCAACGCTGGCTTCATCTGGCTCCGGACGCGCGCGCAGCAAGCTGAGCTCGGCGCCTTCCTTGCTCATCTTTTGAGTGAGCATGCGCTGCCGCCCAGCCAGATTCACCACGAAGGCGTCATGTGCCTGGCGCTTCAAAACGTACTGACTAGCTACAGCTCCGGCGCCCAAAAGCGCCGCAAAAGCGATGAGCACGACGGACATTCGACTGCTGATGGTGGAAAGCATGACTCCTCGATTGGCCCTCAAAGCAGCAGCATGCGCTCGCCATACAGGCGTGCACCGCGGGAAAATTCAGCGCGCGCGTGCGCGATCGGAATTCGCTCGCTGAGTCGAGCTACGAAGTTTGGCACGTCAGCGCGCCGCAGAGTTCGCGAAGTCGCGCCGATCTCACTCAGCTGTTGTTTGAAAATTGGCTTTGCAGCAGGGCCGAGGTGCTCGGCGTATAGATCGAGTAAGGCCCGCACGACGACGAGCGGCACAACATCCGCCGCGGGTGCTGCCTCTCGCTGCCCGCTCGCCAGCGAATTCGATGCACGCGGCAATGTGGCCTCGGCTTGCAAGCAGCGTTCAATCGCGAGCGCCGCAACGTTCAAGACCACGCCCAACACACTCAAATTCACGTTCGAGTCGCTCAGCACCAACAACCAATGCCCGTGCACGTGGCGCAAGAACAGCATGCCCTCGTCACCCGCTAACGCAAAGTCGTCCGGCACGCCTTCCGCCAGCGAGCTCAAAGCATCAAAAACACCGTGTACGCGCTCACACGTTTCAGCCAACGACTGATTATCCAGTGCCGTCGGCAAACGCCGCGCTACGCAACATCTCGCTGAGTCGAACAGCAGCGCGCCCACTAAGCCTTCGGTGCGGCACAACTCGTCCAACACTGCTTCGAAACTCACGTCCACAGCCCTCGCAAGCGCTTCCAAGTTTGAAGCCCGTTCTTGTGCGAGCGACCGACGCACACCAGCGTCTCACCACTCGCGCACACCACAGATATACTCGCAGCGCCCCAACTCGCGTGAAAACTCCGCGCCCGCCCAAGCCCCAGCTCCGCCGCGATCTCCCGAACCGCGCGCAACGCGAGCACCGCCACGCCCCCGGCTGTCTCTGCGTCGGTTTCGCCGGCGCGCGCCAACAACTCACCTCGCTCGGACACCGCGATGCCGCCGAGCAGCGAAGCATCCGTGCCAATCATGCGCTCCAACTTGTTTGCAACGGGGATCGAACGCGCATCGCTCAGCGCAAACAAAGTCGACTCCAAGTTTCGCTGAAAAGGTTTCGCGGGCGCCTTCATGCCGAGCGATCGCAAGAGCACTCGCTGTGCCAGGCAGGTTCGATGCTGCGCCATGACGGCGCGACCCTCGCCAGTGCCGCATTCCACGTTGTTCGTTTCGTCGCCGAAACGCGTGTGAAATGCCACGTTCGCAAGTAATCCGACAGTCTTGTCGCGCGGCACCTTGCGAGCTGACGAGCCTGTAGGCGTGCACTCGGCCGCAACACTGGACGGCGAGGTCCTACGAGAAATTCGCGGCGGCGCAGCTGGCGTGCCTCGAGCGCGGGTCGGTACGACCACGCAAGTAACGGCGGCGAAACGACATTCGTGTCCCGAGCCGCCTCGGCGAAGCCCGAAACTTGCGGGAAAGTGCCCCCCTCTTCTCGTTCGCTGGCCCCTGGAGAACTCTTCAGGGTATGATTTTTGGCTACCCGGGAGCTCGCATTGAAGTCAACAGTGACCACTCTCGACGAACTGCTGCACCACAATCACGCCCGAACGGCAGCCTTTCACCAGCATCCCTTCTTTGGTCTGCTGCAAGAATCAACCCTGGCGGACGCGCGCAAGCTGGATGTGTTGATGGCATGCATCCAGGGGTTCTCCAACAACTTTCAAAACATCCTGTTCATTCGACAAGCGTTGTGCGTCGATCCGCGCTTCAAGACTGCGTTCTCGCAGCATCTGTCCGAGGAAATCGGCCACGACACGCTCCTCGCCCACCAACGCGGCGACGCTAGCGTAGTTCGAGATACGTTGTTCGACGCGATCCTTGCTTGGTTCAGCTACCAAATGCTCGTACTCGACAATGCTGAACGCGCGGCGTTGATGCATCTCGTGCTCGAGACAGGAGCCGACTACTTCTACAGAGTCGCAGCACCGAGCCTCGGCAAACATGTGGCGTCGAGCTACTTTCAGTTCCACGCCGAGGCGGACGACGGACACGCAAATCTGGTCATGGACTTGCTGGAGGGACTCGGCCCGAAAACGTACGCTCGCTTGGGAGATATCGTCGACGCCGGTTGGGATATGATCGATGCGATGCTCGAGCGCGTGCGCTGGTTAGTCGAGCAGGCCGCCTAACGGACGGCGCTCGCGAACTGTGTTCGTATTGAGAGGACGGGGCGCAGACAGTCGCTGATGAACCGACACTGTACCCTCGCTCTATCCGACCTTTGGCGATGCCGAATTCGGCCACCCAGGACGCGATGATGCGTGACTTCGGGGAGATCCGGGATCTATAGTACCCCCGCTTATGCCCTCCGCGCCGCCTCCTGCCAAACACAATATGGTGTTGCGCCTCGTCGGCAAAACGTTAGTGGTCGTGCAGAACAACAAGCCTCCGACCGACGCCGAGTGGAATGAGTTCCTGAAGTTCGTGATGAAGGATCCTGCAGGGCTTCGGCTGTTCGTAATGACCGATGGTGGAGCGCCTAGCTCGGATCAGCGCAAGCGACTTCAAACGGCGCTGAACGGCGCGCTACCCCTGGTAGCCGTCATCTCGGACAACATGAAGGTTCGTTTCGTCGCGGCGACCATCGCCCTTTTTCATCGGACGCATGGACTTTTCAGTAAGTCCGAAACGCAGAAAGCTTTCACACATCTCAAGCTCGAAGGGCACGAGCGTCGTGAGGTGGAGCTCGTCGTCAAAGAGTTGGCAGCGATGCTGGTCTAGGCGCGCTGCGCCTATTTGAACCCGACAACCATCGAATCCGGCCCGTGCAAGTGCCGCTGCAGGGTTCGCCTAAAGCCGGCCTCCAACATCCACGCTTGGCAGTCGCGACCCGTGAAAACGAAGCCGCCCGTGGTGACCAGAAGCATATTTAGGCTCATCAAGAGGCCAAATGCATTGCTGCGACGGTCGTCGTCTATCAACGCTTCGTAAACCACCAACGCACCGCCCGGCGGTAGTGCATCAAAGGCTTTTGCGATCAGCTGTCGCTTCTGATCCAGATCCCAATTGTGCAACACATGACCCATGATGATGACGTCGGCGCGAGGCAGCGGGTCCACGAAGAAGTCGCCCGCGCGAAACTCAAGGCGTTGTTCGAGCTGCGCCTCTCTCACGTATTCCTCGAACACCGGCCTGACCGGCGGCAGGTCGAAGTTGATGCCGACTAGATGCGGATGAACGTTAGCGAGCTCGACGGGTAGCACCCCCTGCGCGCCGCCGATATCGGCGAAGGTCGTGTAATTGGTCCATTCGAACGAACGCGCTAACGCACGAGACGCCATGAGGCTGAGACCACTCATGGCCTTGAGAAATTTGCTAAGGCGATCGGGATCTTGCGTCAGGTTCGCGTAGTAGTCGTCGACCCGCTGCGCTTCATTTTGCGGCAGGCCCGTCCGCAGCGCCTGACTCAGCTTTGACCAAACCGGATAAAGGCGAGCATTCGCGAGCTCGAGGGCCCCGCCAATGTACGAGGAACTGCCCGGCACCAGTGATTCGCGAGTCGAACTCGCGTTTGCGTAGTGTTCGCCCGTGCGCGTCAGCAGGCCTAACGCGGTCAACGCGTCGAAGAAGTCGCGAGCTCCCCTCGGGTGCAGTCCCAGTGCGACCGTTAGTTCGTCCGCGCTACGCGGACCGGCGGCAAGCTCCGCAAACAAGCCGAGCTCGACTGCCGAAAGTAACGCTTTTGCACCCCAGAAACTCATCCCCAGCTCGAAAGGGCTCTGCTCGCTTGCAGCAGATGATGCTTCA
Organism: Myxococcota bacterium; assembly: GCA_049324695.1. GTDB lineage: Bacteria > Myxococcota_A > Polyangia > Polyangiales > Polyangiaceae > PMG-095. Next base: position 27,160 of record JBMOMJ010000021.1, read on the forward strand.
GCGGGTTCTGCGCTACGCAAGCTAGCCTCGAGAATGCGCCGCACCCGATCGCTGCCGAGCTGCAAATCGGATCCCTCGATGCTCAAAATGCTGTCTACTGCACGCCGCTGACGCTGCTCGATTCGAAATGCTTCAGCGTAAGGCAGAGTGGTAAAGCTCACCATCGAGTACAGCGGTCGGTAGAGCTCTGGATACAGGTCGGCTAGCTCTCTTTCCAGTTCGCGTCGCCTCAGAAAGCTGGGGTCGGCAACGTGATCTGTAAGCTCCTCGAAGTGCTCGACGCAAAGCTCCGCCATGATATCGAGGCTCGAGCGTCGCCGCTCCTCGAACTCCCGAAAGGCGCCGCTCCAATCGTCTCCATACTGCTGCAAGCACTCGTCCAATACAGCGCAGTCCTCGAACCCCGCGTTCGCTCCTTGGCCATAAGAGGGCAAAAGTGCGTGCGCTGCGTCGCCAATCAAGAGCACGCGACCCGCCATCGACCACGGATCGCAACGCACAGTGAGCAGCGGGTTGATTGGTTTCGCGAAGAACTGCTCGCCCAACGACGGAATTTTGGAGGCGACATCGGCGAACTGAGCTTGAAAGAAGGTTTCGACGCTATGTGCGTCGATCAAACCTTCGTAGGAGCCGACTCCGCGGAACGGCAACAACAACGATAGCGTGGCACTGCCATCGCGGTTGGGGAACCCCATCAGCATGCGGCTGCCTCGCGGCCAGATGTGCAGCGCCTCTCCTTCGAGTGCAGGGCTACCGTCCGCATTGGCTGGCAGCCACAGTGACTTGTATCCCCCCTGCCGCCAATACTGTTGGGAGTAGTTGAAGTGTTCTGTGCGCGTTAGCTGGGCGCGCACGCCGGAGAAGGCTCCGTCGGCGCCAATGGTGCAGTCGCCAATCACCTCGCGTGTTTGCGCGCCGGCAACCTCGAAGCGAGCGCTACCCGTCGCAGGATCGAGCTGCACAAAGCGATGCTCGAAGTGAAACTGGACGTTGGACTCCTGCGACGCCTGCTGGACTAGGACATGATTCAGGGCGGCTCGAGAGACCGAATAGATGGCCTCACCATGATTGCCGTATGGCTGATACGTCACGCCGCCGTCGCGCGTGTGAACAATGCGTCCCCGCGCCGGCACCGCAAGACTGAGCACGCGATCGCGCAGGCCAACTCTTCCCAGGGCGTCGAGGCCTCGCTCGCAAATCGTGATGTTCAGCGCGGACCGCTTGCTCTCACTGCTCGTTGGTAGCGCGGCGTGTCGCTCGAACACATCGACTCGATGTCCGCGTCGCGAAAGACAAATAGCGAGCAGCGACCCGGTAAGCCCGGCCCCGACTATCAATATTCGCCCCATGTGTCTCCTCTTTCGCGAACCAAGCCGTCAACCGACCGCACTCGACGTGGCTGGGCAGCTTACACGATGCGGCGACTGACGCGCGATCGCGAGACGCCATCGTCGAACAGGCAAGGAGAGAGATAGACGGTGGTGCGCATCCCGCTCGGCAGACGCCGAATCGACGCGTAACTTTGAATACCCGGACCTTCGCTCAACCCTCGCTGCGCCAATGACACCAGCGCGCGGCCGTAGACATCCGCTGCCAAGCCATGCTGCGTCAGATAGCGATGCAGCCGCTCCGCGATCAACTCGTCGTCCTCTACGTAGTGCGCCACCGGTGCATGTAAGGTAACCGCGGATGGTGTGGCATTGCCCGCCACGAAAGAGAAGCACGACGTGAGCGGCTTCTGCGAGAAGGGCCCCTGGTCCCCCAAGAGAGAGGTGCAGAACTCACGCACGTCTCCGGACCGGTGCGACGGAGCAACTGCGAATGCCTTCTCTAGATCGGACACTCGTGCGTGATGGTGCGCCAAATAGACTTTCGCGCGCGCTCGGGGCCCGCTCGACAGATCGACAGAGAAGTACTTCAGCTCGTCCTCGTCGCTGCGGAAGGCAGCGCGCTTCAAGAGCGCCATGCTTGGGGCCGAGAACCCGAGCCTTGCCATCGCTTCGGTGACGACGTCCCATGAATGCTGCTTACCGCGCACGGCGGGGTTCACGTACACCTTGAATTCTGGGGAACCCGACGCCGTAAGACACGTCGCGTGCCAGAGCCCGAAGCTAGCGTCCGACTCGGCAGGGAGAAACAGATCCGCGATGAGTTCCAGGCGAGAAAGGTCGACGCCAAAGCTTCGGCGCAAGCGTTCGTTGCAAGCCAGCGCGGCTTCCAAGTTGCTGGCGTAAGCCGGAAAGGTCGACTGCGCCTCGCAGAGTATGCGGAGCTCGACGCCACTCGCGTCGAAAGCAAGGGAGTACTCGTACGGAGAATGATCATCCCCAATTTGAGACGGAAACAGGGGCTGTTCCGGCACGTCGTACTCGCCCCATGGCTCGAGCAGGACAGACTGAACAGACAGCATGCGCTCGGCTGCTTCGCCCCAGCCTAACGCGCCACACAACGAGCGCAGTTGTCGATCCGCGACTTCGACGAACGATGACCGCGCTCCTCTTTTCGAGTAGCCCGATCGCGCTCCCTTTGCGAGCGATATCATGAAACGTTGCCTCGGAATGCCTAACGTCCTGAAGAGCGAGTAACCTAAGAGGATGATGAGAACATGCCAGCTTTCCGAACGCTCTGGATTCGTGGGTCTCAGCTAGGGCGAGGCGCCACGGGCGCCGACTACCCAAATATTCCAGGGCCCGGCGTCAGGATGCCTGAAGGGTCAAAGCGACGCTTGAGGAAAGCCAGGCGCGGCCACTGTTCGCGGTATTGGAACACCCAGTCGAAGTGACTGAAGGTCAAAGTGCCGATGGGGTAACGCGTGCCGCCCACGGCTCGAGCTTGTTCAAAAAGGCGTCGGTTCCGCTGAATCATACGACTTTCGAAATCTGGGTCGGGTCCCGGACCTGGAGCAGCGGTAAGAATGTCGAAGAGATAGACCCACTCCTCGCAGTCGGGTACGCGCAGCAATGGTCGAGTGAGCTTCGAGCGCCGTTGCGGCAACAGGAGCAGGAAACCTGTGGGGCCAACGTCTTCGGGCGTCAACGACGACACCACGCTGGTTACATACGATTCGACACTTCTGTCCGGCAGGAACACATCGAACCAGGGATGGAGGACGCCATCCCACAAGCCAAGTTGTTTCAGAAAATCGATGAGAGCGTCAACTCGCAGCGCGAACTCCAACGCGGGAACGTCGGCAGCTTCAACGGCTGAAAGTGGCATCGTCAGATCACGAAACAGAACCGCATCATCAGGAGGGGATGCGGGGTCGAACGGTTGTGCGGCGGTCAATTGGTAAATCCAACCGCCGGCGGCGTCCGGGAGGCCAAAATTGTAGACGTCGCTCAGTTCGCCTCGCTCGAGAAGTGTACGAAGGTCCTCGAAGAAGGCTGCGGGGTCGCTGTAGTTAATGGTGTAGGAGCGCACCAGCGGTGGTGCCGGCACGAGATCCAGCACCGCTCGCGTGATGATTCCGCATTGCCCCAAGCCGGCGAGCGCCATCTCAAAGAGGTCGCGATGCCTTCGCAGTGAGCAAGTGACAAGCTCGCCTCTTCCGGTGACAACATCCAATTCACGAACGTTGTCGACCTGTGCTCCGTGGTGTGAATTGCTCGACATCCCGCCCACGGAAAGCGTGCCACCAATGGAGAGGCCGAGATAACCAGTGAGCACTGGGGGTTTTTGACCCTGGGGGATGGTCACCGAGACCAGATCGCTCCACTTGAGACCGGCACCGACGTTCGCGCGACCTGGCTCGATTGAGTGAATTTGATTGATCGAGGCCATGTCGATGACTAGGCCGCCGCGAACCTGAGATTGGCCAAAGGTGGTATGGCCCTGGCCGCGCGCAGCGACTTTGATGTCGTGGCGCGCACAGAAACGCACCATTTTCTGAATATCGGAAACAGAGCCAGGTAGGAGGACGGCGACGGGTGTTTCGTGAACGCTGCTACCAGCGTCGGTTGCGTACGGTGCCAGCGATGTGGGGTCGGTTAGGACGACGCCGTCGAGCGGCGGCAGCTGACTGAACGCGGTTCCAGACGCTTGGGCGGCCCAAGCACGGCTACTCGTATTAAAGCCGAGTACCGTTGCACCAACACCAGTTAGCAATTGCCGTCGCGAAAGCACGTGACCTCCTCCAATAAATGGGACTCGCCACCAGCGAGTACTTCTAAGTATCACCTAAATGATGACAAAGGTCAGCTGTCTTTCTTACGAATGCCAACAATTTGTGTTCCCGAACCTCAGATCACCCTTCAGAGTGGCGAACGCGCGTTAAGCAAGCGTTTTACGTTTACGTCGGCGCCTGTAGGAACGTGTGCGACGGGTGATTAATGCACGACAATTTCGTTCCAGGGATTGAGGACGAAAAGTCTCAAAGAAGAAGGTCCACCTATCGCAATTCGCGGAGGATTTCGGGTGATCGCGAGCTCGTGATCACGCAGAGCGCGAGCCGCCCAATCGGGCGCATCGGAATCTGGAACCGTTTCCAAAATGTAGGACTTAGTTTGCTTTCCGGTCGCGCTGTACAGATTGAGGACGAAAGTTCTCGGTTCTGGCGGGCGCTCCACGATGCGGAGGAGTGCAAGGGTGTCGCCGAGCGCGGCCACATCGAATGGACCGCCGTCGCTTTGAAACCGTCGCGCAATTCGTGCTGTGCGGCCGGTGAGTTCGAGCAGGAGCGCCTCGCCTGTTACCGTAACTAGCCAGACGCGATCGATGCGATCGGCCGGTACTAGGCGCCACACTCGCGCAACGTCGCTCGGAAGTGTGTAGAGGCTAGGTCGGCCAGTAAGAACCCGGACAAGCCCGCGCAGCGAAGTGTAGAGAAACGCTCCGTCGAGCAACGTGGTGATTGCGCGACCGTCATACTCCGGCAGCTCGCGCGTCACGGTCTCGTTCGAATTGCTTGTCGGGTCGAGCGCGTAACGTTGGGCGCGCTGAAACGCCGGCTCGACGACCCACACGTGCGCCTGACTCTCACGGCTGGGCTCGAGCTGGTAACCGGGTAGCAACGAGAGGCGCTGTGTGCGATGGGGCTCGCGCTGTCCCGGATCGAAACGAAAGCTCGTGCCCGGCGCGCAGACGAGAACGCTTCCGCCAGGCAGACCAATGACTGCACGCGGGTTTGGCAGCGGCAGGGCCTGTATCACGGCGCCGTCGTTGCTGTCCACGAGGCGCACCTCCCCTTCGCGGGCCTGAATTAGGAATCCTGAACCAAACGCCAGGTGCCGAAACGTCGGAGCTGGCGCGGCCAGTGAGAGACGGCGGTGAATTTCGACCAACGCGCTCGCAAGCTGAGGCGGCACGTGCTTTGTGGCGGCCGTCGGGAGCGGAGCCGCGCTGGACGAGGCTGAAGCGGAAGGAACCGAAATCACGCTCGACGCTACTCGCGGCCGCAGCTCCGGTTTGCTGCGCTGAGGCGCCGGTGGGCCTTCGCGGCAAGCCGCGCACCACCCGAGAAGCAGCGCCAAGCGGAAAGTGCTAAGGGTCGCCGCCGTGATTTTCTTTCGCCTTTCGTCGCTCATCGCGTTTTTGGCGCTGTCGAGTGCGTGTGGTCGCATCGAGCGCACCCGCGAATGTCGCCGTTTTGCGCGGCTCGTGAATCAACGCCTCGACAGCATTGAAGCGCAAGTGAAGCCGCGATCGGCCGACGCGTACCGAGCGGCGTCTCGAGGCTACGCCGCATTGGCTGCGGAACTTCGCGTGTCCGCCAAAGCGGTGCGCGCAGAAGTGTCGGCCGAAGAGTTTGCGCAGGTGTTCGACTCCGCCGCCAATGCAACCCAATCGTACGCAGATGCGATGGACGCGAAAGACAAGCATCGCACCGAAGAGTCACGACGCGAGCTCGAGCGGTTGTCTCGGCACCAGCAAGGCATCGTGCAGCGCGTGACCCTGCACTGCGAAGGACCTTAGCCTTATCCCTTTTTCTTCTTCTTTTTCGACTTGGTAGCGTCAGGTTTTCCGACATGACGATCTTCGGGGTGTAAAGTAACCCTGCCCCAGGCGTAGGCGATGAGGCGCTTGAAGCGACTGACTTCGTCGCCACCGAGCAGCCATACGTCTCGCGGATCGCGTTCCTGATGCAACGAGGCGATGTAGACGCCGCTCGAACCCCAGGCCACAGCCTCGGATTTTCCGAGAACGTCGCGCGCGACTAACACGCCGCAAACGGGTCGAGTGCCGATGCCTGAGCAGACTGCGGTGATCCAGAGTTCCTCGTTGCCGACTGGGCGCCACATCCAAAGGCGTTCCAAGCGGGGCGTGCCGCCGCGGGCAAGAGCCGTCTTGGCTTCGTCGGGCAGAGCCGCGAGCAAGCGCTGCGAACGCTGCCGCTCGATGCGCTCGAACTCCTCCAAATGTTTGCCCACCCGCACCATCAGATCGACTTCGGCGGCGTTGGGTTCACCCGCACAACAGCGAAAGCCCACGACACCGTTCTTCGTCTCGGCCGGGCGCGCCTCTGCGTTGGCGCAGCGAGCCACCACATCACCGGCCGTGGAGTTGCCGCCGCGCACCGCAAACAGATCCGAGTTCGTGCCGCGTCCCCAGCGACTCGCGGTCCACTCGAAGGCGCCGCCGTGCAAGTCGCGCACGCCGAAGTCGCTGCGGCAGCCGACGAGTAACCCGGCTGGGCGCAGGCTCGGCGCCACGCCGGTGCCACAGCGATCCGGACGGTGGCGATCGCCATACTCGTACGGCAAGTTCTGCGGACCCTTGCAAGCGCGCTCCCACTCGAGCTCGGTGCACAAGCGCTTGTCGCGTTCTGCGCACAGCGCCGCTGCGTCGGCCTGGCTCACGTTGGTGAGCGGAATCGCGCCCTCTTCGTTGGGATACGGAAAGGTATCGATGTAGTAGCCGTGCAGCACGACCTGCTCGCCCGGCATCTCTTGATCGACCCGGCGAGGCAGTTCGTTCGGCGGCGTGCCGGCCACCAGCGCGCCCCCTGGGATCCACACCATGCCTTGCCGCGGCATCGGCTTTTGCTCGGGTGGACCAATCGAGCCTTTGGTGCGCGGCACGGACGCTGCTGCTGATGCGGATGCCGAAGCCGCAGCGCGCGTCGTGTCGGCTCGGTCCTGCGCTCGCCGGCAACCCCACGCGGACGCACTCAACGCGCCTAGCGCGAGCAGTACTCGACCAAGCGCCGCTGGCTTCACGGGTCTTTGCCGTCGTCGCGTTCGCGCAGATTGAGCTCTTTCATTTTGAGCTGCAATCCTTTGCGCGAAATCTTGAGCAGGCGCGCGGCATGCGTGACGTTACCGTTGGTCTGCTCCAACGCGCGCACGATGAGCTCGCGCTCGAGGCGGCTCATCGCGGCCTTGACCTGCTCCTTCAAACCATCCGTCGCCGCCAGCGGCATGACCGAGGGCGGCGTTGGTGTGGTACCGCCGCTCGCCTCCGAACCGCGGATCTCATTGGGGATGTCAGCGATGCCGATTTCGGTTTTGTCACAGAACAGCACGGCGCGTTCGATCACGTTTTCGAGCTCGCGAATGTTTCCCGGCCAGGGATAACCGGATAGCAGCGCGAGCGCGTTCGGATCGATGCCGGTCACGCTCTTCTTGAGACGCGCGTTGAACTTCTCGATGAAGTGGCGCACCAAGAGCAAGATGTCTTGGGCGCGTTCACGCAGCGCAGGCAGGCGAATCGGTACGACGTTGAGGCGATAGTAGAGATCTTCGCGAAAGGTTCCGAGCCCAATCTCTTTTTTGAGATCGCTATTCGTCGCCGCCACCAAACGCACGTCGACGCGGATCGTCTTGATGCCACCGACTCGCTCGAATTCACTTTCTTGCAACGCGCGCAGGAGCTTTACCTGCATCTCGACGGGGATCGAACCGATCTCGTCGAGGAACAACGTGCCCCCGCTGGCGAGCTCGAATCGCCCCGGCTTGGATCCGACCGCGCCCGTGAAGGCGCCGCGTTCGTAGCCGAAGAGCTCACTCTCCATCAGGTCTTTGGGAATGGCCGCGCAGTTCACTTTGATGAAGGGCTTGTCGCGGCGCGATGAATTTTCGTGCAGCGCGCGGGCAACTAGCTCTTTGCCGGTCCCGCTCTCGCCCGTAATGAGCACCGTCGTCGGCGTGTCGGCGACGCGATCGAGCACTGCATAGAGCTCGAGAATGCCGGCACTCTGTCCGATGATGCCGTAACGCGCACCTGCGTCTTGCGCCTGCGCGCTGCGAGAAGCTTCCGCGGAGGAGAGGTCGCGCGTGCGCAGCGCCTTGCGCACGATGGTGCGCACCTCGGCTTGATCGAAGGGCTTGGTGATGTAGTCGAAGGCACCGGTCTTGAGAGCTTCGACCGCGTTGTCGACGGTTCCGTGCGCGGTCAGCATCACGACGGGCAGCTCTTCGTCCATCGCAACGACGCGACGTAAAAGCTCCATGCCATCGAGCTTGGGCATGCGCAGATCGGTGATGACCAAATCGACGTGGTGCTCGCGTAAAATGGCGAGAGCTTGCTCGCCGTCCTCCGCTGTGTGCACATCGCAACCATCGCGCTCGAGCTGCGCCGTGAGCACGCGGCGCAGGTTCGGCTCATCGTCGACGACCAGGATTTGCTTGCGTTCAGGCAGCATGGGTAGGGATGGCTCTTGCAGAGTCGCGTCCCATTTAGCCCAGATTCCAAGCAGCGCGCGCGGCTCGGGAGCACGAGGCCCCAACCGAGAGCGGCCGCGCGGCCGACGACGCGCTGCGCATAGCGCAAGCACGCGAGTCGATTGACCTCTCGGCAAGCCTCACGCCTGTGGTATCGACGAGGCTACCCTGTTGCCTGGAGGGACTGTGTCGCGAATGCGAAAGTCGCTTGCTACGTCCGTGATCGCTGCCGCCGTGCTGAGCGCGGGGCTAGCTCACGCCGAGGACGTAAAGCAATACGCGGAGTGCGGACGCGAGCCCACCGAAACCGATGTGACTGCGGCGAAGGGGGCATTTCAAGCGGGCAACGCTTCGTTCGAAGAGGCCGACTACCCGCGCGCCATCGTTTATTGGGAAGACGCGTATCGTCGCGACTGCACCGCTCACGGCATGCTGCTGAACCTGGCGCGCGCCTACGAGCTGAATGGCAATAAGCCGCAAGCAGTCGTCGCGCTGCGCACGTATCTGCAGCGGGTTGCTGCCGCCGACAAAGACAAGATCGAGCGGCGTGTCGAGGTCCTGAACAAGCAGATCGAGGCTGAGCGGGCTCAGGCAGCCAGCCAAGCAGCTGCTTCGCCCGCGCCCGCGCCAGCGCCCACTCCAGAGCCGCCGGCAACTCCTCCGCCGGCGCCGGTAACCGAAGAAGTGAAGCCTCCGACCGCGGCGTTGATCGTCGCTGGAGCAGGTGGCGCCATCGCGATCGTGGGCGGCATCTTATTCATCACCGGGCAGAGTGATCTCGCCGCGGCGGACGACAAGTGCGCCGACCGCAGTAACTGCCAAGATCCCAAGGTGCGCGAAGAGGGCAACAACGCGCGGTTTCGTTCGAACCTCGGCACCGGTTTGGGTCTCGGTGGTCTCGCCGTGGCCGGCGGTGGGCTCGCTTGGTACTTCCTCACGCCGCGCACCAAAAGCGCCGCAAACGGCCGCGCTTTCACTCCCATTACGACCCCGACTTACGTCGGCCTCAACTACTCCGCGACGTTCTGAACGCGGCTACTTGGGAGAAAGCTCGGGCAGGGGGTCCGGAGTGTTGTTGCCCCAAGTAGCTTTGGCGGGCGCGCCGTTGGTAGTCGGGGCGGCGGGCGCAGGCATCGGCTCGGCAGCTGGTGGCGGCGTTTCGGGTGCTCGTTCGACAGCGCTGCCGACGCGATAAGGTTCGTTCAGCCGGTGCGGCGGCAACGGGAACGGCGTTTCGCTCGACGAGCCACCGCACGCCGAAGCGGCAAAAGCGAACGCGGCCAGGACGAGGCTTCGGCGAATGAGCATCGCGCTCGCCCATAGCACAGCAGGCCGTCGAAAGCGCGTCGGGGTGCCGCTCCAAGGTTGGCATTCAAGTTCCCCCGCCACTGAGGTAAGAGAGCCCGTCGACGATGATCGGTAGGTTGAGAGGCAAAGTCGTGGCGGACGAGCCGCCGTCGCTCACTGTCGACGTGCAAGGCGTTGGCTACGAAGTTGCCTGTCCCTTCGGTACCGCCGAGCGCGCTCGCACCGCGGCCGGCGACGTCGATCTGTGGGTGCACACCGTGCTCCGCAGTGACGCGCTGGAGCTCTTCGGCTTCGGCAGCGAGCTCGAACGGCGCGTGTTCCGCCAATTGATTTCGGTGCCCAACGTGGGTCCGCGCACGGCGCTGGGGGTGCTCAGCGCGCTCCCCGTGCGGGAGCTGGTCGAGGCGGTGCAGCGCTCCGACTTGGCGCGACTCACCCGCGTGCCCGGCGTTGGCAAGAAAACCGCGGAGCGTTTGGTGCTCGAGCTGCGCGGGAAACTGCCACTGGAAGGCGTGGAGGCTCCCGCAGGGCCTGGTCCAGCCAGCGCCGCGCGACCCAACAACGACGCCAAGTCGAGGCTCATCGCTGCGCTCACCAACATGGGCTACAAGTCCGCCGAGGCGGAACGCACCGTTCAAGCCCTCGGCCCGCGGGTTGGTGAAGAGCCGTTGAGCACCTTGCTACGCGAGGCGCTCGCGCGACTTTCGTCGTGATTTGGTGCGAAGTCCCGAGCGGCCGCACGGACCACTGGGGCAAGGCCATCCCAAACTGAACGGCCCGTGGGGTTTTCGCGCGAGACCGGCGCACCTGTGCGAGAGCGCCGAGTCCTTGACCCAGAGTGGGGGGCGTGGATAATCGCGCGGTTGCGAAGTTATGTCTGAAATCGGCCAGGCACCCTTCGCAGGCCCCGGAGGCCAATCGTGATCACGTGTTCCAAGTGCGGCAAGGAGAATCAGGACCACTATAAGTTCTGCCTCGGCTGTGGTGCCGAGTTGCCGCGTGGGGCGGCAGCCAAGCCTTTCGCTCCACAGACACCATCACGCGGTGTGCCAGCGCAAGTCGCTGGTTCGGGTCGTCCGGGTCCAGTCAACTTGGGTGCCACTGCGCCGGTTGCACCACCGATCGCTCCGCTACCGCCGACTTCGCCCGCGGCGGCTCCGGCGCCCATGCCCGCGCCAGCCGCTGCACCTCCAGTCGCGGCCCCTGCAGCGCCAGCCGCTGCCGCTGCCCCTCGCCCGGGTGCAGCCACTGTCGCGTGCCCGCAGTGCGGCCACGCCAACGTTCCGGGCAATCGCTTCTGCGCTTCGTGCGGCTATAACTTGACCGCTGTTTCGGGCGCGCCGCCGGCCGTTGCTGCCGCCGCAGCACCGAGTGGAGCTCCCGCTGCCGCCGCAGGTGCAGTTCCCGTAACACTCACCGCGTTGCGCGCGGATGGAACGGAAGCCGGAAGCTTCCGCCTGCCGGACGCGCAGACCGTCACCGTCGGTCGTGACACGGGGGCCATCTTCGCCGGCGACAGTTACTTGTCGCCGCGTCACGCAACGTTCACGCGACGTGGCGCGCAGCTTTCGGTGCGCGACGAAGGCTCGTTGAACGGCGTTTATCTGAAGCTGCGTCCCAACGATCCGCAGCCGCTCGAGTTCGGCGACTCCTTCCGCATCGGGCAGGAAATCATCCGCTACGAAGAGCTGAAGCCCATGCCGAAGTCGCCGGATGGCGTGGAGCGCTTCGGCAGCCCTGCGCGCGGCTACATCGGTCGCTTGGCGCTCGTCATTGGCCGCGACACGACGGGCAATGCGTTCCCCATCCCCGAGCGCGGTGTTCACTGCGGTCGCGAACGCGGCGACATCCTCTTCTCAGAGGACGGCTACGTTTCTGGTCTGCATTGCCGCGTAGCCCGTGGCGCCGATGGCCGCGTGTACCTGACCGACATCGGAAGCTCGAACGGCACCTTCGTGCGTTTGCGCGCGGAGCGCCCGGTCGGTGCTGGGGACATCCTCCTGATGGGCCAGCAGCTGTTCCGCGTCGACTACTGAGCTGACGTGGCCACCGCCCAGCGCACTATTCGCGTCGTCGCGGCCATCATCGAGCGCTCGGGGCGTTATCTCATCACTCAACGGCGGCCTTACGCCGTGCTGCCCCTTCTTTGGGAGTTTCCCGGCGGGCGCGTCGAAGAGGGCGAAAGCGATCGCGACGCACTTCGCCGCGAAGTGCTGCATCGCGTGGGCGTTGGTGTCGAGCCAGGCAAGCTGGTGAGCTTCGTGAGTCACCCCTACGAGCGCTACACGGTCGATTTGTACCTGTACGAGTGCACGTTGCTCGACGGCGAGCCGCACGCGGTGAACGTCAACGACTTTCGCTGGGCAACCAGCGCGGAGTTCGATCAACTCGAGTTCACGCCGGCAGACGAAGCGTCGATGAGCCGCCTGCTCGGCGAGTAACTTCGCGAGGAGGCAGCGTGGCCTGGTTTCGAAAACGAAAGAAGGAGTCCCACGCGACGCCGCCGGGCACCGATGCCGGACTGACCTGCCCCAACTGCGGGAAAAAAACCTTCACGGCGGTCACGAAAGCGCTCCCGCGCAAGCCTGGCCAGCAAGCACACGAGGATATGGGCGAGCTCGTGGATGAGAGCACCGGCCATTGCTCCGAGTGCGGGCTGATCGCCTGGGGAAAGGTCTACGCGAGCGCCGGCAATCAAGACGAGCGCGCGCGCCGTGCACTGCTGAACAACACCTTGCTCTTGGCTTGGACTCAGGAGTGTCGCGAGCGCCATCGGCGAGGCGAACCGACCACCAAGCAACACGAAGTCGATTTTCTGAGCGGCGCGCGCTCCGCCTTCGGCCTCGAATTCGATCAGCTGAACCACAAGAAGTTCGTGGCCATCTGTCTCGAGAACGCCGGCGCTCGCTTGCGAAAACGTTAGCAACTCGGCAGAGCGCTGACCGATGTGTGGGGATGTTGGATGTTCTCACGCCTTTACGCTGGTTGGTGGCGCCCGCGCGCTGCGTCGGCTGCAACGAAATCAGTCGCGCGCCATTCTGCGCAGAGTGCGAGCCGAACGCTCCACAACCCATCGCAGACGAGATCGAGGGCCGCCCGTTGCTCGCCGCGGGGATCTACGCCGGACCACTCGCGGCGGGCATTCGCCGTTTCAAGTATGTGCCTCAACCCGATCTGGCAGCGCGGCTCGCCGCGTTGTTGACGGCGCCGGCTGAACGGATGCGCCTGCCGAAGAGCACGTTGTGGGTACCGGTTCCGCTGCACTACGCGCGCTTGGTGGAGCGCGGCTTCAATCAATCGGCACTTTTGGCTCGCGCGCTCGCCCGCACGACAGGCACACGCTTCGAGGCGAATTTGCTCAAACGCACGCGGGAAACCACGCAGCAAGCACAGCTCGAGCGAGCAGAGCGGCTGCTCAATACGCAGGACGCATTCGAAGTCCGGGGCCGAACCGACGCGGAAGTCGTCTTGATCGATGACGTGGTCACGAGTGGCGCAACGGTCACGTCATGTATCTTTGCGCTCGCGCAAAAAGGAGTGAAGGTGCGAGCCGTGTTTACGCTTGCCCGCACGCACCCCCTTTAGTCGCACGTAGAAAGGCCGCCTGAGTCGAACGACGGTATCGCGCGCCGGGCCGTCACGGCATACTTCGAGTTCGTAGGTCGAGGAGTCTCGTGGCCGAGCGAGGGACGGAAACAGTCTGGCACTGGCTTTCACCTGATGGGAAAGAAGCACAGGGCTCGCAAGCGGATCTCGCCGCCCGGCTCTCTTCGCAAACGTTGCCGGCGTCTACCTTGGTTTGGAAGAAAACCTGGGCGGACTGGATGCCGGCCAATCGCGTGACCGTTTTGGCGAGCGCATTGCCGGCAAGCGCTCGCCTACCCGCGCGCGAACCGCTACGCGATCTGTCCGCGAACGAGCCGCCGCCTCCGCCGCGTCGCGCCGAAATGCGCTCGCTCTCTGCGGTGCAGGGTGACGCCGTGAAGACTTTCGACTCACCCTTGCCCGGTACGGGTCCGATGCGTCACACGCGCCCAGCCGCTGCCGAAGCGCGCGCGCCGATTCCGACTCTCGCCGACGAAGATCTGCCGAACGCAACCGACACATTGCGCCCGGCGGGCGCGGTGCCACCACCACCGCGTGGGGTACCTCGTCCCGGTGCGTTCGTGCCGGCAGCGACTTCCGAACGGAGCGAGACAGCAACTGCGACTCCGATCCCCGGCATTCGCGTCGGGAGGCGCCCATCAAACCCGATGATGCCGGCGGCGGCACCGATCGCCGCGGCAGCGCCCTTCACGGCTGCAGCAACGTTGCAGGCTAGCGCCGCGGAAGCTTCGGCTGCGCCGCAACGCGACACTCCACGCGATCCTAGCCAAATCTCCGGGATGCAACCGCGTAGCCTCGTGGCGCCGCAAGCTCCTTCGACCGCACCGCCGCAAGCTCAGATCGCACCGGCGTCGCCGCTGCCGAGCTCGGTAGGAAGCACGACGAGTTCGCTCTTGCCCGGCGCCGAAGGTATTCCGCTCGGCTTGCGCATTGCACTCGGCTTCCTGTCAGCGCTGTGTGTGCTGCTGGCAATCGCCTTGGTGTTTGCGCTGCGCGCGCTCGGCAACGAACCCGAACTCGCAGCGAACAGCAAATCTGCGCCCAGTGCGGCGCCACAAGTCGCGCCGGTTGCAGTGGCGCCGACGCCAGGTTGCACGCTGCGCGCGCCGGCGGCGAAGCTGGCTGGCAGCGTAGAGCGCAGCATCGAGCCGCGTTTCCTCGATCTGGGTGCCGATCGAGTGGCAATCGGCTTCGCAGCGACACGCTCGCAGGCGGCTGGCATCGTGGTGCAGCTGGCTCAGCTCGACAGCAACGCGGTGTTCGATGAAGCACGAGAGCGCCCGGTATTGGGAGTTTCACCGGTGAGCGCGGAGCCGCTCGTCTTCAACGCAGATCGCGACGACGGAACGCTTGCAATGCCGCACTCGCTGGATACGACGCCGCGCACGGTGCTCGGCTTCACTCCGGAAGGCCTCGCTAAAAGCGTCGACGGCCAAGCTCCAGAGCTCATCTGGGCTACGCCGCGCGAGGTGTCCACGGAGCCACGCGTTGCGCGCGCGGGCAGCCACGGTTACGCGCTCGCGTTCCGCCAGGGTGGCCTGAGCGGCAGAATTCTGAGTGGCTGGCTGGGCGCGGACGTGAAGCCAACGAGCGAGCTTTTGCCCGTCAATGCTGGGGCCCGCTGGGTGGGATCACCCGCGGTGGCAGCACGCGATGGTGCGCTCCTGCTCGCGTTCGCAGCGCGCGACAGCGAAAGCGAGGCCTGGCGCATTCGACTTGGCAAAGCCAGCACAAACAAGCCGGTCGAAGCCGTGACTGTGCATTCGACGCCGAACGAAGGCCTGGGAAATGGAGCCATCGCTCCCACTCTGGCCGCGCTCGGCAAAGATCGTTGGGTGTTGCAATGGACACAGGGCAGCGCCGGGCAATATCGTGTGTACGTGCAAGAGCTGGGACCTGATCTGCGTCCGCTCGGAGCCGCCGTGGCGGCCTCACCCAAGGGCGCGAGTGCAGGGCTTGGCGCCGTGCGAGTCCGCGGCAACGATGCGCTCTCGGTGTTCGTGCTCACAGTGGGCGGACGCGACGAGCTGTGGGGAGCGAGCGTTACATGTCATTGAAGCGGCTGTCGGCTACATCGCTGCTGATTGGTTTGTGTGCGTTCACGCCGGCCTGCGCGGCGCTGTTCGGCTCCGGTCCCACCGAAGTCGCGCAAGGGCGCTACTACTCGGTGGGCAACGCCGAGTTCGATGCCTTCTTCGTCAGCGTTTACCGTCAGCAACTCGCAATGGCGCGCGCCCCGGAAGAGCTCCGCTCGGCGCGCCATGAGCTGACTGAAGCGCTGGTGCTCGGCGAGTCCGCGCAGAACGCCGAAATCGCCGAAAAGCTTCGGTTGGCCTTGAACGCCTTGAGCCAGCGCGGCGCACGCGTGCACTTCGAGGTGCGGCTGCCCACGCCTCCGGATCCAGAGCACAGCATGGCGCTGATCACCGCCACGCCGAACCCCGAAGGCAAGGAGCGCAACCTGCTCTCCACGGTGGAAGCGTCGCTCACTCGCCTGTTGCGCTTGGCCGCCGGCATGCACCAAAGCAGCACCGAGCTCGCCACGTTGCGCGCAGAGGTCCCCCAGCTACAAGCCAAGGTGGATCGCGCATTGTTTGAGCAGGGACCGCGCAAACGCGAGCGCACCTTGCGCAACCTGGAAGACGCAGAGCGCGTGATGGTGCTGATGCAGGCTCGCGCCGAGGAAACCGCCGCGCCCATCGACGGCCTCTACAAGGAGTTGAGCCGCGTTTTCTCGAAGCCGGATCCGGCTCCGGTCGAAGCACCTCCGGCGCCCAAACCCGAGGACAAGCCGAAGCCGCGTCCCGTTGCGCGGCCGCGCGCTGATCCGGCATCGGTCGCCACCTCGCCCGCAGCCACACCGAAGCCTGCGCCGGCGACCAAGTCAGCCGACTTCGAACCCTGAGCTAGTTCAGTCTAGTTCACGCGCTGTACGGCTTGCAGAAATACCTGAGGCTCGACGAAATCGGTGTACCGAAGTGCCTCGCGCCCGGACGAATCGAACACCAGCACCGTCGGCAACCCAACAACCTTGAAGCGCTCCAGCGTTGCGCCAACCGCTGGATCGTCATCGTTGGTCGCGTCCACTTTGACGGCGACGAAGCGCGCCATCTCCGGCTTCACCTCCGGCGCCGCAAACGTCACCTTGTCGAGCTGCTTGCAGGCGCCGCACCAAGCTGCGGTGAAGTCGACCAGCAAGGGCCGACCGGCGCGCCGCGCTTCTTCGCGCGCTGAATCTACGCTGCCAGCGTGCCAGGCGAAGCTTTCGCTCGGCCGTCCCAACGCCGCAATCAAGACGAAGCCACCCACGCTGATGAGCACGATCCCGATGGCCTTCGCCACCTTCACGGGAGCACCGAACTCTGCAAAATCGCGGTGCACGGCTCCGAGCAACAAGCCGACGACGATCAAAGCACCTGCCGTCGCGTAGAACGGCCACGTCGCCTGCACCCACCGTCCCAGCATTGGGAAAGCGGTCGACAAAAAGTACGCGGCCACAATCACCAACACGATGCCGAGCAACGACTTGATGCGCACCATCCAGTGTCCGCTCTTCGGCAGCTGCACGGCGAAAGCCCCCACCACGAAAAACGGTGCGCCTAGACCGAGAGCAAACGCGCCCATAGCCAGCGCGCCCAGCGACGCGCTGCGCGACTGCGCAATGAAAGCCAAGATCCCCGTCAGCACCGGACCGGTGCACGGCGACGCGATCAGCCCACAAGCGAGCCCCAGGGCAAATGCACCGCGATAGCCGATGCCGCCCATCTGAGCGAGCCGATTGGTAAGGCCTGATGGCAACGCGAACTCGAACGCGCCGAACAGCGACGACGCCATCGCCAAGAAGAGCAGCGAGATCGCAACCAGAACCCAACGGCTCTGCAGCACAGAACCGAACATGGAACCCGAAAGCCCGGCAATGACGCCTAGCGGGACGAACATCGCCACGATTCCGAGCACGAACGCGGCTGACAACCCGGCACCTTCCCATGGGCTCTTCGTTTTGCGCGCGCCGAACACACTGACTGTCACAGCGATCATCGGGTACACGCAGGGCGTCAGGCTCACCAGGAAGCCGCCCACCAGCGCCGCAAGCCCAGCGTACAGAGGGCCCCTCTCCAACGCGCGCGTGAACGCGTCGGGCGCACCGCTCGCCCACGCCGCGGGCGTGACCAAAAGCGCCATCAGGAGCGCGGGAAGCAGAATGCGAAGTCGACGGGAGGACACGGCCATCGGCCAAAAGCCTGTCACATGCGAGCCGAGCGTCGATAGGTTTGGACGCTCGCGCTCAGCCGCTGGAGCGCTGGCGCTTACCGCGCAGGAGCCGTAGGAGCCGGCGGGCACGCCGAACTTCTCCTTCTAGAGCAACCGCGAGAGCGACGCGACCGGTCGTGGTGCGGTTCACGAATGCGGAAAGATACCGGTGTGCCGCAGTGTAGTCGCCCTGAACGAAGGCGAGCTCACCCAACACGAATTGGCCATAACCTTGACCGCAGGGCGCATCCGCCAGAGCCTCGCGCAACCCCTCGACGTCGCTGATTTCCTCGCCGAGAGCATGGCGCGCCAGCGCCGCTTGCGCAGCGTACAGCGGCTTATCGATCGTGCCCCACCGCAGCGCGCGCTCGAGAGTGCCCACGGCGTCTTCCGGACGACCGTTGAGATAAAGGACCGTCCCCAACGTCCACAAATGAAAGGCGCGCCGGGCTGCAGGGCTCACGCGACTGGCAATCCTCAAGTGCTGTACGGCGCCGTCCACGTCACCGAGGCCAAGACATGCGCGCGCCGCATCTTGCCGAGCAACGTCCGGCATCACGCACGTATCGATCATCTGTGTCGCAACCCCGAGGGCTTCAGTGAACTCCCGCGCCTCCATATGGGAGAGATAGAGCTGACGCAGGAGCATCGAGCGCGTCGTATCGTCCAGCGAGCCGCCCTGAGACAGAGCGCGCTGAGCGTATTTGGCCCGCGCACCGGACGTCCGTGCCAGCGTGGCTCGCCTTAAAAGAACCTCGGGATCGATGGTCTCGGCGGCCGCTGTTCGAGCGCGCGTCATGGCTCTAAGAGTAGCAAGACCTGTACACACGTCCAGATTTCTGCAAAACGGAGAGCCGACCTATGCACCTCGAAAGCTGCTGCGATGCGTCGGGCAAAGCGCCCATGCGCGAGGCGAGCGCCGGCACGCCGCGCACGGGATTGCGAATGCTACACAAGCGCATGCGATTGACCGCATGGCTGAGCCTGCTGTTGTTTTGCGGAGTGGGTTGCGGGCGCCCGGCGACACGCGAAGAGTGCGAAGAAATCGTGGGGCGCATTGCCGAGCTGGAGCTCAGAGCGCGCGGCGTGACTGGAAACAACAGCGACGAGGTGCGCGCAACCAAGGACGCGCTGGAGAAGACCACGCTCCGCGATTGCGTTGGCAGGCGCATCAGCGACAAGGCCATGACCTGTGTGCGCTCGGCAACCACTACGCAGCAAATCGTGAGCGAGTGCTTCTGACGTGGTTCGCGCCGGGGCGCTCCTGATCCTGCTCGGGCTTTCAACCGGCTGTTCCGAGCCGCTTTCCCACGAAGAGTGCGAAACGCTGCTCGATCGCTACGTCAGCTTGCTCGCGGCCTCGGATCGCCCGAACACGTCGGACGCGGAGCTCTTGCGCTTGAAGACGCAGGCACGGGAGAAAGCTCGACACGATCCGGCGTTCCTGCGTTGCGGTCGCGAAGTGTCGCGCAGCCAATTCCAGTGCGCGATGAAAGCCGAAAACGCCGATCGGCTCGAGCAGTGCTTGCTGTAATCCCAGTGCGCGCTTTTGCTGTTGGCAGCTGAGCGCGCACGACGTCAATCGAGTTGGCGCTCACACCAGTGCGCTGACCGCATATTTCACGTGAGAAGCGCGACGGCTCGCCATCGCACGAGCTCTCCGAGTTGAAGGCATACGCCTTGCACAACGGCGTTTACCAGCGAGGAGAAGCGCATGTTTGGGAAAAGCCCGTTGGGCGCCGGGTGGCTCGTGCTCGTGACGAGTTGCCTGGGCGCTCTTGCGACCGCGTGTCTAGATCGGCCGTTGTGTGCCGAGCCTGATTGCAGACCCGAGCTCACGAACCAATTCGTGATGCGCGTGCCAACTGGGGGGATCAACAAGGTCGATCTCTTGTTCATGATCGACAACTCCGCGTCGATGGCGGACAAGCAAAAGCTCCTGAGCGCTGCGGTACCGTCGCTGCTCTCGCGTTTCGTGAGCCCGCTCTGCCTCGATGACAAGGGGAACCCGAACGGAGCTCACGTGGTCGACGGACGCTGCGCGGCGGGGCTGCCTGAATTTCCGCCCATCGCCGACATCCACATTGGTGTCATCACATCGAGCCTGGGGATCCCGGGCGACGACCAGATGTGCCCTCGAACGGATGTACCCACCACGACGAGAGACGATCGCGCTTGGCTGCTGCCGAAAGCGCGCATCAGCCAAAATCTGGCTTCCTGGGAAAATTCGGGATTTTTGGCGTGGGATCCCACTGGGACCAAAAATCAGCCGCCCGGCACCCGCTCGCAAAGCGATCTGCAGCGAGACTTCCAAAACCTGGTCGCCAAAGCCGGTGAGACCGGCTGTGGCTACGAGGCGTCGCTGGAGTCCTGGTATCGCTTTCTCGTCGATCCCGAGCCGCCGCTGACCACGGCGATCAAAAACGACGTGAGCGTGGCCGTGGGCAAAGACGAGAACCTGCTCGCGCAGCGCAAAGCGTTCTTGCGCCCGGATTCGTTGGTCGCGATTTTGATGCTCAGCGACGAGAACGACTGCTCGATACGCCTCGGTGGGCAAGGCTTCTTGATGAAGTCCACGTTGCCGCGTTCCACCGCAATCTGTCAGACGAACCCCGACGACGCGTGCTGTCGCTCGTGCAACAGCGCGGAATCGGCTCCTCCCCAGGGCTGTCAGCCTCTCAACGAAGACGCTAGCTGCAAGAAGGGCTCGATCTACCTTGGCACGGAAGATCCATCAAACCTGCGCTGCTTCGATCAGAAACGCCGCTATGGCGTGGATTTCCTGGAGCCGACCGACAAGTACGTAAAGGCGCTGACGCAAACACGAATCTTGGATCGCAACGGCGCCATGCAGCCAAACCCCCTCTTCGCAGCTCGTGACGGAAAACCCGAACGCGATCCCAAGCTGGTGTTTTTGGCCGGTATCGTCGGCGTGCCGTGGCAAGACATTGCCACCGACGCGACGCGCGCGGGCCCAGGCCTGCGCTACCTCACAGCCAAGGAGCTCCGCGAAAAAGGGCGCTGGGACATGATCTTGGGCGACCCCAAGACCGGGAAGCGACCAACGGATCCGCACATGATCGAGTCCATTGCTCCGCGCTCCGGGGAGAACCCACTACTCACCGCGGCGAGTGGTGGTGCGATTGCTCCACCTACGTCATCGAGCCCGACGGCAAGCGTCATCAATGGCCATGAGCAGAGCGCAACGGAAGACTTGCAGTATGCGTGCATCTTCGAGCTTGAGACACCGGTCGACTGCACGCGAACGACTTCGAACTGCGACTGCCCCGAACGGAAGGATACCGACCCAGCGCTGAACCGGGCGTTGTGCCAGCCGCCGAGCGGCGGCGTGCCCGGCACGACTCAGTACTACGCCAAAGCGTATCCGGGGACGCGCCACCTCGAGGTGTTGAAGGGCATCGGCGACCAAGCTGTCGTCGCTTCGATTTGCCCGAAGGTCGCGCGCTCCGCGAACCCCGACTCCGATCCCAATTACGGCTACAACCCTGCGGTGGCGGCGATTGTCGACACCCTGAGACCACAGCTTGCGAATCGGTGCTTGCCGCGAGCTCCCACTGTGGAGTCAGACGGGCACACTTCGTGTCGCGTGCTCGAAACCCGATTTACCAAGGATTGCGACTGCACGAAGCCCGGGCGCAAGCAGGCCAACGAGGAGGCGCTCGCCAGCATCGTCGCTGATCTGCACCGCGAGAAAGCCTGCGGGGTCCAGGGCGCACCAGCGTGTGAAGACGTCTGCGCCTGCGAGATCAGCGAGTCCGAGGGTGACGCGCTGACCACCTGCCGAAGCCTCACGGATCCGAGCGCTCAAGCACCGGGCTTTTGCTACATCGATGCCGAGAAGAAGCTGGGGGACGCCAAGTTGCTACAAGGTTGCCCCTCGAATCAGCAACGCTTGTTGCGCTTCGTAGGACCTGAAACACCGCGCCCAGGTTCGCTCACTTTCATGGCGTGCATGGGTCAACCCAACGCCACGACGCGCTGAGTCGAGGCGTCCACTGAGTTGACGCGACCGCGCTCCCCGAGGGTGCGGTCGCGTCGCGTTCGAAAATGCCAGCGAGCAAAAACCCGAGGGGGCCCCACACGCAAAATCACAGCGCGGCTCGCCGAGAATCGACACGCGCTGGTGCCAAATTCAGTATCTCGATCTCTCTGCCGGCGTTATGCTTCGCACATCGAGGTGTCGAATGCGCCAGATCGAACAGCTCGTAAATCAGCAGGTCATGCGCTGGACGGAAGAGCAGAGGTTGGCGTCGCGCCCGCCGCCTCCGCGCGCTGACTTACCACGCCCCGTCATCTGTATTTCCAGGGAATTCGGGGCTCAAGCCGGTGAGCTGGCGGACACTGTCGCCGCGCGCTTCGGCTTCAACGTGTGCGACCAGGATTTGGTGGAGCAGGTCGCGCGGCAAGCGCACGTGCGACGCCGCGTGGTCGAGTCACTCGATGAACGCGTGCAGATGGGCCTTCAGCACTGGGTAGATGAGCTCATCGAGATGAATCGGTTCCGCCCCAGCGATTACCTGCGCAACCTGTCGGAAGTCGTGCTCGCGATCGGTCGGCACGGTCGCAGCGTGATCATTGGGCGCGGCGCACACGTCATTCTCGATCCGGCGTACGCTCTGCGAGTTCGTTGCTACGCGCCGTTCGCTTGGCGCAGTGAGCAGGTGGCACGGCGCCATGGCCTATCGCTCGCGCGCGCGGAGTCGCTCACCTTGCGCGTCGACGCCGAGCGCGCTGCTTTCTACCGCGAACATTTCGATACAGATGTGTCGGATCCTTTGAAGTTCGACCTGATGCTCAACGTGAGCACCATGCCGCTACACACGCGTGG
Source organism: Myxococcota bacterium (assembly GCA_049324695.1). GTDB lineage: Bacteria > Myxococcota_A > Polyangia > Polyangiales > Polyangiaceae > PMG-095. The sequence goes on from JBMOMJ010000021.1 coordinate 49,771, forward strand.
CGCCATCGTATCGGCCGCCTTCGAAGCGAAGTTCCCAGAGTACGCTCGCGCCCCTGTCTCCGGGATTCGCTACGCAATTCCGGAAGAAGCTGTCGAAGAAAAGGTCGGCTGAGCGCGCTCACGCCTGGGCGCTCGAGCCCGCCCGTCTACTTCACCCAACGTTCCAACTTGCCGAGCGCACTCGCGATATCGGGGTGCTGATCGAGCATTTCTGCCCAGGGATCGCCGAGCTCCTGCACACGCGCCGGCACCGTCATCAGATTGAAGCGCTGCACGTCGAGCGCGCCGGAGAGCTCATCCCAGAACAGCGGAGTGGACACGCCCGCCATCGGTTGAGCACGCACTGAATACGGTGCCACGATGGTACGAGAGTGCCCAGTTTGACCGGTGTCGACGTACAGACGCCCGCCGCGTTTGTCGACCCGCCGCTCCATGGTGGCAAAAGCTTCGTGCGAGCTCACCACCAAGCGACCGAGGAGCTCGACCAAGAGCTTGGCAGCCGGGAATGGCACGCCCGGACCGAGCGGGACCAATACGTGCAGGCCCTCTTGCCCAGACGTCTTCGGGAAGCCGACGAGCCCGGCGTCTTCCAACACATCCTTCAGGCGCAGCGCGAGTTCGATCGCGCGAGCAAAGGGTTGGCTACCCAAATCGAAATCGAACGTAATGAAATCGCAGAGGTCCGGCGTCCCGGCGCGACTTGCCAGCACGTGCAGCGGAATGCAACCCAAGTTGATGACGTGCAGCAGCGCGTCGAGCGAGTCGAGCAAGAAAACGTGCTTCTGCTTTTCTGGCTCGTCGGGATCCTGCAGCGTGAGCACCCGCAGCCATTCCGGTGTGCCCTGCGGCACATTCCATTGATAGAAGTTCTTGCCGTGAATGCCGTCGGGGTAACGCACCAAGACGACGGGGCGCTCGTGCAGAAACGGCAACATTACGTGAGAGACGCTCGCGTAGTAATCGAGCATGTCTCCCTTGGTGTAGCCCTGCTCGGGCCAGAACACTTTGTCGCGATTGCTGATCTTTAGCTCGGAGCGCGTGGCGGCAGTCACGACTGGCTCCGGCGCGGGCGCGGCAGCCAATACCAGTGGGCCACTAGCTTCTTCGTGTGGCCCAGCCAGGCAAGCTTCCGGAGCGACATCGGCGCGCAAGCCCTGAAAGATGGGAAATCGCAAACGCGCGTCGTCGGTGTAGCCCTGGTAGCGCACGTTGACGACCATTTCCGGGCGAACCCAGCGCATATGCCGGGAGTCTTCCGGCAGCTCGGCTTCGATCGTGCGCTCCTTCGTCTCGCGCATGGCGAGCTCCTTGGCGAAGAAGTCCAACATCTTGCCGTCGAACCCAGTGCCCACTCGACCGCGATAAATCAGCTTCCCATCTCGGAAAGCACCCAAGCCTAGGCCGCCGATCTTTCCACGCGTCCCTTTGCCGGGGATGTAGCCGATCACCACGAAGTCGTCTTCGCGTTCACATTTGAATTTGATCCATTCGAGACCGCGGCGCGGACCAAAACGATACGGGGAGTCTTGCTGCTTGCCGACCACACCTTCCAAACCTTGGCTGCGACACAGCTCGAACAGCTCGCGCCCGCGCCCTTCGATGTGATCCAGCGGGCGCACCAAACCTTTGCCGCGAATCAGCTCACGCATCAGGCGTTTGCGGGTAACGAGCGGCAACGGGCACAAGTCCACACCGTCGAGACCGAGCAAGTCGAACACCAGCATGACCACGGGTGTATCTGCGGCTGCGCGCGCCACGTCGAGCGCATTGCGCGCCTGGATTCTGGAACCCAAGCGCTGAAAACGCGGACGACCATGCTCGTCGAAGGCAATGATTTCGCCGTCCAGCACCACGTCGTGCCCCGGAATCGTTTCCAACGCGCGCGCCACCTCCGGGTAGCTGTGTGTACACACGCCACCGTTGCGATACGTGAGGCTCACCTTGCGCCCACTCTTGCGCGCCACGATGCGAACCCCGTCGAGCTTCAACTCATAGATGCGATCGGCGTCGTCCAACGACGCCCCTTCGTCGCAGCACAACATCGGCTCGAACGCGCTTGGTAGCGCGCGCATTGGAGCGCCCGCAGCCCGCGCCTGCTCCGCGACGTTGGCGGCAATGGCGTCCCGCTGTGCCAGCTCGTCGACGCATAGGCCGCTCAGCACGCTCTGCGGCGCTTCCTCCAGAATGTCTCCGTCCTCGCGCGAATAAGCGTCCTGCTTCTTGATCAGCAGCCACTCGTTGCCGGCACCACGCTTGGTGCGCACCAACGCGAAGCGCCCGCGCAACTTGTGCCCGAACAACAGGAAATCCAGTTTGCCGGCTTGCAGGCCCTGCTCGGCGTGCGTCTCCAGGTACACAACGCGGCCGAGATCCCACGCGATCATCGGCCCGGCGCCGTAGTTACCCTCAGGGATGATGTCCTCGAAGTCGGCGTACTCCAGAGGGTGATCCTCCGTCTGGATGGCCAGCCGCTTCTCGCGCGGATCCAAGCTCGGGCCGCGCGGCACCGGGAAACTGATCAAACGGCGCCCAACTTGTAGGCGGACGTCGTAGTGCCGATTGCGGGCACTGTGCAGATGAACAACGAAACGACCGCTGCGCGTGAGTGAAGGACTGCGCTCGTGTTCAGCAGCAAACGGTTCGTTGGTGCTGAGCGGGTTCCGCTTCTTGCGGTAATCGGCGAGCGCGTCAGCCGATGTTCCGGCGGCGTTCGCTTCGGTTTCGTGGGTCGACGAGGGGCGTTTGGGCAAGCCTTATTGAACTATAGCTCGAGACGCTGCCGGAGCTCTCGCGTGTAATTTCCAAGAACCACGATTGTCTCGTACCATGTGTTCGTGGCTGCACGCGCCATCTCTTCAGGCACCATCTCGTTCGGCTTGGTCTCGATCCCGGTGAAGCTCTACACCGCGGCCTCTTCGGAGCAAGTCAGCTTCAACATGCTGCACACCAAGTGCAAGGGCCGCATCAAGATGCAGTACTTCTGCCCGACCGATAACGAGGTCGTGGAGCGCTCGGATACCCTCAAGGGTTACGAGTACGCCAAAGGGCAGTACGTGCTCTTCACCGAGGAAGAGTTGAAGGCGCTCGAAGCGGCGCGCGACAACAGCATCGAGATCACCGAGTTCGTTCCGCTCAGCAGCGTGGACCTCGTACAGGTCGAAAAGTCATACTACCTCGGGCCCGACAAAGGCGGCGACAAAGCCTATCGCCTGCTCAGCGAGGCCATGCAGGGCAAAGATCGCGTCGCGGTGGGGCGCTGGGCGGCGCGCGGCAAGGAGCAACTCGTGTTGGTGCGCCCGCACGGCGACGGCGGCTTGCTTCTACATCAGCTCTATTACGCCAACGAAGTGCGCGCCTTCGACGACATCGAAACCGGCGCGAAATTCAGCTTCAGCGACAAGGAGCGCGAGCTCGCCGACAAACTCATCGAGCAGCTCTCGAGCGAAGCCTTCGAGCCCGAGAAATACCACGACTCCTACAGCGAGCGCGTGCTCGCCGCCGTCGACCAGCGCGTGCAAGGCCAAGAAGTCACCGTCGCTCCGGAAGCGCCCAAAGCGCAAATCATCGACCTCTTCGAAGCCCTCAAAAAGAGCCTCGAAAACGCTCCCAAGCCCTTCGAAGCGGGCACTGGCGCCATCAAGCCTCCCAAAAAGGCGCCCGCCAAGCCCAAGAGCGAAGGCAAAAAGACCAAAGCGAGCGGCTGAGCCCGCCGCACCGGGCGCCGCATTACCGGCGCTACACCGGGCGCGGTGGCATTACGGCGCTACACCGGGCGCGGCGCGCGGCCACTCAGGACTTCGGGAAACGCATTTTCAGCAGCGCGCAACAATGCGCGGCGCCCGAACTCCCGAATGCCGTACAGCGCAAACGGCGTCGCCAAACCGAGCGCCGAACGCAGCAGTGCGCCCGATTGCGCTGACAGCGCGGCGAACCCGCCGTTCAGCAACGCTTCCCACAACCAGGAGTGCGCAAAGTACTGAGCGCCCAGCGTCCCGGTCCAAAACACGCCGCGCTCGCTGCCGCGCCAACATGCGGCGCCGTACTTCAGCAACGCCCGCACTCGGCGAAGCTCGGCAAAATGTCGGTCCAGCGAAGCTCCCGCACGAAAGTAGTTGATGACCTCGCCATCGAGCTGAATCACGGTCACCGCGTCGAGCTCCGATCCAACGCTAGCAACGCCACCGTCTCGAGTCGTTGTGATGGTGACGGCACGGGTGAACAAGAGCTCTTTCGCCAGACTCGCCAGTGAGCGCTGTGCACGCGCAGCGGCCATCACAATCCGCGCCCAAACATCGAACGCACCACATCGACCAGCCCTTTCCAAAACGCAATCGATGTGTTCACGCCGCGCTGGTGTGCATCGAGAAAACCTTGCTTGTCGGGCAGTGCATAATCGGGACGAATCCGCGAAACCACGTCACCGTCCAGGTACACCGACGTTTGCAGCACGACCTCTTCGGTGCCCACCTCCCAAGCCTTGCGCAGCATGAGGCGATCGCGGTCACTCAGCGGCAGCTGATTCGGTTGAAACCCGTTGGCGCTATCGCGATTGAAGTGCGTCTTCTTTCCGCCCGGGCTCTTCAAAAACAACGCCTTCAAAAGGTCGGAAGTATCGCGAATGCGACACAACATCAGCACTTCCGCCGCTTCGGCGTCGCTCAATGCTTTGGGAGATTGATACTTCGCAGCGGCCTTATCGGCGTCGAGCCCTTGCAGCACCCGCGCGCGCCTGGAAGCACCTTCGCGCAACGCATCGAACACCGCAAAGCTCGCCTCCCCGTCGAACGCACCGGGATCGCCCCCCAGGCGCCGCACCGTCACCGCGTAATCGACGGCCAAGTCGATCAAGGCATGCGCCGGATTCGGCATCTTGGTTGCAATCATCCCCTGCTTGACGATCGTATTCACCTCCAACGAAAAGAGGTCGGTGATCAGGCTCTCGAGGCGGCTCGCGTCCATCCCCGACTCAGCGCTTGGGTGGAGCCGGATGCGAGTTTTCGTGATCGTAAGCAGCGCCGAGCAAACTCACGAGCTCCTTCAGCGCCGAAATGTTACCGCGAATGATTTCGAGCCCCTGACTCTCGCGCGACTTGTGAAATTCACGCAACTCCCTACCCCCATCGCCCTGAAAATCCGGATCGATCACGGTGGTGACGTCGCCCTGCGCCAAATTGATCGCCGTCCAAATCACCTTCGTGCTGGGACCCGTGAGCTCGATGCTGGTCGAAGCGCCACTCCCCTGCTCGCTCTTGATCTCCACCTTCGCCGATCCCACCGCCGTCACCACGTTGAGATTGACCAACCGCTCCAGGCTCTTCTCGACCTGTTTGATGAACCCTTCAATACCCATGCTCGGCTCACTTTCGCGCGGGCACCCTCGAACGCTCGCCCGCAAGATCACTCGAATGCTAGCCGAGGCATGCTCTGCCTGTCACGATTCACTCTGCGATTCGCGTCGCCAAAGCCTTTGAACGCTCGAATCGAGCACGAATCTCGGGCTACTGCGCGGCCTACTGCAGGTACGGGCCGCAATGCCCCGCGCTCAGATGGCACGTGTACGTTTCGGCGTTCGGGCAATCCGCTGCCTCGTTACAAGCGCAGCGCTCGACGCGAACGCACTCGCCATAACAGGTTCCTTCCACGGCCGGAACGCTGCCGAAATCGCACGTCGGCGCGACTCGCTTACACAGAATCTTGCGCGGGTCGCAATCCACCAATCCCGAACCCCCCGCGCCCAAGCTGCCACCCTTCGCGCTACCTCCGCCGCTCGTCGCGCCGCCGCTTGCACTCGCGCCACCGCTGCTTGCGCCCGCGCTGCTCCCACCCGCGCCGAGTGCACCGCCCTTCGCGCTACCTCCGCCCAACCCGCTCAATCCCGCTTGTGCGACGGTGCCGCCATTCGCTGGTGCGCCACCACCTTGCGCCTTGCCTCCGCTGTTCGCGGCGCCGCCTTGTGCACTCGCGCCGCCTTGCGTACTCGCGCCGCCTTGCGCACTCGCGCCGCCTTGCGCCGACGCTCCACCCGCGCTCGTCATTCCGGCCGTGCCGCCGTTCGCGCTTCCAGCGGCCGCAGCGCCTCCACTTCCTCCACCCAGCGACTCGGCGTTGCCGCAGCTCGCGCACACGACCCAGCCCATCGAGAACATCAACGAAGCAAGCCTGGATGCGTAAGCGCGCATGCTCCCAAGCATACGAGATTTCCCGAACGCTCGCACAATCGCTGTTTGCCCGACGGAACGCGCCGCTCCATCGTGCGATAATCTCGCGAAGTTCGCGCATAGTTGGGATTTGGGTTTGGGGGCGCCGCGCCAGTGCTCACTTGCGCACCGTCGCGCGGCGGTGTGCCTGCGCTCATCGGCCGCTCAACCCCGATCCAGCGCCGCATCACACCGCGCGCTCGTCAGTGTGCCACTTCGTTCAACACGCGTATCACACCGCGCGATGTCACTCTGCAAGCTTGTGCAACACGGTCACGGGCTTGAGGTCTGAGTTTACGAATTCGAGCCGCGGATCGCCCGCGCCGCTGCCCACCACTTGCACGAAGTTGCCAACGAATTGGCCACTGCCGACCACCATCACACCAGGAGCAGTGACGGCAGACGCATCGAGAAGCCGCCCCTCGACGCCGGGCGCGACCAGCCAGGCGCTGCCATCCTCGTGCAACGCCACTTCGACGCCGTGCTCGTACTTACCAATGTACGGCGCCAGCGCAGTCGCGTCGACGGCACTCTTCAACTTGCTCACTGTGTCCGCCAGCGCCGCGCGATCAGCCTCGTACAGAGTTTCCACTTTGCCGGCTGGGATACTGCTCTTGCCGTGTACTGCGCGCATGAACGCTGCACGCGCCACGGCGCACAAGCGATCACCCGTAGCGCCATTGCTGAGCACCACCAAGCCCACCTCAGCTTTCGGAAGGCTCAGCATCAACGTGCGAAAGCCATCGATCGAACCGTCGTGCCACAACAACGGCACGCTGAGCTCGTTTTCGATCACCCAACCCATGCCGTAGAAGCCTCTGGTCCACGGCGTTTGGCCGAGCTGCGTGCGACGAATGTTTTCGGCGCTCGCAATGCGCGCGCCGTTCGCACCCAAGCCTTGTTGCATTTCCGCGATCAAAAACTTGGCGAGCTCGGCCGCGCTCGTCACCACTGCACCCGCGGCGGAGAGACCACGCAACGCAAACGGCGGCGTCTCGGAGTCCGCGCTGAGCTTATCGACGAGCGATGGCATGTACGACTTGGCGTAGTCCTCACCAACCGTTGCGGGATCATCGCTGACTGCCGCTTTCATGCCGAGCGGCGCAAACACACGCGTTTCGAGCTCACCCGCGTACGCATCCACAAGCGGCCCGGTCGCGCCACTAGCACGCAGCCCTAGGTACACGCCCGTCGCGTACGCCTCGTTGTTGTAGATGAAGGTCCCTCGCGGCACCGTCTTGGTTGCGAGCGAAACCGCGGCCATCACGTCATCTGCCGTTTGGTACTCCCACCAAAACGGAGGCGGCGCGTTGAGCCCTGTTCCCATCCCAAGCAGCTCAGCGAGCGTGACGCTTTTCGTCAGCGCATCGTCCGTCAGCTTGAAGCCCGGATCGATACTGGTCGCCAGCGTATCCCAAGCGAGCGCACCTTCATCCACGTGGCTCGCGATCAACGCCGACGACATCGCCTTGGTAATGGACCCCACGCGAAACACCGTGTCCGCAGTCACGGGCGCGAGTGTCGCCAGATCGCGCACCCCCAACCCATTCACCTCGAGCACTTGGCCGTGCGCCACGATCGCGTACGCGACACCCGGCACCTCCAAACGCTGACGCGCGGCTTCGAGCTCACTCGAAAACGCCGCGCGTCGCTCAGCGGTGAGCTCGAAGGGCCCACCCGCTCCGTCGTTATCCGAACCTGAACACGCAACAAAGCCCGGCGCCGCTAGAAGCAGACCGAGCCAAGTTGCCAAGGTGAGGCACGCCGTTCGCATGCCTCACCCACTAGCATCACACGCTTACAGGTACATCGAGAAACGCACGCCCATCATGCGCGGTGGGTTGTAGAACCGAAGGTTCGAACCCGGCGCGTTGATGATGCTCGTCGCGTACGTCATGTTCGTAATGTTCGACATGAACGCATCGATGCGAATGTCACCCTGGGGACGCGCGTAGCCGATGCTCGCATCAAAACGGTGCGTCCACGGAACCACATCGCTGAGCAGAGGATTGACGGCGCCCTTCGAATCGGTCCCGTCGCCGTTGAACTGCGTCATGTACATCTTCGACTTGGTCTGCCCGGAGAGCGACCAGTCGAAGTAGCCAACCGGCGTCGCAATCGTCTGCTCGATTCCATACGAGAGCGCAAGCTGCGGTGCGCGGGGCAGGAAATTGCCCTTGAGATTGACCTTCGGCTGCTGAGTCGGATCCCAGCTGATGCGCGTGTCGGTCACGTCGGCGCCCAAGAACCGGGCGTCGAGGAACGCGGCCGCTAACCTTCCGGTGAAGCCCGAGGGCAGCTGCGCCCTGAGGTCGGCATCGATGCCGAGGATGCGCGCGTCGCCCACGTTGCGGCGCACCGACGTTGCTTGACCGCGCTGACAATTGGGATCATCCGCCGCACAGCCGGCGTTGCCACCAAACGATTCCACCGTGGCAGACTGATAGTCGACCCAGGCGTACCAGAAGCCGGCTGCGTTCAGCGTGATCTTCTTGTTGGCGAACTGGTTCTTGCTGCCAATCTCCGTCGCGTAGACGGCTTCCGACTTGAATTCCGGAGCCATCTGTTGACCGTTCACCGAGATGGTGTCGTTGAACCCACCCGACTTGTGCCCGGTGGAGAACGTCAGGTAGAGCAAGTTCTGAGGTGTCAGGTTCTGCTCCGCGCCGACGCGGAAGTCCACGAACGTGTCTTTCACGCTACCGTGCTGCTCGCCCACAGCTGGGATGGCCGCGCCCGGTTGCGAGTAGAACGCGAGCAGGTCGTCGCGAGCGCCGAACTGCTTAACGCCGTTCGTAAAGTTCGCGAGGGGATCGCCTGCAGCGCTGTAGTCGGTGCGATCGTAGCCAGCGAAGCGGAAACCTTCTGTTCCGAAGCGAATTGGTCGGTTGGTGCAGGTCTCCGGCGTTGCCGTCGGCTGGCAACCAACAGGGTAACCCCAGCCGATGCCGTGACGGTGCTTCCAGTCGTGAGTCACGCGGACACCGGCAAGCGCGCGCAATGCCTGCGTGATGTCGAACGTGGCGTCGGCGTAACCAGCCACGGCGCCATCTTTGACGTCGGGATGGTTGTACTCCTGGCCCGCCCAGCCCCAGGCCTTATCGTTGGTCTGGGCGAGAAGCACGTACTGCGACTCGTACAAATTGAAGGCGCCTATGGTCCACTTCAGACGCGCATCATCCGGAGAGTAGAGGCGCAACTCGTTCACGACCGACTTTGAACGCGTATCCCAGTAGGAGCTGGTGTAGCGGTCGAGATCCGCCGGGGCCTTGCCGTTGTAGTTCACGCCCGCCGTGGTGCCGGTGGTCTGCGTGTACTTCAGTTGGCGGTAGCTGTTGATGAGCTCGATGTTGACGGGGCCGAGATTGAACGTGAGCTCCGCGCTGACGCCCAGGTGATCGAGCGACTGCGCGGGCTGCACGCCAACTACCGCTGCCGAGCGAACATCCGGAATTTCTTCAGGTAAAATGCCGTTCTGCAACGCTTCGGTAACGTTCGTGCCGACCCAGCCGGTGCCGCGCTCGAAGGTATTGTCGTGCCGAATCACAACCGAAACCTTGTTGCTCGGCGCCCACTTCAAGGACGTGCGATACGCAAACGTATCCAGATCCTCCGACGCGCGCAGCGAAGAGTTGCCGCCTACGTTCTTGTAGTACGGGTCGCGTCGCTCGCTGAAGCCAGCGAAACGGAACGCCAAGTTGTCGCCAATCGGGATGTTGACCATCGCCTTGGCGAGCCGTTGCATATAGTTGCCGAGTTGGAAGCTTCCACTCGCGCCCCACTCTCCCAGCTTGGGCTGTGCGGTGACGATGTTGAGTGTACCGGCCATCGCGTTGCGGCCACGCAGCGTTCCTTGCGGGCCACGTAGGATTTCGACGCGCTCGATATCGAAGTACATCGACCCGAGGCCGCGTGGGCGCGGAATGTAGACGCCGTCGATATGAGCGGCGGCCGCCGGATCGCCAATCTCGGTGTTGTTGCTGTTACCGACACCGCGCACGAAGAGCTCGAAATTGCCTTCGACCGCGCCGACTTCGACGTAGGGTGTGGCGGCCGTGAGGTCGCGCAATGATTGGATGTTCTTGCGTTCCAGGTCCGCCTCACTGAAGGCTTCGACGGAACCAGAGAGGTCCTGAATCGACTTCAGGCGGCGATCGATCGTCACCTTGACGACGTCGCCTTCGTCAGTCTCTTCGATCGGTGCGTCCGCGGCGGGCGGAGGGGGCAAGTCCCCACCTGGCGGCGGCGGCGGTAGATCGTCAGCGGGAGCAGGTGGCGGTAACGCAGCGTCCGCTGGAGGAGCCGCAGCCGGTGCATCAGGTGCGGCGCCGGCGGGTGCTGGAGCAGGGGTGCCCGCGGGAGCTGCTCCCGGTGCAGGCGCTGGTGCTGTAGGCGCGGGCTGTGCTGGCGTTCCCGCTGCAGGTGGCGTGGCAGGCGCTGGAACCGGTCCCGGTGCTGCTGGCGCAGGGGCAGCACCAGCGGGAGGAGCGGCCGGCGCAGCAGCAGGAGGTGCTGCTGGCGCAGGTGCAGGCGCTGGCGCGGCCGGCGCAGCAGCAGGTGCCGCTGGCTTGGCAGGTTTCTTTTGTTGCGGCGCTGCTTGCGCAACCCGCGTGGCCGCCTTCGCCTCTGAAGAAGCGAGGGAAACAAGACTCAGGAGCAACGCCGAATGCAGGACGAAGCTCCGGCGACGCAAATGTGCTCCAACAAACATCGGACCCTCCTCGTTGGTCCCGCTCGTGGGCCAACGATAATTTGTGCAACGCGGGCGCGTTATACACTCCTGCCTCGCACGCTGGGAAGACCAGAATCGCCAATTTCAACTCGACGCCTGCGACGAGCGACAATTCTCACGCGTCCGGACTCGCAAACTCCCGCCTATCACGTGCTCGCCCGAGCTCGCGTAGGTGTGGCTGAACGACGACAACTCCCAAGTGTTCGGCGATGAAAGGGCACGATTGCCCCGCGACCTTCTCCCCGGCCGCGGCGCTCACGAGCCCGCAAACCATGGTGCCGACACCCACGGCAAAGCCCTGATTCGGCCAATGCCACACGCTAATGTGATCTCGATTAGTCGCTTGTTTATGCGAACTTGAGAACCTTAAATGAAGCTTCGTAATTCTAGATTCCCAACCTCTGGCCGAGAGTCGCAGCGCACTCCCGCGTAGTTACGTACACGCCGAATTTCTCGCGAGCGCGGTCCTCGCTTCGCGGCAGCAAGGACAAGCGATGATTCGAATTTGGGAAGTCGATGCGCACGCGGCAGCAAAATGCACGTTGGGCGAAACTGTGCATTTGCCTATCTCCTCATCTGAGCACGTGATGAGAAGGCGACACTCAGCGAGTGCGGTTCACGACTTCACAACGCACTGCGACGACTCATTGAACATGACGACACCTTAATGATTGTGGAGCGCGCCAGTGGTTCTGGGATCGATCCAAACAAAGATCAACGAAGTGTGCGACGACAGTTGATGTGGTGAGAGTGCCGCCGCTAATATGCGCCGCATGAAGTCGTCTCGTGTTGCGGCCACGTGGTTTTGCTCCGCAGCGCTCGCGCTGCTTGCTTGTTCTTCTTCGGATACGATCATCGCACTGAATGTGCAGTCCGCTTCGGACGTCGGCTTCGTCAGCCGGCTGCACGTGACCGTGACGCAAGGGTCGAAAGCTCCATTCGAGAAGGACTTCTCGATGCTGCCCACGCGGCAGATCATGAACGCCGCGGGCGCTCCTCCCACGGAAGTGATCGCAGACAAGTTCTACGAGCGCTTCACTCTGCCGGGCTCCTTCTCTGATGGTAAAGCCACGCTCGACGTAACGGCCTACGACAAGGACGGCGCTGAGTACCTGCACCCAGCACCTGTCGAGTTCGAGGTGCACGAGAAAGAAGCCACGGCAGTGTTCGTGAACCTGAAGCTCCCAGAAATGCCACCTCCAATGATGGGAGAAGGTGGCATGGGCGGCATGGGGAGCACCGAAGGTGGCATGGGCGGCATGCCCAGCACCGAAGGTGGCGCTGGTGGCGCCCCGAGCACTGAAGGCGGCGCCGGCGGCGCTCGCTAAGAGCTAAGGGCCCGCGAATGGATAAGTCATACTGCGCGGGCCGATCCTCTTGCTGCGGCGGGCGGGCTCGTCGCTGCGCTCCTCGACCTGCTTCAGCCTCAGGATTGATCGCAGCAGGCCTGCGGTGCTCTCTCCTCACGCGCCCACCTCGCGGCGGTCTCGGCCCGCTCGCGACTGACTTACTGATTCGCGGGCCCTAAGCGCTGCTGCTTAGCTCGCCTCGTCCCGGCGCGCGAAGGAGCCTCTTCGCGCCGAACGCGCGGACATGCGCGCCTAGCTCTAGCGAGTATACCGAGCGCGCTAGATGCGCCCGAAGTTCCATCGGGTGAACCAAGCGCGCTCGACGTGCGCGCCAAGCTCTAGCGAGTGAGCTGAGCGCTTGCGTTGCGACCGGGAGGAGTACAGGCGAAACGCGTTGCCAAGCGTCAGTGATTCGTCGCGGTGAACAACAGCGCTGGCGCGTAGCCCTTCGCCGACATTTCGTTGTCGGTTTCCTCACCGCGCAGCGTGCCACTCACCAACAATACGCGACCAACGCCGCCGATGCTCCATTGGTTGCCTACCCAGAATTCGTAGCCGACGCCGAGCATGGCACCGCCGCCGCCGCCCGCGAGATTCTCGTTGGGGATCCCAGAGCGCGTGTGCTTATCGAATGACAGCGTGCCGATGCCGAGGCCCGCTTGAACATGGAAGCCGTCGCGCGGATTGGGATAGTAATCGGCAATCACACCGAGCAGACCGAGCGAGCCCTGCCCGCCGGAAACGCCGTCGGATACGATACCGTCACCCTTCCAGCGAACGCTGCCGACGCCCGAAGCGTAGAGCCCACCACCGATCACGAGGCCGTCGGCAACGGTGCCGCCCAACGCGAACTCGATGGCAACGCCGCCACCACTCGCGTTCAACTCGTCGGGATCCGGCTCGAGGCGCGAAGCCATGAACCCTCCGCCGATACCGAGACGCATGTAGAAGCCATCGTGGCGATGCACCGTCGGATCCGGCGCTGGCACTGGCGGCGGTGGTTCGATCACGACGGCGGCTGATGGCGGCGCTGCTGCTGGAGGTGGAGGTACCGCAGGTGCGGTTGCACCCGGCGCTGTTGCATCAGGCGCTGTAGCGGCGGGAGCAGCGCCGGGAGGCGCCGGTGTTGTGGGCGCAGGCGGTGGTGCAGATCCGGGCGGCGGCGCAGGTGCAGGCGCTGCAGCAGGCGGCGCGGCGGAAGCACCGGGCGAAGGTGCTGGTGGCGCGGGTGCCGGCGCAGCGGCTGGCGGTGTAGGCGGAGGTGCGGGAGGGGTCGCGGTCGGCGCGGGAAAGCCACCTTGGCTTTGCGCAAACGCGCTCGGCGTAACGACGAACGCTCCGAACGCCAGCAGGCAAGGAAGATAGAACCGCATCGCGTCGATACCCAAACGTTATCTCGTCCGTGGGTTCGGGTCCAACGCCCCTTCGAAGCTTGGGTTTGTTGGCCCACTCGGCCGATGACCCGTATGGCCCTTTGAAAGCTCGGAGGATGCCATGCAAGGTCAAAACGCGACGCTGGTGGTCATCGAGTTCGGCGCGAGTTGGCCGAGCTGGCTGAGTCCGACCAGCGCCGATCATATGGCGGTGGTAGCGCAACACTACGAGGGGTCACCCGCCTCGCTCGTGAAGCAGGTCGCAAGTAGGTTGTCGCGCCTCGTGAACACGGGCTGGCGCATCGAGGACGCCATTTTGGTCTCCAATGGGCGCAGCGACATCGAAGCCATCGCGGCACGCGCGACTTTAGCGCGTGGCTTGCTGCAGCATCTACGCGACGTCTCCGGAATGCGCTTCTTGCTGAGCGTCGCGAGAGAGCACGCGCAGCGTCCGGGGCATAGCTTGGCGAGTCTCTCGCACGCGCTGCGCGAGAGCGCGCTCGGTAGCGGGATTGCTTTGGGCGTGCGCGTGGGCGAGGAAGCTCCGCTCTATATGAACGGCGTGCTCCCGCGCCTCGCGAGCTAGTGTGCTTCTCAGCGTGTGAAGGCGGCTTCCGCACGGCGCGTGCGGGGTGCGGCGCGAGTGCTACAAAGCGCGCCATGCAAGCTGCGGCCACCTCGGCCTCGATCGAAGAGCTGGAAGCGCACGCTCAGGCGGCGCTCGAGTGGCAAGCTCTGCTCGATCGGCTGGCGCAGACTGCACGCAGCACTCCAGGACAGAAACGCTTGCGCGAACTGCGCCCGACAGCCAATCCTGCCGAGGCACGTCAGCGCATGGCGCGCGTGCGCGCATTGCTCGATCTCGGTGAACACGGCGTGGAGCTGCCGCTCAGAGAGTTCCCCGACATTCGTGAAACGTTGGCGCGCGTTGGCGTGGGAGCCAGCGCCAGCGGCAGCGACTTGCTGGATGTTCTGGGCGTGCTCAGTTTCGCTGCTGAGCTGCGCGAAATCGCCCGCCAGCACCGCGAGCAGAAGCCAGAGTTGTGCGCCGTACTCGACAGCGACGCCTCGCTTTCACGGCTGGCAGAGCGTCTTGCGAGCTGCATCGATCGCGATGGCAGCGTGGCCGATGCTGCCTCGAGCGAGCTCGCCGAAGCGCGCCGCCGAGCACGCGAGGTGCGCGAAGAGCTCAAACGGCGCCTCGGCGATTTGACGCAACGCTTCGCCGATGTGCTGAGCGGTGCTTACTACACCGAGCGTGATGGTCGCTACGTACTGCCGGTGCGAGCCGACGCACATTACCGCGTGGAAGGCATCGTGCTCGGCTCCAGCGGCTCCGGCGGCACGTTGTTCGTCGAGCCGCGCGAGGTCACGGATCTCGGCAACCGTCTCCGCGTTCGCGAAGCTTCTGTGGCGCGAGAAGTCGCGCGCGTACTCTCCGAGCTTTCGGCCCTGCTGGCGCAGCGTGTGAACGAGGCGCGCGTCGCCTTCGATGCCTGCGTAGAAGCCGATGCGCTGGCGGCAATCGCTCACTTCGCGGTTGCCACGCGGGCGCGCCCGATTGACGTCGCAGAGGACGACCGCATCGAGGTTTCGGGAGCGCGCCATCCACTGCTTGCTCTTGCGGGCGGCGAGGTAGTGCCGAACGACATCGTGCTCTCTGGCGGCAAAGCGTTGGTCGTCTCCGGACCGAACGCGGGAGGCAAAACCGTTGCGCTCAAGTGCGTGGGGTTATTCGCCTGGATGGTGCGGGCTGGAATCCCAATTCCGGCGCGCGCAGAGTCACACATCGGCTGGTTTTCACACGTGCTCGCCGATGTGGGAGACGAGCAGTCGCTGGTTCGTTCGCTGTCCACGTTCAGTGCGCACGTGGAAAACCTGGCGGCGATTTTGAAGCACGCGGCGCCAAACGTGCTGGTGCTGCTCGACGAAGTGGCCGCGGGCACGGATCCGGAAGAGGGAGCCGCACTGGCGGGTGCTGTTTTGGAAGAGCTCACGTCGCGTGGCGCCGCCGTTGCCGTGACGACCCATTACGAGCGCTTGAAAGAGCTCGCCACCAAATCGGACCGTCTCGAAAACGCTTCGGTGGGATTCGATTTCGAACGCATGGCGCCCACCTTTCGGCTGACGCTGGGTGTGCCGGGCGCGTCTAGTGCGCTTGCGGTGGCGGCGCGGCACGGCATGTCCGCCGAGCTACTCGAGCGCGCCCAAGCGCTGCTGCCGCAGAGCTCGGTCGATCGCGAACGCATCATCCTGGAGCTCTCGCGCGAGCAGGAGCGGATTCAGGGTGAGCGCGCCGCGATCGAAGCCGAACGGCAACGGCATGCCGAGCGAGAAGCCGCTCTCGCCCAAGAGCGCGAAGCTCTGCATGCAAACGCGCGCGAACACATCGAGCGTGAAGCGCAAAAGCTGGCTCAAGAAGTGAAGGCCGCTCGCAGCGAGCTCCTGCGCGTGCGCGAACAGCTGAAGACCGAGCGAATCACGCAAGTCGAACTCAAGACCCTGGAAGCGCGTGTCGCGCACGTCGCCGGAGACGTTGCCATCGGCGGGCGCTTCGCGCGTCCCGTTAGCCACGAAGCGGGCGGCACAGACTTCGATGCATCGCAGCTCAAAGCGGGCGCGCGTGTACGCGTAAAACGCACCGGCGCGATCGCAACCGTGCTCGAAGCACCGACCCGCGATGAAGTTCATCTGCGCGTGGGGGCGTTGCGTACACGCGAAAAGCTCAGCGCCCTCGAGCTGGTGTCGTCTAAAAGCGCACCCACCCAAACCAAAACCACCAAATGGCGCCCAGCCGGTCGAGGTCAGTCGCTTGCACAAGCGCAACGCACGAGCGACAACACGCTCGATCTACGTGGCGTACGCGTCGAAGATGCCGCTGATCGACTCGACGCCTTCCTCGATCGCATGCTCGGAGAAGGCGAACCGGTAGGATTCGTGTTGCATGGGCATGGTACCGGCGCCCTCCGCAGCCGTGTACGCGAACACCTGGGAAGCTCCAGCTACATTGAACAGGTCCGCGCCGCCGAGCCGGACGAAGGCGGCGATGCCTTTACAGTTTTTTGGGTCCGCTAAGGTCCACGCGGAAAATAAGTGAGTTGCGACACCGCCAAAGAGGATCGTCGGTCGCAGTACCACTCATTTTCGCGCGGGCCCAAGACTTGGAGTGATGAAGATTTTGGGTTGGTGCTAGCGTAGCCCCCGCACATGCCAGAATCAGCTTCTCGCCCATCGGCGAGTTCGGCCCCGGCTGAAGGCGTCGCTATTCAGTCCGCCGCGTTGCCTCCGGGCACCAACGGCGCGAGCGAACCAGGCAGCGCGGCGGCGAGTTCCGTGAGCGCGCCGCCGAAAAGCGATCAGCCTCATTCACAGCACGCCTCCCACGGAAACATTTACAAGCTGGCCTTGGCTGCGCTCGGTGTGGCGTACGGCGACATCGGCACGAGCCCTCTCTACGCAATGCGGGAGTGCTTTCACGGCGAGCATGCCATCGACGTGAACAAAGCCAACGTGTACGGCGTGCTTTCGCTGGTGGTGTGGTCGCTCACGTTGATCGTATCGATCAAATATATGGCGTACGTGCTGCGCGCCGATAACAAGGGTGAAGGTGGGGTCCTCGCCTTGATGGCGCTGTCGAGTTCTGCGTTGAAGCAGTCACGACTGCACGTGGTGTTGATCACCCTCGGCGTGTTCGGCGCCGCGCTGCTCTACGGCGACGGTGTGATCACTCCGGCCATTTCAGTGCTCTCTGCGATGGAAGGTCTGCAGGTCGCTACGCCGATTTCGCAGTCGACCGTTTTGGGGATCACCGTAGCCGTCTTGATCGGGCTCTTCTCGATTCAGCGCTATGGCACCGGCGGGATCGGAAAGTTTTTCGGTCCCATCATGTTGGTGTGGTTCGGCGTGCTGGCCTTTCTCGGCGTGCTGAATCTTCAAAATCACCCCGAGGTGCTGGCGGCGGTAAATCCCAAGTACGGCGTTGCGTTCATTCGAGAGCACGGCGCGATTGGGTCGAGCGTTTTGGGCGCGGTGTTCCTGGTAGTAACCGGTGCTGAGTCGCTCTACGCCGATCTCGGCCACTTCGGGCGCGCTCCGATTCGGCGCGCCTGGTTCGTGTTGGTCTTCCCGTCGTTGCTGCTGAACTACATTGGGCAAGCGGCGCTGCTCTTGCACGATCATGAGGCGAGAGAGCATCCGTTCTTCCACATGGCGCCGACCTGGGCGCTGTATCCGCTGATCGCGCTCTCCACGGCAGCCGCCGTGATTGCGTCTCAAGCTTTGATCGCGGGCGTCTATTCACTCTCGCAACAGGGCATCATGCTCGGGCTGCTTCCGCGCATGCGCATCACGCACACCTCCGCCGAAGAGCGTGGGCAGATCTACGTGCCGACCATCAACTGGATGCTGATGCTCGGTACGATTACCCTCGTGTTGAGCTTCAGGTCGTCGAGCAATCTGGCGGCTGCGTACGGCATAGCCGTCACACTCACGATGATGATCACCACGGTGCTCACCTTCTTTCTGGTGCGCACACGCTGGGGTTGGAACATCTGGCAAGCCTCTGCTCTCATCTCGCTGATGCTGATTCCGGAGCTCGCATTTACGGCCGCCAACGCAATGAAGTTCAAAGACGGCGGCTGGTTCCCGTTGGCCATTGGCGCCGCGCTGTTCGTCATGATGACGACCTGGAATCGCGGCCGTGAGGTCTTGGGCCAGCGCTTCCGCGAGCAGATGCTACCGCTCAGCGACTTCCACGATCTCACGCGCGTGGAGATCCCAGCGCGAGTGCCGGGAACGGCGGTATTCATGGTGAGCATGCGCGAGGGTACGCCGCCGGCCCTGCTGCACAATTTTCTGCACAATCGCGTATTGCATCATCACGTCGTGCTCTTGACCATCAGCACCGAAGACGTGGCGCGCGTCTCCGAGCGCGATCGGTTCACTCAAGAAGAGCTGGGTGACGGCTTCGTTCGCATCGTGGCACACTACGGCTTCATGGAGCAGCCGGACGTTCCAGCGCTGCTCACGCGTGCCGGCATCGTCGGCAAAGGGCTCGAAGGCGTCACCTTCTTCCTAGGTCGCGAAACGATGATCGCCACGAAGCGTCCCGGAATGGCCCATTGGCGTGTGCACCTGTTCTCGTTCCTCTCGAAGAATTCCCAGCCGGCAACGCGCTTCTTCAACATTCCTCCGGACCGCGTGATGGAGATTGGCGCTCAAATCGAGCTCTGATCGAGGACTTTCAGGGCGTTCACGCCAGCGCTCGAATCGAGTCCTGATAAAAAATTACAAATGTAAAGGTATTTGACCGGCGATTTCGAGAGCCCGTCACTTCCGGACATCGAGCGCGCCCGTCACCTGGGCACCGCTCACTCTGGAGAGTGTCGATGGTTTCGAAGCGTTCCCTGCTCCCCCTGTTCGTCACGGTCTTGCTCGCGAGCGCCTGCGGCGGCGGTGACTCCGGCACCCAAGCCGGATCTGGCGGAAAGAAAAACTCGGGCGGAAACAGCAACGGCGGCAACTCGACGAGTGGCGGCACTGGCAACTCCAACGCTGGCAACACCAGCGCGCAAGGGGGTAGCACGAACGGCGGCAGCTCCAACGGTGGCACGACCAACAGCAGTGGTGGCAGCTCCAACGGTGGCAGTAGCCAAGGCGGCAACTCCGGCGGTTCGATGAGCAACACCGGTGGAAAGAACTCGGGCGGAACCAATAGCTCGAACGGCGGCACGAGCACGAGCTCTGGAGGCAAGGCCTCAGGTGGCACCAGCAGCGGCAGCGGCGGCAGCTCAGCGGGTGGAACCACCAGTGGCATGGGCGGTGCAAACTCGAGCGGCGGCACCACGACATCGATGGGCGGCACCTCCTCGACGGGCTGTGACAACGGCAGCACCACCACGACTTGGGCCAGCAATTGCCCGACCAGCCCTCCCACTTCGTGCACCAGCGGCACTTGGGTGGCAGGCGGTCCCGATCCCGATCACTCGAATTTCAAGCTGTGTTCGGAGTCGACGCACTTCGCCGTGTATTCGGACGAGGGCTGCACGGCTTCGGCGCAAACGGCGGTCACTCATCTCGAAACGGTGTGGAACCTGTACTTCGGCAGCCCGATGTACATGAAAGAGCCGCTCTGCAACTCGGCGACCAAGTACAAAGCCGCCGTACACGTGCACTCCGATTGGGGGCTCACCGGCGGTGCCTGGACATCGAACCGCATGGGCATGTGGATTGGCACGGGTGGCCTGAACGATCACTGGGGCTTGGCACACGAATTCATGCACGGCGTTCAGAGCGTGAGCGGCGGGCAGAGCTGCAACCAGTCGAACACGTGCGGTTGGGTTTACGAGAGTCACGCCAACTGGGCCGCTCAACAGCAAGCCGAGTATCACACCACCAACGTGCACTGCTCGGAGATGCTGGCCAACATGCCGCATCTGTACTTGGGCTCGACGCGCGATCGTTACTGCAACTGGCAGTTCATGGAGTACTTGAAGGACAAGTACTGCTACAGCGCGGTCAACGCGATTTGGAACGGCACTCCCGCGGCCGATCCGTTCACGGCCATTCGCAACGGCATGGGCTGGAGTGTTGCGCAGCTCAACGACTTCATGGGCGAGTGGGCGATGCACAACGTGACTTGGGACTATCAAGATCCCGCTCCATCGGCGACCGCGGGTAAAAACCAGGGCGCGCTGTTCCGCTCCAACTACGGCATCATCACGAATACCTCGCAAACCATGCGCCGCTTGCGCACGACGAAGCTCGAGCCGCTGGATTCGAGCTACGCCAGCAACCGGCGCTTCGCATCGCCGTCGAGCTGGGCACCACAACGCTACGGCTACAACGTGATTCGCCTGTTCCCGGAATCGGGAGCAACGAGCGTTACCGTTACGTTCCGTGGCGTCACGTCCGCACCGTCGAGCCCTGATTGGCGTTGGGGCTTGGTAGCAACCGATAGCGGCGTCACCACCGCGCGCTACAGCGGACTTCAGAAAGGCTCCGATGGCAGCTTGAGCTTCTGCGTGAAGCCTGGTGAGTCGCTGTTCCTGGTGGTCACGGGAACGCCGTCGGCTTGGTACAACATCGTGTGGGATCAGGCGTACAACACCGTGCCGCGCTACCCGTACATGATTCAATTGGCCGGCGCTTGGCCCGAAGGCTTTCAAAACGGCAGCCCCGATGCGTGCCCAAGCGGGCTCACCCGTGCGACGAACGGCGGTGGCTGCGCGCCATCCGGAACGACTGCCTACGTCGGACCCTACGCCACGGTGTTGAGCGGTGCGACGGTGAGCGGAAGCGCGCGCATCGAAGATCACGCCATCGTGGCGCGCGGAACGGTTTCGGGAGGCACCGTTGGCGCGCTCTCGTTGATCGGCAACAACAAC
Organism: Myxococcota bacterium; assembly: GCA_049324695.1. Taxonomy (GTDB): domain Bacteria; phylum Myxococcota_A; class Polyangia; order Polyangiales; family Polyangiaceae; genus PMG-095. Next base: position 70,807 of record JBMOMJ010000021.1, read on the forward strand.
ACCGCTTTCAACGTAACCGGCGGTACCGTGAAGACGACTTTCTACCCGCTCGGCTACTTCGCCAATGGGCAGGGGATCTCTGGCGGCAGCTTGATCGGCGACGTCGAGCTGCAAGGTGGCAACGTCAACCGCAGCAGCGGAAATTGCAGCGGTTTCGTCGACGGTTCGACGTGCACGTCGCCCGGTACCGATTCGACACCAGCGCCGCCCTACACCTGGCGCTGATCTACGTCCAGCCTTGCTCGGGCTTATCCAGCGGCGGCGCGCAAGCGAAACAATTCCGGCGCTTCGGACTGAACCCGTTCCACGATCGTACCGAGGCGCCCGAGGAGGTAACGTTGGCTGCCAACCACTTCGGTAGGTTGATCGGGTAGCGCGTATTTCACGAGACGCGCACGCGGGTTCGAAAGCGAAGCGATCACGTCCGCCGCAGCGGAGCCGAGCCCGCCGATGCACGAGTGCTCTTCGCAAGTCACCACCAGCCGCGTTTCACGCGCCGCCCGCACCACGGCGGTTTCGTCGAGCGGTTTCACGGTGTGCATGCTGAGCAAGCGCACCGAAAGGGCGTGTTGACGCTCGAGCTCCTGTGCCGCTTCGCGCGCCGCGAACAACATCCCGCCAGTCGCAATCAAGGTGAGGTCGTGGCCCGACTGAAGCTCATATGCTTTGCCGATCTCGAGCGCAGGCGGCGCCGCGTGCACGACGGGCTCGGACGCCTTTCCGAGCCGCAGATAAGCTGGACCCGGCAAATCCAAGAGCTTTTCGGTGATGAGCTGCGTCTCGAGTGGATCGCCCGGAGCAAAAACCGAGAGCCCCGGCAACGCGCGCATCACGGCCAAGTCCTCGACGCCGTGATGCGTGTAACCGGCGCTGCCGTAAGCCAGCCCACCGCCGACCGAAACGATGCGCACGGGAAGGCCATGGTAGCAAACGTCGTTACGGATCTGCTCGAGGCAGCGCAAGGTGGGAAAGTTTGCGATCGAGTAGACGAATACGACGTTGCCAGCGTGAGCGATGCCGGCAGCGATGCCCAACATGTTCTGCTCGGCGACACCGACGTTCACGAAGCGCTGCGGAAAGCGCTCGCGAAATGGCTCGAGGACCGAAAAGCCCAAATCGCCGGTCAAGAGGTACACGCGTGAATCGCGTGCCGCGAGCTCGGTCAATGCGCGAGCAAATGCAGTTCTCATGTGGCCTCCCCGAGCTCAGCCAGTGCGCGCTGAAGCTCTTCCGCGTTCGGCGAGCGGTAGTGCCACTCGAGTTTGTCTTCCATGAAGCTGACGCCTTTGCCCTTCAGCGTGCGCGCCAAAACGAGCGTTGGTTTGCCGGGGCGACTCGGCAGCTCGCCGAGAACGCTCTCCAGAGCGGCGTGGTCGTGGCCGTCCACTTCTTCCACTGCCCAACCGAAGGCGCGCCATTTGTCCGCAAACGGCTCGAGCTCGAGCACTTCACTGGTGCGCCCGAAGCTTTGAATTTGGTTTACGTCCACGATGGCAACCAAGTTTTCGAGCCGGTGATGCGCCGCAAACAGCGCCGCCTCCCAGACTGAGCCTTCGTCGCACTCGCCGTCGCTCATCAGCACGAACGTGCGATAGCTCGCCCCGCTGCGCTGTGCCGCAAGCGCCATACCCACGCCAATTGGTAAGCCGTGACCGAGTGAGCCGGTGGAAACCTCGACGCCCGGCACTCCTTTGTGCACGGCGTGGCCTGCCAATGGGGAGCCATCCTCCGTGTAGTGCTCGAGCCATTGCTTGGGGAAAAAGCCGCGCTCCGCGAGCGTCGCGTACAAGATCGCCGCAGCGTGGCCCTTGCTCAGGATGAAGCGATCGCGCTCGGGCGCTTGGGGAGCGGCTGGATTCAGCTGCAGAATGCCGGCATAGAGCACCGCCAGGATATCAGCGCAGCTGAAGCAGCTTCCGATGTGTGAGGCGCGCGAGCGATGCACCATTCCAAGCGCGTGCCTACGAATGGCGCGCGATAACTCGACGCTCGGGCGAGTGCGCAAACGTGGGCTGCTCTGGCCTTCGTTTGCGAGGGTGCTCGTCAGCACATTGAAGGCGAGCTCGTGTCGCTCAGGGACCAAAAAGAAGAAGTTCGTGGCCTCACACGCGTCGTCGATCACAGTGTGCTGCACCAGCTCGGATTGCCCCAGCGAATAGCAGCGGTAACCGAGCTGCGACAGAAGCGCGATGATGTCGTTCGGGTGGTAGTCGTACACCTTCGCCCATTTGCGCAGCATCTCGAGCATCAACACGGGGCGAGCCGCCACCAGCGTGCTCAAGCCTCCGCGCAGCACGAAAATTTCGGCGCCTTCCACGTCGCACTTCAAGAGGTCGATGCGTTCGACAGCAGTCTCCTCGCAGAATTCATCGAGGGTGCGCATTTGCACTTCGACTTCGCAATTTTGGTCAGCTGCGAACAGCGGCCGACCCGACGCGGCCACGCTGCCGTGAAATGCCGGAACGTAGAACTTGACCACTCCCGAGCGCTCACCCAGCGCGCACGCATGCGGCACGATGCGCCCCCCAAACCAATTGCGCTCGATATTGCTGCTGAGCTCCGCAAACGTGGAAGGAACGGGTTCGAAGGCGTGTACACGAGCGCGCGGTGAGGCCTGCGCCATCTTTAGCGCCATGAAGCCAGCGTTGGCTCCTACATCGAAGATCACGCGGCTGTGCGCTGCCAGCGCTGTGAGCGCGCGCACCTCTGCAGGCTCGTAAGCTCCGTGATTCACCGTCACGCTGGGCACGCTGCGCGTGTCTTCGGGACGAAAACGCATACGCAGGCCATCTTTGAAGACGACTTCCAAGCCGCTAGCGCGGATTTCGATGGCCTCGAGATCACCGCGCCCGACGAGTTCGGTATACTGCTCGAGCAACCGGTGGCGCTCACGCATTTCGAGCCAAAATTGGTCGCGAGGCAACGTGCCTCGCTCGAAGGCCGAACAAAGCTCGTTGGCAGAAACGGCGGCTGACTTAGTCATATTTCGAAAACCATCGAATCGTGCGGGCCAGCCCTTCGCGCAGTCCAATGCGCGGCTCGAGTCCCAAAGAACGCTTCAACTTACCGAGATCTGGGCAAGCGCGCGCAGGTGCACCGCGGCCATTCGCGTTGCCCGGCGCCGTATTCACTTTGACTGGCTCACTCTGTCCGAACAGGCTCGCAATCTCGTTGGCGAGCTCGAGCACGCTCGTCTCCGGCCGATCATTGCCGACGTTGAAGGCGTGACCATCGAAGTCGCTGAGCAGAATCGAAAACAGCTGCACCGTCGCGTCGGCGACGTAGCCATAGGTGCGCGTGGCCCGACCGTCGCTTTCGAGCGCCAGGCGCTCACCGCGCAGCCCCATGGCGATCAGCGCGGGCACGATGCGCCCGTCGTCGAGGCGTAAACCAGGGCCGTGCACATGAAACGGTCGCGCGACCTTCACCTTCAGGCCGCGCGCCTCGTGGTACGCAAGGCAATACGTCTCGCCGGCCCGCTTGGCTTCGGCGTAATACGCGCGACGGCTGAGCGGATCGATGCGCCCCACGTAGGCCTCCGAGGTCGGGATCGCGTCGGCCTCAGGAGTGCCGTAAACTTCGCTGCTGCTGATGTAGAGCGCGCTCTCTGGCGGTTGCTCCAGCACACGATCGAACAGCGAACGCAGCGCAAAGGTGTTCGCGTCGAGCGAGGCCAAGGGATCGGCCAAGTAGGCACGCGGCGAGGCCGGTGCAGCCGCGTGCACGACGAGCGCCGGGCGCAACGCAGCCGGCAACGGTGCGCACACGTCTTGAGCCAAAAACGTCACGTCGCGTCGCTCAATCAAATGCGAAAACCGCTCACGAGCTCGCTCCGCTGAGCGCACCAATAAGGTGAGACGACACGGCCGCTGCAGCACACCCGCATCGTTCAAGTACGCGAGCGTATCGGCCAGGTACGCCGCCAGCATGCCGTTCGCACCCGTAATGAACACGTGACGGCCCGACAGCGCTGCCCAGCGAGACTGCAATTGCTCGGCGATGCTCGGTAAATCTTCCCGCACGACGCGCGGAAAGTGCGAAAGCACCGGCAAACCTACGTGCTGCGCGAGCACAGCGTTCACGCGCCAGCTCCAGCAGCACGCTGCAAAGGCCGGCGCGATGCGACGAAACCTTTGAGCGTGCTCACCATGTACTCGAGCTTGCGTCGATCGAGACCGGGGTAAACACCAACCCAAAACGTCGCCCGCGCGATGTAATCGGCATTGGCGAGCGAAGACGCGCGGCGGCGTGCGATACCGGCATATGCCGGTTGGCGCAGCAAGTTCCCGGCGAACAGTAGGCGCGTACCAATCTTGTGCTGCTCGAGGTGCTGCACCAACTCGTCGCGTGTGAAACCAGCGCCGTCCCGCACAGAGATCGGAAAGCCGAACCAGCTCGGGTCGGAGCCGGGCGTAGCTTCCGGCAGAATCAGCGCATCTTCGAGCTCACTCAAGGCCTCACGCAAAAACGCAAAGTTCGCGCGCCGCGCAGCGACGAAAGCGGGCAACTTGGCGAGTTGCGCCACACCGATTGCCGCTTGCATATCGGTGACCTTCAGGTTGTAGCCAATGTGCGAATACGTGTACTTGTGATCGTAGCCACACGGCAGCTCACCGAGTTTGTGCCCGTAGCGCTTGCCACAGGTGTTGTCCTTACCCGGCTCACACCAGCAGTCGCGTCCCCAATCGCGCAACGACTCAATCACTTTCTTCAACTTGGGGGAAGAAGTGAGCACCGCCCCGCCCTCGCCCATCGTGATGTGGTGCGCCGGGTAGAAGCTCGTCGTGGCCACGTCGCCGAAGGTACCGACCGGCTTGCCCTCGTAGAGCGAGCCCACGGCGTCGCAGCAATCCTCGACTAGGTAGAGGTCATGTTTCTCGGCGAGCGCCGTCACGGCAGCCAAGTTGAAGGGATTGCCCAAAGTGTGTGCGATCATGATCGCGCGCGTGCGCGGCCCGATTGCGGCTTCGAGCTCGGCGACGTTCACGTTGTAGGTGGCCACGTCGACGTCCACGAACACGGGCAGCAATTGATTTTGGATGATGGGGTTGAGCGTCGTGGGAAAGCCGCTCGCCACCGTAACCACTTCGTCGCCCGGCACGAGCCGGCGCTCGCCGAGCGAGGGCGATGTGAGGCAGCTCAGCGCCAAGAGATTCGCGGACGAGCCCGAATTCACCAACGACGCGCAACGCACGCCGAACACCTTGGCGAAGTCGCGTTCGAACGTCGCCGCGTAGGGACCGGCCGTCAGCCAGAAGTCGAGCGACGACGCCACCAGCGCGCTCACCTCGTCGCCGTCGAACACACGCCCCGACACTGGCACCGCTGTAATCCCAGGGAAAAACGGCTTCGGTTCGAAGGCGACGGCGGAGTACTCGCCAACCAGCTTGAGAATTTGTTCGCGTAGCTCCGACGCGCGTGCAGACATGGCGCTCGCCTCTCTGCAACTCACGAGCCAAGCGTTCGCGAGGCTTTGGCGCGATTCAGCGCGAGCACGTGACGAATTCTCGGCGCGGAGCTGCCAGTCGATTGACGCGTTCCTCGCAACCAGCGCGTTTCGCGCGGGTTCGTACAGCGGCATACGCCTTGCTCCCGCGCAGCGTGAGACTCGTATGACCTCGAACTTCTGGCAAGATCGCCCGACGCTGGTGACCGGTGCAACTGGGCTGCTCGGCAGCTGGCTCACGCGGCGCTTGATAGAGGCCGGCGCCGACGTCGTGTGCCTAGTGCGCGATTGGGTACCCGAAAGCGAACTCGTGCTTTCCGAGCACGTTTCCCGCGTGAAAGTCGTGCGCGGCGACGTCACCGACGGGCCTCTGCTCGAGCGCGTGCTGGGTGAGTTCGAAATCGACAGCGTCTTTCACCTCGCCGCGCAAACCATCGTTTCGATTGCCAATCGCAATCCGCTCTCGACCTTCGAGACCAACGTGCGCGGCACCTGGCTTCTGCTCGAAGCCTGTCGGCGTTCGCCGCGCGTGAAGCAAATCGTGGTTGCGTCGTCGGACAAAGCGTACGGCTCGTGCCCCACGCTGCCCTACACCGAGGACACGCCGCTGCGCGGTGAACATCCGTACGATGTCAGCAAGTCTTGCGCAGATCTGATCGCGCAGAGCTATGCGAAAACTTATCAGCTGCCGGTGGCCGTCACCCGCTGCGGCAACTTCTATGGCGGCGGCGATCTGAATTGGAATCGCATCGTGCCGGGCACGATTCGCTCGCTGCATCGCGGGCAATCGCCCGTGATTCGCTCCGACGGCAAGTACGTGCGCGACTACATCCACGTCGACGACGGCGCAGCAGCCTACATGCTGCTCGCCGAACGCATGGCGGATTCCCGCGAGCTCGCCGGGCAGGCATTCAACTTCTCCACTCACGAGCGCTTCAACGTGCTCGAGTTGGTCGAGCGCATTCGCGCGCGCATGCAGAGCCCATTCGAGCCAGTCGTGCTCGGCGAAGCACGCGGCGAAATCATCGAGCAGTCGCTGAACGCAGACCTGGCCCGCGCGCGCCTTGGCTGGCGTCCGCTGCTCACGTTGGAGCAGGGGCTCGACCGCACCATCGACTGGTACCAGCGCTTTTTCGCGCGTGAAGCGCCACGCAAAGAGCGCACGCGCCCGAGTGCTCCGCCGCCCGTCTATCGACGCAACGGGGCCGAGCGCCCCAGCTACCCGCCGTGATCCGATGCCGCTAATCTCGATCGTCCTTCCCACTCACCATCGCGCCCACCTGCTCGAAACCGCGTTGCAAAGTGTGCGCGCGCAAGTCGGCTTCGACGATTTCGAGGTGGTGATCTCCGATAACAGCGCGAACGCCAGCGCCGAAGCCACCGCACAGCGATTTACCAGCGATCCCCGCTTTCGCTACGTGAACACCGGCAAGGATCTAGACGTGTACGCGAGCTGGAACTTCGCCATCGATCAAGCGAAAGGCAAGTACACGTTTCTCTTCGCCGACGACGACGCCTTCCTGCCCGATGGGCTCGCGAAAATTCACGCGGCCCTACTCCGCTACAAAATGCCCGAGTACTTCGGGCTTACCGTGGGCTGGTACGCGCGCCCCGGTTTTCGCCGCGCGCCCGCCAATACCATCAAGTTCGATGAAAACTACACGCGCGAAGGCAGTGAGTCTCCCGAAAAGCTCGCCAAGGAATACTTCGCCTTCGGTCGCCCCTCGTTTTCGGCGACGTACATGCTGATCGACGAAGCCGTGCGCAATCGCATCCGCGCGCGTGGCCTCCCGCTCTTCTTGCCGCTCTTCCCGGACTATGCCCTGCAAGGCATGGCTCTCTGTCTCGCCAAGTCAGCCGCCGCGATGTGTGAGCCCACCTTGATTCACGGCTACGCTGTCGAGTCGCTGGGTGAGCATTATTGCTACCCGCGCAAAAACATCGCGTGGCCTGCACCAGCTGGCGAAGAGAAAGTGTTCCGGCACTCGCCGGTGGGTGGCTACACCTTCTCCAACGGCCGTCTCGAAACCATGCTGCGCGTGCAAGAGGCGCTGCCCGAAACCGCGCACATCGAGATCGATGGCGTGGCGTTCCTGGCCGCCTACGGACGCGAGCTCGTGGTGGAAGGCACCTGGCGTGACGTGACGCGCGATGCTGAACAATACATTCGCTACGTGCGCTCGCTGCGAGAGCCCCAGAAAACCCAAATCATGAGCAACCTGCGTGGCCCGCTGCTGCAATTGGTCGCACTGGTGGAAATGCGCGCTTGGGACCACATCAAGGTCGGCCCAGACGAATGGATGCGCGGCGACGAATACGGCTTCGACGACATCGTGAGCGCCGCCGCCCGCGGCCGAGAGCTGTACGAAGCAAAACGTGAGCGCGCCCGCGTCTTCAAAGAATCCGTGCGCCAAGCGAACGAAGGCTCTGCCAAACCTGCCAGCACGCTGATCAGCGGCAACGGTGGCGCATGAAAGCCGTCATTCTCTGCGGCGGTCAGGGCACGCGCATCCGCAGCGTGGATGAGAGCCTGCCAAAGCCGCTCCTACCGATCGGCGAGCGGCCCATCGTCTGGCACATCATGAAGTTGTTTTCGCATCACGGCGTCGACGACTTCGTGCTGTGCCTCGGCTACAAAAGCTGGCTCTTCAAAGAGTGGCTTTTGAATTACCGCGCAATGCTCAGCGACATGACCATCGATCTGTCGCGACCGAGCGACGTTGCCTTCCATGACGGGCGCGATCCCGAAGCCTGGCGCGTCACCCTGGCTGAAACCGGCGTCGATACCATGACCGGCGGGCGCCTCGCGGCCGTGCGGCGCTACGTCGGCGAGTCCGGTCTCTTTTTGCTCACGTACGGTGACGGCGTCGCCGACGTCGACGTGCGCGCTCTCATCGACTTTCATCGCTCACACGGCAAAGTCGCAACAGTCACCGCAGTGCGCCCACCCAGCCGCTTCGGCGAAATGTTGATCGAAGGCGAGCGCGTCAGCTGCTTCACCGAGAAACCCCAGGTGAGCGAAGGCTCCGTCAACGGCGGCTTCTTCGTATTCGATGCCAGCCGCATCTGGAACTATGTGCCCGACGATCCAAGCACCGTTCTCGAGCGCGGCCCCTTGCAACACCTCGCCGACGACGGTGAGCTCGCTGCCTTTCGCCATCCTGGCTTCTGGCAACCCATGGACACACCGCGCGAGTTTCGCGAACTCAACGACCTGTGGGACAGCGGCCAAGCCCCCTGGAAAGTCTGGCAAAGCTCCAGCGCCAAACCCGCCCGAGCTCCGAACGAAGCCAAATCCAATTCGCGCCTACGCCTGAGCACGCCGCCCCGCAAAGCGGCGCTGTGAGCCTCGCGCACGCTCCCAACTGCAGGAGCGATTTGCCACGCAGCGGAGCTCGTGATCGCTGCGCGGTGTGGTCCGCCGGGAGCGATTTGCTACAGCCGCGGAGCTCGTGATCGCCCGTGCGGTGCGCCCCGGCGGGGAGCGATTTGCTACAGCCGCGGAGCTCGTGATCGCTGCGCGGAGTGGTCCGCCGGGAGCGATTTGCTACAGCCGCGGAGCTCGTGATCGCCCGTGCGGTGCGCCCCGGCGGGGAGCGATTTGCCACACGGCCTCGAGCGAGCTTTGCGCGAAGATCGAACGCGCGCGAGA
>JBMOMJ010000021.1:80004-162705 GCA_049324695.1 Myxococcota bacterium
GTGGTCCGCCGGGAGCGATTTGCTACAGCCGCGGAGCTCGTGATCGCCCGTGCGGTGCGCCCCGGCGGGGAGCGATTTGCCACACGGCCTCGAGCGAGCTTTGCGCGAAGATCGAACGCGCGCGAGAGTTGCTCAGTCATTCAATTCCGGGTGGCGAGTTGGCGACGGTCTTGGAACGGGCGGCGGACGAGCTCATTCAGCGCGAAGAGAAGCGTCGGCTGGGCGCGCGAGCTTGCTGCGACGGTGCGATTTGCCACGACCCAGGGCTCGTCGTGGCCCGTGCGGTGCGATCCACGGCGAGAGCGCGCGGAATCGCGGGAACCAATCTTGGTGCCGGCGTGCCAAGCGGAGAATTCGCGTCTTGGCTCGGCGGGTCAGCGGCTGATCGGCTTCACGACGCTTGCCGCGATGAACGAGAGTTGAATCGTGCTCATCATGTCGATTGTGGTTGACGCGATTTCTGACCGAGTGGCGTCGTGAATCGGTGAGCGTTCGAAAGGTTGGCAACGGCGGGCCTTGCTTCCTGCGCTGACGAGCTGACGAATTACCGTACGCTTTCGAAGTCGTTTTGCTGCCAGAAACGCGCGCTGCGGGGCGCCTGCGAGGTCAAAAATGTGCGTGGTATTCAGTGGCGCGTGCAATTTGATGCTTCACTCTCGAATGCTGAGTTATTGGCACGCATGCCGGTGTTGGCAAGTTGCGAACGCGGCGCCACGGCAGATGTGATCGAGCATCTGATGGAGATCGATCGCCGCAAGTTGTACTTGGGGCAGGCGTGTTCGTCGTTGAGCGCGTACTGTCGCGAGCGCCTCGAGTATTCCGAAGACGAGGCCGGCAAGCGAGTGCGCGTGGCGCGCCTGGCTCGGGACATGCCGCATGTGTTGGATGAGCTTCGCGCGGGACGCATTCACCTGACGGGGCTCTTTCTCTTGGCGCCGCACGTCACTCGCGAGAATGCTGACGCGCTTATCGGCGAAGCACGTGGCAAGTCGCGGCGCGAAATCGAGCGACTCATCGCGGCACGCTTCCCGCGGCCCGATGTAGAAGAGAGCGTCACGCCGACGATTGCACCGACGACCGCGCACGGCGCTGAGCGGTTGAAGCCGCTTTCGGCGTCCACGGTTCTCGTGCAATTCACGGCTTCGAGCGAGCTTTGCGCGAAGATCGAGCGCGCACGAGAGTTGCTCAGTCATTCGATTCCGGGTGGCGAGTTGGCTGCGATCTTGGAGCGGGCGGTGGACGAGCTCATTCAGCGCGAAGAGAAGCATCGGTTGGGAGCGGGCGTGACCCGGAAGCGCCGACCGCTCAAAGAAGGGTCACGGCATGTTCCGGTGGAAGTAGCGCGTGCGGTGTGGCAGCGCGATGGTGCGCAATGCAGCTTCATCGATTCGGAAGGCCGGCGCTGTAGCGAGCGACGCTTCATCACCATCGAACACAAGGTGCCGTTTGCTCGTGGTGGCGCTCCCACCCTCGAAAACCTCTGCCTACTCTGCGCCCCCCATGACTCGTACACTGCTGAGTTAGCGTTCGGCACCGAACACGTCGCGCGGAAGAAAATCCGAGAGTCGACGGAGGCAGTTGCAGGTAGCGCGGCGAGAGGCTGGGGCGATCCCAACAGCTGGGCCGATCCCAACAGCTGGTGCGAAGCCGAGCTCCGGCCCGGAGCAGGTCGAAGTTGGCACCGAACGTGACCATCGTGCGCGAGTGTTCTCGGCGTTGTGCGGGATGGGCTTTGCTCGGCGCGAGGCGGCGCGCGCGCTCGAACAACTTGATTGCGACGCGGAGCAGGATTTGGCGCAGCTACTGCGTCGAGCCTTGGCCCGGCTTGCGCCGAGTACCATGCCAGCGGCTCGCGAATGAGCGGTGGATGGGTCCAGGCCGAGCGCGCGCCAGCGATCCGGCCGCACCAGCGATCGGGCGGCACCGGCGATCAGCGCGATCAGCGATCGGCCCAATCAGGAATCAGCAATCGGTGCGATCAGTAGCTGCCGCTCGGCGCCACGTCGAGAGCAACGCTCACGGCGATTCCGATGCTGGTGCCGCCCACCGAAGTCTTGCCGGTAATCACCTGCGAGACGTCGGTAAGATCGGTATACGAGTAGGACCACTTGGCCTCTTTGTGGCGCAAGTCGATGCCAACCAGGAGTTCGCCGCCGATGCGGAGCCCGAACACGCCTTGGCCGAGGCGATCGGAGAAGCCGGCGCGAAAGGTGAGCACGGGCACTTTGAGATCGTAGCCGCCCGTTCCATAACGCTGATCTGGATTGAGGTAGTGGCGCACACCCGCACCGAGCGCAAACTCTAGATCAACCCAGTTTTCGAACGGAATGTAGCCGCCGAGAAAGCCGCCGAGCATGCGCCAGCTCTCTTGCTGGCGATCGCTCACCTCCAGGTTGCCTCCGAGCTCGATGTATCGGATGCGCAAGCGACCTACGGCGCCTGCGAACAGATGCGCGACGCCGCCGCGTTGTGTATCGAGCAGTGCGAGACCTGCGTACGGACCCAGTGACACTGACGTGCCGCGCGCGCGATCGACTCGCAGAGCGCCACTGACTCCACCCCGTGGAGGAGGCGCTTCGCTTTCTGCATCGACTACCACCGTGCCCGGAGGGACTTGTGCGTGTGCACGTGCGACCATCAGTAGACAAGCCGCTGCGACCCCAACGCCCAACGGCGCACGCATCGGCCGATACTTGGTGTTCATCTACTTGGTTCCTGAGTGGGGAGGGCTCGAGACTTCGGCTCAGCGAAGGCTACTGAATCTCATGCCGAACTGCGCGCTCCGGCCGTGCACACCAGCGCGGAATGGCAGGTTCAGCCAATCCTCGGGAGTAACGTCCCTAAGGAAGTCTTCCATGCTGACGAAATTCGCCGAATCGGCCTCGAGTCCGACGACTTTCGACGAATAAATCGCCAGCCTTGCGCGATTTTGTGATCACAAATGCGATTTTCGGGCATGCGCGCCCAACCCCGGGCTAAGCTCTCGCGTCGCGACGAGTTCATGCCCGCGAAAGCCTTCGAGGATCGGCCGCAGGTGCTTGGTGGTCCCGCAACTCGAAGAGCGAGTCGCCAGCCAGAACGAAGACTCGTTAACTTCTCGCCGAGAGCACTTGTTCTCACCCGGGATGAAGGTAACGAAGGTTTAGAAAACCCATGACGTCGCGCCTCGAAGTCTGGTAGGAGGCACTGCCCCCTAGCGCTTTTGGGGGCGAGCAGCGCGCATGCTTCGCTTTCCCCATTCCCCGATCGAGCTCGCGGGTCGTCCCCTCCGCACGCGCCACGTCGTCGTTGCGAGCGCCTGTCTCGCATTGGTAGCCGCGTGCAGCGCCGACAAGAACAAGGCGCAGCGACTGCAGGCCTGGGAGGAACAGCGCGCTGCAGCGAAGGATGCTGGCGCCATCGACCTGCCGCTGCCGGAAGACAAGGTTGGCGAGCGAGTCCTCGACGGCGAGCCGCATCAATGCATTCGCAGCTGCATTCCCGATCCCGCGCCGCCGCTCGTCGATTGTGCCGCCGCCGAGAGCAGGTACGAATTCTTCTCGCCGCCAATTTGGTCCTTCGAAACGACCAGCGAGAACATTTACTCCTACGACGACTACTCCGTTGCGGCGGTCCAAACGCGGGCAGGTGGCGGGCTCGACAGGGAGTTCGCCATGCAGCGCTGCAGCAACCCAGCTCAGCCGTCAAACAAGGTGTTGCACCTCTGGGGCGGACCGTACCTGGCTTGGGGCGGTGGCGTGCTCACCTCCATGAAGGATTGGTGGACACGCAACGGCGGCTCCGCTCAACCCTGCACTGGGCCGGGCACACCAACGCCGTGCGAATCGCTTCCAGCATCATTCGGCCTCAAAGGCAAAACCGTCGACCTGAGCCAGTGGGATGGCGTCAGCCTGTGGGCTCGCCGCGGCCCAGAAAGCCAGGCTGGCATTCGCGTCATGGTCGGTGACAAGAGCACCGACGACGATCTGAACATCGAGCAAAACGCGGGCGATCCCAACGCCGACGATCACGTCAACACGGAGCAGACTTACTGCAAGCGTGCACGACGCTGCGATTGTTCGGGCAACAGCCCCTGTTCGTTGGCAGACAACGGTGGGATGTACTGCTTCGACCCGAGCTATCAGCCGCAGCCGGGCAACGACAGGGACTACCAACGCTGCGGCAAAACCGCGTGCGACGCCGATTACGAAGCCGGCGGCGATGACAAGGCTTTCGAAGGCCGCGAGTGCACGCCGTTCCAACTGCAGAGCGGATACACGCGCTCGTACTGCTTCAATCCGGGACAAGATCCGGAGCCCGCCGAGAACACCGAGCTCTGCGGCGACCACTTCCAAACTCCGATTCGTCTGAGCACCGAGTGGCAGTTCTTTCTGGTGCCGTTCAGCGGCATGCGCCAACAAGCCTACGGCAAAGAATCGCCCGGCCTCAGCACCGATCAAATCTCAGTGGTTCGCCTCACCTTCGAACCGGGTTGGATCGACTACTACGTCGATGACGTGCGGTTTTACCGCTTGAAGCGCTGAGCAGCATGGCATTGAAACTCCCCCTCGGGTCACTCCGCTTGCGCTTCGTCTACCGTTCGGCTTGGTTCGTCGGTGCCTTGCTCTTGCCGAGCCGTGCGTTCGCGCAAGCGGCGCCGGATGCGGGCCAACCTGGAACCGCTCCCGTAACGACGCCGATGCCGCCCGCGGCGATGCCAGTTCCAGGAGCTGCCACCACGCCGCCGACTTCGGAGAAGAAGGAGCCGAGCACGACCACCGAGGGGACGCCGCCCGTCGCGCCGAAGCCGAAGCCCGCAGTGCAACCGCCGCCCAGCGAGCCGCCGTTGCCTGCCGACGATATCCAAGTTCCTGCTTACATCCCGGGTTACCGCAAGTGGGGCGCGATGGGTTTGTCGCCCTTCAGCCCTGCAGCGGGGAGCTTACCCGGCGGCGTTACGCCAGCTTTCGGCGCGCCGTCTCCCACGAAGGATTGGACCTTCACCTGGAGTGGCTACATGAGTGCCACGTTCCAGGCGGGTATTCACGATCGCCGTTATCAAGCCGAAGGCCAGTCCGGCAGCGAAATTCATATTCCCCCGCGAAGTGTGGACGACTGGTCGTCGTTCACCTCGACGAACCCGGTTCAAACGAGCTGGATCGGGATGAATTTCCTGTACGGCAGTGAGTACGTCACCGCGCGCGTCACGATCGATACGTGGAACCCGAGCGCGCCGACGACCACGCTCTCGCCCGGCAGCCAGTACTTTCTCAATAACGCCTTTCTGATTTTCCGACTGCCGCCGCTCGGTCGCTTCAGGCCCACGTGGAACGTCGGTTACTTCTCCAGCAGCTACGGCAACCTCGGTCGTTACGGCGCCGGCATTTACGTCAATCCGACGGCTGGTACCGTGCAGGGCGCCGGCGAGGTGTTGAATCTCGAATACGATCTGACCGACTCCTGGGTCGCGGTCTTGGATCACGGCATTCAGGGTCCGCGTGTTGGCACGCCGCCTCGTGATGTCGCGCCGGTGGGTTCGACGGGCAGCGCCAACTCCTTCTGGATCGCCGCCTGGACGCATCACGAGCACCTGAGCCTGATCAAGAAAGGCGACGAGTCGACCCTGCAGTTCACGCTGCACTACATGAAGAATTGGGCGCAAGACGATCGCGGACAGCGCCCTGCCAACGTGCCGTTCACCGAGGGCATCGACGAGAGCTACATCCGCGACGGCAGCATCAGCGTTTATGGCGCTGACGCGCGTTGGATTAGTAAGGTTTACGGCTACCTCGCCGGCGGCGTTTCCTACGTCGTCGGCAAGGATGCGTATCCGCTGAAAGGCCTCATGACCTGGGCCGGTGACGGCGAACGCTTGACCAATGCCTGGTGGGGTGTCGACACACGCGGCACCGGCAAGCTGTTGCTCGCTGCCGTGAACTGGAGCGCGAGCCTCGGCCGCATCATCACGTATCCCGATCCGTTCCCTGGTGATCACCCCGACTTGCAGATTGATGCTGGCTTCTCGATTGGCAAATCGTGGAGCGATTCGGAGCCGTTCGATCGCACTCGTCACAAGTACGGCGTGAGCGCGCTGTACACGTTCCTACCCTTCATGGGCGCTGGCTTGCGCGTCGATCGCGTCGTGCCCAACTCTCAAGACTCGCGCGAAACCTTCCACGTCATCGTGCCGCGCCTGCAGTTCAAAACTGATTGGAACAGCCACGAGACGATCACGCTGAGCTACGTGAAATGGTTCTTCGGTTCGCGCAGTCGCGCCGACAACTTCATTCCTCCTTACCTGCTCGACGATCAAGTCGTCGCACTCAACTACAACATGTACTGGTGAGGCCTATGGCACGCTGGAACCCTCATCCGAAACGCAGTGACCGGCTCCGTGCCGGGGTTCCCCTCGGGCTTCTCCTCGCCTCGCTGGCGCGCCCGGCTTTGGCGGACGAAAGCTCCGCCCCGAAACAGCTCGGCATGGATCCGGCTGCTCCGCAGTCTGCGCCGCTACCCGGTGGCATGGCTCCGTCGTTCGGAGTGCCGCCGGACAAGGCCAGCGATTGGCGCTTCGACTTCCACGGCATGTTGACCGCGCCGTTGCGCGCCGGTTTGAACACGCGCGACAATCCGCGCCCAGGTCAAAAAGAGACGGTGCTGCACGCGCCGCCGGTCGTGCCGGACGATCTCGAGACCTTCTCGCACACCGGCGTCGTGCCGATGCCGTTCACGCAGCTGAACCTGTCGTACGGCAACAACATCGTCACCGGCACCGTAACCTTGTTGTCGATGGTGCACAGCGTCTCGGCGGGCTACTACGACCCCTCCGCGCAGATGGGTATCAACGACGTATTCGTGACCATCAATCTGCCGGATCTCGCCAAGAACCTGAACCTGCGCATCAACGCGGGCGCGTTCTCGAGCCGCTACGGCGCCATGGGCGAGTACGATCTCGGTCGCTACGGCACCCCGCTGATCGCGAAGGTCAACGGCGTTGGTGAAAGTATTTCGGCGGCGATCGGTCTCGGCGACTTCACCGTTCACGTCGAGCAGGCGTTCCAAGCGAACTCCAATCGACCCGGTGGTGGCATCACTCCCGACGCCTGGAACGGTTTTGCCGATCAGCGCGTTGGCGGTGGCCTCATCAACCACCTGCACGCCGGGGTCAGCTACAAAACTTTGGGAACGCTCGCGGGCCATTACTTCCAAGCGTTCACGCAAGACGAGCGCGCCAGCTTGAATCAACCCGACGGCAAGATCCGCATCAGCGCCGCCGATCTGCGCTTGAACCTGGCCCGCTTCGGCCACTTCTACGCTGCCTACTCGCACGTCAACGCGCGCTACTCGACATCGGTCGGGCGCTTGGTGGAAGTCCTCAACGCGCGCGGCGGCCCCGGCCTCGACGACAACTACTTCAGCACGTTGAGCCCTGGCAGCGGCACGGGCACTGGCAAGCTCGACATCATCGGTGGCCAATACGATCTCAGCATTGGCCGGCTCGTGAGCTATCCCGTGGCCTTCTTGCCCGACGGTCCCGACTTGTTCGTCAGCCTGTTCGGCATGTACACCTCGGTCTCGAGCCCCAAAGCGTACAACGACGGCATCAAGAAGATGAAGTACGGCGTGGAAGCCACCTACAGCTTCTTACCGTGGCTCGCCGTGTCCGGACGTTATGATCGCGTGACACCCAACATGGACGACGAGCGTTACTCGTTCGCCGTCGTCTCGCCGCGGATCATTTTCCGCACCGGCTGGGCATCACACGATCAAGTCGTGCTCGGCTACTCACGCTGGTTCAACGGCTCGCGCACCACCGTGCGCACCGGCAGCCCGCCGCACGACGACATCACCATCGTGCCGGACGAACACATGCTTTCTCTCTCCGCCAGCATGTGGTGGTGAGAATGCGCTGGCTCAAACCATCCCAGCATCGTGGTGGTGAGAACGCGTTGGCCCTCACATCCGCGAGCATGTGGTGGTGAGCGCGCAGCCGTAGTACTCGCCAAGCACGCAGTCGTACTCGTAAACGGAGCAATCGAGGAACCTAGCCATGGCCAAGTCGCTCATCTTCCAAGCCCCGCTTCTGTTCGTATTCGCGTCGGGTTGCATCGACGCTTCGCAAAAGCCCTGTGTGGACGCGAGCGGCGCGCCCGTCGCAGCCGGTTCGACCCCCGGCGCCGCCAGCGCCAGCGCCCTAAAGACCTGCGCCAACCCCGTCGCCAACCCCGACGGCCTGATCGAAGACTTCGAAGACGGCAACTCCCAGGCTGCCGTGATCGACGGTCGCGACGGCTACTGGTGGACGCATCACGATCCCAACGGCTCCACCATCACCCCCGAAAAGTTCCAACCGGAAGATGGCGGCGCGAACGGCGCAGGCAAAGCGCTGCATGTGCAGGGTCGCACCTCCAGCACCGACGGCGCTTATGGCAGCTCCATCGGCCTCAACCTGAGCAACAGCGGCCTCTACGATGCTTCCAAGTACGCCGGCATCTCGTTCAAAGCCAAGGTCGGCGGAAACTCCACGAAGAACGTGCGCTTCAAAATCGGCGACGTGAACACACACGGACAGCTCGGTACCTGCAAGAACTGCTGGAACCATTTCGGCAAAGACCTGCAGCTCAGCACCGAATGGAAAGAGTATCGGGTCATGTTCGCGGAAGCCGAGCAGGCCAAGGGCTGGGGCGATCCGCGTCCGAAAAACGTCACCCCCGCTCAGCTCGCTTCCATCGATTTTTCAATCGGTGCCGGCGCCAACTTCGAGCTCTGGGTCGACGACGTCCAATTCCTTACTTGCCCTTAATTAATCAGCACCGATGCCGCGCGTCGAACAGCCGCGCGCGGCGTCGCCGGTAACTCGCGGTCGAGCAAGCACTATGGGGGAGCGCTCGACCGCTGTGACCGCGGCGTGACGCCAAGGCGAGAAAATAACAGGCCAACGTGACCCTTGCGTCTTGGACCGGAACCGGTCCCGGAAACGACGCGCCTCGTCAACTCCGCAGCGCACTTCAAGAAATTAGCGTGCTGCCCGCGCACGCCCTGCGGCTGGTCAATCCCCTTCACTGAACCCGCGCGAGGTTGCGGCGCGCGCGTTCGAGTTCTGGCAGAATGCCTGCGACGTCGCGGTTCGCAAAGGGCAAGGAACCAACACGTTAACCCGAGCGCCCATCACTAGGACCCACCGCCACGGGCCCTCCTACCCCGGTTTTCGCCCCATTTCCTCGTAGAAACCTTCTTTACACGCCGCACATGCTCCCATACGGTTCCTGCAATCACCGACGACGAGCGCTCGCCAAGCGGGTGAAGCGTTCAGCCGTCGGCGCCCCTGTGGCTTGGAGGTCGTGCGTCATGCGTGCTCGCGTAACTACGTTGGGAACTTTTGCTTGTTTGTCCGCCCTACTCTCCCTCGCGTGCGGCGGAGACAAATCCGGAGACCGGACCGACGGTACCGGAGGCAGCACCGCGAGCGGTGGCAGCTCCAGCACGAGCGGCGGCTCCACCAACTCCGGCACAGGCGGCAGCGCTGGCATGGCTGCCCTTCAGCCCTACCCCTGTGACGCCAAGGCCACCGCGCTCAGCGACTTCACCGCATCGATCGACTCCACCGGCAAATGGGGCACCAGCGCCACGCTGAGCGGCGGATCATTCAGCTACGGCGACGCTGACGGCGACAAGTCCGTCGACATCACCCTCACCTACGCGACGGGCGAAGTCGCCATCAAGGGCCACATCGCCACGTACACCGGCTTCGGACTCTGGTTCGGCGCCGCTTCCGGCCAGATGTACCCCTGCATCGATGCCTCGGCGTACCAAGGCGTCTCCTTCGAAGTCGTCAACCGCGGCACCACCACGCCCTCCATCAACTTCCAGGTCCAACACCACGACACCTCCCCCGTCGACACCGCCAACAAACGCGGCGGCTGCGTCTGGACCAGCGAATCCAGCAAGTACTCCGATTGCGTGTACCCCAACACCGCTGTCACCATTCCCACGGACGGCAGCGCCATTCAGATCCCCTGGTCCATGTTCGCAGGCGGCAAACCCACCATGGGAGCCGACGGCGGCGCCAAGCTCGACGGCTTGCAATGGGAGTTCTGGAAAGCTGACGCTACCCCTTACGACCTCGACATCTCTATCAAGAACATCAAGTTCTACTGACCAGACCAAGCCCGCTTACCGAGCGCCAGCGCGCTCGCGTTCGTAAAAGATCCGGAGGCCCGCATGCTAAGGCTCAACACTTCAGAAAACACCACCCTCACCTTGCGCACTGCTGCAGTCGCACTTCTCCTCCTCAACTGCTCCGCATCAGCCGAACCCCCGGCGGGACAAGGCGGCAGCAACAACGGGAACAAAGGCGGCAGCTCGAACAGCGGCGGCACCAACTCTGGTTCGGGTGGATCGAGCACTAGCAACGGCGGAACCACTACCGGCAACGGTGGAGCCACTGGCATGGGTGGCTCCACCACCAGCATGGGCGGCTCTCAAGCCAAAGGCGGCAGCTCAAACGGTGGCAGCTCCAACGGCGGCAGCACCAGCTCCAACGGTGGATCCACCTCCGCAAACGGCGGAACGACCACAGGAAGCGGAGGGACCACCACTGGGAGCGGTGGGACGGCTACTGGGAGCGGTGGGGCGGCCAACTGCGCGACCTATAACGGCACAGTTGCCAAAGACAGCACCATCTTCAAGGACGGCTTTGGCACGTCGAAGATGGGCACACCTGCCTGGTCCGGCTACGCATACGTGTACACGTACGGCACGGGCGTGACCGTAAACCCGGCACCCATGACCGGATGCTTCAAGGGCGCTCAGGTCTGTGCAAAAGGCTCGATCCCCGCAGCGGACAGTGCTGGCGCCGGCATCGGCTGGAACATCGCGCAAACGTCGGGCTCTTCTACGGTTGGCACAGTTGCACTTACTGGCTCAGTCAAGATCACGTTTGCGGGCGGTCAAGCTGGCATGCGCGTGTCACTGGGTCCCGCAAGCGGCGACGACTACTGCTACACGTTGACGACCGCCGAAGTGAACGCCGGCACTGCCACGATCCCTGTCGCAAGCTTCAAGCAGGCGTGTTGGGACACAGCTAAAGCGGTTGCGTACTCCGGCGCGATGATCAAATCGATTCAGCTGATGGTGCCGGGCGCAATGGCTGCTGCGGCGAACTTCGACTACTGCATCGTCGACGTCGAACCAGGCTGATGTCCAACCGAATGGACGCGACGGAGAGGCCATAACCTTCTCCGTCGCGTCGTTGGATCAACTTATGGGGAAGGGGGACGGACGATGTCGCGTAGTACGGCTACCAAGGGGTCGGGAAACGTGAGCGTCGCAGTATCAGTTCGCAGTCTCAGCTCGTGCACCGTATTGGTGCTCGCCTGCAGCGTCGATCGACCTGAACACAGCTGGGGCCTCGGAGGTTCCGGCGCTGGAGGTAGCCTGGGCAGTGACGGTCGTTCCAACACAAATGCTGACGGCGGCGTACGTCAATCCGGTGGCTTTGCGGGCAGCCACGCCACCTCGATGGGAGGCAGTCAACCGAACGTAACGGCGGGCGGCAATCAGGCGACTGGAGGTACTCTGCCAGTAGCTTCCGGAGGCGTTCAGGGTGAACGAGGAGGCGTTGAAGGCGAAGAAGGTGGCGAAGCTGGTGCGGGAGGGACCCCGGACCAGACAAGCGGCGGCAGGCCCCCGGCGAACGGCGGCCAATTCAGCGCGAGCGGCGGAGCACCATCGACAAGCGGCGGCAGCGCGGCGGGAGGTGTCGCCTCCACGAGCGGCGGTGCGCAGAGCACAGGCGGCGCATCGAACGCAAGTGGCGGCACTCCGAGTAGTGGCGGGAGCGGAAGCGGCGGAGCGACTTGCACCTCGACCTATGCGGGCACCGTTTCCAAAGACAGCGCCATCTTCAAAGATGGGCACGGCACGGCAAAAAGCGGGAATCCGCCGTGGACTGGTTACGTGTACGTGTTCGCGTTTGGCACAGGTACCGTGATTTCGCCATCGCCGTCCAACGCTTGCTTCGTGGGCTCGCGCGTTTGCGTCAACGGCTCGCTACCGGCGTCGATCACAGCTGGAGCAGGCATTGGCTGGAACCTCAATCAAATGCTCGGTTCTACGGCAGTAGGCAGCGTGCAACTCACTGGCTCGCTCAAGGTGAGCTTCGCCGGGGCGCGCGCCGGCATGCGTCTCTCGCTGAATCCTCCGACCGGCGACGAGTATTGTTATACGTTGACCGCCGCCGATGCGAACGCAGGGACCGTTACGATTCCCGTGACGAATTTCAAGCAGATGTGCTGGGACACAACCAACGCTGTGCCCTATTCCGGCACGTCAGTCCGAGCGATTCAGCTGGCCGTGCTGGGCTCAATGACGGCTCCGGTTAGCTTCGACTTCTGCGTGATCGACGTCGAACCAGGCTGACCAAGCGATAGCTGAGCACTGAACGGACGAGCGTCGCGATTTTATCCGCAACTCGACTGAGAGGGGACCGACTAGTGGGGCATGTCGGAGGCCAACTCAATGATGAGCGTCGAAAGATTTCGCGACCGTTGCAATCGACGTGCGCGGCGTGCACTGGTCGCAGCGATCGCAGTCGTCCCAGCTTGTGAAGACCCTTTCGAAGACTGTGCTGCGACGCGCAGCTGCCCGATCGGTGGGAAGCAGAGCGCGGAAGGCGGCAGCGCTGGCTCCGCCGATGAACCGACGGCCGGTGCGAGCGGTTCCACAAGCGAATTAGGTGGCGTGAGCTCTACCGGCGGCGTTGGTGGCTCACTCAGCAGCATGAGCGAGGCTGGGAGTGGTGGTAGCACTGGGGAGACGCGCGCTTGCGGAGCATGCCTAGACGGAACACAGACCTGCATCAACGGAAGGACGGGACAGTACAGCGCTTGCATAGGCGCGGTGCTCTTCCCCACAACTTGGTATCGCGACGCGGACGGCGATGGCTTTGGCTCGGCGGCGACAACCACCGTGTGCAGTTCGATGCGTCCAGTCGGCTACACTGATCAAAGGGGAGACTGCTGCGATGACGGCGGCAACCTAACTCTTGCAGCTCAAATTCATCCTGGCCAGACAGAGTTCTTCCAAGACGCAGCGAACTTGTGCGGGATCAAATGGGACTACGATTGCTCAGGAAAGGTCGAACTCTGGGTACCTGACGTCTACGCTGGCTGCGTTTCGGGGGCTACTCCTCCGAACTGCGCGTCGGTCGTTCAGAAACTGACAGACGCAAGTTGCGGAACCATCGTCGGAGGTTCGAGCTGCGCCGAGGTACCGAATCCGCCTGGTCCCAACGTGTGCAACGCTCAAACGAGCAACGGGGGATCTCAACGTTGCCACTGAAAGCTGAGCAACGCTTGCCGGAGAGAAGCGCAACAACATCGCGTCTGCGAGAATTTTCTTAGCAACTGGTCTCGCCGCCGCCCCGACTAGGGGGGGTGATGCCGAAGACAACCTCGATCGAAACGGTAGGGAAGGCGGCGACCTGCGAGAGCGTACGCTCTGGGGAGCCACGCTCCGGTGGGAATGAGCAAGTGGGGAACGATCAATGAGCTGGGATGGACGTACGGCTGTGGTGGCGACGACGCTCGGGGACGAGAAGTTGTTGCTGTATGCGATGACGGCACGCGAAACGCTGGGGCGGCCGTTTGTTTATGAACTCGATCTGCTGAGCGAGGACGAGAAGATCGATTTGTCGAAGTTGCTCGGGCAGCCGATTCAGGTTGCGCTGCAGCTCGCGGACTTTTCGTATCGCGAGTTTAACGGAATCGTTACGCATTTTTCGTTGAGCGGGGAGCTCGGTCGATACGTGCGTTACCACGCGATGGTGCGGCCTTGGTTTTGGCTGCTGTCGCAAGGGCGCAACTCGCGCGTGTTCAAGAACAAGACGGTGCCAACCATAGTGAAGGAAATCTTCCGAGAGCACGGCTTCAGTGACTTTTCGGAGGCGTTGACGAGCGACTCGTATCGCACGTGGGAGTACCTGATTCAGTACAACGAGAGCGACTTCAACTTCATCTCGCGCATCCTCGAGCAAGAGGGGATCTACTACTTCTTCAAGCATCACGACGGGAAGCACACGCTCGTGCTGTGCGATGCGCCGAGCTCGCACGATAAGATCCCAGGTTGCGAAGAGGTGCCGTATTATCCGCCGCATCATAAGGAGCGGCGCGAGCGCGATCACATCGATAGCTGGTTCGCGACGAGGCAGATTCGACCAGGGACGTACACGTCACGTGACTACAACTTCACGGCTCCGACCAAGCCCATGCACGTCACGGTGGAGCATCCCGAAGAGCACGCTCAGTCGCACTACGAGTTCTACGAGTATCCGGGTGAATTCGTGGTGTCGGCGGAAGGTGAGACGCAAGCCAACGTGCGTCTCGAAGAGTTACAGGTCGATCACGACAGCGTGCGCGGCAGAGGCAACGTACGCGGTCTCACCACCGGCGGCATCTTCAAGCTCGAGAATTTCCCCCGCGACGACCAGAACAAGGATTATCTGCTCACCGAACTGAGCTACATCGTCCGCGTCAGCGGCTACGAATCAGGGCGACAAGAGGGCGAGCCGCCGGACTACTCGGTTACGTTCTCGGCCATCGACGCTCGCCGTCAATATCGGCCGCCGCGCATCACGCCCAAGCCGCGTGTCGAAGGTCCGCAGACTGCCAAGGTGGTCGGCCAAAAAGGCGAAGAAGCCGCGGAGATCGCCACCGATAACTACGGCCGCGTCCACATCCTATTTCACTGGGACCGCCTCAACGCAGAAGCTGGCGAGCCTTCCTGCACCGTGCGCGTCGCTCAGCTGTGGGCCGGCACTGGCTTCGGCGGCATTCACATTCCGCGCATCGATCAAGAAGTCATCGTCGAGTTCCTCGAGGGCGACCCCGATCGACCCATCGTGACCGGGCGTGTTTACAACGAAAACAACATGCCGCCGTACACGTTGCCCGACAACAAGACCCAGAGCGGCATCAAGAGCCGCAGCGTCACCAAGGGCACCGACAGCAACTTCAACGAGCTCCGCTTCGAAGACAAGAAGGGCGAAGAAGAGCTCCACATCCAAGCCGAAAAGAACATGACGACGCTGGTCAAAAACGACCAGTCGACGACCGTGCAAAACAATCGCTCCGCCGGCATCACGGCGAGTGACTCAGTTTCGGTCGGTGGCGACCGCTCACTCAGCGTGAACGGCAAGCGCACTGTCACGGTAACCAGGAGCAACACCGAGACATACAAGGATACGCGCGCGGTCAGAGTCACTGGCACCAACACCTTCAACGTGATCGGCGCCCACACCGGGATCTACGAAAACACGCGCACCCTCACCATCAAGGGCCCTGACAAGGTCACCGTGCAATCCGTCGGCAAGACCGACGATGTCACAGGTAAGTTCGAGCAAAAGGCCAGCAGCGAGTACGTCGCGAACCAGGGAGAGAACCAACTCTTACTCACAGGCACCCAAGCCAAACTCAAAAACTCGCAGTGCTCGGTCGACCTCAGCGGCGGCAAAGTCACGATTACCGCGCCCGAAGGCATCGAGCTGAAGGTGGGGAGCAATACGATCAGCATCAAGAATGACGGGACGATCAGCGTGTCGGCCGGTGCAGCAGCAACTGTAACCGGAGGGAAAGGTGGCGGTTCGCTGGCGCTCGACTCTTCGGGTTCAAAGCTGGGCGGCAAGATGATCAGCGTTTCGGGGCAAGGCACGGTGGAGGTCACCGGCTCGATCATCAAGCTCAACTGAGAGCCGGTCATGCGACGCGCCTTGAATGACACGAAAGAGAATCTGGCTGAGTTCATCCAGCAGCCCGACTACTGCTTGCTCTTGGTTGGTGCGACGGATGCGGACGTACCCTTCGTGCTCAAGGTACAGGAACAACTAGCGGGCGAAGTGCCAGGATCCCTGTACTTCTCGTTCGGGGAAGAGTTCGTCGGCAAAGACCACTATGCGCTCGCCATCGCTCGCCGGCTAAGCCTCTTGTTGACGCTCGAGAACGAGCAGCGACGCAGCGACGGACGCGACGAACTCGAAGACTTCCCAGCAGAGATGCTCGCACCTCGAACGCCCGCGAAACGGCGAATCCTGCTCGCGTTTCAGCACATGTTTCAATGGCTGAGCGTCCCAACCGAGCAACGTGTAGTTCTTGCCTTGATGCCCATAAAACTCGGCGACGGGCCCGCCTACTACGAATTCATGGCCGAATTCGCAATCCGAGATGGGCGCGAACCGTGGATGGACAACGGTCGCATCATCGCGCGTGACGACCGCGCAACGCACGTCACAGCACTCGCCCTGAACAACATCCAAGCCGACGGAATGCTCGCCTTCGACGTCGATTTCGGCACGGAGTCCATGGCTGCATCGATGGCGCAGGATGCCGTCGATCCGCGCCTGCCGCTCGGCGAGCGCATGCAGAACTTTCTACAGCTAGCAATGATCGACATGTCGTATCAGCGCTACGACGAATCGATCAAGAAGTACGCGGTTCTCTACGAATACTACAAACTGAGCGATGCTCCCATCATGCAGGCGCTGTGTCTTCTGGGCGTCGGCGACTGTCTGCGTATGGCAGGTCAGACCGTGCGCGCCCGTGAAAAGTACCAACAGGGCTTGGCGCTCGCGCTTCAAGCCAAGTCGCCGGTAGCTATCCCGGCGCCTCCCCTCGCAGACGGCTCCCCCAATCCGAATCCAGGTCTGCATCCAAGTGCTCCTCCGGTTCTCCTGAATCTGGCACTCGCAGCAGCCGAAGTGAGCATGACGCTGAATCTATTCGACGATGCGCGCAGCTACTTCGATACGGCAAGCAGAATGGCCGCGAAGTGCATGAATGCTTTCGCTGCAGCCGACACGCTGGAGCGCAAGGGGGACGCCGAGGTCGCCCTTGGCCTGCATGCGGAAGCACTAGCCACCTGGTCGGATGTCGACAAGATCGCGGCTGGCTACAAGTACTACGAGCGCCGCGAGTCTGTGCTGATGCGGACGCAGCAGCTCTACGAATCAGCGCGCATGCATCAAAAGGCGAACGAGACCAGACAACAGCTCGACCTCGTGCGGCTCGAGCGCGAAAAGGCGTCGCGTGAATCTCAGGCAGCTGCAGGAGCGGAGGCGACCGCATGACGTTTCCGTCTCCAATACAGCCGGTTCGTCACCATCCACCCCGACCTGAGCATCCGCCGGCGCCCGTTTTTGCCGTCACGTCAAACGCGACCGCGAACGCCGCGCTGGCGTCGCTCGACACGACCATTGCTCCCTTTCGCGAAGCGCCGCCACCCGAGCAGGGCGCCGCCGGCTACGTCGCTGCTGCGGTGGGCGGCGCGCTCGGCGTCGTGAACGCGCCCGCAATGTTCATCGATTCCGCCGTCTCCGCAGGGGCATCGGCGGCCGTTAGCGCGCTCGAGAACGCTCTCGGCATCGGCCCTCTCTTTCCCGGGATGCCCGTCGCGCGCATGGGCATCACCATGCACATCGGCACTCCGCATACGCACGGACACCCGCCGAGCTTGAATCCGCCGCTGCCACCAATTCCGCTGCCCAGCATCGGCGTGGCCATGCTTTCTGGGTCCGCCTCGGTTCTGGTCAACGGTATCCCCGCTCTGCGCGCCGGCGACGTCGGTCTCGGGCTCACCTGCGGCTCGATGGCACCGCCGTTCGAAATCGTTACCGGGGCCGGCAGCGTCTACTTCGCGGGCGCCCGCGTCGCGCGCATTGGTGCGGACATGACGATGCACTGCAACCCAGCCAAGCCGATCGGCGCGTTTGCCAAGGTGATGGGCGTGGCAGGTGCAGTAGCTGGCGCCGCGAGTACTGCAGCTCAAATCACCGCGGGCAACCCGGTCGCTGCAGCCGTTCAGGCCGCGCAAACCATCCTCGACGCCGCCGCGCTCGCGATGTCGGCGCTGCGCGGGAAAGATCCTGCTGGCCCGCCTGGGGTTGGCGTGTTGGTCGGCCCTCCGAGCACCGTCCTCGCGGGAGGCCCGCCCATCCCAAACGTCGGCGCGTGGGCCCAAGGGCATCTCTTCTCGGCGATCGGCAAAGCGCTCAAAACCCTAAAGAACAAGGCAGGCCGCGGCTCGCCGTCGCGCGACGCCAATGGCACCTGCACCAAGGCTGGCGAACCGGTCAACGTCGTCACGGGTGAGAACTACAACACCTATCAGGATTTCAAGTCCCTCTATGGCGCTTTCATGTGGACTCGTCACGCGACCAGCGCGCGAGCACACGAACGAGGCCGCTTGGGGTACTGCTTCCGGCATGTGCTCGAAGCAAGACTCGATGTGCATCTGCATCGGGTCACGTTCTTCGGCTACGACGGGGAGCGCGTCGAGTTTCCTCGGCTCAAGCGCAACGAACGCGAGATCACGCTCAATGGATACAAGCTAGTCCGCCTCTCGGACACGCTCTTCCAGATCACCGAGCGCCGCCTCGGTCAATTGGAGTTTCGACGCGACAACGCGCTCAGGAACGACGCGCGGCTGACTGCCATTGCGAACGAGACCGCGCGTGCGAATCTCATCTACAGCCCCAATGGTCTCCTCACCGAGATCCGAGAGGCGCCGCTAGGCTCCAGCGCTACGACGGCTCAATATACGCTCTCGTACGATGGGAATGGCTATCTAGCGGAAATTCATTGTATCGACTTCGCGAACGCCGCGCGACAGGGCCTTCCAAGAGGAATTCCGTTTCGCCTGGTCGCCTACGGATATGACAGCGAAGGACGTTTGATTGCCGCTCAGGACGCGCTCGGACTTCAGGAGCGGTACCGCTACGACGGCTTGCATCGAATCATCGAAGCCACAGATCGGCGAGGCTATAGCTTTAGGTGGGAGTACGACCTGGAGGGCCGCTGCACTCTAGCTACTGGAGAGGACGGCATCTGGCTCTCCCGCTTCGAGTACGCTCCGGACGCCCAAAAGACGGCGCTGATCAACCACGACGGCACCAGACGAACCACTTGCTACGACGAAGATGGCGTAGCCACCAAGATCATCGACGAGCTGGGAGGCGTGCTCGAGCGTGTCCGCGACGAGCAAGGTCGCATCCGATATGAGGTCAACGCGGCGGGAGAGAAGATCGGCTTTCGCTATGATCGCGACGGAGCCCACACCGCTCGTGTCGATCGGTTTGGGCACGTCTTTCCACCCCAGCTCGAGCTGCCGCAACTTCCCGATCCTTGGGTAATCGGAGTTCCCGAAACACATCAGCTGCGAACTTACGGTCGACTACTCAGACGTGTCTTGGGGCATTCCCAACGAGAAGAGCTGCTGGCCCGTGTTCCGATCGAGGCCGCGTCGACAATCAGGGAAGTGCTCGATTCGACGTCGGCGAGGGCCACGGAACCGACCCGCGAGTTCGACGTATACGGCCGTGTAGTGAAGGCAACTCACGCGGACGGCACATCCGAGCAATGGCAGTACGACGGCACGGGCAACGAAGTCATGCGCCTGGATCGCGAAGGCCGCCTCTATCAGCAGAGCATCTACTCTTGGAACTTGATCGCTGAGCGCATCGATCCGTTGGGCAATACGTTTCGCTACACACACACGCCTTACGAGCAGACTGCCAGCATCGTCGACCCACTCGGAACTCGCTCTGAATACGAATACGACGAGAAAGACCGCTTGGTACGCGTACGACGGCACGGTCGGGTTCGGGAGGAATACGTCAAGGACATCGTCGGGCGCACCCTCGAACGGAAGGGCAGCGCGGGGCAAACGCTGTTGAAGCACACGTTGCATGAGTGCGGGCGCAACGCCAAAACCGAGCTCGCAAGCGGCGAGACCTATACCTTCGACTACAATCAGCAAGGCGAGTGTACGTTAGCGAGTAGCACCCAACACGAGGTCGCGCAGGACTGGGATACTGGCCGCAACCTGACGCGGTGGAGTTGTGACGACCGCGAGATTACCCACTCCTACGGTGGCCCTGATCACGCGCGCGAGCGAACCGTCGTAGCCGGGAAGTACCTGATCCGGTTCGAGTCCTCACAGCCGGTCGGCGGGGGCTCGTTGAGCAAACGCGCGCGACACGTGTTCGCGCCCAATGGCTTCGTCTGGACCATTCAACAGGACGACCAAGGACTGATTCGCATCCGTCACGGCGCAGCGGTCGGAGCGCCGGAGGAGCTACAGCAGTACGACGCGAAGGGGCACCTGACGGGGCGCCTCGTTCACCGCCGCTCCACCAACCCGACGCGGCACGAATCGGCGGGGGTTTGGTCGACTCGCTATCAGTACACTCCTGAAGGCGACCTGACCGAGATTCGCGACAGCGAGCGCGGTCGTCGCGTCTTCGAAATCGACGCGGCGCACCGCTTGGCGGCGGAGCTTCGACCCGATGGCAGTCGCGTTAGCTACGCGCTCGACGAGGCAGGCAACCTCGTTTCCAAGCCAGGTCTTTTACTGGTCAAGTTCAGCTCCGGCAACCGGCTGCTGCACGCCGGAGCCGAGACGTTCATCTACAACGACCGTGACCACATCGCGGAACGTAGCTCGACCAGTAAAACGGTTCGCTACGAACACGACAGCTGGGACCAGTTGGTCGCAATCCACGACAACAACCCCGTCGCTTGGACGGCCGAGTACGACGGCCTCAATCGTCGCGTGAGTGCGGGGCGCGGCGATCAACAAACGTTGTTCTGGTGGGACAACAATCGCCTCGCCGCCGAAACCGCACCCGACGGACGCCTACGCATCTACGTGTATGCGCATGAAAAAGCGTTCGTGCCGCTCGGTTTCGTGGACTACGACTCGGTCGACGCCCCCGCTAAGAGTGGACGGGCCTACACCGTCTTCTCAGACCAAGTGGGCATGCCGCTGCACATCGAGGACACAGCCGGCAACGTCGTTTGGTTCGCCGAGCACATCGATCCCTACGGCGCAGTCACCGTTCGCGCCGACTCGACCATCGAGTACAACCTCCGCTGGCCGGGTCACTACTACGACCCCGACACAGGCCTTCACTACAATCGGTACCGCTATTACGATCCGCACCTCGGTCGCTATCTCCAGAGCGATCCGATCGGCTACTCCGGCGGAAACAATCTCTATGCCTACCCTTCGAATCCTCTCGTCGCTGTCGACGTATTGGGCCTATCCCAAGGCGGCTGCAAAAACCACAACCATGACAGCGCCAACGCTACGGGCGAAGGTGACCCGCACCCAGTACCTCTCGATAAAGAGGGCCACCCCACCGCCTTCCCCTCGCTAGAAGCCAAAGAAGGCGGCGGACGCGGTGGCGGCAAGACCAACGAAACCGCTCAGCGCGCCTGCGACACGATCAGAGATCTGCAAACCGCGAACGGACGCAAGAAGATCGCGAAAGAAATCATCGACCGGCAAGGAACTCCGGAAGAACGCGCTACAAAAGCGATCGCCGAAGCTGAGGCACAAGCCAAGGCCAACAACGAGGTCCCGTTGTCGGACGGCGAAAAACAACAGATCGCCACCAATGCCCAACGAGACTACGACAGAGCCGTCAACGCCAAGGCGAAGGAACTCGAGTCAAAGAAGATGCGCGATCGCTCGGTCACCATCATCGAGCATGAAGACGGCACGTCGACAGTCGGCATTTCAGGCAGGGACGACGGTGGCAGGACGCGGCAAGGCAAGAATCTGACCGAGACAATGAACGAACGGTATGGAACGGATGAATACCACTCCACTTCCGATCCGGTGAGAACTGGCGAACTCACTCAGGACGACTCCAGCAATCCGAAGGGTCAATGTTCCGAACCCCACGCAGCGCAGGGCGCGGGTGAGTATGCTCAAGGCGACCCCGCCAAGGCGCCCAAGAGCTATCAGACGGCGTGGTCAGGTGACAAGCCTCCGACTGGACACGTGCGGACAGGTCCTGACGGAAACCCGCAGACTCTACCTGATGGTAAGACCCAGCTGATGAATCCATGCCTGACTTGCCAAAAGAATGCTGCCGAGGGAGACAAGTACGGCGGCGTGATGGAGCCACCGTGAGAAACCGATGAGCGACGAACCTAACGATAACATCGACAGCTTCCTGACGTTTCTCGAGGAACTCTATCCCGGAGCGACGAGCGTTCCGACCTACGTAGGGGCGTCGGCGGCAGATATTGAAGCTTTGTTGCGGTACGCTGCCGGCCCAATCCCGCCATTGTACAGGCAGTACCTGGAAGTGTTTGGTGGCGGCGACGGCTTAGTGAAACTCTGCGACGACGCGGCATGCGATGTCGCATCGATCTTGGCGCATCACGCATCCCACGCGGGGGACGAGGATCCTTACATTCCGCCGAACGCGACGTTGATCTCGATTCACGCGTTGTCCTTCTCTCGCTGTCTGCTCCATGAAGGAACTGAGACCAGGGTGGCCATCAATGAATGGGACCAGGTCGACACTGTCCTGGCGAGCTCATTCAAGAACTTCCTCTACAGCCATACATGGCGCCTTCGATGGCTCACGGGCGCGAGCGTCGCTTTTTGTCCGATAGACAAGTTGGGCGCGCTGACTGAAGCTATGCTCGGTCTCGATGTCGAGAAGTTGTGGTTTTCCGACGAGTACTGCACATACGCTGAGGGTCGGGCCATCTGGGCACGCGTTTTCGCTCAGGGCAACGAAGCGTGTCTGAGCCTAGGCGCCAGCACCAAGAAGTTGGACGAGCAAATCTTTCACGACCACTTTCGCAAGGCTGTGCCGGAGCTGAAACGATAGCAGCGGGTCGATGAACAACGAACCCGACGACAGCGTCGACCGCTTTCTCGCCTTTCTCGAGGAGCTCTATCCCGGAGCGACCAGCGTCCCGACGTACGTGGGGGCGTCAACTTCAGACATTGCATCGTTGCTACACTTCGCGTCCGGACCCATCCCGCCGTTATATAGGCAGTACGTCGAGGTGTTTGGTGGTGGCGATGGGTTGGTAAGACTTTGCGACGGCATGTACGCGGAGGGTATAGATCTTCGTGTTAGTGTTTTCACTCAGGGCAACGAAGCGTGCCTGAGCCTAAGCGCGAGCACCAAGAAGTTGGACGAGCGAATCTTTCACGAGCACTTTCGCAAAGCGGTTCCGGAACTGAAGCGATAGCAGCCCGCTCATGAACGAAGAACCCAACGATAACATCGACAGCTTCCGCGGTTATAGCGGCTGGTTGATCACCACGAACTGAAAGGCCTCATGCAAGCGAGTGACATTGTTCGAGACGCCACCGCGAAGTACTTCAAGGCGGCTCGAAGCGCGGTCTTCGTTGAAGATGACATCCACGAGGCTCGCTTTCCGTGGAGCAAGACGTGTTCCTTCTGGATAGGCACGAACATGGAGCGGTACCGGGTGCTCCTAGTCCTGGATGCGTTGCACGCGGCACATGTGTTTCGGCCGGTGAGCGAGCTGGCGCATGTTTCTCAGGCTCAAAGTAACATCACCTTGCTAAACTCCATCATGCAAGCCGAGGGCGTAAAATTGCCGCATGGCCTTGAGCTCGCGTGGACGCTGCGAAACGCTTTGGCCTCGTTTGGGGGCGATGTCGCATCCCGGCGCTTCTTCGAAGACCAAAAACAGTCGCTCGCGATGTGGACGACTTACCGACCGCAAGACGGCGCGCAGCTCTTCGAGCACTATTGCACGGATCCAGTGCTTCAGACGCATGAGGGCGCCTGGCAGCTGAGCTTTCGCTACTTCAACTCGTTGGGTGGTGTCGAGGAGTGGTCAGCAGCTGGAAAACTCAGCGGATTGACACCTACTCGGCTTGTCAACTGCTTCCCAATCGCACCTTCCTTCCGCCGTACGGCTAGTGCGAGCGCACGATGGTAGCTTTGAAACTCCATGAACGAAAGCGCAGTATCCACGGCTGTTTCGCTGCGTTCAGAGAACACGGCTGACACCGAACAACATGTCGAGCTCAAAGGACTCTGGTCGTCGGCGCGAGAGCTACGCCGCAAAACTGCCGCCGTTCTCGTGGGAGGACGGTTGATCTTCGCGCAGCCAGCGGCCGGAGCTAGCTGGCCTCGTGGAGCGCTCGATCAGGCGGCTGTGCAATGATACAACCGACCGGGCTCGCCGAGCTGCCGTGCTCAAATAACGTGACGGAACGAGTCATCGCGGCTGACTACGATGACTCGCCGTGCACGGAGGCGTTGAACGTGTAGTCGAGCTGCATTGGGAGAGAATGAGAAAGGGTTGGGAGAACGCACGGCCGTGGTGGCGACGACGCTCGGGGACGAGAAGTTGTTGCTGTATGCGATGATGGCACGCGAAACGCTGGGGCGGCCGTTTGTATACGAACTCGACGCGTCGGATTTGCGAGGCGGCAAATGAAATTGGAAGACCTACAGGTCCCGTTCTGGTTTGACGATGAGCGAGCAGGGGCAACACAGGAGCAGATCGAAGAATTCGAGCGGGAGGTACAGGTCAACTTGCCGGAAGAGTTCAGACGCGCGCTGATGCTCCGCGATGGAGGCACATCAACGTACTCATCATTCCAAAGGGATGAGCTGTTCGTCCCGATCCCCTCGTTCTTCAGCGTCGACATACTCCGCCGGTCCGAAAAGCACCGAAGTCTTTATGGAGTCCCGAACGGCGTAATCATGATAGCTGGAGGTGCGCACGAGTGGCTTGGCCTCGATTACCGTCAGGGACCGAATCCTCAAATCGTATTCCAGGAGTCAGAGGACGCTCCAATCGAGTTCGTTGCGGAGAGCTTCGAAGCCTTGCTGGAAGGGCTGACGGAGGACTGACTCGAAGGTGAGTCACCCGGGCTTCCCAAAGACGCTTCGCGAGCATCGAAGAGGTGCTGCGGGCGGGTGTGGAAGCGCTGAAGGGCCGCACCGAAGAGGAGTGGCTTGCCTACGCGCGCGAGCGGTGGCGCTCGGGAAAAGAATCGAGCGCGCGCGACGGTGCCATCGAAATGAACGACGAGGAATTCGGTGTCCCAAACATCGCGATACCGGCGTTGCTCTGCGCTGCGCGCGTCAGCGCTCAAGAGATCGTTGATTGATTCAGGACGAGCGAACCGGGGGCCAGCGGACCAACCCAAGTCGGCGCAGAGCTCAGTCCACGCGTGTCGAGCGCGGCCGAGGAGTTCTGCCATCTGTTCATCGGGTTTGCTCACGTGTGACTCCGCTCCCAGCGGAAAGTCTGTTCGAAGCTTGGCATGCTGGTCGGCGATGTTAGCGCGAGGAGGACACGAGGAGAGGGTCGGGGATTTGGTGAGGCGCGCGGGCGGAGTGCGCGTCGCGTGGATGCTCCCAGAGGTTGGTAATATTGAGCTCAATCCGCTTCAGCCATGGATGTGGCCGATCCCATGTGGGTCGCATTCACGTGTCGCTCAGCAATTGCCGCGGTTCACGTGTGACGGTAATTTCGCAGGGCGATGCGTCCGCATTCGGAGGTTGGAATGGCTGGCACACTCGAGCAACTTCGTAAATGGCTAGCACTGCGGAGTTATAGGAAGCAGTTACCGCACCTGTTGGTGGCGAGATACGGTCGTGACGCGACCTACACGCCGCCGCAAGTTCTGACAACTATTAAGACGCATCGGTTGAACGAGCGCTATGCGGCGTATGCCTGCGTGATGTTTTGCTCGAAGCGCGCATATTCGGAGTTTTTTACGAATCCGCAGTGGGCTGAAGCAACTAGCGTGGCATCGAGCGATACGAGCCCTCCCATGTGGGCCGGCATGGTGGCTGCGGATTGGCCCGCACATCACGAAATAGCTACTGAGCTGCACCTCGCACACGGCCATTCGACTGATGGGCAGTGGGCAAGTCACGGCGCGGATTCGCCGGGCCATGTCGGCAACGATCACGATGGTGCTTACCATCACGATCATACTGGTTGGGACGCTGGCGGCGGAGGATACGACGGCGGCGGGTATGGCGGCGGGTACGACGGCGGCAGTTCCGGAAACTGATCGATGGGTGCAATGCGGTTCTTGCAAACACGCCTAACGACTTTGGAAAGCGTTTCTTCATCGCTGTCGCTGCGTTCGACCAGCGCCATGCGACGCCGCGACCCGGCATGACTGCCTGTGGGCGAGGGCCACCCTCTGCCTGATCCGATCACGAACGAGGTGTTCGATTCGGCTTTCAAGTTCGGATCCGAGCGTGTCATATCGAATCATATCCCAATGACGCTGCGGGCGCCTCGGGATGGCATCGCCGAGCATACGCTGTTAGAGTTGCAGCGCGATGGGTGATGTTTCAGGTGCTGATGGTGGGATCGAGCTACCTCAATTCGATGCGGTGCTGTTCCGAGGCGGCACAGCGTCTGCCGTTGGAATGGACGGAATCGCGGTCGAACGGCGTTCGCTTGGTTTCATCGATGTGGCGGACGGTCGTGTATACGCGTGTGATCCACTGGTGCCGATGGACAGCGCGCCGCTGTCGCATAGGCTCGAGCCAGGGCGCTATGAGGTGGTGCTGTTCGTGTTGGTGGGTACGCGGCACGGGGCAGCGGGAGAGAGGATGGAGTGCAACGCCGCGGCCGCGATAGTGTGCAGTTCGGCGAAGCCAGAGCAATGGAAGCTCGCTGCGCGCGAAGGTGGTGCACCCGATGATGCTGCTTACGGCGTGGATTCCGGAACGGGTGGTTTCATGGGAAGCCGAGCCATCGAGTTGCTGTTGGAGGCCGATGAAACCGCAGCACAGCTGATTATCAGCGCCCTGGAACAAACTTCCGGAGCGATCGTGACTGTGGCTGACGGAGCCGCCGCTGCAGCGTTCACCAGCGGCGTCGGTGATGGAGTTTACGACACGTGGCTCGGCCTTGGCTCACGCGACGAGGTGGCCATGATTCTGACTGACTTTGATGTGCTCAAGTCGGAAGAATACGTGGCCGAGGTGCACGTGAAGTGGGCCGCGCGCAAGAGCAAGAAGTGGTGGCAGTTCTGGAAGTAGGCGCGGCGGAGTCGCACGGGGACTATTCGGCCGCGCACGTTTTTCTGCGAGTGAGTGCGGCGGAGTCGCACGGGGGACTATTCGGCCGCGCGCGTTTTTCTGCGAGTGAGTGCGGCGGAGTCGCACGGGGACTATTCGGCCGCGCGCGCGTTTTTCGACGAGCGAGTGGGGCGTGGGCGCGCGAATTCGGGGATGCAGAAGCGCTTGCGGTACGCGCCGGGGGTGAGGCCGGTGGTGCGACGGAAGAGGCGGCGAAAGAAAGCGGCGTCTTCGTAGCCAACTCGCCAACTGATTTCTTCGACCGAAGCGTCGGTGCGTTCTAGGCGGCGTTTGGCGTCTTCGATGCGGAGGCGTTGGACGTAGGCGATGGGAGCGAGGCCTGTCGCGGCGACGAAGCGGCGTTTGAAGGTGCGTTCGGCGAGCTTCGAGCGTTTGATGACTTCTTCGACTGGGTTTGCCATCGCGAAGTGTTCGCGCAGCCACTGTTGGGCGCTCGCGATTTCGCCGTCGCCGTGGTCGCTTTTGCCCTCGAAGACGATGTACGGGGTGAGGCCGTCTTGGTGCCATTGTAGTGCGAAGATGCGCGCCACCTCTTGAGCCGTGGTTGCACCGGCGTACCGCGCGATGAGGTACAGCACCATGTCGTGCCAGGTGGTGGAGGCGCCGGACGTAACGAGGTCGTCCCGCGTTCCCGAAATCACCAGCACGCGCTCGGGGTGCACTTTGAGCGAAGGAAATGCTTTCACCAGGCTCGGCGCGTAACCGAAGTGCACGGCGGTATCTTTGCCCTCGAACAAACCAGTCTCCGCCAAGAGGAAGACGCCGGAGCAGGCTGAACACAGAACTGCGCCCTGCGCGTGCACTTTGCGCAGCCAGGCGACGAGGCGGGGATAGCGATCCTTCTGCCAATCTCCACGCAAGACGACGGAAGGCACAATCACGATGTCGGTCGTTCGAACGTCTTCGATCGAACGCTGCACTTGGATGGGCACGCCGCTCGCGAGCACCAGCGGGCCAGCCTGCTCGC
Source organism: Myxococcota bacterium (assembly GCA_049324695.1). Lineage (GTDB taxonomy): Bacteria > Myxococcota_A > Polyangia > Polyangiales > Polyangiaceae > PMG-095. The sequence goes on from JBMOMJ010000021.1 coordinate 107,868, forward strand.
CGACGATGTCGACTTGAAACGGCGGGCGCAGCACGTTCTGAAACAGGTCGGCCAGCGCGAACGCATTCATGACGTCGTACACGCCATAGAGCGTTGAAGCGACCGTATCCGGGAATGCCACGAGGCTCACATGACGTGAGCCGGGATGAATCACGTCGAGCTTGCGCTTCACCACGACAAAGCACCTCGGATGGCACGATCGGACCGATTTCGGGTTAGCCCGCCTCTGACCGAAAAGCTGCCGCCTAACGATACTTCCCTCATCCCAGGCACCTGAATTCGCCGGGAGGAAAGGCAGTACACGTCATGGACGGCTCCGCAGTCGACACCGCTACTCTGAACTCGCTGGTCACGCGCGCCATCACGGACATTTCGGCCGCGTACGGCGGTGTTTTGATCAGCGTCGGCCACAAGCTCGGCCTGTATAAGGCGCTGGCCGGCGCGGGCCCACTCAGCTCCAAGGAGCTCGCACGAAGAGCAACCTGCGCTGAGCGCTACGTGCGCGAGTGGCTCAATGCTCAGGCAGCTGGCGGCTACGTCGCCTACCACGCCGTCAGCGACACCTACGAGCTCACTCCCGAGCAGGCGCTGCTCCTCGCAGACGAAGACAGCCCGTACTTCATGCCGCACGCTTGGAACGTACCCGCGTCGATGTGGTTCGACGAGGAAAAGACGATCGAAGCGTTCCGAACGGGCAAAGGAGTGAAATGGGGTGAGCACAGCGGTCGGCTGCATTGTGGCTCGGCGGCGTTCTATCGCAACGGGTATCGCGCGAGTCTCGTGCAGGAATGGCTGCCGGCGCTCGACGGCGTGGTCGATCGGCTGCGCGCCGGCATCAACGTAGCGGACGTGGGGTGCGGCTACGGGCACTCGACCATTTTGATGGCCAAAGCGTTTCCGAATTCGCGCTTTTATGGGTTCGACGCGCACTTGCCATCAATCCTCGCGGCTCGCGAACAAGCAGCGCAGGCCGGGCTCAGTGAGCGCGTCTATTTCGAAGTAGCAGAAGCCACCAACTACCCGAAGCAGCGTTATGGCCTGGTCGCCTTCTTCGATTCGCTGCACGACCTCGGCGATCCCGTGGCTGCCGCTCGCTACGCTGCTCAATCGCTCACGGACGACGGCAGCGTGATGTTGGTGGAACCATTCGCGAACGACCGCGTCGAAGACAATCTCTCCCCCGTCGCACGCATCTACTACTCCGCATCCACTACGATTTGCTGCGCACACGCGATATCCGAGGGCGGCACGCTCGTTCTCGGTGCGCAGGCTGGTGAAGCGCGCCTGAGCGAGGTCTTTCGCAAAGCCGGGTTCAGCCAGTTTCAACGCGTCATTCAAACCCCATTCAACCTGATTTGTGAGGCACGAAAATGAATCTCCGTCGTCAGTATCAACCCGTTTTTGCCGCCACCGCTGGCGCACTCGCGCTCGGCGTTGTCGCTACCGTCCTTCCGCTCAGCGCGCACGAAGCGCAACCAACCACCTCATCGCGACAGCCAGCGCCCACGAGCCTATGGTGCGCCGAAGCTTGCGACGCAGTCATCACCGATTGGAGCCTCAACGCCTACCATGTCGTCAAGGCCGCTGACGGCTACCAAGACCCAATGGCAGCTTCGCGCGCCCTCGCGATGATGCACGTTGCGATGCATGACGCGGTCAACGCCGTGCGCGGGCGCTACCAACCTTACGCGTTCGTGCCACGTGCACCCGCAAGCGACGCCGATCCGGCGGTGGCTGCAGTCGTTGCAGCGCACGACGTGTTGGCGAGCCTCTATCCGCAACCTGCCGCTCTGGCGCTCTTGAAAACGCAGCTCGAAAGCAGCTTGTTCGATGCTGGCATCGGACCCGCCGTCGAACGCGGAAAAGAGCTCGGCAAAGCGGCAGCCGCGGCGGTCCTGTCCAAACGCAGCAACGACGGCAGCACGCGCAAGGAGACCTATGTGGTACGCAATGAACCCGGCCAATACCAGTACACGCCGCCCTTCGATTTCGCTGCGGCGCCGCACTGGCGCAAGGTCACACCCTTCGCTCTCACGAGCCCAGCCCAGTTCCGCAGCGATCCGCCACCGACCCTCACGAGCGACGAGTACCGGCGCGACTATGACGAAGTGAAGCGCGTCGGCGCCAAGAACGCCGGCAGCGCTCGCACGCCCGACGAAACGCATTACGCCGCGTTTTGGTACGAGTTCTCGGACATTGGTTGGAACCGAGTGGCCCGCGTCGTCTCGACGCGCGTGGATCAAGACCTGTGGGAGCGCGCGCGAACCTTTGCGCTGTTGAACATGGCCCTTGCGGACTCGTACATCGCGGGCTGGGATTCCAAGTACCTCTACAACTCCTGGCGCCCGCTCACTGCAATTCAACGCGCTGCCGAAGACGGGAATACCTTCACGTCACCTGACCCGAAATTCGAGACCTTGCTGATCACACCACCGGTTCCAGACATGCCATCGACGCACAGCGTTCTCGGCATGGCGGCAGCCACGGTGTTGGCGCACTCATTCGGCACCGATCACTTCCCGTTCAGCTTCGCGTCCCCCAGCGCTAACCCTGAAAATCCGGTGCGCAGCTTCAAGAGCTTCAGCGAAGCCGCGCGCGAAAACGCCGACTCTCGCGTCAAAGCCGGGCTCCACTTCCGGTACGCAACTCGTGCTGGGCTCGAGATGGGTAAACGCATCGGCGAGCACGTCACTCGCAACGCCCTCAAGCGCCGACCGCACTAACAACGCAGCTCATTAGGTTAGGCACAACGCCCTTTCGTTGAGGAAGGGCGTTGGCTTTGCACTCCCAACCGCGCCCGCGCCGCCCACCTGCTCACGCCAACTTGCATTTGGCAAGCAGTTGGCAACCTGCCCGACCGATTGTAAAATGCAAGCACTCGAAGATGACTCCCAGCGAGCCGCGTTCTTACTGTCCGATCAACCTGTCACTCGAAATCTTCGGTGACACATGGACCCTGCTCGTGCTGCGCGACATGATGTTCTCGGGCAAGCGACATTTTCGCGAGCTGTTGCAGTCCAACGAACGCATTTCATCGAATATCCTTGCGGACCGGCTGGCCCGGCTCGTCGAGCACGGCCTGCTCACGAAGTCCGACGATCCGACGCACAAGCAGAAGGCGATCTACTCACTCACTGAGAAAGGCATCACCCTGCTACCAATCATCGTGCAGATCGGCGCGTGGGGATCGCGCTGGGTTCCGGATGCCAAGAAGCTCGAGGCAACAGAGCGCAAGCACTTGCGCGAGATTCAAGAAGGCGGACCGCGCGTGTGGGCCAAGCTAATGGAAGATTTGCGAGCGCAGCACCTGCGTTGAACGGGGAGAAGGAACATGCTTCGGGGACGCAGATCGCCGACAGCCCGAGTTCTGCACGACGGCCCCGAGGTCTGCACCGACGCCCCCGAGATCTGCACCGATGCCTCCGAGGTCTGCACCGATGCGCCGGGATCTGCACCGACGGCCCCGAGACGCATCCCACTCGGAAGCGATCGAAACCAATGTCGTTCGATGTGCGCCGGCGTCACTCGACATGCGACGCGCGGGTCGAGCGGGTTTGCGCAAAGGCAATGCCCTGCTGTCGTCAGTCGCAACGCGAGCGTTCGCGATTGACCGAACCGAGCCGTGTCCCCGATACTTCCGCACTCACGATGAAGACCCGACCTCTGCGTGCTGGGCGCTCCCTCTACGTCGCGTTGACAACCCTCATCGTTTTTCCCGTGGTGCTCAGCCCGACAGGCTGCGAGCTGATTGCCACCGTCGACCGCTCGAAAATCGAGTCTGGTGGTGGCGCCGACGCGATGGGAGGTTCGACGCAGGGAACCGGCGGATCGATGGCAGGCGCTGCCGGGGAATCGCCGATGGGCGCAGGTGGCAAGTCCGCAGGTTCGGGCGGCTCGATATCGGACGCAGGCGCAGGCGGCGACGCACAAGCGGGCGCAGGCGGTGATGGACAAGCAGGCGCGGGCGGCGCAACGTCAGCCGCAGGGGGCACAACTCAAGCGGCGGGCGGCACCGCTTCCGGCGGCAAGGCGGCGGGCGGCACGACGCAAGCCACTGGCGGCGCTGCAGCAGGCGGTGCTGCATCAGGCGGCGCTGCATCAGGCGGCGCTGCATCAGGCGGCGCTGCATCAGGCGGCGCTGCATCAGGTGGCGCTGCAGCGGGCGGTGCTGCAGCGGGCGGTGCTGCATCAGGCGGCGCTGCAGCGGGCGGCGCTGCAGCGGGCGGCGCTGCATCAGGCGGTGCTGCAGCGGGCGGTGCTGCAGCGGGCGGTGCTGCATCAGGCGGTGCTGCATCCGGTGGCGCCACGGCTGCTGGGGGCACGTCAGGTGGCACCGGCGGAGCAGGTGGCGTTGGAGGCGGATCGGGCGGAGCCACCGCCAAAGTGATCTACCTGACCAGCGCACCCAGCAAAGCGAACTTCGGGGGGATCAGCGGAGCTGACACGCAGTGCAATGCTAGTCCGCCTGTTGCGGGCACATTCAAGGCTTTGCTCGTCGACGGCGCTACGCGCATCGCATGCACCAGCGCCCAATGCGCGACCAACGGTGCCGCTGAAGGTGTCGATTGGCCTCTGGCACCGAACACGACCTATGTGCGAGCGGACGGCACGACAGTAATCGGCACCACGACCAGCGCGGCAATCTTTGCCTTCCCGCTGACTGCCAGCATTGGCACAGCGGGATTCACGTATTGGACTGGCCTAAACGTCGATTGGACCACGAGCACCGATTCGTGTGCCGGGTGGACTCAGATCAGCGGTGTCTTTGCCACCGAGGGGCTGGCTGATGCGGTGGACAACGGCGCCATCTCCGGTGTGAGCGAAAGTTGCGCGACCCTCGCGGGCGCCTTCTTCGCCTGCGTTCAACAGTAGTCATTGCTAGAGCGGCAAACGGTTAGGAAGTCGCCGCACATTGCGGAAAACGCATTCGTGCAGAGTACTCGCGTGGGGGGAGTCTCTTCCGAATTCACTTCGGAAGAGGGGGGCGGCGCGTGCCGCCCCCACAAACCGAGGCGCTCGCAATCAGGGTTCGGGGGCATGGATGAAGGTGACCGCGAACGTGCCTGAGCTACCAGCAGGGATGGTGAGCGTGCGGGCGGCGGGATCAAAGGCGGCGTAGGGAGCACCCGCGTAGGTGACACTCGCGATGCGCAGGCGGCCATCGACGATGGGCAACGGAGAGAGTGTGATGGTGCGCGCGGAGGGTGCGGCGTCGAAGCGGTAATGGAGCGTCGCGGGGCGGCGCCAGAGCAGCAGGTTCGAGTCGAGGTAGGCGTAATAGGCGAGCTCGACGTCGTGATAGGCGCCTTCCCACTGATCGCCTTTGTCTTGGCGGACGACGACGCTGCCATCGGCGTTGGTCTGGAAGAAGATGCCGCCAAACTCCGTGTCGACGAGGTGCGTCATGTAGAATTCGAGTGAACGATCCGCCATTTCGAGGAACACGGCGCGGTCGGCGTCGGAGCTTGCGATGTACCAGTTGGTGATGCCGCTGGTGAAGCCTTGTTCGATTTGCCAGTACTCCTTGTCGTGCGAGCCGACGCCGCCGTTCCAGAAGAAGTCGTAGTTCGGGGCGCCGTTCACGCGGTCGAAGCCGCCGTTGTTCCACATTTGCCAGAGCACTTGCCGCGCGGCGCCGCGGTACTTCTCCTGCGGCGACATCATGTATGCGCGCGCGAGGCACCAGGCGGTTTTGAAGAGGTGGCCGACGAAGCCGTAGTGGCTGCCGCCGTTGATCGACCAGTCAGAGAAATAGTCTTCGGGAAAGCCGAAGGTGACGCCAGGCGCGGTCATGTTCGCGGCCATGCGCTGCGAGTCGTCCGCGAGCGCCAGGAATTTGCTGCGGTAGTCACTGCGCCCCGTGATCAGGTAGTTGTGCAGGCCATGCGTGGTAATGCCGTCAACCGTGGGGGTGAAGCCTTTGTCCCAGCGCGATGTGAAGTCGAGGTTCGCGTGGTTGTAGTAGCCCTCGCGGCCTGGCGTCGCGTCCCAGAGATGCTCGTCGAGCGACGCGACGCCTTTGTCCATCCAAGCGCAATCGAGCGCGGAATGCGTGGCCTCACACATGGCAGTAATGCCGACCAAGCCGTAGTGCTGCGCAAACGACCACTTCGCGCTCGGCGCGCCGCTCGGCGGCGGGAGCGCGTTGCCTTGGCGATCGCCCATGAAATAGAAGCCGTCATGCGCGCTGTCCCAGCCGTGCGCATAGAGGAAGTCGAGCGCGACGCGCGCGTAAGCGAGATACTTTTCCTCGCCTGAGAGCATGAAGGCGCGCACGAAGGCGTAGGCGTCGCGGCTCTCGACGACGAAAGACTTGTTCGACGAAGTCGCGTGGCCTTGGCGATCGAGGTACGTGTAGAAGCCGCCGAATTGAGGATCGACGGCAGCGGCATAGAAGTCGGCAGTGCGGAGCGCGTGCTCGATGGCGCGCTCAGGCTCGAGAAGCATGGCGCCCTTGACGACGTAGCCGCCCGTGTTGGGGACATACGAGCCCCCGCCGGAACCAGCGGAACCGGAAGTGCCGCCGGAACCGGAAGTGCCGCCGGAACCGCCGCTGCCCGAGGTGCCGCCGCTCCCCGTCGAGTCGTCGCAGCTGACGGTGATGCGGTCGACGTAAAGGTTTCGGTCTTGGCCGTTTGCGAAGTAATCGTTATCAAAGGCAACGCGGATCTCTTTGCTGCCTGCGGCGATCGTCGCGCCGGCCGTGTAACTCTTGGGAGTGGAGCTCGCGGCCTCAGTCGTGAGCAGCGTTTGGCCGCCGACGCTCAGGATCAGGTGCGGCCACTGCCCGCCCGCGAACGAGCCGTAAGCGAGCACGCTGATCGCGACTTTGCCGCCGGAAAATGCGTGCGGAGTTGCGACGTAGCCGTTGGTCCAGACGTTCCAGGCGCCGCTGCTCGGGCCGCCGGTGGAGTGTGTGATGTTTTCGGCTTCGTAGATCGACGGATTGCAGCCGCTGGTGCCACCCGTGCCGCCGTTCCACGTTCCACCGCTCGTGCCGCCTGTGCCGCCGAGTCCACCGCTGCCACCCGAACCCGACGTCCCTCCGCTACCCACGCTGCCGCCCGCGCCTGCTGCACCGCCGCTACCTGCGCTGCCGCCCGAACCTGCGCTACCGCCGCTACCCACGCTGCCGCCCGCGCCCGCTGTACCGCCGCTACCTGCGCTGCCGCCCGCGCCGCCCGCGCCCGTGTCATTGCAAGCGATCGTGACCTTGTCGACGAGCAGGTTCCGATCTTGTCCGTTTGCAAAGTAGTCGTTGTCGAACGCGACGCGCACCTCACGCGCGCCGGCGGGGATCACTGCGTTGAACGTGTACGGTGCGTAGCTCGTCGTGTTCACTGTCGCGCTGCCGATCACTTGGCCACCGACGGAAAGCACTAGGTGCGGCCACACGCCGACTGCTTGCGTGCCAGACGCGAACACCGTGATCGCAGTCGAGCCCCCGGCGAAGTTGTGCGTCGTGGTGATCGCTCCGTTGGTCCACACATTCCAGCCGCCCGCCGTCGGTCCGCCCACGGAGTGCTGCATCGTTTCACCCTCGTAGGTGACGCTGGGGCATGACAGCGACGCGCTCACACGCGCGGCGTCGTTGTTGCTCCCGTCGTCGCACGCGGGGGCGAGCCCGACCAGGAGCGCCGCCCAGCTGGCGCGTGAACGGCGTCGCAGGCTAGGCGATGCATCGGAATGTCGTCTCCAAGTACCTGAAAATATTGGCATGGTCCCAATGTAGGATAGTCGCCTTCATAGGAGTCTGGGAGGTGTCCGTCGTGTTTTGTGAAATCGTGATCGAGCGATAGCCGCGCGATCAGTCGACGACTCCGTCCGAGCGTGACGCACGCGTGGCGGTTGAGGGCTTTCAGCGCGACGAAGCGGCGGCGCTGCACACCGCACCGGCCGGCCGCGTTAACGCCCTTCGAGCAGATGCATCTTCTTCCGTGCGTGCTTGGTGGTCGCGCCAGAGACGTGAGCTTCCAGCTGACTCAAGAAGGCTCTTACTTTTGGCGTGACTCCCTGTCTGCTCGGGTACACGGCGTGAATCTCGATTTCCGGAGGAGACCACGCCGGCAATAGCTCGACCAGCTTTCCGGTCGCCAGCTCGTCAACGCACAAGTAAGTCGGCACCAGCGCAACGCCCGCGCCCTTCAGCAGAACCTGCTTCAGCAATTGAAAATCGTTGATCGCTCCGAAGGGCTAACATCTCACGGTCGGCGGTTCGCCGATTAGCGCCGCGCTGGGCAGCGCCGGACCGATTTGGCGATCACGGGCGCTAGGATTCGGAACGGGTTGGGCCATGCACGCAAAGTTAGTGAGGGCGCCCTACCGGCAATTCAACTCGGATTTCTCAGGCCTGACACCGCGGTTTGAATGGACCTGAGTACCAACACAAGTCTCCGCTACCTCGCCTGAGAAATATTGCGAAGGAGAGCGTCGCACTTCTGCTGTGTAGTCGGTTGGGCGCAACCGATCCTGGCTCCGCCATCCACGAGAGTGATAACTGCTACCGTGCCTTCATCACAAGAGGCACTGATGCCGTAATAGCTGCGGCGCTCGCCATAGATGTTGTTGAAACTGGCCTGAAGCCCGAGCTCCTCGGTGCTGCAACCGTAGTTGCGTGCGCTCGCCTCAGACGCGGGCAGAAGGTCGTCGCGACCGACCGGCTCCGTTTCCTGAACGAGCCACCATTCCGTCTCTTCGCCCTCGAAAGGGGGCACTCTCGGTGCCGAACGCGCGCTCGCACAGTTCACAACCAGCATTGCCAAGAACGAGACGCAGAAGCATCTATTGTCAGCAAACTGTTGGTGCTTCAGCATGACTTGATGCTAGCTCAGCCGCCGAGAAATACACCAGCACGACTCGCGAGTTCCTCTCATTCAACAAGGGATCCGCGAGCAGCCAGCAAGAGTGACAGCTCCGCGAGCGAGATCTAGAGCTGGCTTCGTGCGCGTTGCGGTGAGGTCCCTCGGCCACGCGCAGCGCGCGACGCTGGTGTGCTCGGTGCGAAGGCGAAACGCGCGCGGTGTGCGTCGCGCGCGAGCATGGCTTTGAGGGCCTCGGCCGCGCGGAGCGAAGCGAGCACGGCCGGTCGCGCAGTGACGTGAGGTTGGGGAGCAACCCAATCCTGCGAGGTGCGGCGAGATTTCTTATCGCAGGGCCTGGATTGCTTGGGCGGCGGTCGCGACCGTGATGGGCTGGGCGGGTTTGAGTTCGGGGGCGAAGAGGGCGACGCGAAGTTCTTCGAGGGCGAGGTGGAGGCGGCGGGCGGCGGTTTGGTCGAGCGCCGTGGGGCGTTTGGCGAGGAAGGATTGCCAGAGCGGGATGAAGGGTTGGGCTTTGGCGGCGTCTTTGCGGGGGTCGTTGATGGCGCGGGTGAGGCGGGCTTGGGCGGCGCGGAGGTAGCGGGGGAATTGTTCGAGGCGAGGGAGTTCGAGATGGAGGATGAGGTCCGCGAGTTGGGTTGGGTCGGCGGGGATGAGGTGTTCGAGTTGGGTGCGAATGTCGGCGGCGGCAGCGCTGCCGCTGGTTTGTTTGGGGACGTTGTCGAGGGCGCGGAGGGTTTTGGTGAGTTCGATTTCGATGGCGTTGATGGTGTTTTGGATTTGAGCGAAGGCGGGAGCGAGGCGTGGAGTGGCGGTAGCTAGGAGTTGGTCGAACGCGGCTTTGGTGCGGGGAAGTTGGTTGGGTTGATTGCGTTCGTTGGGTTGGTTGGGCTCGAGTGCGAAGGCTTCGTTGATGGTGCGGGCGAGGATGAGGTCGCGGAAGGTGTCGAGTTCGGCGCGGGAAGGTGGGAAGGCGTTGAGTCGGCGGGTGAAGGGTGCGGGAGTGCGTTTGGCGAAGGCTGCGAGTTGGTTTTTGAGGTTGAGTTGGATGAGGCGTCGGAGGCCGGCGCGATGGGCTTCGTCGGCGGCGGGTTGGGTTTCGAAGAGGCGGATGGCGACGGAGTTTTGGGTGTCGACGAGTGCTGGGTAGGAGCGGATTTCAGCGCCGAGGACGGAGCGTGTGACGAAGAGAGGGAGGTCGGCGAAGTTCCAGGTGGTGATGGCTTCGCGTTCGACGTTGGCGGTGGGTGCGGCGCGTCGAACGGCGTCGCGAGCTTGGCTTCCGTGTTGTTGTTGGAGGGCGGCGAGGTCGCGGCTTTCGGCGATGGGTTGGCCGCGGGGATCGAGGACGCGGAAGTTGAAGCGGAGGTAGGCGGGGATGGCGTCGGGACGGAATGTTTCGGGCGAAATTTGGACGGCAGTGGTTTCGAAGAGGGCGCGGCTGAGTGCGCTGAGGAACTGGCCCGCGTTGCCTGAGTTGTCCGAGTCGGGCGAAGTGGCGGCGAGGCGCTGGGAGAGGTCTGAGATGAGTTCGGGAGTTGGGTTGATTTCGCGGCGGAGGTTGCGCGGGAGTTGTTCGAGCAGGGCGTCGATTTTGCGTTGGCGCCAGGCGGGGATGGTGCCGTCGAGTTGGTCGGGTGAGAGTTGGGGTAAGACGGGGAGTGGGATTTCGAGGGTGATGCCGTCGTCGTCTGCTGAAGGGTCGAAGCGGTAGACGGCTTGGAGCGCGACGCCGTGGAAGGTGAGGCTGTCGGGGTAGTCTTCGGGGTGTAGGTCGGGCTCGTGTGCGAGGACGTCAGCGAGCGAGAGTTCGAGCAGGTGGGGTTGGTTGGCTTCGGCGCGTTCACGCCAGGATTCGAAGGTTTTGCCGTTGACGACGCTGTCGGGCACACGCCGATCGAAGAATTCGATGAGGTGTTCGTCGTTGGTGAGCATGCTGCTCTGGCGTGCTTTGTCGCGGAGGCGAGCGACGTCCTCGAGGAGTTTGCGGTTGTTGGCTTGGAAGGCGCCGCGGCTTTGGTATTCACCGCGCACGAGGGCGTGTTCGAGGAACATCAAGCGGGCGCGTACGGGTGAGATGGTTGCGAAGTCGACGCTGTGGTCGCGCAGGACAGAGAGGCCGAAGAGGGTTGCGTGTTCGCGTACCGAAGCGCGCGCGGATTTCTCGGACCAGTGGGGATCGGAGTAGCTGCGTTTGAGGAGGTGGGCGCCGACTTGGGCGAGCCAGGCGGGGTCGATTTTGGCGGCGGTGCGGGCGAAGAGTTGGGAGGTTTCGACGAGTTCGAAAGCCATGACCCACGCGGGTGGTTTCTTGGCGAGGCTGGAAGAGGGGTGGAGCGCGAAGCGGGTTTGGCGTGCACCGATGTAGATGCGGTGCTCGGGGTTCCATTGGCCCACGCGGGAGAGGAGGCCGCTCAATAGCGCGCGGTGGATAGCGTCGGCGGAGTCGTTCGGTTGGTTGGGTTTGGGGTTGCGCGTCGGGGGCGCGATGCGGAGTTCTTTGACGAGATCTTGGAGTTGGCGGTGGACTTCACGCCATTCGCGGACGCGCAGGAATGAGAGGAAGTTTTCTTTGCAGGCGCGGCGGAGTTGGGAGCTGCTGTCTTGCGCGCGGAGGAAGTCCCACAGTTTGAGGAGGCTGAGAAAATCGGAGTTTTCGTCGCGGAAGCGGCGCTGTTGTTGGTCGGCTTTTTGTTCGAGGCCGCGCGGGCGTTCGCGGGGGTCCTGGATGTTGAGGGCGGCAGCGAGGACGAGGATTTGGGGTAGGCAGTTTTGGTCGGCGCCGGCGAGGATCATGCGCGCGATGCGCGGGTCGACGGGGAATGCTGCCAGGCGATGTCCTAGGCGAGTGAGGTTGCGTTCGTCATCCAGCGCGCCGAGTTCTTGGAGGACGCGGTAGCCTTCGCTGATGGAGCGGGCGCTGGGCGGATCGAGAAATGGAAATTCTTCGACGTCGCCGAGGCCGAGGGATTTCATGCGCAAGATGACGCCGGCCAAGCCGGTGCGCTTCATTTCGGGATCGGTGAACGCCGGGCGCGACGTGAAGCTCTGCTCGTCGTAGAGGCGAATGCAAATGCCATCGCGGACACGGCCGCAGCGGCCTTTACGTTGATCGGCGCTGGCTTGAGAAATTCCCTCGATTTGGAGGCGCGTAGTGCCAGTGCGCGGTTCGTAACGTGAAAGGCGCGCGAGTCCGCTGTCAACGACGTAGACGATGCCGGGAATGGTGAGCGATGTTTCGGCGACGTTGGTCGCCAAGATCACGCGGCGCTGGGGAATGGTGGCGAAGACTTTGGCTTGGTCAGCCGCCGAGAGTCGTGAGTAGAGCGGTTGCACCAGGGTGTGGCGCAGGTTGCGGCGCGCGAGTTCTTGCTCGCTTTCACGGATTTCGCGTTCGCCGGGCAGAAACACCAGGATGTCGCCGCGTGGATCGAGTGCACTGATGTTTACGACGGCGTTCGCCACGGCGTCGGAGAGATCGATGTCGTCGGGCGGTGGTTCGTAGAGCACGTCGACGGGAAAGGTGCGGCCCTCGACTTGGATGACTGGCGCGCCGTCGAAGAACTCCGAGAAGCGTTCGCTTTCGATGGTGGCGGAGCTAACGATGATTTTCAGATCGGGACGTTGCGGCAAGATGCGCTTCACCCAACCCAATAAGAAATCGATGGTCAGGCTGCGTTCGTGCGCTTCATCGATGATGAGCGTGTCGTAAGCGTCGAGGCGGCGGTCACCCTGAATTTCGGCGAGCAGGATGCCGTCGGTCATGAACTTGACCCAGGTGTTCGGGCAGGTGCGGTTTTCGAAGCGGATTTGATAGCCAACTTCGTCGCCGAGCTGGACTTGAAGTTCACTGGCGACGCGTGCGGCGACGCTGGTTGCAGCGATGCGCCGCGGCTGGGTCACGCCAATTTGCCGCTTGCCTCCCCTACCCATCTCGAGCGCAACCTTCGGGAGCTGAGTGGTCTTGCCAGAGCCGGTGGCACCCACGACGATGACCACCTGGTGCCGCTCGAGGGCCAACACGATGTCGCCGACCCGCGCGGAAATTGGCAGTTCCGGGGGGAATTGGATGCGTGAGCGCTGCTTGGGCTCGGGAGCTACGGGTGAATCGGACACGGCGAGCTGGCTGCTCTAGCACGCGCTCCTATCTGCGCTTAGAACTGCGCGGTCACCCTGCCCTACGCGCCGTGACCTGAGCCGACTGCGCCATGACCTTGGAGACCTTTACTGCCGCGAACGCGACGCCGCACCGCGACCTGGACTTGCCCGACGTGGAAGCCTGGGCGGAGCACTACATTTGCGCCTGCGATTTGCAGACCAAAATTTCGCCGCCGACCCCGCCGCGTCAGTTTCGTGAAGGAGCGGCACCGAAACGCATCGCGGGCCCAGGTCGGCCGCCGGAGTTTCGCGCAGCGCGGCGCGGCGAGCGCACACCGAAGCTCGAAGCGCTGAAGGAGCCGCACTATCGCGCGCGGGCGTTGCACACGTTTTTTCATCACGAGCTGCAAGCGGCCGAGCTGATGTGTTGGGCGATGCTCGCGTTTGCGGATGCGGAGCTCGAGTTTCGTAAAGGCTTGCTCGGGATCTGTTTGGACGAGATCCGACATATGGGGTTGTATCGGGATCACATCGAGGCGCTGGGCTCGAAGATTGGCGACTTCGGTGTGCGCGATTGGTTTTGGAAACGTGTGCCGAGCTGCCGCACGAAGCTCGCGTTCGTATCGGTGATGGGGATGGGGCTCGAAGCTGCGAATCTGGAGTACGCTGGTGACTTCGCGGAGCGTTTTCGCGCCGTGGGTGACGAGACCGGCGCAGCCATTCAGGAGCGCGTGGCGAAGGAAGAGCAAGCGCACGTGAGCTTCGCGACACGTTGGTTCACACGCTGGACCGGCGGGTTGGATTTCGATACCTGGGCCGCTCAACTGCCTGCGCCGCTGTCGCCCTGGGTGATGCACGGCGAACCAATTGCTGACGCAGCACGCATTCGCTCCGGAATGACGCCAGAGTTCGTGGCCAAGCTTCGCGCTTACGTGCCAGCGCCCAAAGGGCGGCCCGTCGAGCCCGTCAGCGACCCATGATGCGCCGGCGCTTCGCCTGGGTGCTAAACCTCGACGCCGAATTCGAGCTCGAAAAGCCGAGCTTCAACGCCACTCAGCGTTTGATTGAGCAACTGGCGGTGCATGGCGCCGGTTCGCGCGCGCTGCTCGGACCCGAAGATGTTTTGATTAGCGAAGGCGTGCCGCGGCCAGCTGAGTTCATTGGACGCGCTTGGTGTCCGACGCCACGAGCGCTGGCGGCCATGCGCAACGCGCGCGTCGAGCCCGAGCCGCATCCGAACGTCGGCGTGCTGCGGCGCGTGAATCATCGGCGCTTCGCGGTGGAGCTCGGCGGTGGTCTCCCGGAGCAGGCCTACGTAGAGAGCCGCGCAGAGCTCGAGCGCCTGCTACGGCGCGCTGGGCGACCCTGGTTGCTCAAACGTGCGCTGGCGTTTGCAGGCCGCGGGCAGATGCGCATTTACGGCAACATCGACGCCAAACAGTCCGCGTGGATCGATGCTTCGCTACGTGGGGCTGGTTTGGTGATCGAGCCGCTGGTCGAGCCCAGCTTGGAACTCAGCCTTCATGGATTCATCTGGCGTGACGGGACATACGAGCTCGGTCGCTGCTGCGTTCAAGACGTGAGCGCGCGCGGTGTGTTCCGGGGCATCCGTCTGGCAGAGCCGGAAGAGCTACCGCCAGGCGAACGAGAAACTCTGTCGAACCAAGCCGCCCACGTCGCAGAGGCGCTCGCTCGCGAGGGTTACTTTGGTCCGTACGGTATCGACGCGTACCGCTGTATGCTCGACAACACGCCCTACTTTTGTGCCTTGAGTGAGATCAATGCCCGCTACAGCATGGGCTTCGTGACCGGGTTTCCCCGCCATCCGAGCGAGCTCTCACTCGACTGAGCGACTGAGACTGAGTGCGAAATTCGCCAGCGAGTGACGTTCTCGCGAAACAGAGTGAAGGAACTACTATGCGCAAGACTCTAACCGCGTGCGCGAGGCATATCGGCGCCTGGTATGAAATTACGTTGGCATCAACTCAACACACGCAGAGAACGTGGACGCGACACGCGCGGCAACGTAGAGTGATGGGCGACTGGTTCTTGGGGGGGACCAGTACAGCACCGGGGAAAGATCAATGAGTTGGGATGGACGTACGGCCGTGGTGGGCACGACGCTTGGCGACGACAAGCTGTTGCTCTACGCGATGACGGCTCGCGAAGCACTAGGAAGGCCCTTTTCGTACGAGCTCGATTTACTCAGCACCGATGAGGGCATCAGCTTGTCGGCGCTGCTCGGGCAGCCGATCCAGGTGGCGTTGCAGCTCACCGATTTTTCCTACCGTGAGTTCAACGGCATCGTCACCCACTTCTCCTTAACGGGGGAGCTCGGCCGCTATGCGCGCTACCAAGCCTCGGTGCGGCCCTGGTTTTGGCTTTTGGGTCAGAACCGCAACTCGCGTGTCTTCAAGAACAAGACGGTGCCGACCATCGTGAAAGACATCTTTCGCGAGCACGGCTTCAGCGACTTTGCGGATTCGCTCACCGGCGATTCGTACCGCACGTGGGAGTACCTGATTCAATACCGCGAGTCAGATTTCAACTTCGTTTCGCGGATTTTGGAACAGGAGGGGATCTACTACTACTTCAAACACGCCGACGGAAAGCACACGCTGGTGCTCGCGGATTCGCCGAGCTCCCACGAGAAGACGCCCGGCTATGAAGAGGTGCCGTACTACCCGCCACGGGATCAAGAGCGACGTGAGCGCGACCACATCGAGTCGTGGCACGCCACGCGACAAATTCGCCCCGGTTCATACAGCTCACGCGATTTCAACTTCAAGACACCCGGCGACGTGATGGTGGGCATCGCGGAAAACCCTAACGAGCACGCCCACGCGGAGTACGAATTTTACGATTACCCGGGCGAGTTCGTGGTTCCGGGCGAAGGCAACGCCCAAGCGGCCGTGCGCCTCGAGGAGCTTCAAGCTGACTACGACGTCGTGCGTGGCAGAGGCAATGCTCGTGGTTTGAGCACCGGCACCACCTTCAAGCTCACCAACTTCCCGCGCGACGACCAGAACAAGGAGTACCTGCTCACTGAGGTCAGCTACTCGATTCGCGTGACTGGCTACGAGTCAGGGAAAACCGCGGATGAGCCTCCCGACTACGCCGTTTCGTTCGTCGCGATCGACGCGTTGAAGCAATTTCGCGCGCCGTGCGTCACGACGAAGCCGCGCGTGGAAGGGCCACAAACGGCGATCGTGGTCGGACAGAAGGGCCAAAAGGATCAGGAGATTTGGACCAACAAGTACGGCCAGGTCGACATCTTGTTTCATTGGGATCGTTTGAACGCCAAGGCCGAAGAGTGCTCGTGCACCGTGCGCGTCGCGCAACTGTGGGCTGGCAACGGCTTCGGTGGCATTCACATCCCGCGCATCGGGCAAGAAGTCATCGTCGAGTTCCTCGAAGGGGACCCCGATCGTCCGTTGATCACCGGGCGCGTCTACAACAACGACAATATGCCGCCGTACACGTTGCCCGATAATGGGACGCAGAGCGGCATCAAGAGCCGCAGCAGCAAAGGTGGCACGCCCGATAACTTCAACGAGATTCGCTTCGAAGACCTGAAAGGGCAAGAAGAGCTGCACATTCAGGCCGAAAAGAACATGACGACGCTGGTCAAAAACGACCAGAGCACGACGGTCAAAGCCAATCGCTCTGCCAGCGTCGGCGCCGATGACTCTGTTTCGGTTACCGGCAACCGCTCAGTCAGCGTTACGGGAACGCACACCGTTACGGTCACCAAATCCGATACCGAAACGTACAAGGACACGCGCACCATCGACGTCACCGGCGTCGATACGCTGACCTGCAAGAACGCGCACATCGGCAACTACCAAAACACGCGCACGCTCACCATCAAGGGGCCAGACACCGTCACGGTGCAGTCCACCGGCAAAACCGACAACGTTACCGGTAACTTCCATCAAATTGCGAGCGTTGAATACAAGGCGACGCAAGGCAGTAACGAGGTGCTGCTCACCGCCTCGCAAGCCAAGATGAAAAACGCCAACTGCTCCGTCGACATCGACGGCGGCAAGATCACGTTGACCGCCACCGAGCAAATTGAGCTCAAGGTGGGTGCCAACACCATCACCATCAAGAGCGATGGCACGATTTCGGTGGGTGCCGCTCAGACCGCAACCATGAACGGCGCCGGGGGCTCGCTCGAGACGGGACCAACTGGGTCCAAGCTGCAGGGGCAGATGGTGAACATTTCGGGCGACTCTACGGTGGAGGTCGTGGGCGCCATCATCAAGCTGAACTGACGAAGCCATGCGACAGCGCATCGAGCAGCTCAAAAACACGCTTCACGCATTCATCGACCAGAGCGATGACTTGCTGCTGGTGATCAGTGCCCTCGATACCGACATGGCGCTGATTCACAAGATCGTGGAGAGCGCCGACATGGAGCAGCCGTCTGACATCGTGTTGCGTTTCGCACACGCCGGCGATGCTCCCGATCGCTACGTGACGACCACGATGCAGGTGGTCAACGCGCAAATTGAAGGCGCAAACGCGGCCCGCAAACAAGAGAACCTGCCGGAATGGCCAATGCTACCGGAGCTCTGCCTGGATCCGCAGGTTGCTCACGAGCGCCGTATTCAGACGGCGATGCAGCATGTGCGCTCCTTCTTTCCCAAGGACGAGGATCATCGCATCGTGTGGTGCTTCTTGCCGGCGACGATGAAAGATCCCATCGGTTACGCCAGCGTGATCGCCAGCCTGTTGCCCAAAGACGGCATCGAGCCGTGGATGCACAGCCAACGCATCATCGCGCGCGACGATCGCACGCAGCCGTTTTTGGTCCCTCACCTGCATCAGCACAAGATCGAGGGCACCTTGGTCTTCAACGCCGACTTCAGCATCGACGCGCTGCTCGACGCCATGGTCGAAGAGGTCAAAAACCCCGACACACCCGAGCCGGCGCGAATGCAATCGCTTTATCAGCTCGCTTGCATGGATTACGCGCAGAAGCGCTACGAAGACGCGGTTGCCAAGTACGCCATTCTTTACGACTACTTCAAGAAGACACAGCAGCCAGCGCAGCAAGCGTTGTGCCTCGCCGGCGCGGGCGATGTGCTCGCAGTGGTCGGTAAAACCGCGGAAGCCAAAGAGCGCTATCAGCAGGCGCTTGCGCTTGCGTCACCGGTTGGCATCGGCGGTTTACCCGTCGTGATGCAGGTCTCCGCCAAAACTGGTGACGTGTGTTTGGCGCGCGGTGAATACGCCGAGGCCGAAGGCTACTTGGACTTGGCCAGCCAAATTGCAGGCAAGCTCGTCAGCCTGGAGTTCAAAGTCGACTGCATGGAAAAGGTGGGCATCGCGCGCGAAGCGCAAGGCAAACACCACAGCGCCGTCGAGGTTTGGCAAAACGGCATCAACCTCTGCAAAGAGGGCGACTACTTCGTACGCCAGCGAACCCTCGCGCAACGCATCGTCAACCTGCATCAAGCGCGCCGCCAACATGACAAGCTGCGCGATGCCGAGCTCGAACTTGCGCTCGCCGAAAAATCCTACCGGGAGCGCTACGGATGACTGCCCCCCGCCCGCCTCAAGGTGCACCCACCGTTGCACCTGGTACCGTGCGACCCAGCACGAAAGAAAACCCTGGCCATCGTCCACTCATCGCGCCGACTGGCAACGTCACCGTCAACGCGCTCGCGCACGTCGTCAACCAAGCCGCAGCGCCCTTCACCGATCCACCGCCGCCCAACGAAGGCAATCTGCAAGCAGTTAGCCGCAACGTCTCCGGTGCACTCGGCGTCGTTGGTGCGGCATTCAGCCTCGCCGACACCGGCATGGCCCTCGCGACTGCGAAAGTTGCGGCCCTGTTCCCCGCGCTACCCGCCGTCACCCTCGGCGGGATGTACATCGGCCCGCCGCATTGCCACGCGCACCCACCCAGCCTCATTCCCCCTGCGCCCACGCCAGTCCCATTGCCCAGCATTGGCACCATCATGGTTGCCGGCTGCGTCTCCGTCCTCATCGGTGGGATCCCCGCAGCGCGTTGTGGTGACTACGGCCTCGCACCGACGTGCGGCGGCTTCATGCCCATCTTCGAAATCAAAACCGGCTCGAGCCAAGTCTTCATCGGCGGTTCGCGCGCCGCGCGCCTCATGGACTTCGCCAAAGCCTGCCCCGGCCCACCCGAACCACCCGGTCCGCCCAAACCACCCTCTCGCCTCGCCCAAGCCATGACCGGCCTCGGCATCGCCGGTGTCGGCGCCGGCGCGCTCGCAGCCGCCGCTCAACAATCTGCCATGCTCGCAGCGCAAGCTGCAGCCGACGCCGCCGCACTCGCAATGGGCATGCTCTACGGCAAAGATCCGAGCGTACCGCCCGCAATAGCGAGCCTCGGCGTCGTCATGCCGATGCAAGGCACCGTGCTGATCGGCGGCTTTCCCATGCCGGACACGCTGGCTGCCATCACGGGCTTGTTGAAGGGGTTTCGAATGTTGGCGAGGGGTCTGCGGGGTGGAAGGCGCGCAGGGAAGCTGTTTTGTTTGCGGTGCTGAGGGGGAACAATCGTGGAAACGCTCTACTTCGATCACGCGGCTTACACGCCACTCGAACCAGCAGCGCTGGAAGCCATGGCCGAGGTCTCGCGCGGTAGCTGGGGCAATCCAGAGAGTTTGCACACGGCAGGGCGCCGTTCGTACGCAGCACTCCAAGAGGCCCGCGCCGCGATCGGAAGTTTTCTCGATGTTGATCCCACCGAGCTTCATTTCTTCGCCAGTGCAACCGAAGCGCTGCGAGTCGCGGTGAGCGCGCTTTCGCTGCATCGCTCGGGCTTGCTCGTTTCGAGTTCGGTTGAACACCCCGGGCTGGCGGAGGTCGTGGAAAGTCGACGCCGCTCAGGGCAGCCTTGCCAGTTGTTGGACGCGCCTGCGGGTGATTTGGATGTCTCCGCAGCCACGCGCGTCGTCGAACGGGCTGACGTCGTCGCCTTATCCGCATGCAATCACGAGCTGGGCACAGCGCCAGGCTTGCGCGAGCTAATGAAGCAATCGCCCAGCGCTCACTGGATCATCGACGCGGTGCAGGCAGCTCCCTGGCTTGAACTGCGCGAGCTGTTCGACGCGCGAAGTTGCGTAGTCATCGGATCATCCAAGCTCGGCGGTCCTCCCGGTATCGCCGCCCTGCGCGTGCCACACCAGCTCAGGTACGTGATCGAGCAGCTCGAGGCACAGCGCGGGAGCCCACCCTCGTGGCTGCTCGCGATTGGTTTTGCGGCAGCCGTGCGCGCCCGCGAAGCCGAGCAGAGCCGCGGAAAACGTCTCGCGCGTGCACGCTTGGTAGGAGCCGCGTTGCTCGACGGTTTACGACAGCTGGCTCCAACCCTAGTGCACAACGCGGGCGAAACCTGGCTCGGGCCCATCGTCAACGTTTCGGTTCCCGGCGTCAGCGCGGAAGCATTCGAGCACGCACTCGATCTGCACGGCGTGGCCGTGTCGCGCGTTGCAGCGTGTCGCCAGCGAGCAGAGCAAGATTCAAGAATTGTGCGCCACGCGTTTCCAACGCAGCCGTGGCGCGCCTCCACCTCGACGCGCTGGAGTGTCGGGCATCAGACGACGCTCGAGGACGTCCGCGAAGCGTTGACACGAACGCGAGAGGTGCTCGCGAGCCTGAGACCAGGCGAGCCCGCAGCAGCAGAGAAGAGCGGTGCCCTGCTGACAACTCTGGCTCCTTTGCCGACATCCAGCTTCGAGGAGAGTAGCCGTGGCCATTGACCTAGCCACCGGCACCATGAGCCTCGAAAGCACCGACGTGGCGTTGTTCGGAATTGTTCCCGTCGAGGTCACGCGTCGCTACAGCATTGCTGACCGCGGCCACCATGGCCTGCTCGGACCGGGTTGGCGTTGGACGTTCGACTACCGCGTGCGACGCACCCTCGAAGGCTTCAGCTACACAACCGACTCGGGAGACGAGATCCCGTTCGTCGAACCTTCGGACGCTGCGGGCGCACAGCGAATCTTCCATCCAGGAGCTCAACTCGAGCTTCGCAGAACTGGCCCAGACGAAGTCGAAATCATTGGCTACGGCGGTGACCGGTTGCCTCACCAGCTTGTCTTCACCAAGATCAATCGCCTCGACTATCGGCTCAGCGCGGCCCGCAACACATCCGGTGCTCGCGCGGACTTCGAATACGATGAGGCAGGCCGCATCATCGTAGCGCGTCAGCATCGCGAACGCCGCGAGCTGCGATTCGCGTATGATCGTCAAGGCCATCTCGCGTCGGTGTACGTCACCCGCGGAGTCACTCCTCTGGGCGTGCACTACCTGTACACATACGATGATCTCGGGCGGCTGGTGCAGGTGGCTGACCACGACGGCCCGCTCAACGCCTACGCTTACGACGGCGAAGGGCGCATTACGAGCGAGTCGCGACGCAGCGGCTCCGTCTATCAGTTTGCCTACGACGGCTCGCATCGCTGTGTACACGTGCGCGGCGTGGGCGGCGTGAACGAACGCACCCTGTCTTATGACGTCAACAAGCGCGTGACCGAGGAGCGCGACAGCCACGGCCAAGCCTTTCGCCACGAATACGACGACAGCGGCCAAATCGTGAAAACGGTGTCACCGACTGGAGCCGTGCGAACCATTGCCTACGACGATCAAGGGCGCATCTCGGTTCGGGTATTCGAGGATCAGTTCTCCATTGGATACAAGTACGACGATTGGGGCCGCTGCGTCGAAGTGCACTATCCACGAAAGCTGGTCGAACGATACGAATTCGATTCGGAGCACAACCTAGTTGCGTGCGAGGATTTCCGCGGCCTGCGTACCACGTTCGAGCGCAACGACCGCGGGCTCATGACTGCTTTGGTGCTGCCGGATGGTCGGCGGCTCGAGCGCGAGTACGACTCGTCCGGCGACATCGTTCTGATGCGAGATCCTGAAGGTGGCGAGACGAGCTTCGCATACGACGCATACGGGAAGGTGATCGCAAAGCAGAACCCCATGGGCATGATTTGGCGCTACGAGTACAACGAGCTCGGGCTGATGACGCGCAGCGTGGACCCGCTGGGCGGGCAAACACAGCTCGAGTACGACTCGCAACAGCGCATCTCGCTGCGTCGCGCACCCGATGGCACCACCTCCACGTATCGCTACGACAACGCCGAGACTATGGTCTCGGAGCAGCGCAGCGACGGAGCTCATCGCTACATCCGTTACAGCACCTGCGGGCAGCCGCTCGAGGTCTGCGACTACGCGGGCAACGTCACCCATTTCGAATGGGACACCGAGCAATGGCGCATGTTGGCGATGCAAACTGCCAACGGCGGCCGTCACCAGTTTGCGTACAACGGCGATGGAGATCTCGTCGAACACGTCTCACCCGCAGGCCGAGTAAAAAAGTACGAATGGCGAGGGCGCCAGCTGGTAGCCAGCACCGATGCTGCGGGCCGTCGCGTAGAGCGCGAGTACGACGATCTGGGCTACCTAACTAAGCTGAAGAGTGTCGACGGCGACATCGAGTACCATTTCGACAAGAAGCATTGCGCACTGGCAAAGCTGATTTCCCCAGGTACCGTGGTCGAACACGACCGCGACGATTTTGGGTTGGTGCGCGCCACGCGGAGCGAGGGAGTGGAGCTGCAGCAACGCTTCAATTCCCGGGATCGCTTGGCTCAGCTCTCGTCTTCGCTCGGTGACGATGTTGGATTCGAATACGACTCGCGAGGCTTTCTCAAGCAGGCCGATTTTGGTTTCTGCATGCAACGCTTCGAGTACGACGCCCTGGCGCGCGAGAAATCACGCGAGCTCGTCGGCGCTGGGCGGTTGGACATGCAATATGACCTGGTCGGGCGCTTGCTTGCGCTCACTTTTACGCCCGCGGATCCGGCGTTCGCGTTGGCGGCCGGAGCGGAAAGCATGCCGCTGCCCCTCGGCTACACGAGGACTTACGACTGGGCTCCCGCGGGCAAGCTCTCGCGCCAGGTGGATAGCTTGCGTGGCTGGCGTCGATACATTCATGGCCCGAGTCTGCGCTTGCTCGGGGTCGACGATTCGAAGGGCGAGACTCAGCTGTTCAACTACGACGGCGAGGGCAACCGTCGCTTTCATGTGAACATTGCGGACAACCATCAGCTCATCACGCTGCCCTTCTTGCCAGAACGTCCGTTGCCGTGGTCGGACCTTCCGGCCGAAGCTGTGCGGCGCGGTGGTCGTGAAGCAATTTACGCGTACGACCCGGATGGCCAGCTCTTGGAGGTGCGCTCCTTCGAGCGCAGCTTGATCTACGAGTACGATGAGGCCGGATACGTCGTCGCAAAGCACGTGATCACGAGCGCGGGCCGCGAAACGTGGCGCTTCGAATGGAATGCATTTGGTCACCTAGTCGCGCTGCATAATCCGCGCGGCGAAGTCTGGAAGTATCGCTACGACGGCATGGGACGGCGCGTCGAGAAGCTAGACCCAGCAGGTAAGTCCGTGCGCTACGTTTGGCACGAACAGAACATCGTCTACGAGCTCCATGGCGAGCAGAACAAGTTCTACGGATACAATCCCGAGACCAACGAGCTCCTCGCGGTTCGCGACGATCAAGCCTGCCACGTCGTCTGCGACCACATCGGGTCCCCTTCGGAGCTCATCAGTACCGATGGCAGGCTAACGGCGGTCCTCAGCCGCGACGCTTGGGGACACCGTTTGGACAGCCATCCACTTCCGCACGTTTTCCCGGGACAATGGCGCGACTCAGAAAGCGCGCTGTCGTACAACTACTTTCGTTATTACGACCCCGACATTGGCCGCTACCTCAGCCCGGATCCGCTTGGTCAGCGCGGAGGGCTCAACGTTTACGCCTATGTCCCGTCGCCTGAACAATTCACCGATCCGCTCGGTGATATATCGCGCCGGCCCGCTTCCGACATCGTCGTTAACTCAAACAACGTCAACACGGGCGGTCGCACCCAAGTCAACAACCCTCCTTCCGGTCCTTACGTCGGTGGGCACGACGTCGTGAACGGCAACCGAGTGGATCTCGGTGGCGCAACCGTTACAGACATCGGCGACGGAAACCGGGGAGTCGTGGCACACGCGTACAACGGCGCGCCTCCCGGCAATCTCGGCGGCCCGAACGGACCACGCGCGACTGCAATCGGTTCGGGAGCCACCCCCACCACGTGGTGGCACTCGGAGCAGAACGCAATGACCGCGGTTCTCCGGGGTCACAGCAATCCGCAAGGTTCACCGCCAAGGCTACGCCTGAGTGGCGAAGGTCCGATTCGCTTCGACATCTCGCGGCCTCCCTGCGACCCGAGTCGCGGGCATGGTTGTATGCCGTCTGTCGTGCACGGCGTACACGGGCAACCTTCGCTCGCTCAGCAGGTTCACGCGGCGACGGGGCGCCCTGTCATCGTAACATGGCCGGATCCAACACCCGCTGACCCACAACGGCGTCGCGAGCTTCGAATCGGATGTTAGCTGGCGGGCGAATGCTTCGCGCCCGACTCTAGCTTGAAGCGAGAGAAGTGGAATGACTTCTCCCAAACCACGATTTCACTCGAACCAAGCCAAACAGACTGCTGCGGCGGCGCGTCGAAGCGATATGAGGCAACGAGACTCCCGGCCTTGGTTGACCAAACGTTGAGAGCGGCTTGGTCGTCCAGCGTCGAGACATGCAGACCATCGCTGCTAAAACTGGCCTGAACGCTCCGGCGCGTGCCGAGTTTGGCCACAACCGTTCCGTCCGATACTTTGAACATGAGCGCTGGCCCGGTGCCAGAGGCTGCAAGCGCTCGATCGCCTTCAGCTGAGACGACCAGCGTAGAAGACAGCGTTTGAAAAGAGGGGTTCGGCTCGGCGCTCAGCTCGAAACGCGGCGCGCGGCTCTTGAGATCGAACGCGCGAACCACTCCCGCGGCATCCAGGGCAAGCAGCTGCTCGTCGAAACTGACGACGCATAACATGGCGCTCGCGCTGCGGTAGAGGACGTGCCGGTTGCTCCAGGTCTTATCGAACAGGAGAAGCGATCCATTCTGCAGCGCACAGGCGAGTTCACCGCTCGGGCACACGCACAAGTCTTGAACGGTTGCGTCGCCCCACGCAGCGTGGCGCTCGAGCGCAAATCCATCGAGGGACAGAGTAACCAGCGGCTCGGTTGTCGTGTATTGACCCGTAGTTGCGAACAGCGCTGCTTCGGGGGTGATGCGTGCGTGCTGGGCGAAGCCTTCGAGCTTGGTCTGCCTGAGTCGAAGCTTTGATTTCTCGAGGGGCGGCGAGCCCAACTCGAGCACGGAGAGCTCGACCTCCGGCGGGGCTTTTTCCCAGGATTTCCAGGGCAGATTCCTGGCAGCGGCGAGATACTCCCCCCTCGCGTCGAGCGCGAGCATGTCGCCGAGGTAAGGCAACGGAGCCGATGCCGTCGCGAGACCCGGACGCAACTCCCAAAGTACATCACTACCAAATGCCAAGATGCGCGGCTGACGCCCTCCACCCGCAATCGCAGAGACCGGGGCGGGAGCGTGAAGCGAGTCCGGATCGAACGCGCAATCGTCCCGAAGAAAAGAGAGCAAGCGACCGTCCGAAAGAGCGACGGCGACGTGCTTGCCGACCAAGCGCAAGCCCACCACTCCGGTATCCGCGGCGCGCAACGCTCGCACTTCGTTCGTGCTTAGCGTAAATCGCAGTACGAGCCCTTCGGCGCCGCACCATAGCTCATCGTCGGTCGCGAACGTCAACGTGGCCACCGCGCTGAGTGCCGGCGCGAAACGATGCAGAACTTGCCCGCTCGCGAGGTCGAAAACGCGCACGCCACCGGGGAACAGCAACGAGCCGTAGGCGAGCAGACGACCACTCGGTGAAAGCGCAATGACGCCAACAGGATCGCTCTTCGGAAACTCGGAAGCGAGTTCGACAGTGCGGGTCAAAGTGCCATCGGCCAGGCGCAGGAATCGAGCGCGGGCGGCTCCGCCATCATCGATTTCTAGAGCCAGCGCCTCGAGCCCACCAGGACAAATGGCTGTGTCGTAAATCGGGGGCCCTGCATTGCGGTCCGCCCGTTCGAAACTCCAACGAACACTTCCTCGTTTCGAGAGCTCGGTCACATGCACGCCGCCATCTGCGACTAGTACGGCGCGCCCCTGGCTACTCGGGACCCAACGCACGAATGCGCGATCACGACCGGAATCAAAGCGGTGCACGCGTTTGCCACTCGGGTCCCAGATCGCCACCGCGCTCTCATCGAAGCCGCCCACTGCAACCCAGCCATCCGAATCTGTGTCGCAACCGCTCGGCTCGAAAGGCGGGCGAATCTTGGCGACGCGCTTGCCCGCCTCGAGGTCCCAACGCAGAAGCTCATTCGCGCCCCTGCCCACCCAAGTCCAAACCGTGCCGTCTGCCGCAAGCTCGAGCCCCGACGCGCCCTTCGCATGAGCCTTGATGCTTCTGACAGCATGCGTCTGCGGCACCACGCGCGGCCCTTCGACGTAGCGGAGCCAATTCGCAAGCCCTTTGGCGCCGCCTTGCTCGACCCAGCGCTCTGCAGCTGCCCGAACCGCGTCGCCAACGGGGCGCGCAAAAGCCGCCTGCAACATACCGCTCACACCCTGGTGTTCGATGCTCCGAGCGTTCGAGCTCAAAAATCGAGCCCAATCGGAGTCACTGTCCACGTTCGCCAGAAGTGCCTTTAGAGCCTTCGCCCGCTCTGCAGCAGAGGTCGCCAACGCTTGCCAGGCTTCGGCGAAAAACCTATCGAGATCCTCAAGGCGCCCTGTTGCCACCGCGGCAAGATAGCATCAGAACCGTCGTGTCGAGAACGACATCCTTCGCGCCACGGGCTAAACAACGGTAGGCCAGTGTACACGAACGAAAACTTCGAGACCTACGCGAAGCTGCTCCGCGAGCTATGCCGCGAGCATCGCGACGTTCAGCCCTGGCATGATCGTGCCGATCTGCCCCAAGCAGTGCGTGAGTTTTGGTCAGCGGTTGGTGTCTCCCAATTGACCCGGGGTGACGCTCCAGCCGCTTCGGCGGAAGAAGACGAGAAGCGATTGGCAGCGCAATTCGAAACATGGTTCGAGGACGCCGCAACGCGCGATCGCTGGAAGCTCGAGGCAGCTGACGAGCCGCTGCCGCGACGTCGGCTACCCGTCAAGCCACGCTTGGTAGACCACGAGGATGATCGCATGCTGATCGCTTCGGACGGCGACGACATCCCGAGCTTGCATGTGTTTCGGCAAAGCGGTCCGGCGGCAACGAAGCTGCCGTTCGATTACTTGCGTTGGTGTATGGACCATCTCGTCGATTCGGGTACACACGAGAACTCGACGGATGTTTTTTGGGGGCCCAAGCTGAACCTGACTCCGATTTGGCCAGAAAACGCGCCGATTTCGGTAGTCGCGGATGGCATTCACGTCGTGCACGACCCGCCCACTGGAGAGGAGAGCTTCGGGGCCACGCTGGTGTATCGAGACATCAAGACGTACACGGAGTTCGTGCTTTCGCGCGACGCCGAGGAGCACAAGTTTTTCAGGGCTCCAAAAGGGCGGCTTATCTCGGTGACACTGCCGAAGAAGTTGCTGCTGGACCCGAGTGGGTCGAAGTTCGAAGCGGAGTTCACACTGATTCCCGCGCACGACGCTTCTCGCCTGGCATGGACGTTGGCAGGAAAACTCGACGACGTTTGGGTATGGGTTCAATTCGAGGAGAAGCGAAGAGTGGGCGTCATCTGTGAAGAGGCGGAGCAAGCTGCAGTTCGCAAGTCGCTCGAGGCGCGAGGCTGCACGTTCGTCGAGTCACGTAAGACTACGCGCGCGTTGAGCTCCAAGTGGTGACGGCGCTGCCATGATTTCGGCTTCGTTTGATTTGGACGAAGTGCGCGCCGAAGTAGACGCGCTCGCGGCTCTGCTGCGTGCTGAGTTGCCGGCTTTCCTGCGCACGCATTGCGCGGTGACGTTGGAAGCGAGTGCGCCGCGCGCCGTGGCTTTGTTGTGGGAAGCCGTTGGTTGGTCGGATGTTTTCTTGAAGCGCCGGTTGGCCTCACCGGAGCTCGACGCGAGTGAGAAGCGCATTGCGGAGCGACTCGCCGAGTACCGCAGCTGGAACGATGGCTTCACGCTGGAGCCCAGGGATTTGCCGTCGCGGCGTCGCTTGGTCGAAGACGATGGGCAAGGTGTTGGCTTTTTGATCACCGACGAGCACGCGGGCGGGATCGATGTGCCGGTGATGGCGGTGCTGGCGGAACGCAACAAGATCGTTCTGGAGGCGAAGAGTTACGCGCGCTGGTGTGCGAACGAGATGGTGTGTGCGGCACTGTCGCGACTCTATTCGACTTCCGTATCGGTAGCTCCGGACGATGCGCTAGCGAAGCTAGGTAGCCTCCCGTGGCCGCAGCTTTCACCCGCCACGCGGCAGTTCAACTCCGACGTTTACGCCGTGCCGCCTGACTCGATGGCGCTGCAAAGCCATCGCAAGGGGACCTGGCACTTGGCGCATCGCTCCGTGGAAGCGCTCATCGAATTTCTGGCGAACGCGCCCATCGACGCGGTGCACTTCAATGTGTTGCCGGGTGACGCGTTTGCAATTCAGCGCCCGCTCAAGGCATTGGTGCGCAATTCAGATCAACTGCGACGCGTCGCGAGCAAGGATGGGAGGCGGGAGTACGCGATCGGCACCTTCGCGGGAATTCCAGCGGTTCTGTGCGGCGTAGAGGGGCAAACCCAATATTCGACGAGCCCGCGTCGCGTCGCAGAGCTGGCGAGTGCGCTCGACAGCCGCGCCAGCAAGCGAAGCTAGCTGGTGTGGATGCACCCCGAGCCATTGACCCACGCGGGTTTCTGCTAAGTCGCCGATGGATTCGCGCAGTGCGCGGAGAGCGCTATGCGAACGCCACCGAGTATGGCAACGTGGGACTTTGGTCAGCGCATGAGTGTCGACGAACTCTTCAGGAGCGCTTTCGATGTGGAAGCTGTGATCGCTGAGGCGGAAGCTCGTCGGGAGGATGTGGGGGCGTGGTGGACAGCGGCGTCGGTTCTGTCGAGTCATGGGCGCTACGCAGAAGCGGCGTTAGCTTGGGAGCGTGCAGCTGAGCTTTCGAATGCCAAAGAGCGAGGGCCGGCATTCTACAATTCTGGAAACGAGCACTTGCGGGCGGGCAACGCGCGCGCCGCACTAAAGAGGTATGTTCGAGCGGCGGAGGTTGGGTTCGATGAGGTGGAGGCGCTGATGATCAATGCCGCAAATGCGGTGGCGACGCGGCGGGCTGCGGCGACAGCTGAAGGAGAGGATCGACGGGAGGCTGAAGCATTGATCGCGGCGCATGTGCACACGGCGTGTCAGTGGGCAGATTTTGGGAACTACTTGGAGCGGAGGGTTGGGGATCGACGGCGGGCCGCGGAGGCGTTCGAGCGGGCAATCGAGCTCGAGCCGGCGGCGAACATGGGCGAATGGTGGCTGCAGTTGGCGGAGCAGCGAGTTGCGCTCGGCGACGTCGACGGAGCCCAAATCGCGTATCAGAAAGGTCTTGAGTTGGGTCACTCAGGATGGGAGCCACTCGAGCGCGAAATCGGTTTGGCGCAGCAGGGTAAGGCGGAGCAGCCACGATGAGGCGCGTGACGCAAGTAGTCTCGGCATTTCTGGCCCTCGCTATCACCGGCTGTTCCTCCGGAAAGCGTGAGCCCGGCCGCTTTGTGGAGTGCACCCTGAATTACGCGACGACTACGCAGGTCGTGAAGGTGCGGGCGACGCGGGAGCCGTATGCGGTGCGGCCGACGTTGGTGGCGGAGCGGTTTGCGTTCAAGGCGGTATTCACGGAGGGTGCGGGAGGTACGGCTTCGATCAATTTGTACGTGTATTCACGCACGCCGGAAGGGGATCGATTGCTGCAAGAGGTGAAGTATGTGGCGCCGTTTCCGGGCAGTGCGGCAAACGCGAAGTTTGGGTTTACCGGGCATCAATTCGTGTATTCGAACGACGCTCGGGAGTTCGATTACTGGTGTGCGTTGAGATCGCCGTGAGGGGACAGGTTTTGCTCGCTGCGCTGTTGGTGCTTGCTGGATGCGAGCCGCAGCCGCGTACGCTGGTTACGTTCGTGGGGGATGTGCTGCTGGATTCGAAGCCAGGTGAGATGATCCGAGCGGGCGCGGACCCGTTTGGGAAGGTGGCGGGCGCGCTGGGCGCTGCGGATTTGGTGGTCGCGAATTTAGAGTGTGCGGTTGGGAATCGCGGGATGGCCGTCGAGAAGGAGTATACGTTTCGCGCTGATCCGGCGGCGGTGGCAGTGCTTCAAAGGCACGTGCATTTGGTGTCGCTGGCGAATAATCATTCGGGCGACTACGGGGATGAGGCGCTGTTGGATACGATGGCGCATCTGCGGAGCGCGCGGATTGGGTTCTTCGGCGCGGGGGAGAATTTGAGCGAGGCGCATCGGGCGTTTTTGGTTGCGACGCGCAGCGCGACGTTGGGCTTTCTCGGTTATGATGAGTATCAGCCGCGCTGGTTCGAGGCCGGCGTGGAGAGCGCTGGGGTCGCGTGGAGCGAAGATGAGTTGGTTTTGCGCGACATCAGCGAGGCGCGGCGGCAAGGTGCCGAGGTGGTGATCCCGTTCATGCACTGGGGCTGGGAGCAGGAGAGCGCACCAACTCCGCGGCAGCGGGCGCTCGCACGAAAGATGATCGATGGGGGCGCCGAAGCGGTGATTGGTACACATCCGCATCAAACACAAGGCGTGGAGTATTACCGAGGTAAGCTGATCGTTTACAGCTTGGGAAACTTCGTGTTCGATTTGGTGGACAACGAGGTAGAGCGGCGAGGTTGGCTGCTGCGGGTCGAGCTCGATCGCGAAGGCGTGCGACGCTGGGCTACGCAGTTGATTCGCATCGACGCAAACGGAAGCCCGGTGCTCGATCGGCGCGCTGCCACGCCGTGTGGTCTGCGCGGCCGCAGCCGCATCGAAGCGTGCAAAAACGGTGAACTGCCAGCGCGCTAGAGGCGCTGCATGTAAAACGGCTCGACGCGACTGCCACACAACTTCGCGATATCTTCGGCGCAATCCTTGTCGGTCTCAGCGACGTTGCAGGCAGCCGAAGTTTGCACGCACCAGGTGCCACGACCGGGGAAGCCGGATTTGGAGGCGTCGCAGAACTTGACCTCACAACAGTCTTCGCAGGTAACGCAGTTGCTGGAAGTGACGGTAGACGGACCCCACGTGCAAGACGTGGTGCAGCTGTGAGTGAGGTTGCGCGGACCGCAGGCGCCAGGACAGCGATCCGAGTAGGTTGCGGTTTGGCCCATCTGGCATTCGGCGCTCGCACTGCAGGTGCCGCCGCTGCTGGGAGCGCCACCCTTGGCAGCTGCACCGCCGCTCGTGCCACCGCTACTCGAGGCGCCACCTTTGTTCGCCGCACCGCCGGTGGTCGCCGCACCGCCGGTGGTCGCCGCGCCGCCATTGGTTGCAGCCCCGCCGCGGCCGGCTGAGCCACCACGTGCAACTGCACCACCTGCGCCCGATTCACCGGCTTGCCCAGCAGCACCGCCGACATCATTCGGCGCGCCGCCGCTCCACACACCACCTTCACCCGTTTGGGCGCCGGCTTGCCCACTGCTGCCCGCGAAAGCGCCGCCCATGCCGGAGCCGCCAGCGCGACCGCCAGTACTCGATTTGCCCGCGCTGCCGGCGCCGCCGCCAGTGCCGCCCAAACCTGGCTCGAGCTGGCCCGGATCGTTCCCGAGTAGGCCATTGCAGCCCACCGCGACAAATAGGCAGGCCACACACCGAGATAGTTTGAGTTTCCTAAGCGGACGGCTCATCGACCCTGCCCTCTCCCATAGTACCTCTTGTCGCGGGGCGAAAGGCAGTCTGGGACCAGTGGCAGCACACCTCAGTCGAGGGTGACAGTCACGAGAGTACCCTTTTCGGAGAGCGTGGCTTTCACGGCCTTTTTCTCGGCGCCGGCGCTCACTTCGACCTGATATTCGCCGAGGAAGCCGCGTGTCGCGAAGTTGCCCTGGGCGTCGCTTTTGCCGTTCGCCTGGGTACGCCAGGTTTTGAGAGCGAAGTCGCGCACGATTTGCCCAGCAGGCTTCAATGAGAAGTCCTGGCGATAGAGCGGCGCGTTGTGTTTCCAGTGGGAGCCATCCCAGAAGCCCCACATGATGATGCCGCCGACCGCCGGGTGCGAAAACAAGGTGGTGTAAAAGTCGCGCGTGTAGTCGGCTGCGACAGCTTCGTCGTTGATGACGACATCGTATTCGGTAACCCAGATGCGTTTGCCGAACTTGGCGAAGCGATCGAGGATCTTGAGCAGATCTTCAGGGCCTGTGAGCGAGCTACCGAAGTGGCCCTGCATGCCGATGCCATCGAACGGAGCGCCCTTGTCGACCAAGAGCTGAATGTATTTCTCGTACGCATCGCGGTGCGGTGTGGTGCCGCCGCCACCTGAGAGAATCGCGTAGTCGTTGATGAACAGCTTGGCGCTGGGATCATGCGCGCGCGCTTCTTTGAACCATTCGACCATCACTTCGGGGCCCAAGATGTCGAGCAGGTCGTGGTTGTCGAATGGCTCGTTCACGACGTCCCAGTGCACGAGCGAGCCTTTCATGGCCGTCACCATTTCGACGACGTGGCGCTTCACTTCCGCGCGGAGCTTGGCAGGATCCTTCTCGTGAACGCGCAGCGATTTGGGTAGGTTGCGCCAGCCGGGCCACACGAGAACGTGGCCACGCA
Organism: Myxococcota bacterium; assembly: GCA_049324695.1. Classification (GTDB taxonomy): domain Bacteria; phylum Myxococcota_A; class Polyangia; order Polyangiales; family Polyangiaceae; genus PMG-095. The sequence goes on from JBMOMJ010000021.1 coordinate 140,463, forward strand.
CGTCGAGCCCAGCTCGTCGCAGCCAATTGACGCCCGCTTTGGCGCGATCGAGGGTGAAGCCGCCGCCCCAATCACCGGCCAAAGGCTGCCATTTGAGATCGTTCTCGAGGGTTGCGACGGTGAAGAGCTCGCGTGTGACCTGCTTGAACGTCTCATTGCCGGGTTCGGTAATGAGCGCGGCAGGCACACAGGTGCCGAGACCGAAAGCAGGCCGCGTGAGCGAGAGCGACACCAGTGCGTCGGGCACGGGCTTGCCAGCTTTGTTTTTCACGAGCACGCGCAGCTCGGCCTTGCGAATCTTTTCGATGCGCTCCGCTGCAGCGCCGCGCCAAGCCGCGTCGGGCTCCATGCCGGGATAGGTGATCTTCATCACCGGCAAGTCAGCCAGCGAGAGCCGCTTGCCGAAGCTCTCGACGACGACGCCTCCGATCTCGATCTTCTGCGGCGCAAACCCGACTCGAAAATTGACGTGAGCGTCGCCTGCCGCGTAGCTCTCGGCGGCGACGAACGGCACATGAACCTTCTTCCATTCACGCCCGGCGCGCACCACGAAGCTCGCCGATTTCGTCCACGGATCGCGCCCGAGCTCGAAGATGAACTCCGTCTGACCTTCGCCGCTCTCTTCGCGGGACCACTCCGTACGCAAGTAGAAGGTGGCGAGCAGCACGTCCCCCTTCTCCACTGCACGCTCGGTTTTGGTCTGCAATTGCAGATCCCACGGGTTCGGGCTGGCTTCGCTCACCTCCACGTACAACGATTCGTGGAACGGTTGGCCCTGAACCGCGCGCTTTTGAAAACGTATCTTGTTGGCGTCGCCCATCGAGGTGAACGCGCCCAGTTCGGTCACGACGGCATCGCTTGCCACTTCGCCATACCTACCTTTCGCTTCGGGCTTGCTCGCTTCCACAACCGCCGGGGTGGCGGCTGACGGCGGAGCAGCCGCGCCACACTTGGGCTCTGCACAGCCGCTGAAAACAATCGCACCGAGCCCGAGAAACCCAGCAACCAGGCAGCGCTGGCGTTTGGACCAAAGCATGCCGCACGCTACCAAACAGCGCGACGAGTGTGAGCGGTGGCGGTTGATGTCGCACCTTCGGCCCCGCGGCCGTCGAAAAGACCTCTCTTTTTGCCGTTACCGACTGCCTCGATCCGTCCGTTCCATGAATTCGTGAGCTTCTTGTGTCTCGCCCACGACCACATGAACGCACGCACGCGGCGTAAATTGCGATCAAAAGCATCGACTACCGGTTCCGGATTCCTTCAGCATCCTGAAGGAGACGCCGTATCGTCCAAAGGCGACCCGTGAAAGCCAAGCTCCTTCTTATCGACGATAGCGAAGCGCAGAGCGGCCAAATCAAGGCGGCGCTCGAGCGCTTGGGCTACTCCGTCGAGTGCGCCAACTCCGGCGTGGAAGGCTTGCGGCTCGCCCGCACGATTCAGCCCGATCTGGTGCTGCTCGACGTCGTCATGAACGACATCGACGGCTTCGCGGTGTGCCGCTGGCTGAAGATGAACTCGGACACACGCGAGATTCCGGTGATTATGCTGACGGTGCGCACGGCGCTAGCAGATCGCGTGGAAGGCTTGAACATCGGAGCCGACGATTATCTGTCGAAGCCGTTTCAAGACGAAGAGCTCGAGGCGCGCATCTTCGCCGCGCTGCGCGTGAAGGCCGCGCACGCCGAGCTCAAGGAGCGCAACCAGCAGCTCGAGACGATGTTGCATCATGTGGAGGCGCTCGCCATCACGGATGCGCTCACCGGGCTCTACAACCGCCGGCGCTTCGCGGATGTGTTGAAGCGCGAGTTCGCGGTTACCAAGCGCTACAAGAACACACTGAGCTGCTTGATGCTCGATCTCGATCACTTCAAGCGCGTGAACGACCAGTACGGTCACGACGCCGGTGATCAGGTGCTGAAAGAAGCCGCTCGCCGCATCTCTACCAGCTTGCGCGAAGTGGACGTGCCGGCTCGTTACGGTGGTGAGGAATTCGCGATTTTGCTGCCGCACACGGGCAAACGTGAGGCTTTCGTGGTCGCGGAACGACTGCGCAACGCCATCAAGAGCGTGGAGTTCCATTTCGGCGGAGACACGCTGCGCATCAGCGCCAGCATCGGCATCTCCGGCAACATCGACGTGCCCACGGGGCAGGCCGACGACCTCGTGAAGGCCGCCGATCTCGCTTTGTACGAAGCCAAGCGCATGGGGCGCGACCGTTGCGTGCTGTTCGACGAGCGCAACAGCCTGCCCCCGCGCTGAGCCTTCGTTAGAAGGTGCCCATCAAGCCCACGGCAGGGAAGCCCAGGGCAAAGTGCGACCAATCTTGATCGCCGACTTCTCCGGCGAAGCCGAAGTCGAAGGTCGGTCCAAACAAGATGTGCCAGTCGTCGCTCGGTGACGCCACGAACATGGCCTCCGCGGCGAAGCCGAACAGCGACGCGTTGTCGAACTTCACGAACGAAAAGCCACCGCGCGGCCAGAAGCTAAATACGTTCGAAATGGGAATGACGTAGCCGACACGCGGATAGAGCAGGACGCCGGTGTTGTCATCGTCCCCGGTCTTGGCAAAGAACCCGAGCGAGCCGCCCAGGCTGAGCCGATCGATGATGAAGCCATCTACTGCGGCCCGACCCTGGTGATAAAAGCTGCTCGGCTGATACCAGCCGAGACCCACGACGGTACCGCTAGCCACCGCATCGGTGCCGATGCGTTGCTCGATCTCGTTGTGCCAATAATGCAGGCCGAAGACTCGCTCGAGGGAGACCGATACTTTGCCGGCCCGGTAGTAGTCCACCGCGTGCGCCGTTTGCGTGGCGGAAACGCCCAACAGAAACGCAGCGACCGAGAACCCGAGAGAAGCAATCTTTCGCGTCATGCCCGAAGTTATGCTCCGCCTCGTGGGCAATGTTCAATAAGAACTCGAACCGTGTTAAGAAAATTGCGGTGCGACGCCAGTTTTTGAAGGGCTGCCTCAGCCTCGGTGCGCTGTGGCTAACGAGTTCGTGCAAGAAGGGCGGCGGCGATAACACTCCCAAGAGTGATAGGCTGCGCATCGCCGTCATTCCGAAGGGCACCACGCACGAATTTTGGAAGAGCGTGCACGCCGGCGCCGTGAAAGCCGCGCGCGAGTTCGATGTCGACATCGTGTGGAAGGGCCCGCTCAAGGAAGACGACCTGAAAGGCCAGGTTGATGTGGTGCAGTCGTTCACCGCGCAAAAGGTGTCCGGCATCGTGCTCGCTCCGCTCAACGACAAGGCGCTCGTCAGCTCCGTCAGTGCAGCCATCGGCGCGAAGATTCCGGTGGTGATCTTCGATTCGGCGCTGGCGGGCGGAGCCATCACGAGCTTCGTCGCGACGGATAATCGCGCCGCAGGTCGCTTGGCGGGGGATCGCATGGCGGAGCTTTTGGGCGGCAAGGGCAAGCTCATTTTGCTTCGTTATCAGGAAGGTTCAGCCAGCACGCACGAGCGCGAGGAAGGCTTCCTCGAAGCAGTGCGCAAGCACCCGGGTCTCGAACTGGTGAGCGACAATCAGTATGGCGGCGCCACCACTGAGTCGGCGTTCGCAGCCTCTGAGCGTGTATTGCTCTCCAAGGCAGCCGGAAATGAGAGTGCGCTCGGCGTGTTCACGCCGAATGAGTCGACCACCTTCGGCATGCTGCTCGCACTGCAGAAGGCCAAGCTGGCAGGCAAAATCAAGTTCGTCGGTTTCGACGCTTCGGACAAGTTGGTGCAAGCCGTGCAAAACGGCGAGATCAACGCGCTCGTGATGCAGAACCCGTTCAACATGGGTTACCTCTCGGTGAAGGCGATGGTTTCGGCGCTGCGCGGCGGCCAGGTCGAAGCGCGCACGGACACGGGCGCAAAGCTGGTCGACAAAGCGAACCTCGATACACCCGAGATCAAAGAGCTGGTAAAGCCTGATCTCGAGAAATGGCTCGGAAAGTAGCGGTGTCGGAGCGAAGCGGAAGGCCTAGTTGATGCGCCTGCGCCTCGAGGGGGTTTACAAGTCGTTCGGACCCACGCGCGTATTGGAAGACGTGCACCTCGAGGTGGCCGCCGGCTCCATTCACGCGCTGCTCGGTGAAAATGGCGCCGGCAAGAGCACCTTGATGAAGATCGTTGCGGGTGCGCTCGAGCCCGATAGCGGCACGCTGAAGCTCGATGACGAACCTTTCGTTCCGCGCGATCCAGCCAGCGCGCGGCGCGAAGGCGTCGCCATCGTGTACCAAGAGCTCTCGGTGTGCCCGCACCTCAGCGTGGCGGAGAACATCTTGCTCGGCAGCGAACCGGCGCGCCACGGCTTCGTGCGGCGGCGTGAGCTTCACGAGCGCGCACACAAGGCGCTGGCAACGCTGACGCGCGGCGAACGCACCCTACCGCTCGACGCGCCGGTTGCGACGTTGTCCACGGGCGACCGACAGTTGGTTGAAATCGCGCGCGCTCTCGCCGCTGAGAACCCGCGCCTGTTGATTTTGGACGAACCGACCAGCAGCTTGGATGCCGGCGCCGCGGAGCGCTTGTTTGCCGCCTTGAAGGCGCTCGCCCAGCGTGGCATCGCCGTGCTCTACATCTCTCACTTCCTGGAAGAGGTGCGCCGCATCGCCGAAAGTTTCACGGTGCTGCGCGACGGTCGCCACGTCGCAAACGGCAAGGTGGCGACGGTGACCAACGACGAGCTGGTGCAAGCCATGGCCGGGCGCAGCGTGCAAAGTAGCGCGCGTAAGCCTCGGCAAGCCGGCGAACCCTTGCTCACGGTGCGTAACCTCGCCGGACGCAAGCTCCCGCTGTCAGCCAGCATCGAGCTCTATCGTGGAGAGGTGCTCGGCATCGCTGGGCTCGTGGGTTCGGGGCGCAGCGAGTTCCTGCGCGCGCTGTTCGGCCTGGAACCGGTGAAGCGTGGCGAAATCACGCTCGGCGCGTTGACGACATCGCTGCGCACGCCACGCAGCAGCCTCGCGCGTGGCATCGGCTTTCTGAGCGAAGATCGCAAGGGCGAAGGCCTACTGCTTTCGCTCTCGATCGCACACAACATCACTCTCTCGAAGCTCACGCCGCTCACCCGCTATGGCTTGCTCTCCGAACGCGCCGAGAACGCCGCAGCCGCCAAACTCATCGAGCGCCTTGGCATTCGCTGCCGCGGCCCAGAGCAAACGGTGGGTGAGCTCTCCGGCGGCAATCAGCAGAAGGTGGCGCTGGCGCGGCTGCTGTACCACGACGTGGACTTGTTCTTGTTGGATGAGCCAACGCGCGGCATCGACGTGCGTAGCCGCAGCGAAGTCCACGCCCTAATCGGAGAGCTCGCCGAGCGCGGCAAAGCCGTGGTGCTGATTTCGAGCCAGCTGCCGGAGCTCTTGGAAGTGTGCGATCGCATTCAGGTGATGCATCGCGGAACGCTCGGCGCGTCGCACCGAACCGCAGGGCTTTCGGAGCACGAGCTCTTGGCGGAGGCGGCTGGCGCATGAGAGAGCTAGCGCGTCGACCCTGGTTTGGACCGCTGGTCGCGCTGCTCGCGCTTTACGTTCTATTTTCGGCGATTTCTCCGCAAACATTCCTGGGCGCCACCAACCTGATGACGATGGCGCGCCAGACGGTCGTCGTCGCCATCGGTTCAATTGGGATGACCTATGTGATCATCCTGGGTGGCATCGACTTATCAGTGGGATCGGCCGTGGCATTGACGACCGTGGTCGTAGCGCGCGCGCTGCAGTCCGGGCTCCCGCCGCTCGCAGCGGTGAGCGTCGGCGTGCTGATGGCGGCCTTGACTGGCTTCGTCAACGGCGCGTTGGTGTCTGGCCTGCGCATCACGCCGTTCATCGTCACGCTGGGCACCATGAGCTTGCTGCGCGGCGCCGCCAAAGGCTTGTCCGGCGAGCAAAAAATCGACGCCAATCCGCGCGGCATCGACGCCTGGATGACAGCGCCCGAAAGCGGCTGGTTTCCAGCTGGCGTGTGGATCGCGCTGCTCGCGGCGGGCGTCGCGGCGCTCGTGCTGCGCTCGACGGTGTTCGGTCGGCATTTGGTAGCCACCGGCTCGAACGAGCAAACCGCGCGCTTGTGCGGCGTGCCGGTGACGCGCGTGCGCATCCTGGTCTACACGATTGCGGGCGCGCTGGCTGGGCTTGCCGGTGTGCTCGAGTTCGCTACGTTGACCGTCGGCGATCCTACCGATTCGATTGGGCTCGAGCTCGAGGTGATCGCAGCGGTCGTGATTGGCGGCGCGTCGCTCGCGGGCGGGCAAGGCTCCATCGTCGGAGCCATGGTGGGCGCGCTGTTGATGACCGAGATCAAGACCGGCTGTACCCACATCGGTTTGCCCAACTGGGTGCAGGAGATCTTGACGGGAGCGATCATCGTCGTTGCCGTCGCACTCGACCGCGTGCGCAAGCCGCGCGATTAGCCTAGGCCTGCGCGGCGCCGTTGCGAGCGAGTTCGCGCGCGCGGTGCGCCAAACCCTGAATCACCGCGTGGAAGGTGCGCACGTGGGACAGCTTGTGTGCACCAACGCGCTCGCCAACAGCTGAAATCAAGGCCGGCACCTGCGCCGTGCCGCCGGTCAGGTACACGCGGTCGAGTTTGGTGGGCTCGATCTTCGCAGCGCGCAACGTCTCTTCGAAGCGCTCCACGATGCGCTCGATGCTACCCTGCGCCGCCGTTTCGAACCCCGAACGCGAAACCTGCTGCTCGATGTCGATGCCCGGGTACTCGAAGCGGAACGCCGCTTGCGTGTCCGTCGAGAGCTCTCGTTTCAAGCGATCGATGGCTTCGAACAGCGAGAAACCCAGGCGATCTTCAACGAGGCACAACAGCCGCTCCATGCGCTCACGATCGTCGTCGCTGAGCGCAAAACTCTTCATCGTGCGCAAGAATTCGAGCACATCGCGTCGATCCAGCAATGCGAGCTCCGCCGGCGAGCACATTTTTTCGAGCAATGGCTTCGGAAAAGTGAGCACATTCTCGCCGAACGGCATGCGGTACGAAACGCGCGAACCGAAGTACGGCGAAATATGGTCGCGCATCAGCGCACCGTCGAGCGCGTCGCCCGCCAGCGCTACGCCACCCACCGCGAGCACGTCGCTCCGACCAGCGCCGAGGCGTGCCACCGTGAAGTCCGAGGTGCCGCCGCCCAGATCGCACACCGCTACCAGCTCCGTAGCGCTGGTCTCGTCCGCGCAATCGAGCGCCGCCGCCACCGGCTCCTCACACAACGACACTTCGTTGAAGCCCGCCAAGCGCGCCGCTTCAACCAATCGCCGCGCCGCCAACGCGTCCGCCTCAGGATCGTCGGAAAAACGCGCCGGGCGCCCGATCACCGCCGCGCGTACGTCCGCGTCGAGCGCGCGGTTGGCGCTCTCGCGCAAGGTTCGCAACACAATCGCCACCAGCTCTTCCAGAGCGTAGCGACGCGAACCAATGCGCGTCTCCGTAAAGCTCGCCGCCGGCAAAAAGCGCTTGATCGAGCGAATCAAGCGGCCGCGCATGCCCGATTCGGCGGCACCGCGCAGCGCAGCGCTGCCACACAAGACCGCACTCTTGTCCTCCGGAAAGAACAAGATGCTGCGCAGCACCGTCGCGTCGTGGCTGCCAGCATCGATGGCGAGCGGCTCCCAGGTACGCTCGGCGTTGGCCGCTGCGATCAGTGAATTAGTCGTGCCAAAGTCGATGGCATAAATGGATGGAGCCGGGCTCATTGCGTGGAGTTATCGCATGAGCGCGCGGTACGCCATTTGATCGTCGTACATTCGCAAGAACACCGCGTGCTTCTTATCGTGGTAGGTGCGCACGTTGCCTCCACGCGGCTCGATCACGCTGCCCGCAGCGCTCATTGCGCCCATTGCCTCCACCACGCTTGCGTATCGCTTGGCAGCCACGGCTCCGAGCAAGGCTGAGCCGAGCAGCACGGCTTCGGGTTCGCGCGGGAGCACCACGCGGCAACCACAAATATCAGCGTGCTCGCGCAAGAACAGCGGATTCTTCGTGTCACCACCGCACGCGAGCAGCGTGTCGATCTGGTACCCCTGCGCCGCCAACGCCGACAAAATGTGGCGCGTGCCGTGGGCCACTGCTTGCAAGGTCGCCAAGTACAGCAGCGCCAGTGAGTCGACGCTGTCCGACAAGCGCAAACCGCTCAACATGCCGCGCAACGTCGGATCGGCACGCGGTGAACGATTGCCGTGAAAATCAGGCAAAACGTGGAGCTCCGCCGTCAGCTCCGGCGAAATCTCGGGCGACATCGCTGCCAAGCGTTGGTTCAACAGCGCGTACACACTGGTCTTCTCACTTGCTGCCCGTTCACTGAGCTCGCGTCCGCGCGCGTGTGAATGAATCACGTGATCGATCAGCGCACCAGTCGCGGATTGGCCACCTTCGGTGAGCCACAACCCCGGTACCATCGCCGAGTAGTAAGGCCCCCACACGCCTCGCACAAAACGCGGACTTTGCGAAACGGCCATGTGGCAGCTCGACGTGCCACCAATCAACGCCAGCCGCCGTTCCAAGTCGGCAGCGCTCGGTGCACGCCCGTCGAGCGACGCGCCGATCAGCCCGAGCCCGCCAGCGTGTGCATCGATGATGCTCACACCAACTGGAGTGCCTTCTTTGAGACCTAACTCCGCCGCGGCGCGCGCGCTCAGGCCACCCACATGTTCGCCCATCGGTCTTACGTCGCTGCCAATGCGCGCGTAGCCATCGCTCGCCAAATCTTCGAGGCCGATCTGTTGCAAGAAGTCATCAGCCCAACGTTGCTCGTGGCCGACGTACGTCCACTTGCAAACCGTGGTGCATAACGAGCGCGTGCGTACGCCCGTCGCGCGGTACGTCAAAAAATCCGGCAAATCGAGGAACAACGCCGCGCGCCGCCAGCTCTCCGGCTTTTCGCGTTTGAGCCAGCGCAGCTTGGGCATCTCCATTTCAGGAGAAATGAGGCCGCCCACGTAGCGCAACACGTCATGCTGCGTCTGATTGATGGCATTCGCGTCTTCAATGGCGCGATGATCCATCCATACGATCACGTTTTGCTCGGCGTTGCCCGTCGAGCTCACGCTGATCGGCTCGTCCTGCGCTCCGAGCACCACCAGCGAGCACGTCGCATCGAATCCAATGCCGGCCACGCTTTCGCCAGCGAGGCCCGCCTCCTTCAAGGCGGCGCTCGTCGCCGTGCATACCGCGCGCCAAATGTCTTCGGAAGATTGCTCCACGAAGTCTTCGGCAGGCCGAAAAATCGCGATCGGATGCACGCCAACGCCGAGCCGCTTGCCGGACGAGTCGAACAGCCCGGCACGCACGCTGCCGGTGCCAACATCGATCCCCAAGAATGCCGTGCTCATTGCTCGTCGCCCAGCACACGCACACGAAAACCAAGCTCCGCGCTCAGCGCAACCATCTCTCCAAACACATCGCCGTACGCCACGGCCACGTGATTCGACTGATAGTGCGCCATCAAGGTTTCACGCCCAATCCCGAGATCTGCCGCCATGAACGGCCACTGTCGCGTCGTGCCTTCCCACCACGCATCGCGCTTTTCCGGCGGCAATTTGACGACCTCGCCGCGCCCGATGTCCATCCACAACTCGTCGTTTTGAATGTACGCGCGCGCCCAAGTGATCTTACCCGGCAAGCTCTCACCCGCGAACGTGCCACCCGGCGTCGGGAAATACAAAGAAGGCTGCCGATAGCTGTGCGTGCCCTTCAACGTCTCCGGATCGTGATTGAAAGCGTACGCGCCGCACGAACCCGAATTCAACAGCACCCACAAGAAGCGGCCATGATGCTCACCGCCCCAGCGCACGTCGTGAAACATCACCGCCTGGTGCAAACCCTTGTCCTTGAGCAAGCGCTTCAACATCTCCATCGGTAGCGCGTTGCCTTGATCAGCCTCGGTGGCACACGCGATGGTATCGCCGTTCGATTCAGGCCGGCACGCCGAGTTGAACAAACCTTCGGCGAAGTCGGTGGGAGCCCGCAGCGGAATCAAGCCGAGCTGATACTGAATGCCGAGACAATCTGCGCCAAACTCGCTGGCCATGTCCAAAATCGCGAGATAGTCGCGCAGCTGCTCGCGCGTACATTGCTCATCGAAGTCCTCGGCGCCGGCCTCGCCGTAATGGAACGTCACGCCGCGATCCTTCACGAACGCCAGCGCGTCCGCGATGCGCTTTTCGGCAATCCGCGCGCCGCGATCGATGATCCACGCCTGATCAATCTTGTGCTCCGCAAAGCCATAACGCCCCAGCAAGCGAGCGCCGAAGTAACCATTGATCATGCCCATCGAAGTGTCGCCGAACATCAACACCAACGGCCGCCGCTGACGAATGCCGCGCGCTACACGCAGCGCGCGCTGACTCGCCTCCTCAGAAATCGGCGCGTGATAGCGAATCCCCTGCTCACTGTAACGAATGCGTCCCGAGGAACACCACTCATCGAGCCGCTCCATGAACTCCGCATCCTCCGACCAATCCGCAGCCGTCGTGAAAATCCGCGAATGCGCGCGCTTCAAACTCACCAAACTCGCGCCGGTGTTCAAAAGGCCCACCAGCCCTGGCCACTGCCCTGAAAAATTGCTCGCCAACAGCAGGGGATTGTCTTTCCCCAGCACGCCTTCGGTCGTGTGCGGCGCATAAACCCAATGCACGAACACACCCACCAACGGCTCGTCGATGGGCCCCAACTTATCCAACGACTCGTGCGGCTTGCTCAAAAATCCCGGCACACGCACCGCCGTTTTACCCAGCTTCGAAAGGGCGCGCTCCATCTGCTGCGTCGCGGCCTCGATATTCGGCAACGCAAGCTCGTTCGGCTTCTGACGCGCGTCCCCGGGCCAATACACGAAAACCTTCTTGGACATCGGCGGCTCTCCTCGTGGCACGAAGATACTGCCCTCCCTCGCGTCAGCCAAGCCACTGCGAAATCCGCGCCCAGCCGGCTCGTGCCCAAGAAGTTCCCGCGTGCGGAGCAGCGTTACTCGATGGCCTCGCCGCCGCGCTCTACGTTCTCCTTGCTGAACAAACGCGTGCCCAACGTCACCTGCTTCGCCACCTTCTCGCCCGCCAAAATCTTTCGCGCCAGCTCGATCGCTTCACTTCCGCCCGTCGGGTACAGAAAGGTCGCGTCCAAAATCCCTTCCTTCACGTAACGCACACCCTCGTGCGGCAGCCCATCGATGCCCACGAACTTCATCTCACGCTCGCGCCCAGCTGCCTTCGCCGCCAGGTACGCTCCGTGCGCACCCGGATCATTGTGCGCGTAAACCAACTGAATCGACTTCTGCGCCGAAAGCGCCGACTCCATCTCCTTGCGCGCATTCGGCTCCAACCATTGCATGTCCGCTTCGAACACCACCTTGATGCTCGACCCCTGAGCCGTCGCCAACCCTTCCAAAAACCCTTCATGCCGCTCACGCCCGGGACTCGACGTCATCAACCCCTTCAACTCCACCACATTCCCCTTCCCTCCCAACGTCGCCGCAACGAACTTCCCCGCCTCTCGCCCAATCCGCCGATTATCAGCGCCAATGAACGTCGTGTAATCGTCCCCCTCCACGCGCCGATCCAGCACAATCACCGGGACTCCCTTCTTGTACGCCTCCGACACCGGCTTCGTCAGCGGCGCCGACTCCTTCGGCGAAATAATCAACAAATCAATCCCCTGCTGCAACAGCTCCTCCACCTGCGCCCGCTGCCGCAACGAATCGTTCTGCGCGTCCTTCGTCAACAACGTCAGATCCTCGTGCTTCGACGCCGCCTGCGTAATGTCGGCATTCATCTGCACACGCCACGGCTCACCCAAATTGCACTGACTCAACCCCAACACATACCCCTTCTTCGCCGAACCGTGCGTCGAAACCCCTCGCTCCACCGAACTCGCAGCCGCCGTTGCCCCCTCCTTCTTTTCGCGACTGCACGCGAACAGCAGCGAACATCCCAACACCCAGCCTCCGAGCGATAGCGCACGCAACATGCAAGCACTATAAACGTTCGCCCGGCCCCCATTCACTCATATTATTTTTGGGTGGCGCCTCACCGCAGCTCACTTGCGCCCCACCGCCACACGCGCGGTCCCACTCGTAGGCCTGGGCGCAGCTTTCCTGCCTCGGGCGCCCCAACTGCGCATTCGCTCGACGGCATCGACTTGCGCGGCCGCCGCCATACAACGTTCCCATCGACGCACTTAAACGTCAGTCCGGTCGAAGACGCCCCTTCGACGATCATCGACGTTCGTGCACCGCCCGCCGATGTGCTCCGCACAGACACCCAGACTGTCGCGCTCGTGAGCGCGTACTTCGACGCGCGACCTCCAATAGTGCACGTCGGCAGAATCTGCGTGCCTGCATCCGGTCAAAAAGCAACTCCCGTTGTCCCGCCGTCAGACATACATTCGAAGTGCGGCTCGAGTACTCTGCGTCGGCCGCTGACCCACGCGGGCTGAGGACTCGTCACATTTTCGAACCATCGGGGCCTGCGGATGTGCGGCACGATGTCGTCTAAGTCACATGAGCTCCTCCGCGACTCGCGCGATCTGTCCCTGCGTCCGAACGACGCGCCGACGGAACCGCGACGTCGCCTGCACGGTGTCTGTGACGGGCAGGCTAGGCCCAGAGCGAGAAGATCGATCCAGCGCACCCGAGCATTCTCGAAATGCTGGCGCGCTCGGACGGGCTCGATAGACGGCAGATTGCGTTGCGCCGAATCACGCGAGAACGATCACGTATGTCCGCGGTCTGGACTCTGTCGCCCATCTTCCCGGCGGGTCCGTTTGTTACCATGCACCCGGATTGGACTGTGCTTTCACAAGCAGTTAGCAGGTGACATTTTCACTTTGCTTTGACACAAACCTCGCTTTTCACTTGACGGTTGTAACCGTGTACGCGCTGCGTGAAAGAGTGGGTGCGCGAAGTGCGGCGCTTGTTTGCGCGAGATTGAGCGGTGTGCGCGTTTCGAGACAAAAACGCTTTCGAACCTGCGAAGTGGGCTGAAGGCGCTTCCTGGTGCAAATGCGGAGCTCGAAATTCCGTGTGTTAGAGTCCGTTCACTCGCGAGAGTTCGTGGTTCTCTGATTGCACGCGCTGAATGCGCGATTGCGCGTGGAGGTTGTCATGGGTTTGGCATTGTTGGTGAGCGATGTTCGGCGGGCGGGCGTGTATGAACGAAGCAAACCGGGGGCCGGCGGATGGGAGTCGGTGCATGAACGTGTCGTGTCGTTCGCAAAGCGGCGCGCTGGGCTCGAGTGGGAAGAAGGTCGGTTGCTTTGTGAAGCGTTGCGCGCGGGGGTGCACCGACGCCTGGGATTTGCGAGCTTCTCCGAGTATGTGGGGCGCCTTTTTGGGTACAACGGGCGGCTGGTGAAAGAGAAGTTGCGCGTCGGTCAGGCGCTCGAGCCGTTGCGCGAGATGAGCGATGCATTGCGCACTGGTGAGCTGACTTGGTCAGCGGTGCGCGAGCTGACGCGCGTGGCGACGGCCGAAACGGAGCGCGCGTGGTTAGATGCCGCCCGCGGTCAAACGGTGCGGCAGGTGGAAGAGCTAGTCTCCGGTCGTGCGCCGGGTGATTTGCCCAGCGATGCGGCAGATCCCGCGTTGCGTCTGTATGAGCTTCGACATCAGGTCCATGGTGAAACGCGGGCACTGTGGCTCGAAGCGCTGGCGAAGCTTCGCCGGGATGCGGGTGAAGCGCTCGACGATGACGCGATGCTCCTGCTGATGGCGCGGCGCATTCTGGCGGATGAAGGCGAGGCAAAGAGCGACGCGGGGCGTGCCAGCTACCAGGTCCAGGTGACGACCTGTAAGAGCTGCGGGCGCAGCGAGCAGATTGGCGGCGGTGAACGTCACGCCCTTGCTCCGGAGGTCGCGGAGATGACTCAGTGTGATGCGCAGGTCATTCCGGACGCGGAGACGGCTCGCTGTGATGCGCAGGTCATTCCGGATGCTGCCGCAACCCATGCTGCCGCAACCCATGTGAGGCAAGCGTCTGCCGCAACCCAGGTGAGTCAACGAGCGTCTGCCGCAACCCAGGTGAGTCAACGAGCGTCGCAAACGATTCCCCCGGCCGTTCGGAGACAGGTGATGCGGCGCGATAACGGGCGCTGCGTCGTAAACGGGTGCAAGCATGCAACTTTCGTGGATGCACATCACTTGAAACCTCGCAGCGAAGGCGGCCGGCACGAACCCGACAATCTCGTGTGCTTGTGCGCTGCACATCATCGCGCAGTCCATCAAGGGCGTTTAGTCATTGAGGGCCAGCCGTCCACGGGGCTCACCTTCAAGCATGCCGATGGAACGCAGTATGGCGGCGCGCTGTTGGTTGGAGCCGCGGACCGAAATGCGCAGGTTTTCGCCGCGCTCCGCGGAATGGGCTTCAAGGAGCGCGAGTGCCGAACGGCATTAGATCGTTGCGCGGCGACGATTGCTCCGAACGCGACTCGCGAGGCAATGTTGCGCGCGGCGCTCCAGGTGCTCACGACCTAGCACCGGCGTCGTCATGTGACGAATCCTAAACCCGTGTGGGTCGCGCACGTCGACCCAACAGGGCTTCCAAGCAGTGAGGTCGCGGTCGCCAATAACCGCGTTGGAATCCCAACTGGCCTGCTCGCTCTTCGCGGCGCAGCGCGAAATTGCTCACGGCGACGCACGCGAGGACCACGCAGGCGCGGTAGTAAAAACGCTCATGACGCGCGAGGAGAACTGCGCATGACCGGGCGACCGAGAAAGGCGTGAATGTCTCGGGACCGACTAGCCAAATCGAAATCCACGCGCCATGTTCTCGCCGCATGCGCGTATTGAAGTTTTTCTTGCCAGTCTTTGTTGCCCTGCCTCTCTACTCGTGTGCGACGCCGAGCGCGACCGCGCAGCCGCCACAGCAGCCGAGCGCCGTGGCTCAAGCTCCTCAGCAGCCGAGCGTCGCTGCTCAAGCTCCCGGGCAAGTGGGCCCCACTGCTCGGGCGGTGCGGCGCGATTATCATGCGGGGCCGTGGGAACAGGATATTGGGTACTCACAGGCGGTGCGAATCGGCAACACGCTGCACATCTCTGGGTCGGCGGGCGGCGGCGCAATGCCAAACGCCGTCCGCGAGGCGTATGGAATCCTGGAAAAGACCCTGCGAGACCACGGGCTCAGCTTCGCCAACGTGGTGAAAGAGACGGTGTTTACGACGGATATCGAGGCGTTGAAGCAGAGCCAGGATTTGCGGAAGAAGTACTACGGAGCGACGCTGCCCGCAGCGAGCTGGGTTCAAATCGACCGGCTTTATGGCGCTGAACACGTCATCGAAGTCGAAGCCATCGCCGTATTTCCGGAGTGAGGCCGGCACTAGGTGCGGCGCTGAAAAAGTACGGCGCCGATGAGGATGACGCCGGTGAGCATGAGGCGCGCTTCGGTGCTGTAAGCGTTGAGGCTCAGTACCTTTTGCAGGTAGCCGAGGCTCAATGCGCCAATCAGAGTGAGGCCGA
The DNA here is from genome assembly GCA_049324695.1 of Myxococcota bacterium. Lineage (GTDB taxonomy): Bacteria > Myxococcota_A > Polyangia > Polyangiales > Polyangiaceae > PMG-095. The sequence continues at coordinate 155,901 of JBMOMJ010000021.1, forward strand.
TGCCTCCGCGGCCGCCGGACAGGCTGGTGCCCCCGAGCACTACCATGGCGATGGCGTCGAGCTCGTAGCCCAAACCAGTTTCGGGGTCGCCTTGAGTTTCTTGTGCTGCCTGGCAAACGCCAGCCAGCGCCGCAAGTAAGCCGGCAACCGCATAAGCAAACAGCGCGCTGGCGCGCACGGGTACGCCAGCGAGGCGCGCCGCCTCCCAGTTGCCACCGATGGCGTACAGGTATCGACCAATGTGTAGGCGCGCGAGCACGAGATAGCAGAGTGCCGCGCATGCCAAGAAGATCAGCGTGACGACGGAGATGTTGTCGCCGAGCACCTTGCGATCGATGAACGCAAACAAAGTCGGCGGATCGACGTTGATGAAGTGCCCATCGGGCCCAGCAAAGTAATGCGAAATTTTCTGGCCGCCGGAGAGTTGCTTGGCGAGCCCGCGCGCGAACACCATCATCGCCAAGGTCACGATGAAAGCTTGAATGCGCGCGAAAGCTACGAGCATGCCGGACACGGCGCCGCAGAACGCGCCCAAGGCCAAAACCGCTGCCAGAGCCAACCCAGAAGAGGCGCCGCGATGCATCGCGAGCCACGAAAAAGCCACGGCCGAAAGCGCCAATACACTGCCAACCGACAAGTCGATGCCGCCACTTACGATCACCAACGTCAGAGCGCACGCCAAAATCCCGTGCACCGAGATTTCGCGTAACAATGCGCGATGGGTCTGCCATTCGAAGAACGCACCGCCGCCGTTGAAGATCACCCCGACCAACAACACAATCACGAGCGGCAGCAAGGCACGCAGCAAGGCCCGCTTCACGCTGTCCCCATCATCGCACTCAGAACGTTGTCGCGGCGAAGTTTGTCACCCGTGAGTTCGGAGCTGATGCACCCATCGAAAAACACCAAGACCCGATCGCATACCGCCACCAGCTCTTCGAGTTCGGAGCTCAGCAGCATCACGCAGAGCCCCTGCGAAGCAAGGTCACGCAAGATCTGCGCGATGTCGGCTTTGGCTCGTGCGTCGACGCCGCGAGTTGGATCATCGAGCAACAAGACACGCGGTTCGGCCAATAAACACCGCATCAGCGCCAGTTTCTGCTGGTTGCCCCCCGACAACGCTGCAGCTGGCGCGACCAATCCAGGTGATTTCAGGCGCGTGCGCGAAGCCTGCGCTTCGAACGCCGTACGTTCGCTGCGCCGTTCCACCCAGCCCCAGCGCGTAAAGCGCGAAAGGCCCGAGAGCGTCGAGTTCCACACGACACTGAGCTGACTGAAAACGCTCAGCCCGCGATCTGCCGGCAAGAAGGCAACGCCGGCTTTCAGTGCTCCGCGCGAGTCCTTGGGTTGATAACGCGCCGAAAGCAACTCCATCTCACCCCCAAGGACGCGCGTGTCCGCAGCCAAAACCGAGAGAACGAGCGACGCCCCAGAACCGTTCAGCCCGGCCAAACCCAGAATTTCACCGCGCGCAGCCTCGAGCGTCACGTCACGCAACTTGCCCGCACCGCGCGCGGAGATGCCACGCAGTCGTACCGCGGCACTCCGCTCACTGCGTGGCGGCAACGAAGCCGCGCGACTCGCTGCCGTCACCGATTCACCCAACATCGCGTGCACCAGCTGCTCTTCGGAGAGCGCGTGCGCCGCGGAGCTCAACACCAGCTCACCATCGCGCAACACACTCACGTGCTGAGCCAGCCGCCGCACCTCATCACGCCGGTGCGAAATGTAAATGATGCTCACTTGCGCCACCAAGAGCTCGCGCACCGTGTCGAACAAGCGCTCGACCTCCGGCTGCGACAACGCGCTGGTCGGCTCGTCCATCACCAAGACGCGCGCGTTCTCGGCAACGGCGCGGCCAATTTCAATCAGCTGGCGTTCACTCAGCGACAGTCGCTCCACCTTCGTATTCGGATCGAGCTCCAGCCCGACCCGGCGCAGCACATCGAGTGCGTGTTGTCGCTCATCGGCTGGCGAAACCATTGCAAAGGCAGCGCCCGCGCGCGACAGAGCCAAGTTGTCCGCAATCGACAAGCTCGGCACCAGCGAAAGCTCCTGGTAAATCGTGGCAATGCCCGCGCGCCGTGCAGCCGTTGGATCGGCGAAGCGCACCACCTCACCGTCGAGCAGAAGCTCGCCCGCGTAGTCCGAGTACGCTCCAGATACGATCTTGATGAGCGTACTCTTGCCAGCGCCATTGCCGCCCGCAATAACGTGCACTTCGCCAGCGCGAAAACCCAACGAGACGCCCCTCAGCGCGCGCGTCGCGCCAAACGACTTCGAGACATGGCGAAGCTCCAGCCGATAGCTCTCGGCCGCAGCATTCATGGCGCCGGGTTCGGTTACGTCGTCGCGGCGATCCAACTCCATGAGCTCCGGCTACGCGGAGCGATGCTAGTTCGGCTTTGCGCTCTAGCCAACTCGCTCGAATTGCCGAGCTCCGCCGCGCTCCGCCTAGCCGCCGAGCGCGGCTACCCGACGCTACTTTTGCGTCGTGGTTGGCTTCGCCGCGACCTTTTTTGTTGCCGTGGTCGTAACTGCCTTGTGAGTCCCGGTTTTCGCCTGAGCCGTGGTCGTGGTTTTGCTTTGAGACGACGTCGTTTTGGCCTGCACCGTTTTGGAAACTGGTGCGCTAGCCTTCGTTGTCGTCGAGGCTTTGGCCGCGACCACAGTGGGCTGCAAAGCGGCGCGCGCTGGTGCCGGTTTGGCGGCGTGAGTCATCACGGCCACGCGTCGAGGCGCCGTTGGTTTCGCTGCCCCTGCGCGAGCCGGCGCTTTGGCGGCAATAACGGGGCGCGCCGCGGGCGAAGGCTTCCACGGTTTTGCGCCCACACCCCAACCAATACCCAAAGCCACCACCGCGACCCCGGAGCGCACCATCATCTCCCGTGAGGGCCGCTTGAGCCAGCGGCGCCAGCGCGCGGGCGGCTTCTGAAACGGGTTCTCTTCGTCGCGCGGCGTGGTCTCCGCGAATTGGTCCACGGCTGACGCTTCATTCGGTTGCACTGGAGCCACGTAACCGCCGGGTGCGGTGAAGCTCGCATTCACGCGGCGCGCAGACGGTGGCGGCGGCGGTGAATGGGGCGGCAACGCCGAAACAGGTGCGTATTCGCCCGGAGTGTCGTCAGGTGCCGGTGAAACTGCCGGATTACCAGGATGACCGCGATGGAAAGGCGCCATGAGGAACTCCTTGGATCGGGAGCACGCCGTCACTCAGCACCAACGGCGTGCGCTAGGCCGCGAGCGAGCTTCAAGTATAGCGTTCGTCGCGCGATTGTGCACCACTCCCAATCGCGTGAAACGACCTCGCGTCACTCCAACAGCATAAGATTCTACATGCAGTGTGAGTCCGTCCGGAACCACCGGGTCGCGAGCGCCCCACGCAGCGCCTCACGGTACACGCAGCAGGCTTTCGCGCGGAGGCCGCCACGGCGTTAAGAAACGCAGACACTGCGCGTTATCTACGCGCCGCGGCACCTCGAGCTCGTCGAAATCGAGTTCGGGATCGCGATCGAAGCGCAAATCGCCGAGAAGCCAGCTATCGCCAGCGCTCACTTGCCAAAACGGCGCGCGTGCAAAGCCGAGCAGAGCGTGCACGAGGCAATGCTCACGATCGAGCCGTCGCAGCTCGGAGACAGAGCTCTGCCAATCCCCTTCCCAGTGCAGCTCGCGGTTCGAAGTGAACTCGGGCGGCGATAGACCCAGAGTGAGCCCGGTCGGCTGAATTCGGCACGATTTGGCCGAAATCAAGCTCGGCAGCACTGACATGCGCGCCGCTCGCAGGTGATACTCATCGCCGCGCACGCTCACGCTAATCAGGCTGAAGCACAACGGATTGATCGGCGCCGGCGTCAAAATCACCTCTTCGATGCGTTCGCCGCGCTGCCGAAGCGGCTCCAACTCCCGCTCGGCGCTCATATAACCGACACGCGAGCTGATGACGTAGCCGAGCAGCACCACGACCCACCCGGCGAGAGCAAATCTCAAGCGACTCGCTGCCGACAACCTCCAGCACACGCCCACTGCCGCTGCGGCACCAATCGTCAAAAGCAGAGCGGCGCCCCACGGCACCAACGAAAGCGCCCAGCTCAGCCCGAGACCAATCAGCAGCAACGCAGCCAATGAGCCCTTGCCCCAGCGGCTCGAAAGCGACGGATACAACGCAGGCACTGCAAACACCCACAACCACGGCTCGATGATGAAGAGGCAGTCGCCGTACACCCAATCGTCGAACCAGGGCCAAAACGGATGCACACCGTAGTTGTTGCAATAGTCGAACGCGATGTGCAGCACACCACCGGCCAAAGCGAGCGCCAAAAGCCAAAGCCGATCGACGCGCGAGAGCGCGCGACGACGCATACCGAGCCACACTGCCCACAGCAGCAAGCCAAGCCCGAGCGCCACCACCAGCGTATGCGTGTGACCGCGGTGGTGCAGCAAGTATCCGAGCTTGCCGCCGAGCCGCTTCGCGTACACCGAATCGAGATCGGGCAGATTGTTCGCGAGCACACTCACCCAACGCGCGCTCGTCGCGAAGCCAGCCGTTACGGCTCGACCCCGGCGCCCACGAAACAGAATGGCAGCCTCTGCAGCGAGCAAACCAAGTAGCGCGTGGGTCGCATTATCCACATTTATGCCTTAGCCCGGGAACGCCGCGCGCTGCCGCGAATTTCGCGCAGGCGTGTTCCAGCGCTCGAACGCGCGTGCTAGGTTCAGCGGCCGAACGCGGGGCGCAGCTAGCCCGCGGGCCGTTGGTGGAACCCGGAGGTAACGATGCTCGATTGCGCGCCGTGTGCCACGCGAGCTCCTACGGAGCACGTGTACTACTCGATGACGAAGGGCCTGTGCAGCACTTGCAAGCGCAGCGTCGACGTGAAGATTCACTTCCGCAACGACCAAGTCTGGTTCGACAAGTTCTGCCCGCAGCATGGAGCGCAGTCGTGCCTCGTGGCTTCTTCGGTCGAATGGTACTTGGATGCGCTCTCCTTCGTCGCGCCCAACACACCGCCGCGCGGTGAAACCAAACCCGTGCGCGACGGATGCCCGTTCGATTGCGGGCCCTGCAAATCACACCAACAAAAGGTCTACATGCCCGTGATCCCAATCACCTCGGCGTGCAACCTGGACTGCCCCATTTGTTACACCGTGAACAAGAACGACGACGCACACATGTTGTCGGAGGCAAGCTTTCAACAAATCCTCGACCATCTCGTGCAGCAACACGACGAGCTCGACATCATCAACTTCACCGGCGGTGAGCCCACCTTGCACCCCCACTTGCCGCGCTTCCTCCAAATGGCCCGCGCGGCAGGCATTCGCCGGCTCACCATTTCTACCAACGGCCTCAAACTGCTCAACGAAGCCTTCGTAGAAGAGCTCGGCGCGCTCGACGCCCGCATCGTGCTTTCACTCGACACCTTCGACGAAGACACCGACATGGCCATGCTCGGCGCCAAAACGGTCAAAGCCAAATTGAAGGTACTCGACCTGCTCCAGCGCCACGACGTCACCACCACCTTGCTGCCCGCCGTCGCCACCGGCCTCAACGATCGCGACGTCAAACCACTCTTCGAGCTCATGCTCTCGAAACCCAACATCTGCTCCCTCGAGCTACACACCCTCACCTTCACCGGCCAAGGCGGCGTCGGCTTCTCGCGCAACGCCCGCATCACCACCCCCGACCTCCATCGCATTCTCACCGAAGCCAGCGACGGCAAACTCCGCTGGACCGACTTCGTACCGTCGCCCCTCGCCCATCCACATTGCTACTCCATCTGCTACCTCCTCATGCTCGACGACGGCGGCTACGTCCCCTTCACACGCTTCATGAGCCGCGCCGATCTCTTCGACCTGCTCTCCGACTCCATTTACATTCAGCCGCGCGAAAAAACCGAACGCGTCTTGCGCAACGCCATCGACGAACTCTGGGCCAACTCTGAAACCCTCCCCGAAGCCGAACGAATCCTCGCCACACTCAAACGCCTCGTCGGCGATCTCTTCCCTACCCGCGGCGCGCTCCCCCTCGAAGCCCGCCAGAAAATCGCCGAACGCGCCAGCAAAGCCATCTACATCCACTCCCATATGGACGAAGAAAGCTTCGACGTCTCCCGCATCATGAAATGCAGCATCGGCGTGCCCGAAGTCGACGGCTCCAACATCCCAACCTGCTCGTACAACGTCCTCTATCGCGAACGCGACGCCCGCTTCGCCGACCCTTCAATGCTCAAACGCATGAGCGACTTCCGCCCCGAACGCGCCCCCCAACGCTCCTTGCCACTCGTAAAATAACCCAAAGCCGGCGCGCCGATTCCCACGTGGGTCGCGTCCACCAACCGAGGTTGCCCCAACTCGCCGCGCTCCGCGCGGCGGTCTTCCCCAAATGCCGTGCTCGCGCGCGCCGTCGCCGTGCACCGCTTGATCGCTAGCGCGCGCTGCGCGCGTCATGGGGAAGACCAGCGCCGCCACGGCGCGAACGGCAACGGCGGCGCGGACAGCGCCGGCACGCGAAGATCACCATCGCACCCACGTGGGGATCTCGGGACGGGGTGAGCTGCGAGCGGTGCTGCCGCGCTCGCAGCTCGAGCTGCTGAGTTGTGCTGCTGTGATGAGTTGAAGGAACAGCCGAAAGGCGCTCGGCCTCCCTCCACGTCGCGCGCAGCCGAAGGCGAGCACGACGTATGGGGGAGGCAGGAACTCAGGATCCTACAGATCTTCTTGACCGATCGAGGCTTGAATGATCAAAGGATCAGATGCTGGACCTGAAGAGGTGGGCGAGGGCGAAAATCGCTGACGAGTTTATCGGCGC
>JBMOMJ010000022.1:0-24491 GCA_049324695.1 Myxococcota bacterium
GCTCGCCGCGCGGCACGCTTTGAATACGCCTCACATCGCACTCAGGTGCTCGCCGCGCGGCACGCTTTGAATACGCCTCACATCGCACTCAGGCGCTCGCCGCGCGCGCGAAGCATGCGCGCGCGCGGCGCCGGGATGGTTAGTGCCTTTGGGCGTAGCCGAAGCCGTAGCCGATGGCGAAGCGGAGGCCGATGGCGCGGCCTGCGTCGCGATCGCTGGGGGCGAGTTCGGATGGTGGGCAGGAGGTGTTGGAGGAGGCGTTGTAGCAGGCGTGGCGTACTTTGCCTCCGAAGGCTCGACCGAGGTTTGCTTCGAGGCTGAAGCGGAGGCCGCGCGAGGTGATCCATTCGAAGGGTAGGGAGACGCCGATGACGGTGCCGTAGTCGGAGACGTCGGAGCGGAGGAGCATGAGGCCAGGTGAGAAGGCGAAGTTTGGGGCGTTGACGGCGACGATGCCAAGAGCGCCGGCATAGAGGAGTTTGGGTGACGCAGAGTCGGCGTTGTAAACGCTGCTGCCACTAGTGCCGAGTTCGACGTAGCGGTTGCTGGCTTGGTCGCGGGCTTCGGTGGAAGGCATTTCGAGTCTCAAGGCGGCGCGAACTATGTTGCCGAGGAAGAGGCCGCCTTGTAGGCCGATGATGAGGGGATCGCCGAAGCGTTCTTCGAGAAAGAGGCCACCGACGCTGGCGTCGAAGAATGGGGAGCCGCGCGTGGCAATGTTTGCGTGGAGCGCGCGCTGTTCGAAGGCGCGGGTTTCCGCGTCGAGGGCTGGTGTCGAGAGGTCGACGCGGGATGCCGGCGGCGGCGGAGCCGGCGGAGCGGGAGTTGGAGGCGCCGCGGGCTGCGCTGTGGAGGGATCGGTTGGTTGCACGGGTGAAGGCGCGGCGCCGGGCGCTGCAGCCGTAGGCGGTGGAGCGGCCGCAGGTGGTGGGGCGGTGGGCGGCGCTGGTGGTTGAGCGGGCGGAGCAGCGGGCGCGGGAGGGGTTGGAATTGCAGGGGTTGCTGCGCGCGCCGTCGCTGGAGCGGACGGAGCTGCAGGCGGCGTGGGTGTTGCGCCTGCCGGAGGTGCGGTGGGCGGCGGAGGCACTGGAGGCGGCGCCGCAGGTGCTCGCGCTGGTGTTTGTGTGGGTGCCGGGAACGCGCCGGTCTGCGCGTGAGCAAGCGCGCTGCTGAGTAGGATGGCAAACCCTACCGATCCAATTCGAAGCGAAGTTAACCCCATGACGATATGCTCGTCGGTTGTTGCGAGCGCCGTCAAGTCTGGTGATGCGAATTGCGCTCGGCGCGCTGGGCTAGGGCGTGGTCGCACCGGGTGCGAGGGCGAAGTTGGCTTCGCCGTCGATGGGTTTGCCGGCAAGGAAGCCGTCGACAATTTTCACGATCTCGTTTTCGAAAGCTTCGCCGCCCCAAAAGTAGCGGAGGCGCGGGGTTTGGTCGAAGAGGAAGGTTGCCGGCAGCATGCCAGGCCAGCGTGGATTGAGGCCTTCTTTGAAGGGACCGAGGGGTCGCGCGGCAAGGTAGGCGGGGAGTGTGATTTGAAAGCTCTTGAGGAAGGCTTCGGCCTTGGCGTGGTCTTCGGGTTCGTCGACTGAAACTAGGACGACGTCGATGGAAGACGCCGCGAGGTTTTTCGCGAGGCTCGCGAGCATGGGGAGCTCTTCGCGACAAGGGCCGCACCAGCTGGCCCATGCGTTGACGAGGGTGCCCTTCTTGTTGCGCGCTCGAATGCGCGCGAGGAGTTGGTCGGCGCGAATGGGCATCAGCGCGGTTGCTTCGGGCCACGCGGTGGGTAGCGTGTCCTCCGCGAGCGCTCGAGCTTCCGCAGTTGGCCGCGCTGGAGCTTCCGCAGTTGGCCGCGCCGGAGCTTCCGCAGTTGGCCGCGCTGGAGCTTCTGCAGTTGGCTGCTCTGGAGTCGTCGCTGGCTGCGCCGCGGCGGTTCGCACGTTGGGCTTCGTCGTAGTCGCAGCGCTTGCGATCGCGGGCGCAGGCGCGGGGTTGCGCGAAGTATCGGGCGAGCTCTTCGAGCAGGCGCCGAGAGTGAGCAGGGTTGCGATCGAGAAGGCGAATGTGAGTGTCGGGCGCACTCGCTTTGGAATCGGCATGCGTCAGCGTCGACCTTTGAACCCCATCATGTTCTGCACGACGCTTTCGCTGCTTTCAGCGATTTCGCTCTCTTCGCGCGCACGGTCCGCGCAGTCTTCGCAAAGTTTTTTGGTCTTGGATCCGACCTTGACTGAAACCAGCGTTTCGACCTCTTCAGAGCAGCCTTTGCAGACGGGCATGCGGGAGAATGTAGCTGATTCCGCGCTGTCCGAAAGGCGGGGCAAGCGTGCTATCGTCGGCGGAAAATGGCAGGCCGCACGTTTGCGATTGGCGACATTCACGGTGAGACGCAGCACCTGTTCAGGCTCATGAGCTGCCTGCCCAGCCTGGACGAAAAGGACACGCTGGTGTTCTTGGGCGACTACCTGGACCGAGGGCCGCACTCGCGCGAAGTGGTGGAGTACATCATGGCGTTGCCGCAGAGCACGAAGGCGAAAGTCGTGTGCCTGCGAGGCAATCACGAAGATGCGTGGTTGCGCGTTTGCAAACAGGGGTGGGACGAGTTCGTGCTGCCACCAGGTAACGGTTGCTTCGCCGCTTATCGTAGCTTCGTGGGTGGTGGGGTTCCGCAAACTGGAGAGCTACCGAGCACGACGGATCTCGAGGCGATGTGCACGGGCGCTTTTTTTCCGGAAGCGGTGGTCCGCTGGCTCGAAGGCTTGTTGCATTGGTACGAGGACGAGCACGCAATTTACGTGCACGCTGGCTTGCCGCGCGTTGGGGATCGCTTCGCGCATCCTTCGGAAGTGAGCGACCCTTTGATCCTGCTTTGGATCCGCACGGAGGAGTTTTTCCGTAACTATCGGGGCAAGCCCGTGGTGTTCGGGCACACACGCACCGAGTTCTTGCCGCAAGAGCTGTCGTCGTACACGCCAGAGGATCCCACCGATCTGTTCGCTGGCGAAAATGCCTACGGTGTAGATACGGGCTGCGGCCATGGGGGCTTTTTGACTGCACTCGAATTCCCGGCGCTGCGCGTCTACGAATCCCGCTAGTACGGCGGCGCGGCGCGGCGAAGGAGCCGGTCGGAGCGCTGCGGGCAGCGGCTTTCCCCAGCATCCACGAGCTCGCTTGCGGCGATCCCCGCGCTCTGCAAATAAGCGCCTCGGAGTGAGCAGCGTGTACCCGATTTTGGCTTTGCGCGGCGCTTCGGCGCTGACCCCGTTTCGGCAGGCACGTCGCCTCGCCGAGCTTCGTCAATCTTCCCCGACATTGCATGGCTTGAGCGCGGAGCATTGGTACTTCGCCGAGCTCGCGCGCGAGCTCAGCGCGGAAGAGACTTCGCGCCTGCTTGCCATCGTGGAAGCGGAGCCGCTACGGCAGGTGCCGACAGGGCCGAAGCTGATCGTAACGCCTCGTCTCGGCACGATCTCGCCTTGGTCTTCCAAAGCCACCGACATCTTGTCCGTGTGCGGCTTGGACGCCGTGCGCCGCATCGAACGCGCGACCGCGTACCTGTTGAGCGGTGAGCTCAGCACCAGTGACCTCGCGACGCTGCAAGCTTCGTTGCACGATCGCATGACCGAAAGCGTGCTCGCCGACATCGAGCAGGCTTCGCAGTTGTTCCGCCACGAGGCTGCGCGACCAGTCGTGAAGGTGGACGTGCTGGGCGAAGGCCGCGCCGCGCTGGTTCGAGCCAACGCCGAGCTGGGCCTCGCGCTGGCAGAAGACGAACTCGACTATCTGGCGCAGAGCTTCAAGGAGCTCGGGCGTAACCCAAGCGACGTCGAGCTGATGATGTTCGCTCAGGCTAACAGCGAACATTGCCGCCACAAGATTTTCAAAGCCAAGTTCGTGATCGACGGCGCGGAGCAGCCTTCCTCGTTGTTCGGCATGATCCAGAACACACACGAGAAGAGTCCGAACGGAACGCTGTCCGCGTATCGCGATAATGCCGCGGTGTTCAACGGTTCGCTCAGCCAGCGCTTCTTCCCGGAACCGTCGAGCGGCGTGTACACGCCGCATCTCGAGCCGGCTCACATTCTGATCAAGTGCGAAACGCACAATCACCCAACCGCGATTTCGCCGTACCCGGGCGCGTCCACGGGTTCGGGCGGTGAGATCCGCGACGAGGGCGCTACCGGACGCGGCGCCAAGCCGAAGGTTGGGCTCACCGGGTTCTCAGTCTCCAACTTGCGCATTCCCGGTTTCATTCAGCCGTGGGAGCAGCGTGACTACGGCAAGCCCGAGCGCATCGTGTCCGCCTTGCAGATCATGCTCGATGGTCCGCTCGGTGGAGCTGGCTTCAACAACGAGTTCGGTCGCCCTGCCATCGCCGGTTACTTCCGAAGCTTCGAGTGGACGGAGAAGGCAGGCGGCGGCGAGGTGCTGCGCGGCTATCACAAGCCAATCATGCTCGCGGGCGGGCTAGGCAACGTGCGCCCCATCCACGTGAGCAAAGTGGAGATCCCAGAGGGTGCGCTCCTGATCGTGTTGGGCGGCCCGGCTTTGTTAATCGGTTTGGGCGGCGGCGCGGCGTCTTCGATGGCCTCCGGCGCGAGCAGCGCCGATCTCGATTTTGCGTCGGTGCAGCGCGACAATCCCGAGATGCAGCGGCGTTGCCAAGAGGTGATCGACCGCTGCAACGCGCTCGGCGAAAGCACACCGATTTACTCGATTCACGACGTGGGCGCGGGCGGGCTTTCCAACGCCCTGCCGGAGCTGGTGCATGAATTCGATCGCGGTGGTCGCTTCAACCTGCGCGCGATACCCAGTGCGGAACCAGGCCTTTCGCCGCTCGAGCTCTGGTGCAACGAAGCGCAGGAGCGCTACGTACTGGCGGTCGATAAGAGCCGCTTCGAAGTGTTCGAGCAGATCGCGCGGCGTGAGCGTTGTCCGTTCGCCGTGGTCGGTGAAGCTACCGCGGAGCCGCGCCTGACCGTCGAAGATGAAAAGCTCGGCGGCGCGCCCATCGATGTTCCGCTCAACTTGATCTTTGGCAAGCCGCCGAAGATGACGCGCGCGGTGCAACGCAAGCGCGCGCGTTTCGAACCGTTCCTCACGTCGAACATTTCGGTGAGTGAAGCAGCCGAGCGCGTGTTGCGCTTGCCTGGCGTCGCCTCGAAGTCGTTCCTGATCACCATCGGCGACCGCAGCGTGACTGGCCTCGTCGCGCGCGACCAAATGGTGGGACCGCACCAAGTGCCAGTGGCTGACGCCGGTGTCTCGTTATCGGACTACGAGGGCTACACGGGCGAAGCTCTGGCCATTGGTGAACGCGCTCCCGTCGCGCTGCTCAGCCCTGAAGCTTCGGCACGCCTGGCAGTTGCGGAAGCCATCACCAACCTGTGCTCCACATCCATCGCGAGCCTCGCTGACGTGCGCTTGTCGGCGAACTGGATGGCGGCTGCCGGCGAACCAGGCGAAGACGCCGCGCTCTACGACGCCGTGCGCGCCGTGGGGCTCGAACTGTGCCCTGCGCTCGGGCTTTCGATCCCCGTCGGCAAGGATTCGATGAGCATGCGCACGCTGTGGGACGGCGGCCAGAAGCGCGTCGTTGCGCCGCTGTCCTTGGTGGTCACGGCGTTCGCCAAGATCGAAGACGTACGCCGCACTCTCACGCCGGAGCTCAAGGCCAAGTCCGATCACAGCACGTTGGTACTGCTCGATTTGGGTGCCGGCAAAAATCGCTTGGGCGGTTCTTCACTCGCGCAAGCTTTCTCCGCGTTAGGCGGTGAGCCCCCCGATCTCGATAGCCCTGAGCTCTTGAAGAGCTTCGTCACAGCCACGCGCGAGCTGATGCAGCGCGGGCTGTTGCTCTCGTACCACGATCGATCTGACGGCGGCCTGTTCGTCACTTTGTGTGAGATGGCGTTCGCTTCGGGCTTCGGCTTGAGCGTGGATCTCACGGAGGTGGGCAGCGATCCGCTGGCGGCGCTGTTCTCGGAAGAGCTCGGCGCGGTGCTGGAAGTGCCCACTGCGCGGCTGGCCGAAGTGGCTGCGGTCCTGGAACAGTACCGTCTCACACATGGTCCGGGCGGCTCGTTTCACGTACTCGGCACGCCCGGCCCCAGCGAGCACTTGGTCTTCAAGTACGCTGGCAGCGACTTTTACGTGGCCTCGCGCGCGGAGCTGAAGCGGGCCTGGAGCGAGACCAGCTATCGCATGCAAGCCCTGCGCGACAACTCACAATGCGCAGAGCAAGAATTCGAGTTCGTGTGCGATGTGGACGATCCCGGGCTCAGACCGCACCTGAGCTTCGACTTGGAAGCAGGGCTGCCCGCTTCATTCCACGCGCTCTCGGTCGTCGATCGCCCGCGGGTCGCCATTTTGCGCGAGCAGGGCGTCAACGGTCAGATCGAAATGGCGGCTGCGTTCACGCGCGCCGGTTTCGCTGCGGTCGACGTGCACATGAGCGACATCTTGAGCGGGAAGCTGACGCTCGAGTCGTTCCGTGGCTTGGCCGCGTGCGGAGGCTTCTCGTATGGCGACGTGCTCGGAGCCGGTCAGGGCTGGGCCAAGTCGATTCTGTTCAGCGCGCGTGCACGCGAAATATTCAGCGAGTTCTTCCGCAATCGCGAACGCTTCGCGCTCGGCGTGTGCAACGGCTGCCAAATGATGTCGGCGCTCAAGGATTTGATCCCGGGCGCGGAGAATTGGCCCCGCTTCGTGCGCAACACCTCGGAGCAGTTCGAGGCTCGGCTTTCGCTGGTGGAAGTGCAAGAGTCACCGTCAGTGCTGTTCGCTGGCATGGCAGGTTCGCGCATTCCCATCGTGGTTTCGCACGGTGAAGGCCATGCTGCCTTCGGCGACGCCGAGCGGCGCGCGCGCTGCGAAAGCCAGAACCTCGTCGCTCTGCGCTTCGTCGACTCGCGCGGCCGCGTCACGGAGCACTACCCTCAGAATCCGAATGGCTCGCCCGCCGGCATCACGTCGCTCACCACGCCGGACGGGCGCATCACCGTGCTGATGCCGCATCCGGAGCGAGTGTTCCGCAGCGTTCAGCTCTCCTATCGGCCAGATAACTGGCGCGAACGCTCGCCCTGGCTGCGACTGTTCGAAAACGCGAGGCGGTTCGTCGGATGAGCACGTTGGCGTCAAAAGTTCCCGTTACTCGCGAGGCGCGCGCGGGTCGTCGTTGGGAAATTGGGCTCGCGCTGGGCAACTTGCTGCCGGCCATCGTGCTCGTGGGTGGCTGCTATCTGCTCCCGCTGCGCTGGTGGGGCATGGATGTGCCAGTCGCTCTAGTAGTGACGCTGCTGCTCGCCACCAGTGTGGTCGCCGTGATCAAGCCGCCGCTCGCGTTGCGTGCACTGCGGCTCGCATCGCTGGTGTTGTTGGTGTTGGGCGCGCTGTTGCTCGGCGCGTTCATCCTGTGCCTGGCGTTCGTATCCGGCATTCACGGCGCGTTCGGCAACCTGGGCGCCGTACTGATGACGCTGGTCGTGCTGCTGATCGCGCCGTACGCCGTCGCCTACCCTGCCTGCGAGCTCGTGCTGCTGCATCGCTTGCAACAGCGCGCGGCAGAGCGGCTGTCGCCGAGCGGCGAGGGAAACCCTGACGCTGCGCTGCCCGAAAGCGCGAGCGACGCGGATCTGAGCCAAGCCGAGGAAGCGTGACCGCACGCCAAACCAGGAGCCGCGTGTGAGCTTCGAGCGACTATTTCTGTGCGCGCGTGTGTACCTGGGCGTGCTCCTGGCGCTGTGTCTTCTGATCTTTTCTTATCTTCACATCGATAGGCGTGTGCCCGCGCCGCGCATGTACATCGTCAGTGTTTGGCAAGGAGGGCAACGCACTGCACGCATCGCCGTCGCCAGCCACCCCGAACATCAGCTAGCTGACGCAGCTTCGGCGGCTGGCGCGTCGCTAGTCATCGAAGACGTGCTCGACGATGGTCCGGTGCTGTCGGCGTCACCGTTTCTGTTCGGTATGTCGTTCGTACCCGGGCGGGACGCCATCGAAGCGCGTGTGCGCGACAAGGTCGCTTACGCAACGCCTGACGACTTGCTCAAGCTCGGCGCCTACGAGCTGTTCGTACCGTTCGGCGAATTCAAGGTCAAATTCGGCGTCGATCCGGAGCGCGCGCAAACCTACCTGTCGAGCGAGCTCGGCGTGAGCGTCGAAGAGCTGCGAGCCGAAGGGCGCTTTCGTCGCTTGGCGGTGCACCGCCGCGTGCCCGGCGAACCGCCGACGATTTGGGAGGTCACTCCACAAAATCTGCGCGCCGCAGTGATCGCATCGGGTCGCTATCTCGCGCGCATCGTGCGACCCGACGGCACCTTCCGTTACGAGATCAACGCGGCGACCGGCGAGGACACGCCCGAATACAACCTGCCGCGGCACGCCGGTACGACGTGGTACTTGGCGCAAGCCGCTGGTTACAGCCGACACCCTGCGATGCGTCGCGCGGTGCGCCAAGCCGCCGACTATCTCACGGGGGACCGCTGGGTAGATTGCGGCAAACACAAGTGCATCACTGAAGGCGATCAAGCCGATCTGGGCTCATCGGCGCTCGCGCTGCTCGCGTTGGTCGAGCTCGTCGAAACCGGCATCAGCCCTGAGCTGACGCCACACGTTAGCGAGCTCGCTGCATTTCTACGCAGCCAGCAGCGCCCCGATGGTGAATTCAAACACCTCTACGATCGCGTCAACAACCAAGCCATCGACGTCCAGTTTCTTTATTACTCGGGCGAAGCTGCCTTTGCGCTCTCGCGAGCCCATCGCGTCACGTCCGATCCGCGCGATCTCGACGCCGCCTCGCGCGCGCTCGCTCGCTTGGTCGAAAAACCATGGTGGTACATCGGCTGGCGCTACTACTGGCCCGCCGAGCACTGGACCTGCCACGCCCTCGACGATCTCTGGGATCGTGCGCCCGATCACAAGGCGTTGCGCTTTTGCCTCGACTGGCAAGAGTTCGTGCGCGACACCGCCATCTACGGACGCGAAGCCGCCCCCGAGTACGAAGCGGGCGCTACCAGCGGCGCCTTCGTGCCGCCGCAAATCATCGTCTCAGCCAGCCGCATGGAAGCAGCGGTCGCTACGCTCGCCGCAGCGCAAACGTCAAACTCGAACATCCCGCGCGACGAAGTCGAAAAACTCGAAGCAGGCATTCGCGCGACGCTGGCTTTCATGATGCGCTTTCAATTCGTGCCCGGCCCCGCTCACCTCATGCCCGACCCAGCCACGATGCACGGCGCGTTTCCCACCAGCGAAACCGACCTTCGCGTCCGCATCGACAATCCCCAACACGTCGGCACTGGGCTCCTCGAGTACCTGCGCATCCTCAACGCACGGCGTTGAATTCCCCCAATGCCCGGCTGCTCCGACGAAGCCAACCATTCTGGGCAGCATCGGCTCCTATCCCTTGAGCCTCCTTACTCGAAGTTCCAGCCGCACTGCAACCTTCGAGAGTGTCTAAGTGCGCCGTCGTTTTTGCGATCGCTGCGTTCGATTGACGACATGCGAGTCGTGCCGTGAACTCTCGCAACGTGGGCAACGCCTCCTCGTCTGAGTCCGGCATTGCCTTCGACTCCGCTCCTGGCGCTCCTTCCCTCACCGCAAGTGACGGAGCCGCCCTCACGGCGAGTACTGGCGCACCACTCGCCGCGACCGACGGCGCTCCCATCGCCGCGACCGACCGCGCTCCCATCGCCGCGACCGACCGCGCTCCCATCGCCGCGACCGACCGCGCTCCCATCGCCGCGACCAACGGCGCTCCCCTCATCGCGAGTGGCGGCGCTGTCTTCACCTTGGATCCGCGCCGAGACAGTCGCCGCCTCCTCGTCTGCGCTGCCATCGCGCTCTCCCTTCATGCAGCCAGTGCACTCTTTCGAGTCCGCGGTCGCGCCCTTCGCGCGCCGACTGCAGCCGACGTCGACGCAGCTCTCCTCCTCTCGGTAGACGAAATCGCGGGTGACAACGGTCCACCGCCGGGTGGAGGCTCACCCGAACCCGAACCCACCGCCAAACAAAGCGCCCCCGAACAAAAGGTCCAACCCGCGGTCAAACATGCCCGCGTCGTCGTGCGAGCTCCCGTCGAAAAAATAAGCCCTCAAGCCAACGACCAACCCGAGGACACCACCACTTCCGATCTCGGTCCGCCTCCCGCCGATCTCCTCGCAACCGCCGACGGCACCGACCCGCCCGCTCCCGAGCGGCCGCGCGCCGCGCGTTCCCAGCGCCTCGAAAACGTACGCAACGAAGCCGCGGCTTCACCCGACGCTGCAGCTCAAGAAGCCAGCAACAGCTCCTCAGAGGGAGAAGGCTTCGGCATCAACGGCGGCCCCGGAGGCACGGGACGTGGCAACGGCAACGGCGTCATCAACCAACGTTTTGCGTTCGGCGGCCCCAAAGGCTCCTTCCGCGGCGACATCTGCTTCATCGACGACAACGTCAAACGCCTCTCCGATATCAGCGCTTGCTCCACCGTCCGTACCTTCTTTACCGACGTCATCAACGTCGAACCGCGCCGCTTCACCGAAGGCTTCCCCGGCGTCAGCTCCCGCACTGCTTGGTTTGCCATCAAGTACCGCGGCAAATTCAAAGTCAAAAGCGCCGACTACTACACCTTCCGGCTTCTCTCCGACGATGGCGCCATCCTCCACATCGACGGATACCCCATCCTCGATAACGACGGCCAGCACATGCCAAGGTCCGTCCAAAGCACGATCACGCTCGAAGCCGGCGAACACGAATTCAGTCTCTTTTATTACCAAGGTCCGCCCGAATTCCTCGCCCTGCAACTCTTCGTCAAACCCTTCGAAGGCACCGAACGCCTCTTCGGCCCAACCATCTAAACTAACCCCACGCGGGCTCGCTCCACCCCTACCGCTTCACGGCCTTCGCTCCTGAACACTCTGATTGCAGCGCTTCGCTCTGGACGCGCGCTGAAGAGCACGGGCGCTCGGACCCTCCCGAGCCGGCGCGTCCCACGGCTGCCTCGTGGCCCTGCTGGGCGGGTCGACGCGTTTACGCAGAGTTTGATGATGTTGGCGGGTGTGGGTCCTTCCCGCTTGGGCCCGAGAGGGCTCCTCGCTCCCTCTGGGCACTCAACGCTCGTGAACACTTTGGTGCGGAGCACCGGGCGCGCGCTCCCTAGTTTGCGCGGAGGACGTAGCGACGCGCGAGGTTGGGTTTTCGGTGAGGGCAATGCTTTGGTCTTTACGGTGTGGCGCGTGCGCGGTGTGGTGTGCGCGGCGTGGTGCGGTGTCTGCGCTCACGTGGAACGGCGGGTAGTTTCGCGCCCTTTTCGGTTTTCGCCCCCACACCAAATTAGCAAAGCAGCGTTTTCAGAGTCTGGAGGTTCGTGACGCGGTTTCGGGCTTGGACGTTAACGAACGTAGAGCAAACGTAGGAATTCGGCGCGGGAGGCGACGCCGCATTTGGCGTAGATTTGGCTGACGTGTTGGCGGATGGTTTTGGGGCTGTTGTTTTCGAGCGCGGCGATTTCGCTGCTGTTGCGGCATTCGAGGAGGTGGCGAGCGACGGCGCGTTCTTTTTCTGTGAGGTTGGCGGCGGCGAAGAGTTGTTCGACTCGCGTGCGCGCGGCGTCCGGGCGTGGTGTGCGCGGGCTGGCGAGGGCGCGTTCGATGGCGTCGATGAGTTGGGGCGCGCGGAAGGGTTTCTCGAGGAAGTAGGCGGCGCCGCTGTTGAGAGCGACTTTGAGTTTGTCGACGTCGGCGTAGGCGGTGGTGATGACGACGGGCAGGCGCGGGTTGCGGGCGGCGAGCATGGTGAGAAGTTGGAGACCGCCGCGTTCGTCTTGGCCGAGGACGATGTCGGTGATGACGAGCCCGATGTCGGGGTGTTGGTCGACGCAAGTGAGCGCTTGTTGCAGGTTTTCCGCAGCGATGCAGGGGTAGTCGGCGCGTTTGAGCGCGCGCGTGAGGAGTTCGCGTGTGTCGAATTCGTCTTCGACGAGGAGGAGCTTCGGTTTCATGCGCTCGCCTCGCGCGGAAGTTCCAGCCGAAAGGATTTGGCAGCGACGTCGTCGAGTGTCAGCTCTCCGTGCATGGCGCGAGCGAGTGCGCGGGCGATGGGCAAGCCGAGGCCGAGGCCGTGTGTTTTGGTGGAGCGCAGCGGATCGAAGAGCGTGGTGCGCATTTCTCTGGGAAGCTCCGGGCCGTCGTCGGCGACTTGTATCACGGCGCGATCGGCGTTCGCCGCGTATGCACGAATCGAGATGTTGCCGCAGCGCGCGCCGTCGAGCGCTTGCAGGCTGTTGGCGACCAGGTTCTCCAAGATGGTGCGCACGTAGTTTGCGTCGGCGTGCACACGTAGCAATGCCTCACACGCCACATCGAGTTCGATTCGCTGGGGCGCCGCAATCACACTGAGTTCGTCGGCAACGGCACGCAACAACTCCGGCAGTGGCACTTCGCGAATCTCCGGTTCGGCGCCGCCGCGCAACGCTCGCAGCGCGGCCAGCGGCGATAGAATGCGATTCATCTGCGAACGTGCGCGCGCGCTGAGCTGCCCACGCTGTTCCTCGTCATCGCAATTGGCGTGTTCATCGAGCAACAAGCCGAGTGCGTGCAACGGATTGTTCAGCTCGTGCAGCACACTGGCAGCCAAAATCCATACAGCCTGATCGCGCTCCACCCGCGACAACCGTTGGCGCAGTGCTTCAGCGCGACTCGCCGCCTCCTCCGCCGCGTGCAATCGCTTGCGCAAGCGTAGCTGATATAGACACAATCCGAGCAGCGCGCCGCACAGCACAGGCAGCGAATGATCCACTAGCGCGTGGGTTCGCGCCAACGCTCCCGTGAGCGTACCACTTTCCAGCCGTGCCTCCGCCATCAGGTCGAAGGCAACGTACGCGCAGCCCAACGCAAGCCCGAGCCCTACGTACAGGACGCCAGTCAAATCGCGCGCAGGTAGGCGCTGGTGGGAATTCACCATGTCGTTCGCATAGCACGCGAGGGGAGTTGATTTTTTGGTGGGCCCCCGCCTTCGTCGCGCCAGTAAGTCGTCCCGAGCACACTTCCGCGACCTTCGCGCCGCGACGCATCCGCTAAAGCTCAACTTTTGCGACGAAACGCGGGCCAAGACGCCGCGACCAAACCTGAACACGTCGCGGCGCTGAAATGGCGCTCGACTCGAACGACAACCCGGAAGCGCGCGATCCGGCAGTTGCCGGATTTGCGCGGGCAGCGTTCGCGCTACGTTCGGACGGCTGTGTCAGTTAGTCAACGTAAACGGTGCGCGCGTTGGTTCCTGGCTCTGTTCATTTTGGGTGCCTGTGACCCCGTGAGCGAGCGCGAAACCTGCACCCCCGACGATCTCGACGGTGTGATCGGCGGTGCTTGGACGTTCGCATTGGTCGTCGACGATACCAACTTTGCCCCCTTGATCCTGAAGACGCAAAACTCTTCGACGGTCACGGTCTCCCTCGAAAATCGCGGCACCCGTCCGCACGACTTCGCCATCGATTGTTTGCCGACACCAAACGACGATGGCTGCCCTAGCGAGAGCTGCTTCCCACCCGAAGCCACCATTGCTCCAGTAGAACCTGGCGAAAAAGGGAGCGCAGCGTTTCAGACTCCGCGCGTCGAAGGGATCTACACGTTCCGCTCGACTCTCGCGGGCGACACACTGACCGGTCAATTCGTGGTGCAGTGACATGCGAGCGAACGCCGCAGCAGCACTTTGCTGCCTGCTAACGAGCGCGTTCGCAGCAGCGGAACCGCGCGGCGACGCAAACGCACCGCGCGGCGACACCAGAGCCGAAGCGCGCGGCGACGCAAACGCACCGCGCGGCGACGTAAACGCACCGCGTGGCGACGCCGGAGCCGAAGCGCGCGGCGCGGGAGCGGCACGGAGCGATAGCGCGCGGGCTGCGCCGGGCGTTGGCGTCGAAGTGCGCGGCTCGACGCTGGGAACTCAGCGTGGAATTGGCGACACGCGCGTGACGCGCGATTTGCTGGAGGCGTCGCCACGTCAGCACGCGAGTGAGCTGCTCTCGGCGGCACCAGGCTTTTTCGTCGATCACGAGGACGCCGAGGGCCTGGGCAACGACGTGTATCTGCGCGGCTTCGATTTGGAGCACGGTTCGGGGATCGAAATGAAGCTAGGGCCGCTGCCGATCAACATTCCGACGCATGTTCGCGGTCAGGGCTACGCCGATGTCGACTTCATCATTCCCGAGGTCGTAGAAAGCGTGCGCGTGCTCGAGGGCTGTTACGACCCTCGTCAAAACGACAGCGCCATCGTCGGAAGTGCGTACTTTCAGCTGGGAGTGCCGGAACGCGGAACGCAGTTGAAGGCAAGTTACGGCTCGTTCGGCCAACGTCGCGTGCTGGCCATCGCGGCGCCTCGCGGCTTGCGCAACGATACCTTCGTGGCCGTCGCCGCGCGCAAGACCGACGGCTTCGGTCAACGTCGCGCAGGCGATTCGATTTCGATGAATAGCAGCGTCGGTGTCGAGCTCGACCAGCTCACGCAGTTGCGCGTGCTCTCCACGGTGCACATGGCCAACCGCGCGTTACCCGGTGTCGTGCGCGAAGATGACGTCGACGCCGGCCGCATCGGATTTTACGATAGTTACCGCTACTTTGCTGAGAACCAGTCCGTGCGCTCGCGGCGCGCAACGGTCAGCCTCGAGCTCGTGCGACGCGCACCTCGCGGAGCGCGCTTCGTGCTCGCGCCATGGCTCATGTGGACCAACCTGCGCGTGCGCCAAAACTACACCGGCGCTCTCGAAACATCACAACAGGATCCTTCACTCTCCGGCATCGGCGATCTCTTTCAAACCGCGAATGCAGAAACTGCCGCAGGCCTCAGCAGCTCCTATCGCGACGCCGTGCGCCGGCTCGGCTCCAACGTGGAACTCGTCATCGAACCGGGAACGTTCATTCGATTCGGACGCAGTCAACAAGACAAGCGACTGCTCGAACCCTCAACGCTCACCACGTGGGATCGCCGCCTCGCCGCCGCTCTCTCCACCTTGGACGCCGCCGCTTACCTCGACATCGATCTCCGCTTCTGGCGCCGCCTGCGCCTCGTCGGCGGTGTGCGCGCCGATCTCCTCGCCGTACAAATAAATGACGCACTCGGCGCTCCGTCCGAAGCCCACGCACCGACCCACACACCGGCAAACGCCGTTCGCGATTCACACCGCACCGCCGCCGGCGTCGCCCTCAGCCCGCGCGCAACGCTCGAACTCAGCGCCGCACCGGGCTTACTGCTCTCCTCCTCCTACGGCGAAGGTTTCCGCTCGCTCGATGCTGCCCACCTCCCCGACGGCAACACTGCGCCCTACTCCAAAGTTCGCTCCGTCGAACTCGGTCTCCGCGCGCGCGACGCCGCGGAGAAGTACACCGCAAGCCTCGCCCTGTTCCGCACTTGGGTCCAAAACGAACTCGTCTTCACGGCGGAGGAAGGCGGCCTAGAAACCCAAAACGCCAGCATCCGCAGCGGCGTCGTCAGCTCCTTGCTCGCGCGCCCCACCAACTGGCTACTCGCCTCCGCTGCACTCACCATCAGCAGCGCGCGCTACCGCACCCTCGCACAAGGGATCTCACACCACGTCCCCAGCGTACCGCCCATCCTCTTCCGCAGCGACCTCGCCACGCGCGGCGTCCTCACCCAATTCCTCGATGCCCCTCTCAACGCACGCGTCGGCGTCGGCTACTCCTTTCTCTCCGGTCGTCACCTCACGGATACGGTCATTGGGCCCGCCACTCACGCTCTCAACCTCAGCGCCGGCCTGCGTCGCACCTGGCTCGAACTCAGCCTCGATGTCTACAACGCACTCGCCGCCCGCTACGCCGACTCCGCCGATCGCTACATCTCCAACTGGAGCCGCTCCCCAGGACAACAGCCAGCATCGCTAGCAACGCACTTCGTCGCTTCTCCCCCAACGACACTGCTCGCGTCGCTCACGCTATACCTTTGAACTCAGGGTCGTTTGGGCGGTGGCGCGCTCGGCAACTTCGGTGCGCGCCGCAGTGCCGGTACACTCGCGTGCGGCTCCGGTGCGCACAAGTTTCCTGAAAACGAGCGCATGGCCAAACGCAGCCACAATCACGAAGAACAGCGGAACCCAGATGTAGGGCCAACGAAACACGAACGTGTTGGCGGGCTCGTTCTGAAAATAGCGTAGCGGCCCGGGCATACTCAGAACCGATAGTACGACGATGTTCAGCAGCAACGCGGTTCCGAGCGCGTTCCAAACCCAAATCAGCGCACGTGACACCTGCCGCTCGCCTCGCAGCACGAGCATCCCCGCTAGAACTATTGCGCTTATGCCGCTCACGATATCGAAGTTCTGCCCCTGAATGGTCATCTGCACCGGAGCTTTTCCTTCGGCATGGAAGCCGTACACGAGCAGGAGTTCCAGCGGGAAGCGGAACGCCTGCAAGGCAACGAGGGGCGCAAAGCCGAGACCATCGACGACACGCGCTCCGACGCGCGAGAACACGACGAGCATTGCCGCTGTCAAGCTTGGTACGAACACCCGAAACATGGGAGGCGGCAGCGCATCGTAGTTACGCATGAACGGCAGCTCGCCGACCATGCCGGTTACTGCCAGCCACACCACGAGCCCTCCTGCCGTCGAAATGACCGCGCGGCGGCGTTCGATCGCGCTGCCGCCAAGGTTACGGGAGGCAACGGCGCTGCCCCAGACAATCGCTGCAACCAACGCGAAAACCAGAGCGAAGACGCCGTATGCTGAAGCTGCAAGACCATTCATCGAGGGACTCTACTCTGCAATATGGCGGGGTTATACGCCAGCTTCGGCTCGCCGTTCACCGCAACGGCGCTCACTGCCCGGCAAGGAAGGAGGACGGGAAAGGAGCTCGAGCGCGCGTCAGTTCGGATAGGTATCGATGTGGGCGTCAATCCAGGTGAGGCGGGCTGAGACAAAGGCGCGCAGATTTGCCATTTCCTGAGCGTGGGATTGAACGCGCGGAAGGGAGTAGGGCGGATAGATTGGCGCGTAATCGATCTTGTCGATGGGCCAGATCATGAAGTTTTCAGCGACGCGCGCGGGATCGAGGGTGGTTTCGTAGCGGTCGAGTTTGGTGAGGAGGGCGGCTTCGGCGAGGGCGCCCGAGCGGAGTTCGCGCCAGCGGGAAGCGAGGCGAGTTTTGAAGGCGCTGATTTTGACGAGGTTGTTGATGAAGTCGTTGCGATGGACGATGAACCCTTCGGGCTTATCGTTGTTGGCGCTGCCGGCTTCGTTGCGCACGATGGGTTGGCCCAGAGAGAGATCGATGTCCCAGGGAATCAGGACGGCTTTTCCGCCAGCGCTGCGCGCGAAGTGGACGCTCAGGTTGTAGGCGTCGATGTTTTTAGAAAACTCTTGGAGGAGGACCCAGTCGACGGTGTTTTCGAAATCGAGGAACGCGAAGACGCCGGTGTTGGCATCACTCGAGTTTGCCGAAGCGGAGAGGGCTGCTCGTAATTTGTCGAGGAATGATTGGATGCCGGCGCGTTGCGCGCTGCTGGCGTTGTCCTGGTTGGGATAAACGAGCTTCCATTTGCTTTGCAAGCCGAGTGGCATTTCCAAGACGCCGTCGTCGTCTTGTTTGATGACGAAGCTCGAGCCGCTGCCGTCGTCGGCAGCGATGTTCAGGCGATCATCGTCGCGTTTGATTTTCTCGACGACGCGATAGATGCCTTGCGCTTGAGAGTTGAGGCTGAGCGTGCACAGACGGCTTTGCGGAGCCCAATCCTGCGCGCGCAGGTCGCGAAAGCTGTCGAAGACCAGCGCATTGCGGGAAAATGCACGATCGGCCCACATGCCGTCGAGAACCCAATCGGATTCTTGGCCCATGCCGAGCAGGTTGGTCGGATTTTCCGGTGCGGCCGCGGTGTTCGCGCTGCGAAGCTCGATGGAGTAGTTCTTCTTCGGAAACGCAATCGAGGAACGCCCACGCAACTCGACGCCAGCGTACGATTTGTAGATGCTGGTGCCGTCGCCGTCGATGACTTCGAACTGGCAAGAGCGTTTGTCCGCATCGACGATCTGCTGAGCACATGTGAGGCTCAAGCTGCACAGTTTCGGCGGCGCAGAGTTCTCCTCGGGCGTTGTGCTCGGGCCTTTGTCGGCCGCCGAGCAACCGAACGACGAAGTTATCAGAATCGCCACGAGCGCCTGCACGCGCGAAGCGTGCGACGAGAGAGTGCGCAGTCTCTTCATCGAAGCGGGAAGTATACTCGCTCACGAGTGGGAGGGCAGCGCAGGAGAGCCGTTCGCGAGCGCGAAACCTCGCATAAAGTGGGAGGGACGCTCTCAGAGCATCGGACTCGAACAAGCTCCGTATTTTTCGGCCGCGCAGGAACTTTGCGACCGAGCGCTGTTCACGCAGCATACACCTGCGCTGTCCTCGCAAGGTACGCCCGTGCTGTTCACCCAGCCGTCACGAACGTCACGCTCGACTGCACGGATGGCCGCGCCGCGTGGTCAGTTGTGACGTTTGCTCTTGTCGCTTTTTTCGTTCTTTTCCGGCTTGGTGCTGGGCTTGCTCGATTTCGACTCTTTTTCTTTGGTGGGAGCCGAAATCAGCACCTCGACGTAGTCTTTGCGCAGGCGCACGCGATAGCTGGGTACGTCGTCTTTGAAACGGAATGAGAGCTGAGCACCCGCATCGCCGTTGTTCGACTTGACGCGCGCGATGCGATCGTCGCGCTTGGCGATGGCGTTGGTAGTCTCCATCACTTTGCGAGTGGGGATGAGGACGTTGAAGCCGGTGGGTTCCTGCGTGCCGATGATCTTGCTGCCGGGGCCATCGAGGCGCACGCGGTAGATCGTGGGTTCGTGCATCTTGCCGTGGCCCCACGGGCTGACGTCTTCTGGCTTGATGGATTTGCCTTTGTCGTCGCTCTTCTCAGCGCTCGACTTGCTACGCGACTCGGCCCCATCGCTCTCTTCCGCGAACGATTCGTCGTTCATTTGAGAGCCGAGGCTCTGCTTGGCGTCCGCGCGCTCGGACGCTTCGATGGCTGCAGCAACGCTGCCCGGAGCCGGCCCGAGCGGCGCCGGTTCGGTGGTCGCGAGCGGAGTGGGACCAAAGAGTGGAACGTTAGCGGTAACGACACCGTTCGAGTTCGTTCCGAGCGCGGAAGTCACGGAAGAGGAAGCCGCTGCGGGCGCGGCAGGAGCATCTTGAGCGACGACTTCGCTGCTGGCCTCTCCAGCGCCGTTGCTGGCGCCGGGCGGCGCACTGGGCGAACGCAACGCGAAGGTCAGAGCCCCGATCGCAGTCAGTGACACGCCCGCGGCGATCGCAACCGTGCGACGCGATAGGCGTCGCTGTGCGCTGCTCTCGATTGCCGCTGAGCTGCCGCTTTGAGGGCGCAGCTTGGGCTTTTCAGCAGATGTACCCGGCGCCGGCGATGTCGTACGCCGCGGCGGCGTGGAAGTCTTCTTGCGCATTTCCGCAATGCGCGCGCTGGCGCTTTTGAAGAAGCTGACCGCACCTTGAGCCGCACCCGCGCTCGCCTGCGCGAGTTTCTCGCTGGCACGCTTGGCCTTTTCTTCGGCACCTGCAGCCATGGAAGCGAGCCGACCGCGCATCTCGGGTTCGGCGTCGTCCTCATCCGACTCTTCCGCTTTGGCCTTGGCGGCTTCGGGCGCAGGCTTCTTGGCATCGGTGGTAACGGAGCTGGCCGGAATGCGCACGCCGTTGACCTGTTCGCGCGTGCCAACGTCGGCCACGCTGGGCGACGGCGTGGAATCGGCGCTGCCTTCGAAACGCAGGGCAACCACGAGCTGAGGAACCTGCGTGCTGGGGTCGACGATCACGCTCACACCGTCGATCTCCGCGGAGCGGCGTGCACCCACGTCGAGATCCTCGAGCTCGAGGCGCTTGCCGACTTTGAGAAACTCGAGGCTCGATCCAACCTGCAGCTTGTCGCTTCCACCGGTCTTGACTCGCGCCTTCATGGGCGAGCCCAGTCCATCGATGTGCAAGCGCACGCGCGCGCCGGTCTCAGCCAGCTGAACCTCGGATTTTTGCGCAGTCGGACCCGCGCCGCACAGCCCCTTCAGCGCGTCCACGCTGCGACTATCCAGCGCGGTGAACTTCACGCCGAATTCGCCGCCGCGCCCGCCTTCGCGCCGCCAAGCGACCATGCCTTCCACCACGATTTCGCGTCCGTCGCTCTCGAAGCGGCAGACCAACGGCGCGCCTTGCTCGGGAAGGTACGCGGTGCGAAGGTGCATGCCGTGCTGGCTCACGTCCACGGATTCGGCCTCGAAGACCGGAATACCGGGGATGTTGCCGCACACTTCCACGAGGGTGGATACGGGCTTGCGCTGCTTTTCGGGGTCACGGCGTTCTTGCGGCTGGGTCATGGGTCCTCCGGTCCGGACAGGGCGCAGGCGCGCTGGCTGCCCGTACCCCACTCGACCTAAGTCGCCTCGGCATCCTGGGCCAAGTTTCCGCGCCTGCCGCGCTTTCCCTTTGCCGAGAGGCGGGGGCCCATCATGATTCGGCTTGCGAATGGCGCTTACCGTGATCGTGCGCTCTGGCGACTTGGAGACAGAAGCGAGCATCACGTTCGACGCCCCGCGCATCGTGATCGGCCGTGGCGACGGCTGCGAGGTCATGCTGCCGGACCCGAGTGTCAGCCATCGACACGCCTCGATTCGCCAGCGTGGGACGGACTACGTCGTCATCGACGAGGGCAGCACCAACGGTACATTCATCGGCCCGGTACGTCTCTCGCCTCAGGCCCCGCGCGTGATTCGCAGCGGTGAGTTGGTGCGCGTCGGGCGCGTGTGGCTGGAGCTGCGCGTCGAGCAAGCAGCGGTTACTCAGTCTCAGAAGCTCGCGACCCGGGAAATTGCGCTGGCTTTGGTGGCGAGCTCGCTCGCCGCGCAGGGCGAAAGCAAGGCCGTACGCATTCGCGTTGTCAAAGGCCCGGCGCTGGGCGGCGAACTCTTACTCGAGAACCCGGAGCGACCTCACGTCATCGGGCGCGGTGCGGGAGTGCAGCTGCCGCTCGAGGATCCAGATTTGTCGCGCCGCCAACTGGAGGTGTTCCGGCGTGGCATCAACTTGATGGTGCGTGACCTCGGCTCGAAGAACGGAAGCTACCTCGACGGGCAGCGCCTCGAATCGGGAAAAGAGGTCGCGTGGCCACTGGAGAAGGTGCTCACCCTAGGGCAAAGCGAACTCGTCTATGAAGATCCGGTGCGCTCAGCGCTGCGAGAGATCGAGCAGAGTGAAGATGAGCGGATGCGTCCCGATGATGAGGTCGCTCCGCCGACTGGCGTTGCGCCACAGGCCGCGCCCGCCGCGCCCGTGGCTCCGCTGAGCGCTTCAGCATCCGGAGCGCCAATCGTGGAGGTGCCAAGGCGCGAACCAGTCGCGCGCGTGCGCGGCAATTCACGTGTCTTCGAGTTTTTCGTGGGCTTGGTAGCGCTGACCGTACTGGGGCTCAGTCTGTTTGGGCTCTGGCTGCTGTTCAAATCTTGATGCAGCTTGCCGTCGAGTGACTGCTCGACGTGGTCGAAGCTGCGCTGGAGTGCGAGCAAGCCGAAGTTAGTCAACCTACGTGTGACGCACGCTGCGAGCACATTGCGAATTGTTACGACGCTCGGGCTTGGCACAGCTCTGGCTCTTGGCGTCGAGAATGATTCACCGGCGCGTCACCCCTCGGCATGAACTAAGTAGACTTCGACTAGTTATCGCGACGCTCGCGAGTGTGACGACGCTCCCGACTCACGCAGCTCCGGAAGAGCCGAGCAAAAACGAAACTCCACCCGACAAGGCAGCGCCTGCCTCGAGCACAGAAGCGATTGCCGCTGCTGCCAGCGTGCCATTTTCACCGAAGGCGGGCAGCCATCTCGTCAAATTCAATCTGGAGGATGCCAATCTGGCAGATCTGGTTCGACACATGAGCGCGCTCACGGGCAAGCGCTTCGTGTACGGCGCCAAGCTTCGCAGTGTGCAAGCCACGGTGGTAACGCCAGAGCCGGTTACCTTGGACGAAGCGTATCGCGCCTTTCTTTCGATTCTGGAAGCGAACGGCATGACGGTGGTGCCACAGGGCGCCTTCTTCAAAATCATCGACACAGCGAATGCCGCTTCCACACCGACGCCGCTGATTGCACGCGGAGCCAACGTTCCCGATGCCGAGCGCTACCTTACACGCTTGCATCGTTTGACTCATGTACAGCCTGCACAGGTGTTGCCCATCTTGTCGAAGTTCAAGAGCAAGGACGGCGATATCTCGAGTTACGATCCAGGGCGCCTGCTCATCATCACCGATACCGGGAGCCAAGTGCGGCGACTCCTGCGCCTAATTCAGGAGATTGACGTAGCCGGCGAGACTCAGCGCCTTTGGATCGAGCCGATTCACAGCAGCTCCGCAGAAGCATTCGCCAAGCGCTTGAACGAAGCTCTAGATCTCGGCAGCGCCGCCAACGCCACACCCGAAGCGCCGGTTCTGCGCCCACACGGAATCGTGCGCATCTTGGGAGATGAAAGCGGAGGCCAGCTCATCATCGTGGCAACCGAAGCGGGCTATCGCCACGCGCTCGCACTGATCAAACGCCTCGACGTGGAGCACACCGAAGAGGCGCGCGTCCACGTGCTGCCGCTGCAACACGGAAGCGCCGAAGAGCTGCAAAAGACGCTCAGTGCTTTGATCGCCGCACCCGCCCCACCAACAGCCAGCGCCGGCCACAGCAGCACCGCGCCGGTTTTCGAAGGGGAAGTGCGCGTCACGGCGGACAAGAGTGTGAACTCGCTGTTGATCAGCGCCTCCGGCCGTGACTACGCCACATTGCGACTGGTGATTTCCGAGCTCGATCGCGCGCGCCGGCAAGTCTTCATCGAGGCCGTGGTGATGGATTTGGCGGTAAGCGACCAAACCTCGCTGGGTGCAGCCTTTCATGCGGCGGGCACTGCGAGTTCAGGCAGCGGCGACTCTCTGCTGGTCGGAGGGTTTCGCAGCGCAACCTCGATTGCATTCCCCAGCACCAGCGACGCGAGCCTCTTGCAAGGCTTGGCCGCAGGCGTGCGTGGACCAGGTGTCGCCGGCACCGAAAGCCTGACCGGCACTGGCCTCAGCATTCCCGCGTTCGGCGTCGTGATCGATGCGATCGCGAGCAGCGGTCGCTCCAACGTACTCGCAACGCCGCACATCATCGCCACAGACAACGTGGCCGCGGAGATTAGCGTCGGCGACAACATCCCATTGCAACAGAATGTCGGCGCCAGCGCGCTGAGTGCACTGACCGGCAACAGCAACACCGCCAACAATCTCGGCTTACTGAACAGCTTGAGCACCGGCGTGAGCCCGCAACGCCAAGACGTAGGCACCAAAGTCAAAGTGACACCACACATCAACGAATCGAACCAGGTTCGCCTCGAAATCGCCCAAGAAAGCAGCTCCGCCGGCGCGGCGGTGGGCGCGCTCGGTGTCGTCCCGATTCAAAAGCGCACCGCAACGACCACCGTAGTTGCCGAAGATCAACAGACCATCGTAATCGGCGGCCTCGTACGCGACGAATACGTCACCTCACGCGAGAAGATCCCCGTGCTCGGCGACATCCCGCTACTCGGAACCTTGTTCAGCCACACCACCACAACACGGCGCAAGAGCAACCTGCTCTTAATCCTGACTCCGCACGTCATTCGCGAACAGGCCGACCTGCGCCGCATCTTCGAGCGCAAAATGCGCGAACGCCAAGAGTTTCTGGATCGCCACTTCGTCTTCGGCGACAACGACTGGGAACCGCCCCGCGACTGGTCGCGCACCACCGGCCTCGTCGAAGCCACCCGCAAAGCCTATCGCGAACTCGACAACGAGCGCGCCATTCGAACCGCCAGCGAACGCAAACAGCCACCCCCCCACACCCCAACCGCTCCCATCGAAGCAGACCCGCCGCTCAACAAAACGCAACTTCAGCCCAACGATCCTGCACCACCACCTGCCGTGCCCTGAATACTCCCGCGCCGCGCCTCGAGAGGGTCCGCGCGACCGCGCTCTTCAGCGGCGCGCAGTGCGCAGCGACTCAAGTGTTCACAGAGTATTGAGCATTCGAAGGCAGCGAGGTGCCCTCGGGCGGCGCCCACATGCGCTGAAGCCAGTCACCTGTTTTTGCTGACAACTGTCCACGGGCGCTGACCGACATACTGACCGGACGGATAGCGGCGCGCCCGTCACATTTTAAACGGGATATCCCGGCATTAAAAATTCAGGGCCCAAATTTTAATCCAGGCCAGCTGATGCTAGAGAGCTTTAAGCGCATGGCCGCCAAGCGGTTCGCTGCAGCATCGCCAGGAGAGCTTATCGCGATTTCTCACGGGGAGAGCGCATTTGTGCCACACCCTCTTCCTCCTGCTTGGGCATTCCCGGTCTCAGGATTCGTCACATTTTCGAACACTCGGGGCAGCCTGCGGATCTGCGGCGCGAAATCGCTCCAGTCACATGAGCGTCGCAGCGGGCTCGCGCGACTAGTCGCCTATCGCGTCCTTTCAATCAGACCT
>JBMOMJ010000023.1:0-155754 GCA_049324695.1 Myxococcota bacterium
CGACAACTACTACAACCTCGTCAGGCTCCACTCCCACCTCGACTACGTGTCGCCCATCGAGTTCGAGACCAACGCACCGAGCTGATTCAAGCAGTCAAATCTGTTCGCCAAATCGGGGCAACTCCATCCAAGCTCGGCGTCTCTTTTCGCAGACAGGTCGTCGTCGGTGAGCGCATCGTCGATTTTCTCGCTCCTTCGTGTCGGCTCCCGAATGAGCACGTGCTGCGTGAGCTTGAAACGTGCTCGCGGAAATTCGGCGCGCGCCTGGCGTAAGAGAAGTCGCTGAACGTTGCGTCACCAAAGGCTGCTACGCGACCGCCTCTAACACCTCTTGAGCGTTTCCACCGCTACAGCAGATTCAAGTCGACTTCGTCAGCGCGCAACTGCTTCCCTCGATACAGATACGAGTCTGGCGCCAGGGCCTCAAATACTGCTGCTTCATCGCCAAATTCGATCAGCAGCATTCGTTTCAGCAGCTCGTCACTGGGCATCGCTTCTTTGAGGCTTTCGAGCGTCACCTCGCCGCCCCGTTGCAGTAGCACGGAGAAATGCGCGGCCACTCTGGCGACCCCGTCCATCGTCCATCCGTCGAAGGGACAGCCCGCGCCGGCGAGAAAGTAGTGACCACCGTTACCGCGTATGAAAAGTCGTTTCAATCTGATGGCGGTAGGTGGTGGCGCGCTAGAAGTGCGCGTCTCGCGTGTGATCTCGCGCTCGGGATCCCCCGTTCGAACGCAACGGAGCTTGGAGCCTTGCCCGACGGGCGCCTCGACTGCGGAGCGCTTGCCGCAAAAGGCTACCAGAGCTTCACGTCGTGATTCGCCGAAAAGCCTTTTCCAGTCATTTCGAAGAGGAGTCCATCGAGAGCAGCCTTCATGGCTTGCGCTTCCGTGTCGGCGTACGCGCGTCCGCTCAGGACGCGCATTGTCTCCCCAGCAAGAGCCTCCTGCCCTGGCTGGAGCCCTGGCACTTTGATGTTCGGGTCGTAGACGTGAGCTGTCGCCACAGCCATCCACTTGCGAGCCGTCGCATTCGGGTCCGAGGGCGGGTTTGGCACCTCGAAGGCGCTTATCTCGCATGTGACTCCACGCCTATAGGTCATCTGGTTTCTCCATTCTCATCGATCGCGACTTATTGGCAAGCTCCCCAGACGCAAAAGCCCATGTCAGGCTCTAGTACGTCCCGCAAAAGGGTCGGCCGTGTCACCTGCCATGACGTTGGCCTCACGGACATGCCCGGAGTGGGAGGATGGAGCACGAGGTTCGGTGCTATGCCACCGGGCGGAATCACCCGGGCGGTACCACCCGGAAAGCTCCCGTTCATCGCGGCGGCTTGCGCAGCTTCTTCGGCCACAATCGTCGCGTGCGGAACCTGGAGCCACGTGCCTTGCGGCACTGTGAACGAGCCCGGCGCAGTAGTTCCATGGCCCTCAAACACGGGCGTCGTTATGGAGCCCCGAATGACCTGACCTGGGCCAGGAGGCGACACGATCCTCGCCCCGCTCGCTGGTCCCCTTGTAGCCCCCCCCTCCAAAATCGAAGCAATCTCTGCGCCTTCGCTGCCTGCGGCAGCAGCAGGTCCTTTCGCCATGCCCGCGGCGACGCCGCCGATGACGACCGGAATGGCGAGGTTGAGGGCGCGCGCGGCTGCGCTTGGGCGCGGGGTTGCGGGTTGGCCATGGATGGGAGCGTTGGCCGGGTCAGGATCGGCGAGGGTGGCGGTTAGGAAGAGGGTGGCCGCCGGGGAGACTTCCCACGCTAGCGCGCCGGCTGATGTGTGCACTAGCTTTTGCGAGAGGTCGTCGATGGCTTTGTCGGTGCCTTGGTTGAAGGCGTCTGCCATCGGTCCGGCGTCGATGCGTGATAGGTCGCCCCAGCCGAAGTTGTTGCCGCCGAATCCCGTGGATTCGAGGGGGATGCTGAAGGTGGGGGTGTCGCCGGATCGGCAATAGGTGATTTCAGCGAAGCCTTCGCTTTGGGCGGTTAGCCCGCAGGCGGCGAAGCCGGATGGGTCGAGCCACGATAGGGGGTTGTTGTAGACGTAGCTGTAGGGGTTTAGTCCTTGTGAGAAGCTTGTGTTTTTGAAGGGGTCGGCGCTGAGGAAGCGCGCGATTTTTGGATCGTAGATGCGACCGCGCATGTTTACGAGGCCGAGTTCGGCGTCGTCTTCGTGGCCTGCGAAGCCAACGAGTATTGGTTCTGCCGCGCCGGTGGTTGGGACGTTGGAGCGCTGTCCGCGACGCTTTCCAAAGGCATCGTACGATCGGCGATCGATGGCCGTGCCCTGCTCGTCGGTCACGACGTCGAGGGAGCCTAGGTGGTCGCTTAGCAGGTAATGCCAGGTATCAGCACCGACGGGGTTGCCGTTGGGGTCGCGCGTTCGATTGTAGACAGCGGCAAGCCCGGTCGGGGTCGGCACATAGTACTTGTGCGTAATGGCGCCGGAATCAAACTTCTTGATGCGCTGGTAGAGCCCGCCGGCGTACAGGACCTGCTGCGTTCGATCGCTTTTCGCGATGCGGTTGCCGAGACCATCGTAGGAAAAGAGCGTGGCGTTGTCAGAGCAGGTGATCTCTTGCCCAACGGCAACGTGCTGTACCGAGCAGGAGACCGCCTTGCTGGCCACCGCGTTATCGAGGTGCGGACCAATCTGCACGATTCTTCCCCACACGCAGCCGTTGATGGTGGCGCCTGAGCGCGTGACTACGGTTGCATGGGGCGCCGTGATCGTTCCCGGGAACTTGATGTTTCCCGCCAGGGTGACTTCGCAACCGTCGCTGTAAAGGGCAACCTTGACTGCGTCCGTTGCCCCGAAGTCGATGGGCCCGTCGAGCGTGACCGTTCCCTTCACGTTGAGATTGATCGGGCCCGCGCTCGTGTCGAAGGTGACTTTGGTGGATGGCTCGATGCGAAGTGCCGCCAAGTCGTAGCTGCCCGCAGTGAAGGTCACGCGCGAACGAGCGCGCACCATCATCTCGCCGTATTGGCCGGGCGCGATACTTCGTGTCACGCCGTTTGGAACTTCGTACCAGCCGGAGCCTGGAGCCACGTTGCGACGGGGAATTCTGGGCACGTTGGCTGTCGCGACAACGTTGACATGCCCAACGCTTGCGCCGTTCGATCGCTGGAGTGTGCCGCTGATATCCAGCGAGCCGGTGATCGAAGCGCGATCGCGCAGCGTCGCGGAGCCAGCGACGGCTACGTCGCCGTCGATTCGCGCGCCGACTCCGATATCGAGTGACTGCGTTGCAGCGTCCGTATGCACGACTGTGCCATCGGTGATCGCAAGCGATTCGGTGCCGATCAGGCACGCCAGCGGACCGTCGGAGGCCGCGGAGCCGCTCGCCGGTGATTCACCCGGACAGATTGCGGTGGTCGAGCTGCTGCTGCCGGTCCAGGAGGTGACATTCCCCGCTAAGTACGAGAGCGGCAGATTCAGCGCCGAGTAGCGCAGCGTCTTGGTTCCGCTCTGCCCGCTCGCCTCATCACTGTCTCGTGGCCGAGTGATTTGATTGCCGCGCGCGTCGTAGGTGTACTCGTCGAGCCCTACCGTTTTGACAGCGTGTCGATGCGTTTCATCGTAGACGTAAGTACCCACATCCGACTTGCTGTCGAGATTTCCATCAGCCGAGTAGCTGTTCTGAAGAAGGGCCCCTGCACAGGTAGTAGAGCCGGAATCCACTGTGGTTA
Organism: Myxococcota bacterium; assembly: GCA_049324695.1. Classification (GTDB taxonomy): domain Bacteria; phylum Myxococcota_A; class Polyangia; order Polyangiales; family Polyangiaceae; genus PMG-095. The sequence goes on from JBMOMJ010000023.1 coordinate 3,690, forward strand.
GTCGATCGAGTTGGTCGTAGCAGAAGGTCTCGACCTGATCCGTCACTGGCTCGTTGTGCCAGCGCCATCTCCCATGATCCCAACGGCTGATCAGATTGTTGTTTGCGTCGTAGCCATAGCTGAGATGCTGAACGACCTCGCCACCAGCGGTCGTGCTCAACTCTTTCAGGACGCCATCATGATCGAAGTCGTAGACGCGAGATCGACTCAGGACGTCGTTTCCGAAGCCATCCTTGGTAATGCGATTCATCGCGTCCGCTTCAGTCGCGCTCCAGATGATTGCGCCCGTAGCAACGTCGCTTATGAGGTTCGCGTTGCCCCGCGCATCGTATTGATACTCCACCTCGAACTGGCTCGCCTCATCGGGGTATACGACTCGGTGCAGTCGCGCGTGACCCTCGCTGTCGTCGTACACGTAGCGGATCGTGGCCAAGCTGTTACCCAACTGAGTCGTGACGCTGCTCGGGCGAGCGAACTCGTCGAAGCCAAACGACAGCGCCGTGTTCGCTTGCGGCCCATTCACGCTCTGCAGGCGTCCGATTCCGTGAGCAGCGCCATCCCAACTCCAGCTTGTGGTGCCGTCCTCGTCGACCAACGATGTCGGCCGGCCAAGCAAGTCGTAATGAAACGTCTTGGAAGTTCCTGGTCCGCTATCCGTCGTTAACTGTCCGAAGGCGCTGAAGGACAGCGTGTGCTGACCCTCGTCACCGGATTGCGATTGGGAGGGAAACCCATACGCATCGCGAGTCAACGAGTGTTCATGCCCCGGTTCTCCGCTGGCTAACGGGTCCTTCACACTCACGATCTGGTCAAAGGGGCCGTAGCTGTAGACCACGATGCCGTTCATGGCATCAGTCTGCTGAGTGACGCGACCGGCCCCATCGCGCGTGATCACAGTGGAGTGCCCGCGAGCGTCGACGACGCTGGTGAGGAGTCCGGAATACGTTGCTGTTCCTAGGGTGCGATCTCCTCGACGCTGAGCTACTAAGCGACCCAGCCCGTCGTGTTCGAACTGATCCGTGATGCCGTCCACCTCGGGATCGTGCGGGAAGGTGTGCGACGAGATTTGACCGGTCGCGTCGTAGCTCCAATTCTCCTGCACGCGCGTTTCAAAGTTATCGGTGCGACCTAGGCGAAACGAGAGACTTCGAACGATTCGACCCGCATTGTCGTACTGCACCTCGATGTCGTGCCCATTGCTGTCCACGACACGCTCGGTTTGAACTACGTCGACCGTGCTCGAAGTCGCGCCGAGAACATCCAAGCCTCGAATGACTCTGGTAAACGAGTCGTCTGGCCTTAGCTCCTTTGCGATGCGACCGAAGCCGTCGTAAGCCCACCGGGTCGTCAATCCGTTAGCGTCGAGGCGCTGAAGCGGCAGACCCAGGTTCCGATCGAACTTAGTGCGCACTACGTGACCCAGTGCGTTGCTCGTCACAGTGGGGAAGTTCAGCTCGTGCGTGTCGAAGTTGGTGCAGCGCTGCCGCGTCACCGCTTCGCCGTTTTCGTTGCCCGTCGTGCTGACCAGCGTCACGTTGCCGTAAGCGTCGCGTGTATAGCTGGTCCAAAGCTGACGATCGCTGTCGCCGGGTGCTAGGATTAGCTGACTAACACTCCCGGCGTCGTACATGATCCGCAGGTGTCGCGTCTGTTGTTGCTCGACGCCGTCGACCAATTCCGTGCTGACTGTCTTGAGATCTGTGGCAAGACCAACCAGCCACTGATCGAGATCCTCTTGATCGTATTGAAGAGTCGTCACGAGCTTGCGTGAGAGGCCAGGACTGGTCACGGTGATCGTGCCGAGGTTGCCCGCTTCGTCAGGAACGCCGTTCGCGCTGAACGGTTCGAACACCGTAGTGGTGGTTGCAAATGCATTAGGGTCAGGTTGCTCCGGATCGTCGAGCCGAACCTTGCTAACGCGCTCGTCCCTCCGCTTGCGCAGCCAGTAGGAGAATGTTTCGGCGCCGCTCGGTCGGGCCCGCACGCTGCGCTCGTAATCTAGATGCGTATGCACCCCTTCCCCATCGGCGCCGGGATCCCCAAAACTCCAGTGGTCGGTCACCTGCCCTGCGCGTGGAAAGCGTTCCGGCCCGTCGAACGTTGTGTTGGCGAGCTGCCAAATTTCCGTGTGTTTAGGCGCCGCCTGTGAAGACATGCGCACCCGCCCAAACCCTAACCAGCCGCGGCCCAAAAGGTCGACGCGCGCCTCGCTGTACGCTATCTCGGTGAGCTCGTTATCGTTGTTTCCGTTGAGAGCGCTGTATCGCGAAACCAACGGGCGATAGCCGCGAGGGCACGCCAACGGATACACGCACCCCGAGTCGCCACGGTATCCACTCTCGCCATCGCTGACGCGGCCCTGAGCGGCATGCATGAACGAGTACTGAATGCCATCGATGTGACCAAGAGCCAATCGACTCTCGCCCGCCGAACCGAGCTGATCGTGCACGGCTGTGAGCAGATCGGGCACCGGATCTGTCGTGTTGTCGAACACGACGAATTTCTGGGACTCGAGATCGATCCAGGTTAGGCTGTTGGGGTGAAACGGAGTTGCAAAACGCAGTAGCGAGTTCTTCACTGCGGCTGCCGTCGATAGCGACGTGGCGCGCCGCAAGAAGCTCGGCTGCTGAACGCCGTTCGTGGGCGAAGGCGTCTGCCAGCTCAAAATCTCCCAAAATCCGTCACTGCCGGGGATAGCTAGGTCGGCGCGACCGTCACCGTCCGCGTCTAACACGAGTGACTGGAGCAGGTCGCGATTCTTGTAAGTGCGACTTGCGTCCTCAGGAGCGAGTTCGAAGCCATCCCCGGTGTTGAAGCGCACCGCCAAACTGACCTGATCATCAGGCCCCGTTGGTAGCTTGGACAACGAAACCAAATCCGAAAGACCATCACCATTCAAGTCAAGCGCGCGAAACGATCCGATCTCGAGATGGCTGAGACCTGTCGCTCGCGTTGGACCGAACTGCTTTGTGCTCCAGTCATACGATACCGCGTAGACGGGCGCGCTGTAGTCGTTCCCGCTCGGAACTAGGAGATCTTGCGCGCCGTCACCGTTTACGTCGATGGCCGCAAAGTGGTAGGGCGCGTTCTGATAAAGCTGCGCGTTGGTGCTACTGGCCCCGCCGTTCTCGAGCGCCTGACCGAGCGTGCAGGGAGAGCCTTGGAGCGCTGCAATCTCCAAATTGCCACCGAAAGGAGAGTTGCCACCTTGCCAAATCCGCGCAGACCAGCTGTTCCCCTCGCAGACAATCAGGTCAGGCTGTCCGTCACCACTCACATCGGTGAAGAACGGAACCGATCCAACCACCCCGGGCAGCTCGAACGGAGTAGCCACTGCCGGCAGCAGTGTTCCATCCCGGCTCTCCATCACCTTGAGGAACCGTTTTGTTCCGGTGAACCCGGTCACCTGCTCTACCACCATCAGATCGCGATCACCGTCGCCGTCGTAGTCGACCGGCACCGCTTCTTCGATGGCTCGACCATTCCAAGTAATCGGGTCTCCGCTCGGTATGAAACTGAGCGTATCCGGCGCTGGGCGACCACGCTGATGGACCACGTTTGGCGCCTGCGGCGAAGCCAGCGCGCGCTGCTTCAGGATACGGACGCGATTCTGAATCGGCTCCTCCGTACCGCTAGCCCCAGAGAATCGCCGAGTGAACGCGATGATCTCATCGAGCCCGTTGCCGTCGATGTCCGCGACCACTGTGAAAGGCAGCAGCACCGCGTCGTTCGGCGAGATGTCGAAGCGCGAGAAGCCGGTCTGGTTGGGCACGAACGCTGTGTCCGCCTGGAAAATCGGGGTGGTGCCCGGCGTGCCAAAGACCAACTTGGTTTCGAGCTTGCGGCTGCCGTCAGCAGCCAGATCCGCGATTTCGATCAACCTGTCGCGATGGGTGACGCTCGCCCCCGCCGTCTGGATGCTGCTGCCGCCGGGCGAGTATCCGAGGTGATATGAATGAATCAGACCTTGCGGACCGTTCACATCGATTCGGGAAATCAAGTCGGGCGCAAGAAGATGTAAGCCGTGCGCATAGCGGTCGGGATGGTAGAAGCGCGGTTGCTCGTACTTGAACTCCACGCTTCGTTCCGGCAGCAAGTCCGTGGTTTCGCCGTCGGCGCCGACATGGCCTGTATAGCGGATCGCGGCAGGCATGTACTTCGTAGTGGAGCCACCATCGCCCGATGAAGACTTCACGTTGATGTAGCTGAAGTCCATGTAGTTACCGCTGCGGTCGCGCACGCGGCTGAGTGCCCAACGCGCAACGACGCCATCCTTCGCCATCACGCGCGACGTGTACTCATCACTCTCCGGCAGCGAACGCGGGCGCCCTCCGTACTCGGCTATTTGACCGTCTTTGCTGTAGACTCTGAAGCTGCGCGGCCCGAGCTCAGGTGCCTCGGGGGCAAAGTAGGCGATCACCTTGCGAAACGTGTCGGGCCGCGTTCGGTATTCTATTTCCGACCCCGAACTTGCGATCGGCGTCAATCGCGCGCCGTCGAGGCAAAGAGGGTCGAACTCATCGAAACGCACTTCGCGCAGTTGACCGTCGTCCGAAAGATTCATTGTGCACCGGCTGACCTCCGACAGGCCTTGAAGCGATGCGCCCAGACCCAGCAGCCCGTCACCTCCGTCGCTCCGATAGACAATTTCGAGTGCAGGCTGCAGACCACCGCGACCGCGAGACACATCAATCGCGACGCGATACGTGGAAGCGCCGCTCAACGACACGCCGAACTGACCTACGCTGGTGCCCGCTCCACTAATGGCCGCCGGAAGATCGGGCTTCGTAAAAGCCGCTGGGTCGTCGGGCGGACACACCAGATCGAGCAGCGTCCACAAATCCGCGCTGTCGCTCGAGCCGGGCCGGGTCTCCGAAGATGAAGCGTGCGCCTTGGTTGCCCGATAGCGCCGGCCCTCGAGCTCGACAACGCTCCCCACTTCGTAATCTGTCTGTTCACGCCAAGTGCTCAGCGCGCATCCCGAAGGGAGCAGCCAAAGATCAGCGCGCGCCGACGGCGGCTCGCTCGAAGTCGAACGATGACCCTCCACACATTCGTAGACATCGCCTTGGTAAGCGACGCGGTCACCTCGACTGTAGTCGTGACTTGCTCGCCACTCCGGCTTACTACTGCCGCTCTGCACGCATTCGAGCGAGATGCGGCGCTGCGTAACAGGCGTTTCATCCGCAACGCCTGCGCACGCAGATACAAGCAAATACACAAACCACGGACGGACCAGAATGGACCCAGCCTCAAGCCACCTGCGCATGTCTGTTCTCCCGGCTACGAACCTGTGCTCAACGGACGCTGTCGTCAACGCCAATCAATGTCTCACCGTGACACGTCACGAAGTGTGCTTCGCGCTGTCATCGATTTCTCATCGATCGTATCGACTGAACTTCGAAGCTCCCTATTCTTGTTGAACGGGTCAGTAGTCGGTCGCTCTCAAAGCCAGTTTCGTGAAAACGCAGGGCTTGTCTCTTTTTCTCTTTGTAGCGGGTGTGAACGAGCTAGACCATTTCGCGGCACGTCGAACGCGGCCGCCTCTTTCGTCGCGAAGCCGCGGCAAACACGGAGCTTCAGCGCGCTCACCCCCACGCGTCGGTCAGTTCTGCCGCCGGTTGCGTGGAATCGACGAACGTTAGAAAAATACGGAACACCAATTCGGAGTGCACCGGCGATTCTCGTCACCGGCAGCACTGCGCCCGAGAGTTTGTCGGAGTATCGGAGTAGGCGCGGCTCTGCTGCACGAGGGCAGCGCCGTCGCAAGCTGTGACGCTAAAGGTCACGTTGCGCGCGGCGCGCCCTCGAGTGCGGCCTTGCTCGTCCGCGGGCGAATGCTCAGCCGAGCAGGGTTCGCAGGGTCGCTTCGATTGGAGTCGAACCGCGCCGATGTTCACCCGGTTCGCTCGCAACTCGCCCTTCAGCGATGCCCTGGTACATGTCGCGAAAGAGGCGCGCGATGTTTTCGGAGATGCCGAACGAGGTGAACGTGGGGACCACTGCGTCGAGTGGGGCCTCGGCAACTTGCACGGGTTTTTCGAGAATGCTCGAGAATGCTGCGGCGACGTCGCTCGGGCTCACCTCAGTAGGCCCGGCGAGTTCGATGACGCGCACGCCGCGCGGCCCTTGCACGAGTGACTCGGCGACTACTTTTCCGATGTCCGGTGTGCTCACCATCGGGATGCGCTTTTGAGCGGCAATGAAGGAAGGTAATACGCCGTCGGCCTTCACCGCTTGGGCGACAGCGCCCCAGTTTTCCACGAAGTAAGCGGCGCGCACGAGCGTCGCAGCAAGGCCCGCGCCGCGGAGCTGCTGCTCGACATTGTGAGCCGTGAGGATCGGTCCGGTGCCGGAAGGGTGCTGCGCGCCAATCGAAGACAAGAACACGACGTGCGGCACCTTCTCGGCAGCGAAGGTGGCAACCTGCTGCTCCGTCAGGCGCTTGCGATCAGCGATGAAATCCTTCGCGGTAGGATCCGGCGGTGACAGGAAAAATACGCCCTGCGCTCCCCGCACGGCTCGAGCCAAGGCGGCCTGGTCGCTCAAATCGGCGACGAAGACTTCTGCGCCGCGCGCTGCGAGCCGCTCGGCTTTTTTGGCATCTCTGACGACCACGCGCACGGGCTTTCCCTGCATGAGCAGTGTTTCCGCCGCGACCGAACCCGTATGACCCGTTGCACCAGTGATTACGAACATGTGAGTTCCTCCTGCTGACGGAACTATTCTCGGTCGCAACCGGGCATGCGTCCAATGCAACGTTAGCAGTATAATCATGCACAGCATGCATTCTAACAACCTTTCGGCCATCGACCTGAACCTGCTGGTGGTACTGCGCGCTTTGTTGAGCGAGCGTCATGTCACGCGCGCGGCGGCACGCGTGGGCCTGAGCCAATCCGCAACCAGCCATGCTCTTTCTCGATTGCGCGAGCTCTACGGTGACCCGTTGCTGGTTCGCAGCGGGCGCACGCTGAGCCTCACGCCACGCGCGGCGCGTTTGCTACCGGCGCTGGAGCGTGGGCTCGGTGAGCTCGAAACCGCGCTGATTGGTGAACCGGAGTTTCGACCGGGTAGCGCACGGCGCACCTTCAGCCTGGGCATGGCGGATTACCTGCAGGCGTTGATCATGGGGCCCCTGTTGCGACAGGTGGCCAAACGCGCACCGGGCATCGATCTATCCGTAGTGGTGTTCCCCAACTTGCGTGAGCTGGTCGAAGCTGGATCGGTAGATTTGGCGCTCAGCATTTCCAGCTCCGAGTTGCGCGGATTGAGTCAGGAGCCGCTATTCGCAGAGGGGTTCATGTGCATGGTGCGGCGCGGGCATCCGCAAATAAAAAAGACTCTGAACCTCGAAGGTTATCTCGCGCAACGTCACGTGGTAGTTGCACCAGGCGGAACTCCGGGCACGTTGGTGGACACGGTTCTTGCGCAGCACGGCCTGGAACGTCGCATCGCGCTGCGGGTGACCAACTTCCTGATCGCTCCGGTAGTCGTATCGCAGACCGACTTCATCAGCACGATGCCGACACGCCTCGCGCGGCAACTCGCCAAAACCTATGCGCTCAGGCTGGTGCCGCCGCCGCTCGAGCTGCCACACTTCGAGTACTGCTTGATGTGGCACCCGCGGCTCGATCACGATCCAGCACAGCGCTGGCTGCGCGAAGTCGTGGCCAGCGTAACTAAAGCGAGCTAACGCCTGGTGCGGCGACGCACGGCAGCGAGCGCGAGTGCAGCAACAGCGAGTGCGAACCCGGCCGACGAAGAGGCTGGCGTCATTTGGCAGCCCGACGATTTGGCGCTCGGGGGTGCGGCGAGGCAGGCGTTGACGGTGTCGCCAACGGGAAGGCATTGTTGGCCGGCGCTGCAATCCGAGGTTTGTTTGCACAGAGCAACGCAATAAGCGCCACTGCCATCGCCGGGCTGGTAGCACGCTCCGCCGGCTGCGCAGACGCTGGTTGCATCACACGCACCACCGATTGGGACGGGATTGGCTGAAGGCGGTGGCGGTGGCGGCGGATCACTGCTGCCCGTGGTGACCCAGAAAGGTGGTTCGTAGCCGCCGACTTGCGCAGCGTGACGAGCTGTCTCGATGATGAGGTCTTTCCAACCTGTGACGGTGCTGTAGACGGGTGTCTCGCAAAGTTCGGTGCCACGCGAGTCGACACCGACGACTTTGCCATCCACGTCGAAGGCAGGGCCGCCGGAGTCTCCCTCGCAAGGACCGCTGCTGCCCACGAACTCGTTCGCGCGCACGCCCGAGCGACAGGTGCCCGGCTCGCACTGAACCTCACGTTCTCCGAGTAGGCGACGCACGCCGTACTCGCTGGTCTCCGTGATGCCGTAGCCGACAGCGCCGTAAACTTCCCCGCGTTCGACAGGGCGATCGATGCGCGGCACAGCCGGGATTGCCACAGTTTTCGGAACACGCTCCTTCAAGATGACGAGAGCAACGTCGTAGCCGCAGGTGTCATTGCCTTCGCTGGGCACGATGATTTCGCTGCCGTGATACCAGTCCAGCGCAGCGGTGCGTTTCACGTCGACCGCGTTGGACGCGATCACGCTGCTCGCGGGGTACGGCGCTCCGAACTCGGCTTTGCCGCACACGACGGGATCTGCGCCGTTGGGGGCAATGCAATGCCGTGCGGTGAGGAGCAGGTTCTCGGCGATGAGCGTCGATGAACACGCTCCGACACCTTCCTCTGCGTGGACCAACAGGCTGAAAACGTTGGTGTTCACCGCATCGGGTTGCCCCCCAGAAATCGCCGCGCGACTCTCGCCGGGCTGTTCGTCGCTTGGAGCGGCGCTACAACCCAAAAGCCCCCCGAGCCCGCACAAGAACCAGAGCAAGCGAGCGTGATTCTTCGATGACACCATGCAGGGACCAAAAGTGTAGGCTGTTTTTGGCGCTGCAAAAGGTCAGGCGTCGACCAATCGCGCGACGTGTCACTGAGCAGAGTATCATCCCGTGAAAACCATTCGACTTTTCCAGGCGCTTCCCAGCCGTTCTGCTCGCATTTTTCGCGCCCTCACGGATCCTCGCGATCTGTCCGCTTGGCATGCTGACGTGGTGCGGGGACGCGTCGAGGCGGGGCGTACGTTGGAGCTTGCTTGGCCGCGCCTGGGCGCGACGTTGGAGTTGTCCGTGGAGCGCGTGATCCCGGGACGCCGCGTGGTGCTGACGAGCTCGCTCGGCAACTTGGAGATGTCGGTGGAGAACGGCGGCGTGGAGCTTTGCCACAGCGGTCCGTTCGATGAGGACACGCTGGCCGGCATGGAATCTTCGTGGCGCGTGACGCTCGCCATTTTGCAAACGTACTTGGGCCGTCACGTGGACCGACCACGTCAGGTGCACTGGTCGATGGCGCGAGTGCACGCCAGCGCGGATCTCTGTCATGCCTATTTCACGGAGCCGCACCTGCTCGCGACGTGGTTCGGGGAGGCAGAGAGCGCAATTGGAGCGGTGGACTCGAAAGTGAGCCTGAACTTGAGTTCGAGTCTGCGTGTGCGTGGCCCGGTGCTGTCGCACAGTCAGGGGCGTGACGTGGCGCTGCGCTGGCAAGAGGCGGACGATTCGGTATTGGTGTTTCGCACGCTACCCGCTGGCGATGGCACGCGCGTCGCGTTGCTCGGCTGGTCGCGCTGGAGCGAGCCGCCGAATCGCGAGGAAATCACGCAAGCCCTCGATCGTGCCGCCGAACGCCTGACCCGCCGCTTGGAGACTCGCGCGCGCGCCTGAAAGCTTTTGGCAACGCGCTCGTGATAGCTTCGCGGCGTGTACCGCAGACTCGACCCCGAGCACATCACAGCGACGGCAGCTCAGCTGCACCAGCGCATCGAAGAGCGCTTTCCGAGCTCCGGGTTGTCCCGCGTCGCCCTCGAGCTCGAAACGGTGACACGCGAAGCACGCGCGTTGACAGCGCAGCTTTCGTACACCCACCCGGGAGTTCGCTGGTCGTTGCGAGCTTGCGTGCTGTTGCTGCTAGCGCTACCGATTGCAGTCGCTACACAGCTGAAGTTCGGCGCCCACGCGCCGGGTTGGTCCGAGCTCCTGCAAGGCTTGGAAGCGCTCGTCAACGATGTGGTGTTCGTCGGAGTCGGCATCTACTTCTTGTTGGGTTTCGAAACGCGGCAAAAGCGCAAGCGCGTGCTCACCGCGCTGCACACGTTGCGTTCGCTGGCGCACATCGTGGACATGCACCAGCTCACGAAAGATCCGGAGCGTTGGTTGCGCCGAGGGCCTCGCACGCCGTCGTCACCCGAGCGCACCATGACTGCCTTCGAGCTCAATCGCTACCTCGATTACTCGACGGAGATGCTGGCTATCGTCGCCAAAGTAGCCGCGCTTTACGTGCAAGAGTTCGACGATCCGGTGGCGCTCGACGCCGCGAGCTCGGTTCAAGATTTGGCAGTGAACCTGTCCCGCTCGATTTGGCAGAAAATCGTGATTCTGGAGCGCTCGTTGACGGCGAGCACCGAACCCTGAGCGGGCGCTTCTACTCGGCAGCGCGACAGCAGCGCGCACCGGTCGAGTAGTCGTAGTAGGCCGGAGCGTGTGAGCTCACCTTCGCTTCACAACCTTCACGCGTCGAGCGCGCGTAGAAGCCGCCGAGGAACATCTGCTCCTCCACCCATTCGTCCATATTGCCGACCATGTCGTAGATGCGATCAGCGCCCCAGCGGCTGGTGCAGGTGGTAGTTGCGCCCGTCGCACGTAGCAGCGGTCCGACTGAAGGCTCTATCAGAAGATTCAAACGCGGATCGCGGTGACCGTATGACGCGGATCCATGCAATACGGTAGCGGGGTGAACCGCTCGATACACGTTGCAGCGCCCATGTTCGAAGCGCTCACCGTACGGAAATTTTTGGTGAGACTCGCCCTTGCACGCCGTGACCCACTCTTCCTCGCTGCAGAGCCGCTTGCCGGCGCGCTCGCACACGAGCTTCGCTGACGGGTACGAGAGATAACCCTGAGGAATCTGTCCGGCGCGCGATACTGCTTGCGCCACGTAGTCGCGACGGGTCTTCTGAATTTCAGGCAGCTCCGGCAGCGGAAATTCACGCGCCGAGTCAGGGCCGACGCTGCGCCGCTCGATGAGCCACTGCTGATACCCCGCCTCCACCAATCGCCCGTCGGGCGCGTAGTAGGGCGACAAGGGGGCGCCGCTGCGCTTGTCGATGGTCGTTACTTCCCAGCGATCGATGCAAAAGCTGCGCACCCTGACCATCTCACTCGGGCAGCCGTTGGCAGACGCGGCGCGCGCCGTCAGCGTCGGGAATGCCCATGAGCCCAGGAGAGCGATCGCCGCGCCGAGGCCGAGCAAGAGCACACGCACGCTGCGCACCCTTTCAAGGACTCTCGAAAAAAGCAAGTAGTAGGCGCGGGGGCGGATGGCAGGTACCCATCGAGCGCGGCAAGGGGCTGAAAAACGTGGAAAGATGAACCCGAATGGGAAGTCCCGCGGACGAGAGCCTCACGCTCAGCGACGTCGTCGAACGGCGTTCGTACGTGACGCTCTTGTTCGCGGACGTGTGCAACTACACGCAGATCATCGAGAAGCTCGATCCCGAAGACGCCGATGAGCTCCGCGCCAGCGTGGTCGAGCTGGCGAATCGCGTCGTGGTGTCGCACGGCGGCCAGGTGAACCAGTTCGTCGGCGATGGCTTGCTCGCGGTGTTCGGCTTCCCCAACCCCGACGAACACGCCGTTCGGCGCGCGCTGACCAGCGCTATCGAGTTTCATCGCGCGGTGAGTGAGCTGCGTTGGGAAGCTCCAGCGCTGCGTAACTTCTCCGCGCGCATTCATTCGGGCGTTCACTCGGGGCTCGTGTTCTTGCGCCGCGGGAATCCGTTGGCGGGGCAGTACGAGCTGAGCGGCGATGCGGTGAACACGGCCGCGCGTCTCTGCTCGGCTGCGGGTCGCGACGAGATTTTGGTGAGCGACTCGACCTTGCATGGCTTGGAGCCATTCTTTCGAGTCGAAAGCGTTCCGCCGCTACAGCTGAAGGGCAAGAGCCACCCAGTGCACGCCTCGCGCGTGTTGGGTCCAGCTACCGAAGACGAGGCGGCGCGCTCGCGGCGGGGTCAGGGCAGCTTCGTTGGACGCGAACGTGAGCTTTCGGTGTTGGAACAGCTGCTCGGCGACTGCGTCCACCGACGCGGCAGCGTAATTTGCGTGCTCGGCGACGCTGGTATCGGCAAGTCGAGGCTCTTGCATGAGTTCACGCGACGCACGCGTCAAGCCGGCGTACGCGTGTGCCGCGGCGACTGCGAGAGCTACGGCGACGTGGTGCCGTTGCGACCGTTCTTGCGCGTACTGCGGGAGGTGTTGCCGATCCCCAAGGACGTGCCCGCGGAGCAAGTGATTTTGAGCGTCGAACGGGCGCTCACGCAGATCGACGAGTCGTTGCGCGAGCACCTCACCACGTTGTTGGGCGTGCTGTCAGTGAAACCGCGCGAAAACACGCTTCCTGACGCCGAAGCCAAAGTGATCGCCGCGGTCAGCGATCTGCTGTTCGCGCTCGGGCGGCAACAGCCGTTGGTCCTGTTACTCGACGACTGGCAGTGGGCCGACGACGCATCGGTGCAAGTGCTGGGGCGCTTGCTGCGCGCGGTTGGTGAGCTTTCGATGTTGATTGTGGTGGGTGCCCGCAACGTGGCCGATGACGACGCCGTGCTGGGCAGCGCCGCTCGGCTCTCACTGACACCCTTCAGTGAGAGTGAGTCTTTGGCAGCGGTCGAACAGCTGCTGGCAGGGCGCTTGTCGATGCGCGCTGCGCTCGGTATCCACCAGCGTTCCGGTGGAAACCCGCTGTTTCTCGAGGAAATCTGTCAGAGCCTGCCCGCTGACATCGAGCTCGGCGAGGAGCTTCCGGAAGGCGAAATCCCACGCAATGTCAGAGATCTGATCCAGGTGCGCGTGGAGCGGCTGGGTGCGGTGCCGGCGGAGCTGTTGCGCGTGGCTTCGGTGTTGGGCAACGAGTTTCCGCGCTGGCTGCTGCGCGCGGTTGCGCCCAATCTGGACGTCGATGCCACGCTGATCAGCCTGATCATCCAAGGCTTTCTGTTGGAGGACGAAACGGGCGAGACACTGCGCTTCCGTCACGGCATCGCACGCGAGGTCGTCTACGAGTCGGTGCGAGTGCGCGAGCGAAGGCGCCTGCACGCGGAAGTGGCGCGCGTGTTGGAAGCCAACTTCGTGGGCATTGCTCGCGTCGATCACTATGAGGCGCTGGCGTCGCACCACGCGCGCGCCGGAGAGTTCGCGCAGGCGCTCGATTTCGCCGAGTTGTCGGGTGACAAGGCCGCCGCTAGCTCCGCCCTGGATCGCGCTCGAGCGCAGTACGAGGCGGCCCTCGCGCACATCGCTGAGCTCCCGGACTCGCCCGAGCTCTGCGCGCGGCGCTTCCGCGTGGTTTCGAAGTGGGCTTCGGCCTGCGTCTTCAGCCCAAGCCGGCGACAGCTCGCTGTATTGGCCGAAACAGCGGAGCTCGCGGAGAAAGCCAACGATGCGGGAGCTCTGATGCGCATCGAGTACGCCTTCGGCTGGCTCTGCTACGCGCTCGGGGATCAGGCGAGCTCAGTATCGCACCTGGCGCGCGCTCTCGTTTTGGCACAAGCCGCTCACGACGAGGTCAGCGAAGCGCAGCTCTATTCAAACCTGGGTCAAAGCCATGCGGCGGCGGGCAACTACGATGACGCGCTGGCCTGTTTGGAAAAAGGCATCGAGATGAAGCGCCGGCGCGGACGCTCTTCGCGAGGCAAGGTGGTGCCGGTCGGCTTCGCGTACGCGCTGGGTTGCCGCGGCTTGGTGTACGGTGACCGCGGTGAGTTCGACGCCGCCTACGTGCAAGTGCAAGAGGCTCTCCACGTGGTGCGCGACACGGGTCATGCCGTGGAAGGCTCGCTGTTGTGTCTGCTCGGCATGATTCAACTGTGGCAGGGCCGCTGGCACGACGCCGTGCAAACCGCCGAGCGAGGCAAGCGCACGGCAGAACGTGTGAACGGCCCGTACGTGCTGGCGATTTGCCAGGTGCTGAGCGGCTACGCCGAGTTTCTCGAGAGCCGCAACGAAGCGGCGCTGGAGCAGCTCGACCGCGCGCTGAGCTGGCTCGAGCGGCGCGAAATCGGCTTGTATCTCGGTTTCAGCTACTCGCACTGGGCTCACGCGCTGCTTCTCGCCGGGCGCTTCGAGGCGGCGCGTGAATACGCCGAACGCGCCGTGAGCCGCGTGCAAATATCCGATCCGTTGGGCGAAGCGCAGGGCGAACGCACTCTGGCCGAGCTCTGCGCGCGGGATGGGAATCGGAGTGCAGCACTCGCACATATCGAGCGCGCGTTGGCGTCGGCGCAGCGTCGAAGCTCGGAGCGTGACGTCGCACTGGCTCGGCTGTCGCTGGCAACGGTGCACCGCGTCTTCGGTGAGCACGCCGCCGTGCAAGCAGAGCTGACGCAGGCGAAGCTGATGTTCGAGCGGCTTGGCATGGCCCATCACCAAGCCGAAGCTCGACGTCTACTCGAAGCGGAGCTCAGCTCGGCTTAAAACGCAGACTCAACGGTCCTGAAATCGTGAGCCCGCGCTGACTCAAAATGCCCACGATCATGCCCAAGAGTACGCCGAAAGCCATTTTCTGCCCAGGGCAGGCGTGCACCGGGTAGTCCAACGCGTCGCGATCGCCTCCGAACAACACTGCGGCAAAATCTTGTTTGCCGCGTCGGCGTGCGTCGACAGCCGCCGAAGAAAGGCTCACCACGACGCGGTCCCCGCGCGACAGCAGCACGCCTTCGATTTCGTCATCGGCGCCGTGCGTGGGATGCGGTAGCCCCGTGGCGACGCGGTGCAACAAGTCTGGGACTGGCGCGCGCATCATGGCGTCGACTAGCGCATTGAACAGCGTGCCGTGGCGAACGTCGGCGTCCGTAGCCTCATTGGCGAGCAAACGCGCACGCAGCTCGGCTTCTCCCGGGCTCTTCTGCAGCAGCCAGCGCTGCAAACGATAGACCTCCTCGCTGTCGCACCATTGGTTCATCACGCTGAGGAAGCTGCCGCTGGTCGGAACGGCGAAGCCATTGATGAGCCCGGTCAGCGCAGAAGCCTCGCCACGCGCACCGTAAAGCTCGAATTCGTCGCATGCCACGCCCGTATACTGCGTGGTCTCCGATTCCTGCCGCAGGATGCGCTCGCGGAAAAATTTGGAGAAGCGACCGCGCGGAGCCGTGTCGCTCACGAACGCCGTAATGGCGTCCAGCACGACTTTGCCGCGCGTTTGCGCAACGCGCGAGAGCGCAACCGACGGCCGCGGATGGAAGATGAACTGCGACACGCGCTGAAAGTCGAGCGGGCAGCGCGCGGGTTCCTGTGCGCCGCTCTGTTCAGGGCCACCGTCCATCTTCGGCGGCTCGGGTGTACCGATCAAAATGCGCGCGACGTCGTAGATCACCTCGCGGGCGAGCTGCCTCAGGTCGACGCTGCCGTCGCGGCGCTTTTCCAACCAAGCTTTGGTCTGCGAAAAGGCGCAAGAATATGCCTCGCTGCAGTCGATCTCGAGCGCGAACTGGTTCGGCACGGCTGCGACGCGCTCGTAAGCTCCGTCCGGCACGTACGGCGCTGATCCATAGGGATACACGTCGCCGAGCTCATCGAAGTCGCCGTCGTCGCGATGTGCGCTCACCGGGCACGCCCGTTCCAGCGGCTGCGGCTCGGGATCCATCCCCAAGTAATGCACGCCGAAGCTCGCTTCCATTCTCGCCCAGTAGCGTCGCACCGAGAAGCGCCGGTGCTCGGCGAGTACACAACGTACGCCTTCCGCGCTGCCCACCAAGACACCATAGGCCGTGCGCAGCGCGCCACCGTTTTGCCGGATGTGTTCCCATAGCGCAGCGGCGCGTAAACGCTGGTCGCGATCTTCGAGCACGACCTTCCACGCGAGCGCGGCACGCTGCGGATGTAAGCTCTCGAGTTCGCGCATTTCGTGTAGGAAATCGAGCACGGCGCGCGAGCTCGGCGGTGTCAGCGAATGCGGAGTCGAGGCGCGCCGGATCAGGTATTCGAGCGCTCCCACGGAGGGAACGAAGAGGTAGAGCCCCCACTTGAGCTGCGCGAGCGGACGCTGCGGCAACGGAATGCTGAGGCTGCGGCCTTCGTGCACACACGACAACAGGCGCTCGAAGCCGTTCCGTTCTGGGTAATTGCCCGCCAGAGGATCGGCGTGCCCGCTGAGCGCACCGCTCGAATTGCCGCCATTCACCCAGCGCTGCACCACTTCGTACTGGTCCGCGATGCTCGCGCAGTACGCCATGAACAGGAGCCCTCGTTCATCACTGCTCGGCTCGTTGCTGTTGGCGAGCGGACCATAGCTGAGACCACGCCGCACGATGCGCGGAGTCGGCACTTCGCGCCCTTCGACGCGGCGTTTAGTGCGCGGGTTGGCTCGCCGTACGTGTGAAAACAGCGGGCACTTGGCGCCGTGCGGGTCATTTTGGTAATCGAAGTCGTTGTCGGTCTCGCCGGTTTCGAGCAGCGCGCTGCCGTCCGCGTTGCGACCCAACACTTTGGCGATGTAGCCCTGCTCGTCGAGCCCGCTGTTGCCCGCTTCGGACACGGCTTCGTGAAAACCCGGCACATCCAGCGCCATTTGGCGCATCACGAGGAAAGTCGAATTTTCGATCAGCTCGGCGGGCAACGCGGCGTGCAAGCGCTTCTCTCCGCGATCATTCTCGTAGCCGAGCAAGAGCTCACCGAGCGCAACGCGATCGCGAGCGGCCACGTTCGGTTCATTGGAGCCTCGGTGGTGCGGCTGGCTCTTGCCATCGATCAAACCGAAATGCCCTCGCTCGTAGTGGCAGAGCGGCTGCACGTGCAAAATTTCGATGCCCCGTGATTCGGCGAGCTGCTTAGCTTCCTTGAACAAGGGATGCGAATCCGACCAGCGGTGCTCGAGCGGCGCCGCCGGCGCACTGCGCTGCAAGATCACGGCGAAGTCCACGCACGCCAGCTGCACCGGTTCCTCCCCGGCTTTGGGCCAATTCTGGCGCGGCAACGCCCAACGCGCGGGATGGTTGCGGCCCACATCCCCCAAAACACCTGCGCGCGCCGCGAGCCCTTCCTGGAACTCTTTCGGAAAGCGCGCGAGCTCGTCGGGTGCCATGCCGAGCACACCCAGGCCACGCGGCGTCAACGCCAGGTTGAAGTATACGTCTCCAAACGGGCTCTGACTCGCCCGCTCTTCGGTGCTGAGCGCGTCTTTCCACGTCTGAATGAAATCGAGCGCCGCCCCAGGCCCTTCGAAGCGCCCGAGCAACACGCAGCCATGAGTGATCCCGGGATAGGCGCTGAGCACGTTGCCTTGCACCTCATGTGGCTTCTGCACTACTTCGGGCTCTCCCCGCCCCCGATCGAGCGGATCAAACGCTGCCAGTCCGGAAGCCCAGCGCACGATGGCGCGCTCCGTTTCACTCGGTTCCTGAGGAGGAGGAGGAAACCAGCTCGGACGCGCACCACTCGCGGCAAGTGCGAGCCGAACTTCGCGCGTGAGCAACGCCGCAACCCGACCGTACAGGAAAGCGTCGTTGAATGAAGTGGCTTTGCCAGCAGCCCCCGCGGGGAACATCCCACGCAAGCCGAATAACCCCGCCAGCAAGCGCTTGCGCTGTTCGGGATCGAGCTGCGGCGGCAAAGGATCTCCCACGCGCAACTTGGAGGCGACGTGTTCGAACGGCGCACGGCGTTTGCCGTTCGCGTAACCCCGCTCGAAGTCTTGCAGGTAACGAATGTCGTCGACAGTGACGTCCGGCGCGCCGGCGTAAAAGAAATCGCAATTGATTTGATGTTCGCGCACCCAGCCAGCAAACGCTTCGTAGCCGTCGTAGCAGCTGTGTCCCGCGTAGCCCTCGCAATGCGAGAAGATGATGTCGAGGATGGGACCGGCGTCCTCCACGATCGCGCGGATGTACGGCTCCCAAGCGCCATCGAAGCTCACTGCCAGGAGCAGCTTGCGATCGTTGTCGTGAATCGACCAATGCACGAAGTGCAGCATGCGCAAGCGCTCGAGTGGCCCAGCGCTGCCCACCTGACCGTAACGTTCGACGGCGCTCTTGCGAGCTAGAAACAAAAACTCGAGCACGCGCCGGAGTCGAAACGCGTAAGACATCGGGTCCGGCACGGGAACGAGGCCAGGCTTGATATCGGCGATCAGCGTAAGCTCCGTCGTCCCTTGCAGGTGTTTGCTCGTCACGACCGTCGGCATAGCGGGGGTCCTCCGTAGGAACGCTTGCGGGCGGCGGCTGTCGCCCTCGGCGAGGTGCGTCGCATCCTAGCTCCGGAAATAACTCCGGGATGTGGGATCGTTCACAGCCAAGATAGGCAAAAATTCGCTCGCCGCGAAGGATCGCCGAGGGGTGTGAATCGCTTCATACCCGCGCGGCGGCGCTTGCCCGAGGATGGCCACCCGAGCGCTTCCGGAGTGGAGGGCAGGAGAGTCAGATACGCCATGGAGATTCACGCACTGGAAGAAGTCGACAAGCCGGTCGCCGAGCTTCAGGAGCGCGAACAGGCCGCGCTGCTCGCCTACGAAAACGTGGTCGGGGTGGGTGTCGGGCGCAAAATACGAGACGGACACGACACAGGAGAGCCCTGCCTAACGGTGTTCGTTACGCAAAAGCTGCCGCTCGAAGCCCTCAGCGAAGGCGCACGCATTCCGACCAGCGTCCGCCACTGCAAAACCGACGTGGTCGAGCTGGGCCAGGTTTTCGCTGGCGACGGTGTCATTTCGCGACTTTCCGAGTCCGCCGTTCCTGATCGGGTCGTTCAAGAGCGTGTGCGGGTCGAGCCGCCGTCCCCCATCCCCAACGAGCCCCTCCGCCACCGAGCCCGCCCGGCTCGAGGTGGCTGCAGCGTGGGCCACTACAACGTCATGGGCGGAACTATCGCGGCGGGCGTAATCGATCGCAGCGCTCATCCCGGAATCCCCCTTCGCTACTACATTCTCAGTAACAATCACGTGCTCGCCGACGCTAACGCGGCGCGTATCGGTGACCCTATCCTCCAGCCCAGCGCTGCGGATGGCGGGCGTCACCCGCAAGATTCCATCGGGCGCCTGGCGCGCTTCGTGCCCCTGCGCTTCGACGGCGAGCAGAACCTGGTCGATGCAGCTGTCGCCGAGGTCGACTTTCCCGACTTGGATCGGAGCATTGCGTGGCTTGGGTTCCCACGCGAGTTTTGCCCGCGAGTGCGCATTGGCCAGCTGCTGCGAAAAACCGGGCGAACCACCTGTTTTACGAGCGGTATCGTCCAGACCGTCAACACGACCATCGACGTCAACTACTCGGGCCGCGTGGCACGCTTCGCTCGTCAGATCGTAACGAGCTGTATGTCCGCACCCGGCGATTCGGGCAGCCTGGCCATGGACGCACAGGAGCGGCCAGTAGGTCTCGTTTTCGCCAACTCGGAGCGCGCCACCATCCTAAACCCCATTGGTTTCGTGGAGTCGCTACTCCAGATTCGTGTTGGCTTCTGATTCGCCTCAGCGATTTCAGCTACCGCCGACGCGGCGACGGAGCGCGGCCAGGTCGCCGATGACCACGCGCCCTTCCTCTTGTCTCACGATCCCCTCCTGCGTCCAACCTCGTAGTTGTTTGTTTACGCTCTCGCGGGTCGCTCCCACCATGTTACCGAGATCTTGTTGGGAGAGCCGAACCGGAATCGTGACATCATTGCCCCGCCGCTGGCCGTGACGCTCAGCGAGGTTCACCAGCACTTCGGCGAGGCGAGCTGGAATATCCAGCGAGGAGATGTTCTCGCAGCGTTTGCTCAAGTTTCTGAGCCGCTGGGTGAGAACGTCGATTAAGCCGAGGGCGAGCGCAGGTGATTTCTGGACCAGGCTCAGCAGGGGCGCTCGCTCCACGACGGCGAGCTCGGAAGGCTCCAACGCGACCACGCTCGCGGATCTCGGCTGACCGTCGAGCACCGACAGCTCTCCGAAGACCTCGCCCGGCCCCATCACGCTGAGCAACACCTCGTTTCCATCCGCCCCGCGGCTCAAGGCTTTCAAGTAACCCGTCAGAATGAAGTAGAGAGCGCCACCCGTATCACCCTCCCAAACCACCGTGCTGCGTTGCGCGAAGCGTTGCACGCGAATCAAACTGGCGATTAAACGGCACTCCGCCGGCTCGAGCGCAGCAAAAAGCGGGATCTGCGCGGCCAGCTGCTCCGGGTCATAGGACTTCATTTGCGCCTCGAAAATACGCACAGGTGTGACGCGTTTCATAGCTCCGCGCGCCGCTGTCCGCGAATATCCCGAGTGCAGGGGTTTGGGGAAAAACGAATTAGGGGACTAGCCATGCTGTTCAGTACCCACAGTCGTTCAGTCGAAAGATCGATGCCGACACACGTGCCCCCGCCCGCGTTCGAAGACTTGGGCGACCAGCTACCACCTTCTGAAGCGTTGGATTTGGCGGAGCTCTGGACCGGTCTGGTGCGCGGAACTCACTTCATTCAGGAGAGCTATCACTCGCGCGATCGTTGCTTTTTGACCATCGAACTTCGGAGCGAAGCGCGTCGCCGCAAGCGCCGGCTGCGCATGGAAGTCCTCGAGCGCCTGCTGCTTGGCGATAGTTACAAGCAGGTCGCTTACGAAGAAGGTTTGGCGGTCTCCACGATCGCGCTGACGTGCAGCCAATGCCTGCGCGCGATTGGTAAGGTGCACCTACCCTCGCGTGTGCCGCCGCTGGTGCTGATGGCAGTGCAAGCTGCTCGTCGCATGCCGCTGCCGCCTGCGCGGATGTACCGGTTCCAGAGCGACGGTAAGGAGTATTGGATGGTGACAGCCGAGCGCCCCGATCGCGTGCTGCCGAAGCACTTGACGCCCGCCGAAGCCGAGGTCTCGCGTTTGCTGGTCGAAGGCAACACCCACCAGCAAATTGCCATCTTGCGCTCGGCTTCCAAGCGCACCGTCGCGAACCAACTAGCCTCCTCGTTTCGTAAGCTCGGTGTCTGCGGGCGCACCGAACTCGTGGCGATGCTGATTCGCAAGAACCTGGGCGTTACGCTTTCGCCCCGGCGCGAGGCGCATTTGTTCTGACTCGCTCCCCAATCATTGCGTAACGCCCCGCCCGTACACTCCATCGAAGCTCTGGCGCGATTCGGCAGCTGGGGATTCTGCAAGCAGGGATTGCAAATCGCTTCACGCGGACCCACCCTGTTTCGTAATGGGCTTCACGCAACGCCGCCCCAATACTGATCCGCCGCAAAGCGAGGCGCGAGTACGTGCGTCCTTGGTGCAAACATTGAGCGCCGAGAGCGGAGTGGAAGATGGGCGCATCTTGGATGCATTCGCGCGTGTGCCGCGTCACCTGTTCGTGCCGTCCAACGAACACGACAGCGCCTACAACGACGTGGCGCTGCCCATCGGCTTCAAGCAAACCATCAGCCAGCCGAGCATGATCGCGATCATGTTGGCTGCCCTGCAAATAAAGCCTGGCGACCGCGTGCTCGAGGTGGGTGGCGGATCCGGATATGCGGCGGCGCTGTTGGCGGAGCTCGGCGCTGCTGAGGTGTACACGATCGAGATCCTGCCGGAGCTCGCCGCGCGCGCCGAAGCAGCCCTAGCAAACTTGGGTTACTCGCAGGTGCACGTGCTCAATCGAAATGGGCGCCACGGGTTGCCCGAACACGCACCGTACGACGCCATCTTGGTGTCTGCTGGCGCGGAAGGCGTGCCGCACGAGCTCGAGCGTGAACTCGCGCTCGGTGGGCGCATTGCAATTCCGGTTGGTGACCTCGAAGAGCAACAGCTACTCGTCGGTCACAAGACTAGCCAAGGCGAGATGACTTGGGAGCGCTCCGTACCGTGCATCTTCGTGCCGCTGGTCGGCACTGATTGACGGAACTATCGTCGCTCGCGGTTGCGCCCCCGCGTGAGCGGTGCACTACGCGAGGCCGACGCGCGACGTGAACGCCATCGGTGTGGTGCCGACGCGTTCGTAAGCCTTCTCCCACAGCTTCTCGCGCGGTTCGTCGAAAAGGAGAGTCACGTCCAAATCGACGGGCAACCAGGCGCCGACACGGATCTCGTTTTCGAGTTGCCCCGGGGCCCAGCCAGCGTACCCAACCAACCCGAACAGACTCGGCGGCACCGTTCCTCCCGCGATGGCTTCGAGCACGCGACGCGACGCGCAAGCGATGACACCGGGCCCAACCTCGAATTGCTCTTCGATGTCGCGAAAACGGTGTTGCTCGCGGTAAACCAGCCACACCTGCTCTGGAGAGACAGGCCCGCCGATGCGCACGCTGCCCGCGAGCTCCGGCGGTGACTTCGATACGTCCGCCTGAATTAGAAGCTCCGACAGGTTCATCACCTCACGACCATTGATGATCCAGCCGAAGGCGCCCTCATCGCCGTGCGCGGCAACGAGAACGACCGATCGGTCGAAGTTCGGATCACCCAGCGGCGGCGCCGCGACGAGAAAGCCGGGAGCAAGCACAGACATCGCGGTAAGCGCAGTATAGACGCTCGTCGTGGAGCGCGTCATCCGCGAGCTCGACCAACCGCGACCGTTGCCTAATCCTCGCTGCCGCCCCGCCGGCCGGAGCTCGGCACGACTGCGTACCCAGAGCTCCTTGCGCGCAGGTCCGCCTACCGTTGACCGCGCACGCTGGAATCAGCGAGCGCAGCGCCGCAGCAAAAGGCTGGGCTGATTCGGCAAGTTCCTAACCGTTTGTCGTCCTTGCTGGGTTTGGATAAAGTGATCGTGATGCACGTGACGTTTTATGGGGTCCGCGGGTCCGTTCCTGCGCCTGGACCACAAACTGCCCGCTACGGCGGCAACACGTCATGTGTCGAGGTCAAGCTCGCGGATGGCACCACCCTGGCGCTCGACGCGGGCACCGGCCTGCGAGCGTTGGGCAACACACTCGTGCGCGAGGGTCGTCAGTCGCAAGTTCACCTTTTACTATCGCACACGCATTGGGATCACGTTTTGGGGCTGCCATTCTTTGCGCCGCTCTGGAACAAAGCGAACCACATCCTCGTGTACCCGCTCGCTAACGATGCTCAAGAGCGGTTCCAACGCAACATCTTCGACGACATTCACTTTCCCGTGAGTGTGAACGACATCCCCGCCAAGCTGGAGCTCGCGAAGCCCGCCACCGCACCGTGGCGAATCGGTAGCGCCTTGGTGCGACCGGTGCAGCTGAACCATCCAGGTGGCGCTCAGGGCTTTCGCATCGATGATGACGACGGCTCCTCCCTCGCTTATCTCACGGACAACGAGCTGAACGCGGCCAGCGCCGTGATCGGCACCGACGCCCTGGCTCGCTTTTCGGAAGGCGTCGACCTTCTGATTCACGACTCGCAATATGTGCTGAGTGATATGCCGCACAAGCTCGGCTGGGGGCACTCCATCGTGGACGACGTGCTGAAGCTCGGCGCGCTGGCTCAACCGAAGCGCCTGGCGCTGTTCCACCACGACCCGGACCGCACTGACGACGCGCTGGACGAGCTCGGGGCACGTTCTCGCGGCTGGCTTTCGCAAAATGCGCCGTCAGTCGAGCTGGTGGTGGCCGGCGAAGGGCTCGCATTCACGCTTTCGGGGCGCTGAGCCCCAAGCGCCCGTGCGGCGTCTCAACCAGAAGCAGCTCTGGAACCGTTTCCAGTCCGAGTGTTCGACTGGCGTCGCGCGCGAAGCATTTTTCGATGCGCGGGGCGCGTGAGCTCATTTTGGCAAAGTAGGCGGATTTTAGCGAAGCCCTGCCCAGCCTTTTTTGCGAAAACAGGGTTTCCGGCACAGGGGATGGCGCTAACCTTCGCCGCCCCCAATAACCCCCCGTTCACCCCCCTCGAGACCCATGAAGTACGGCTATTTCGACGACGCAAACCGCGAGTACGTGATTACGACCCCGAAGACTCCAGTCAAATGGATCAACTACGTGGGTACCATGCGCTTCGGCGGCATCGTCGATCACACCGGTGGAACTCTGCTGTGCAAGGACGATCCGGCCCTGAACCGCATCGTAAAGTACATTCCGCAGTTGCCCTCGAGCGATTTCAAGGGTGAGACGCTGTACTTGCGCTTCAAGGAGAACGGCCGCTATCGCGTATTCTCGCCGTACTTCGTGCCGACGCTCGATCCTTACGATCGCTACGAGTGCCACGTCGGCCTCGGTTACAACCGTTTCGTCAGTGAGTTTTACGGAATCAAGACCGAGGTGACCATCTTCGTGCCGCGCGGCGCGACGTTGTCGGTGCGGCGCATTCGCGTCACGAACTTGCGCAGCGAAGCCCTCGAGCTCGATGCCATCCCGGTGGTCGAGTACACGCATTTCGACGCACTCAAGCAGTTCAACAATGCGGACTGGGTTCCGCAGACCATGCAGAGCCGTGGCATCAAGAACGCGAAGGGCCAGCTCTTGCTGCTGCAGTACGCGTTCATGAACAAGGACCGCCAGGTCAACTACTTCACGTCGAATCTGCCGGTTTCTTCGTTCGAATCCGATCGCAAGCGCTTCCTGGGCGACAACGAGTACGGCACCTTCAAGCAGCCGCTTTCGCTGCTCAGCGACGAGCTCGGCAACTACGAGGCGCTGCGCGGTGACAACATCGGCGCGCTGCTGCACCACCTCGGTTCAATTGCTCCCGGCGAGACGCGCGAGCTCATCGTGTTGCTTGGCCAGGCGCCAAGCGCCGAAGCTGCCGAAGCCGACGCCGAGCGTTACCGCTCAGCGAACGCCGTGGAAGCGGAGTTGGATGCTCAACGCGCATTCTGGGACGAGTACCTGTCGAAGCTGCAAGTGGCGACGCCGGACGCAGCCTTCAACTCGATGGTGAACGTCCACAACCCACGCCAGTGCTACACGACCAAGAACTGGTCGCGTTACCTATCGCTATATCAGCTGGGTTTGGGGGAGCGCGGCATCGGCTTCCGCGACAGCTCGCAAGACGTGCTGGGCGTGCTCGACCGCGTGCCGAGCGAGGCGCGCGACCTGATGGTGATGCTGCTCTCGGTGCAGAAGCGGAACGGTTCGGCCATGCATCAGCTGAACCCGCTCACGATGGTGGCGAACGAGGGCGATTCGCGCGAGCGCGAAGACCGCCCGAACTATTACGGCGACGATCACCTGTGGATCGTGCTTTCGGTGTGCTGGTACCTGAAGGAAACTGGCGATCTCGAGTTTCTGCAGAAGAGCGTGCCGTTCTACGACAAGGACAAGCACGGCAACACGATCGAGCACGGCAGCGTGCTGGAGCACTTGAAGCGCTCGGTCGCGTTCACGAAGGGTGACGTCGGCGCCCATAAGCTGCCGCTCTTGGGTTTCGCGGATTGGAACGACACCGTGAACCTGGCCACCGGCGCCGAGTCGATGTTCAACGCGAACCTCTACGGCGTGGCCCTACAAGAGCTGATTCAGCTGTGCGAAAAGCTCGGTGACAAGGCAACCGCCGATGCCTACCGCGCGGACTACCAAGCCATGAAGGACGCCTACAACGCCTGCGCTTGGGACGGCGAATGGTTCGTCCGCTACTTCGACCACGACGGTTCGCCCATTGGCAGCAGCAAGAACAGCGAAGGCCAGATTTACACCAACGGCCAGTCGTGGCCGGTGATCAGCGGCTTCGCCAGCCCTGAGCATGCCAAGAAAGCGCTCGAGAGCGTGAACCGCCTGCTCAACACAAAGAACGGCATCAAGCTCAGCTGGCCGGGCTACAACGGCTTCGATCAAAATAAGGGCGGCGTCACGACTTATCCCCCGGGCGCCAAGGAAAACGGCGGCATCTTCCTGCATGCCAATCCGTGGGTGATGATCGCCGAGACGCGCGTAGGTAACGGCGACCGCGCGTACCAGTACTACAACCAAATCAATCCGGCGGCGCGCAACGACAGCATCGATCAGTTCGAGTGCGAGCCGTACGCATACCCGCAGAACATCCTCGGCGACGAGCACCCGCAATTCGGTCTCGCGCGTAACAGCTGGCTCTCCGGCACCTCGGCGTGGACCTACACGGCGGCGACCAAGTTCATTCTCGGCATTCAGCCAACCTACGCCGGCCTTGCCATCGATCCGTGTATTCCCACGGCCTGGGGCGAGTACAGCGTGGTGCGCAACTTCCGCGGCGCCATCTACGAAATCAGCGTCAAGAACCCGAAGCATGTCTCCAAGGGTGTGAGCGAGCTCCGCGTCGACGGCCGCGTGGTGCCTGGCAACGTGGTGCCCATCGCTGACGCCGGTAGCCGCGTGCGCGTGGAAGTCACGTTGGGCTGAACCAACACAAGAGCTTCTCGGCGTTCGCTCGTCATGAGTGAGGAGAACCCCTTCACGGTGCTCGCATCACGCGAGGTCTACGACAACCCGTGGATCCGTGTGATCGAGCACCGCGTCGAGAAGCCGCGCGGCGGCGAAGGCATTTACGGCGTCGTCCATTTCAAAAACCGCGCGGTGGGCGTGGTGCCGTATCAAGACGGCTACGTGTGGATGGTGGGGCAATACCGCTTCGCCCTCGCACGCTACTCGTGGGAGATCCCGGAGGGCGGCGCGCCGTTCGGCGAGGATCTGGAAGACTGCGCTCGCCGAGAGCTCGCCGAAGAAACCGGGCTGATTGCCGAGCGGCTCGACTACCTGCTGAGCTTGCACCTCTCCAATTCCGTGACCGACGAGGCTGCGCACATCTATCTTGCGCGCGACCTCTCCGCTGGTTCTGCAAGCCCCGAAGACACCGAAGTTCTCAAGCTGCGCCGCGTGTCTCTCGACGAGGTATACGCGCAGATCCGCTCAGGCGTCGTGACGGATGTCCTCACCGTGACCGCGATTCAGCAGCTGCTGCTCATGCGTCACGAAGGCACACTCTAGGTACGCGCGCGCCGGAGTGCGCTCGCTCACGACGCGGCGGGATGCGCGAGGGCTCACAACGGGCTCAGCTTTCTTGACGTGAGCTCGTGAGTGCTCGTGTAGTCGCGCGAGCGGCGGTGTAGGCAATCCGGCTGCGCGAAGCCTGCGGTTCAGTTCGAAAGCTGCGCAGCCAAATGAGCAATCCTCGCGTGTGATACCGCCGATGGCGAACGCGTTGTCTTCGTGCAAAACTCCGACAGACTGACCCACGCCCGTCCTCCGCGCTCTCCTCGTGGCGCGCAGCACGGCGCTTCCCTTGCTTCAGGAGAACCTCGGTGCGCCTTTCGATTCGCTACGCCTGGGCAATCATTCCGCTTGCGGTAACGCTGCCTCACTGCGCCACCAGCAACGACATCGACGACTCATCCTTCGGTGGCCACTCCAGCGCCAAAGGCGGCAGCACCGGCAGCGGCGGAAGCGTCAGCAGCAATGGTGGCACACCGATCTTCGGGAGCGGCGGCGCAACCGTTAGCAACGGCGGCGCGACATCGAGCGGCGGCGCAACATCCAACACGGGCGGCGCCAGCACCGGCAACGGCGGCGCCAGCGTGGCCCAAGGCGGCGCCACGACTGCTAACGGTGGAAGCGGCACGGCGGGCACCGCAGCCGGAGGCAAAATCTTCGGCGACACGGGCGGCACCACAGCAACGGGCGGAACCACCAGCACGGCCGGCACATCTGGAAGTGCTGGCGCGAGCGCAGGCGGCACCACCTCCATGGGCGGCGCAAACACAGCAGGCATGAGCAGCGGCGGTGCAGCAGGCACCACGGGAACCGCAGGCACCGCGGGCACCGGAACCGGTGGCGGCACCGCAACCGGCTGCCTCGCAGGCTGGAAAGAGAGCGACGAATGCAAAGACCTCTGCAAAGGCATCAATGCCGGCGACGACGTCAAATGCGCCAAAGTCGTCGACTGCTACGCCACCAACTCTTGTTCCCCCACCACCTGCGGCTCCAACGACCAAAAGTGCGGGAGCAACACCCTCGGCCTCGACGCCTCGCCCTACACCTACGCAGCCAAAGTCTACGACTGCATGTGCAAGTGACGCCCGCAGCGCAGCGCCGCCGAAAACGCCTGACCGCACCGCGCGCGGGCCGAAAGGCCGGTGGAGCCGCACCGCTAACGCACGCAGCTCATTCGCACCGGTGCTTGATCTCAACCGAGCCTCGTGGCAGCTTCCCGGCGCGCTGAACGAGCTCCGGCTCGAACAGCGCAACGCTCGAAAATCTTTGGCGCGGTAGCCAAGCGGCTAGGCAACGGTTTGCAAAACCGTCATACGTCGGTTCGAATCCGATCCGCGCCTCAAATCTGACTCAACTAGCGGGGGAGCAGCAGCGCAAGCGGCTGCCGCGGTGGAGCCTCACGCCTGCCCATGCCCGCGCACCTCGATCAGCGTGGCTGGCCAGCACGCAAATCCCGGCGGTCACTTTTGACGGGGAATCGATCTCGGCTAGGTGCTGCGCGCAAGCTACTCCGAGAGTAGCCGGAAATCGGACACTTCTCTGAGCTGATTAACTCTTCTACCTGGGTGCAGCACGGCTCGCATGTACACGTACCCATTGTTCAAATGCGCGTCAGCGGCCGTCCTGTAGTCGTCCGGAGATAGGGTCGCGCGGGCTTTCAGGATCTGTTCGTCGTGCAGAATCCAAAAGGTGACCTCCCCCTCTACGCGTCCGCTAGCGCCCGCCGCGCCAGAAAGCTCCAGGACCGAACCCACGAACGAGGCCGCCTGGGGCCCTGCCGACGGGCGCAACTTTTCGCGAATCTCACCAATCGCCTCGTACATCGGACCGTCAATAGTCACGCTGCCAGGAACGGCGGGTGCCGGTAACATCGGAGACCAGGACCCTTGCAGCCTCAAGTCGGCGGACTGATCCTGCGGCAATATCTCAAGTATCGCGTCGCAAAGATTCGCACTTACGATCGCTTTGTCCTCGGGGGCATCCAGAATTGGACTGTAGTCCCCCTTACGAACGCAGGTTGCTAGTGTGTGAGTCGCTGAGAATAGTCGCTCGCTAGACCGTCTGCCGAACGGGCCTTCGCTACGAATTGTTTGTGACGTGACGTCATGAGGCGCCTCTACGGTTAGCACAAAGCTTCCAACTTCTGTTTGACCTAAAGTACAGGAACGCACGTACGCCTCGGCTTCGGCGAAAGACATGCGAGGGAAGTACCGCAAATTCCGTTGAACACTCGCAGCGCTCGCCAGAAGTGCTTTCTTTACTCCCGCTATGAGGGAAGCCCCATCCAACAAGCCAATAGTGCCGCTCTTTGTTCTGAGGCTATCCAGTGAGAAACGCAGGGTATCCCTCTTAGGACATAACAAATCACGCAATACGGCTCCGCCGTCTCTTTTTTCGAATCGGGCTACTCTCTCCGCGACGGTTTGCATTGCATCCGCGTAGTCACCCAAGTCTCTCTCAAGTGGAACGACAACCTCAATAGAGCCCGCTTCGGGGCTCCTGTAGATCGCCGCGTATGGCCTTTGAGAGGTCGCGGTTGTCCACCCTCGTGACTTCAAGTAGTCGCGAACGTCTTGGTAGCTCACTTGAGCTGCAAGCTCTTGAATGACATTCACATTCATAGCAGCTCCTCCTCCCGGCCGATCCGGGTGAGAAGGGTTCGAAGTGTTGGCGGATCTAGAAGGTTCGCCCTTGCAACATGTACGCGTTGGGTCGCAGTATTGGCTGTCGGGTTAGAGCCGCGCAGCGAAAGCCAATAGGCACAATTCTTTAGAATGAGTGCGTCCTCTGAGCAGGTGAGCCATCGAGCGGCTTCTTCAGGCATGATGAACACCACGAGTATTGCAGGAACCAGGCGCTTCACGACCAAGTCGTTGTAGTTCTTCACGGGGAGGTCGAACGCAAAACCTTCCGGCGGAAGTGGCTCGCAAACGTGTGCTTTCAGCTGGATATCCAAAGAAGGCGAGTTCAGCGACGCATCCTGCGACAGTGGTCCAGCGGAGCAGACAGACAGGTCGATACTGTCGCGATCTCTGCGGATCTTCTCAACCGAAAACCCCGCTGCAGCCGCAACGGCGTGAACGTACACCAGACTGAGTTCTTCCTTCTTGTCGTTGATGTATAGCATCGGTCAGGGGTACTGCCTTGCATAGTGCGGCCACGGCCCCCAGGGAAGAGTCTCGGCGGCATCTGCTCGGTCAGACTGTGTCACGCCAAGATGTAGGGTGAGCCAGCGCCGGAACGCATGCCGGCGAACGTTTCGCCATGACCGCCATCGTCGAGACCTAAATGGCAAACACAAGAGCCCCAAACAGGGCAATGACCAACGCTTCACAAACTCGAACCGTAGCTCGTCACGCCAGCGGTCGGTGCGCGCAAATGCGTATCGCCGCGCGTCGCATTGTAACGGCGCCGTGCTGCTAAGTACACCTGCGACCATGTGGAGAGCCAAACCGTCACCGAGTTTCGCCCCACATGCCAGAGCAAAAACCGTCACCGAGTTTCGCCCCGCATGCCAGACCGACGAACGGTTCTTGCGAGCTGTCTAGGCAGATCGCGGGCCGCGACGGCATTAGTTCGGGACCCGGAAATCTGAAGACGGTCCCGCTAAGACATAGCAACGACGCCGCCACGTGTTAAACCTGTAGCGCTTCTGGCTTCCGCGGCGCTCGCTCACTCTGCGGATCGTTGTATCGTCAAAGCTGCCTGCAGGCGTTCGCGGCGTTTACGCAGTGTGCGGGCGTAACCGACTGAGAAGTATGCGTTCAGGCGGTGGGTGTCGCAAAATTTGAGCGCGGCGAGGAGTAGCAGGAACGTGCCGGCGAAGTACGCTGGAGACGTCCACAGCGGTGGCTTCGGGAGCAAATACACCAGTGTGTAGTAGACGTAGAACTGCAGCACGAAGGCCACGAGTGAGTTGCGCCCGACGAGAACGGTCCAACGGCGAACAGTGCCGAGAGAGCGACCGCGCGAGTGATCAACAACCTCGGCCGCCATGCAGGAGGAAATGCCGATGAGAGCAACCCCTCCGTAGAATGCGACGAATGCAACTGAGGGCGGCAGCTTTTCAGCGACAGAACCCAGACGTAGTACGCGATGAATCCAGTCGGGAGCGCCTGATTGCACAGCCTTCAGCGGTTGCAACGTAGCCTTGAGCAGGACGACGAAAGCGATAGACGCGAGGCCGAAACGGAGTGCGATCGCACTTTGCTTGCTGGGGTTGCCGCGCTCGCGCCAACGCGCGAAGGACTCCCCGAGGCCGCTGCCGAGGAGGTACACAGCGAACCACGGCAGGATTGGAAAGCCATACGCGAGCGCAGGCTCGCTGAGCCGCCCGCTGAGTACTTCGCGCAGCGCCAACAGGAGAGAGTGTCCTGAAGGCGCCGACACCACTTCGCACAGCCAGTGCAGTACCAGGATGCTTGCGCCGAGGAGCGCGCGATCACGTAAACCGCAACGCTGCGCCACGAGCGCACCGAGGATCAGCGCAATAGCGATTGTGTCTGTGATGAAGACCTGATGGATGAGCGGCTCGTACCAGGGTTGCCCAGCCCCGAGTGCTACCGGGATTTCAGCGAGCGCGATGAGCGGATGGCAGACGATGAGCAAGAACAAGCCGCGGTCGATGAGCTTGTCGCGCGTATTGGAGAAGTCCGCGCGGCGTTCGTGGCGCAGAAGGCCCAACATCATTCCGCTCAGCAGGACGAACGCTGGAGTGGAGACCCGCGTGAGCCAGCGCAATGCTTCGTGCAACTCGACTGCGCCGACCACGTAATAGTAGTGACGTGAGAAGTGCGAAAAAAACACGAGTGACATCGCAAAGCCACGCGCGACATCAATGGCCTGCACTCGGTCGCCGAGCGCACGACTCAAGACCAGGTGGTCATCTGCCGCAAAACCCGGTTGCGGTTGGCCGGAATCAGCCACGGCGTGCGCGATAGACTCGGTATGTCGAGTTACTGGCAGTGGGACTCAAGAACGGGTAAGCGTCGAGCAACCCAGCGCAGGATGGATTGCGATAGGCAATCAAAAGTTCGCGAGGGGATTTTTCGAGGGCGACCGCAATGTTATCGAGCACCTTGCGCATCACCTGCTCGTTGAATGGATTGTAAAAGAAGCACACAAGGTTGCCGTCTGGAATTTGGAACTCGGCAGCATCCTGGCAGTAAAGGGAAATTGGGCTCGAGCCTGGATTCCTACGACGGAACTGCGCGCAGTTGCGCCGCGCAATTTCGTGCAGCACCGGTGAGAACTCGACGCCGTGAACCGCCGCAAAGTGTTGTTCGGCGGCCATCATCACGGCTCGCCCTTTGCCCGAGCCGAAGTCGATGAACACGTAATCATTCGGAGTGACATGCAGATCCGCCAGGATCCGACGGAACACTGGGAGCTGAATACCTTCGTACCCGAAGGCGTTCTGACCATGCACGCTATCGACGCCGAGCTGGCTCATATCGTCGATGATGCCGCCCGTGTCCGTCCCGTATTTGCGATCGAACGCCGAATCCAGCCATTCATCGCGTTGATCTGAGGCGAAGCGCACGAGCGCCGAAACGGTTCCTCGGACCCCGCGCGAACGCACGTGCCCTATGAGTGACTTCAGGGGACGCACATTTCAACTGTAGCTGAGAAGCGCGCCGCTTCGCAATCGGGTTTTCGTTACGCCTTCGAGTGGCGATAGCGCGCCACAGCCGCGCGCCCCCGTCCGAATGGTCGCGCGTGACCTATGCGCGACCTAGGCGCTGCCGCAGCTTGCCTGCGAACATTTTGACTAGCTTGCGCGCGTCGCGGTCGAGGAGGGTAATTAGGCCGACGTAGATCGCTCCGCCTAGTGCGGCGCGCACACCGACGGTGATGAAGCGACGACCGGGCAACACATAATGAAGCGCCGCGTACATGACGACGCCGACGAGGCTCGCTCGGACGATGGTCGCCCACGGCACTTTGACATCCAGGAGCGGCTTGCCGCGCCACGCGAAGCCCACGCAGAGGAGAGCGTAGCTGCCGAGGGTCGCAATGGCAGCGCCGAGTACGCCGAGCCGCGGCACGAGTACGAGGTTGAAGGCGATGTTGGCGACGGCCGAGGCGAAGACGATGACCGCGACGACGCGCGATTTTCGGTGCACGAAGAGGCCCGCCCCCAGAAACGATGCCGCGCCGTCGACGATCATGCCGGAGCTCAACCACGGCAATACGCCCGCGGCGCTCGCGTACTTTTCGGAAGCCAACGACGGCAGGAGTTCGGGCCCCACCGATGCGAGGCCGGCGATGACGGGCGCGCTCACGAGCACATAGCTACGCAGCGAATCGGAGATGAACTTGACGGTTTCCTCGGGCCCCTTCTCGTCCCACATGCGCATGTAAATGGGCATGATGGCCTGGCCAATGGAGGAGATGAAAATCGATTGGACGTATTGGCTGAGGCTGTACGCAGCGGAGTAAAGACCGAGGTCCGTTTCGCCCATCATGGCGTCGATGATGTAGCGATCACCAACGTTGAGCACGATGCCGGAGAGCTCGTAGCCGATCACCATGGGTATGCCGTAGGCGAGCAGCTTGGCATACAGGGGGCGCGAGAAGTTTTGGAGCCGCGGCCGTAAGTCGCTGCGCGCGGCGAAGAGGAAGTAAATTGGGAGGCCGAGAGCGATGCCTTCGGCGACTACTTTCGCCCACCAAAAGGCGGTCAAAGTGGGCGCAATCAAGAGCACCGCGACCACGATCGCTCCGAGCCCTAGATACTTTTTGGCGAACTGATACTTGAGCTGCGCACTCGAGTTCTGATCAGCAACCAAAAAGTTGCTCATTACGCTGTCGAGCACCTGGATCACCCCGAGCACGGCCACGATCACGAGCAGCGCGCGAAAGCGTGTGTCTTCAATCCAAGTGCTGGGCACGAAATGCGCGCCGAGGGCCATCACGGCCATGGTGACGAGCGCGCTGACGAGCATGCCGATGATGGCCGTCGAGTAGAGCTGCGGCAGCGTAAACTCGCTCTTCTTGGCCGAGATCTCGGAAAAGTAGCGCACGATGGCATGCTGCAAGCCGGTCTTACCGATCGCGACGGCGATGCCGAGCGTAGCCGAGAGCAAGCTCAGCACGCCGTAGTCGTGCACTGAAAAAACCCGCGTGAGCAGCGGGAAAGTCACGAGCCCTGCAATGACCGAGAGCAGGCTCGCGATGGAGTAGTGCGAGGCGTGCTTCACCAGCTTGCGCTGAGCCGAAGGCGGCGG
Organism: Myxococcota bacterium; assembly: GCA_049324695.1. Lineage (GTDB taxonomy): Bacteria > Myxococcota_A > Polyangia > Polyangiales > Polyangiaceae > PMG-095. Next base: position 37,758 of record JBMOMJ010000023.1, read on the forward strand.
CAGGCTCGAGCGTGTTTGCGGCGGGACCGAATCTCTGGTGTCGTTAACGGCGCCTTGGGGAAGCTCAGTCATCGAATTACGTGTTTGGGATCGGCTCAACCAGCGATGCGTGCCACGCGACGCGCGGCTTTGCGCGCCAAGTCGGTGGGAGAAAGCGTGCCCTCCATGACGGCGCGCACGGCGCGCTCGGCGTCTAGGAACAAGCGACAACCTTCGCTGGCGGCAGTGTCTGAAGGCGCGATGCGCATCCAACCTTGAAGGGCGCGCGCGGACCAGAGCGGGGGCACCGCGGCGCATGCTTCACCGAGGTGTTGAATGGCCTCGCGGCGCTTACCGAGCTGCGCCGCAACGCGCCCGGCGTACCACTGATACAGCCCGCGGATGCGCCGCAGCTCTTCATCAGATTCGCGCCCGTTCCAAAAGAACTCGTCGTAGAGCGGCAAACGATGCACGGCGTAGCGATACTCGTGGTTGCCAGTCGCGAGGTGGCCCTCTGCGAGCTCCTGACCACCTGGCGCTTTGCTGTGTTTGATCGCCGCAGGCGCAGAAATCATGTTGGCGCGATAGTTGCGGAACAAGAGACCCAGGAAGCGATAGTCGGCGGCCGTGCGGTACTGGGGCAAGAACTCGCCTACCTTCTGAAAGGCTTCGCGCGTGAGCATGGTGATCGGAAGCCAGCCGAGATGACCGAAGCGCAGGTACTCGAAGATGTGCCCGCGATAGAGCGCCGCATCCGGATACCCGGCGCGCGTCGCAATGGCTCGGCACTCTTCGCTAAGCGGTTCTCGCGTGGAGTAGATGCGCAAGTAATCGTCTGTTTCACCCGACGGCAAATCCAGAAGCTTGGAGCCGACCCGCTTGGCCATGCGCGGAAACGTTTGTGCGGCTTCGTGCAAGTCGTGACGAAGCTCCGGCCCTGAACCGAAGTCCTCGAAGAACTCCGTCATCAGCACGTGATCCGAAGGCGAACTGCGAAAGAAGTTCACACACAGATCCAGGAAGTGCGGCAACCAGGCGTCGTCCGAATCCATGAACGTGATGAGACGCCCGCGCGAGGCGCGCAGCCCGGTATTGCGCGCCACGTAGCAGCCTTGGTTTTCCTGCTGCAGGATCTGAATTCGTGGGTCGAGTCCCCGAATTGCTTCGGCCGTACCGTCAGTCGAACCATCGTCGACGACGATTAGCTCCCAATCCCCGAACGACTGCGCTCGAATGCTATCGATCGCGCGCCCGATGGTGTCGCCTCGGTTGTAGGTCGGCATGATGATGGAGACTGCCGGCGTCTCGCTTCCCTGCGCGGACATATCCGACCGCTTTTATCATGGTTTGCCGAGCGACGTGCTGACGGCTGAAATGGGCTGAAATCGGCCGCCGTTCCGCCAGTCACGGAAACTCCGCCGACGATTACGCGCGGGCGTTCATGCCCTTCCGTGCCGTCCGAACTTTCGCAACCGAGGCTTTCGCGGTCCGAGATTTGGCCGCCGGAGCTTTCGCAGCAGGAGCTTTGGCAGCTGACGCATTCGCGGCCCGAACGCGCGAGCGCTGGAGATCCAGTCGCATGACGTGCCGGCGTGAACCGGCGCGGCCTACCTCTCGAAAACCTGCGCGCTTGAACACCGAAACTTTACCCATGAAACGGTAACTCGGTGAATCCTCCCTTACCGGATAAGCTTCGACGACATGTGCACCGCGACGTTTTGCGGTCGCCACGGCCGCCGCGATGAGCTCTTGCGTGATTCCACGCCGCCGCAGTTGGCGTGGAACATAAAAACATACCAGCGACCAAATCTGCTGTCGGTCGTCGCCAGCTTCGGGCCCTCCCAGCGAACGATACGTTTCGCGCGGCGCGATCGAGCACCACGCAACGGGATCGCCGTCCGAGTAGCCTAGGATGCCGATCGGCACCCGTTGGACGACACGCAGCTTGAGCAAACGCTTTCGCTCGGCCGAGTCTGCGTTCGTCTCCGCACCGGTCGCACGCCAAGCCATACACCAGCAATACTTGGGACCACCCTTGGCTTCGAACAAGCGCTCTAGGTCCGGCCAGTGTTTTGCGTCCACTTCGTGGAACTCGAGCGTGGTTACGCTTTCGCTTGCCCGCGTGGTGGCCTTGCGTCGCCCGGTGGCGCCTTTACGATTCAGTTTGGATGAGCGCGGCTCCGAGGTTTTGAGATGCTTGTTGTTCGACATCATCCGTCTCTCGTTGAGCCAGGTGCAGTATCCGGAATAGCCAGAAGACCGTCTCAAAATTGCGAAATTCTGCGACTCGGAATCTTCGCAAGAACGTCACGCCAACGCTTGAATTCGCGCTCGCGCGTGTAAACTAGCTCGATGCGCTTCGTTCGGCTTACGACCGTATGGCTTACCTCCATTTCTTTGGCTCTCGCTACCAGTCAGGTGCTCTCGGGTTGCTCCTCTCCCTCTGGCACGGGCGCCACACCGAGCCACGGCGGGAGCTCCAACACGTCGAGCGGCGGCAGCGGCGGAATTGCGAGCGGAGGCATGAGCAATTCGAGCGGCGGCGCCTCGTCCTCAGCGGGCGGCGCGGGCCAGGGCGGCAGTTCGAACCAGGGTGGCACGAGCAGCGGCGGGAACGCCACGGCGAACGGCGGCAGCACGAACGCCACGGGCGGGAGCGGGAACGCGAACGCGAACGGTGGCACGGCGGGAGCTCCGACGCAGGCCGAATGCGGCGCGATGCCGACCGGCTCGGTCACATTCTCGGCGCCGAGCGGCACCTTTCAGGGTTCGCTGAGTGTGCAGCTCACTACCACCACCAGCGGCGCAGAGATTCGCTACACCACCGATCATAGCGCGCCCAACGCGAGCTCCCCCTTGTACAACGGGGCCATCACGATCAGCGCCACCACGGAGCTCATCGCACAAGCCTTCGTTCAAGGTGTCGGTGTCGGCGAGGCGCAAGCAGCGGTGTACATCGCGCGTGACTTCGACGCGACGCACGACCTGCCCGTGATTGTGCTGGACTCTTACGGCAAGGCACTACCGCAACCGGCAATCGGCGGGCCACGTCCAGGTGGCACCGGCGGTGCGCCCGGCGCGGACGAAAACATTCGAGCCGGGTTCCTGTCCTTCGAACCAAACAACGGCACGACGTCGCTATCGACCGCGCCGAAGGTCGCGAGCGTTGCGGGCTTTCACATCCGCGGGCAATCCTCAGCGAGCTACGACAAGAAGCCGTACCGTGTCGAGCTGCGCAAAGTGGATGGCAGCGATCGCAACTGCACTCTGCTCGGCATGCCGCGCGAATCCGACTGGGTGCTGCACGCTCCGTTTCCTGACAAGGCGCTGATCCGCAACGCTTTCGTGTATTCGCTCGGTCGCGACATCGGCATCCCGGCGCCCCGCGGCGCATTTGCGGAGGTTTACGTCAACACCGCGAATCGCCCCTTGCAAAGCGGTGACTACGCCGGTGTCTACTTGTTGGTGGAGACGATCAAAAATCAGAAGGATCGCCTGAACCTTCAGCAGCTCAAGACCACGGATACCACGCTGCCGGCGATTGGCGGCGGTTACATCTTCCAGTTCCAATGGCAGGTGAACGACATCGAGCAGACCTTGAAATGCCCGACGGGTCAGCAGAACTGCTGGAACTGGATCGAAGTGAAAGATCCGAACCCCTGGGTGCAACAGCAGACCGACTATCTCACGCAGTATCTGGTGCAGTTCGTGAACGCCTTGCATTCGACGAACCCGAGCGATCCGAACACCGGCTACCCGGCGTTTCTGGATACCGCGTCAGTCGCCAATCAGATCATCGTGCACGAGTTGACGCGCAACATGGACGCTTACGTCCGCAGCCAGTATTTCTACAAGGATCGCGACGGAAAGCTCACCGCCGGGCCGTTGTGGGACTACGACTTGATCGCGGGCGTCGGCACGTCGACGACCTACGCGAACATGTCGCCGATGGGCTTTCAGTACGAAAGCAACGCCACGCGTATCACGGCCACGGCCGATTGGTTCCCTCGCCTGCTCGCGGATCCAGCTTTCAAGGCCACACTCGTTGCGCGCTGGAAAGAGCTCCGCCAAAACCACCTCTCCAACGATCAAATCACGGCAAGAATCACGCGCTTGACGACTGGCCTCAGTGCTGGCGCCCAGCGCAACTTCCAGCGCTGGCCCAACCTCACCACCGTGCGCATCGGCTTTTTCGACACGCCCACTGCCAACAGCTGGGATGGCCAAGTCGCGGCAATGCGCGATTGGTTGCTCACTCGCGTCGCCTGGCTCGACCAACAGTGGCAATGACCTAGCGTACGAGCGCGACAGCAGCTCGCTCGAACCCAAGCGAGCCAATCAGCTGCGCGTTCAGTGCGGCGCCAGCGCCTCGCGCACCTTGGCGAGCAGATCCGCGAGCTTGTAAGGCTTCTGTACGAAGCCGGCGAGCCCGGTGCCAGCAAAGCGACCAACTATTTCCTGCTCGTTGTAACCACTCGACAGGATCACTTTGACGTCGGGATCGATTTCGCGGAGCGCGCGGAAGCAGGCCTCGCCGTCGAGGTGCGGCATGGTCAAGTCCAGCACCACCAGGCGCACTTGGGCGCGGTGTTCGCGAAACAGTGCCAGCGCTTCGCGCCCGTTGCTGGCTGCAACGACCTCGAATCCAGCCCGCTCGAGCATGTGCTGGCCCATGGCGCGCACCGTATCCTCGTCGTCAGCCAGCAACACCAAACCTTCGCCGCGATAGCTACGCGCATCGAACGCCCGATTCTCCAGGCACTCCGCGGGCGCGTCATGCGCCGGCAACAGCACGCGGAATGTGGTGCCTTCGCCGCGTTGCGACTGCACCTTGAGAGCACCCTTATGGCCGCGCACGATGCCGAGCACTGCCGCCAACCCGAGCCCACGCCCGGCGAACTTGGTCGAGAAGAAGGGATCGAAGATGCGGCTCAAGGTATCGCTATCCATACCCACGCCGCTGTCCACCACCTCTAAATACACATAGAGACCCGTCGCGTGCTGCTCGCTGTCATCGACGACGTCCGCGAAGTACGTCGCGTCACACAGCACGGTGCCGGTGCGCAACAAGATCACACCGCTATTTTCGCCGATTGCTTCAGATGCATTGGTGATCAGGTTCATCACCACCTGGCGAAGCTGAGTTGCGTCAGCCATCACGCTCGGCAGGTTCTCGGCGAGCTCATACTTGAGGATGGCCTTCTTGCTGATCGACACCGAGAGCAGGTGCCCCATCTCTGCAAACAACTCGTTCAGTGAAATCGCCTGGATTACGAAGCGACCCTTACCCGAATACGCCAGCATCTGCCGACACAAATCCGCTGCGCGACGACTGACGCGATCGATATCGTCGAGGTAGAGGCGCGCAGGGCTGAGCGGAGAAACCTCGTTCAACGCCAGATCGGCGCTGCCCATGATGGTAGTGAGCAGATTGTTGAAGTCGTGAGCGATGCCGCCCGCGAGCACTCCGAGGCTTTCTAACTTTTGCGCCTGCAGCACCGAGAGCTCGAGCTTGCGCCGCTCCTCTTCGGCGCGCAGCGCCTTCTGCTCGGCGAGCTTGCGCTCCGTGACGTCGCGCGCCACACCGGTGGTTCCCACGATGCTGCCATCCGGGGCGTATATCGGCGACTTGTAGGTTTCGAACCAGCGTGTTCCATCGACAGCCGCAACAGGTTCTTCGACCGCCTTCTGCCGGCGCGACGCCATTACCGCAACGTCGTCAGCGCGGTAGGCCTCGGCGAGTTCCCGCGGCCACACATCGAGATCGGTCTTGCCGACCAGAGCCTCGGGAGAGCTCTGGCCACAGGCGTCGGCGAAGGCCTTGTTGACTGCCAGAAAGCGCCCGTCCACGTCTTTGAGCCAAGTGAGGTGTGGTTGGTTGTCGAGCAACGCGCGCTGCGCCAAGCGGCTCTTTTCGAGAGCCTCTTCTTGGCTCTTGCGCAACGCAATGTCGGAGAGCACGGTCGCAAAGTAACGCTCACCCAGTGGGATCACGAGCACGCTGAAGTGCCGCTCCAGGCCTACCGAGTACACCTCGAAGCGGATGCGTGCCTGAGTGTCGACCGCGGCGGCATACTCGTGCAGGTACGGCGGCTCGGGAGTCTCGAACACCTCACTACCCAGCCGAGTGATGAGCTTGCGGCGCTCGACACCCGCCTGACGCTCGTACTCTGCGTTGGCGTCGAGGATTCGATAATCGACGCACGCCCCAGCTGGATCGTACACCAGCTCGTAGAGCGCGATGCCATCCTCGAGTTGATCGAGCAGCGCCTCCAGCAGTGCGCTGTTGGCAGCACTGGATGGACGATGACGCGGCTTGGAATCGGTCACGGCGGATCCGAGTAGCATACATGCTCTCAGCCCAAAGCGCGCCCGGGCTCAGTGTGCGAGTGAGTAGCTGACCAGCTCCTCGGTCTGAGAGCCAGTCTCCTTGAGTTTTCCGACGCCTCGCAGATACCAGTACTCCTTCGCGGAGTTGCTGAACTTCTGGAAGTGGACGGCGTGATCGTAGCGCGTCCCGGCGACAGTTACCGACTCATCCAAACTGATGATGGTCCAACGATCGGCCTCGGTCACGACCTCCACCGGAGTCCCATCGAACGGAGTCTTGGTCTCTTCGTAGTCTTCGCGCCAGGTGTAGTCAGCGACTAGCGTTTCCGCGCGCCCATCGATGTGCAGCTTGTAGGGCGCCCAGTGCGTCTCGAGGCTCGGCGAACCGGTTTTCGCACTATAAGCGATCTCGCGATAGCGAATGATCTTGTCCGCGGAATCCGGCGCGGGCCCTTGCCAGCTCTCGGTCTCATCGTTGAGCATCGTGCCTTTGCGTGTGACGACGCGGTACGCCATCACGTTCGCGTTGGGCCCGGTGCCACCCACCAATTCTTCGGCATCGACGGTGGTCGTCTTTTCGGAGATCTCGGTGCCATCGCTGACACGATACGTCCATTTGTTGCCTACCTTCCAAGGCAAAAGCGGCCCCGTCCCAATGGTTGGGTTCTGGCTGGACGGATCCGCCGGAGCATCACTTCCGCAACCCGCGCTGAGCAACGAGAGGGGCACGAGAAGGGCGCAACCAAACGCACGCGTCAGAGTCATTGGGGAGTTCGGCTCGCTTCGCGCGTGCCGCCGTAAGCGCCGAGTTCGACGCGTGCGCCGTTGGGCGTAGTTTCGGTGCCGACCGGAACATTGGGATCGCCTGCGTCGATGCACGGGCTGGTCTCTGCGTCGACTACCCAAGCCTTGGTGGCGGCGTCCCAACGCCCACCGGCGCTCTTCAAATGAAAATCGCCGTTTTCCACATCGGCGAAGAGTGGGTCGGCGCAGCCGTTCTCCTGGGAGAGATTGCCTGCGCCTTCGTAACCCGTCTGGATGCAGCTGTAGCTGAACGCCGGGGCACCGTCGATGATCTCGATGTCGAGCTCTTTCGAGCCCCAAATGATGTTGTTTACGAACTGACCCAAGCCGCCACCTTTACCGGACGTATTCTCGTAAGAAGAGACACCTTTCCCGTTGCCGTAGAGCGTGTTGTTGCGGACCTCTGGATCAGAGCTGTCTTTCACGCCGACACCGACGTGACAGCCGATGATGAGGTTATGATCCACGAGCGGAAACGAGGTATCTCCCACGGAGACGCCCTTGTCGCCATTGTTGATCATGATGTTGTTGAAGACGTGTTCGGTCGAACCCTCACCTAGATCGACGCCGTCGTTTCCATTGTTGATGAAGACGCAGTCGTGAATCTCCGCGATGGCGGGGCCGTCGGAGTCGAGCGCGTCGCCAACGTTGGACTCGAAGCGAGAGAACTCGACGCTGGTGGGGCTGCGCTTGAGGTTCAAGCCGTCATCCCCTTCGTTGTTGCGGAAGATACAGTGCGAGATGCGCCCGCCCGCATCAGCAAACGAGAGTGCTCCACGCACACCGGTGCCCTCGAACTGCGACTCACCACCGTGCTCGAAAATTGCGTATTCGACGACGTTGTCGAGCGATGTCTTTTCGAAGTTCGTGAGCGCGCCCCAATGCGAGCCTTGTTGCAGCCAAGTGAACGTAACCGGTTCAGCTTCCGTGCCGCGCACCTGCAGGTTGCGTTGAGCATGCAAGCTCACGTCCGGGCCGAACGCGAAGGTGGCGCCGGCTAGCACTTTGAGGTCGGCATTTTTGGGCAGCGCCAACTCAGCCGTCAGCTCATAACGTCCCTTGTGAGCGACAATGGTGCCGTCCCAAGCGGGCGTCGCTTTGATTGCGTCGACGGCCGCCGTCAGGGTCGCAAACGGATGCTCCAAACTGCCGTCTGGCTGCTTTTCTTTGGTCCCGGGCACGATGTGCAAGTTCTCGGACAGGCCGGTACTCGAGCCAGCATCGTCGTCGTCGCTACCACACGCGGGCGCTAGCAGACCAAGCCAGGCAATGGCACAGCAGCGCGAAATCAGCGCGACGCTTCGTAAGGGTTTCGAGAAGCAATTGGTTCGTTTCAGCGTCTTCACGCAATTCCTCTCCTGCTCATACGCGCCGCGTTCACGGCAAAACGTCACTGCACGCCGTGGTCACGATCTCGAGCTCCGCCGCGCGCTGCTGTTCCATGTAGTCGCGCATCTTCGCAACCTCTGGCTGCCAATCTGCATAAGCGGGCGCGATGTTTTCCTGCATGGCGGCATCCATGGTGGCAGCGCGCAAGCCGACCAGAGCCGGGTCGTAAACTTCCTCCAGGAAGGATTTCATGATCTGGCAGTACTCAGCCTTGAACACGCTCGTAAGCCGCGTCACGAGCTTCGGACGTGTACCGGGAAGATCGAACCACTTCGCGACAGCCTTGAATGGATCACAGCCGATGCCGTTCGGTTTGCTGGGGTTGCAGGTTGCCCGCTGCAAACCGGTGTCGTAATCCCAACCCCACACTACGAAGCGGCCGCCGTGTGGCGCAGTCGCGTCGGGCAAGAAGTAGAAGTAGGCGTTGCGACGGGCACCAACGAACGACTCGAGCTGCGGAATCAGCGATTCACCGGCGATGACGCGCAGCCATTGGTCGACATCGATCCATTCGCTGATGCAAGCCTTGAAATCTTCATCGTTTGGCGTTGAAGTGGGGTCGCCACACTTGAACATGGGCAAGAGCTCGCTCTCTGCGTTGCCCACGTCGCCGCGCACGATCTCGTAGGATTTGAGGTAATCTCCAGCGAAAACGTCACCTTTGTATTCGAGGCTCGTGCCGTACACGTTCTCGAGCTCGCAGGAGGTGGACCCGCCGTACAGGTGCCCGTCGTTATCGCCGAACTGGTGCTTTAGAAAACGCGCGTCGTTGGTCTTCTCCACGCTTTGCATCACGCCGTACAAGGAGCCTTGGACGTAGACCTTGATGTGATTGCAACGTGGAGCTTTGACCCCGAGCCCCCGCATCAGCTCGTAGCTCATGCACTGCAGCATGATGCTGGTGTCTCTCTCGACGGACAGCAGATTGATCTGATTCAAATCGGCGAAACGACGCTCGGCGTGATCCGCGTCAGCGCTCGGGATCAGCTTCTTGAACTCGACCTTCATGCCCTGGAGCGGATTCGTGCCGCGGCCCTTGCTGCCGCGCAGGCGCACGCCCACACGCTCCATGGTGACGTCGCCGACGCCATCCGGGCTCTCGTAGCGCAAGGTCGCCGGAATCCAGGTGACGTTCGGATTGCACGACTTCCACTTGCTCCACATCATGTCGAGCCAGCGCGATGGCTCGTAGCCGAGCACAGCCAAATCGGCGGGATCGAAATCGATGCGCAACGTCGCGAGCTTTTCGCTGTCGAAGAAAGCGTCCGTCGTTGGGCCACAATCCGCTAAACAGCCGCCGGTTGGTGCTTTGCGAGCGAAAACCGCGGTGGTGGGATCGACGCCGGAATTCCCTCCAACGCCGCCGTTTCCGGATTTGGAATCACCACAACCGATTAGTGCGAATGCAAATACGAATGCGAACGAAAAAGCACGCTGCATGGCCGTCCGTCGTTCCACCCACTCCGCGGTCTCACGCGCGCTCCCGCGTTGGGTCATGCACAAGTTAGACCTGTGAACAAACTGAACACAAGGCAAAATCTGCGTGGAGGATTGGAGGCACTGCGGTGTCGCGAGCTAACGCAAGAAGCCCTTCTGACCACGCGCGCCGCCGCTGATTCGTTGCCTACCGCCTCACACGAAATGTCCGCTCAATCAAAAGAATGACCCGTTTCTGACGGCAGCGCGTCGAAACGACGGCTCGCGCGCGCGACGAGATCAGAGCTCGAACTTTGATACCGGAGCGCAGAGCGGAGGACTTCGCGCTCCGGTTAGATGACTCGACGGGCCGAGCTTGCTTCAACGCTCTCCTCGAGCGCTTCGGCCAAACGATACAGCTGATTGCCAGTGCTCTCGTAGGCGTCCACCAACTCCAAAACGCGCAGATGGCTACCGACGGCAGAAAGCTCGCGTGTACTTTCGCGCAGCTGAGTTCTGGCGCGCGCTTCGAGCGAATTCATCTGGATCTCTCGCGCACGCACCGAATCGAGATCGAGTCCTGCGCGTTCGCGCAGCGTGGTCAACAGAGAGTCGATGCCCTCCGTCAACAGCGCGTGCATCTCCGTCAGCACCAGCTCATCAGCGCTGGAGAGAGACTGGACATCGGCGCCGCTGGCAGACGCGGCGATACGGCTATCCACGAGGCGCTCTGCTTGCCGGTGCAAGCCTTCGAGCCCGCGCTGCAGTTGCATGGCCGTGAACGACGCGCGCGCCGTGGCCCGGCCATCGGTGGTCTCCGGTAAAATCGGCACCGCTCCTGCGAGCAACTCTTCCAACGCAGCATGCGCCTCGGCCAAGCAATGCTCCGCGAGGCGCCCGGAAGAGCGGCTGCCCGCTTGTACCAAATCGCGAATCGGAGCCAGCGCCCGTTGTTGCGCGCTCAGCACCTCGACCAGGGCCGCGCGTGCAACGCCAACCGGATCACCCACTTGCGCCAGCGGCGCTCGAACCGTCGGGGCGAGCCGTTGGTCGAGCCATCGCGCGAGCGGGCGTGCGGCGGGCAGCAGTGCGCAGGCGGCGGCGACCTGAGACAATGCAAACGCAACGCCCAAATGCGGAGCCAAGTTCGGCAGCGCACCCCGTCGCGCCCAGTCCACTGCGTGGGGAACGCCTGGCACAATCCAATCCGCTACGCGGCTCCAAACGTCGATGCTGAGCACGGCAATGAGGGTGCTCGCAACGCCGAGGATGAGATTCAAGATGGCGAGCTGTCGACCGCGTCGGCTCACCGACATGGTGAGGAGCGCACCAACCGAGGCACCTAGGCCCGAGCCCGCAAGCAGCGACAGCGCCGTGCGCAGATCCCACTGCGCGGTGGTTTGAGCGATCAGAATCACCAGCACGATCACCGGCGCCGGCCCTTGCAGCACAAGAACCAGGAACGCGCCAAGCCCTGCGCAGATCGCCACGTTCGCAACGCTGTTGGCGCGCAACTTGGCCAAAAACTCGAGCAGGTTGGGATCCTGCAGCAGCACCTCGAAGCCGGGACGGAAGGTTTGCAAGCCGAACGCCATCAGGCCAGCGCCGAGCACGAGCCGCGCCAGCGCCGTCGAGCGTCGGTCTTGAGCCAAGCCGAGCCACAACACACCAATGGCGATCGCAATCAGCCCTTCGCGGGAGTCGAGAAGGCCAGTCGCGAGCGGCGCGGCTGCGGCGCCGAACTGAGCGCCAAGAAACGCGATCGCCGCGGGCCCAACGGCGAGCAAATTCGAAGCAACGAGACCGGACAGAACGCCCGCCGAAGCCGTTGTGGACTGCGCGACCGCACCGAGCACCCCGCCCAGCCCGAGCACCGAAGCACCACGCCCAGAGAGCCGCGCCAGCGTGTGCGCGTTCGCGAAACCAATGGCTTCACGCGCACCGCGCGCCAGAACACCGATGCCGAAGATGAGCAGCGCAAAGCCACCAATCAGGTTGCGAAATGGTTTTTGAAAGTTGGGGGCTCGCAGCAAAACCGCGTACGGCTTGCTGCGCTCCGCGGCGGCGACCAAGCGAAGCTTCACCCGACCGGGCGCTAAATTCGCGGGCAGGCGCGCGACCAACGCACCCCGGCTGCGAGCCAAAACCTGCATGTCGACTTTGCCGGCGAAGGCATGCACTTCGCTACCTTCGTCACCGCCAACGTAGTTGATGGTAACGGCGCGCCCAGGGCTCGGTTTGGCTGGTGTCACCTCCACGATCTCGAGCTGGCGCGAGCCGCTCGGCTCGGGCGCTTCGCTCGGCGTGAACGCAAGCGGAATGGCTTCGTCGCCGTCGGGCAGCGCGAAATACACACCGATGAACAGAACCGTCAGTAGCCAACCGAAGAGCAAGCGCCAACGGCGCCGCACGCGTTCGCCGTCAACGCGAGCCATCGAAGGCGCCGCCCACCGCCGCGCACGCGAAGAACCTCATGTAGCGGTGCTCCAGCTCAATCGTCGAGCTCCTGCGCTCCACGCTGCAAGCCCAGAGCAATCGCCGAGACGTGCTTCAAAAGCGAAATGTTGGCGCCGTGGTGCTCGAGCTGGCGCAATACCAGCGCCCGCCCGCGCTCCCCGTCGCTCAGCAGACCCAAGCTCTTCACGACCGTCGACGGCCAGCGATCCTGATGCTCCTCGCGGAGCTGCCAAGCCTCGGCGTCGTCGAGCCCCTGAATGCTGTCGATGGCTTCTTTGCAGTCTTCAGCAACGCGCCGACGCATCTCCCAGGCCAGTGCGTCACGTGTCGCTTTCAGCGTGCCCATTACGACTTTGGGAGCCCGAGTCAGGTATTCGCGGCGCAAGCGCCAGCTGTCGGCATCCGTGCAGGCGCCGAGCGACCACAAGGCTGCTACCGGGGCCGCGTGGTGCGCTTGCTTCCGAATCGCCCACGCACGCTCGCCGCTCAATGACGTGATCGAGCGCGCTGCCACACGCGCCGTGTCGTAGTCCGAAGCGATGCGCGCACCGTACTGGCTCAGCCAGCGCTCGCGCAGTGCCCAGGCACGTTCGTTGTCCAACCAGGCCACGCTCGAGGCCGTGACGTGTGGATGCTCGCCGAACAACTGTTCGCGAAGAGCCCAGCTGGGCTCGTCGTCGAGTCGCCAGAGCGAGGCCGCGACATCGGTTGGGCAGTGCGCCACCAGCGCCTTGCGCAACTCCGCCGCACGCGGAGAGAGCCCCGCGATGGAAGACAAAGTTCGCGCCACCGCGCCGGGAAAGCGCTCGGCGAGCCGCAAACGCAGACTCCAACTGACTTCGTCGTCGAGCCCGTTCAAGGCCGCCAGCACAGCTTCCGGCACGAGCTCAGAGAGCGCGCTGCGTCGTTCGTCGATCCCCGGTCCGCTGAGCCCGCCCAACAGATACGCCGCTACACGCGGCTCACGCTTCAGTCGCAGATCGATCCAGTGCAGGAACTTATCGACGGCTTCGCTCTGCGACCCGACGCGATCGAGCGCGCGATTGGCGCTCGGAGCCGTGTCGCGAAAGTGCGCGAGCGCACTGGGGACCCCCGAGCGCACGGCGCGGCTCACCAGCTCGGTCACGCGCGCAACCGTGTCCTCCAAAACCTCCTCGTTCTTGACCAGCGCCCAGCGCTCCGGGTTCTGCAGCGCGAGCTCGCGATAGCCGTTGCGAATACGGTGTTGCAGCCCGACGCCGGAGAGGCCCTTGCGCGAAGGCGGACGCTTGTCGAGCACCGCGATCTTGTGCGCCTTGCGACGCGCTCGTGCGAGCACGGGGTCGACATCCACCAACACGACCAAGTCCGGCTCGATGCCTGCCGCCGCAGCGCGCAGCACCGGCTCGATGAACTCACGCGGCAAGCGCCGCCCCTCACGCGCCAGGACCTCCGCCGTAAACAGGAAGCGATCGGCGATGACAACGTCGTACTCGGACAATGCTGGGCGCAAGAACTCCTCGATGAGCTGCACGTCGCGGGCGACGTACAAGAGGAACTCGGTTTGAGGCGCAATCTCGAGATTGCGCGCGTCGCGACCAAGATCGCGAATCGACTCCGAAACACGCGAGGCGAACTTCCCCTCGGCGCGCAGGTGGCGAACCTTGAGGCCCGCCGCCTGCAAACGCTCGACCACCTGATTAGAAACGGTGGTCTTGCCACTGCCGTCGATACCTTCGAACACTACGAACATGGACGTGGGGGCTCCTGCAAAGGGACCGTTCTCCGCGACGCGCGGAGCGAAAACAGACGTGCGCTCAGCCGCAAGTATAGTTCGCCTTGCACATTTGGTCGGCCGTGCATGGCTCGCAGGTGCTGTTTGGGCAGCTGCAGGACACGAGACCGGGCAGCGTCAACTCGCGATTGACGAACGAAGCCACGGAAAATTCCACACAACCGGCAGCAAGCGTCGTGGACGCGACCGAACGACGTGTGACCGAGACTGACGGAAAGCCTGCAATTCCTTCGGCAGCCAAGGCGGTCAGCATCGATACAGGTATCGTAGCCGACCCTGTATCTTCTTCGTCACACACCAGCTTGGCCGCGACATTTCCGTGATGCGCGAGATCGAGCGAGATGGTCACGCGCGACTTCGCCGCAGCGCTGGGCGCGTTCCACGTGATCGTGAGCGGCTTGGTCGTATCGAGCTGAATTTGGGACTCCGGCATGATCATCGGGTCGATGCCGCTCGCCTTCAAACTGAATGCCGGCACCTTGGCGCCAGCTGCCTGCAACGTGACGTCCGCGCCAGCCGCGGCCGGCGGAAACGGGAAATCCGTCAACGGCTGGTAGTAGACGCCGCTGGTTAGGAACTTGGCGCTGACAGCGCTCGAGAGCCCGCTGATGCTGATCGCGCCTGCATCTTGCCCAGCCGGAGCGGACACGCAGACGTTGTTGCCTGCGCACACCTCGCCGACCGGGCACGCAGTGGCGCAGCTCAGCTTCGGTCCCGTGATCAGCCTGCAGCCTCCCTCCTTCTTGTTCTCGACCCACACGTCCGAGGGGTTCACCTTGTCGTTCACCGACCCGCCGAACTCACTATAACCAGGCACGGTCGCCGGGGTGGTCGTGGGAGGAACGACGCGCAAAGTGAGGGTGCCGACCCGCTTGTCATCCGCGCAGGCCTGGTTCTCGCCCCCATTTCCGCCCGTCTTATCGTCTGAGTTGTCCGAACTACACCCCAGCACACCCAGGGATGAAGCCAAAATCGGCACGATCCATGCGGCGCAACCCGCGAATGACCCGCCGAAAGGGTTGAGGAAGAAGGAGCGTCGGAAGCACTTGCGAATGGAGAGCATTTGACGATGAGGTCACCTTACGGTGAACAAAACTGTCAACGAAGTTCTGGGCCTGCACGCGAAGCGGGAAGCGATTTTTCCTTGACAGAGCGTCGTGTTGCATCCAGCGCGGCGATTTCCACCTAACCTAGAGATCTGGCGACGGAATCCGCTCAATTGCAGGCCGTGGCTACGGCGGTCTGCATGTCAGCGGCGTGTTGGACGATATAGCCGCGCACCTGAGCCACGGCGCTCTCCCACGCCGCCAGCGTCACCGTTGGCTCCGCAGTCATGCCTGGACGGATGACGTTTGCCATGTCGTCCACCAGCTCCGGCTTGTAGATGTCGCTGAGGAAGCGCTTCAGAGCCGCGCAGTACTCCGCCTTGTACACTGTAGTCAGTCGCTGCACGAGCTTCGGCCGAGTCGCCTTGTACAGGTTCGATACGGCGCTGTTCACGTTGCACGAACTCGGTGAGCAGCGCTGATACACGAACGACGTATCGAGATCCCAAGACCAAACCAAGAAGCGCCCACCACGTGGAGCGCTGCTGTCTGGCTTGAAGTACAAGAAGTAGTTGCGCTGATAACCGATGAACGCCTCGAGCGAGGGCATCAACGACTCGGCGGCGATTTGACGGAGCCACTCATCGACGTCTAGCCACTCCGAGATGCAAGCCTTGAACGTCGCTTCGTCTGGCGTAGCCGTCGCGTCCCCACATTTCAGCATGGGGATTAGGTTCTGCTCGGCCTCAGCCGTGGTCGCTCGCACGAGCTGGTAGGCTTTGGTGTACGCGCCAGTGAACGTGTCTCCGCTGTACTCGAGGCGAGCCAACGAGTCCTGCCAACCACACGCGGCTGCCGAGGGAGACGCAGCGTACAAGTTGCCGGCGTTGGCCCCGAAGTGACGACGCAAGAAGCCTCGATTGTCGGCCTGCTCCGCGTGCTCCATCAGCCCGTAATAGGCACCGTTGACGTACACCATCAGGTGATTGCAACGCGGCGCGGGAAGACCAAAATCGCGGAGCGCCTTGTACGCCAAACACTGAACCAGATGCGATGGATCGTCTTCGATCGAGAGCGTGTTGAGTCGGTTCAAATCGCCGAAGCGACGCTTGCCCTCGGGCCCCGCGGGGCCTGCCAGAGCCTGAAAATCGAGCTTGAAGCCCTGCAGATCGTTCACCGAGCGCAGCATGCTGCCGCGCAGGCGCATGCCGACGTTCTCGAGGGTAACGTCACCCTTCCCGTCTGGGCTCTCGTAGCTCATCTGCACGGGCACGTAGTTGTCGTGCGGCGGGCAGTGCTTCCACTTTTGCCACAGCATATCGAGCCAATTGGCGCCGCCCAACGTGGACTCCGCAAACGTGATGCGCAGCGTTGCGAGCTTGCCATTGTCGAAGAGCTCTTCGTAGCGCGGCCCGCAATGGCGAGGACAAGTTCCGCTCGCGCCCGCCGCGCCTCCCATGAGAGTGCCTGCCGTGCCCGCCAAGGCCGCTCCGCCAACACCACCGCCTGCGCTCGAGCCTGCGCCGCCGAGGCCGAAGCCCGCCGAGCCCGCCGAACCTCCGCGCGCTCCGCTCGCGCCGGCAAAGTTGTTCGAGGGGGCGTGACCGCACGCCAAAAACACGGCCAACACTACAGAAGCGACACTTATCCCGAGGTGGACGTGCGTAGTGCGCGCGTAACGCATTTCACCTAGGCCAAGTAGTACCCAAGAACGCACGCTGAAGTCACATAATTGTCTTCTGCGCCACACTTTGCGTGAACGAATCGCACTCAGCGCGGAACATTCCAGAAAGCGGCGTCTACTTTCGGCGCGCGCGAAGTTCGGTTCATTTTGTTGTGCGGGTTCAAGATTTCGAGTCTTCGCGCGCACCGCGCGCCGATTCGTGCGTATCGCGCCAGTAAAGGCGTGCCCACGGCTACTTGAGTTGCAACTTCGTGTCGTCTATGACGTTCGAGTGACGAGCGAGCGAGCGAGCGCGCTCGCTAGGAGGCATTGCGTTGAAGAAGCATCTCCGTTGGGCGTTGGCTTGCGTTTTCTTGCTGGGAGCAGTCGCGAGCGGCTGCAGTAGCAGCGACTCGAAATCCGAAACCGCGCTGAGCGCCTGCCAAGACTTCTGCGTCGCGGAGAAGGACTGCGACACGACCACCACCGTCGAGGAGTGCATCGAGTACGCGTGCGGAGACATCGAGAAGCAAAAGACAGCGTGCCAGAGCGCGCTGAAGGCGTTCTACGACTGCATGAAGAAGGCTTCCGACGTGTGCTCGACGGCGAGCTGCGAAACTCAGGAAGTTGCTTATCACGAGGCTTGCTCCGACTAGAGCCGTAACGCAGCTCCGCCGGCGCCGCTCACGTTTAAAGGATACGATGATGCTCGCGTGCCGCCTACTCGACCTTCGCTGGAGCCGACCCGTGAAACCGGTTGGCAGCGCGCTGCTCATCGCGACATTGGCAGCGTGCGGTAGCGAATCGAAGTCGTCTGGAACTGGCGGCAGCGCAGGTCAGCTCTCACAGGGCGGCGCGAGCACTAGCTCGGGCGGAACGAGCGCTGGCGGCAGCGCGGGTAAAGATTCGAGCGGTGGCAACGCAAACACCGGCAGTGGTGGCAGCTCAAACGCGAGCGGCGGCAACACAAACGCCGGCAGCGCAAATGCCGGCAGCGGTGGAAATGCAAACGCGAGCAGTGGAGGCGCCACAAACGCTGGCAGCGGTGGAAATGCAAACGCGAGCAGTGGAGGCGCCACAAGCGGAGGCGCCACAAACGCCGGCAGCGGTGGTGGAGCGAGCCCGTGCACGAATTTCAGCGAGCCCAGCAAAGTGGGCGACATCGCAGAGACGGCACTCGATGGTCCTTCCGGCATCGCCGCGAGCCGCGCTCACGCCGGTGTGCTCTACGCGCATCTCGATGCTGGCGGAGGCGCCGTCGTTTACGCGATGACCTACGCCGGTAAGGCGCTCGGCACGTATACGCTGATGGGCGTCACTGCCACGGATTGGGAGGACATGGCGGTCGCGCCCTGCGCGAGTGGCAATTGCTTGTACATCGGCGACATTGGGGACAACGCGGCGCGCACTGGTAGTGGCACCCCGCGTACACAAATCCAAGTGCTTCGGGTCGCGGAGCCAGACGTGTCGTCGACGCAGGCGACGGTGCAGCAAGCCCTGACGGGGGTCAGCGTACTGCGGTTCACGTATCCAGACGCCCCGCACGACGCCGAGACCCTGATGGTCGATCCCGTGAGCCGGGACATTCTGATCCTCACCAAGGAGACGGATGGCAACTCGGCGATTTTTCGTGCAGCTGCCGCCACCGCAGCAGACACCCCAACGGTTTTGGAGAAAGTAGGCAACGTGCAGGTGGGCACGGCCGGCACGCAGGGGGCGCAAGCCAGCGCCGGCGACATTTCACCAACCGGCGATCGCTTTATCCTGAGGAGTTACACCGCGATCCTGCTCTGGCCTCGAGGACAGAGCTTCGCGGCGACGTTCGCCGCTTCTCCCACGGCGCTACCTTCACCGACCGAACCGCAGGGCGAAGGGCTGACGTTTTCGGCCGACGGGAAAGCCTGGCTCTCATCGGGAGAACGCGCGCGCGCGATTTACCAGGGCACCGCGAGCTGCCCCTGAGTCAACCCCGCGATTTCTCGCGTCAGTTGGCGGGTGCGATTACCTGAATGGAGCACTGATGGTACGGCGACTATGCGCCAAGACCGCAACGGTCAAGCCATGAGTCCGGGCGAACACCGTCACATATGTAACGTCCACGTCACGCAATCGTCACAGTCTACCCCGACATTAACCGCGTCAAAAAGCGAGGCACCGGCAGTGACGCATTTTGAGGAAACCCTGCAGCGCGATGTGGAGCGCATTCGCGCCAAAGTGCGCGAAATGGCAGCGCTCGCCGAGGGCTCGCTGCAGAGCTGTATGGCGACGCTGGTGCAGCGCAATCGGCAGGTGGCCTACTCGGTCATCCTGCGCGACCAGCGCATCGATGAGCTCGACAAGGAAATCGATCGCCTTTGCCTGGAGTTCATCGTGCGCCAGCAGCCCGTCGCGGGGGTGCTGCGCTTCGTCTATGCCACCATCAAGATCAATTCTGAGCTCGAGCGCGTGGGTGATTACGCCGAAAGCATGGCGCGCCAGGCCCTCGCGTTGTTGGCTCTCGACGTAGAGGTGCCGCTCGATCGCGTGCAGGAAATCGCGAACAAGGCGATTCCCATGTTGCACGGCGCGGTCGAGGCGTTCGTGTCGCAAGATGCGGATCTCGCTAGAAAGACGATGGAGACCGAAGAGGTCGTCGATCGTTTACGGCATGAGCTGAGTCAGCATCTAATTCATCTGATTCAGACCAAGAGCATGCCGCTCGAGGCGCTCACGCCGCTGGTGAACATCGTGAATCGGCTGGAGCGCGTCGCCGACCAAGCCAAGAGCATCTGTCAGGAAACGCTGTACATGTGCACCGGCGAGTACATGAAGCACGCCGGCAGCGAAATGTTCCGGCTGCTCTTCGTGGACGAGTCGAACGCCTGCGTGAGTCAAATGGCCGAAGCGCTCGGCGGCATTCAGCAGCACGGGAAGTTCGTGTTCACCAGCGCGGGTCTCGAGCGCAAGCCAGTGGACCCGGCCACCGTGCTGTTTCTGCGTGATAAAGGCATCGACATCTCGCGCAGCGTGTCGAAGGCGGTCGACCAGATCCCTCACCTCGATCACTACCAGATCATCGTGGCGCTGACGAAGGAAGCGCAGCGCGTGTTCCCACCGCCGCCAACCAAAGCAGTGTGTCTCGACTGGAGTTTGCCAGATCCATCCAAGGTGACCGGCACGCCGGAAGAAGTGCGCGCGGCTTACGAAGAGACCTACAAATTCTTGAAAGCGCATATTCGCGACTTGGTCCAGGCCATCCTGGGCGATCAGAACAGTTGAAGGAAACACCTCGATGATGACGTACGCACGCCCGCTCCGCATCGGAAGCATTGCCCTGCTCGCGCTCGCCATGCTGGGCGCCTCCTGCAAGAAGAAGAGCGAGCCCAGTGACCCCGCAGCTGCAGGCAGCGCAGGACCCAGCGGCGCGGCGGACAACAAGAAGGAGTCGATTCAGAACATCGGCTCCGACACGATGGTCAACCTCGCTCAAGCCTGGGCCGAGGAGTACGCCAAGGTGGCACCCAACGTCTCGATCGAGGTTTCCGGAGGCGGCTCCGGTGTCGGCATCGCGGCGCTCATCAACGGCACCGCCAACGTCGCGAACGCGAGTCGCAAAGTCGAGCCAGAGGAAGCCGAAAAAGCCAAAAAGGCCACTGGCAAGGAGCCGAAGGAGTTCATGGTGGGCTACGACGGCCTCGCCATCTACGTCCACAAGCAGAACCCGCTCGAGGAGATTTCGGTCGAAGAGCTCGCCGAGATCTACAAAGAGGGCGGCAAGATCAACAAATGGTCGGAGCTCGGTGTGAAGAGCATCCCCGGCGCGAAGGGCGACGACATCATTCGCGTCAGCCGCCAGAACAATTCCGGCACCTACCACTACTTCCGCGAAGCCGTGGTCGGAAAGAAGAACGACTACAAGCAGGGCTCGCTCGACATGAACGGCTCCAAGGACGTGGTGGAGCTCGTGGCGAAAACGCCCGGGGCCATCGGCTACAGCGGCCTCGGCTACGCCACACCGGACGTGAAGATCATCAAGGTTGCCAAGAAGAAGGGCGAACCGTCCGTGGTTCCCAGCATTGCCACGGTGCTCGACAAGACCTACCCCATCTCACGCCCGCTGTTCATGTACACGCCGGGTGAACCGACTCCTGCAGTGCACAAGTACCTCGACTGGGTCATGTCGGACGCTGGTCAAAAGATCGTCGAGAAAACCGGGTACGTCCCGATCGCAAAGAAGTAGCCACGCGCCACCCCGAAGAGGATCCCATGAAACCGGAAGCAGCCACGCTCGGCTCGCCCGCACGCATGCGTTCGAGCGAAGCCCCCGCACAGGTCGCGGCGCGGCGCCGTCAGCTCGAAGCCATCGGCGAACGCTTGCTGGAGTGGTTGATCCGGCTGTGCGGTGTCAGCGCGATTCTGTTCGTGTTCGGCATTTTCTTTTTCGTGCTGCGTGAAGGCGTCGGGCTTCTGTTCACCGACTTCAGCCTGACCAAGTTCTTGTTCAGCACGGAGTGGTACCCGACGTCGCACAGCAACGTGCGTTACGGCGTGCTGTCGCTGATTGTCGGCACCGCCAGCGTGACCGTTACGGCCATGTTGATCGCGGTACCGTTCGGCTTGGGCGCTGCCGTATTCGTCTCTGAGTTCTGCAGCCGGCGCGTGAAGGAGTCGTTGAAGGTGGTGATCGAGCTGCTGGCGGCGATCCCATCGGTGGTGTGGGGCTTCATCGGCATCAGCGTGATGAACCCGCTGATTCAAGACGTGTTTCACGTGCCGGTGGGGCTCAACGTACTCAACGGTGCGCTCTTGCTGGCGTTGATGAGCGTACCGATCATGGTGAGCATCGGTGAAGACGCGCTCAAGGCCGTTCCGGATTCGTTCCGCGAGGCGGCCATGGCGCTCGGCGCGACGCGTTGGCAGGTGGTGTACAAGGTGCTGCTGCCCGCCGCCAAAAACGGATTGTTGGCAGCGGCGCTGCTCGGCGTCGGCCGCGCAGTGGGCGAAACCATGGCCGTGCTGATGGCAACCGGTCACGCCATCAACATCCCGCACAGCGTGTTCGATCCAGTGCGTACGTTGACTGCGACGATCGCCGCCGAGCTCGGCGAAGCTTCAGTTGGCTCTGCGCACTACCAGGTGCTGTTCTTGGTTGGCATCTTGCTGTTCTCCATCACCTTCGTGGTCAACCTCAGCGCTGACCTGATCGTGAAAGGCGTGAGGAAAGGCTGAGCATGTTCACTGCCACAGCCCTGGTTCACAAGAAGCAGCGCAGCGAGCTGCTCGCCAAGTGCATCTTCGGAGCGATGGCGCTCGCGATGGTGATCCCGCTGGTGTTCATCGTGGCCTACCTGGTGGTGCAGGCGGCTCCGCTGTTGTCCTTCGACTTTCTCACCACCAATCCGACGGGCGGCATGCGCCACGGTGGGATTTGGTCGGCGCTGCTCGGCACCATCTATCTCGTGACGGTGTCGCTGCTGATCGCGGCCCCGGTCGGCGTGCTCGCAGCGGTGTACCTGAACGAATACGCGCGCGAGAGCGTGTTCACGCGCATCATCAACCTGGCAGTGGTGAACCTGGCGGGCGTGCCCAGTATCGTGCACGCCTTGTTCGGCCTGGGCGCCTTCGTGCTCTTCGCCGGCATCGGGCGCTCGATTCTGGCGGCGTCGCTCACGCTCGCGATCATGACGTTGCCGGTGATCATCGCCAGTACCAAGGAAGCGCTGTCGGCCGTACCGATGTCGTTCCGCGAAGCTTGCTGGAACGTCGGAGCCACGCGTTGGCAAACCATCCGCGGAATCGTGCTGCCCAATTCGATCAGCGGCATCCTCACCGGCGTCATCTTGCAGGTCTCGCGCACCGCCGGTGAAACTGCTCCGATCATGTTCACGGGCGCGGTCTTCTTCAAGAAGATCGAAGAGGGCGACCCGTTTGCGTACAGTATCTGGGACCAGTGCATGGCACTCTCCATGCACTTGTTTACGATCACGACGCAGGTCACCGAAGCGCCGAAGGCGCTGCCATACGCCACCGCGGTGGTGCTGCTCGGCTCGGTGCTCGCCGTCAACGCCACGGCCATCGCGTTGCGCACCTACCTGCGCTCGAGGAAGAAGTGGTAGCCGTGCAACAGCCCTCCCCTCCTAAAATTCGCGTCAAGGATTTGCGTTTGGCCTACGGCGCCAAAAAGGTGCTGAACGGCATCTCCTTCGACGTGGAAGAGAATGAAATCTTCGGCGTAATCGGGCCGGCTCAGTCGGGGAAGTCATCGCTCCTGCGCTGCCTGAACCGCACCATCGAGTTCGTTCCCGGCGCCACCAGCTCCGGCAGCATCGAGATCGATGGAGTCAACGTCGATTCGCTGCGCAACGTGTACGAGCTGCGCAGGCGCGTCGGCATGGTGGCGCCGCTGCCCGTAGGCTTGCCGCTCAGCATCTACGACAACGTCGCGTTCGCTCCGCGCGCGGCTGGCTACCGCAACAGGGCCGACCTGGACGAGCTGGTACAGCGCTGTTTGACGCAAGCGGCGCTGTGGGACGAAGTGAAGGACAGGCTAAATAGCCTTGGTACGAAGCTTTCCGGTGGCCAACAACAGCGGCTCACCATCGCGCGCGCTCTCTCGCATCAGCCAGAAATTCTGTGCCTCGACGAGTTTTCGATCGCTATCGACCCGGTGACGACGATGCGCATCGAGGACGTTCTGAAAGAGCTGAAGCGCGACATGACCATCATCCTGGTCACCAATCTAGTGCAGCAGGCGCGGCGACTCGCGAACCGCACGATGTTCCTCTGGAATGGTGAGATCGTCGAAGTCGACAAGACAGAGGTGATCTTCTCGCAGAAGCCGAAGAGCCAGAAGACTTACGACTATGTGAACGGCATCTTCGGATGAAAGCAGCAAGCAAGCTCGAAGAACCCACGCGCGAAGGCATCGTCACGCGCAAACTGAACCTTTGGTACGGCGATTTTCAGGCCCTAAAGAACGTCGATCTGGACATCAAGCACGGCCAGATCACCTCGCTGATCGGCCCGTCCGGTTGCGGCAAGACCACGTTGCTGCGCTGCTTCAACCGGGTCAACGAACGCTACGGCTACGTGCGCACCACAGGTGAAATCCGCATTCTGGGCAAGAACATCTACGACGCCGACGTTTCGCTGATCGAGTTGCGTAAGTCGGTGGGCATGGTCTTTCAGAGGCCAAATCCGCTACCGATCTCGATTTACGAGAACGTCGTGTTCGGCATGCGCATCCACAACGAGAAGCCGAGCCGCGCGCAGCTCGACGAAGCCGTGGAACGCGCGCTCACCGAAGTGGGGTTGTGGAACGACCTCAAGGACAAGCTACAGAGCCGCGCCACCTCACTGCAGCTCGAGCAGCAGCAGAAGTTGTGCATTGCGCGGCTCTTGCCGGTAAAACCCGAGGTGATCTTGATGGATGAGCCGTGCTCCGCGTTGGACGTGGAGGGCACGCGCGCCATCGAAGAGCTGATGTGGGCGCTGCGCGGTCGCTACACGATCGTGATCGTGACGCACAACATGGCGCAAGCGCGCCGCGCCAGCGACGAGTGCATCTTCATGTTGCTGGGTGAGCTCGTCGAGCACAGCCGCACCGAAGAGCTGTTCCTGAATCCGGCCAATCCGAAGACCGCCGAATACATCGAAGGCCGCTACGGCTGAGGCGGCGGCGAGCTCAACCGAAGCGGCGTATGTTGCGCAAGCGCCCCTTCTCGGCCTCTTCTTCGCGGTTTTTGGGCGGCGCTTTGGTGGTCAGCGAATCGACGAGCGTTTGTGTCACCGCCGCGATCTGCTCGACCGCGCGATCGAACACGACCTGATTGTGGCCCGTCGGGTTGCGTGTCCCGCTCACCTTGCGCACGTACTGGAGCGCCGCAGCGTGAACCTCTGCGGGTGTGGCGGGCGGCTCGAAGTTGAACAGCGGGCGAATGTTCCTGCACATGGCCGCAAAAACCTGACGCCAGCGGCGCCCTGCGGCAAGCCCGCGGCGCTACGGCTTCAGAATGTGGCTACCGGCGCTGCGCAAGAGCGAGACATTCGCCGAAAAGTAGCGCGCTCTCATGCTCGCGAACGGCATGTCACCGAGCTCGAACTCCACGCTGACGCTCTTGATGCCGCGCGTGTAGACCATCGCGTAGCTCTTGCCCAGAATCAGTGAAGGCAATGAAATATTGCCGACGCTGTAGATCGTCCCACTGAGCGGCGCTTTGAGAGCACCGGCGACCATATTGCCGACCTCCATCACCGCGTCCACGACGTCCTCGTTGAGATCGCGTTGGGGCTCACCCAAAAGCCCGCCGGCGAGGTGAAGCGTGGCCTCCTCCGAAAGGTTCAAACCGAGGTTGCCGGTGTGAGCGCCAACCAATCCCAGCATGACGGTGACGGTGTGATGCGCATTGTTGAGTCGACTCGCTCCCACGGGTGCCACCGGCGAACCGGTCATTTGCATGCCGCTCTTCACCGCTTGAATCAGCGCGCGCAAGAGCAGCGGATCGAGCTCCAGGCAGCTGAGGTCGCCCTCCACTGGTGGTTGGGTACTTGCCGCTTCGGCCATGGGCTCGAGATCTTCCTTCGCGCGTCGCTTCTCGGGGTCAATTGGCGAGAACGGTTGGGCGCGCGCTCTTTTGAGAAAAACGTTACGCCCACAAGCGCGCACCAAGGCGAGCCCTTCGTTACAGGTACGTAGAAACCACGATTGCGCATCGAAACGTTTTGTCGGAGGTGTGTGGCAATCGGCTGAAACCAGAGCGTAGAATGGGAGGTTGTGGCGCAGGGAACCGACGGCTCATCGTCCAGCGTACGAGCAGGCGACATTCTTGGGGGAAAATACCGGCTAGAGCGCAAGCTCGGCCAAGGTGCGATGGGAATGGTGTGGTCCGCCACGCACGAGACCCTGGGTCAACGCGTGGCGATCAAACTGATCGCTGCCGAACATGCGCAGTCGCGTGAGGCGCGCGCTCGCTTCAGCATCGAGGCCAAAGCCGCCGCTCGGCTCAAGTCGCGCCACGTCGTGCAGGTCTACGACGACGGAGAAACTGAGCAGGGCACTCCGTACATCGTGATGGAGTACCTCGAGGGCGAAACGCTCGAGGCGCGGCTCGAGCGCGAAAAGGGAATTCACCTCGTCGATGCCGTGCGCATCACCGGTCAAGTAGCGCGCGCACTCGGGCGAGCGCACGCGCGCGGCATCATCCATCGCGATTTGAAGCCGGCCAACATCTTCCTCGCGCGTAACGACGAAGACGAGCTCGGCTGGACTGCGAAGGTGCTCGACTTCGGCATCGCGAAGGTCGATGGGCAACGCGACAAATCGACGACCAAGACGGGCGCCGTGCTCGGCACGCCGCTCTTCATGAGCCCGGAGCAGGTGCGCGGCGCGAGCAACGTGGACGCGCGCAGCGATCTTTATTCGCTCGGTATCTGCTTCTTCAATATGCTGACGGGGCAGTACGCCTTCGACAGCGAGTCGTTCGCAGATATTTTGGTTTCAATCTGCACGGGGCCGCTACCCAATCTAAAGGGCTTGAACCCATCGGTGCCCGACAGCGTCGTCGCCTGGTTCGAACGTTGCTGTGCACGCGAACCCGAACAGCGCTTTCAAAGCGCCGACGAACTCATCGAAGCGCTGCAAGCGGCGGTCAACGGCGGCGTGATGCTACTGCCGCGCGGCACCGTACCGGAGGACTTTCGCGGCCCCTCCGGCACCTTGCGAGGGCACGCACCTCCGCTGTCTCCGAAGACAGCCGCCATAAGCACCGACGGCTCGGGTCGTTACGTAGCGCAAAACCCCGCCGATGACTCAGGCCGCTTCCGAGCACAAGAGCCGAGCACCGTGATCGCCGGGCCACACGACTTCAACCGCAGCGACACCGCGACCTCCGTGCTTACGGTGCACGACGCCGCACCGCAAGCGCGCTCCGGGCTCACTAGGTGGCTCATCGCCGGCGGCGCCAGCCTCGCGCTCCTATTCGGGCTCGGCTTTGCGCTCTGGCCAGCATCGCCAAGTCCCGCAGCCAGCGCCTCCACCGTTGCGCCCATCGCCACCTTACCCCCCGCCGAAGCCAAAGCACCTCCACCGCCTCCACCGCCGAGCGCCTCGCCAACTCCACCCACCGCAGTCCAAGCTGCTCCCGAGCCGCCCACCGAGCCACCCGTCGCCGCGCCCTCACCCGCACCCACGCCCGCAGCCGCAAAGTCGCGAAGCACTGCACCTTCTACGACCACGGCTCGCAAGCCGGCAAGCAAAGTCAACGCGAGCCCGACGCCGCGTCCCACCAGCAAACGCCGTTCCGCTCCGGCTGATCTGGGGTTTTAGGCGAGCGCGCGGCTGGCTTTTCTCGGCGCCGAGCAACACTCTTCTGCTCGGCGGTCGGGCGGGGTAAAAGCCGAGCGATATGCTGCGCTCGCTCTCTGTCATCGCTCCCCTGCTCGTTCTCGCCATCGCTGCTCCGTCAGCCGCTGAGACGGCTGCCGAAGACGTCGCCGCGGCCCGCTCGCTCGGGGTTCAGGGCATTCAGCTCGCCGACTCTGGGCGTTGCAACGAAGCTATCGATAAGCTCGAGCGCGCGGAAGCGCTGTACCACGCGCCAACGATTCTGGGCCGGCTGGGTGAGTGCCAGGTGGAGGTCGGGCAGATCGTGCGCGGAACGGAGAACTTGAACCGCGTCGTGCGCGAGCAGCTCGCCCCCAATGCGCCCGCTGCTTTCAAAGCCGCGCAAGAGCGGGCGAAGAAGGTGCTGGATGCAGCGCTGCCGCGCATTGCTTATCTCACCGTGAAGGTGGAGCCCAAGGTGGCCGGTGCGAACGTCACCGTCGACAATGCTCCGGTTCCGCCGGCGCTGATTGGCGCGGAGCGCCCCACGGATCCTGGCACACATCAAGTGGTAGCGAGCGCTGCGGGGTACACCGAAGCGCGTTCGAGCGTGACGCTCGCCGAAGGTGCACACCAGGAGGTCAGCCTCACGTTGGTGCAGGATCCCAACGCCGCTACCGCAACTACCAGCGCGTTGACGACTACCGGCACCACCACGACGACTAACGGCACCACCACGACAACAACCGACACCACGCCTCCGCCTGCGGCACCTACGCCCGCTCCCGCGGCACGCGACAATTCGCTCGCCATCTTCGCGTTGGGCATCGGCGGCGCGGGTTTGATCGTCGGTGGGATCACCGGTGGGCTCGCCATCAGCAAGAAGAATTCACTCGAGTGCCCCGACAAGAAGTGCCCGCCCTCGGAGCATGATGCGCTCGACGGCGCCAACACCATGGCCATGATCTCGAACGTCGGCTTCGGCGTGGGAATCGTGGGCGTGGCGCTCGGTACGGTGCTGCTGATCACTGGTGGAAAGAAGACCGAAGCTCCGCCTGCCACGACCACCACTACGGTTGGGCTCCGAGCGAAGCCGTACGCTGACGCTCATTCGATCGGCGTCGTGGGCAGCTTCTGAATGGCGAGCTCCTCGGCTACTCCGAGGGGCCGTCGAGATCCTCAGCCAGATAGCTGAGAATCACCTCGTCCAGCGACTTCTCGCTGATCACGCTGTCGCCGAAGATCGATTGCGCCGGCTTCGAGGACGCAGCGCGTGCTGAAGGGCGCGTTGCAACCGACGGCGTTCCAGGCGTGCGCGACTTGCGAGGGCTCGGAGGATTGCTCTTCCGAGCGCGCGTGGGCTCCGCAAGCGGCGAAGCGCGCATCACACCACTCACCGACTCCGCACCGAACTTGTCGAGCGAGCCAACAGCCAGATCGATTGCTTCCCTGGAAGGTGGCGGCACTGAAGGCGGAATGCGATGCAAGTTTGGGTTGGACAGTGCACGGCCAGCGCTAGGAGTCGGCTGGATGCGCGCCGACAACGCGGCAGCCTCTGCGAGCGGGGGCTCGCGCAACGAGGGCACTTGTACGTCCGCCACTTCGGCGCGCTCCGCAGCCGGCAACGGCAACGGCCCACACGATGCCTCCAACAACGCGTCCAACTCTCCCGCGCGCAGCGCCGTGAACATCGAGCGGTGCTGGTCTTTCATCATCTGCCGCACCGTCTGTGTGATGTCACTCCGACCTACGAGCTCGGCGTAGGACGTGCGCTGCGTCTTGATGATGCGACCGCCGTCCGCGAACAGATGCGTGACGATGCGCGGGCTCTTCACCCCCGAGTCTTCGGTCTGGATGTGAAATACACGCCCGCGGTGGCGGACGTTGTTGTTGAAGCCGAGGACGGGGGGAGGCTGTTGGGACACGCTGTGGTCCTGCAAACTCAGCAGTTTAACACGCTCACCCACCAAATGGAGAAAAGCCGGTTGCTGATTCACTGGTTCTTCCTAAAAGGCTCGAACAACCCTTATTTCGAGAGCTTGTGCGAAGCCGACGCACACGCCTGATTTTCGCGCTGAAATTGCCTGTGCGCGCTACGCCTCGGTGCAGGAAATACTTCGTCACACACTTCGTGCCGCTTACTGGCGCGCGGGCTTAGCGGCCGGACTCGTCCTGGCGGCGCATGCCCTCGAGCAAAAGCGCCTCCGGGCTGGCTTGGATCACGGGCTGGGGCGCTCGGAAATTCGGATCGAGCACGAAATCGCCCTCGGTGAGAGCGAGCATTGCGTAGAAGGCTTCCTCGCCCCGCAAGTTAGAAAACAAAGCGTTATAAATGGCGCCCTCGACGAAATGAATCTCGCCTGCATTCGCGCCGGAGCGAATCTTCAGTGAGCCCGTCTTTCGCCCGTGCCAGAGCACCTGGACCATATCCGGCAGGCCCATTTCCAAGAGCGAGCCGGCGACGCCGCGTGATGCGCCACCACGCGCCACTTCGCGCTCGAGGATCTGCCGCAGCTTGGCGACGAGCACGTCGGCCGCAATCGGCTTGGTCATGAAGTCGGCGGCGCCGAGCTCGAACGCCTTCTGCGCGTCAGCGCGTCCCGAGCGCGACGTCACGAACACCCACGGTACCTTCTGCCCCCACGGCTTCTGACGTGCATCAGCAAGCAGCGCGAAGCCATCCCCGGGCGGCACGTCGATCTCGCTGATCACGATTTCGATGTCACCTTTCTCGAGCAGCTTGTGGGCCTGCTCCACGGAGCGCGCCAGCATCACCTCGAAGCCCTGCTCGATCATGCGCAGCTCGAGCACGGTGGTCTCCTCGGGATCCGGATCGAGGAGGAGTGCGCGGTGGCGATTCGCCAACAGGCGCGCTTTCAAATCTTCGCCGGTGACGGTGTGCTTGAACAGATCGACCAGGTTGGGATCGAAGATGCCGCCCTTGTAGCGTTCGAGCACTTCGCAGGCCTGCGCTGGTCGCAGCGTTTTGCGAAACGGGTTCCTGGGATTTTGGGTGAGATCGGCGTACGTGTCGGCAATCGCGAGCAGGCGGGCGCCGAGTGGGATCTCTTTGCCAGCAGTGCGATCGGGCAAACCCTGCCCGTCGTAGCGTTCGTACATGTGCTCGATGGCTTGCGTGACCTCGGTGGGAAGGTTCACGGCCTCGAGCAAACGCAACGGCGCCTTGTACAGTTTGGCCGCGGACGTGCGGTGGCCCTCATACTCGGCGACGTTCAAGCCGGTGAGGTGATACGCGCCCATCTTACCGATGTCGTGCAGGTAACCAGCGACCTGCATGGCGGCGCGCGACACTTCCGAAAGCCCGATGCGCTCGGCAATTTTCTTCATCAGGCGCGCCACGTGCGCCGAATGGCCGCGCAGATCCGGACGCGTGTTTTCGAGCAACGTGACGAGGACGTTCAAGGTCTCCAAGAAGGCCTGATCGGTGACGCCCTTGCCACCTCCCGCGGCCGCCTTCTGGCCTTGCTCTAAATCGGCGCTCGTGAAAACTCGTTCGCCGACTGCGTCTTTGGCTACGGCAACGGCCAGGCTTTCTTCGCTGACCAAGTTGCGCTCGAACACGTTGAGCATGGTCGAGAACTGCGCATGAGCATCGCGATCGAGCGTCGCGAACGCGTGAATGTCGCCGTGGTAAGCTTTCTGAATGGCTGCGCGTACTGCGCGCGGACGGCCCACGAAAGCGCGCACGTCTTTCACACCCGAAGCAAGCTGCACGTCTTGCAACATCGACGCATTGTCCGGATCCGGCGTGACAACACTGAGCGTCGCAGTCTGCGGTTCGTAGAGCACCGGGAAGACGCAGTCGCGCTCGGCCAGCTTCTTCGGCACCTTGTCCAAGGTCTGCCGATTGATTTCCGCTTTGGCGAGCTTCTCGGTAGTGACGAAGCGAGTGCGATGTAGCGATGCCAGAAACTTCAGGAGCTGCGCCTCTTCGAGGGCGTTCATCTCGAGCAGCACTTCCTCGATGCGATCGCCGCTGCGGGCAGCCAGGTTCAGCGCCGCCTCCTGTTGTTCGGGCGTAACCAGCTTGTCCGCCACAAGCCGTTCGAGAAGGCGCATATGGCCAGCGGGTGGCATGATGGATGAGCCAGTTAGTATATCGGCCCACCGCCCCCGCGGCGCCAACTCGGGACGAAGGCGTGCCCGCTTCCCGGCCCCCGGACCCGTACTCTAAAAATTGTCGGGAATTTGAGCAGATCGGCGCTAGCCCAAACCCGGGTTGCGAGGAAAAACAGCCCTCGCTTGACGGGCGCTTCGTCGGACGCTAGGAATGCGCCCCTTCTCGTCCCCAAGGTCCCAGGAAAAATGCCGACTTACGTGGCAAAGCCCGCCGAAGCACAAGCAACCCGCAAGTGGTACGTGGTCGACGCGACCGATCAACCGCTCGGGCGCTTGGCGTCCAAGATCGCGACCGTCCTCCGCGGTAAGCACAAGCCCACCTACACTCCTCACGTAGACACGGGTGACTTCGTCATCGTCGTCAACGCCGCCAAGGTGAAGCTCACGGGCACCAAGGCCACCGATAAGATGTACTACCGCCACAGCGGTTACCCCGGCGCCATTCGCGGGGAGAGCTTCGAGCACATCGTGCAACGTCATCCCGACGCGCCGATCACGCTCGCAGTGAAGGGCATGCTTCCGAAGAACGTCCTCGGTCGCCAGATGCTCGAGAAGTTGAAGGTCTACGGGACGGGCGATCATCCGCACCGGGCACAGAAGCCCGAAGCGCTCAACGTTTGAGCCGAGCTCCGAGGAATCAAAGCACCATGTCCGAAGTGCAATCGACTTACGCCACTGGGAAACGCAAGACCGCCGTCGCGCGCGTCTGGATTCAGCCGGGCAGCGGCGCCGTGACCGTGAACGGTGCCAGCATCGACAACTACTTCGAGCGTGAGACCTCGCGCATGGTCGTGCGTCAGGGTCTCGAGCTGCTCGAGCTCCACGACAAGTACGACGTCGTTGCCAGCGTGAGCGGCGGCGGCCACAGCGCACAGGCGGAAGCCATGCGCCACGGCATCGCGCGCGCCCTCACCTCCGAAGATCCGGAGCGTCGTCGCGCGCTGAAGCGCGCCGGGTACCTCACCCGCGACGATCGCAAGAAAGAACGTAAGAAGTACGGTCAGGCGGGCGCCCGTAAGCGCTTCCAGTACTCCAAGCGCTGAGCCATGCTGAAAGTCGGCATCATCGGCGCAGGCGGTTACACCGGCGCCGAGCTGGTGCGACTGGTATATGCGCATCCGGAGCTCGAAATCGAGCTTGTGGCTGCGCGCGAAAAAGCTGGCAAGCGGCTGGGCGAAGTGTTGCCCAGCGTGCTCGGTGTGAAAGCTCTCGAGAATCGCGTGCTCGAGAGCTTCGATCCCGAGCAGGCGTCTGCGCTCAAGCAGCGCATCGACGTCGCATTCCTCGCTTTGCCGCACGGCGCCAGCGCGCGCGCCGGCAAAGCGCTGTTCGACGCCGGCATTCAAGTCGTCGATCTCTCGGCTGACTTCCGCCTCAAAGACGCGGACGTCTACCGAAAGACGTACGCGGAACATCCCGCGCCCGAGCTCCTGGCAACGGCGGTGTACGGCCAGCCCGAACTGCACCGCAACGAACTCCGCGATGCAAAGCTCATCGCCGCGCCGGGTTGCCACGTCACCACCGCGCTCTTGCCCCTCGCCCCGCTGCTGATCGAAAAGCTCATCGATCCGAACAGCATCGTGATCGATTCGAAGACCGGCGTGAGCGGCGGCGGTCGTTCACCAGGGCCCGCGTACCACTTCCCAGAAGCATCGGAAGGTACCCGCGCCTACGCTGTCGGCGGGCGACATCGGCACATTCCGGAAATCGAGCAAGAGCTCTCGCGCGTCGCAGGCAGCGAAGTGCGCGTCAGCTTCACCCCGTCGCTCATTCCGATGACTCGCGGCATCTTGTGCAGCGCTTACGCCCGTGCGTTGCCCGGCTGCACCGAAGACGCGTGCCGAGCAGCAGCAAACAAGCTCTACGCCGAAAGCCCGCTCGTCAGCGTTTTGCCGGCCGGTGTGTGGCCCGACACGCTGTGGGTGCGCGGCTCCGCTCGCGCGATGGTCAACTATGCTTTCGACGCGCGGACCAACACCGTCACCGCGTTCGGCGTTACGGACAATCTCACGCGCGGCGCGTCGGCGCAGGCGATTCAGGCCTTCAATCTGAGCCGCGGTTGGAACGAAACGCTCGGTTTGCCCGAGCTCGCGTTGTTTCCGTAATCAATCAGCGCCGCATTTCCTGCACACGCAGCACAGCGCAGCCTCGGGCTCATCAGAGCTCGAGGCGCCATTGTTGATGCTCCTTGTCGGTCCCCTGCGCGCTGCAAATGATGAGGTTGGCTAACGCCGTGGTCTTCCCGGCCTTCTGGGCGTCTTCGCGCTCGCCTGGACTATCCCCGAGGCACGTCTTTTCGTCAGCTGCAGCCAGGCAGCGCCAAGCTCGCCAGCGTTCAGGCGCGCAATCGTCCAGAGCTGACTGTCGGTGTCGGTGCACTTCCGAGGAACCGGGTTGGCGCCGTGGTTGGACTCCCCCGCACTGTCGAGGCACAGGGTTGTCTTTGGCGCGAAAGCGCAGCTCTCCGTGGCGGGTGCGCTGTACTTCCCAGGCGTCGTTCGACGACGTGTCGCGATCGAAGGGCAGGTCGACTTGTGTCCCTTGCGCCGGATTCGTGCCCACTGCCAGGCAGCTCTTGATCTGCGAAGCGGGCAGTTTCGCGGAGTCGAGATCCGCTTCGTTGAGATTTGCCCGCCGCAGATCGGCGCCACGCAAGTTCTGGTGTGTGAGGTCGCGCCGCTTCAGATCCGCGCCGTGCAGGCTCAGTGCGCGTGGCGGGAAAATGGCCGCGTCCGACGGGTGCCGCGTCAACAAGGCAGGCGCGAGCCTGACGGCTTGCGCGATGCCAACCAAGGCGAAGGCACTGGCTCCAACTGCGAGCAACACCAACTTGGGCGCCCTCGCCGACCAAATTCGTGTCCGAGGCACCCAGCGTGAGCAGGCAGAACAGCGCTAACGTCCCTGCAAGCGTGATCACGCGGCCGATGGACTTAGAAAGTTCGTCGTGTTCGCGGCGCCATTCCTGGTCGTCTTGGATAACGATGGGTTCGGCCGGTGCGCTGAGCCAGCTCCAAAGCAAGCGAGTCTTCCCCAAGGTTTCGCATCCTCCAGTCGCTCGAAAGCCCGCGACTTCAACAGGACATGCTCGGTGTCGCGGCGACGCGACGCAATGAGCAAAATATTCGGCGCCTCTCCCGAGGGTGTGCAAACAGGCGCGCTTCGTGGAGCGAGGTGCGACGTGCGCTCAGGCATCGCGACACCGAGGGACCAACGCAATTGCAGCGCTCCCTATTTTCGGTTGGCGCCGGGCGCGGTGTGGTGCTTCGCGGTGGGCGGCGTCGACCGCGCTAACGCCGGACGGTGTCTGGCTGCGCGCACTTTTCAGTGAGGCGCCCCAACCCAAATCGAACAAGGAAATCGAATATATCGCGCGGTATGGGAGGCCATCCCGCGGGCCGGCGAGCGTATTTCTTGTGTCTAGCAAGAATCTGCCGGGGAGGCCTTGAAAGCTGGCGGAGTGCTGGAAAAGTATCCGGTTCCCCATGCGTTTCGCGCTGAAGAGCGAGTTCTCTCCGAAAGGCGATCAGCCGGCCGCGATCGATTCGCTGGTGAAGGGTTTCGAACGCGGGCAGAAGTGCCAGACGCTGCTCGGCATCACGGGCAGCGGCAAGACGTTCACGATCGCGAACTTGATTCAGCACCTGCAGAAGCCAACGCTGATCATCGCGCCCAACAAGACGCTGTCGGCGCAGCTGTACGCCGAAATGCGCGACTTGTTCCCCGAGAACGCGGTTTCGTTTTTCGTCAGTTACTACGACTACTATCAGCCGGAAGCATATATCCCGACGACTGATACGTATATCGAGAAGGATGCGATCATCAACGATCAGATCGATCGCATGCGGCACCACGCGACGCAGTCGCTCTTGAGCCGCTCGGACGTGATCATCGTGGCGAGCGTGAGCTGCATTTACGGCATCGGCTCAGCCGAGACGTACTCGGGGCTTTTGATCGAGATCGTGAAGGGTGAGGAGCTGCGGCGCGACGAGCTGTTGCGGCGTTTGGTCGACATTCAATACGAGCGCAACGACACCGACTTTCACCGCGGGACGTTTCGCGTGCGCGGCGACGTGGTGGAGATCTTTCCCGCGTATGAAGAGGCGCTGGCGATTCGTGTGGAGTTTTTCGGCGACGAGGTGGAATCGTTGAGCGAAGTGGATCCGTTGCGCGGGCGCATCCTGAATCAGCTCGATCGCTACGCGGTGTATCCCGGCTCGCACTATGTGACGCCGCGACAGCAGCTGAACCGCTCGATTCAAGCGATTCGCGAAGAGTTGTTGGAGCGGCTCGACTACTTCGACAAAAACGGCCGCTTCGTGGAGAAGCAGCGCTTGTCGCAGCGCACGCTTTACGATCTCGAAATGCTCGAGCAAATGGGCTTCGTGCAAGGCATCGAGAACTATTCGCGGCACCTTTCGGGGCGCTCGCCAGGCGATCCACCGCCCACTTTGATCGACTACTTTCCCGACGATTTCCTGCTGGTGATCGACGAGTCGCACCAAACCGTGCCGCAGCTCGGCGCGATGTACCGCGGCGACCGCTCGCGCAAAGAGACGCTCGTCGAGTTCGGCTTCCGTCTGCCGAGCGCACTCGACAACCGGCCCTTGAAGTTCGAAGAGTTCGAGAAGTACCTGAAAAAGGTAATTTTCGTGTCCGCGACGCCCGGCGACTACGAGCTTCAGCACAGCCAGGGTGCAACCGTCGAGCAGTTGATCCGCCCTACGGGTCTCTTGGATCCGGAGATTTTCGTGCGCCCCGTGGCTGGCCAAGTCGACGACTTGTACGGCGAGATTCAGAAGCGCGTGAAGCGCGAAGAACGCGTGTTGGTGACGACGCTCACCAAACGCATGGCGGAGGAGCTCACTGACTACTACGCCGAGCTCGGTGTGAAGGTGCGCTACCTGCACTCCGACGTCGACACCTTGGAGCGCGTCGAGATCCTGCGCGACCTGCGCGCCGGTGAGTTCGATGTGCTGGTCGGCATCAACCTGCTGCGTGAAGGCCTCGACTTGCCCGAAGTGAGCCTGGTCGCAATTTTGGACGCGGACAAAGAAGGCTTTTTGCGTAGCCCTCGCTCCCTGATTCAGACGATCGGGCGCGCCGCGCGTAACGCCAACGGTCAGGTTTTCATGTACGCCGATCGCATCACCGACGCGATGAAGATGGCGATCGACGAGACCGAGCGACGCCGCCGGCTGCAACAGTCGTACAACGAGAAACACGGCATCACGCCCGAAACGGTCAAGCGCGCCATTCTCGATATCACCCCCGCGGGCGGCCAAAACGACTACTACGCCGTGCCCAAAGCCAAGAGCGGCGCCAGCGCAGAAGCCAAAGCCGGCGCCAGCGCGAAGGGTGCGGAGGCGCCGTCACTCGCCGAACAAATCCTGGCGCTGCGTCAGCAAATGTTCGCGGCCGCCGAAAACCTGCAGTTCGAAACCGCCGCGCGCCTACGGGACGAAATCAAACGCTTGCAAGCGGGTGGCGCG
The DNA here is from genome assembly GCA_049324695.1 of Myxococcota bacterium. Taxonomy (GTDB): domain Bacteria; phylum Myxococcota_A; class Polyangia; order Polyangiales; family Polyangiaceae; genus PMG-095. The sequence continues at coordinate 74,545 of JBMOMJ010000023.1, forward strand.
CCGAGCAACGACTCGCTCGCTGCTGCCGCGCCGATGCGCAACTCACGCAGCGAACGGCCGCCGGCCAAAGCAGCGCGTCGCGGCGGCGGCGGTTATCGCAACAAGCGTCGTTAACAAGCACGCTCGATCGTTCTGTATTTCTTGGTTGGGCCCCCGCTGGAGCGCGCAGGGCGGCGTCCCGAGCACGCTGGGCGGCACTAGCGCTGGCACTCGCGATTGATTTCGGCGACGAGCGGAGCTTCGGCTTTGGCAATCGCGTCGAAGTCGACGCGACGACGCCGAGCGAGCTCGGCATCGCTGGATTCGAGAGCACGCGCTACGTCGGACAAGGCCTTGGCCGAATCGCTGGCGAGCTTTCGGTAGCGAGCGACGCGAGCGCTGAGTTCGACCGATTGAATATCGAGCGCAGCTAGCTCACGATCCAGCGCTTCGTAATTTTGCGCCGTGGCGCGGGTCTCTGCGATGAGCGCCGAGGGCGGCACGGCGGATGGGCTTGGGCTGGGTTGGCGCGCGAGCCAAGCCGAAACGGCTTTGGCGAGCGAATCGCACTCTTTCTTTTTGCGGAAGCGACCACAGCCAGCCAGCAGCGTGAGCATCAAGAGCAGGCACAAAAAGCGCACGGCCGCAGCGTAGCGCAGTTTTGCGCGGGGACGGCGCTGGGCACTCAGTGCGGCCACACCAGGGCCATCGCCAAGGTGGCGAGCGCGAGCGGAACCGTCCACAAAGCGAAGCCCGCGAGGCGGAGGTGGCGCATGACGCGCTCGAGAATTCCGAAGCCCACGAGCGCCGCGATCAGCGTGGTGAGGCTCGCGAGCGCGACGTGAGTCGACGGCGTCGCGTGCTGGAGCGCGACGCGCGCGTCGATCACAATCATGGCGAGCAGCGGAGGCAGCGAACACAGGAATGAAAGCTCGAAGGCTCGATCGGGGCGCACTCCGAGCCACAACGCGCACGCAATGGTACCCGCGCTGCGCGAGAGGCCCGGCAGAATCGAGAGCCCTTGCGCGACACCAATCAACAATCCGCCAATCAAGCCGGGAGTCTCTTGGCGGCCAGCACGCAGCCAGTACGTCGAGAGCAGCCAAGCGCTGGTGCCGAGCAGGCCGATGCCAATCACCAAAGGTGAGTGCGACCACACGCTCATGGGTTCACGCAGAAACACGCCGAACACCGCGGTGGGGATGCTCGCCAGCAGCACCACCAGCGCGTCCCGCCCTCCTGGCGTGCTCCACAGCCGAGCGGGCTGCAGCACGGAAGCCGAGAGATCGCGCAACATGCGTCCGCAGCGCTCGCGCAAGGCGATGCACGTGGCAAGGAACGTGGCTGCGCGCAAACACACGCCGAGCCATGGCGCCGGTTGCTGGATGCCGAACAAGAGCTGCATCAGCGCGAGGTGGCCATCACTCGATACCGGCAGGACGTACCCCAGGCCTTGCACGAGGCCGAGCGCCAGAGCGTCCCGCAAGGGATCCATGGCGGCCGGTCCTAGCATTCCCTGGCCGCGCAAGACACGCTTCCTCGCGCGCAGCGGCTCGGCGGGCTCAAATTTTCAGGGTTTTCTTTACGGTGACGGACGCACCGCCGAAGGCGGGAATGCGGGCGGCGTGGAACATCGAGCCCATGCAGTTGCGCATGGTGGCACCCGAAAACTTAACGCCGGCGATGTTCGCGCCCGCCACTTTGCCGGACGGCGCAAACGTCACCGTGACCGTGGCGCGACTACTCGGTTGATCCAGGCGCCGACACGACGACGCGCGCGCCGCGGCATCAGCAATGGCACGACCGGCGGCTTGGGCATCGAACGGTGGCAAACCGTTTTGCGTTGCTGCTGCTGCAACCGAGCGGTTCTTCCCGGTGTTGACGACGACGACAGGTGAGCCCGTGTCCGCGCTGGCGGCGGGCGCAGGCGGCGCTGGTGCCTCGCTTTCCAGCGCTGGCTTTTCGACGACGGCCGCGGGCGCGGGCGCTGGCGGCTCGACTGCAGTTGGCGGCGGGAGTTCGGCTTTGGCCGCGACCGGTTCGCTGCGCGGCGGCAGCTCGGAGACGGAGCTGCGTCCCAGAAAGAAGGAGCCGATGATGGCGAGCCCAGCGGCGCCACCCAACAGCGCCGAGCGGCGCGCTGAGCCGGGATGGCCCCAAAACGGCTCCGGCGCGCGTTCGGAATAGCGCACCGAGCTCACCACCGGTGCGTCGCTGGCAATACGCGGCGGCGCGGCTTCTTGAATGCGAATCGCGCCCGAATCCAACGCACCGGGCGCGTAAGCGCCCAAGCGCTGCGTGGACTCCACTGAGCGCCCCGCGGCGATGGCTGCCACGCTCGGCGGCGGCTCGACATCATCGCTGGCGTCGCTCGCGAACGATGGATGCGACTCGGGCGGCGGGGCTTCGCCGGCAACCGCTTCGCTTTTCTCTGTGCGCACCGCGCCTGAAGCGACGGCGCCGATTTGCACGCTCGCGCCGCCAGGGCCTTCGACGACGGTAGCCGCCGGATACACATCGCGCGCGCCTGTTTCACGCCGTAGCTGCGCCGTTTCGCGCAGCGCACGCGCCAATGCCGACGACTCCTCCGAGTTCTCGCCCGCAAATGCCCATGCGGGGGGCGGCGGCGGACCCTTCGACTCCTTGAGCTGCTCGCTATCCTGGCGCTCCGAAAGAGCAGCCGGGATCGCGGAGGACGTCGGCGACTCACCCCAAGGCAAGGTTTGCATCGGCGGGCGCGGAGCAGGCAGCGCGTGCGAGCCGGAATCGGACGCAGCGGCGGCGATGTGCGAACCGGAATCGCCAGGGGACGCAGCGGCGACGATGTGCGAGCCGGAATCGACCGTTGATGCGGCGCCAGCAACCTCGGCCAGAGCCGTTGGCTCGTTTGCCTCGCTTGGTTCGGGTGGCGCCAGCACTGCATCTGCGACGGGAAGGCGCTCGCTGGCGTCCGGAGCAAAATCGGGCGGCGGCGGTGGAGTGAGCGGCGATTCGGCTGCGCTCGGGGTAGACCACTCGGAATCGATCAGGCTCGCGCGCAAGTTGGTGTCCCAGACGCTCGCTGCTGGCGGCTCCTCTGCAGCGGTCATCCGAGCAACCGAAGGAGGCGGCTCAGGTTCGTCATCGTCGTCACTGCTCATGAGCATTGGCGGAGGCGGAGGTGGAGTCGCGCTGATTCGCTCCGGTTCGGCGACAGGTGCCTCTTCGCGTGACTCGGCTGCGGTTTCGCCTGGCGACTCTGCCGGCGCTTCTGCTTCCGGCTCCGCAGATGGAGCCTCGGCCGGCGCTGTAGCGGCAGCTGGTAGCTCTGGCGATGCTGTCTCAGTTTGCGGGGCGGCTTCGGCTGAAGGCTCAGTTGCGGCAGCTTCGTCGAGCGCTTCGGTCGAGGCTTCGGCTCTCGGCGACGTCCCGGACGGCGCTGCGCTCTCCACGGTCTCGCTGGACTCGGCATGGCGACCAAGTGAGACGGCGGGATGGAAGGTGCGTTCGAAGTCGTTGAAGATGTCGTTCAACGGAGCGTCGGGCGGCGGAGCGTCGGGCGGCGGAGCGTCGGGCGGCGGAGCGCTCAACGCCGCACCACACTGCGTGCACACTCGCGCCGGAGCTTCACCGTCGACGCCGGTCACCGCTTCGTTCGAAACCTCGTTGCGGGTGCCGCACTGAACGCACTCGACACTCGTCACGCGCTCCTCCGTATAAACATTGAGGAAGCCTCGCTTCAGGCGCTGCTCGAGCCGCGCCGAGGGGCCCTCGGGATCGACTTGGATGTTCCCTCGAGGTTCCCGGCCATGCAAGCCCAGGGCTGACGCTTCTCCGCGTCCCGCTCCACATCCATCGACTTTTTCTCGTGACGCCATTCCGAGCATTTCTGCTCGGCGACGCGCCCCTAGCGGCATCACCCCAAGAACGCCGCAGTCCTTCTTCGAAAAAACGGCGGCCGACTTTCGCCAGGCTGAGCCGCCAGCGCGCCAGATCGGCTCAGCTCTCGAAGCGGGTCGCGTTCGCGCTTGGAACCGATTGCAGTGGCTTCTGGAACCGGTTCCAGGTTTTCGCATTTGTTGGCTGCGCGCGCGCGACTTGGCTGCTATCAAGAGCGCGCATGAAGCGCTCTTGGTTCCTGGCGCCGTCGCTGGCGGCATTCTTCTGTATTGGTTCTGTTCAAGCGCAAACGTTCGAAGTGCGGCGCGCAGCGGATGATTCGCTGGCGTTGAGTGGCACGCTGGTCAACGCGCCCACTACTCCGACGAGCACTGACCCGCCGCCGCAACTCGCCGACTTCAGCGCGCTGACGGAGCCGGGTGAGTACTATTTGCAGATTCCGTCACTCGGTAAGAGCGTCGTGTTCCGCGTCGGCGAGGACGTTTACGACGGCGAGCTCGCCACCGTGATGCTCGGCTTCTACGGCTGGCGCGCCAACGTGGACGTATCGTTCGACTATCAGGGCGTTCACTTCGAGCACAAAGCCGGCCACATGAACGACGCCTTGCTCGACTACATCGATGGCCAGGTGGGCGTCATTAAAGACGGCACCGGCGGCTGGTACGACGCGGGAGACTACGGCAAGTATCTGCCGACCGCGTCGGAGAGCGTCGGTAACATGCTGGCAGCGTGGGAGCTGTTTTCCCCGCGCCTCGAGAAGCTCCAGCTGCCATTTTTGCCCGAGCACGGCAGCGGCCTTCCCGACTTCCTCAGCGAGCTCAAGTGGGAGCTCGATTGGATGTTGAAGATGGCCTACGACGACGGTAGCGGGCGCGTTCACCACAAGCTGAACTCCCCCAACTTCCCTGGTTTCGTGCTGCCGGTGAACGACACCTCGAAGCGCTACTTCGCGAGCTTCAGCACCGCAGCCACGGCTGAATTCGCGGCCACCCTGGCCAAGGCCGCGCGCGCCTTCGCTCCCTACGACGCCATCACCAACGGTTACTCACAGCAGCTGCTCGCTGCCGCAGAGCTCGCTTACGCGTACCTGTCGACTCATCCCGAAAACGTTCAATACGACTCGTCGGTGTTGTCCGCAGGAACGTATCAAAAGGTCGGCGTGGACGATCGGCTGTGGGCGGCCGCCGAAATCTGGGACACTACGGGAGACGCAGCGGCGCTGGCAGACATCGAGCAGCGCATCGGAACTGGCACCGGCTTCGTGCCGAACTTCGATTGGGACAACATGACGGCGTTCGGGCTCGTCACCTACTTGTTGTCACCCCGACCCGGAAAGGATCCTGCTATCGAGCTTCCGCTACGGCAACGGTTGATCGCGGTGGCCGACACGCTGGTCACAAATCACGACAACAACGCGTATGGGCGCGATCTCGAACTTTATTATTGGGGCTCGAATGGCGTCATCGCGCGCACCTGTTTCTTGCTGCAGAGCGCCTACGTGCTGGAGCCGAAGCCTGCGTACCTAGATGTGTGCGCCGATCAAATCGGATTTTTGTACGGTCGCAATCAATACAACCGTTCGCAGGTCACTGGCGCTGGTATCGAGCCGCCGCTGCACCCGCATGCGCGCCTGTCTGGCTCCGACAGCGTAGAGCAACCGTACCCGGGCCTCTTGGTCGGCGGCGGTCAGAGCCCAACCAATTGGGTGGACTCGCAGTCGAACTTTCAGACCAACGAAGTGGCGATCAACTGGAACGCAGCGCTGGTGTACGCCCTCGCTGGCTTCATTTCGGATCGCGGCACCGACGCTACGCCGACGCGCGGTGCCATCGCGCCGGAAGCCTGCCAAATTCGTTTGAACTCGATCGGCTACTTGCCGGAGCGCGCCAAGGTCGCAACCATCGCCAGCGAATGCGGCTTCGAGCCCACCTTCCAGTGCCCTGCGGGCGAAAAAACGTTGAGCGGCGACACCGAGGGCCCCACCAGCAGCATCGATGATCTCGAAGACGGCGACACCAAGATCCTCACCAAAGATGGCCGCACCGGCGCCTGGTTTGCGTTCGATGATGGCTCCGCCGGCACGCGCACTGACGCGACGGTAACGCCCGCCGAGCGACTGGGTAGCAAAAACGCGATCTGCATCAGCGGTGAGGGCTTCACCGGTTGGGGCGGCGGCATCGGCTTCTCGTTTTCGGGCGAAGGTGCGGCACGTGTTCCTTACGACGCTTCGAGCTACACCGGCGTGAGCTTCTGGGCGCGCGGTTCGGCCACGCAGTTTCGAGCCATGCTGGTCGACAAATACAGCGATCCGGCGCAGTCGCTGTGCTCGGGTTGCTACGACCACTTCCAGGCTCCGTTCACGCCGTCGAGCGAGTGGAAGAAGTACACCTTCAGCTGGAAGGATTTGAAGCAGCTCGGCTTCGGCGACATGCAGCCGAATGTGTGCGCCGCAGGACTCTACGCGCTGCAGTTCCAGTGGTCGGGTGCAACACCGTTCGAGCTGTGCCTCGATGACCTGGTCTTCACGCGCGCTCGCGGTGCAGCAGGCGACATCGATGAGCAGCCGAAGGTCTCGCCGAAGGGTGGTGGTGGTTGCGGCTGCCGCCTGGAGAACGAAAGTGGCTCGGGCGCACCTGCGCTGGCGCTCGCGGCGCTGGCTGGAGCTGCCCTCATTCGCCGCCGGCGTCGATCTTGATCTCGCTGCGGGTGCTCACCGCCTTCGGAGCCAACCGTATCTTGAGCACGTAACGCGCGTAGCCGAACGCCAAGCACAGACCCAAAGCAACACCTGCCAGCGTCGCGACCGGCGCTGGCAGGAAACGCTTGGCGACCGGCGCAAGCGGCACCAGCACCAGCGCTAGCAGCGCCATCAAGGCGAAGGCGGGCAGCAAACTCTTCGCGAACTCTCGGCCGCGCAGCGGAAAAATGCTGCGCGCCATGAAAAAGAGCACTACCAGCGTGAGCGAGTAGGTGGCGATCCACGCGAACGAAACGGCGTTGGCGCCGAGCGACGCGCCGAACAGCCGCACCAAGCCCCAGCCGCACGCGAAAAAACACGGCAGCGTAATCAACGAGTCGTACGCTGCAAGCTCGGGTCGGCCCGCTGCGTGGAACAGTTGTGGAATCGATTGAGTGAGGGTGCGCAAGAATGCGGCCCAACACAAAACTTGAATCATGGGTCCGGCTTCGCTCCAGCGCGCTCCCGACACCAGCGCCAAGATGTCTGGCGCAAACAGCGCGGAAAGCAACGCGAGCGGCCCTGTCACCAACGCCAGCCGCTTCGTCATCGACAAGAACATGCGCTTCAGCGAGTCGAGGTGAGACGTGCCGATGCGCGAGTAGATCGGAAACGCCGTGCGATTCACGACATCTAGAATCGCCATGGCTGGAACCATCGCGACGTCGAACGCAATGCGATACGCGCCCAACGTGGCTACTCCGAAGGCGCGCCCCACAATCACGAAATCTAGGTTGCGGTAGCTCTGGTAGAGCACCGTCGAGGCCGCGGCTTTTGCGCCAAAGCGCACGAAACGCAGCGTCTTTTGTAGGGAGAAACGCGCCTTGGGCCAAAACGGCGCCAGCAGGTAAACGACGCCGAGCGTGAACAGGCCTTCCGCAGCGTGTGAAAGCACCAGCGCCCAAGCGCCGCTGCCCGCCAGCAACAACGCAACCTTCGTGATGCCGGCCAGCGCTGCCGCCAATGTCTGCACCACCGCCAACGCCTTGAACTCTAGGCGGCGTTGCAAGAGTTGCATCGGCACCAGCGCGACCGCCATGAACGCGAGGCGCGTGCTGGCCACCGCCAACATCGGCCAATACGCACCACGCCCGAAGGCGCTGGCGATACTCGGCGATGCCAGCGCGATCGCAAACGATAGGCCAACGCCTACCGCTACGGAGAACCAGAACAAGCTGTCGAGCTCGTCTTCCTCGAGCTGCTCGGCTTGCACCATCGCGACGCCAATGCCGAGACCATTAAACGACTCGATGATCACGGCGACAGTCCACGCCAGCGATGCCAAACCCATTTGCTCGGCGCTCAAGCGCCAAAGGATGACGATCGAGCTTGCCAGATCGATGAGCCGCAGCGCCCCGCCCGATGCGCCCAGCCAGAAAAAGCCGCGTTGGACTTTGGATTCGGCGTCTCGCATGCGACGCGTCAGTTCGCGTTCGCGCCGAGCACGTCGAGCAGCGTCGTGAGCTCACGTTGGCCCACGAAATGGCGGCGCACGGCGAACACTCGCCCGTCGCGATCGATAGCAACCAAGGTCGGCAATGTCTTCACGTCGTAAGCGCGCGCCGCGACATCTTCGTCGTCCGCCACCACCACCCACGGAGGCTTGGCCTGAGCCAGATAGGCCTGCGCGGCTGCGGGGGAGTCACTCACGTTGATGCCGATCACGACCACTTTGGAATTGTTCTTTGCGACGGCTTCGAGCACCCGCGCCTGCTCGCGGCACGGCTTGCACCAGCTCGCCCAGAAGTCGAGCAAGACTAGTTTGCCACGCTGCTCCGACAGCTTCACGCGTGCGTCGGGTTCGCCGCCGAAAATGACTGGTAGGGAAAAGTCAGGGCTCGACTGACCTTCGAGACGTTTGCCGAGCTGCGGCAACAACACCGCGCCGAACAACGCAGCCAACGCCAAAACCAACGCGGGCACCAACCAAGGGGGACGTTCAGGCAGCGACTTGGCTTTCGACATGGCGGGCTCGGCTTACAGCTTCAAGTTCTGAGCCGATTCGCCGAGACGATCCATACCACTTTGTGCGCGCTCGGCCGCGCGCGTCCCACAGGCCGGCAAACGGACGCGCAGTCGGGCGCCACCGAGATCGCTATCGGCCACGCTGATGCTGCCGCCGTGCTCCACCACCACCTTCTTTACGATCGCAAGCCCGAGGCCGGTTCCATCCGTCTTGGTCGTCACGTACGGATCGAACACGCGCTCGCGTTGCTCGGCCGGGATGCCGCGTCCCGTGTCTTCCACATCGAGCACGTAGTAGTCGCCCTTTCGCGCCAAACGCACACGGATTTGCGCATCGCGCTCGGGTGCGTCGCGGGCGGCGTGCATCGCGTTTTGAATCAGGTTGAGCAACACGCGCCGGAACATGTGCCGATCCATCAGCACTTCCGCTGGTGTCGGCGGCAGCTCGAAGCTGAGCTTGATGCCGGCGGCGCTGAGAGCCGTGCTCAAATCCTCCGGCAGCTCGCCGTCGGCACGCTCGTCGTCGAGCAGCTTGAGCTGCTTTTCGAGCTCCGCCAAAAACGCGCCCAGATCTTCGCGCAGCAGGTTGGCTTGGGGCAGTCGCGCAAAATCGGAAAACTCGGAGACCAAGCGCCGCAAGGTACCTACCTCGTCCTCGACGATTTCGAGCGTAGTATCGAGCAGCTTGCGAAATTGTGGCTCGTCACCCGCGTAGCGCCGGTGCACCTCCTGCACGGCGAGCTGAATCGGAGTGAGCGGATTTTTGATTTCGTGCGCCAGGCGCCGAGCCATTTCCTGCCATGCACCGATGCGCTGCAAAAACTCGATGCGCGCTCGGCTATCGGCGACTTCGCTCAACATACGGTTGAACGCGCGCGCCAGATCGGAGAGCTCGTCGCTGCCCTGCTCTGGCACGCGTGTATCCAGATCGCCGAGCGCGACCTTGTGCGTGGCGTCGGCGAGCTGAGCAATCCGCTCCGACACGCCGCGCGCGAGCAGCACCCCCACACCGACAGCCGCCACGATGGTGACGCCGAGCAGCAGCGCGAAACCCAAAACATACGCCTTTTCGTCGGACTCGCGCCGCCGCTCCAGCGTGCGGTAGGTATCGACGAACTGGCTCATCTCGGAGAGCTCGTCGAAGCGGGCGCGGCTCGCCGCGAACACTGCCAGGAGCGAGGGCACATCATCCTCGGGCCCGTCCGCGAGCGGGCGCACGACTTCCAGCCGATTCTCGCGAGCCGGATCGAGCGGCTTTTCGCGTTCGACCTTCGCGAGCTCATGACCTTCGGCATCGCGCGCGGCGAGCATCACCAAGCTGGGGTGCTCGCCGAAAGCACGCCTGAGCTCACGTTCGATGGCGCTGCGCTCGCCTTCTCGCACGGCTTGGCGCAAACTCTCGCGCTCGGCGACTGCCGCGGCTTCTTGGCGCATCAGGGACTTCACGCTGCGCGCGAGCTCCTGGTACAGGCCGAGCGAGTGGTCGAGGTGCGACTCCATGTCGGGCAAGTACAGGCGCGCGGCGGTGTTGCGCACCGTCTTTTCCGCCCACCAGATCGAAACCAAAACTGGAATCAGGGCGGTCAGGACGATCGCGAGCGCGAGCCGTTTTCGAATGCGGCCGGTAGCGGCCATTCGGCGCATCTTGCCCGAAGCGATGTGGAGCGAGCAAGCCTTGCGCCCGCCGCTCGGAAATCACAGAGTGAAGAGCGAGGGTGCGCCGAGCAACCAACCCTGCGCATGACCGCAGCCGAGCGAGCGTAGCAAGGCCAGATCTTCCGGTGTTTCGACCGATTTCGCGATCACGCGCCAGCCGAAAGCGCGCGCTGCCGCGATCACGGCTGCCAAGGTTGCCGTCCCGCGCCGGCCGGCGTTCCGCAAGAGCGAACCAGAAAGCTTGATGTTCGAGATGGGAAGCTCCCCCAGCTCGACCAGCGACGAGCGACCACTACCGTAGTCGTCGATGGTGATCGACACACCCAGCGCCGCGAGCTGCGGCAACAACGTGCGCGCGCCCGCTAGGTTCTTGGTGAGCGTCGTCTCCGACAGCTCGAGCGTGAGCTGGCCGTGCGCCACGTCATGCGTCTTCAGCATGCCCTTGATGTTCTCGAAGAAGTCGCGATCGCAGAACTCGCGCAGCGAAACGTTCACCGAGAGCGGGCACACCGGGCCACCGCGCGAAGCGAGCTCGCAAGCCTTGGAGAACACCCAGCGACCGACGCGCAACAGATCACCGGTTTGCTCCAAGAGCGGCACGAACTCGCCGGCGCTGATGGGCTCGCCGTCTTCGGCGTTCCAACGCAACAACAGTTCGTGGCCAACCACGTTGAGATCGTTGAGATCGACGAGCGGCTGCAGCGCGATGCCGAAGCGCTCGTCGCTGGTGTGCGAAAGCAGCGCTTGCTCAATTTCCGCTCGGCGCACGCCGCGATCGAAGCCGTCTGCGCCGCTCATCGCGTAGCAGTTGCGACCCATGTCCTTGGCGCGATAAAGCGCGCGATCGGCGGCGCGCAGCAAGCCGGCGTCGTCGCTTTCGTGATCTGGGAACAGCGCGACACCAATGCTGGCAGTCACCGGCAACAGCTTGCCGTCGACGATCAGCGGCGTGGCAAACGCATTCAGAATGCGCTGGGCGACGCGCCGCGCTTCACTCGCGTCCTCCAGCTCCTCCAACAAGACGGCAAATTCGTCGCCGCCGATACGCGCTACCGTGTCCTCCTGGCGCGTACTGGCGGTGAGCCGATCGGCGACCTCGGCCAGCAACTGGTCGCCGAGCTCATGGCCGTAGGTATCATTGGCGGCTTTGAAGTGATCGAGATCGATCAACAGCAGCGCAACGTGCGCGCCGGAGCGGGCCGAGCGCGACAACGCCTGCGACAAGCGATCGTTCAACAGCGTGCGATTGGCGAGGCGGGTGAGCTGATCGTAGTGGGCGAGCTCGCTCAAGCGCTTTTCGGTAGCCTTGCGCTCGATTGAATAACGAATCGCGCGCAGCACGCCTTCAGCGTCGAACTTGCCCTTCAGCAAGTAGTCTTGCGCGCCCGCTTGCACCGCACGCAGCGCTTGCGCCTCGTCATCTGCCGAAGTGACCACCAACACCGGCGTGCTCGGCGACACGGCTTGAAGCTCGTTCAACGCCGCCAAACCTTCTGCATCGGGCAAACTCAAATCCGACAACACGACGGCGTACTCGCGCGTCTTCAAGCTGGCGCACGCGTCGGAAAGGCGCGTGAAGTGCACCACCTGAAAGGCTCCGTCGGAAGCGTTCTCGACGATGCGCTTCAGAAGCAACGCGTCGACATCGCTGTCCTCCACCATCAACACCAGCGAGGCTCCCGCCGGCACCAACGTCTCGCGGGAAAGCTTGCGGCTCTTGGCTTGCTCCACGGCGTGCGACACCAGGTCGAGCAGCTCGTGATCGCGCCACGGCTTCACCAGCACACCCGAAACGCCAGGCATGGCACTGCCACGTTGAGCCGCGTCGGCGTAGCCCGTCACGATCAGAAAGCGCGAATCGGGCTGCAGCTGCCGCAGATTCGCGATCAGCTCCGCGCCGTTCAGCCCGGGCATGTCGTGATCCGTCGCGACCAGCGCATACGGATACTCGCGCGCGAACGCTAGCGCCTCGGTACCGTCGGCAGCCAAGTCGACCAAGAATCCATGCGAGCGCAACACGCGAGCGATAGCGGCTCGCACAGTCGGGTCGTCGTCCGCGAACAACACGCGTCCGCTGCGGAGGGCTCTATCCGGATCCGACGACGGCATTCAAAGAAACACAACGGCGCCAGGGTGCGGTGGCGTAAGATCCGCCGGGCGCGAACGTAACTTTCCGAAACGTGACGTTTTTGCGTGCGTCGCTCAGCTGTCCCGCGCCATCAACCGCGACAGCAGCCGCAGCGGGTCGAAGCCCAGCCATGCCTTGATATCCGCCTCGAACGCCGGCAGCCCAAATTCGCGTGCTGGACGCAGGCGTGACGCCGCATCGAGCCAATCACTCGCACCGAAACGCTCCGCGAACCCGCGCAGTGATGCCCACACTGCCCGACCTGCATCTAAACCGAGCGGGACGGCCAGCGCTGGCGTAACCGGCGAAAGCACCACCTCCCGCCCCGCTACCGCCAACGCCCACGACCCCGGCGCCGAGCCAGCCAGCGATTGAAAAGTGTAAAGCTCACCGAAGCACCCCAGCGCGAGTGGACCCACTACCTTCTCCGTCGCCTCGGCCAAGAAGCGATAGTCCCGCTGCCAGTCGCCAGACAAAAGCCCCATGTGGGGACGCAGCTCACCTGGGCCCACGATGGCTTCGATCCCACGCGCTCCCCGCCGAACCGCAACAGCGCTGTACAGCGCGCCCCGCGCGAACACGCCTAGCAATGCCACACGCCCGATCGGACACAACGAATCCAACGCACGCACGACCGCGCGCTCCGTGGGGATCGGCCACTCAGCAACGGGCCATGGCCAAACTCGCACATGACCACTCGCCTCGAGCTCCCTCAACACGAACAAGAACTCGAGCGTCTGTGAAAGGTAAGTATCCGCCGGGCGCAAACGCTCCGCGAAGCGGTCGGCCAACAAGTCCAGACTCCCCGTCGTGAGCTCGACCGCCCAACTGGCTTCATGCAGCGCGGCCAGCTCAGAGAGCTCGCAAGGCCACACCTGCGCGGCATGCTCCAGCCGACCACGCCGCGTCGACACCAGTTTGCGCAGCTTACCTTCGGTCGTGAGCGCAACCACTCCGCCCCGCCGCGCATGAGTGGCAACCGGAGCCTGCGACGGGCTGAACACATGCCCGATTCGCAACCATTCTTCGGCGCTAAAACCTTCGACACGCACATCGGGGCTGAGCATCGGGGGCCGGAGTATAGTCCCAGCATGCACTTCGACCAGGACCCGCTGCGCCTCGCGCGGGATCTCACACGTTTCATCGATGCGTCTCCCAGCCCGTACCACGCCGTCGAACAAGTCGAACGCCGGCTCGTCGCCGAACATTTCATCCGCTTCGACGAAGGCGAAAGCTGGGAACTCACGCCGGGAACCCGCGGCTTCGTCGTACGCGGCGCCACCCTGCTCGCCTTCGTGATCGGCTCACGACCGCCCGCCGAAGCCGGCTTCATCATCCTCGGCGCGCACACCGACTCCCCCAACCTCAGAATCAAACCACGTTCCGAATTCGAAAACGTGGGCTTTCGCCAGCTCGCCGTCGAAGTCTACGGCAGCCCCATCCTCGCCACCTGGTCAGATCGCGATCTCGGCCTCGCGGGTCGCGTCGTCCTCGCAGACGCCACCACACACCTCGTTCGCCTTAACGAACCCGTACTCCGCATCCCCAACCTTGCCATCCACCTCAACCGCGACGTCAACAAAGACGGCCTCACCCTCAACGCACAACAACACCTCACCCCAATCCTCGGCCTCGACGCATCGAAACCACGCTCCCTCCTCGAACTCGTCTGCGCCGACCTTCGACAAAACCAAGACGCCGGCATCGACCCCAGCGACATCCTCGGCTTCGACCTCTGCCTCTTCGACCTACAACCCAGCACCCTCGCAGGCAGCGCCGGCGAATTCATCTTCGCTCCTCGCCTCGACAACCTTGCCTCCTGCCACGCCGCCTACCTCGCCCTCCTCGCCGCAGGCGCCCAAACCGAAGCCACCCGCGTCATCGCCCTCTACGACCACGAAGAAGTCGGCAGCCAAAGCGAAGCCGGTGCTCGCTCCCGCCTCCTCGAAAGCGTCCTCGACCGCCTCGCCACCTCCACCAAAGACGCCCCTCGCGACGCCACCGCCCGCGCCTTCTCCCGTTCCTTCCTCGTCTCCTGCGACATGGCCCACGGCGTCCACCCGAACTACCCCGACAAACACGACAAACTCCACCGCCCTCTCCTCGGCCAAGGCCCCGTCATCAAAACCAACGCCAACCAATCCTACGCAACCGACGCGCCTGCCGCCGCCCGCTTCACCCGCGCCTGCCGCAAGAACGACCTCACCCCCCAACACTTCGTCTCGCGCAACGACATGCCCTGCGGCAGCACCATCGGCCCCATCACCGCTGCCCGCCTCGCCATCAACAGCGTCGACGTCGGCAATCCCATGCTCAGCATGCACTCCTGCCGCGAAATGGCCGCCAGCGCCGACATCCCCCCCATGCTCCACATCCTCACAACCCTACTCCAAGAACGCTAACCGGAACGCCGACGCGCCCCGCGCACCGTCAACATGCCCACTCCCGCGGGTTAGCGCGTGCCGGCTCGTCACGCCACCCGCTCGTGAAGACCGAGTGCCCCCACACGCCTTGGCGCGCCCACGAGCGCACGCTGAAAGGAGCAGCTCCAGGACGGTTCTGGCTCGCAGCGGTGCGAGCCAATCGGCGATGCGTCCCGCGCTCGCTGAAAAGAGTAGCGCCAGGACAGGTCTGCCTCGCGACGATGTGAGCTGCTCCGCGATGCGGCGCGCGCGCTGAAAAGAGGAGCGCCAGGACAGGGCTGGCTCGCAGCGGTGCGAGTTGCTCCCCGATGCGTCCCGCGCTCCGTTGTGAGCTGCTCGGCGACGCGGCGCGCGCGCGCTGAAAAGAGTAGCGCCAGGACAGGGCTGCCTCGCTCCGTTGTGAGCTGCTCGGCGATGCGTCCCGCGCTCGCTGAAAAGAGTAGCGCCAGGACAGGTCTGCCGCGCTCCGTTGTGAGCTGCTCGGCGATGCGTCCCGCGCTCGCTGAAAAGAGTAGCGCCAGGACAGGTCTGGCTCGCAGCGGTGCGAGTTGCTCCCCGATGCGTCCCGCGCTCGCTGAAAAGAGTAGCGCCAGGACAGGTCTGCCTCGCTCCGTTGTGAGCTGTTCGGCGATGCGTCCCGCGCTCGCTGACGCGCGCTGAAAAGAGTAGCGCCAGGACAGTTCCGCCTCGCTCCGTTGTGAGCTGCTCCCCGATGCGTCCCGCGCGCGCTGAAAAGAGTAGCGCCAGGACAGGTCTGCCGCGCTCCGTTGTGAGCTGCTCCGCGACGCGGCGCGTGCGCGCTGAAAAGAGTAGCGCCAGGACAGGTCTGCCGCGCTCCGTTGTGAGCTGCTCGGCGATGCGTCCCGCGCTCCGTTGTGAGCTGTTCGGCGACGCGTCCCGCGCTCGCTGAAAAGAGTAGCGCCAGGACAGGTCTGGCTCGCGACGATGTGAGCTGCTCGGCGATGCGGCGCGCGCTCCGTTGTGAGCTGTTCGGCGACGCGTCGCGTGCTCCGTTGCGAGCCGGGAGTGTGTAGTGCGCGACGAAGCGAGCTGGTTCGGGCGTGGTTTCTTGGCGCCGAGCGATACGGGATGGGACGGATCTGTGGCGTCAACCGGGGCAGCTCTTGTGCCCGGTTGCGCTCGCTATGACCGTTGGCATTTGCAGCGTTTTCGACGAATTTTGTTGACGCGATTTTCAAACAGGTGCGTGAACGAAGCGTCGCAATCGTAAAAGTCGCGACACGAGTCGCTCTATCTGGCTCGCTGATAAGCCGATGAGAATCGAAATGAGTTTGCAGTCGTTTTGGGGCGCAAAATGGGCCGTAAGCGGCGCCTGCGAGGCAAAAATTTCGCATGTTAAAGGTGATGCATGCAATTCGATGCTTCGCTCTCGAACGCTGAGTTATTGGCACGCATGCCCGTGTTGGCAAGTCGCGAACGCGGCGCGACGGCGGAGGTGATTGAGCATCTGATGGAGATCGATCGGCGCAAGTTGTACTTGGGTCAGGCGTGTTCATCGTTGAGTGCGTACTGTCGCGAACGGTTGGGCTACTCAGAGGACGAGGCAGGTAAGCGGGTGCGGGTGGCTCGCCTGGCTCGGGACGTACCGCGAGCGCTGAATGAACTTCGCGCGGGGCACCTTCACCTGACAGGGTTATTTCTGCTCGCTCCGCACGCGACTCGCGACAACGCGGACGTGCTTTTGAGCGAAGCTTGCGGCAAGTCGCGACGCGAGATCGAGCGGCTACTCGCGGCGCGGTTTCCGCGAGCGGACGTCGCAGACAGCATCACGCAGCGTACACCGCACGACGCCAAGGGGGACCAACTCAAACCGCTGTCGGCTTCCAGTTATCTAGTGCAATTCACCGCTTCGAACGAGCTCTACGCCAAAATCGAGCACGCGCGAGAACTGCTCAGTCACGTCGTTCCCGATGGCGAATTGGCTCCGATTTTGGAGCGAGCGCTGAACGAGTTGATTCGCTGCGAAGAGACGCGACGACTAGGAGCAGGAGCACAGCGGAGGCGCCGGTCGCTGAAGGAAGGCTCACGCCATGTGCCAGTCGAGGTCGCACGCGCCGTATGGCAGCGCGATGGCGGTCAGTGCACCTTCAATGATGACGAGGGCAGGCGCTGTAGCGAGCGACGGTACATCACCATCGAGCATCGCATTCCGTTTGCGCGCGGTGGTACGCCCACTCTGGAGAATCTTTGTTTGTTGTGCTCCGCCCACAATTCGTACACAGCCGAATTGGCGTTCGGCGCCACTCAGATCGCTCGCAAGAGACGAGAGAGTCGGCTGCGACAGAAATCGCGCGCAACAAACGCAGCAGGCTCTGAGCAGGTGACACACTCCGAGCGCGTCCGATCCGAGCAGGTGACTGGCTCAGAGCAGGTGACTGGCTCAGAGCAGGTGACTGGCTCAGAGCAGGTGACTGGCTCAGAGCCCGTGAGAAGCTCCGAACAAGCGTCAGGGACGAAGGCGGCAGCGGCCGACGCGCAAAGCGAGCGCCGTGCGCGGGTGCTTTCGGCGTTGTGCGGGCTTGGTTTTCGCAAGCGGGAAGCGTCGCGCGCTCTCGAGGAGATCGATGGCGAGCACGATTGCGCAATGCTGTTGCGCTCGGCATTGGCTCGACTGGTGCCGAGCGCGGTCGCCGGGACATCGCGTGCGTGACTGGACGTCGCGTGCATGACCGGACATCGCGGGCGTTAAGGGCCCGTGCATCGCGCGCGTGACCGGACGTCGCGTGCGTCAAGGGCCGGGGCGTCGCGTGCGTGACCGGACGTCGCGGGCGTCAGGGGCCGGAGCATCGCGTGCATGACCGGACATCGCGGGCGTCAAGGGCCCGTGCATCGCGCGCGTGACCGGACGTCGCGTGCGTCAAGGGCCGGGGCATCGCGGGCGTGACTGGACGTCGCGGGCGTCAGGGGCCGGGGCGTCGCGTGCGTGACCGGACGTCGCGTGCGTCAAGGGCCGGGGCATCGCGGGCGTGACTGGACGTCGCGGGCGTCAGGGGCCGGGGCGTCGCGTGCGTGACCGGACGTCGCGTGCGTCAAGGGCCGGGGCATCGCGGGCATGACCGGACATCGCGGGCGTGAAGGGCGGGACATCGCGGGCGTGACCGGACGTCGCGGGCGTGAAGGGCCGAGGTATGGCGTGAAGCGGCTGCGGGGCGGTGCGTAGCGGCGCTCTCTTTTCAGGGTGGCGCGTGCGCGGTGTGGTGTGTGCAGTGTCGCGCGGTGTCTGCGCTCACGTGCGGCATGGTTTGGTTGCGCGCCCGTTTCAGTGAGCGCCCCCCCAACCCCAAGAATCCAATCTGCCGTGATGGAGCGTTCGTCGGGGATGCGCATGCGAGGTTTGTGCGAGCGAGTTGGTGCGACCGAGGTTTGCGCCGGAGCGACTTGGTGCGAGCGACTTGGTACAGCGAGTTGGTGCGTTATTGGGCTGCGGTCTCGGGACAGGGGCTCCGTGGAGATTGTTTATGGCGGCGGTGTGGCGAAGCGGGTTTCTGGGAAGGCTTCGGGTTCGATGGGGGCGGGCTGTGGTTGTGGGTAGATTGCGCGTATGTCGATGCCTCGGGCTTCGAGTCCGTCGAGGTCGTCGTAGCGGAGGGTGAAGAGCCAGTTGGGTGCGAGCGACTTGGTGCGAGCGACTTGGTACAGCGACTTGGTGCGCCCGAGGTTTGCGCCGGAGCGACTGGGTGCGAGCGACTTGGTGCGCCCGAGGTTTGCGCCGGAGCGACTGGGTGCGAGCGACTTGGTGCGAGCGACTTGGTACAGCGAGTTGGTGCGTTATTGGGCTGCGGTCTCGGGACAGGGGCTGCGTGGAGATTGTTTATGGCGGCGGTGTGGCGAAGCGGGTTTCTGGGAAGGCTTCGGGTTCGATGGGGGCGGGCTGTGGTTGTGGGTAGAGTCCGCGTAGGTCGATGCCTCGGGCTTCGAGTCCGTCGAGGTCGTCGTAGCGGAGGGTGAAGAGCCAGTTGGGATCGCCGGGACGGCGTTCGAAGGGGACTTCGCGGACGGGGCTGTGGCGGGTCTCGGCGAATTCGGTTCCGAGGTTGTTGACGCGACCGCGTGGAGTTGGCGTGGGAGGTGGCAGGGGCGCTAG
Organism: Myxococcota bacterium; assembly: GCA_049324695.1. Classification (GTDB taxonomy): domain Bacteria; phylum Myxococcota_A; class Polyangia; order Polyangiales; family Polyangiaceae; genus PMG-095. The sequence continues at coordinate 93,417 of JBMOMJ010000023.1, forward strand.
GGGTGGAGCTGGCGATGGCGATGGCGATGGCGATGGCGATGGCGATGGCGATGGCGATGCGCTGGAGGGAGCGGAGTCGCGGCGGCGCGAGGCGTTTTTTTCGCGCGAGTAGAGGTTGTAGTCGTCGACGGGCGGCGGCGGAGGGCGGTAGGCAGGGCGCGATGGTTCACGTCGGCGCGTGCGTTCGCGAAAGAAGGCGACGCCGATGATGCCGACGTTTTCGGGTGTGCCGCGTCGCGCGGAGTAGCTGTCGCCGGGATCGCTGAAGCGAAAGGCGGCGACTTCGCCGAGGTTGCGTCGGAAGCCATCAACTCGTACTGAGCCGTGAGGAGGCACGATGTAGCCGCGTTGGCGGCGATAGTCGGCGACGCGACCGCTGACTGCATCGCGACCATCGACTGAAACGACGGCCTCGAGGCGTTCGGAGGTGGGATTTTCTATGCGGATGGCGTAGCGCTCGCCGAGTTCGGCGAGGACGTAGGTGGTGCCGCGTCGGAAGAACTTTGGGAGGGGTTGGCCGTACGCGTCTTCGAGGTCGATGTAGGGTTCGAGGGATGGAGGGCGGAATGGGTATTGGGCCGCGGCACTGGCGGCGATGAGGAGACCTGCACCAGCGAGCAAGAAGAGTCTTCGAGGCGTGAGGCGAGGCACGTCGGTTCGACGCACGTGTCTCAGGAAGGATCTGATTTTAATTTTGGAAACGGCGGACGGCGCTGGGCGGCGCGTGTGGGTTGGGGTTGCGTCAGCTGCCGAGGCGCCAGGCGAAAAGGGCGGCAAGTACGAGGAATCCTAGGGCAATTAGGACGGTGCTGATGAGGGAGCGGTTTTTGGCGGGGGGCGCGACGCGCAGGGCTTCCTCGGCACCGAGTGCGCCTTCGAGATGCGCGTCCAGGCGTTGGCTGCTGCGGCGAGCGCTGAGGAGCACGACGAGAATGCTGGCGAACGCGCCGACTAGGCCAACTCCGATGGCCAACCGGAACACACGTCGGCGGCGCGCTTTTTCTCGGCGCGTTGCTTCGGCGCTGGAGTCGAGCAGGATGAAGTCGGGCACGTCCCAGGTGAGCGGCGGTTCGTCGTTGGTTTCGAAGAGGGGCCAGGCGATGAGTGATGTGCCAGTTGGTAACGCTTCGCTGGAGACGCGCGCCCAGAGTGGGCCTGGGGGCAATCCGTCGAGCGAAATTTCGGCGCTTTCGGCGCCTTCGGGGCTTGGCGTGAGCGCGACGCGTTGGCCGCGGAGGCGACCGTCTTGGTTGAGGAACGCGACGAATGCGGAGTCGCGAACGATTGGTGAGTAGACGCGCAGGCCGGTGGCCGTGCGTGCGGCGAAGAGTGCACCGGCGGCCACGGGAAGGTTCGCGCTGAGCTCGCCGGTGTCTTCTGCGCTCTTGGCCTTCACGCGCAGGCCGACGACGTGTTCGAAGGGAGTGAGTTGCACTTGTAGGAGGCCGCGCGAGTCGCTGCGCCCGTGCTGTGGCACGATGCGCGCGCCTTCGGAGTGCAAGTCGATCTCGGCGTCTGCAACCGGTACGCCTGCACGCTCGACGCGCACGACCAGTGGCGCAGTGAAAGGAACCGCGAACACGCCGCGCCCAGGCGCCATCGAAACTTTGAGCGAACCTTGGCTGGCGCGGCCGAAGAAGCCGCCGCGGCGTTGTGCACGCGAGCGCCAGAGCTCGTTCGGCAGTTGAATGGTGCCGTAAGCCAGTGCCTCGCCCTGGTGGCTGATCTCGAGTCGAAAGGAGCCCGGCGCGCGCGGGAATTCGAGCGCGACTTCTGCGTAGCCTTCGGCATCGAGCTCGGCACGTGTGTGCGCACGCTGACCGTCGGGGCTGCGGGCAAAGAGCTCGAAAGTTTCGCCAGTAAACGGCTTGCCGTCGCGCTCGGCGGCGAGCAGCGCGCTATAGCGCGCTAAGCGATCGGTGGGGCCACCGCTGAGTCGGAGCGATACCACGCCGCGAGGCGCGCCCACCACCAAAACAATATAGGCGACGACCAGCAACGTGAGAACGGGAAGCAGCGCGGATAGCGATCGCATCCGCCGCCAGGATAGCGCCGCTTCAGGCCAACAGATACTCGAAGTCTTCGCGCGTGAGTTTCTCGGAGAAGGCCGCTTCGTCCGCGAAAAGCCCGTCGGTCAGGGCGCGCTTGTCGGCCTGCAGCGCCGCCACCTTGGCTTCGACCGTGCCCTTTGCCAACAACCGATACGCAATCACCGGCCGCGTCTGCCCGATGCGATGCGCGCGATCGACGGCTTGGGCCTCCACCGCCGGGTTCCACCACGGGTCGAGCAGGAAAACGTACTCCGCGGCCGTGAGATTGAGGCCGCTGCCACCGGTCTTCAGGCTGATGAGGAAGATGCACGGGCCAACCGCATTTTGGAAGCGCTGCACCACCGCTTCGCGTTGCTGGGTTTGCCCGTCCAGGTACTCGAAGCGCAGCTTGCGTCGAACCAGCGCTTCGCGCACCAAGCCGAGGAAGCCAGTGAACTGCGAAAACACCAATGCCTTGTGGCCCTCGTCGGAGAGCGCCGCGAGTTTCTCGAGCAAGAGATCGAGCTTGGCGCTGGGCGCATCGGGTGCGACGGCGGCACGAGCTTCGGGCGACTCCAATAGGCCTTCGGTAGTGCCTAACAGCGCCGGGTGGCACGCCGCCTGACGTAAACGCAAGAGAGCTTCCAGCGCGCGGGCGGCCTCGTGCCCGTTGTGATGTGAAACGCCGCGCACGGCACCCCCCAGATATCGGCGTTGCTGGCGCTGGTCCAACATGCGCGCACGGTAGTGATCGGCGAGCTCGCGGTACACGACGGCTTGCGCGCCAGTGAGCGGCACGTAGAGCGTCTTTTCGATGCGCGCAGGTAGCTCCGGCGCGACCTCCGCTTTGGTGCGGCGCAGGATGAAGGGACGCACCAACTTCTGCACGGTTTCCTTCAGCGCCACTTGGCTCACTCGCCCGCGCTCGAACGTGCGCCGAATGTGATCGAGGCGCTCGAAAATAGCCGGATTCAAGAACGAGAGCAGCGACCACAGCTCGAGCAAATGGTTCTCGATGGGAGTGCCACTCAACGCGAGGCGCGCGTGGCTCGACAAGCGCCGTACCGAGCGGTGCACCAAGCTGGCTTCGTTTTTGATGTTGTGCGCTTCGTCGAGCACCACGTAATCGAAGTCTTGCAGCGCGAGCTCGCTGGCATCACGCCGCAAGGTTCCGTAGCTCGTAATGATTAGATCGTACTCACCAAAACGCGGCAGCGCCGCCTGTCGCTCCGAGCCGTGGTAAACGAGCAGCTTGAGTTCTGGCGTGAATGCGCGCGCTTCCTGACGCCAATTGAACAGCAACGACTTGGGCGCGACCAGCAGCGACGGCCGGTGCACCTTGCCATGTGAACCGCGAGCGTTCGAGGCGCGCGACCACAACCACGCCAGCACCACTACGGTTTTACCGAGCCCCATGTCGTCTGCCAGGCAACCGCCCAAGCGAAACTGCTCCAACGCCGCCAACCAACCCAGCGCGACGCGTTGATAGGGCCGCAACTCGCCGCGAAACCCAGCCTGCTCGTGGCGCGGCTGCACTCCGGCAAACTCGCGCACACGCTCCTTCATCTGCGTGAAACCGGGATCGGCCGCGGGCGACCACGACCCCAAAATTCCATCGATGAGCAGCGCTTGCAGTGCGTGAAACCGCAATTGCTTGTGTTTGGGGTTCACGAGTGAAGCCAGCGGGTCGAGCTCTGCGAACCACTTCTCAGGAATGATCGCGCTGCTTCCATCCGACAGCTGCACCAGCCGCCGGCGCTTGCGCACATGTTCGAGCAGTTCTGGCAACTCGAGCGCGTGCTGATCGAAGCGTGCGTGCCCTTTGAGCTCAAACCAATCCTGCTCGCTATCAATGAACAGACGAAAGCTACGCAACGGTCGACAGGGGCTACCGTCGAACTCGATGCGCACTCCGTCATCCAAGAGCCGCTCCGAGCTGCGCACCAAATCGTCGAAGTGAACACGCACGTCGAACGGACAGCTCGCAGCGCCCGTCTCCCACACACGCACCTCGAAACCAGCATCGCCGAGCCGCGCCACGATGCGAGACTCCTCAGCGTAGTCGCGCAACGCCAGCACGCGCCGCTCGGCGTCCACCAGAGTGTCGGCGCGCATCTCGCAACCGAGCTCCCACGCGTCCATGCTGCCCGGCTTCTTGTAGCGAAACACCAGCGTGCCACGCAGCAAGCGTTGATTGTCCATCGAAGAGCCGAGGCGCAACACCGCTTCGGGCCGCTCCGCGCATGCCGCAAAGCCCAGCTCCTCCAAGTTGGTGACACGCGGCCCTTCCGGCAGCGCTGCCAATGCACCCAAAAACTCCGGCAGCTCAGCGCGTGGAACCAGCACACGCCCTTGCTTCAGCCGCGCTACCCACGCCACACAGTCCGCGTCGAGCTTACCGAGCTCCTCCCCGGTCACCACGAAACCAACTTCGAACAACGAATCGATGCGAGTCGGCGCCAGAGTCTCTTCGCCGAGCCGTGTGGAGCGCTGGATGCGTCCGCTGAACGCCACCGGCCCTTCAGGATCGCCGTCCACGCTTTCCGCTTCCAAACGCAAGCACCACGCCTTCTCGCGTGAAGCCGTCAGCCGCACCGGATTGTCCAAATCGTTATCGCGAAGCCCGTACAACAAACCTTCGCGACACAGCGGCGCCAACAACTCTTCGCACAACTCGCGCGACAAACACACGATCGGTGACAACGTGCTCGCAGCCAACTCACACACCACCCCAGCCGGCCCCGGAGGAAACGGCGCACGGGGCACTACCGACAGCGGCGTCACTCGCTCGAAGCCCGCGCTGCGGTCCCGCGCGCGCGTTGCCAACACCAAGCTCAACGTCGCTTCCGGCGAAGCCAAATTCAGGCGCGGCCGCGTACCCCCCGAATCCAAATCCACGATGAAACACAGCGAGCTCTCGCGTGGCCGCTGCCCGAAAGCAGGATGCGACCGCCCGCGCGTCAACTCACGCCACGATTCATGGCCGCGCGCGACGGGCGCTACCGGCGCCGGACCCGTTCGTGAAGGACGATCGCCGCGACTCATCGAACTTGCGTAGCAGCCGCACCCAACGACGGCTAGCCTTGCCGCCATGCTTCCCACTTACCAAGGTGCTTGCCACTGCGGCAGCGTCCGCTTTCGTGTCCACGCCGAGCTCACCCGCGCCATTCAGTGCAACTGCTCGATCTGCTCGCTCAAAGGCTTCCTCCACTGGATCGTCGAACCCTCCGCCTTCGAGCTCGACACCGGCGCCGACGCCCTCACCTCCTATCGCTTCAACACCGGCGTCGCCGAACACAAGTTCTGCAAACACTGCGGCATCCACCCCTTTTACACGCCGCGCTCCGACCCCGACAAAGTCGACGTCAACGTGCGCTGCCTCGCCAACGTCAACGTCAGCCAACTCCCCATCGACACATTCGACGGCCAAAACTGGGAAACCGCCATTCGAACCGCGCCCTGGCAAAATCAAAGCGCGACCACCGCCGACACGCGCCGCGTCCTCGAAGTCGCCATTCTCAACCTCCGCCCGGGCACCGCAACCGAATTCGAAGCCGCCTTCCGAAAAGCCGAACCCCTCATCGCAGCCATGCCTGGCTACGGCGGCCATGACCTCCGCCGCTGCCTCGAACAAAGCGAACGCTACATCCTCCTCGTCTACTGGGATTCCCTCGAAAGCCACACCCAAGGCTTCCGCGGCTCCCCCGAGTATCGGGAATGGAAAGCCCTCCTCCACGGTTTCTACGACCCATTCCCCTGCGTCGAGCACTACGTTGGCTTGAACACCTGAAAGACTTCGCACCCGGCCTGGATTCGGGTACCTTCTCGCCGCTTTCGCAATGACCGCCACCAAAAAGGCCAAGAAGAGCGCAGCGCAAAAACGCGAGCGCAAGGAACGTCGATTCACCCCCGAAGCGACCTACGCTTCGCGAGTCACCACCTACGTCGGCATGGGCGGCGCCCTCGCCCTCGGCGCAGGCGTCTACGGACAATGGGTGACCGACAATCCCCTTAGCTACGCACCGTACCTCCTCGCGGTAGGCAGCGTCGCCTTCCTCGGCTCCCTCTGGAAAGGCTCAGCCGAAGTCGGCCAGGTCCGCGTCGGTGACGCAGGCGTCGCTCTCGAAACCGCCGGCGATCTCACCCGCATCCTCTGGTGCGACATCGAACGCGTCAGCCTCGACTCCGGCAAAGTCATCGTCAAAGGCAAGCAAACCAGCATCACCTTCCCCGCCGAAGCGCACCCCAAGGCGCTCGCATGGCTCCTCAGCGAAGGCGGCCGCCGCGTGCCGGACATCCTCGCCGTCAAACGCGCCGACATCGAAGCGCTCCCCGAACCCAAAGAGTTCGATGGGGAACTCGTCACCATCGAAGAACTCCAAGTCACCGGTCGCCACTGCCGCGCCACCGACAAACCCATCGCCTTCGAACGCGACGCGCGCCTCTGCCCCAACTGCGGCGAGAGCTACCTCAAAGACCACGTGCCGAAGAAGTGCCTCACCTGCCAAGCGGAACTCGGCACGCGGGCACGCGAAGTGTAGCGCCCGGTCCGCACCGAGCTCACCGACTCGGCCCCTCAGTCTGGCAAAAAGCGCGAATCTTCTCCCTGAGCGATCCATCGCTCGGGCCCAAACGCGCTTCGAGGGATGGAGTCAAAATTGCGCGCGCCCTCCGATGGAGCTCTCGATGTTCGAGCCAAAACTTACTCTCCACCGAAAGCACGTTCTGAAGCAGATCGCCCGGAAAGTAATCACCGGCGGTAAGCGGATCCGCCTCGAGCAGCACGAGCGCACGCGGGATCAGATGCTCCAAGCCGATACTTTGACCAATCATGATGCGCAATTCCTCGGCGGTGAAGCTACCGATCGGCTTCTTGCGTAGTCGATGACACGTCGTAACGAGATGCGAGGAATACTCCGGCTCTCCCCACGCGGGTGGGTCAAGCTCATCAAGAGTCTTCCTGTCGTGTGCTTTCGGCATGCTGGAGAGCAGTAACGTTAATGGAGTCCCTTTCGGCCATGTTCTAGAATGCCGTCGACGAACGCGGCGGACCCTTCTTCGGACATGCGTACTCGCGTCGGGTTGCAAAGATGCGACCTTGCAGTGCTTTCAATTCGACTTCGACTTGCGTGTCGCCGCCGCGAAAGTCGCATTCGAACTCGACCGTGGTCGCGGGCCGGCCGCTCACGGAGAGCAGCGCCTTCCAAGCTTTGGGCTGTAGCAGAAGCGCGCGTGTTGGATTCGTTACGGAGGACAGCGCGTGAAGCTGATTGCGCTCTCGTGTCACGCCGACGATGACGCTACGAAGGTCCGCACAACCGGTGGTGTCAACCGCTAGCTCGAACTCCGCCGCCCAGCCGTCGTGGTTGTAGTCCTGAAGCTCCATCACGCGAACCACCGGCCGAGCACGAATTTGCTGCGCGAGCGCTGCAGGATCCTCTGCTTTGAAATCGGGATCGTGGACCGGCCAGCGTCGGAGGATCGCGTGATTTGGCGATGGTCGCACGACATCGCCTTCACCTACGAATACCTGCGCCAAGGGCAGAACTTGATCAGGATATCCCGCGCGCGAACGGATGAGCTCCGCAACACCCGTTTCCCCGTAGGCGTAGGGACGACAAGCGCACGTAAATCCCGCCTCCAAGTCGCATATCGGCTCGGGTTGCCCTCGCCAAACAATGCGCCATGACTCGGCTATGCCGTCGATGATCACGCGCTGTTCTTCGCGAAGCACCGTTGCCGATAGTGCCGGTGGCGCAGCGGGTCGCGGAGTGCGATCAGCGGGTCTCGCTTTCGACGAGTCGTCAACCGAGGTGGGGCTAATGCTCGTGTTGGACGAGTGGGCTGCAATGGGTGCGCCGGGCGCACGGGGCGCACTCGCACCGCTCGGCTGAGATGCGCGCTGTGATGAGCAGGAACACGCCGCCAACGTGACCACCACGAAGAGCGCGACGGCCGAGAAGGATTCGCTGCTGCGCGCGGTTGCACCGTGGTTTTTTCGAGCGCCGTCGGCGCGAACGGGTGTGATGATTAGTCTCTCGCAGTCCGTCGAAACGTCCAACTCTGTATCCGGGGTCACCTGAAGCAGACCCAAGATTAACTCGTGGATGATAGTTACGCCAAGCGTTCAGTGTTGAACGAGTTGCACGTCTACTTCTAGGCAGCGACAGTCACTGAAATCGCGGCGCCGAATGAGCAACTCGAACGGTGACTGGAGGACGGCCCGCACCGAATTCTCCGGCGAAACTCGCACCTCCGTGCAAGTCACATCGACCTCCGGGATTTGCACGACGACCTCTGTCTGGTCCGCTGGCAGCGATGCTGCGATCGCTTTGACGCTCCGTCGACGGTCACCTGTCAAAAGCGAGACACCAGATGTCTCGATGGCAGGTGTCTTTGCACCGTCAATGGCACTCTCCAACTGGTGCAGCAATCCTCGCAACGGCGTGCCCGGCTGAAACAGGTCCAGAACAGACAGCCGCCCTTCCAGTGCCTGAAACGTGGACATTAAGTCCTCACGCAGCCGGGGCAACTCATCGAGAACCTTCTCCTGCCTTTCGATTTCGTCGAGACGCGAGCGCGTAAGCTCGGCGAGCTCGTCGTCCTTGCGCTGAACCGCTGCTTCCAGTTGCTCGATGACCTGATCTTTCAGGCGGTGAATTATGGCCTTGTAGTTGTCGAGGTCGCGCGGCAGCTGCTCGATCAAACCACGGTACAACGCGCCGATCTTTTCCGCTTCTGCAACCCGCCGCTCCATCGCATCGAGCGTCTTGCACTGCGCTACCAACGTATCCTTCTGCACGTCCGCGGTAGCCTTCAACGCGGTGATTTGCTGTTGAAGACCGCGAATGCAGAACCAAATGAACACACCGAGGCCCCCCATCTCGAGAAGCCGCGGAAGCATCTCAGCTACCGGGTTCATCGCAACAGGGTATCAGAGCATCGTCGTGCCGCCCAAGGCGCTACTAGGGTGGCGGCGTAGTCATTTATTCGGCGTCATGCGGGTCGGGCAACGGAGCGCTCTACGCCGGGAGCATGAGGTTCCCCACGTGGGGCGCAAAGAAATTCGGTGCCCTACGAACCGCCGAACAACGTTGGCACAAGCTCTTCGGCGCGACCGAGAAAGACTTCCTGAAACGCGGATTGTTCGGATTCATCGGTTCCAGATTCTAACGCGCCCCGCCTCATCCTTGCCGAGAGCCACGTTGAATCAACACTGTCTTGGGCGGCCACTCAGGAAACTGAGGGATAGAGTCGCCGATGGGCTCCCATGCGGCTTTGTCGGAGACGAAGGTGTGAGCGCGGGGTTGCTTCGTGAACGGCGTATCGAGGCTCCCCAACCGAATTCGCAGAACATCTGGACTCGACGCCAGATATGCGTAGATCGGCGAACCACAACGCGAACAGAACACCCGGAACTTACCCGGCGACGACTCGAATTCGCGAAGCGTATCGGCACCACCTTGCAAGTGAAAGTCCTTGCGCTCGATGGGCGCATTGGCACCATGACCCGAGCCACTCGCCTTGCGACAGCTCTTGCAATGGCAGTAACCGAAATCTCCAAGCTCCCCGCTGAGCTCGTACCGAACATTTCCGCAGAGGCAACTTCCTTGATGCATGATGCAGTGTCGCACAGTTTACCACGCGCGGCGGTTCCGAGGCGTCGATCTTACGTTGCGGCGTGCATGCGAAGACGCTCCAAGACAGATTCCTGCGCGCGCATTATGGCGTCCGTCGAGAGCACGAAGTTCTTCTTCGGTGAGCCTTGTGGCGTCCACGCGAAACTCCGCCAGAGAGCAAGGGTTGCCGGACCAACCGCAACGCCGTTGAGTCGCTGCAAAAGATCATCCGCATACGTCACCAAGCCAACAGCTTCCTTGAGTTCAGGCTCGCGAAGCACCTGGTCAACCACTTCCTCGGGAACAGCCAAGCTTGCGCGCACGGCCAGCTTTCGCAGGAAGCCGCGCTTCATGTTCTCTGCGATCTTCTTGTCTGCCGCACCAACCTTCTTCGGCGTCAGGTGTGGAAGGCGCACCATCCAGCTGCAAATAGGACAAAAGCAGTGCGCGTCAGGGGAATAAAGCCGCTCTCCCGGATTCGCATCTAGATCGAAAGTGTTCGTCAAATATGTAGAAAACAGCTTACTGAACGCGGTCAAATCTTCCCTCGCAGGGCGCGCTACGCTGGGAAGATTGAGATAGTGACGCTCCATCCACGCCTGCGCAGCTTCCTCCATGCTGGCGTAAACGTGCGCCGCTTCCGGCGCGATGAAACCATCGACCAAGGCCTTCTCGAGCCATTGGATCAGCTGGTAGCCGCGAGATTGTAGCTCAACGGCGCGTTCGATTTCATTTCGTACGAGCACGCCTCTATGGATAGCGGAGTCGGGGTGAAAGTCCATCATGCAATCTCCATCGTCGATGGGTGGCAGCTATGCTGAGCGGGCGTGCTCGAGTTCTCCCGTGTGATTCGAGCTCACGCGAAACTTGGGCGGTCCACGTTCCCACTCCGAGTGGGATCACCAAAGACGCGAACGTAGTCGTCCCACAGGTGAGCAGCCAGCTCGTTGGCGTATTGCTCGGCGAAGGGCTCGCCGCGTCGACTTGAATTCTGCTGCTTGCTTTCCAGCCGATCGACGTGATGTCCGAGCTCATGTAGGAACACGTGCAACAGCAAGAACGCCTTGGCTTGCGCATGCGTGAAACGACATTCGACGCCGTCATCCTTCGACTCCGTGGCAACCGCGAGTCGATCAAATAGAGTACGGTGTTCATCAAAGTAGTCGGGACCAAATACGACCCAGAGGTCGCCTTCCCAGGCCGGGATCTCAATTCGTCCCGTTCGCTCTCTCGGATAAAACCGATACCACCCGTCCACACGTGCATCTCTAGGCGTCAGCAGCACCCCCTCCAAACCTTCGCACAGCCGCGACCAATCCGGGATAATCGCAGTGAACTCGTGAATGTCCCGCTTGGTCACGACGTGGCGACATCCCCGCGGCGGAGACATACGATCCACGACGAAGCCCATCGCCGCGGTCGCCTGGTGACGATGCTTCTTCAGCACTATCCCATTACGCACCTTCGGCGTCACCTTACGTCTCTGGTAGGTACGGTTCACTCTCGGAAGATACAACAGCGCAGCAAGTTGGCCACACGAATGCTAAGCCCACTCGCAGATTCCTATTGCGCAACGTTCAGCGCAATCGCGCAACACGCCGCGCAATCGATTTAGCTCCAGGTCGATGCAGCTGTTCCCGCGCGTTGATCGAATAGCGCAATCAAATGCGGCGCGCTGAGGGCCGCTATGAAGTGGACAACTTGCTTGTCGGACCGCTCTCAAGAACGGCAACTTGTACAATGGGTACTCCGCCCGGCGGAGCACGCTATGCGCCGAACGAGCTTCTGACGTCACCCACATGGGTAACGATTGGCGCCCCATCGCCGAAGAGGAGCTGCTGTCCTGCTGCGCTGGGCGCCGCACCCGAGCTCATCACTTCGTGGACGAGCTCGTTTCATGCAGAAAGAGCGCTCCCCAATCCATACTGAGCTTGCCACAGACATCGCAAAGCGTGTCGAGGCACCAATCGTCCCAAATCGAGTCCGGATTTGCGAGTGCGGCAGCAACATCCCACCCAAGTGCCTCGCTGAGAGCATTCACATCCGATTGCGTCGCGAGACGCTGCTGGAGGCTTGCGGCAACGTCGGTTGGGGTGATCGCGCGCGAGACCGGAGCCGATGGATGGTCGCTCACAAGGTCAACGACTGAGACACCAAGAATGTCGCCCAGCATCACGAGCTGACGCAACGACACACAGCAAAACGCTTCATCGTCATGCTTTTCGAGGTCCCAATACGACGCCAAGCTGAGGCCCAGTCGCGCGGCAATGTCGTCGTGTGCCAAGCCTTGTCGCTCGCGTGGACGCGATCCGCTGGGCCGTCGGGGGACGATTCGGATTGGAATGCGCGGAGCTAGACATCGGTGATTGGTCGGCGGCAGCGGCGACCCAATTGTACAACCAGGGACCGTAGTCTGCGAGCCATCTCAGTAGTCGCCCATGGCCTTCCGTGCTTCGAGTTCGTCGGTGACAATCGTAATTGCTCGCTCGACATCCTCGGCGCGCACGATACCCGGATGCACAAGAGAATCGATCACGAGGCTCGCTAGCGCTTCGCTCGTCAATCTGTCAGCGGCATTTTCGCTCCTGTCGAGAGCGTCGGCGTAATCGGCAGCGGTGGAGTTGCCCGCTTGAAAAGGATGAACATGGAGGAGCCTTCGCCAGTCGACCGGGTGCTGGTCATCAAGAAGCACGTGCGGCTTCGGTAGAAACGCAACAAAGCAGCCGACGAGGCCTACCTCCTCGGCTGATCGTCGGGCATATTCGGCGCCGCAGCTGCTCCAGCAGAACAGCTGACACGCGAAAAACGGCTTCCGGGAATTCGCCCGCGGACAATACGGGTGCGCATTGATGTAGTGCACCATCAGTTCCGGGCATGGGAACAGCGTGAGCCTGGCCCGGGCCGGCGGTGATTCGAGGCTATTCCAGCCGCACTCCGCACCTTGGTGAACGCGTGTGGGCCCTCTGACCGCGCTCCGCTACAGGCCGCGGAATTCACGCGAATTCTCGAGCGGGCGCGGCGAGGCCTTACGGGCTCGGCTCTGAGGAGAGTCGTTCGTCCAGGGCTCCGGCCTCACCGGACGCATCACGCCCTCCGTGCGCCCCATGTTATTCGCGTGCACTGCGAATCGGGAACGTCGCGAGCGCCGCTTCCGCAGCGAGAGCAACGGCGGAGAGGCGCTCGGAATCGAAGTGGAACACCACCGGCCATTCCTTCGTCGAGGTGGAGAGCTGGCGCAGCTTGAACTTCGGACGCAGTTCGGCGCGAAGGTGCACCGCAAAGCGAATTCCATCGCGGTCGCGCGCGACGAATTCGAAGGATAGGCGGGGCTCGATGAAATTGAGATGCGCCCATTCAGGAAGCCGGCCGTTAGCCAAGTCGCGAAACCAATCACGGATCTTCAGGAGCTCGGATGACTCGAGCGCGGAGTCTGTCTTGTCGAACAGCTCTTCGCCTTAGTCGTCGTATGGCGCTAGCTCGATCTGAATCAGAGCGGTGCGCGGCCAACGCAGCGACGAGGCCGAGCACCGTTGCGGCCTTTTTGGGATCAGTTCGAAACGGCGTCTGGAAACCTTCGAAGAAATGATGCGCGCGAATCAGGTGAGGTGAAAGCCCTGGAAACGTGAAGTATTCGGTCGTCGATCGATCCAGCACGAGGAAATTCATAGACGAAGGCGCTGCCTCGAATTCGCAGCCCCACGGGCACTCTTGGAGCCCGCGAAACCGAGAGACGAAAATGTGGAGGCCGCCCACGAGATATCCGGTACCTAGGTCCGGAAGATTGCTTTGCGAGAAGGTCGGCAATAACGCTAGGTCGTATGGATTGAACCAGCCGACCTGGTCTCGCCGGAAGTACTCCCCGGTAGGGCCTTGCGCCTTTGCGAGAAGAGCGCTGCTAATCCCGTCAACAGTTGCGACCAGGTTATCGAGCGCAGTGGCGAGTTGCTCGTGAGTAATGCCGAGCGCGACGAGCGCGCGTCTATCCTGATCGATCACCGCGGCGAGCGATTCGTGCTCACCTAAAAAGCCGAGCTGTGAGCAACGACCTGGCCGAAGCCTTTCCTCTCTATCGTCGATCATGTGCTTGTAAATCGAGTAGGTGACGGCCAATGGGAGAGAGTTACGCGGCTGACCTCAGAGTTGGAACCAAGCGAGAACTTCGTTGTAGTCCAGCGTCAGGGGCACACGCTCGAGTATGGTAGCACGGCGCCCGAGAGGGGACCATCGTAGAAGTCGTTGATCCACAGGGGTTGGAGCTCGTGTGCTGCGATCTGTTCGACATAATCAGCAAACGGGCGTGCTAGTGGTGCCCGCCCTAGTCAACGTCGTCGTACGCGTCGGCTGGGCCACTCAAGAATTCCTGCTGAATGAAACCAAGTCGAGAGTCCAACCTATCGGCGTACTCCAGGGTTGGCTCGACGTTGACCGGAACAATGTCCTTCAGCGATTCACCATTCCGCACGGCGACAACCCAGCGCCGCATCTCATCGATGTATGCGCAGAGGACGTCCTGCCATGATGATTCAACTGGCCGCGCGATGTACGCAGGCGGCAAGTCACCGACGATGACCCACAGCTCGGTATCAATGCCGGGACGGACCGGAACGATGGTGAGCAGGAAGACGCCGAGTACACCGGGAATGGCCCAGACCTTTCGACCGGAAACGACCTCTCGGCACCATGAATGTTGAAGCAGGAAGGACACCGCTCGCTCGGCAAACGCCGCTACCTCGGGATCCTCGATGCTGGCTATGTCGACATTCACTGAAGTACGTGGCTCATCTGAGTTGGCGTTGGTTGGAGCATATCAGCGACGGCTCTTGGTGTCGTTTTCCAAGAAGTGCATGAGCCGATCGGCGATCGCTCGGCTTTCGAGGAGAGTCGCGTCGTGTCCGTACGAGGTTTCGATGAGTGAGAAGGAGCCGCGCGGGATGTGGTTGGCGATGAACTCTTGCTCGGATTGGTGGAACAGGTGGTCGCTGCTGAAGCCGATGGAGAGTGTGCGTGCTTGGACGGTTGCGAGTACGGTTTCTAGCGTGCCGCGGTTTCTGCTGAGGTCGTGGCTGTCCATGGCCTTGGTGAGGTGCCAGTAGGCGTGGGCCTCGAAGCGGGCGGCTAACTTGTTGCCCTGGTGGGTTTGGTAGCTGTCAGCCTTGAAGTGGTCGAGTTTGGGTTCGGGGTCGGTCTGCGTTTGGCAGAAGTTGAGGCGAGTTCGGTATGAGAGCATCGCAATGGCTCGCGCAGCGCGGAGGCCGTTTTGGCCGGCCCGCTCCGTATTTTGGGATAGGGTGGGGTCGGCCTTCATGGCGAGGCGCTGTGCGGCGTTGAAGGCAATGCCCCACGCGGAGTGTTTGGCGTTGGCGGCAACGAGGCACACTTGGGAGAACACCGAAGGTTCGATAGCGTTCCACTCGAGGAGTTGTTGTCCTCCGAGCGATCCTCCGAGGCCGAGGCAGATGCGTTCGATGCCGAGTGTTCGGCGCAGGAGTGCGTTGACGCGAGCCATGTCTCGCGTCGTGATGAGGGGGAAGCGCATGCCGTAGCGTTGCCCGGTGTTGGGATCGGAGCTGATGGGGCTGGTTGTGCCGTGGCATCCGCCGAGCACGTTCGCGCAGACGATGAAGTATTTTTTGGGTGAAATGGCGCCGGATTCGCCAACTAGGTCTGGCCACCATTGCGAGGGCTCGGGCGAGGATGTGAGGGTGTGACAGACCCAAACGACGTTGTCTTTTCGCTCGGAGAGTGTACCGAATGTGGTGTAGCTGACGCTCAGACCGGGAAGGCGCGTACCGCAATCCAGCTCGAATTCATAGTCGAAAGAGTGTCGATGCCATTGGGGTGTAATCATGGCAGCGCATCAATTGGAGTGAGGTTGGGATTCAGCAGATTGGTTCAGTTTCGATTCCAAGTAGTGACGCGCGTGGGTCAAGGTGACGCCGAGTTGGTTCACCGGGCTCGTCGACTCGACGGTCATCTCAATCGCACTCAGAATCCAGAGGAGGCCAACCTGGTTGGAGAATGCTGGAGACAGAGCCTGGAGGACGCGAGACAGTCTCTTCAGGAACGGCGCGGGGGTCTCCATGACAAAAACGCGGCGACCAAGTAGGTCCGCGTAGATGTCGCAGACATCCGTCCAGGAGAGGTTTTCTGGTCCAGTCACATCGAGGGTTGTGTCGTAGGCATCTGGGTGTCCAATCGCGTTGAGCAAGGACTTCGCGACGTCGGCGATTGCGACGAACGCGTGACGCGCGGTCCTGGGCCCCGGAACGTGTGCGACCCCAAATTGATCGATGGTGTTGCCGATCAGTTTTCTGAGCAGTCCACTCACCCCGCGAGTGCGCTCGAGTGTCGCCGCGGTTTCGAATCGCAATGGGATGGTGCTGCCGATCAATGCAAAGTAGTTGTCCATGAAAGGCGTACACCGCAGTATCGTGTAGGGGACGCCAGAGTTCCTGACGATCTCCTCGCAGGCCTGTTTCATCCGAACCGTCGGCACGCGGCGCAAGAATTCGTCATGGAAGGGGATTGTTGCGGAAACGAATAGCAGCTGCGAAACCCGTTGTTTGGCGCACGCCGAGGCGAGGTGCTGGTATCCGAGGCGTTCGTCCTCCTCGAAGTTGTAAGGGCGCGTGGGGCATATCACCGTTGCCGTCGCTATGACCGCGCCCACTCCGTCGCAGGCTCGTTCGATACTGTCCTGATCGCGCAGATCTCCGAAGGCGAGCTCGACGCCAGGTATGGCGAGATGTTCGTGCCGAGAGCCATGTCTCACGAGGGCGCGAACGGGCAGACCGGTTTCCACTGCGTGGCGAACGAACGCAGTGCCGAGCTGACCTGTGGCACCGACCACCAGGACGGGTTTGGCTGGGCGCCGAGCCCGTAGTTCAGCGAACCGCTGGAGCATGGCAGAAGGCCTCCAGAGCGAGGCGTGGGGTTTCATGAAGGGACGGTTGTTGAGCAATGCCAACGCGCAGCAGCGCAACTGGATGATGCCCGCTTGGTGCGCCGAATAGCCGCGCGACCTGTCGAGAGCCTTCGGGGTTACTGATCGGGAAACCCAGGGGTTGGCACGCGAGTTTGAGCCGTGTCAGCTCGAGCCAGACCCTCATCATGGCTCGACCCGCGTCAACGCGACCTGAAGGCGTCCAATGAGGAGTAGAGATTAGGACATAACCTCCGCACTCTGCGACATTCGCAGTTGAAAGAGTGGCGAGCAGACGAGGCAGCCCTAACACTCCGCCGATCTCGCGCAGAGCCGCACTGGCCCGCAGCAGAGCGAAGGCTTGGACAGCGCCCCAGTCGAGCGCCAAAGACTGCGCGGTGAACCCAGTTGGAGTCCTTTCTGCTTCGGCGGGGGTTAGCCGCAAATAGGAGAGGAGTTCATCCAAGTAGTCACGGCGCTGAAACAGTTGCAAGGCTCCGTCATGGGCGAGCTTTATGAGTTGTTCTCGATCGGGGCAGTCGACGATTACGTGAGCGCCGAGGGGCTGCACGAGTTCGCACAAGCGTGGTTCGAGTGCGGCGGGCAGCGGCGTGGTTCGAAACGCGCCGCGATGGGTCGATCGCTGCTGGAGAAGCGCCATGTCTTGCGCATACGACTCCGCCTTGAGACCAAGAACGCGCACGTCGCACGCGTAGTATTGAGGATCCGCCATGTCCTCGATTGAGCCGGGCTTCATCTCCGCATCGGCGACGGTTGCAATCGCCTCGAGCCCGCAGCCGAGCCCATAGGCGACATAATGCCCAGCCGGATCGACCGCAGGTAGCGCCCGTTCAGCGGACCACGAAACTCGAAGTTCTCTCGAACCCGTAACGGTGACTGACCACGATTGGGCGTTGTGCGGCGAGGGAGCAAGACGAAAGGCGAGGAGAGCGCGGTGCAACACCGGATCCAGGTTCGACGGCGGACAGGCCGGAGCCACTGGCGGCGCGCTGCGCTCAGCGTTGCTGCGCTTCACCGTGAGATAGGTGCGCAACAGCCGCGTGGGAACTTGGAGGTAGGCGCGCACACGTTCGAGCGGAGAGCGCGCAAGCATGTGAGTATCACACGAGACGACATGCGGCTGTCGTTCGCCAGACACGGCGCCGAGTATGCAACGCGAGCCAATCGCCCCCATCGCCTGCACACAGTAAGAGACCTGAGGCCAGGGTGCTCCCGTCCGTATGCGATCGTCGACGATCGGCAGAAAATCCGCCGGCAGATCACGGTATCGGACCCAGCTCAAACGCTCGGCGAGCGTTCCATTGCGGTGGGCTTCGGCCGTCGCGCGACCATAGAACGGTTTGCTACCGGGCGTTCTGTAGTCGAAGATATAGACGACGGCCTTTCCTCCGAAGTCCATACCAGACAGAACCGGAATCCCGCGCGAGCATGATTTAGCGTGGAGTAGATACTTCTCCCAGGCTGCAGCGCTAGCGTCTATCCCGTCAAAGACCACATCCACACCGCTCAGCGCGAAGTCCAAGTTGTCTTCGGTCAGCCCATCCTCGAGAACTCTGGTGTCGATGCGTGGATTGATCCGCACGGCGCGGTTTCCCAGGACCCTCGCTTTGGAGGTTCCAACGTCCTCGCGAAAGCAGGCCTGTCGGTTGACGTTGCTCAGCTCGAACACTTCCGGATCCGCGAGGACCACCGCTCCAAGCCCGAGGCGCACCAGTGGTTCGACCACCGCTCCGCCCACGCTGCCGCAACCAGCAACGAGTAGCCGAGTTCGAGCCAACTGAGCCTGAACGCGGCTCGAAATCAGATCTGCATTCCGCGAGAGAACCTCTTCGGCTTCCACAATCGTCTGCGGGACTGGATCGGCGCTGTCGCCGGCTAAAGTAGAGGAGCCGTTTGAACCAGTTTCGATATCAGCGGTCATGTTTCCCTCGTCATGGGCACGCCGCGTGACGTGTCGCTCGTCGTTGCCGCGGCAGGATTCTCATTGCATTCGATCGAATTCGGTCCTTCAGGTGCTGCCACTTGTCGCGCCCCACCGTTGCGCCATACGACAACGCCAACTTGGCCACCTCGGCCTTGGTGGGCATGACCACTACGACCAGCGCGTCCCCCTTGGTGGTGTGCACGTTTTGCTTCCAGTAGCGCGCCAGAAGGAGCCCCGTGGGACGCATGGCAGAGCTGTCGCTGCCATACAAGGAGCGCCCGAGCGCACCACGAATCACCAGAGTGTCGGAATCGAAGACCTTGTTGGGAGACAACTGACTCGCGACCACAGCGGCTAGGCGAGTGCCCCGCTCGGGCTGTCGCGAAGAACCGCAGCCGATGGCCGGGTGAATGCCGCGCGGAACCATCGCATGAGCCAGTCTGTAGACATGAGGGTTCTGCGTGCGAAACACGAACGGCGGCGGTCCAGAAAAGCGCACGGAGTAGTGAAACAAGATCTCGTGCATGAGCGCGGTGCCCAAGCTGTAGCGTCCAATCTTGGAACCGAGGGAACGCGGGCGAACGTTCAGTGTGTCGACATACACGATTGGCTCCCGCTCGTGAGACAAGAGTCGGAGCCCGCCGAAAGCGATCAAAACCCCGTCGTCGAAGGCCGTCCACAGCTCGGTGAGCTCATCGAAGTATCGCGAACGCCCGTGCCAGTAACCCGATGTGTCACTGCGACACAAAGCATCGGTCACCGCGGCGAAAGCTTGGATGAGCGCTACTTGATCATGCGCAGAGAGTTTGCTTCCCGGGTCATCCAGTCGCAGAAACTCAAACCTTTCTCGACGCCGCGAACTGGCCCCCGCCTCCCGGAGGATCCGATAGGGAGCCTCTGTGGTCTTGACGATCGGTTGTTCAACAGCTTGTGAGTTCATCTCGAGAGCCTCTCTTTCGGAACTTCGGTGACATGCGATCACGTCCACCAAAGGATCGTCTCGTCGTCCTTGATGCCCACGAACAGCGTCAAAATCAGCCTGCGCTCGTCGAGCGCGATCGGCACGCCGTTGCCAGTTCCTCGCACGCCGTGAACAAAACCGCCGTTCAGCAAGACGCAATCACCAGGGGCGACGGCCAAAAGCATCGATTGAAACGAACGCAGCTGCTCCACATCGTAGGGGTGCCCTCGTTCTTCGATCCCAAGACGCGCACGGCAGGCCCGATTGGGGCTGATGTTCCACAGCTCGAGTTCCCCTCCTACGGGCGGCATCGAACAGTACAGATTTACTCCAACCACGGTGTGTCGCGCGACCTGCTGAATCTCGAAACCGCGCTGCTCCTTCGCGCCGACCTGCGCAACGTCATCGTGCGGAGCCAACAGGAACTCGCCCGGGGCAGACCAAGAAGTTGCCGCACAGCGAGCAGCCTCCATGCCCTGATGACGAGCTCTTCGAACGACGCGACCAGTCGGCGCCGCTGCCCGCACCAACAGAGCCTCCAGTCGAGCAACCGGATCACGTGCACCGGTAAACAGACTCTCCACATGCTTCCGAGTGGCTTGGCACTCGTGCAGGTAATCGAGCGTCGAAAGCCCATAGTGGTAGGCCCCGACGACATACCCTGCGACCTGATCGCCGCGTTCCCGAAGCCCCGGATTTTCCCAGAAATTCCTTCGAATAGTGGAACACGTGTTTCGATCGAAGAAGCCTTTGAGATGACAGATTGGACTCTTCCCCAAAAGCACATCCAGCACCGCCTGCGGCGAAAACGGCGCAACCACGTTTCGTGCAAAAAACTCCTCACTACGGAGCGAACTGCCCTCGAGGGCGACAGCGTTGTGATTCGACATGTTGTCTTCTCGTCGGGAGTTCTGGTCCCGACCCAGCTTGGTTAAGCCGAAGAACAGCAAGCCACATGCCAAACACCGCAACCACGGACACAGTGAGTTTTGCCCGGTTTGATTCGACACAAAGCCCGACAAGTGAGCATTGAATCACCCACGTTGAAGTCTATGCGACTCAGCGCTGCGCGCTCGAGGTCACTCAGCGATGCAGTTGAGCGCTGCGCGCTCGACGTCACTGAGCGATGCAGTTGTCCTGCATTGTTTGCCAGACGAGATCGGCTATCTTGCGGGCGCCGGCTTCGGAAGCCTGGATCCCATTGGTGGGATCGGTGTATTCCGGAGCCCAGCTCTGCTGCAAGTCGATGAAGTGGCAGGGCACTGTGCTTTCGGCGCACGCCTGAAAGATTTTCGGTCGCAATTCGGCGACGCCTGCAACCGTGGGGAGCTCCGGCACGAGGTAGTAAATGATGTGCTCGACAGTTCCGTCACTGGCGATTGTGGCCAAAAATTGCTTGAACGTGTTCACGACCAGGTTCACGGACGCAGCTGAACCTCCCGCATTGAGGGTGTCCCACGTGCCTCCATCCATGATGAGGATCCGAACCTTGGTCGCGCCCGCCTGGCGCAGCTTGTATTGATTGACGATAGCGTCGATGCCAGCTGCTGCCGCGGCAAGAACCACGTATTCGTCGCTAGGCCCGATGGCGTCCACCGCGCGAGCAAGCTCTTCGACCCGGTTGTATTGGGTGCCGGGAATCGTAACCCAGGAGTCGCCGATCCAGAGAACTTCGTTCGCTTGGACGCTCCCGTGCCGGCACGTTGGAGCAGAGCCCGCCGAGCCACCGCCCGCATTGATGCCTCCGTTTGAGCCGCCGGCTCCCGCGCCTGCTCCACCTAGGCTGGCAGCGCCTGAGGCCGCGCCAGCATTTCCCGCAACGGCTCCCGAGCCGCCGGTCGCATCGCCCAGTCGGATCTTCTCGCCACCGCAGCTCGCAGCTAGAACGATGCTGAACCAGGCGCCGGCCATTCGCGCAACCGATGCAGCTCTATCCATCACGAAATACTACCTCCATCGCGACGAATGCAGCCACCGCGCTGGTCAGTCTGGTCGCGCTGATCGGAAGCCCGCTTGCAGCTCGAGCTGCTGATGCACCGAACCCAGCGCTGCACCTCGAGGTCGACGCCGAGCCCTCTTGCACGTCGTCGGCCGACTTGAGCGAACGCATCTCGATCCGCTCGCCGCGAGTACAGTTCCGTACCGATGCTGGGGCGCTCTTGGCGCGAGCTCGATTTACGACGCTGCAGTCTGGCAATGTTCTTGGGGAGCTCACTTTGGTGAAGGCGGGCTCGGAGCCTTCGCAACGCCGAGTTGTTGCGCGCTCTTGCACCCAAGCGGCCGATGCGATGGCGCTGATCATTGCCGTCACCGTGGATCCCACAGTCGTGAGCGATGCTCGTTCAGCGAAACCTGGGACCATCGACGGTTCCTCGCCCTCGGTCTCCGGAGACCGCGGAGCGACTAGTAAGGATGCGGCGGGGCAACCCAAATCTAGGGATGCGGAAGGGCAACCGAAACGATCCGAGGCGCAACCGAAACGCTCGGAGTCGGAACGCGGCGAAGTTGCCGACGCACTTCCGGCGGAATCGAGCGAGAGCTCGGCTAGTTCGACTCGCGTTTCGGCTTTGCCTCGCTTTGGCGCGCATGTCAGCGGCCTTACGCTGGTTGGTGTATCTCCAGAATGGATGCCCGGAGTCAGTTTGGATGCGATGGCTGGCTTGGACCGGGAAGCGCTGTGGTCGCCGGCGGTCGTGCTTGGGTTCACGCATGCAGCGCGGAGCGGGCTCGAAAAACGAGGCGGTACGGCAGCGTTCACGCTGGATGCGGCGAGCCTGGATCTCTGCCCGTTTCGAGTAGCGCTCGCACCCATCGAAGGCCGTGCTTGCGCGGCTGTCTTCGTCGGGCGTTTGTCTGCGCGGGGCAGCAGCACGAGCAACGCGCCAGGCACCGTTAGTCGGCCGTTCGTGGCTACGGGAGCCTCCGCCATCATGGCCGGCAGAGTGCATCCGTTGATCGAGCTGTGGGCGCGTGCGTCGGTCGGGGTCAACCTCGTGCGCGACTCTTTCGAATTCGCTCCTTTCATCTTTCACACCGTGGCTCCGGTTACCGTTTCCGCCAGCGTTGGGATTGGTCTGCGCTCGCGCTGAGTGCCCAATTGGTCGTCGAGCCATTGCCTGCGTCGTCGAGCGGCTAGCGCCCGTTACTGCCAATCAATCGCGATACGCGATCGGCGAGAGGGCTGCCACGATGATCGTCGACGAAGCGCTCGCCCAAGCTGCGCGCTTCCGCGGTGCGGCCAAGCTTTACGAGAGCTTCGATCTTGAGTGCCGCAGCTTCGGGTCGAAAACTGCCGGCGGGGTACTTGCTTTGGTATTGGCGGAGGAGTTCCAGGGCGCGATTGCTGGCGCCCGAGGACAATGCGGCTCGAGCCGCGTCGACCAGCGCGATTTCAGCTTGAATATCGGCTACCGCTGCTGGGCCACGGCGACGTTGGATGGCAGACGCGGACTGATTCGTAGGCGGTGCCTCGGTCGTGTTCGAATGCGGCGCCTGCGTGGGAACGACGGCAGCCGACGAAATCGGCGCAGCGGACCGCGTTGGCTGCACAACGGATGGCAGCGGCGCCGGCGACGTACTCGAGCGCGTGACAACGACTGCTCCCGCAATCGCCAGCGCGGCAGTAGCAGAAATCCACGGTAGCAGGGTGCGCGAGGCCACAGCTGCTTTGGGCGCAAGCGTGCCGAGTTCGGAAGGCACGTGCTCGAGCGGAACGGGTGGCGGCGGCGCAATGCCGATTGCAAGCGCCATGCGTTCACGGAGCTCCCGCGAAGGTTGCTCGCGTGCAGCAGCGTTCAGGGCTCGGCGCTCACCTGGAGTGCCACCGCCGGCGCGCAATCGCTCTGGCAAACTGGATTCGATACCGGCCCCGCGCGGGAAGCGCCCGCTCATGGTTTCCCCCTCAGTTGAATGCTTCGTTCGACTCGCACGAACGCTGCACGAAATTGCTCGCGCGCGCGCCGCAAGCGAGATGCCACGCTGCCCAGCGGAATCTCGAGCAGTGCAGCTATCTCCGGCGAGGAAAGCTCTTCGATTTCGTACAACACGAATACCTCTGCCAGCTCTGGATTTAGCTTCGACAGCGCGCGGTCGCACAGCTGAATGTCAACGCGCTCGTCCCCGACATTCGCCATGCGCCGATCCATGTCTTCGTCCAGCTGCCAGCGAATCGTTTTGCGACCCAACGTGTGCGCGACCCGCAGCGCGGTGCCGACCAGAAACGCCCGCTCACTGTCCAGCTGAATGTCGGATAGCCGCTCCGCCGCGATCAAGAAGGTTTCCTGAGTTGCGTCGGCTGCCGCGTCCGGGCTGAGCCCCCTGCGACGCAAGGTTCGCCAAACCGTTGCGTGATGCGCTGCGAACATCTGCTCCAGACGCGCGCGATCGGCTTCCGAACGCGGCGCCGGACGCTCGCGAAGTGCCATCGTGTTCTTCTCGCTCATCCGCGTTTGGTTCAGGGGGAGACAGCGCCAGCGGCTCGATCCACGGCGCTGCAGGCCGCACGACGGCCGCATGGATTCTGCTTTGCCTATGCGGGATGCGCCCTGTATCGATCAAGGAAAGTGACGGCGACACCAGAATGTCAGCCCGATGGCTGAACATGAGGCATGCCGGCTCGGGAGAACGCTGGATGCTGCAGTGCGCCAGCGGGCTTCTAGCCGGAACTTTCGGAGTTTGGTGGAGAAGGCGTTTTTCTATGATCGATACCGAGGTGTGCTTGCATAGCGCTTCTGGCTGACTTCTGTGCGCCTTCTTCGAGCGCTCCACAGCGCAACGCTTGGGCTCCTGCTTTCGTCCGCGTGCACCCGCGGTACGAGCAGCGCGGCTGATACATCGCCGCCGGCTGGAGCGACTGCCAGCAGCGGGCCCAAGTGGCGTGGAAAGGCAACCAGCTGCGCATCGCTGCCCGCCAGCTGCGGGCCATCAGGAAACGACGATTGCTGTCGAACCCTCTTGGTTCCGGGCGGAACCTTCGCGCGAACGTACGACGGCGTAGATTTCTTGGACGCAAGTTTCCCAGCGACCGTAAGCGACTTCTACCTCGACAAATACGAGATCACTGTGGGACGGCTGCGTCGGTTCGTGAACGCAGGCATGGGCACCCAAGAGCATCCGCCGAGCGAAGGCAGCGCCGCACATCCCCTCATCGCGCGCTCGGGTTGGTCCTCCGCATGGAACGGAAACCTGCCAGCAAACGCGCTTGAGCTAAACGCGACGTTGAAGTGCCATGAGCTCTATCAGAGCTGGACAGATCTGCCGGGCAGCAATGAAAACAAGCCCGTGAACTGCTTGGACTGGTACACGGCCTTTGCATTCTGTGCATGGGATGGCGGGCGGCTGCCGACGGAAGCTGAGTGGAACTATGCAGCTTCGGCAGGCGGCGAGCAGCGCTACTATCCGTGGTCGATCCCCGCAGACTCGACGGTGATCGACGACAGCTACGCCGTCTACTGTGGCAGCACCTGTCGGCTACTGAACGTCGGATCCAAATCGCCAAAGGGTGACGCAAAGTGGGGGCAATCCGATCTCGGCGGGAACGTGTGGGAGTGGACGCTCGACTTCGCTGGAGGCGAATACCCCTTGCCCTGCCGCGACTGTGCCGCAATTGAAGGCGGTACTTATCGCGCTTTCCGAAGTGGCAGCAATGACGACATCGCTGCCACCCTCCGTTCCGGAGTCCGCCACGTGTACTATCCCGAGTATCGCGGCGTGGTCGGCGCGCGCTGTGCCCGAAATCCGTGAGCACAGCCAGAGCGAGCAACTGAATCGCTACTTACCAGGACAGATGTTGGCCTGCTTGCCAGCGAACGCCCGTCGCTGCTCGTAAACTAGCCACCGAAAAACGCCTTGGCTTGCTCTCCAAGTACATTCTCGCCAGTAGAGCTCGCGTGGCACGTGTCGGACATGACCTCGCCCTTCGTGCTGTCGAGTTTGAACTGACCGAGGTATGTCATGTCTTGATTGACGCTCGAATCAGCAGCCAGCGCCTTCGCCTGGTCGTCAGTCCACTTGGCGCCGCCGCTACCTGCCAACGTGCACTCGTGCCCAGCCTGGTACTGAGGCTGACCCACGATGTAGATATGCGTGCCCGGATTCACGTGATTGCGCGCCGAAGCAATCATCGCCTTCAGCTCCGCATTCGTAGCGCGGCTACTGAAGATACAAATTTGGATCATGATCGCCTTGACCGTGTCCTTGCCGCCGATCGAGTTCATCTTCTGATCGAAGAGCTTCCAAGAACTACTGTTCGTGTCCGTCCAGTTCTGCACCACCATCGCGCTGGTTTGATAGCTGTCCGAATTCCACATCACCTTGCCCCCGACTCGCTTGTAGCCAGTCCCTATGTTGTAGGCCATCGAACAGCCGATATAGGCGATCGAGTTAGCTCCCGTCGGCGGTGTCGAGCCGCCCGAGCCCGCAGAGCCGCCTGCTGCTGCGCCGCCCATGCCGGACCCGCCGGTTCCCGTTCCACCAGCACCGACCGAGCCCTTTCCTCCGTTCGCGGAGCCGCCCATCGCGCTCACCCCGCCTGTTCCCAATGAGCCGGATGAACCTGCCACGTTCTTCCCGCCACCGTTTCCAACACCGCCGCTCGTCCCACCATTATTCGAAGCGCCACCATTACTAGAAGATGCTCCGCCGCTCGATGCTCCGCCGCTCGAAGCACCACCGCTACCCGGAGTACCTCCGTTCGCCGAAGTACCTCCGCCGCTGCCAAGAGTCATCCCGCCCATGGCAGAAGTGGCGCCGCCCGCTCCACGAGGCGTCCCACCGCTCCCGTTGGCGCTACCGCCGCTCGACTGCACGTTGCCTCCAGCTCCGGGAGCGCCGCCCGAGCCCGCTCCGCCCGTACCAGCATCCGAGCAGGCGACCAACAGAGCCAACGCGGCTCCCAACTGAAAACCCTGAGCCATCGAAAGTGTCAGCTTCTGGTGCATCGTCGTCCACTCCACGCAACCGTTCTCGAGACAAAGCACACCCATCGCAACGCCTTGCGGCTGCGTTTTGGCTGCGCCGTGAGCTACATGCAGGCGCCCCACCGAATCGATCAAACAAAATTCAGGAGCCGTCACGAATCACGTCGTGCCGCTCTCGCGCGGGCGACTTCGCAACACCGCGAGCGCGAACAATCCCTTCGCGATCTTTTGTTGATCGATCCACGCCCCTCCCTGCATGAACCGGCAAGCGCGACCATGATTACAGCCCGCCATTGCATGACCGGAGTCGTTGCGGTCGGAGTCATCGTCGTTGGCATCTCCGCGTGCGCATCCTCGAGCGATTCCGGACCCGACGGCGCTTCGGCAAGCGCAGGTCGCGCCGCAAACGGAGGCGCCACGGCGAACGGCTCTGGCGGAAACACCACTCCAGGTTCGGGCGGTCTGTCGTCGCTTGGCGGGTCAATTGGTCAAACACCATCTGGCGGCACGGCACCGAATGCCTCAGGAGGACAAACCAATGGCGGAACACTCCCCACGGGCGCGAACGGCGGCATGACCAGCGGCGGCACAACCACCGCCGGCTCCGCGGGAACCAGCTACGGTGGCTCAACTGCCAACGGCTTTGGCGGAATGGGCGCCAGCACCGAAGGCCCATGCCTCACCTCCACACTCAAAGCCGGCGACACCACAAAAATGATCACCACAGCGGACGGACAACGCTCCTTCCTCGTACACGCACCACCCAGCTACGACGGAAAGAAGCGCATGCCCCTCGTCTTCGACTTTCACGGCCTCAGCGGCAACGGCGCACAGCAAAAAAGCCTTTCGCGCTTCGATCGCGTCGCGGACGCTCAGGGCTTCATCGTTATCTACCCCGACGGACTCGACAAAGCCTGGAACGCAGGCCTCTGCTGCACTGACAAATACGACGACGTTGCTTTCGTCCGAGCGATCGTCAACTCACTGCAGAACGAAGCGTGCATCGACCCCAAACGCATCTACGCATCTGGCTGCTCGAACGGCGGCGGCATGTCCTACAAACTAGCGTGTGAAGCTGCCGACATCATCGCCGCCATCGCGCCCGTCGACTTCGACTGCGTCGACGGCTCACGCTGCAGCGCATGCTCCCCCACCCGTCCCGTTTCCGTCGTTCAATTTCGCGGAACCAGCGACCAACTCGTAGCGTACGACGGCAACGGAGCATTCGTCGGTGCCAAGGCAAACTTCGCCAAGTGGGGCCAGCTCAACATGTGCAGCGGCACAGCTGAACCACTGCCGCAACAAGCCGCATGTGAAACCTACCCCACCTGCAGCAGCAACAGCGAGACCATCCTCTGCACCGTACAGAACGGCACGCATTGCGGCAGCTACACCTCATTAAGATCGCCGAAGTCGCCTGGAACGTGCTGCAGCGCCACGCACTTCCGTAATCAGCACGCTCCATCCGCGCCCGCATCCCAACTCGAAGGCATCACATGCCGTTAGAAATTCATCAATCAGCTAGCCCTGTCGCCGCAAGCGCGAAACGAAACGGCGCAGCAGAGGCTTCTCGTCTCGCGCAAACACCACGAACGCTTCGCAGACCGCTGCCACCACTGCGGCCTCCGCCGCGGGTGTCGAGAGCTTGTCCTTTGTGGGTGAATCGTAGGTTGGATCCTTCAGGCTAACGCAAACCACTGCGTCGAGGCCTGGGTAAATGGCTTCCAGCAATTGTTTGCTGGTTTTCTGTCGACACGTTTGCGGGGCAGCGAGGCGCAATCCCTTTGTAAGTCCGCGCACTAGGCCGCGCACGTGAGTACCGCCGTCAGTAGTGCGCGTAACATTCGCGAAGCTCTCGACGCGCGGCGGGCGGTGGACGCGCCATCGCACCGCGACTTCGACCCGGATTTGCCCGATGGTCTTGTTAACGAGCAGTGTCTGGGAGGTGTCGTCACGAGCGGGCTCCAGAAAAGATCCCGCGCCCATCGTCATCCACCGAGATGACCCCGTCCGCTTGGATCTCGACGGAAATCCTGCTCGCGCGACCAGCCAGATGTTCATCGATGGCATTGGAGACGAGCTCCCAAACCAGATGCGCCAGACCAGAGCCATTACACGTGTCACCAACGTACATTCCGGGTCGGCTGCGAATGTCCTCAACTGGTGAATCACTGTTCGCCATGCCCGCGAGTATATGGGAACTATCCCGCGTATAGCAGCAGCAGGCAGACACCAGTGCGAACAACGCAGCGGTGGGCACCCACCACCTCACGCATCCTGCGGCTCATTCAGGGCGCGTGTGCTTCGCCGCTCGCGTTTCGGATCGTGCGGAGCGCAATTCGTCATTCGCGTGTGCTGCCACTGACGGCCTCGCGAATCGGTTAGCACCACGACGCAGCGCACCCATTGACCGTACGTCTGCGCGATGTCGAAAGCAGTTGGCTCAACGCCAAACTCGACGGTGAGCTCGGCGCTCTTGATGAACTCCCATGTAATGCAAGGGTCCAAGGGGGGCTGCTCGCGTTGATGGACCCGCTGCCGCTCGAAGTCATTCGCCTGCGCAACCGTAGCTCGGCGAAGCACCGCACGCATTAAGGTGCGCACAAAGCGCGAACGCTTGCTTTGCGACGAACGGCAACGCGGTTGGCGGGCGGAGCGCCAATATATTGCAGTAATAGCCTTTTCCAGGCGCGTGCGTGGGTTCGTGCCGCGCCCGTCCCTTCAGGACATTGTCGCAGAAAACATTCGGTTCTATGCGACCGAGAAGTCGATGAGCCTCGACAGCCTCGCCGACTTCGCCGGTGTTTCGCGTCGCCAGCTCTGCAACTTCCTCTCCGGTGAGCACGACATTACCCTCGGGTGGCTTGCGAAGGTAGCACACGCTCTCGAGGTGGAGCCCGCGGAGTTGCTGAGGCCCCGGGAGGGCTGACGGCTCCGACGGGCTAGCGAAGCGAGATCTTCGACTGGGCAATGCTCGCGAGACAGAGCCCAGATATCATGCCCAGCTCAGAGCTTTGTCTCGCGCACGAGCTTCTGTTCTTGCGTAAAGTACTGGAGCGCAGATCCTCGCAGGAACGCTTCAGCGGGATAGTCGGACGGGGCTTCTGGCGAGGGAGCAACGAAGTCGTCGACCAGTTGAAGGCTGCCGTCGGGGCGTTTTTCCAGCACGAAGATGCGCTCGCGTTGCGTGCCCGGGATCTCGATTGAGCTGACCATGAACTCACGGTCAGTCGCGTTGATGCGCGGACCGCCACCGGAGCCGTAACCGGGGAAGGCGATGGCGCTCTCCTGCGTGACGAAGTCGGCCCAATTGTGAAAGGACGGGCCAATTTTCGCTTGCAGCATCAGGCGTTCAATTTCCGGTAGATCGGCTTGGCGGAGGTTGTTGGGATCGTTCTTGTAGTCGTCGTAATCGTCGTAGCTTCTTGTTAGGTGAAACAAGTGGCCACGGTAGTGAACAGCATCTCCTGTCCAAGCCGGTGCTGCCCACGTGCTGTCTTGGAACTTCGCCCACGCGTCCACCGCGACGGGATAGGCAGCGCGCGCCAGCCCCGCGACGATGACGATCGATAAGAGAAAGAATGCGATGGCGGTCGGCTGCCGCAGCCACCACACTTGGGTCCAGAAAGCCGCGAGGTATGCTCGAAAAACGGCGCGCCGCGTGCGCCAACCCGGCAAGCTGGCGAGGGTATCAAGGCCTTCGCGGAGTTGCTTCTGCGCCTCGCTTCGCTGACCGAGGCGAGCGTGGGCGCGTGCAAGGCGGACGTAGCCAGCGACGTCGGACGTGTTGGCTTCGACGTAGCGTTCATAGGCGTCTACGGCTTCCTCGTGACGACGGAGCGCCGAGAGCGCGTCACCCGCCACCATGAATGGCTCTCCGAAACGAACTCGTGGGTCGAGCTCCACGGCGCGAACGAGCGGTGCGAGCGCCGCTTCATTTCGTCCGGACCGCTGAAGTGCGAGGCCGCGCAAGAAGGTGAGCTCCGCGTGGTCCGGCGCACGCTGGAGAGCCTCGTCGACGAGCTTTAACGCGGCGCGCGGCCGCAGCGTTTCCAAAAAGATCTCTGCGAGCTCACGGCGTGCAACGGCGTTTGCAGGATTGAGCGCAACCTGCGCGCGCAGGGTCCGGCTGCGCGACAACGCACGAAAGACGGCTTTCGGATCTGGAATGTATGGCCGCAGCAGCAAAAACAGAACGATGCCGGCGAGCACGGAGGGGTTGCGGAGCACATAAGCAAGCACCACCCACGCGAGATAGTAGGTCCAAAACGTCGGCATTCGCGCGGACAACGTAGCAGGGTTCAGCAACGCGGGAAGTGCGAAGCGATGCTAGCGACTTCGCGGCTCGCCGTCCGCGGTGTATCGGTCGTCTCGGGCCGTACTAGGCGTGTCCGCGAACCAGTACACGGACGAGGTCTGCCGCTGCAACCCTTGGATTCAGCTCTTTGATAACAGGCAGAAGCCGCGCGGCAAAGCGATTGCGCTCATCGGACGCGCGCTGGATTGCGTCTAGTAGTGCGGCGCGCGATACCGATGGGAGTTCATTTAGCCCAATCGGATCCTGCTGCTCGCTTGGTTCGACGAACCGGACGACGTCCCGCGAGGTACGCACAAATGTCCATGGATGGCCTATCCAGAGCATGACCCATGAATCATTTGGATCGGTCGCGGCCCGCTCTCACTCCTCAAGGTTGCCCAAGTCGCCGCAGCAGCCTGGGAGAAGCGTGCTGCTTTCGTGCGACAGGATGTAGCCACCCGAGAGAGCGCTGACATCGTCGAGATCGACAATCGCAATCTCGGGCTCAGCGTTCATGATTACGGCTCGTAATACGTCAGGATCGTGGAGCTGGTCCACCGTGACCAGCCACGAGTCGGGTGTCCAGGGTGTTAGATCGTGGATTCCTGCATCGGCGAGTGATTCTGACCAGTACCGAAACCAGCCAGCGGGGTCTTCCGCGCCTGAACCTTTTGGTGTTGGACGCTCGTGTTTCGAATACGAACCGGGCGCAAACTCGAGAACGGGAATCAGCGATGTCATCGAGTGTTCGTCCAACTTGGGGTCCTGTGAGCTTCGTGCCCCGGTCGGCCCGCGAGAGTGCGGAACCAACCGGAGCGCGAGCTTACACTGGGACTTAGCTCAGAGAGGAGCGTTGAAGCTCAGTACCTGATCGGGATGGAGTAGCAGCGACCAGAAGTCGCGCGGGAAGGCAAAGCCGTGTCCAGAGGCGCTGGTCATGCTGACGGTGCCGATGCCCGTCGGGATCGAGCCGAGCCAGTAGGCGCCCCAGCCGTTGTCGGAGCATCCCCAAGCGCTGCAGGTGAGCGACGCGGACCCGTTGGTGTAGTTCGGGAAGTTGCCCCAGTCCGCGCAGATCGAGCTCTTCTGGCGCGGATTGGCGTAGTCGTAGTGCGACTGCGCGTTGCTCGGAAAATGCGCGTTGCCGCAGTAGGGGTTCGGCAAATCGGGCAGGATTACTCCGTAGGGCGATGCGTAGCGCGACGTGCGCGCGAAACGTTCCCAGTGCTGGTTCGTGTCCGCAGCTTGCCACTTGCTGGTGAGAAAGCTCATGGTGGCTTCTACGCGGTGACCTACGATGTGCAGGAACGCAGACGGCGGCGCCTGATACGTCGGGTTGTGAACGATATAGTGCTTCTTACACGCCGGGATCACGAACGCAGGACCGTTGACGTCGAAGCCCGCGGTCGGTCCGATCATGAAGTTTTCCCAGGTCTGCAAGAACGGCGGACTCTGTACCCAGATCTCGTCCGCTCCGTATTGATCGGCCAGTTCGCAAAGCTTGTTTTCCGCGATCCACGCAGGATAGTCGAATAGGTGTTTGCGATCTTCGCAGTATTGTGGAGCCGGGTTGGCCGCACAGGGCGCGTAGCTATCCATCGTGTAGATGGATCCGTCGGTATACTGATCGAACGTGCGATCGTGGACCTTTTGCACGACCGTATAGCGGATGCGGCCGTTCGAAAGTTGATTGAACGCCGCGATTTCTGCAGCCGCCGTGGCGTCTTCCACCTGGTCGGCGGTGAGCCCACCGTATAGTCCGCTGAAATAGCGGTCGGCGAGCGTGGTCGTGCCATCGCTCGGATTGTAACCAACGTAGAGCACTTTCAAATCATGCGGCACAGGCGCGGCGGCGATGCTGATCGTACCATGCTGCCAATTCACTGTTGCACGATAGCGCCCAAGCGCCGGGTACTTGACCCCGAAGTGCATCGAGCTTGTTGCGAGCCGACTTGAGGCCGGCACACTGAGCAACGTTGTGTCGCGTGTTGTGTAACGAGTCTGCGTGGTGCCCCAACCGTCCTTTTGATTCGTTTCGACGAGTTGGCAGTCGTCCGCGCCCGAGACCATATAAGAATGGCGAACGTCGACATCGAGCGTGAACACCGTGGGATCTGAGGTCTGTTGCAAACGTGTGACGGAGCCCGGTTGCCAACCGGTCGCATTGCACGTGAGATAGAGGTACGTGTCGACACCGAGAACGGCCTGGGCCACGCTGCCCGTTTCACCCTCGCTGTCGCCGCCCGCAGAGCAACCGAAAACTCCGGTCATCAGCAGTGCGACGACCGCAGAACCTGCACGCATCGAGAGCCTAAACATGGTCACGACTTCCTTCTAACGAACATTCGCGTCGCTCCCTTGCAACGCGCGTGTCCGATAACAGTTGGAGTCGCACTCTCGCGGAACCTTCACGCGCTTTGCGAAGATTTTCGCTGCCGCCATCGAGCGTTCGTTGACGGTATGCCTTCACCATCGCAGCAGCCGAAACCGCGAAGTCACAGGAATTGTTAGCGTCAAACGAGCCGTACGCGAACGTCCATGAGTGCGAAGCCAAGAAGGTTGAGTCCACGCCAGTGAAGTGGGTTTTCAATATGTTCATCGTCGGCTGCGAGACCCACACCCCAGATTCGGTCGACGGGACTGGCTTCTACGAGAACGCGCTTCTCGGTCGCGACCAGAAACTCTCGCAGGTTAGCCGACTGCGAAAACTTGGCGAGGTTGCCCGCAACTACGATGTCGCTCCGCTGAGTCTCCCAGACCTGTTGGTCGAATCCGTGAACTGACCTGCCGAGGGCTTTGGCCGCGCCAGGGCTGGGCGCACGGAGAATGTCAGCTGCCGCCTTCTCGTCGCCAAAAAGCATGGCCTTGCGGTACATCATGAAGTGTTCCGCCGTTGGAAAGCGTAGCCCGTCAACGGTGAACGCCGCTGGATACCACTGGCTCAGGCACTCCTTCCCGACATGGCCAACTCGAGATGTCTCGTGCCCCCAAAAGAACAGGAACTTCAGCCGAGCCCCACTCCGAAAACGATCGCAGATGGCCTCCAGACTGTGCTCGCTAATCGATTCTACGTTCGCCAAATCTGTCTGGCCAACGTAGCGCCGTTCAGCCGCCGCTGCATCAGGAAACAAGAACGCGGAAGCGAAGCGAACGGCCCCGATTCGATGGACGCACGCAAGCGATGCAGTCACGGCGGCGGGCGCGGGCTGCGAACTCGAACCAGTCGCTCGTGGAGCCATCGGACCACCCGAAGGCAGCCCGATGGCCGTCGCTCTACTTCAATGCAGAATTGAAAGCTGCTTCACTCGCTGAGATGTGCGCTCGCAACAATCTCCACTTTTGCTTTTTCGACTAGACGATCCACCGCCGAAGCGACGCCGTCTTCGCCGAATTCGCGTGCGAGTGCCTCCTCCAGGTTCATGACCGAGAGCATCGACTGGTATGTGCTCACCGTCGCGCGGGCGTATTCCTCTTCGCTGAGTCCCGACTGCTGCACGGCTTCGGTATACTGTGCGTGGATGGCAGCGTCGTCGCGAATGCGGCGTTGCACCTCTGCAGCGTACTGCTCCGCTTGTTCGCGTGTTGCCTCGAGGCCGCGTGCGCGGGCTTCCTGTTCTAGAACCGCGACGCGAATCTCGTTTTCGAGTGCGCGCTGAGCGGCTTGCTGGTTCGACATTTTTTCGCCACTGGCTTCCATGCTTCGTCGCGCGGCGTCGACGTGGGCGGCAGTAACGGTGTGGTCTCCCACGCGCGCAACGATCGCGCTGGGTTGCGAAGCTTCAGCAGCCGGATCCTCGGCGGAGCTGCATGCGGTGAAGAAAATTGCTGGAATGACAGCACACACAAGCGAAAGTGCTTTGATATTCATGGTATTACCCCTTGAGTTCTGGTTGCCCCGTGAATGCGTCAGCGCCTAAAAACCACGGATGA
Source organism: Myxococcota bacterium (assembly GCA_049324695.1). Classification (GTDB taxonomy): domain Bacteria; phylum Myxococcota_A; class Polyangia; order Polyangiales; family Polyangiaceae; genus PMG-095. The sequence goes on from JBMOMJ010000023.1 coordinate 128,038, forward strand.
CGAGTTCCGGAAAAGCTACTTCTTTGGGATTGGCCCCATTCGGGAATACGAAGTTGGCGTGGTAACGCGCGCTCGTCTGAGTCGGATCGCCAGTAACGCCGTATGTGTAGCTGCTAGTCCACCCCTGGCAGCTCGTGCCCACCGGGCAAATTGCGCCTCCCCCATTCCAAGCAATTGCCTGAAAGTTGGTTCCCGCGTAGGCACCATCACGTAGCTTGCAAGAGCCCTTGGCGTTGTGAATGTTGGGTCGAGTGGTGATATAGCAATCGAGCCTAGAGTTGCTCACACTCACCATCTGATTGTTGGGCCGATTGGCAGTGAACGAAGCGCTGAGCCGACCATCCGCATAAATCCATATCTCGCGCCCATTGTAAGCCCACCTAGAAATCGCGGTGAAATTCAACTGGCCCGCCGTGGCGGCCTTCGATGGCAATGCTTGGCCAAGTACAGCGCAAGCAAGTGCACTACTCGCGATTGCGATCAGCCGACGACTCGATTGCTTCAACATAGGTCAATACTCCTTCAGCCCGCGCTATCAGAACGGGCGTCTTGCGACAGTGAAGGGATTAGTGGTCGGCACGATGCGCAACCTTCGCGCGCCCAAGGAAAAAGGCACGCCCCCCTCACGCCGCGCGGCGGGGCGACCGGCCATGCGCTAAACTGCGCGGGTGGCAGGAGGAGCATGACTGGGATCTCAGAGTTACTCGACGCGCTGGAGCCGATGACGCACCGCGATCGTTCGCGGCGCATGGTGGAGCTCGGGCGTGAGGCGGCGGGCGGCGATGCGAGCGCGGCGGAGTTGCTGGAGGGGCTATGGGCGCTCGGGATGTACGAGCGGACGTTGGCGCTGCAAGCGGTGTATGGAGGGCGCGGCGATGCGAGGGCGTTGACTCGAGTGGTGGAAGCGGCGACGGGGTCGTCGCGTACGTTGCGGTTCCGTGCGATGCGGTTGGTGGCGAACGTTTGCGACGATGAAGGGGTGGCGACAGTGTTGGCCGGCGTGGCATCCCGGGCCGCGCGCGGTCGGTTGCTGGCAATGTTGCAACGCAAGGGGCGCGTGAGTGCGGTCGCGCGGTTTCTCGAAGGCGCAGGAGGCCTGGAGGATCCGCGCAATGTCGATTTGTTGCCGCTCAGTTCACGCGAGTTGTTGGTGCGTGAGTTGCCGCGGTTTCGCGAGCATGCGAGCGCCGTAGGTTGGACGCGGTTGGCCAAGCACCATGCAGAGGTTTTGGCCGCTGAGGTCGAGGTGGCGCTGGAACGAACGCTGGATGTGCGAGCGCGGGTGCGCTTGATTCCGACGTTGGCGCTGGCCGCGCGGCGTGCTCCGGTGCCGGTGCTGGCCGCAGCGGCTCGCCTGGCGCGCGCGGGGGAGCACGTGCCGGTGGCCGCCTGGAATGAGTTGATTCGGCAGTTGCCACGCGAGACGTTCGATGTATTGCGCGAACGCAATGAACGCGCTCCCGTCAGGCAAGCATCGCCAGGTGCGTTCGCTGGGATTCGGTTGGCTCGCGTGGCTCACCGCTTGGGCGCCGAGCGGCTCGCGTATGCGACTCGACATGCTTATCAAACGTTGCCCGAAGGTCGTCGCGGGCGGCGTTGGTTCTTGCGGCTCACGCCGGACGATCGAGAAGCGGCGCTCGATTCGTGGGCGCAGTCGAATTACGTGGGCGCTTGGGGCGGTTTTCTGCTGCGTCATATGCCGGTGGATGCGCCGGAGCGCCGCCGTGCGTTCGAGCGCTGGGTGGCGGCCGCTCGCGACAAGCGAGGCGTTGTCGCGGTTTCGAAGCTGGTCGACTTGCCGCACGATCTGCGACACGAAGAAGCCGAGCGGCATCTTTCGGAGATTCCGGAGTTGGCAGGCAAATCCGAGCGGCTCGAGTGGGCCGCGTTGCTTCCGTTCGAACGCGCGCGAGAGCAGATGTCGAGCTTTCTCGGTCACCCGGAGGGAGAGTTTCGAGCGCTTGCGTTGAATGCGCTCACCCGAACGTTGGACGGAGATCGCGGCAGCGTCGACGCGCTACTCGAATATCTGAAGGCGCGTCGCTTCGAGCAGGATCCGGTGCGCCTCGCGGCTTTGCGTGGGCTGGCTGAACAGCCCTGGGCGTGTTTTCCCGAGCGCACGTTGCAGGCCGCTGGCGCGGTGATCGAGCACGCGCTGGCTGCTTCGGATCTGTCGAGCGCAACTGCCGCCTACCTTGAACGTTGGGTCGTGCGCTTGTTCCGCGTCGATCCGCTGTGGGGCGCCGAGCGACTGGCTGAGCTCGTGAGAGTGCGCGGCAACATTTCGCAACTCGGCTTGGGCGAAGGTCTGCTACCGAGCGACTTGGCGCGCTTCGAGCCCGCGTTCAAGAGTTTAATCACGCGCTGGGCAACACAGGAACGCGCTGGCTCTCTCTTGTGGCTCGCTCAAAGCCTAGGGCCACGGCTCGAACATTCCGATTCGTTGTTGTCGGCACTCGAGCGACTCGCAAGCGAGCTACCGTTCGTCGGCGTGGCTGCGACCGCACTGACGTTGCTTCGGCGCGCGGCGCCTGCGCGCTTCGGCGATCTGGTGCCAAGGCTCCTGGCCGAAGACGCAAGCTTTGTGGCGCTGCCGAGCGTGGCAAACCACGTCTCCTGTCAAAGACAAGATCTGCTCGCCCCGCTCCTCGCCGCGCCGGCCCCAATGCGAGGACGCTTCGCCAGTGGTCGCACGCATTGGGTGCTCGACTTTCCGCGTGGCGTCGCTACTTGGACGGCACGTTGCCAGCAAACATGGGCCGCGCAGCTCGAGAAGCTCGCCGCGGAACCCGATCGCGACGTCCCCACGCTGCGCTTTGCCATCGATCGCACGGCCACGCTGGCATTCGCGGATGCGAGTAACCTGCTCCGCTTTCTGTCCGACGCGCGCCAACCCGTGCGCGAAATCGCGATCGACGCTGCAGCACGACTCGATGCAGCACAAGGCCTGTCCGCCCTGATCGATTGCCTAGCTGACGATCGCGCACGCTGGGCCATCTACGCGCTACGCTCAGTGTTTGCCGAACTCACACCCCACGACGTGATCGTGCGATTGCGTTCGGTGCCACGCAAGCAAGTGACCGTCGCCAAAGAAGTCGTGCGCCTCTTGGGCGAACTCGGTGGAGACGAAGCCTTCGCCGAAATCCTGACCTTCGACATGCCCCAGACCAAACGCGACGTGCGCATCGCGATGCTACGCGCATTGTGGAACCACCTGCATCGGCCCGAGGCGTGGTCTGCCTTCGAGCGCGCCGCGGCTGATTCAGACTGGGTCGTCGCCTCACGCATCGCCGACGTACCGATCGATCGCTTGAGCCAACACGCCGAAACGCGCCTCGCGACGTTATTGGCGACAGTACTCGACCGCCCTGAAGCCGAACTCCGCCTCGACCTCCTCAATCGCGCGCCTTACCTCCCCTTGCGCGATACCGAGCGACGCTTCCTCCAAGCCATCCTACGCCGCATCGGCGCCAAATCGCCGGACGAAGCACGCGCGGCCACCTGGGCGGCCCTTCACCGCCTCCGCAGTGACGACGACGACGAACTCGAACTCCTCCTCGCTGAAGTACGCGCCGTGATCAACCGACGCGAGACAGCCCACTCCGTACTCGAAGCACTCCGACCCCAACCCTACGGCCCAGCCTGGCGTCGCCAACTCGCCCTCAGCGTCTTAACAGAACTCACCCTACGCCCCGAATGTGTCGTCCCACGGCTCGAGTTCGCGGGCTACGTCCTCGACGTACGCGCCCTAGCCCGCCTCTTCGCCTCCACACACGAATCCGGCCTACTCCACTTCGACGCCTTCCGAGCCGCGTGCGGCGCAGTCGACCGTTGCACCTCGCCCAGCGCCCTGGAAGAACTCCTGCGCCACGCCGAACCCGAAGAACTCCGCCGCCTCGCACTCCAAGCGCTCCTCGCCGCAGCACACGCGCGCGGTTGGGACCGTGAGCGCCGAGAGCTACTCGCGGCGTATCGCGCGGATCCGTCGATACTGGTCTCCACCGCCGCGCAATGGGTGTTTCCACCGGCAGTGAGGGAGAGGCGGTGAGTGCTCGGGGCACTTAATAGACGAAGCGCGACCACTGCAACAGCTGCCCCAGTCAGCCCGCGAGAGCCCTAACCTGCGACCCGATCAGCACCTTTACCGAGCCGCCTCGGGCCTGAGATAGGTCTGAAGTTGTTGGCTCCATTGCGTGGCCGTCAGCCGCGGCCGCGATCACGTGCCGGCCTTTGGCTTACTCCCGTAACTTTCACTCTCGCTTGAGGCTTTCGAGCATCTGCCGGAAGCGTTCAGTCTTGGCGGAGTCTCCTAGCTCGACTGTGCCAGCGTGCCAAAGGGCGCGCCTTGCTTCGGGTGTGTTGAGTCGATGCAATCCGCTCGCCGCCCAGTACTGAACCATCTCGTCGCGGTCGAACAGCGTTTCGATGAGAAGCGGAAGGCTTTCAACGGATGCCGCGTCCGCGATCACCGACAAGACGATTGAACGGGCGCGATCATCGGTTTGGGCTTTGAACGCGGCCATTACGGAGGCAATGTCGTTGTTCGCGTGCGTTGAGAGGTCTTGCAACACTGATTCCAGATATGAACCTTGGACGTTCATTCTGCCGAGCAGGTCGACGCACGTTTCGACCGAAGGAGGTTTCGGGTACTTCCGTCGGTAGCGAGCGTACTCGGGATCCTCGTCCGCATCCTTGCGCTTCATGGCCTTGTCTTAATTGCATGCCGGCGTAGTCAATGCACCTAGTTGCGGTCGATAGGCAGCGGTCGCCACGGTGCCACTTCGGAACTATTGGTGCCAATCAAGCTTCTCCTCGCGACGACGGACGCCCGGCTGGCTGGCACTGTCGCCAAGGACCAAGCACAGGCAGACAGCCTATCATCATTGCATGACGCCCTCCGACCGCACATGGTCGACCAGACACTCTTCAGACATTAAGTACGCCGGCAGCTCCGCACCCTGCGGTGTTGATAGCGCGGGTTCGCTTGGACGACTCTGGGATGAGCAGACTGAACAGTCTGGTCGTGGCCCGACGGATCCGGTTGGTGGGTTGAGCAAAAGCCGGGCTTCAGTCCACTCCGGTTCGCTGGCTCGATAGCAGTCGACCCCGTCTTTGGCCACGCATTCTGTTGGGAGACCGCAGTTTGGCCGACAACTCGATGGCTCATGCCCGGTCAGGCCCTGGACAGCAGAGTTTGCCACATGGCTCACCGCCTCAGCCGCTATTAAGGCACACCCAGGAAGCGAAGAGCCAATCAACAGAACGAGCACGCGGTCCAACACGCGATGCGCGGAGCAAGCCGCGCGCCAGCAAACACGTGGGAAAATTCCCTCGAAATGTCGGTACCCCACTCAACCAACGTCCTCACTGTCGTCAGACAGCAACAGCTACTGTTCATGCTGCCGGCACGAAAATCAAGCGGGGTGCACCCCGCGCGCGCCTCGCGCGAGCCCATGCAGCCGACCGATGTCGTCTCCTTCGTGAACGAGCAAACGAAATGGCACGTCCTCATGGAACCGCAGGCGCAGTTCGGCCGCCGAGGATGTCCGGTAGCCGTACTCGACGATGGGCGTTGGGTGATCGCGGAGCACGCAGAATCCGAGCTGGCGAGCAAGCGCCGCGCATTGCTCGTCGGCCATCCCGCGAAGTCTCCTCGAGCAGCCACCCTTCTCGACGTGGGAGCTCGCACGATTGAAACCTTCCTCGACGACGAGCTCGCCGTCCTGCGTGAACGCCTGAAGTCTTACGAAGTCATCGGCGCCGTTGACGTCCGTGCGCTGAGTTTCGAACCTGGCACTCGACGACTCGCGGAGCTCGGTCCGCCCCAGAAAAAGCAAGACCCTCAATCGGAGCGGCCGCACGCTCAAGATCACCCTCCCGCTGCTCTGGACCGGATCGTGCGGAACTAGCCGACCATTCGGCGAATCCGCGAAGCTCGACCATTAGCTCGCCACGGGGCAGCTCGCCAAGTTGCGCGCTCGGCTCGAGGCGGACGCGAAGTCGCTCTTCGCCCTCTACGAGTACGGTCGCCTTCATGGCTGCGTACGCCTACGCGCAGTAGTGAAGGATCAATCGGGATGGCACGTCACGCTCGTCGGTAGACCGGATTCCGTTCGGTCCGCCGCACTACGACTCCTTTTCGGTTCTTGTCGGCTTCGTTCGCTTCGTGCACTCTGCTGTCGTGCACAGGAGCAATCCATGTCGAGGGGAGCCAGCCTGATGACGCGGGCGAAGGCTTGGGTTTCGGTCGAGGACGGCGCCGCGCACGTCCGGGACGCGTCCGATTCCGTGTACCGCTGGATCGAGGAGCGCAGGTCGCCAGCTCCCAAGATCGGGCGCGTCTCAAAGTTCAAGCCCTCCAAGGTCGATACCTGGGTACGTGCTGGCGGCGCAACGGGCAACGCCATCAGCAAGTTCGAGGGCCGCCTCCAAGCGGGTCAGCAGTCGCTCACGAGGAACCGCTCACAGATGGAAGCGGTTCGCACAGCCAACGCGGCGCTGTCCGAAGCGCTTGCGGACTCGGCACGGAAGGCCCACGTCCTCGGCAGGATCAGCCTGTATCTCGAGAGCATGCCCGACGTGCCGGACACCAGGGATCACGAGGCGCAGGCCGAGTCACTCCGGGCGCAGTGCAAGCGCCTCGAGGAGGAATTGAGCGACGAGCGTGTACAGGAGCAGCTCGCGTCGATCGCATCTCGGCTCTCACAGAAGCTTACGAGATGGCAGAGTTCTTCGTCTACCAGACCCAGGACGGTCGAACGCATGTCGCCGCGCGAAGGGTAACCTCGTGAAGAAGCCGCCGCGCAAGAAAACCGCCCTGGCGACGAAGCCCTCGATGACGAACACTGAGGACGCCCTGTTCGCGCGAGTCGTCAAGATCATCGAGGCTGCGCGCGGACACGTCGCGCGCTCGGTAAATACGGCGATGGTCCAGGCCTATTGGCTCGTCGGGCGCGAGATCGTAGAGGTCGAGCAGCACGGCGCGAAGCGCGCTGGCTACGGCGAGCGCGTGCTCGAGGGGCTCGCCACGCGGCTCGCGGCGCGAGTCGGCAAGGGCTTCAGTGTGCCGAACCTCAGGAACATGCGGCAGTTCTACCTCACCTACCGAAAGGGCTCGGCACTGCCCGAGTCGATGGTGGGTACCGCAAATCGCTCGCCGGTGCCTAGCGATTCCGCGTCGAAGAAGATTCGCTCGGCGGTGCCTAGCAAATCTCGCGCGGCGACCGCTTTTCCGCCGTATCTGGGCTGGACGCACTACCTTCTCCTCATGCGCGTCGCAAGCCCGATTGCTCGCGCGTTCTACGAGATCGAAGCCGCGCGCGAGAGCTGGTCGAGCCGAGAGCTGGAGCGGCAGATCGCGTCGCTCCTCTTCGAGCGACTCGCGAAGAGCCGCGACAAGAAGAAAGTTCTAGCGCTCGCGCAGCGCGGACACCAGCTCGAGGAGCCCGCCGACGTCGTGAAGGACCCGTTCGTGCTCGAGTTCCTCGACCTTGATGAACGGTCCCACTGGCGCGAGCGCGATCTCGAGCAGGCGATCATCGATCGCCTCGAAGCATTCCTGCTCGAGCTGGGCAAGGGCTTCTGCTTCGTCGCGCGTCAGAGGCGCGTGACGATCGACGGTGATCACTTCTACGTCGACCTCGTCTTCTACAACCGCCTGCTCTGCTGCTTCGTGCTCGTCGATCTCAAGCTCGGCAAGCTGACGCACCAGGACCTCGGTCAGATGCAGATGTACGTGAACTTCTTCGACCGCTTCCAGCGCGCAGAGCACGAGGCGAGGACCATCGGCATCGTTCTCTGCTCCGAAAAAAACGACGCGATGGCGAAGATCACGCTGCCGGAGAACAACGAACAGATCCTCGCCGCGCGCTACCAGATGTACCTACCCACCGAGGAGGAGCTGCGCGCTGAGCTCGCGCGCGAGCGGGAGGCCGTCGAACGCGCGCTGCGCCTCGCGCCGAGCGTCGACAGCGACGACAAGGGCTCAAGGTCGTCGCGATGAGACGACGCCCCAGACCAGCGCCCCGATGTTCAATCGCTGCATGGCACGGATCGATGCAACGAGCATGGCGGGCTCAATCGCGAGACGCTCGTCGTCGGTCTTCGCGGTCCACAGCAAGCGCTCGGCAGCCGTCTCGAGAAGGGTGACGACGAGCCCGGCGCTGACCGACGATTGACGTGAGCTCTGCAAAGTACTGCAGGTGCATTCGGGGGTCGGGCAGGTGAACGCCCAGATGGATCGAGGCGGCGCTCCCGGAAGCCGCGAAGGCGGCGCTCCCTTGTCGCGAGCGGCAAGGTCGCGCAGGTCGATCGCGAAACCCGCTCAGAGAGGGTTCGAATCCCTCCTGCTGCGCACATCAGCCTCTAAAGGTTGAGCCGCCGTGATCCTTTTTTCGGGGTCGTTCGCACTAGAGCGCGAACCGAGGAACAACGGACATGCGGCTATCTGAACGGGTGTTGCGGCGCCGGGCGCAAAGCGGTCGTTTTACGTCGCTTTCGTTACTTCTGCTCTGCGCCTGCACGGCAGAAATTCAAGATGCTGCGAGTGGATCTGGTGGTCAGCCGCCCGCTCAGACGAACGCGGGGTCGCCTTCGGTCCAGCCTCGTGGAGGCGGTGGTGGCACGGCCAGCGGCGGCGCGACCCCGACGGGCGGCGGGACGGCATCGAGCGAGGGCGGTGCTTCGACATGTGTGCCAGGCGCCATCAACGCCGCTCCCGCCAAGCTGCGGCGTCTCACCCCTGAGGAATATGCGAACACCGCGAAGGACTTGCTCGGCGATCGCGCCAAGCCGGCGCTCGAAGAGCCGGCTGGCGATGTCATTGGCGCGCTGGAAGTCGAGAAGCTGAATCTGGCGGCGCACGATCTCATCGCGCTCGGCGGACATCATTCTTTCGTGCCCTGCGCGATCGATGGCGCAGGTGACGCGGTCTGCGCGCGCAATTTCATTTCTGCGTTCGGCGCGCGTGCGTTTCGTCGTCCGCTCACGCCCGATGAGGTGACCTGGCTCGAAGGAGTGTATACGCGCCTCGGCAACCAGCCCGAGGCAGATCCGCCCTTTTCGTTCCGGGAGCGCATCGATGGCGTGGCCGAAGTGATCTTGCAATCGCCTCAGCACGTGTACGTGCACGAGGTCGGCGTTGCGGATTCCCGATTGCCGGCTGGGGTGCGCCGTCTGGACGGGTTCGAACGCGCCACGCGATTGTCATACCTGATCTGGGGCAGCACACCAGACGCAGAGCTGACTGCTGCTGCGGCGAGCGGTGCTCTCGACACGGCGAGCGGTGTTCGACTGCAGCTCGAGCGGCTACTCGCGAACCCGCGTGCCAGGCAGATGGCGCGGCGTTTCGCTTCGCGCTGGCTCGGGCTCGACGCAGAGGTCAAACACCCGGCGCTCGAAGATTTGCCCAAGAGCGCGCAGCGTTTTCCCTTTGATGGCCCCGAGTTGCGCGCGGCGCTGCGTACGGAGACGGAAGCCCTCTACGAGCGAGCGTTCTTCGCAGACGGTCCGTCGTTCAAGAACCTGCTCACCACGCGCGACGCGTACGTAACGCCCGAGCTGGCGGCGCTCTACGGCGTCACGTTTCCTTCTGGCAGCTCCGATTTCGCTTGGGTGACGCTTCCGGAAGCAGAGCGCGCTGGTCTATTCACGCGCGGCGCTTTTCTCGCTGCGCACGCGGGCTCGGAGTACCAGTCGCCGATTCTACGCGGCGTATTTCTGCTGCGAAAGGTCCTGTGCCAGGCGTTGCCGGATCCGCCGCCGGAAGCCGACAATACGCCCCCCGCGCCGAGCAGCTCGGACCAGGTTCGTACCATTCGTGCGCTGACCGAGATCAAGACCGCTGGCGGCAGCTGCACGGGCTGTCATTCGGTGATCAATCCATTCGGCTTCGCATTCGAGCGTTATGGCGCGATCGGACAGTATCAAGAACAAGAGACTGGCGTGTTCGGGGGGAAGGCCTACTCGTTGCCGGTGAACTCGAGCGCGGAGGTGCGCGGCGGAGACGTCGCGGGGAAAGTCGAAGACGCCGTGGCGCTCTCGCAGCTGCTTTCGGAGAGCGGCCTCGCTCATGACTGCGCCGTCGATGGCTGGTTCGAGCGTGCGCTCTCGAGGCGCGTGGCGAGTGAAGACTCGTGCTGGCTCGGAACTGTCAAACAAGAATTTCGAGCCACTTCGAACTTGAAAGCGCTGGTGCTGGCGCTCGCGTCGAGTGACGCGGCTCTGCACATTCGGGAGGCACCATGAAGATTCAGCGTCGCACTGTGTTACGCGGCCTGGGCGGACTCGCGCTCGGCCTGCCCTGGCTCGAATCGATCGAATCCAACGCCCACGCGCAGACAGCAGCAGGAGTGCCCAAGCGCTTCATCGTGTTTTTCGAACACGGTGGAACCATCAGCGCTGCCAACAAGGACGGCCGCAAGTACGATGGCACTGGCGTCAACAACGGCGTGGATGCTTGGGCGCCGCTCCCCGGTGAAAAGCTCGAGCTCGGCGACATTCACCAGCCCCTCAAAGCGCACGTCGATTCGTTACTCGTGCTGCGCGGCATCAACAATCGCGCCTGCCAGGTGCAATCGCCCTACAACGGCGACCATGGCTGGGCGAACGTCACGGCGCTCACTTCGGCCAAGGCGGTGCAGCTCGGTGATACGGACGAGGACATTACCGCCGAGGGGCCATCGATCGACGCCGTGCTCGCGGAGCGCCTCGCTGTGCGCAACCCAGTTCCGTTCCCCGCGGTCAATCTGAGCGTGCCCGCTCACAACTACGGCACGCCTTTCTATCGCGCTGCACGCCAGCCGGTGGAAGGTGAGTACAACCCGCTTCGCGTCTTCGACAAGCTGTTTGCTGGTGTGAGCGAGGGGGGGCAGCCGAATCGCGAAGCACTGCGAGCACGCGCGATGAAGGCTAGCGTGCTCGACGGCGTGGGAAAGGGCCTCGCCGCGTTCAGACCGCGCTTGAGCGCAGCAGACCGGATCGCAATCGACGCGCACCTCGAACACATCCGCGGGCTCGAGCGGCAACTATCCTCGATGGCGCCACCGGTGGGTTGCCAAAAGCCAACGCTCACCGGGCTCGACAAGAGCTGGGATTACTACTCCGTCGACATTCAGCGCTCCGGCCCTGCTCAAATCGACATCATACTCGCAGCGATGCGCTGCGGGCTCACCAACGTCGCGACGCTGAACATCGGTGATTTCTACGCCAAGTTCTTGAATCCAACGTTCCCAGCTGCGTACGACATCGGCCACTCGCTGCATCACAGCGCGCGCGACGTCGGCAAGACGGGGCCCGACGGTGCCAAGTTTCAAGCGTGGTACGACACGATGCTCGCCAATCGGCGCTGGCGCATGGGGTTGCTCGCGCGCCTACTCGACGGCTTAGCGAGCACGCCGGAAGGCAACGGCAGCATGCTCGACAACACGCTGATCCTTTGCACCAGCGAGTTCAGCTGCGGGGCCGATCACTCCGTCGCCGATCTACCAATTTTGCTTGCCGGGAAGGCCGGCGGACGCCTGCGCACTGGGCGTCACGTCAATTTCAACAGCAAGGCGGCGGCCGATCCCCTGACGCGCAGCTACGAGACTCGCGCCTCACTCCACAATCTGTTCACGAGCGTCTTGCAGCTCTTCGATTTTCCCGACGCTCACTTCGGCTCGGAACACGCTTGGGAGCGCGGCCCTCTCACCGGTCTCACTTGAGAGGTCAGCCGAGCTCGAGGCGTGACGTGTAGGTGCATGGAAGCCGTTCCCATCATTCGAGCGCACGTTTTCGAGCGTGACGATGCTAACCTCGGACGACGGCGATCCATGCGACAGGTTCGTCCAGCTCCCGTTCTGACACCGGTGCCGGCGACTAGCGGTGCGAGCAGCGCCCAGCCGAGTGGAAGCGCGCGCTCGCTGCATGCGCGGGCGCTGGCTGGCGAGGGTGCCGCGATTGAAGAGCTCATTGCTGAGCTCGCTCCGCCGCTGCTTCGAGCCGTGCGCGCGATGCTCGGGCCGGAGCATCCGGACGTCGAAGATCTGGTGCAAGAGGTGTTGATCGACGTCGTCGACGCACTCCCCGCGTTCCGAGGCGAATGCACGCTGGTGCACTTTGCAATTCGCATCGCCGCGCGCAAGACTAGTGAGAGCAAGCGCCGGGGGCGGGCGCGGCGCGGCTTCATCGAGCGGTTCTGGCGTCGCGAGGCGCCGCTTCAGCCTTTCGTTGCAAACCCCCGTGAAGCGTCGCTGGTGGAGCGGCGGCGGCAATTGCTGGACGGATTGCTCGCCGAGCTCCCGGCGGCGCAGGCCGAAACGATGCTGCTACGCTCCGTGCTCGGCTATTCGCTGGAAGAAATCGCAGCGATGACGAAGGTGCCGCTCAACACGGTGCGGAGCCGGATGCGCCTCGCCAAACAAGCGTTGCGACGCCGCATCGAGGCCGACGCACTCGTGCGCGAGCTGCTCGGAGGCGAGCCATGAGCGCTCCCGACCTACACCCCGAAGAGCTCATCGATCGCGCGCGGCGCGGGGCAGCTAGCGACGCTGAGCTGGCGAGCATCGCAGAACATCTTGCCTCGTGTCCCACCTGCCGCTTGGAGAAGGCTCTCGCTACCGACGCTGCCCACGACGCGCTCGCTCGCGCCTCGGACGAACTCGTCATTGCCCGCTTGCGCCGCAGCACGGCACGCGCTCTGCTCGCCCGCGGCGCTCGACCTTTCCGGGCGCGGCGCGCGAGGGGCTTGTTGCTCGCTGCGGCGGCGTTGCTCGTCGGCAGTGCGAGCCTAGCCGGAGTGCTCGGCTATCGCGCGCTTTCCAACGCGACGCCTGCGCCTTCAGCGGCAGTCGCTTCGACGGTCGCTGCGCAGCGCGCGCCGGTGCCACCCATCCGCGACGCGCTGCCGCCGCCACTACCGCCAGCGCCGCCGCAGCCGCTCGTCGAGACGCAGCCGGAGCCCGCCCGCAGCGCGGCGCCGCAACCCAAGCATTCCGCCTCGGACTTGTTCGCCGACGCCAATCGCGCACGCCGAAGCGGTGATGTCGCTCAGGCCGCGCGTGGCTATCGCGAGCTCATTCAACGTTACCCGAACTCGGCAGAAGCGCAGGTGGCGCGCGTCAGCTTCGGTCGTCTCCTGCTCGACCGGCTCGGTAATGCGCGCGGAGCGTTGCACGAGTTCGATGGTTACCTCAACGGGTCGAGCAACCGCGCGCTGCGGGAGGAGGCTCTCATTGGGCGTGCCGTCGCACTCGGACGCTTGGGCCGCGCCGCCGAGGAGCGCTCGGCTTGGCATACTCTCCTGCGCGCATATCCGAACTCGATGTACGCGAGCAGAGCGCGCACTCGGCTGGCTGAGCTCGGCTCACCAACGCCGGCTCCGTAACGGTCATGAGTGTCCGCTGGCTAGGCGTGCTCGCTGTTCTCGGCTGTTGCGTCGTGCTCTTTGCTGCACCGCTCCGGGCCGAAACCGAGCGCGAAGTGCGCGTGATGATCGCGGCCGATTCGGCCAACGCAAGAGATCTCAAAGCCGTGTTCGTCGAGCTGTTGACGCGCCTGCACGTCTCGCTCGTCGTGACGCGCGTGGCTGCCATCGAACCCGCCGCCATCGCCTCACCGGGCGCAACCGAGAACGGCGTCTTGACTCGCGTTTGGGTCGACCTCACGAAACCCGGTGCAGCCATCCTCTACTTGCTGGACGTCCGTAGCGATCGCGTCTTGGTCCGCAAGGTGCGGCGCACGCCGGACGGCGCAGAGCTCGTGCGCGAAGAGCTCGGGCACATCCTGCAAACTTCGGTCGAGGGCCTGCTGGCGGGTGAGACCGTCGGTGTGCCACGCCAAGAGATTCTGCCGTTGCTCGAGCCGGACACCAAGAGCACCGAGCCCGCCAAACCCGCTCCCATCGAGCACGCCCCAACCGCTCCGGTGGAAGCGGAGCGCTCATCGCCGAACGCGCCCGGCCATGGCTGGCTGCGCGGACGAGCCACGTTGCTCTACGCGGCAGGGTTGCTCGCTTCGGAAGCCACGTTCACACACGGGCCCGAGCTCGGATTCTTCGCTCTCGCAAACGGTCACATCGAGCCAGGGCTCTGGCTGAGTTTGCAATGGCGCCTACCCGTGCAGGTCGCCGAAGGACCAGTGTCCGCGCGTTTCTCTCAATTCGCTCCGCGCGGGCTGTTTACCGCCAAGCTTGTCGGAAATTCGGAACGCGCGCTGCGCCTCGGGATCGGCGCCGGCGCCGACGTGGTTCGTGTGGAGACCTCGTTGAACGCGGACGCGGAGGTGGACATCTTAGCTCCGCGAACTCACGTCTTCGCCATCGCACGCGCCGCGTTTCTCCTCGATTGGCGTCTATCCGGTGCATTGCGCTTGGTCGGGGCCCTCACCATCGACGCAGACGGCAGCGGTGCACGCTACGTGTTCTCGACGCGTGCGGGCGAGCGCGCGCTGCTCGAACCCTACGCGCTGAGGCCAGCGCTCGCGCTCGGGATTGCAGTACCATGATGCGCGCGCTGCTCATCGGCATGGTCTGCCTGGCGTGCTCCTCGGGGACGCAAACGTTGGCGCGCGAACGCGGCGACACGAGTGGCACGCCCGATCCGGCTTTCCCCGACGATCTGCTCGAGCCGTGGCATGGCGGGCCCGCATATTACGGCAAATGGCCGCGCGGGCTCTCGACGGACGCGGCTTACTTCCCCATCGGCGTGTGGATGCAGAACCCCGCGAACGCGCGGCGCTTCCGGGACGCAGGCATCAATCTCTTCCTCGGGCTGTGGGAGGGACCGACGGAGGAACAGCTCGCGGGCCTTGCGAGCGAAGGGATCCGCACCATCTGCGATCAGGCCGGCGTCTGGCAAAGCCACGTGACGAATTCGCTGATCGCCGGCTGGCTCTCGGAGTGGGGACCCGACAACGCCCAGGAGCGCGCGGACGGCGGCTACGATCCCTGCATTGCGCCAAGTGAGGTCACGGCCAGGCTCCGCAACATCACCGTGCGTGACTCTACGCGCCCGACGCTGCTCGGTTTTGGGCGCGGCGTTGCCGATCCCGAATGGGTGGGCCGTGGTGAGTGCACCGGGCGCACCGAAATGTACGCGGAGTACGCACGCGACGCCGACATAGTCGCTTTCAACTCCTATCCGGTCAACTCGCGGCAAGAGCTCAGCCTGGTGGCACAAGGCGTCGACAACCTGCGCGCGTACACCAACTATCGAAAACCCGTCTTCGTGACGCTCGAAGCTTCCTCGATCGACGGCGTCGTGCGGCCGACGCCGCTCCAAATCCGAGCCATGGTCTGGATGGTGCTGATCCATGGCGCAGCCGGCATCCACTACTACTGCCACCACTTCGCCGAGCCGTTCAACGAAACGGATTGCCTGGACGATGCGGCCACCGAGCTCGCGCTCACTGCCTTGAACCAACAGCTGCGTGAGCTCTCGCCAGTCCTGAACCGCCCCAGCGTCGTCAACGGCATCCGGGTCACGGCAGCTGGCGCGAACAGCCGCGTCGACGTGATGCTCAAGCGACAAGCCGACGCAACCTATGTGTTCGCGGTCGAAATGAACGGTCGCGCAACGAGCGTGAGCTTCGCGCTCGATCGCTTTCCAGCCCTCGCGAGCGCGCAGATCCTCGAAGAACCCCGCGCCATTGAGGTCGTGAACGGCACGTTCACTGACGAGCTCCCGGCGTACGGCGCGCGCGCCTACCGCATTTTCGCTCGCTGATATCGTCCACGGCTAAGGCCGGTTACCTCGACGCAACGCCTTGCCAACGCGACGCAGCCTCACTGCCAGGTCGAGCACCTCCCCAAAGCGCTCAGGCCGATGGTAGTTCAGCAGTGCTGCCTAGCACGCGGAAGACCCGTCAGGTCAAGTCGGAGAATCGGTCCCGCGCTCGAATGACTTCGCGAGATCCCAATCCTCGTGTCCGGCATGAACGGCCCAAGTGAAGTCGCTTCCAAAGAGCCATACACCGTCAAGTTCGAGCCGTTCGCACAGTTCAGAGGGGTGAGGAATGGGTTCATCCTGATCAAACTGGACGCTGCCACTCGTGGTCCCTCCGTCGTGAACGAATTGCAAGCCCGACCTCGCGCGCTCCCGCCACGCAGCGAGCTCCGGCTCTCCGAAGAGGCGGCCGTCGCCAAATTCGCGAAGCGCAGCACGCCAATTCTGATGCAGCCGGATCGCCTGATGTTTTGAGTAGCGGATGATTTCCATGCTCAAGCATCTCTACGATTGGCGTAGCAGCGCCAGGATTTCGGGCGCTGGGAGCCAAGTCACAACTTCGCCATAAACCCACGTGGGTCCGCCATGGCTTCTCGAATCCGAGCGGCGCGCGCCCGGCGAACCGATGGCAATGGCGACGACTGAGCCGCACTGCTCAGCGAAGGTCCCCACAGGGTAAGCACTCACCAAAGCGAACCACAGCGCCTCTTCGAGAGATTCCTTTTCGTGCCACGTCGACATGATCACCGGAGCGTCTGAGCTTCGTTCGATACTGACGAGGTCGAAGACGTCGTGGACTGAACTGCGCACAGCACCCAGCAACAGATGTAAACGCATCCAGCAGCAATCAGACCGCGGGCAAGCCCCGCTATGTTTTCGAGCGAGCACGCTTCGGCATCCCACGTTCGGCAAGGTCGAACCTACCGTCCGGAACAGGTCACCACGATGGTAGGTTCCTGTCGACGCAAGCTTAAGCGAGGCCACAACGCTTGGCGAGCGCTGGAACCGCGTAGCCTGTGAACGCTTTCAGTCATCGAGCGACAAGATCGCTGCGGCGACTTCTTTCAGATCATCGTTCAGCTGGTGGTCGCGACCCGGCAGGCGATGGACGCGAGCTTGCGGAATCGCTCGCGCGTAGAGGTCAACGTGCGACGCCGGCGCGGTTTCATCCTGGAGGCCATGAAAGAAGTGGACGGCGACTCCTGCTGGCAAGCGCGCGCCGAGATCGGCCGGAAATTGAAAATCATCTGCCGACCAGCCGCCGTCACCGACGAACGGCGTCGCGAGCAAGAAGATCGCGCGAAACGCTGGAGCCGAAGGTTGCTCCGTTAGCATCTTGAGGAGAATCGTGCCGCCCACGGAGTGACCCACGAGAATCGCGCCATCGCGTAGCTGTCCGAACTCCCTTTCCAGCGCGCGCTTCCACTTGGCGTAGCTCGGGTCATCCTCGCTCGGCATTCGCGGATAGTGAATCTCGTACTCCTGTCCGAGTTCTTGCTGAAGGCTCGCCACGAGCTTGTTGTCCCATTCATCATGGGTGCCTTTGCCGCCTCCCTGAACGAAGAGCACCTGGTGTTTTACGCTCATGTGTTCTCCTCCAACGGTTTCAACCGCATTCATTGGGGGTGCTACGCATCGGCTGCAACGCGGAAGCCCAGTAACCGTCACTACTCGTGTGCCGAGGTTCTCCGCTCAGCCGTATTGTTTCGTCGGTGATGAGGCCCTCCATGGTGACGCCTCGCGAGAGAAGCGAAAGCTTGACATGTGAACGCCAGAACGCACGCGGCTAGTCACCCTGTTCTGAGTTCGAGCGCTTTCATGATGTGCCGGACCATCGCAGGTGCGCGTGCACATCGTTTGCGAAATCCGCAGCCATCAATAGGTCGCGCCAATCCAGCTGAGCGAGCGCCACGGCTTCACGAAGGCCGCTGAGCGTCCCTCCGCTCACGCGGATTGCGGCGGAGCGAATGCGCTCCAGGAGTACAGGCGAGTCGAGAACGCTCGTGATGCCCTCGGCGAGTAAACGCATCGCCGGATCTGCGTCTGTTTCAGGAAACGCGGCGCGTACTTGCGCTTCGTTCAGTTCGCTCAGCGGCACCATGTCAAGCCTGCGTAGGGGGGTCTTGCCAAGAGCATCGCTATGTTGGCTTCAACCCCTGGCACTATTAGATCACCGAAGACTCTCGGGAGACAAGGTGCCGTTGCGCGGAGCCTTTCGTGGATGAGGGCCGCTCCTCTTCGAGCAAGGTGAAGCGCTGTTGCACGATCACAAACACTCGTCGTCGAGGCGGTGCGCCTCGATTGTGAATTGCTGGTTGATCTCGCTCACTCCGAAAAACCCGTCCGACCCCGTATCAGACTCAACGTATCTGGGCGCGGCGCTCCTAGGCTGCTTTATGGCGCTTCCCCGATCACGAGACCGCAAGCTGAGTGTACGTGGTCGCTTAGTGGCGGCGATGGCGTACCTCGCTTGATGGTGATTTCACTGACGTCGCGAGCGTACTGTCGCGGGTGCTTCCAAGGGTCGTGCGTAAGCGTTTCGTATCCCGGAGCGCTCACGCACCAACTATTGGTGAAGAATGGGAGCCCATCTGCCGCTAGGATCCCTGACATCCAATCGGATTGCGCTGGAACCGACCATTGCCCTTGCGCGTCAGTGAGCACTGAAATCGAATGACGTAGGGTGCGGCGCTCCTGAAGACCGCCAATAGGCGCCGGAGTGTGCCAAGACTCGATCGTAACGGTCGCACCCGCGACAGGAGCTTTGGTGGCTTCATCGAGGACGCTTCCAGCCAACGCTCTGCGAACCGGAGCACAGACTAGGATAGGTTGGCCCATCGCCTTCTCGAGGCTCTCCTCGTTGCTCGTGTCGATGAGGCGGCCATCACGATCCAGCATCGCCGTGGGGTTCGAGGACGCACAAGGAGCTCCCACCGAAACAGCGGAGCCAGCAGGTCTAGATTGAATCGGGTGTACCGGGGCGGATGCGCGAGGCGGCGGTGAAGCTTCAGGTTTGGCCGCATGCCCTCCACACGCGACGAAAGCGAGCGCTACCACGATGCTGCGAGCCGGGTGGCACCAGATCATGTGTGACTGAGGCATCAACGCCGCCATTCTTGTCGTGCCGTATGAGAGCACGTCGACGCTTCGGCCGGCAAGGCGTGGTGGTGCTGACGCGCGGCGGCCTGGATGATACCAGCGGTTGGGTAGCGCCCAGCGAACGCGTATAACTCGCCGATGTTCTGGTCACGTGGGCTACTCGGAGTACTCATACTTGCTGCTTGCAGCCAAGCGGCACGCCCTCGATCGCTCGCCTCGAGTTCCAGCGCTCCACCGCGCCCGCATGAAGGCCCCGCGTGTTCGGGAACCCCATGCTCAGGAGCCGCTGAAGCTAGCGCGCAGAGAAACGATACACCTCGGTCGCAGAAGGAGCTGAGCGAAGCCTGCCATCGCAAGGACGT
Organism: Myxococcota bacterium; assembly: GCA_049324695.1. Classification (GTDB taxonomy): domain Bacteria; phylum Myxococcota_A; class Polyangia; order Polyangiales; family Polyangiaceae; genus PMG-095. The sequence goes on from JBMOMJ010000023.1 coordinate 147,200, forward strand.
TCGGGCGTGCCAACAGCTTGGCAACGCACTTGCTCATCGGGAGAACCGCTCCCAGGAGGACCTGTCCGAAGCATTCAGGTACTATCAGCTAGCCTGCGAGGGCGGACTTCCCGACGGGTGTGCGAACGTGGGCGCAATGTATGAAGAGGGTTGGGGTGTACCCGTGAATATCCAAAAAGCACGAGAGTACTATGAGGCTACGTGCAACGAGCGAACTCAACTCAGCTGCTCGGATCTCGGTTTTTTGTACGAGTTCGGAAAAGGTGTACCTACTGACTACGCGATGGCGTTGCGCTTCTACGAAATGGCATGCAACGCGAGCGAGAGCGATTGCAATGCGCTCGGTTGCCTGTACCGCGCGGGTCACGGTGTCGAGAGGGACCCAAAGCGTGCAGCTTCTCTCTACACGCGCGCGTGCAACGCTGGCGTGGGCCAGGCGTGCCAAAATCTGGCAGAGGTTCAGATGAGCAGCCCTTCGCCAGATCTCGCGAATGCAGAGCGCTCATCTCGGCAGGGCTGTGAGTTGCAGTACGCTCCCGCGTGCCGTTACAACAGGCTTGTCCGTGCCGTCCAGAGCCTAACCGAGCCGCCCGAATCCCCCGCGAGCGCGCTAGCTCATTGTCGCGGCGGCAAATCAACGCGCTGCTTCGAGCTAGGCCTCAGATTTGCAATCGGATTCGGTGTGGCACACGACGGTGTTCGCGCAGCTCAACTCTTCGAGAAAGCATGCCAGGAGCAGGTTCCAGAAGCGTGCGAGTTCAGTGGCTCTAGCAAATAATGATGGCGAACGAGGAATCAGGAGCTCCGCGCATGTGTATCGCTAGTTAGTGCTTCCTTCACCCTCTCGCTTCCGATGCTGCGTGATGCGCCCGCCTTCGAGCGTGAAGATTTGGTCGGCGTTGCGGATGGTGGTGAGGCGATGGGCGATGATGAGGGTGGTGCGGCCGACGGCGACGCGTTCTAGGGAGCGTTGGATGGCGGCTTCGGTTTCGTTGTCGACGGCGGAGGTGGCTTCGTCGAGGATGAGGATGGGAGCGTTTTTGAGGATGGCGCGAGCGAGGGAGATGCGTTGGCGTTGGCCACCAGAGAGCCGTTGGCCGCGTTCGCCGACTTGGGTGTCGAAGGCGTTAGGGAGGGCGAGAATGAATTGTTCGGCTTCGGCGAGGCGGGCGGCTTCGCGGATTTTGTCGGGATCGGTTGTGTCGCTGCCGTATGCGATGTTTTCGGCGACGGTGCCGTCGATGAGGAAGACGTCTTGGCTGACGAAGGCGATGGCGCGGCGAAGGTCGGAGATGTCGATGTCGGCGAGATTGTGATCGTCGAGGAGGATTTGGCCGGCGGAGGGTTCGTAGAAGCGAAGGAGGAGTTTTGCGACGGTGCTTTTGCCGGAGCCGGTGGTGCCGACGAATGCGGCGCTGGTGCCAGGCGGGATTTCGAAGCTGAGTTGGTGGAGGACGCGTTCGCGGCCTTGGTAGGCGAATTCGACGGCGTTGAAGCGGATGCGGCCTTTAACGTCTGATTTGACGAGGGCAGTAGCGCGGTTGTGCTGTCCCGCGACGTCGTCCGATTGATCGCGGGGGCCGTTGGGGCGATCGTCGCGACGGTTGGTTTCGAGGAGGTCGAGGACGCGCCGGGTGGAGGCCATGGCGCGTTGGTAGAGATCGACCGTTTGGGCGAGATTGGTGAGAGGCCAGAGGAGGCGTTGGGTGAGGAAGACGAGAACGCTGTAGGAGCCGACTGCGAGTGCGCCGTCCACGGTTTTGAATCCGCCGATGACCAGGGTGGCGACGAAGCCCGCGAGGACGGCCATGCGAATGAGTGGAACGAAGGCGGAGGAGACGCGAATGGCGCGCGCGTTGGCTTCTGTGTAGGCGCGGCTTTCTTTCATGAGGGCGTCGAGCTCGCGCGCTTCAGCGACGTAGCTTTTGATGGTGGCGATGCCAGCGATGTTGTTGGCGAGACGCGCTCCGACGGCGCTAGCTTGTTTGCGAACGCCCGCGTAGAGGGGCTCGGCGTGGCGTCGGTAGTAGAAGGCGCCCAGGAGGATGACGGGGATGGGGAGCATCGCGAGGGCGGCAATGCCGGGCGCGAGGTAGAAGAACACGATGCCGACGAGGAGGGTGGAAGTGGCAACTTGAATGAGTGAGTTGGCGCCGCCGTCGAGGAAGCGTTCGAGTTGGTTGATATCGTCGTTGAGGATGGTGACTAGATTGCCGCTGCTCTGGTTTTCGAAGTACGACATTTCGAGTTTCTGCACGTGGCCGTAGGCGTCGGTGCGAAGCTCGTGCTGCACAGTTTGGGCGAGGTTGCGCCAGAGCACGCCGTAGAAGAATTCGAAGAGTGACTCACACATCCAGATGATGAGGGTGAGCGCGCCGAGCAGGAGGACTTGGTGTTTGACGTCGCCGACGCCCATGCGTGCGAGGGCGGATTGTTCGCGCAAAACTACGGTGTCGACCGCAACGCCGATGAGGATTTCGGGAGCGATGTCGAAGAGCTTGTTGAGCACGGAGCAGAGGCTCGCGAGGGCCATGACGCGGCGATGGCGAGCGGCGTAGCGGAGCAAGCGCCGAAAGGCGTCTTCGCGGGGCGAGTGGGCCGCGCTCGACACAGGAAGAGAATTCATGCGGAGCGCATTGTGTCACCGAGGCTCGAAAGAGTCGTGCACGCCCTGGCCGGACGCTTTGTTTCGTTCGAGCCTTGCGAGCGCGAGTGCGCCGAGTAGAGTCGCCGCGTTGCCCCTCGACGCTCTCGACGCCGCTCCGGCTGAACCGGTGGATCCGGCCGCACCGCGCGAGCCCACCGTTACCGTGCGACGATGGCGCATGGGCGTGGTTGGCTGGGGCAGCGTTGCGGTAGTGCTCGTGTTGGTGGGTTGGTTTGGCTGGGCGTGGTTCAGTTATCCGAGCGATCGCACGCCAGAAGGCGCGTACCTGCGAGTGATGAGCGCCGTAAATCGAGGGCGCGCGCAGGATTTTTTCGCTTACGTCGAGACACGCGCGCAGCACGCTTGCTACACGATTCGCGATTACCGGCGAAAGAGTCGCGAGCGAGTGCTCGCAGCGTATCCAGAGCCTGAGCGGAGCCGCCTGGCGAAGCTGTATGAGGAGGAAGCGAGTGCAGCAGACGGCTCGGATTTGTTCGCGCTGTATGCGCGGCAACGCGGCTGGCTTTCACGCTTGCGGCGCGATATGTCGGGCATTGCGCGAGTAGAGCGACGCGGCGAGCGCGCGAGCGTCGAAACGGTGCGGGGTACGCGCTATCCCCTGCGCATCCGCGAAGAAAATGGGATTTGGGGGCTGACGTTGTTTACGGCCGAGCTCGAAGCCGAAGCTCAACGTGCGGCGCGCGATTTTGAGCTCATCGATCGCGCGAGCGCCGACTACGAGCGCGCTAAACAGAGCGCGCGCTGAGTGCGCGTCAGCCGTTTGCCGCCGAGCGCGTCTTGACGTCGGTGTAGCGTTGACCAGCGGGCAGCCCGGTCTCGACGGGTAGCGCGCGCTTGCTCCAACCGGGCAACGGGCGCCCGAATGCGTCGCGCGACCCATCCCAACCCGCAGTCATGTCCGTGAGATCCGAAAAGCCTGCCTGCTCGAGCATTTCAGCGGCCTTGCGCGAACGCCCGCCCGCCTTGCAACCGATGACGAGTCTCGCATCGGGACTGAAGGCGGTTTGCATGACACTTAGAAATTCCGGATTCGGAGTCATGCCCGCCGGCCCGAAGTGGGCGATGGGAACGTTGAGTGCGCCCGGCGGGTGACCCTGCTCGAACTCTTGTTCGCTGCGCACGTCGACGTAGACAGCCCCTTGGCTGACTAGTTCGTGCGCCTGCTCCGGCGTGGCACTCTTGATGGTCATGGCTTTCGGCGGGAGGCCTATCACCGCCCGCGGGCTCTGACAATGAGGCAAAAGGGCTCTCACGGCGGGAATGACCAGGCCCTCCTCTTCGCCCACAGGAGCGCACTTCGTCTTGGTCCACGGGGGCACACGAGCCGTGGTAAGAAGCGCAAGTTGTCGTCTTTGCTTGGTCGCGATGGAGTTCGCATCGTGCCCCTCGGTGGGCTCGGCGAGATCGGAATGAATTGCCTGTGCATTGAGCAGGACGACGGCATTCTCGTCGTCGACTGTGGCGCCGGCTTTCCCGAGGACGATCGCGGCATCGACGTGTTTCATCCGGACTTTTCGTGGCTGCTCGAGCGCGCCGAAAAGGTCTCCGGCATCTTTTTGACCCACGGCCACGAGGACCACATCGGCGGCCTCCCCTACCTCCTCGCAGAGCTGGACGTTCCGGTTTGGGGCCCTCCGCACACACTTGGCTTGGTACGCCGGCGGCTACTCGAGCACGAGTTCGCAGCCGATGACCTCGACCTACGCGAAGCCGTCGCAGGCCAGCGCTATCAGGTAGGTCCCTTTACCATCGAACCAGTTCGCGTCGCGCACTCCATCGTCGAAGCTTCTGCTCTCTGCATCGAAACTCACGCCGGTCGCATCGTGCACTCCGGCGACTTCAACTTCGATCCCAACCCCCCCGACGGCGAACCCACCGACGAGCTGCGCCTCGCCGAACTCGGTGAGCTCGGCATCTCACTCTTACTCAGCGACAGCACCAATAGCGACGTCGCCGAACGCCCTGGCTCCGAACGCGCCGTCGCCGACTGCGTGGAACAACTCGTCGCCCGCGCCGAACAGCGCGTCGTCATCGCTCTCTTCGCCAGCAACATCCAACGCCTCATCACCTTCGGCGACATGGCCGAGCGCCTCGGTCGCAAAATCTGTCTCCTCGGTCGCAGCCTCGAAACGCAATTCGCGATCGCTACCCAAATCGGCCGCGTCAACTGGCCCAGCGACTTACTCGTCAACGCCGAGCAAGCCAAACTCCTCCCGCGCGAGCGCCTCCTAATCCTCGCCGGCGGCACTCAGGCCGAGAAAAACTCCGCACTTCGCCGCCTCTCACTCGGCACTCACCAAGCCCTCTCGCTCGAAGCAGGCGACACCGTCATCCTCTCCAGCCGCGCCATCCCCGGCAACGAACGCCCTGTCAACGTCATGATCAACGACCTGCTGCGCGCCGGCATGCGGGTCCACAGCCGAGTCACCGATCCGGGCGTCCACACCAGCGGCCATGCCGGACGCAGCGAACAAGCGCGCATGATCGAACTCCTCCGTCCGCGCTGCTTCGTTCCCCTCCACGGCACCCTCCACCACCTCCTACGCCACCAACAACTCGCTCACCAACTCGGCGTGGAAACTACGCTCGTCGTCGAAAACGGCACGCCCTTCCTCTTCGACGGCCACACCCTCGAACGCGACGCCGCAATCCAAGCTGGCAAAATCGCGATCGCCCTCGGCGGTGAACCCCTCTCCGACACCAACCTCCAATCGCGCGCCGAACTCTCCCGCACGGGTGTCGCGCTCGTCTCCATCGTCCTCGATCGCCGCGGTGAACTCGCCATCCCTCCTCGCGTCACCACCCGCGGTGTCCCCGCTGTCGACGACGATCCCGCGTCCCTGCGCGCCCTCGCCTCCGAAATCGCCCGCGCCGCTGAAACCTTCCGTGAAGGACGCTCCCTCACCTTCGAAGACTTCCTCCGCCGCGTTGCTCGCCGCAAACTCGAATCCCTCTCCGGCACGCGACCCGTCATCGAAATCTCGGTACTTCACCTCGACTGAGTTTGCGCGAGGGAAACGAAGTCCCATGTTGTCAAATGGGTTGCACGCCATTTGGGTCACGTCGATGCACAGCGGGCTTCCTAGCTACTAGGAAGAAGCGGGTCGCACCGGCTCGGTGTGTGTCAGCGTGAATCTCATTGCAGGTTCGAGAAAAATTGCTGTTCAGAGAGCCATCTCGCGCTCAGCGGCGGGCTCTGCTACGCACTGCGAATCTACTTCGCTTCCAGCCACTCCCGACATGCGCGCCCTCCGCATCGCATTCCTGACGTTTTTTTTCGCGTTCACTTTGCTGCCGATGACCACCGACGTGCTCGGTCTTTTTCCGGCTCAGCCGCTCTTTGGCGTGGTCGCGCCCGTTTCGGAAGTGCCGCTGAGTTGGAAGGCATACTGGAAGGGGGAATTCCAGCCGCCCTTCGAATCGACATTCGACGCAGGGCTCGAAATGCGCGGGCATGCCGTGCGCCTGGACAACGAGCTCAATTTCCGAGTCTTTCGGCAGCTGGGCTACAATCCGCACACGTCCATCGTCTTGGGTAAGGACGACTACATTTTCGACCGAAGCTACGTCGACAGCTTCAATCGCCATGACGAAATACCGGCAGCGCAGATAGAGGCGAGAGTGCAACGCGCGCTGCTCCTGCAGGAACACATGCAAGCGCGCGGGGGCACATTTCTCCTCCTAATCAGCCCGAGCAAGGCGGAGCTCTATCCCGAGTACCTTCCCGACAACATGATCGATGGAGCTCGGCAGCGGGTTCCGCGCAATTACGACAAGCTCAAGCCACTACTCGACCGCTACGGCATTCAGTATTTCGATGCGTTCGCCTACCTCTCGGATTTGAAGGGGAGTGTGCCGTTCACTTGGTTTCAGAATTCGGGCATTCACTGGAATGATCCTGCCGCCTGCGAGGTGACGGCGCGTGTGCTCGAGCAACTTCAGGCGCAGCTCAATCGCCCGATTTCGCAGCTCGCCTGCAAGCCTTACACGATTTCACATCGCCCGCGCCCGGAGGACTCGGACGTGCTCCGCGTGTGCAACCTGTTGTTGCCTGACCGCCTCGAGAGGCCCGCTTACTACGCGCGCCCGCGCGTGACGCCGCGTGCGCCGAGCCCGTCGATTTTGATCGTGGGTGGCAGCTTCAATCGAGCCTTCATGCGTTACCTAGACAGGGCACGCATTCACGATAACTACCTTTTTTACTACTACTCGAAGCTCGAGCGGCACCGGAAATCCCGACCCCTGCAACGTGAAATGCTCGACTTCGAACAAGACGTATTCAAGTACGACGTCGTAATCATCGAGGTCAACGTGGAGACCATTGACGAACTTGGCTTTGGTTTCCTGGAAGACGCCGAGCGCGCGATTCGGAAGGGCCAAGGCGCGAACTGAAGGCTTGTGGCGCGCGCGTTCAGAGCGTTCCGTCCGTACCGGCAGGGGCGCCGTAACCGCTCAGAAGCTTCCCGCTGCAACCAAGCCGGCGCCCTGTGCACCCAGTGACGGCGTGAGGGTCAGGCGCGCAGAAGAACCGGCAATGGGCCCGCTGCGATAGCGCTTCCATACGAGCTCAGCCGGCGTCCTAGATCTCAAGGTGATGAAGCTACTGATCCCACCGAGCCCGACGACAAGCGCGCCCGCAATATACCCGTTGTCGCGCGTCTTCGAATCGAAGTCGCCCAGCGCGCTCAACGCCAGCACACCTCCGCCACCGAGCGCGAGTCCTACATACGCCGCACCGTTTAGCAACCGCAGACTGCGCGCAGTCAACGCGTCTGCATACAACTCCCCCTCATAGTGAGCCAACCTGAACACCGTTAGCCGACCTTCGCGGTAGTCATTTTCAAAGCGGGCCAAGCGCGCGCTAGCACTCGAATCATTCGGCAGAAGATTGTAGACGCCGAAAGCCATCGCCGCACCTCCTACGATTCCAGAGAAAGCCATGAACGCGGGGCGCGCGCTATCATCCCGACTCGATCGTTCGTCGAACGCAGTCAAGGCGCTCACCCCGAACAACAAAGCTCCAGTCGTGAACCATGAAGCAGCGCTCCATGCACGACTCGGCTCCGACTCGGCAGCCCACGTTAAACTCTCTTGCAATCGCCAGGCGCGCCTTCCCATCGACTCGAGGGCCCGCTGCTCGTCGCCCGGCATCTCGCGCCAGGATTCCGCTCGACTGTGACTCGCGATCAACGACAACGCTCCGAATACAACCCACGCCGCGCAAGCCTGCCGCATGCACACTAGAGTAGGCGATGTGCCCCCCCCTCGTCTATTCGAACGATAAAGGACGCCAGCATCCACGAGATATGATGAATGCTCTGCCCACGGGGGCTGAGGATTCATCACATTTTCGAACGCTCGGGGCGGTCTGCGGATCTGCGGCGCGATATCGCTCCAGTCACATGAGCTTGGTAGCGGCTCGCGCGACTTGTCGCCTATGTACCCGGATTGGACCGCACTTTTCACTTGACGGTTGTAACCGTGTGCGCGACGCGCAAGCGAGAGTGCGCGCGAACTCCCGCTCTTATTCGCGCGACGTCGAGTGATGAAGGCGTTTGCGGAGGAAAACATTTTCGAACGTGTGAAGCATCCTGACAGCGCGTCCTGGCGCAAATACGGAGCTCGAAATTTCGTATGTTAGAGTCCGTTCACTCGCGAGAGTTGGTGGTTCTCTAGCTACGGTGCGCTGAATGCGCAATTGCGCGTGGAGGTTGTCATGGGTTTGGCACTGTTGGTGAGCGATGTTCGGCGGGCGGGCGAGTATCAACGAGGCAACTCGGGGGCGGTCGGATGGGAGGCGGTCGGATGGGAGGCGGTCCACGAACGCGTCGTGTCGTTCGCAAAGCGGCGCGCAGGGCTTGAATGGGAAGAAGGTCGGCTGCTTTGT
>JBMOMJ010000024.1:0-4252 GCA_049324695.1 Myxococcota bacterium
CCGCGAAGAGCCGCGAAGAGCCGCGAAGAGCCGCGAAGAGCCGCGCGGAGCCGCACGGAGCCGCGCAGAGCTTACGGAGCTCGGCGGTGCCAGGCTTTGGGCTGGAGGAAGCTGCGGATGCCGTGGGTAGAGAGGGTGGAGCCGAGGCCGGAGTGTTTGCGGCCTGTCCAGGGGAGTCGTGGACTGACGCGGTCGCAGCAGTTCCAGTAGACGCTGCCGGCATCGAGTTGGCTGAGGATGGCGTTGGCGCGGTTTTGGTCGCGGGTGTAGACGCCAGCGGTGAGGCCGTATTCGGTGTCGTTCATGCGGCGGATGGCTTCGGCGTCGTCGTTGACGCGGCCGATGCCGATGATTGGGCCGAAGCTTTCTTCGCGCATGATGCGCATGTCGTCGCTGACGTCGGTGAGGACGGTGGGTTCGAAGTAGTAACCCGTGCGGTCGATGCGTTTCCCACCGATGAGGAGGCGTGCGCCTTTGGAGAGGGCGTCTTGAACTTGAAGCTCGAGTTCGGCAAGTTGCTCTTCGCGCGCGAGCGGGCCGATGTACGTTTTGTCATCTTCGGGGTCGCCGATGGTGAAGGACTTCACGACGTCGACGAATTCGCGGAGGAAGTCGTCCGCGATGGCGCGGTGCACGTAGATGCGCTCGACGGAGCAGCAGCTCTGGCCGGTGTTGTACATCGCGCCGTCGGCGAGGCTTTCGGCAGCTTTGCGAACGTCGACGTCTTCGCAGACATAGGTGGGGTCTTTGCCTCCGAGTTCGAGGCCGAGGCGCACGAAACGAGCGGCGACGTGTTCGGCGATTTTCTTGCCGGTTCGGTAGCTGCCCGTGAAGAAGACGCCGTTGATGGGCTGCGAGAGCAGAGCTTGGCCGACGTCACCCGGGCCGATCACCGCGATGAATGCGTCTTTAGGAACGCCGCTCGCGTGAAGCAGGCGTTCGATGGCGAGGCCGGTGAGGGTGGCGTGCTCGGAGGGTTTGTAGAGGACGCTGTTGCCAGTGAGGAGTGCCGGCACGAAGACGTTGGAGCCGACGAACCAGGGGTAGTTCCAGGCCGAAACGTTGGCGATGACGCCGAGCGGCTCGAACACGATGCTTTCTTCGAGCTTGAGGGCGCCGCCATCGCGCTCTTCGAGCACGACTTCGGGCGTGAGCACCTTCTCGGTGTGCTCGAGGAAGAAATCGATGCGACCGGCGAGCGCGTTGAGTTCGTTGCGAGCTTGAGTGACGGGCTTGCCCATCTCGCGCGTGAGGATCAGCGCCAAACCGTCGCGCTCACGAGCGACGGCGTCGCGAAATTCGCGCAGGCAGGCGAGTCGACGCGAAAGCGCGGTCGCGGCCCACGCTGGTTGAGCAGCCCAGGCGCGAGCATACTTTTTTGCGACGCTGGCGGCATCGTCGGTGGCGACCTCTTCGAGCACCGAAAGAGTGGCGGGATTGCGAATCTTCATGGCGTGGACTTCGAGCAAAGAGACGAACCAGAAATGTAAATCGCGCAATGTTAGCCGAGCGCAGCGCGGAACAGACCTTGAAAGTCGCTCTGGGTCACATTGCGGGGGTTATTGGGATGGCAAGCGTCGTGCACGGCGATGTCGACTAGGTTGTCGAGTTGCTCTGGTTTGACGCCCGCTTCGGCGAGGGTGCGCGGAATGCCGATGGCAGCCTTCAATTCTTCGAGCCAATTGATGAAGCCGGCCGGACTCGGTTCTGCTGCACCGACCAGAATCGCGAGGTCCGACAAGCGCTCGCCGGCGACACTTTGGTTGAAGGCCATGGCGTACGAAATCGCAACGCCATTGGCGAAACCGTGGTGCATGTCGCAAACGGTCGAAAGGGCGTGCGCCAGGGAGTGCGTGACGCCGAGGCCTTTTTGAAACGCTACGCCGCCCATCATCGCGGCGTTCAGCATCAAGCCGCGCGCTTCCAGGTGATCTTCGTCGTTCAGCAGCGCGCTCTCGCCCGCTTCGATCCGGCGCGCGTAGTTGACGGCGCGCACGAGGCTTTGGCTCACGAGGCGCACACCTTGCAGCGCGATACCGTCGCACATCGGTTGAAACCCCTTCGCGAGATAGCTCTCGACGAGATGAGTGAGCGCGTCCATTCCAGTCGCGGCCGTGACGCCGGCGGGCAACGCCAGCGTGAGCTTCGGATCCGCGAACACACGCTCGGCGAGCAATCGCGGTGAAAACATGATCTTCTTCACGTGGCTGACGTCGTCGGATACGACTGTGCTGCGACCGACCTCGCTACCAGTGCCAGCCGTCGTCGGCACCGCGACCCAATAAGGAATTTCCTTATCGATGGGGCGAGCGCCAGGCTTTTCGTCCTCGTAGTCGAAGAGATCGCCGGGATGGTGAACCATCAACGCGATCGCCTTCGCCACATCGAGTGCGGCGCCACCGCCCAGGCCGACAATTGCGTCCGCCGAGTGCGCGCGAAACGCTTCGACGCCGGCGGTGACCTGCGACTTCACCGGATTGCCCCACACCCCAGAAAATACGCTCTCCGCGAGGCCCGCGCGTTTCAGCAAACCGGCAGCCTCGAGCACTGGTGGCAAGTTCGCGAGGCCGCGATCGGTGACGATCAGCGGCCGCTTCTTGCCTGCGGCCTTCAACACCTCGGGCAAGAGCTCGAGGGCACCCGCGCCATAGTGAATCTTGGTGGGGAAGTTGTACTGGTAAATGGGCACGTTCGTCCTCTTTCTTCCCTAGGCGCCGCGAAGGCAGCCACGGTACCGGTTCTTCAAAATGATGTCGCTCGTTCTTGATCGAACTCGCAAAGGTTTCAGATGATCTCGAAGTAACGTTTCAGTTCCCAGCTAGTGACCGCGCGCGCATATTGGCGATGTTCCCACTCGCGGCTAGCCGAGAAATGATCCACGAAAGTGTCACCGAAAAAGCTCCGCGCAAGTTTACTCTTTTTGAAGCGCGCCGTGGCTTCCGCCAAATCTCGCGGTAAGCTCGGCCCTTTGGTGTCGGCGTATCCACTGCCGCTCACGGCCGAACCCAGCGCAAGCTTCTCGCGAATTCCGTACAGCCCGCTCATCAGCGCCGCAGACAGCGCCAGGTAAGGATTCGAGTCCGCACCGTTTACGCGCGTCTCCAAGCGTGTGCTCTTCGGGCTGCCGCTAATCACGCGCAACGCGCAAGTCCGATTATCGAAACCCCAATTCGCCTTGGTTGGTGCCCACGCACCCTCCACCAGGCGTTTGTAGCTATTGATGGTGGGCGCATACATCGGCAAGAGCTCCGGCAAACACGCGAGCTGCCCAGCGACGTAGTGCTCGAACAACTTGCTCATACCGTTCCCGCGGGCGTCGAAGAACAAATTCTTCTTCGCCTGCTTGTCCCACAAACTTTGATGAATGTGCCCGCTCGAGCCGGGCAACTCCGAATTCCACTTCGCCATGAACGTCGGCATGATCCCGAAACGCTTCGCGATCTCCTTGCTCGCCGTTTTGAACAACGTCGCGCGATCGGCGGCCTCCAGCGACTCCGAATACAGAATCGCCGCTTCCATCACACCTGGCCCCGTCTCCGTGTGCAAGCCTTCGATCGGAATCCCAAAAGCCAAAAGCTCGTCCATCAGCGCGTTCACATACTCGCGATTCTGATTCAAACGCAGAAGCGAGTACCCGAACATCCCTGGCGTCAGCGGCTCCGGCTCGACATACGCATTCTCGGCGAGCGACTGCGACGTCTCTCGAAAATGAAAAAACTCGTACTCGAACGAAGAGTACGCAAAGAACCCCGCGCGACCGAGCTCACCCAACACTCGCTTCAACAACTGACGCGGACACACCCCCAGCGGCTGCCCGGCACCGTCCACGAAGTCACCCAACATGAACGGCACATTCCCATCCCACGGCACCTCCCGATACGTAGCTGGATCGAGCACCACATTCGCGTCCGGGTAACCCGTATGCCACCCCGTATAACTCGCGTTGTCGTAGCAAACATCGGCGCTATCCCAGCCGAACACGACATTGCAAAATCCAAATCCGGACTCCAGTGCCGACATGAACTTATCGACGTGCACGTACTTTCCGCGCAACACCCCGTCGATGTCGGTCACCGCCACCTTCACCTTGGCAGCTTTCGATCTTTGCAAACGCTCGACCACCGCTTGAGCATGGGTTCGGGCTCGACTCATCGTCCTCCGAGTATCGGGTGCACCCGTCTGCGCGGCAAGCCAACTTTACGTGCGAATTCGCCGCTCAAATCGCGAGTTCCCGACTCAGCTCGCCCCACTC
>JBMOMJ010000024.1:4352-126623 GCA_049324695.1 Myxococcota bacterium
ACCTCAGCTCGCCCCACTCACCTCAGCTCGCCCCACTCACCTCAGCTCGCCCCACTCACCTCAGCTCGCCCCACTCACCTCAGCTCGCCCCACTCACCTCAGCTCGCCCCACTCACCTCAGCTCGCCCCACTCACCTCAGCTCGCCTCCGACCCTGCGCTGAATCTCGCGTCTGCCACGGAGCCACAAATCCACAGAGCCACGAATCACGAGACCAAGAGAGCTCGAAACCCACCGAACAACGCATCAGCGCACCAGACACGCAGATCAACCTTGTGACCCCATTCCTTCGGCCCTAGACTTTTGCCCGAGCACGATGCCGGTTCGCCTCACCATCCCCACCGCGCTCGACCTCGAAGAGGTCCCGGTGTTCCCACTCCCGCACGTCGTGCTCCTGCCGGGCGCCCTCCTTCCCCTTCACGTCTTCGAACCACGTTACCGACAAATGACGCGCGACACCCTCGCTGGTCGTCGCCTCCTCGCCATCGCACGCCTCAAACCCGGCTTCGAAGCGGACTACCACGGGCGCCCACCCATCTACCCAACCTGCGGCATCGGCGAAATCGTCCGCCACGAACTTCGCAAAGACGGCTGCTACGACATCCTCGTCGCCGGCCTCGTTCGCGCCGTCGTGCGCGAAGAACTCCCTGCGACTCATCCATATCGCCTCGTTCGCGCCAAAGCCCTCCGCGACCAAACCCCCAGCGACCCACTCACCCTCGGTGCTTGGCAACGCGAACTCACCACCCTCTGGAACAAACTCGGCCCCTACCTTCCCGCGTCCGTTCGCGACCTCTGCCAACGCGCCAACGACAACGAAAGCCCAGGCGCCTGGGCGGACCGAATCGCGGCTGCCCTCGTCGCCGACCCCGACGCGCGCCAATCCCTCCTAGAAGAACTCGACCCCGCCGAGCGCCTCGCCCGCCTCGTCGAACGCCTCCACGAACTCCTCGCAGCCCTCGGTGAAGACCGCGCCAGCGCCAACATCCAACTCAACTAGCCCCACTTCCGCCACGCTCCCTCCCCCACGCTCCCTCCCCCACGCTCCCTCCCCCACGCTCCCTCCCCCCACTCCACCGCTTCGGTCCGCTCCGCGAGCGACATCAGCCCGATTCAAGTCTCTCCTTCGGCTCCGCCGCTCCGGCCCGCTTCGCAATCGCTCGACGGCACCACATCGCGTGAACTGTAAATTGGGGTTGGGGCGCAGCGACGTAAAGGGCGCGAATTGAGGCCCCAGCACACGTGAGCGCAGACTACGCGCACATCGCGCGCACTACACCGCGCACGCGCCCCGCTGAAAAGGCACATCGCTGCGCGCGCGGCCACTTCGCGCGAATCAGCTCGCGCGCGGCCGCTCCGCGCATGTCGGCTCGCGCACGCGGCCACGGGCGATCTTGGATTCGGCGCATGTCGGCTCGCGCACGCTCTCACGGGCGATCTTGAATTCGGCGCATGTCGGCTCGTGCGCGCCCACGGGCGATCTTGGATTCGGCGCATGTTGGCTCGCGCACGCAGCCGCTCCGCGCATGCGGCTCGCGCACGCGCCACTTCGCGCATGTCGGCTGCGCGCGCGGCCACTCCGCGCGAATCAGCTCGCGCGCGGCCACTCCGCGCATGTCGCCTCGCGCGCGCGCTCACGGGCGATCTTGGATTCGGCGCATGTCGGCTCGTGCGGCCACGGGCGATCTTGGATTCGGCGCATGTCGCCTCGCGCGCGGCCACTCCGCGCATGTCGGCTGCGCGCGCGGCCACTCCGCGCGAATCAGCTCGCGCGCGGCCACTCCGCGCATGTCGGCTCGCGCACGCGGCCACGGGCGATCTTGAATCGGCGCATGTCGGCTCGCGCGCGGCCACTCCGCGCATGTCGGCTGCGCGCGCGGCCACGGGCGATCTTGAATCGGCGCATGTCGGCTCGCGCGCGGCCACTCCGCGCATGTCGGCTGCGCGCGCGGCCACTCCGCGCGAATCAGCTCGCGCGCGGCCACTCCGCGCATGTCGCCTCGCGCGCGCGGCCACTTCGCGCGAATCAGCTCGCGCGCGGCCACTTCGCGCATGTCGGCTACGCGCGCGCGGCCGCGGGCGAGCTTGAATTCGGCGCATGTCGCCTCGCGCACGCGGCCGCTCCGCGCGAATCAGCTCGCGCGCGGCCACTCCGCGCATGTCGCCTCGCGCACGCGGCCACTCCGCGCATGTCGGCTCGCGCACGCGCCACTTCGCGCATGTCGGCTCGCGCACGCGGCCACTCCGCGCATGTCGCCTCGCGCACGCGCCACTTCGCGCATGTCGGCTACGCGCACGCGGCCACGGGCGATCTTGAATTCGGCGCATGTCGCCCCGCGCACGCGGCCGCTCCGCGCGAATCAGCTCGCGCGCGGCCACTTCGCGCATGTCGCCTCGCGCACGCGGCCGCTCCGCGCATGTCGGCTCGCACACGCGGCCGCTCCGCGCATGTCGCCTCGCGCGCGCGGCCACTCCGCGCATGTCGGCTCGCGCACGCGGCCACTCCGCGCATGTCGCCTCGCGCACGCGCCACTTCGCGCATGTCGGCTACGCGCACGCGGCCACGGGCGATCTTGAATTCGGCGCATGTCGCCTCGCGCACGCGGCCGCTCCGCGCGAATCAGCTCGCGCGCGGCCACTCCGCGCATGTCGCCTCGCGCGGCCACTCCGCGCATGTCGCCTCGCGCGGCCGCTCCGCGCATGTCGCCTCGCGCGGCCACTCCGCGCATGTCGCCTCGCGCGGCCACTCCGCGCATGTCGCCTCGCACGCGCGGCCACGGGCGATCTTGAATTCGGCGCATGTCGGCTGCGCGCGCGGGCGCGGGCAGGTGTTTTCGCGCGAGGGCGCGGGGCATCGGGGTGGCGACGAGCACGGCCGGCCGTAAGGTGTTGCTCGAAGTGGGAGCATCACGCAGAAGGGCTGGAATCGCGCGGGTCTGTGAGCGTTCGAAGTTGGTGTGCGGGGGCGAGGTGAGCGATCGAGCGCTGCAGCAGAGGTGCAAATGGGGCTGGGCGTTGCGACGACAATCGTCGGAAAGTGGAGCGCGGAGGCGCGTGCGGCTGGCACGTGGTGTGGCGGTGCTAGGCTCCGCCGCGTGCATCCACTTCACGATATCTTGGTTCCGCAAAACATCGAAGACTTCGTTCCGGCCGTGATTGAGATCCCGAAAGGGTCGAAGCTCAAGTATGAGCTAGATAAGCGCACGGGGCTTCTGATGTTGGATCGCGTGCTTTATTCGTCGGTTCACTATCCAGCAAACTACGGCTTCATTCCGCAGTCGCACGCGGACGACGGGGATCCGTTGGACATTCTGGTGTTGATGCAGGAGCCGGTGGTGCCGTTGACGATCGTGCGGGCGCGTCCGATTGGCGGGTTTTCGATGAAGGATGATAAGGGTGTGGACGATAAGATCATCGCCGTGGCGGTGGATGATCCGGCGTTTTCGCACCTGACCGACGTGAATGAATTGCCGCTGCACATCACGCGCGAAATTCAGCGGTTTTTCGAGGACTACAAGGCGCTCGAGCACAAGATGAGTTTCGTGGAGGGCATGTACGATCGGACGCAAGCATACGTCGTGGTGCGCGAGGCGATCGGGCACTACCGGCAAACGACGGCGTGGAACAAGACCTGAGTTCTGCGCTCGGAGGCTAGTGTCGCACAGCTCCGTAAACCGCCGCGCACTTTGAAGGGGCGCGCGCTCACACCAAAGAGCGCGCGCTGCGATGTACCGGCCCCGAAAAGCGCGCGCGCTGCGATGTACCGGCCCCGAAAAGAGCGCGCGCTGCGATGTACCGGCCCCGCAAAGCGCGTGCTGCGATGTACCGGCCCCGCAAAGAGCGCGCGCTGCGATGAGCCGGCCCCGCAAAGCGCGCGCTGCGATGAGCCGGCCCCGCAAAGCGCGCGCTGCGATGAGCCGGCCCACAAAGCGCGCGCGCTGCGGACGAAACCGCGCGGACGAGCGCGAAGCGGCGGTTCACTTGCTCAGTGGAGGAGTGAGCGGTAGGAAGAGAGACTGTGTTGCCGATTACGTATTTGAAGGGAGACGCAACGGATCCGCGAGCGGATGGGCGCGCGATTGTGTGTCACGTGTGCAATGACGTGGGAGGCTGGGGAAAGGGGTTCGTAATGGCGATTTCGCGGCGGTGGCCGCAAGCGGAGGCGGCGTATCGGGCGTGGCACGCGGAGCGCGAGAACAATGATTTTCGGCTAGGTAGTGTGCAGTTGGTGCAAGTAGAGGCGGAGCGTTGGGTGGCGAACATGATCGCGCAGGTGGGGACGCGCACGAAGGATGGTAAGCCGCCGATTCGTTACGACGCGGTAGCCGCGTGTTTGGCGACTCTGTCGGCGCATGCGGTGCGGTTGGGTGCGTCGGTGCACATGCCGCGAATTGGCTGTGGGCTCGCAGGCGGACAGTGGACGGAGATCGAGCCGCTGATCGAAGCTCAGTTGTTGCGGCATTCGCTGCGGGTGTTCGTTTACGATTTCGAGCCGAGCCCGCCGACCTGAGCGGCGCGGTTTCTGGCGGCTAAGACGCGTAAGACGCGGCGCTTGCGGATTGGGCGCGGCGCGCGCGATGCGGAGTTACGCGCGTCCCTGTGTAACGACGATAGGTTCGCCGCGGGTGACGATGAGGGTGTGTTCGAATTGGGCGCCGCGGCTGCCGTCGGGAGTGCAGAGGGTCCAGCCGTCGGCAGCTTGGTCCACTCTTTGGGCGCTGGTCGTGAGGAAGGGTTCGATGGTCATGACCAGGCCTTCCCAGAGGAGGGTCGAGTCGGCGCCATGCGTGGTGTTGGGGATGTTCGGCGGTTCGTGGATGTGGCGGCCGACGCCGTGGCCGCAGAGGTCGCGCACGACTTTGAAGCCCGCGCGTTTGGCGCGTCGCTCAACGGCGCGGGCGATGTTTCGGATGGGGCGACCGGCGCGGACTTCGGCCATGCCATCGCTCAGAGCCCGGCGGGTTGCCCAGAGGAGTGCTCGAGCGCGAGCGTCGATTTGGCCGACGGGGAAGCTTGCGCCGCTGTCTGCCCAGTAGCCGTCGAGTTCGGCGGAGACGTCGATGTTGACGAGGTCACCGTCGCGAAGGACGCGCTGTTTGGAGGGGATGCCGTGGGCGAGTTCGTGGTTGACGCTGATGCACGTGGTGGCGGGGAAGTCGTAAGCGAGTTGTGGCGCGGAGCGCGCGCCGTGCTTCTCGAGGACGCGGCGACCAATGGCGTCGAGCTCGGCAGTGGTGACGCCGGCTTCGACGGCAGCACCCATGGCGTCGCGTGCTTCAGCCACGGCGGCGCCGACGCGCAACAGGGCGTCGATGTCGCTCTGATCAGTGATCGTCATGGCTTTAGAATACGCTGCGGCCCTGCACGGCGCGGCTAGAAATAGCTAGAAGCGGCTAGAAACGCCGATCCAATTGGTCTCTCCAACGCCGCCGATGAGGGTGGTTTTCGGCGCGGAACCGACACCGCGGCTGCTGGAGCCGAGAACGATCAGAGTGACGCCGGTAGCGAGGAACACGCCAGCAGGAATGAGAGTGTAGAGAGCGCGCTTGTTGTCCTTGCGAGCGAGCTCATCCTGATCATGGATGTAGAGTCGTTGCGAATCCGTGCAGCCGGATGGGCTCGGATCGCAGGTACCAAACAGGTCGTCCCCGCGATTTCGGTGGCTGATGGCAGACGCGACGAAGTAGCCACCCACGGCCGCACCAACGACACCAATGCCGGTGACGACAATGCCAGAGACCAGCAATGTTTTGGAGCTGCCACCGCTCGGCGGGCTGTCCACTCCTTTGTCGGTCTGTATGTCGGCTCCGGCGGAGCCATCCGCAGGCTTGATTGTGTCGCTCGCACCAGTTGGCGCGGCCTTCTGAGTCAGCGTGATTTTGAGGACGACGCCGTGGCGTGCGCCTTCGTCGAAGCGAACGCTGACGGGCTGTCCCTTATCGGTACCTGATTGAACACGAAAAACGTGGACGCCAGGATCGACGGGCGCAGCGATGCCGACGACAGCGGAGGGCAGCTCGATTTCGTCCATGAAGACCTGGACGGCGTCACTGGGTGCGCCCTCGACGCGAATGGTCGCGTAAGCAAGGCGGGGCGCTACTTCGACGATTTCTTTTTCTGCGTCGGCTTGTGCACGCTTGAAGGCGCTAGGCGCGTTGGCGGGCAGCTTCTCGCGTTGAATCTTGAGGTACGTCTCGTGAGCCTCGACGAGGCGGCCGAGCTTCACCAGCGAACGCGCGATGAAGAGGAGATGTGGCGTGGCGTGCACGAGCTTTTCGGCGCGCGTGAACAGCTCGACTGCGTCGGCGTAACGTTGCTGGTCGTAGGCGTCGGCGCCAGCATCAGCCGCCGAACGCGCCGCGGCTCGATCGCGGTCGGACTCGGCGTGAGCGATTCGGGGCGAGCCCGCCACACAAACACCCAGCGCGAGCACGCCGAAAGACAATCGCAAGGCACCCACGCTGCGGAACATAGTCGAGCCGGCTTGAGCGTTCCAAGCCCAAATCACGCAGATTTACTCAGCGAAACGGCTCCGGGCGAGCGCTCGCTCCTTAGTAACCGAACTAGTAACCGAAGTCGCGACTCGGCGGGCGCGGAGTGGGCGCTGGAGCGGGGCGGGCTTCGGGTTCGGGCTTCGGAGGCGGCGCAGTTGCGGCTGGCGGATCCTTGCGCGCCGGCTCCGAGCGCGGCGCAGCGCCGTTGGTGCGCGGTGGGCGTGCCGGCGGACGGCTGGGCGAAACGAGCGCGGCGGTTGGACGCGGTGACGCTGCGGGTGCCGGCGACAAGCTGACCTCCGGAGCGTCGGGCGGGGGCACGACGACGGGCGGCGCGGGTTCCACCGCTGGTTCGGGAGCCGTCTTTGCTGCGGCAACGCTGCTCGGCGCGGAAGCAGTTGGCGCGGCGCTGCTGCTCGCGGCTGCAGTCGCCCCAGAGTCATCCAGGTGCGACTTGATGAAGAACACCGAGCCCGCAATCACGAGCAGCAATGGCGTACCAATCAGTGCGACCTTTTTGAAGCTGGAGCGTGAAGGCGCCAGCAGATCGGTTTGCTCAGGATCTGAGGTGCGACCAAAGCTGCTGGGCGTAGGCACGCGCGATCGCTGCGCGGGTTGCGGCGTGAAGTTGGCGTCCGCCATCAACGTGGCGTCGAAGCCGGGCTGCACCGCGCGATTGGCGGAGCTCTGTGACAGGCCGAGCCAGCGCGCGATTTCGTCGCGCATCTCGAGTGCACTTTGAAAGCGATGTGCGGGATCACGCGCCATCGCTTTTTGCACCAAACCGACGAACCACGGGTCGATGCCGGGCACCAGGGTCTCGAGCGGCGCCGGCTCTTCCAACGCAATTTTGAACAGCAGTTGATTGAAGCTCTCGGCGTGAAACGGCACGCGCCCGGTGGCGCACTCGTACATGATGACACCCACCGCGTAGAGATCGCTGCGAGCATCGATGTCTTTGAGGCCACGAGCTTGCTCGGGCGAGAGGTAGTACGGCGTGCCCACCACGACGCCGGTCGCGGTCATCTTCATCGCGTCGGAAGTGCCGGACAGCGGCTGGAACTTGGAGATTCCGAAATCGATGATCTTGACGAAGTCGACCTTTCCCGCCTTCTCGCGCACGAGGAAAATGTTGTCGGGCTTCAGGTCGCGATGAAGAATGCCGACGTGGTGCGCCGCAGCCAAACCAGTGAGTAGCTGCAGCATCAGGTGGCCGATCACTTGTGGTGGCAACGGACCCTGGCGAGCGAGGCGAGCCGACAACGCTTCGCCATCCAAGAACTCGCTCACCATGTAGCGCGTGCCGTTCGGCAACGCGCCCACGTCGTAGATCTCCAGAATGTGATCGTTGCCGATGCGACCGGCAGCGCGAACCTCACGCTCGAAGCGCGAGGCGCCGCTGTCCGAAGCCGCGACTTCGTCGAACACGACCTTGATCGCGACACGACGCTCGACGAGCGTGTGCCTACCCTCGTAAACCGCGCCCATGCCACCCCGGCCGATCAAGCGCTGGACGAGATATTTTCCGTCTATGAGCTCACCCGGCTCAAGCATTTCGCCTGGGCGAGTCTAGCACCCACCACAGGAAATCGAGGCGTTTTTGCGGCCGCGACGCGGCTCGAACGCGATGGTCGGGCCGGTGGTCCGAGGTCGTTCTTGCTACGGCAAGTCCGCGGAGTTAAGCGCCTTTTGGTGAGCTTGCGGAGTGGTCTCGGGAAGACGAGGTCGAGAGCGACCCGCCATGTCCTGACGATTGCAACCGTGGCGTACGCCGGGCTCGCAAGTCTTCCTGCGCTCGCCACACCGAGCGCGCAGCTTCGCTACTTGCGCGACGAGGGCGCGCTGCAGTGTCCCAACGAAAACGCAGTGCGCGCCGCGGTCAGCACGCGTCTTGGTTACGACCCATTTCAAAACGACGCGTCTCGCATCGTGCGAGTGAGCATCGAGACGACGCCTGACGGCTTCCGCGCGCGCGTCGAGCTCGAAGGTGGCACGGATGCACCCGCTGTTCGCGAGCTCACGACGCGCGGCAACTGCGCAGAACTGATCTCTGCGGTTGCGCTCTCGATCAGTCTTGCCGTGGACGCCGAGCACGCGCTGGAAGGCTCGAGCGGAACTTCGAGCGGCGCCAGCGCTGAAGCAACTCCGACAACCACAGAGACTGTGCCAGCCGAAGCAAAACCGGAAGCGACGCCCAAGCCCGAGCCGCCCAAAGCGCGCGCCACGCCGCCGCCTCCAACCAGCCGCGCCGAATTGCCTCCCGATGAGGAGCCAGACTCTACACGTCCCTCTAGTGAGCCGACGCCTTCGAACTTCGAAACAGGCGCTCACCTGCACATGGGCTTTGGCTCGGCTCCCAGCCCGTCAGTCGGCGGCTCGTTGTTTTTGGCAGCGCGGCGGGGTGTTCTCTCGGTGAGCCTCGCTCTGCGTGGAGATCTTCCGGCTGGCACGCAGCTTACGGGAAGCAGCGGGATCGTGGAGAGCAACACCGCCGCCGGCGAGCTCAGCCCATGCCTACATTACAGGGAGTATCGCGCCTGCGGCCTCAGCCTCCTCGGCAAAATCTGGGCGCGTTCGCAGAGCATTGCCGTTCCAGCTAGCGATTCGGGCACGTACGCTGCACTCGGTGTCCGGCTTGGATTCGCGTGGCCACGCAATTCGGTATGGGCGTTTTCCGCTCAGGCGGACGCGTTGGCTCTAATGACCCCCTTTTCCATCGCCGTCGACGCGCAGCCGGTCTGGAGCGCGCCCTCGGCCTTCGTTACCCTGGGCGCTGGAGCGCTGGTCCGATTTTGAACGGCCGCGCGCACCGGCGACCCCGCACGCATTTCGTGATGGCTCGCCAGCCTTCGACCCAAGAGCCTTCCGTGCAGTCGAGCGACCACAGCACAGCCCTTACGCGCGGGCACGGCTCTGCCGAAGCGCGGGCCGATTTTCGGCGCGTGTTTCAGGCAGAGTTCGATTACGTGTGGCACACGCTACGTCGCCTGGGGGTACCCGAGCGCGATCTCGCTGACGTCACGCACGACGTGTTCGAACGTGTGTACCTGCGGATCGTACAATATGACCCGACGCGACCGCTGCGCCCTTGGTTGTTCGGGTTCGCGTTCCGTGTCGCGGCAGATTATCGGCGGCTGTCGCGCAATCGTTGCGAGCAGCTCGGGCTCACGGACGAACCTTTCGACCAAAGCCCCGGCGCGGTGGAGCAACTGGTCAAAGCCGAACGCTTGGAGCTCGCGTTGGCCGCGCTCGAGTGCATCGAGTTCGATCGACGTGCCGTGTTCGTGCTGCACGAGTTGGATGACTGCGCCATCCCGGACGTAGCCGAAGCGCTCGGCATCAACGTCAACACCGCGTACTCGCGCCTACGTTTGGCGCGGCAGGAATTCCAACGCGCCGCGCGTCGTCTGCGAGCCAAGCGAGGTGGCGCATGAGACGCAAAGAGCCCGTGTCCTTGGAGGAAGATCTGCTGGACGCGCTTCGCGACGAGCTCCGGGGTCCATCGCAAGCAGCCGCGCGGGTGCAAGTCTCGCAAAGACTGGAAGCCACTTTTACGGGGTTGGATTTGGGTATTGCGAACCTCGCGTCGCTGCCCAACACCGCAACGGTGCTGAAGGCATCGACAGTGAAAGCATCGTCAGTGAAAGCCTCGGCGCTGAAAGCTTCTGCACTCGCAGTCGGCGCAGCGCAGGCCGTCACCGTCAAAGCCGCTGCGGCGCCGATAGCAACGAAAGCCGGGCTCGCGAGCCTTCTTCCCGCGCTTTCGCTGAGCACTCACCCAATTGCCACCATCGTGGCAACGTTTGCTGTCGGCGCCGCTGCCGGAACCAGCATCATGGTTGCCAGCGAAGCGGTGCGCCCGAGCACGAAACCGGTCGCCACTCTGAGCGCACCGACGTCGGCGCGATCGGCTCCGCGTGCAACCGCTCCGCGCACACCGAAGCGAAAGCCTGCGCCAGCGCCTACCGAAGCGGCGCAGCAACCAATCCCCGAAGCTGCGTTCGACGTAACACCCGCTGAGCTCGAGTTGGCAACGTCGAACTCGACAGCGAAGCCCGAGGCCCAATCGCCGCCAACCAACGCGCGCCCCGCCTCTGCGCAGCCTTTCGCGAAGCAGCCGCTCACAGCAAAACCAGCGCTCGCAGCGAAGCCAGCTCTAGCAGCGAAACCGGCCGCACCCGCGATCACACAGAGCGAAGAGACGTTGGCAGCTCAGCAATCATTGCTCGATCGCGCACGCGACGCCCTCGCGCGCGGCGAGGGTGATCGAGCCCTGGCTTCTCTCAGCGAGCACGAACGCACATTCTCATCGACGATGCTCGAGGAGGAGCGTGTCGCCTTGAAGATCAAATCGCTCCAAGCGAGCGGGCGCGAAACCGAGGCGCGCGCTCTCGCGGCGGATTTCGCGCAGCGTTTCCCGCGCAGTTTGTTGCTTCCCTCAATTCGAGCGAGCATTGCGAAAAATCCGTGATGGAACCGGGCATACACCGCCAATAGCTAGTTGTAGGCGGGCAAGCCAAGCGCGGAAGGAACGCAGTTAGTGAAAAGCCACGCCGCTCTCCTGTTGGTCGCCTTGTCGTTCGCGTGTGGCGGGCACACGTTGGACGTTGGGTCGCAAGGCGGAGGGGGGGAGAGCGGCGTGAGCGGGTCGAAAGGTGTGGGACTCGCGCCAACAGAGGGGGGAGCGCCGTCGCTCGGTCTAGGTGGCTCCACCCCATACACTGGATCGCCAAACGTCGGAGGGTCGGCTCCGCTCGGTGCTGGTGGCGCGAGCACGCCAACTTACGGAGGCACGACGCCTGTTGGCGGGCAAACCTCGATTCCGACCGACATCGTTGCGCAGAGTTGTTTGGGCGGCCACGAAGAGATCTGGGAGGGCTATACGCACGACCCGAGCGATCGCCCCATGCAAAGGTGGTTACTCAGCTTGGTCGTCGGGGACGATGGCCACTTGTGCGGAACCGCGTACTTCGGAGCGGATGGAGAGGGGCCACTTGATCCACCCAGCGATCCCAACGCCGCTTATCCACCGGGCGTCGAGATCGTCAGCGAGCAAGTCAAAGGTTCGTGGCCATTCGCCGTGGCTCCTTGGCCCGGCACCACGTACACAATCATCGAGGGGACGCAGCTGGGCACCACCTGGCGCATTCGCTTGGCCGCTAGCGAGCTCTACACAAAGTGGTGTCGCATCCAGGAGAGCTTTCCCTATGGAGACCACTATCAATGCGTGGGCCCAGTCTTCTACGCAGCAGACCAGTGTTACTACTATGACTCTCGCGTGGTCGAGCACGAAGCTTCGGCCATGAAGTGCTCGGCGTGTGAAGAGGGCCGGGTGTGCACTTGCGATGCCAAGGGTTGCTTTGCTCGAGACGCCTGGCCCATCACGTTCGAGTTAGTTAGGCAGAACGAAATTGGCTTCATCGGAACCGTTACCGAGACCTACCAGCAAATTCCCGTGGCCTTCACTCGAATGAGCCTGCTACCGCGCTGATGGCGTGCTGCGCTCGCGCAGCTCGGTACTAAACGCGCGATCGAGAAATGGCCACATGAAACCGTAGTTGCCGTGCACCAAGCGATGATGCAGCTCATGCCGACGACTGCCGGCGAGCGGATTCCAGTCGGAGCCGGTGCGCAACACATCGTAGTTCATGTGACCGATGTTGTTCAGCGTGAGACTGACCACGGGAAACAACAGCAAGCTGAGCCAGGCGAAGTCGTGAAAGGGCATCACCAGCACCATCACACTGCCCAGCAGAGTCGCTTCCAGCGGGTGCATCGCGAAGGTGGACCACGATGTGGGGCGAATCGAACGATGGTGCTCGCGGTGTACCAGACGAAACAACGGCTTCGTGTGCAGCAGACGATGAATCGCGTAGAAGTGAGCTTCGTTCCACAACGTGAGCAGCGCTAGCTCCAACACGACTCGCAACGGCGTCGCCGCCGCGATGCCCCAAAAGCCTGCGCGATAGCCGAACAAGGTAAGCACGCCGTAGCCGCCGAAAAGTGCAATCGAGACGAGTGAGCTTTTGATCTCCGCAAGCTTCTGACCAGGCATCAAATCACGTTGGGATAGGGCACGCCCCACACCGCGCGCCGGAAATACGCGTGTCACGAACCACTCCGAAACGCTGCCAATACCGAAATAAATGAGGAGAAATCCTCCGCTCGTGAACGCATACACGAAGCCATACGTGAGCTCATCCAAGCTGCGCGGTAGCCAACTCACGATGCGGGCCCACTGCGATCTTGAAACAGGCTACGCAAACCATAGTCGCGCGGACTCACGCCGGGCTTTTGGTTCAACTTGTGCTCGACGAGCACTGCATGCAGAAGCTCGGTGGCCAAGCCGTGAAGCACCAGGCGGAAGCCAGCGCGCAAACTGGTGAGTGGTATCAACGGATGCCGGTTGTTCACCAAGGCCAGGTGCGTCCCATCGCCCAGCACGCGAGCCGCATACACAGCCAACGTCTCGTCGAGTTGAAGTGACAGCACGGCGCGAGAGAAGTCGCGCTCACCGAGCAAGAGATGGTAGAGCGGCGTATACAGCTCGATCGCCGTCGTGCAGTCGAGAATGTTGGTGAAGCCGCGGCGGAAAGGCGCGAACGGAATGGCATGCTCGTCGATGGCCGAAAAGTTCACGGCGGCAACCGGTGCGAGCTGGCGTCGCTTCTCGGCAAGCTTCGTGTTCAGCGTGATCACGAAGTTGTAAAGGTTCAGGTCGTGCTTCAGGAACAAGTGGTCGCGCACATCTTCGACGCGAAGCGGGCGCAACGGTTCCGTCGGCAACTCTTCGCCCGAGTTCTGCGCCAAAAAGCGCAAGATATTCGAGCCCAGATGAAAGTGCCTCAAGATCAGAAAGCTCGCCTGCGGCGTTACGAAGTACTTGAGCCCTATGTAAATCAGGTAGTGCAGCAAGCGCGAAGAGGTCAGCGCTTCCGGCACGATTAGCCGGATCACTCCCACCAAAATCAAACAAGCGCGTGCGATCGGCCGCACCAATGGCTGCAGCACGCGTCGTGAGAACGAGCGTGTGTCGAGCGCGAGCGCCGCCTTCGCCTGCGCGTCCAGCGGCAAGCCGCGATCGAGGTAGAGCGCCCAGTACGGATCCGGATCGCGCCGATCCAACGGTGGCATTTCACCGAGCTCGCGCACGAAGTCATCGGCGGGGGCAGTGTTGATATCAGACGACGGCATGCTCGCTCTCGACGGCACCTTTCGCGCGCAGCACAGCCTCGTCACTGGGCACGCGAGGGTTCTTGGCTAAACCCATCCAGCACAAGCCGCGAATGACGAGCCAGGTCCAATCGAACTCGTGCGGTAGCAACCCGTGGCGCGCACTCCACGGAAAACGATGGTGATTGGCGTGCCAGCCTTCGCCCAAGCAGAGAAGGCCCAAAAACCAGTGATTGCGTGCGCGATCGGGACCACCGTAGGGCATTTCTCCAACGATGTGCGCCATGCTGTCGATGGCATCGCCCAGATTGAAAATCAGGACCAACGTGGTCCACAGCGCAAACAAGCCGCTAGCCCCTGCCCAACACCACATGCCACCGAAGAACAGCGCGACGTGCGCAATCGCAAACGCGAGGTACACACTCGGGCGGCTCACGAAGCGATAATACGGGTCGGCGCTGACATCAGGCGCAAGATGTACGAACTGTTGATTGGTACGCGGGCGGTGCCAACCATCGTAGAGCACACGCAGCGGGCCAGCCAACGCATAAATGATGCAAGTTAGTGCGTCTTTGCGTCCGATGTACCAGCCGTTGTGCGCATGCCAGAAGCCATCGCGCGGTGAGTGAGGGTCGAGTGGCCTGTCGGCGTGCACATGGTGGAAGCGATGGTTCGACGCCCATTGAACAGGGGTACCGGCGGGCAATCCCAAGGTGATGACGAAGCGTTCGAAGTTCTTGTTCAGCGTGAGCGAGCGATGCGACAGGCTGCGATGGTAACCGAGGTTGATGGCGAGGCCAGCGAGGAAGTAATACGCGGCGCAGGCCGCGAAAATCGCGGCGTTCATGTTACACCTGCCCCAGCTCGTCGAGTTGCAGCCGATACAAGCGGGCCGTCACCTTGGCGGTCTTCACGATGCGCGCCGCAACTGCAGCGTCGAGCCAGTCGGCGTTCAGCACTTCGTCGAGCTTGCCCAAGTGCCGATCATCGTTCTCCGAATGGTAGAGCAGGAACGAGACCTGACGCGCCTCGAGACCCAACTGATCTTGAATCAAGCGGCCCCAGCGGCCTGCCAGGCGCTGCCCCAAGCCTTCGATGATGAACATGGCACCAAGAAGATCGATGGGATTTTCCTGATCGGCGCGCTGGAACATGAAGGCCGAAAGCGCTTCACTGCCTATATTTTTGGGGGCGGAGCGAATTTCGGCAAGTGACCCACCGATACTGACAAAGTCGCGCTCCAGCAGCTCGAAGTCGCGATGCTCGTCGCGCGCGTGGGTGAGCGCCAGGCTGCGCAGCGAGTAGCGCTCGCCGTCGAAGCGTGACGCGGCACGCGCGATCCAACGCGAGCCTTCGACCACTTGCTGGCGCAGGTTCACCAGCAGAGTTTTATAGTCCTCGAGAGTGAAGCGCATGCTCTCGAGCTTCTCCACGATTGGCACGCGCAGGAGCCGCGCTTCGAAATCGATCCAAACGCGCGTCAAATCGCGTACCAACGCCTGTGCAACGGGATTGCGAGTGTGTGCTACCGGTGTTTCCAGCGCTGGTTGCTCTGGAACGCGCACATTCAACGGCGCTGCGCCAGCAACGACCGTAAACAGCGCGTAACTCACCACGAAACGACCGCTCTCCGGAATCATCGCAAACACGGTTTGACCCGGCTGGACGCGCCCGGAACGCATCAACTCGTCGAGCAGCACGTAAATCGATGCCGAGCCCACATTGCCGCGCGTGTACAGGTTCGTGAACCACTTGTGCTCGGGCACCACCAGCCCAGCCTTGTCGAGCAACGCGAAGATCTGCTCCTTGAAGACGTGTGACGAGTAGTGGCACACCACATGGTCGATCGCGCCCACATCGAGCCGCCCGCTCTGCGCGAGCGCGAACACACCGTCGACGCCGAGCTTTACGATGCGATCGAGCAGCCGCACATCCTGACGCAAGTACATGGCGCCTTCGGCCGCGGCGGCCTCGAAATTCGGGTAATCGAGCCAGCCCGGCCCAAGCCCTCCATCGGAGCGTTTTTGAGCTCCCGCGTACATGCAAACTGGGTTCAAATGCGCGTACGACGTGAGCTCGAGCCACTCGAGGCGCAACGACATCCCGCGCGGCGACGGCTCACGACTCAGCAGCGCCGCGCCGGCGCCGTCCGAAAGCATCCAGCGCAGGAACTCGACGTCGAACGGCAGTGACGTACCTTGCGCCACGTGCGGCTCGTAACGGCTCGCTTTGAAAAAGCGGCTCGGGAACTCGCTCGCGCACGCCACCGCCAAACGCTTTTCGCCGCTCTTGATCTGCAGGTACGCCGACTTCAACGCCATCATGCCGCTCGCGCACACGCCTTGCAGCGACGCGATCTCACAAGCGGGTCCCGCGAGTTCGGCGTGCACCATGCTGGCGAAGCCCGGAACGTTGACGTCGCCCTGCGTCGTGGCGGCCGCCAAAAACTCGAGCTCGGAGAGCGAATGGGTGCTCGCCGCAAACGCCGCGCCCACTGCCAACGCCGCCATTTCACTGGCGCGATGAGTGCTGCGCTGTTCGCCGTCGAGCGCGTAGTGACGACCGACGATGCCGTTCTGCGCGAGCACGCGTGCACGTGTACGCGATGGTTGCCCATGCACCCTGCCGAGAATCGCCTCCATCTCGTCATTGGAGACGCACGGCCCAGGAAAGAAGCTGCCGAGGCCGGAAACGTACACTGCTTGATTCATCTACCCCAACTCCCGAATCGAGCTTCAGCATACTCGCGCGGCAACGGGAGGCACAGCGTGAAGCGCGCGAAGCAGCAATCGGCTTCGCCCGTCGGCCGATCCGTAGTACGAGCCCGCATTCGATGACGCTGGTGTTGTTCCCCTCCGCTCCCTTCAACCTGCGCGAAATCGACGAAGATTTCAGCGCAGAGCGCACAGCCGCCAAAAGCGCTGGCCTACCCACCGCGCTCGTCGACCACACGCGTCTCGTGAATCGGGAGCCTTTGGCCGCGCTGGCAGCGCTCGGGGAGCATCGCGGCGATGCCATCTATCGTGGCTGGATGCTGAGCCCCAGCCAGTACGAATCGCTCTACAGTACGTTAGCTGAGAGCGGCATTTCGCTCATCAACGCTCCACTAGCGTATCGCACCTGCCACTATTTGCCCGACAGCTACGCCTTCATCGAAGGCTACACGGCGCGCTCGGTGTGGATGCCGCTCGGCGGCGAGCCACCGAACATGACAGCGATCCTGAACTTGCTGCGCGGCTTCGAAGCCAAGCCGCTCATCCTGAAGGACTACGTCAAATCGCAGAAGCACTACTGGGACGAAGCTTGTTTCATCCCGCGTGCAAACGACGCCGGCGCCGTCGAGCGGGTGGTGCATCGCTTCACGGAGCTTTGCGGCGACGAACTCAACGAAGGCCTCGTGTTTCGCGAGTATTTGCCGCTGAAGCGCATCGGAACGCATCCGTTGAGTGGGATGCCACTCGCGGCGGAGTTTCGCATTTTCTGGCTCGATGGTGAGCCGCTGCTGTCCCATCGCTATTGGGCGGAGCTTGGTCCTTTCGAGAGCCCGCTCCCCTTCGATGAGCTGCGTGAGATCGCAGCGCGCGTCCCGAGCCGGTTCTTCACGATGGACGTGGCATTCCTCGAAAGCGGAGAGCTCACGATCGTGGAGCTCGGCGACGGGCAAGTCTCAGGGCTGCCGACAAACGGCTTGGCGCCGGAGTTCTACCGGCGCCTTGCGCATCGCATCGGTCGCGAGCCGCTCGCCGGAGCGCTCACTGGCGAATGACTTGGGTTCCGGGCGGCGGCGTGAACACGAACTCGCCGGGCGGGCTCTTGGCGTTCACTTCGGGCCCCACGAAGTCGAAGCGATTGCGATTGCGCTGAGCGTCGAGCAACATGACGCGGCGCACTTGATAGGTGCCGGCATCCACGTAGAGAAATACCTTTTGATACGTTGAGCTGGCTTCCTTCGGCTCGCCGAGCAGCACGTAGCAACCCTCGCAGTTCATCTGCTTGGCATCGAGCTTGGTCAACTTGAAGCTCTGACGTAAGCTGCCGCCGCCGAGCAAGAACGAGAGCGCCGCCGGGTACTGGCTCTTGTCGAGCGGCTGCTCATACATCTGCTTGTTCTCTTTTTCGTAGATGCGAATGATCTTGCCGTCGGAAACTACGCGGTTGCCATTGTTGGTGTAGCGCCAGCTCATCTTGCCGGGCTTCTCGAACACCACCGAGCCAGTGCTGTCCTTGGTCTTGTTGTGCGCAGCGACCGTATAACGCTGGCGAAAGCCCGACTTGAACGTCTTGGTCTTGTCGTAAAAGGTCTGCACGCGATCGGCGATCTCCTCCGCGCTGAGACCGCCCGGAGCAGCCACGGGTTCTGCGGGCGCAGCAGGCGCGGCGGGCTTTGCGGGAGGCGCGGCCTTCGGCGGGTCAGCGGCGGCCAACGAGCTCAGCGCAAGGAGGGCGACGATGGTGAGGCTGGACCAAGCGGAAAAAGGACGGTGCATGGCAATCCGATCTACGTGCGAAGGGGGTCGAAGCTTTCGCGGCGCCCCAAAAACGGCCTAAATTCTAGCTGGGGCGCAGCGTAGCACGCGCTTTTCAACGATGCGGAACCCCGAAATCCGTCGCTGAAACCGCACTCGCTGGCAAATTTAGCCGGATCGACGCCGTCGGCCGCCCTGAATCAGCCTCAGCCAGCGCTCACGCGGACTATCCGAGGGCGTTTCCGGCAGCGACGAAATCAGACTGCCTAAACGAAGGTGCGTAATGGCGAGCGCCAACGCGTCGGCCGCGTCGCTAGGCGGGGGTTTGGCCAGGCCGAGCACGGCGCGCACCATCAAAGCAACCTGCTTTTTATCTGCGCGACCATGGCCAACCACCGTGCGCTTCACCCTGGCTGGAGCGTATTCGGCCAGCGCGACGCCGGCTTGTTCTACGCAGAGCAACACGACACCGCGCGCGTGCCCGAGCTTGGCGGCCGATTGCGCATCCTTGTGAAAAAACAGCGATTCTACCGAAGCCACGGACGGCTTTTGAGCCTCGATGACTTGCGCCAGACCGGCAGAAATGTCGAGAAGGCGGCTCGAAAGTGGGCGAGCCGCCGGCATGTGGATCACGCCGTGGGCGACGTGCCGAAGCCGATTTCCCTCGCGCTCGACCACACCCCAGCCGAGGTGAAGCGTTCCGGGGTCGATGCCGAGCACGAGCACCCCCCATCTCTAAACGTTTGCGCAGGTATCGGGCAACAAAAAGCCGATCGGCCCAGGCCGCCGGCTACTCCTCCGATTTGGCCAACGCCGGGCTTTGCAGCACCCGCACGCGAGATTCCCCCTGCGCCACGCGCTGAATCAGCTCCTCCACGGCATTGAACAGCATCGAATTATCGAGCCGCGGCCGCTGCGCCAGGCGCGCTTCGTAGACCTCGGCGCGGTCGAGAAAGCGACCGAGCTCGTCGCGATCGAGCGACTCCGCGTATTCGCCGAAGCCCAGCTCGTGCAGATAGCGCGCATTGAGCTCTTGCTCGAACTGCCCTGAGACGGGAATCGAATAGAGCGGCACGCCGAGTGCGACCGCCTCGCTCATCAAGGAGAAACCTCCGCCTGCAACAGCTGCACGCGCTGTACGCAGGTCATCCACGAAGCGCGTCTCGGAAAACGAACACAGCGTGACGTTGCCTTCGACCGCATCGCGCCCGAAGCCGTACACGCGAAAGCGGTAGCCCAGCTTGCGCAACGTCGGCACGAGTTCGTGCTGCGTCGTTTGCGTCTGGTACACGAGCACGTGATCGCCTGGCTGGCGCTTCGCGTTCAAGATCTCAGGCCGCAAAATCGGCGGTACCAGCGAGGTATAGCTCTTGCGCACGTCGGGCGTGAAGAACGTCGTGATGAGGTAGTGGCACGCGCCGGGCACCTTCGACTTCACAGCCAAGCGCGCGACGCGGAAGTCGAAGCCTTTGCCTTTGAGCAACGACTTCTTGTGCCGGCAACGGTTGATGATCTGCATGTTGTCGATGCTGAGCACCGGGATGCCGTGACGGCGCCCGTACAACGCCGCCCACGACTCGAAGTCGCTGATGACGAGCTCCGGGTGAAAGCCTGCCTCCGCGACCTTGCGATAAACGTCCACGTTGTGGGCGACCGCTTGCGGCGCATTCTTCAGGTTGTGGAAGATGCTGGCGCTGCGATCGAGCGCGTTGCCCAGGTACGTCAGAGTGAGCCCCTCGATTTCCTCGACGCTCACATTCGAGTGCGCTGCCAAGCGCTCCGTCAGAAATCGATGCGCGCGACCCGACACCACGATTTTGATCTCGTGTCCACGCGACACCAAGTGCTCGATCACCACGCGGCTACGCGTCGCATGGCCCATACCCTCGCCAACCACGCCGTACAGGATTTTCACGGGGCGGCAGCATGCCACATTCTCTTGGTTCGAGGCAGAGACCGATGTAAGACGAGCCGTGTCGAATAACCTGACCGGCAAGCAACGCCGCTACCTGCGGGCGCTCGCCCATGCACTACAGCCAGTAGTGCAAATCGGCCACGCGGGCCTCACGCCGCCCGTTTTGAAAGCCATCGACCAGGCCCTCGAAACGCACGAGCTCATCAAGGTTCGGGTGCAAGCCGAAACTGGCGCCGAAGTGCGTGGGCTGGTCGAGGAGGTTGAGAGCGGCCTGACGGCAAGCGTCGCGCAGATCATCGGACACACCTTGCTCGTGTATCGACGGCGCAAGAAGGACCCGAAGATTCAATTGCCCAAAGACACGCCGCGGAAAACCAAGGAAGAGTGACATGCCGCCGACGCTGAAACGTCAACAAGCCGCCAGCAACCTCGTCTGGCTCGATCTCGAGATGACCGGGCTCGACGCCCAGCGCGACGTCATCTTGCAAGCGGCCATCGTGATCACCACGGCAGCGCTAGAGCCGCTCGAGGAGTTCGCGTGCGACATCTGGCAGCCGGCGAGCGCGCTCGAGCGCATGTCACCGTTCGTGCGCGACATGCACGAGAAGAATGGTCTTTTGGCGCGCGTGGCGAGCTCGCGCATCGATTTGTTCGCCGCCGAAAAGCAGCTGCTCGATCGCATTACGGGTTGGTGTACGTACCCGGCGCTCTTGTGTGGCAACACCATCGGTCAAGACAAGCGCTTCATCGACCAATGGATGCCCGGGCTCGCCGGATACCTGAGCTATCGCAGCGTGGACGTTTCTTCGATCAAAATGCTAGCGAAGCTCTGGTACGGCGACGCGGCGATGTATGCGAAGCCGACGGATGCCGAGCACGACGCGCTCTTCGACGTGAAGCAATCCATCGCCGAGCTCGCGCACTATCGCGCCACGTTGATGCGCGCGCCGTAACCCAGCCGCGCAGCGAAAGCGCTGCTCAAACCAAAAATCGGCGAGCGTGGCTTCAGGTCAGCACAAGGGTTCAGCCAAACCATTCGCGCAATGTCTCTTTGGCGCGCTGCGTGTGCTGTGGCTTGATGTGAGCGGCGACAGTCGCCAGCGCCGCGACGAGCACGCCGAGATCATCGGCATAGCCCACTATGGGTGTCACGTCGGGGATCGCGTCGAGCGGTGAGATGAAGTAGCCGAGCGCGCTGTAGATCACAGCCTTCGCCCAGGCGGGCGTCTCACTGTCTTGCGATGCGTAGAACAGCTTCAACGCTGGTTCGAGCACGCTTTCGCCGGCGACGCGAGCGAAGTTTCTCACCTTGTCCCAGAAGCCGTGCTCCGAGTATTCCTTGGCGAAGTCGCTGTGCTGCTCCGACATCAACAAAGTATGCGGCGCGTGAGCTCCGCGGCAACCTGCGCAAAAGCGCCTCGCTCAAGTGCGCTTCGACGACGACAAGGCGCGGCGTAATTCGTGAGCCGCCTCGCGTGCCGAGCTGAAACGGCGATGTTGCTCACGCGCGCACGCACGCTGAAACCAGGCGTCGAATGCGGCAGGCAAGGCACCAAAGCTCGATGGCGACGGCAACGGGCGCGAACAGATTGCCAACACCAGGCCTGCGAAGCTCTCGCTCTGAAATGGCACGAAACCGAGCAAGCACTCGAACGCGATTACGCCGAGCGCCCAGATGTCTGAGCGGCAATCGATGCCCGCGCTGCCCTCGAGTTGCTCGGGGCTCATGTAGCTAGGTGTGCCCAGAATCATTCCGTTCAGCGTGAGCCCAACGTCGCGCGGCTCGCTCTCGCGAATGCACTTGGCAATGCCGAAGTCGAGCAACTTCACGCAGGGCTTGCCGTCTTCCTCCACCAAGAACACATTGTTCGGCGACAAGTCGCGGTGCACGATGTGAAGCTTCTCTGCGCGCTCGAGCGCGCGCGCGAGCTGCGTTACGATACGCACGGTTTCGCGCCGCGAGAGGCAACCGACGCGCGCCAAACGTTCCCGCAATGATTCACCCGCCAAGAGCTCCATCACCAAGTACGGCGTGCCCTGATCAATGCCGTAATCGAGCAGCTGCACGACGTGAGGCCCACGCAGGGCGGCAGCAGTGCGCGCTTCTCGGAGAAAGCGCAGTTTGGCTTGGGCGCTGCGCGGCGCGCGCTCGTCGATCAACTTGAGAGCCACCGGGCAACCCAAGTAAACCTGCTCGGCACGCCAGATCGTGCCCATCGCACCGCGCGCCAACGGTTGCTCCAGCCGATACTTGCCGGCGATCAGCGCGCCCGCGCGAGCCAACTCCCCTGCCGTACTCGAATCGACGACGCCCAGCGCGCGCAGCGCTGCCAGCGGTTCCGACGCGCTCTGCAAACTCTCGGCGGAACGCTGGCGTCGCTCAGAACGGCGCTTACGTGTGCGTCGGGACTGCGGACGCGACGGTTCCTGCGCGTGCACCTCGGCAGACGACGGTTGGGTCACTGCTGCACCCAACCGCTCCGTCGACGCGAAACTCGCGCCGCGTGCCTCGCGTGGCCGCGATCTAACGCCCATGGGGCTGCCTCGATTGAGAAAACAGGGGAGCGAAAACTCGAAGCGCGACCTCTGCTGAAGGGAGCAGAGGGGCTGGTAGAGACTTCCTCGAGCTTCGCCCCGTTCCAATCGAGCGCCGACGGGCGGCGCGACTAGAGCGGCTGGGTCAAGCGAAGGGCGAGGAGAGAGCAACGACGGGGATATGGTTAGATTTCATCGAAGGCATCCTCCTTTCGAGCCCCGAGTCTGCCGCACTCCTGCGGCCGGCGTCAATCGGCGACGCTTCCCTATGCCTCGCGACTTGCGCAAAACGTACTAGAGGAGGCCAGCCCCGCCCAGCGATTCCCGTCAAGTGATTATGAATATCACTTTCAATTTGTGGGCCTCGCTGCTAGTGCACCCTCGGCATCGTGAATTGGCGCTCCGCTTCGGACCTCGATCGACTTCGTCTTCTGGCTTTTTTCCTCGCGGCGACAGCAGCTCGAACTGCATCCGCGGAGCCTGCCGCGAGGGCAGAGGCTGAACCTGCGCCAGCACCTCCTTCGGCAGCGACATCGGCGCGAGCTTCTGACAGCAGATCCATAGCTGACGGCCAATCCACAGCCGCAGCAACGTCGCCTGCCGAAGCCGAAGCCGCGCCAGCACCTCCTTCCGCGACGAGCTCGGAGCGTGCGGTGGCGGTCGTCGCGGATGGAAACGCAATACCGAGCGTAGCCGCAGGCGCAACACCTGCGCCGCGCGAACCGGTCCAGGAAGTCACGGTGCTGGGCGCCCGCACGCGACGCAGCGCCGGCTCCGATCACGTGATCTCGAATCGCAAAATGTTGCGGCTCAAGTACGACGACCCGCTCGCGATCTTGCGAACGGTACCCGGCGTCTACGCGCGCACCGAAGATGGCGTGGGGTTGAGGCCGAACATCGGGCTGCGCGGCGCCAACCCAGATCGCAGCAAGAAGGTAGCGCTGATGGAGGATGGCGTGCCGATCGCGCCAGCTCCCTACTCTGCCCCGGCCGCCTACTATTTTCCGATGATTCAGCGCGTGCATCAGGTGCGCGTCATCAAGGGGCCTTCGACCATTGCGTACGGGCCTCAAACCGTTGGCGGTGCCATCGATCTGCTCACACGGCCGATTCCAG
This sequence comes from Myxococcota bacterium, assembly GCA_049324695.1. Lineage (GTDB taxonomy): Bacteria > Myxococcota_A > Polyangia > Polyangiales > Polyangiaceae > PMG-095. The sequence goes on from JBMOMJ010000024.1 coordinate 28,051, forward strand.
CCACCACTTCGGGGAGCATCGACATGGCGGTTGGCTCCTATGGCTACGGCAAAGTGCACGGTTTTGCCGGTTTCAGCGACGACCGCACTGGCGTGCTGCTCGAGGGCGTGCACCTGCGCAGCGACGGTTTCAAAGAGCTGCCGAGTGGCGCCGACACCGGCTTCTATCGCAACGAATGGATGCTGAAGGCGTCACATGTGCTGGACCCGTCTGCCACGCTACGCAACGAGTTCCGTCTGAAGGTCACGTATTCGGAGGAAGCTTCGAACGAGACGTACCTCGGCCTCAGCGACTCCGATCTGCGAGCCAATCCGCGTCGCCGTTATGCAGCGAGTGCGCTCGATCACATGCAATGGCACCGCACGGGCGTCGTGCTCGAACACGAGCTCAAGCCGTCCGAGCACGTGACGATCACCACCAGCGTGTACCGGCAGGACTTCGCGCGGGTGTGGCGTAAGTTGAATCGCTTCCGCGGTGCGAGTCTATTCGACGTGCTGAGCGATCCAGACAGCCCGCAGAACGCTGTCTTCGCCGCGGTGCTACGCGGCCAAGCGGATTCGACCAGCCCCAGTGAGACGTTGCTGATAGGTCCGAATCGCCGCAACTTCGTATCCGAAGGCGTGCAGACGCGCGTGCGCATGGAAGCCCGCACCGGTCCGCTCGCACATCGGGTCGACTACGGCCTGCGCCTTCACTACGATCGCGTCGAACGACATCACAGCGAGGATGGCTTTTTGATGCAAGCCGGCGAGCTCATCCCCGACGGCTCGCCCACGCTCGTGACGGCGTACAATGAAGCCTGGACGCAGTCCGTCGCGATGCACGCCTCGGACGCCATCACCTATCGAGGGCTAACCGTTACGCCCGGCGTGCGCGTGGAGCTGATGCGTTCCGCATCGATCGATAAGCTCGCGCGCACCCACGATCGTGGCTCTGCGCACGTGATTCTGCCAGGCATCGGCGTGTATCAAGCTCTCACCGACGAGCTCGGCGTGCTCGGCGGCGTGTACCGCGGCTTCAGCCCTCCCCCACCGGGAAACAGCGACACGCAGGAGCCCGAGCTCAGCGTCAACTACGAAGCGGGCGTGCGTCATAGCCAGCGAAACGCGCGCGCCGAAGTGATCGGCTACTACAACGACTATCAAAACCTCACCGACGTGTGCACGCTCTCGAGCGGCTGCATCGACGCCAATCTCGATAGGCAGTACCCCGCCGGCCGCGCGCGCATTTACGGGCTGGAAGCGTACGTGGAGCGCGACTTCCCCATCGGCGCGCTCAAGATCCCCGTCAACGCGAGCTACACGCTGACGCGCGCCACGTTCTCACGCTCATTCACCTCCGACGATCCTATCTTCGGTGAAGTTCACTCCGGCGATGATGTGCCCTACGTACCGCGCCACCAATTCCAGGGCACGCTTGGCCTGGAAGGCGCGCGGGCGGGCGGGCACGCTTCACTCCGTTACGTGTCACGCATGCGTGAACAGGCTGGCAGCGGAGACTTCGACCCGCAGCTCACCACCGACGAAGAAACGATCGTCGATTTGGGAGGTAGCTACCGACCGCTCGAATGGCTCGAGATTTACGCCAACGTGCGTAACGTGTTCGATGCCGCGCCGCTGCTCGCGCGGCGACCCTTCGGCGCACGCCCAGCAGCCCCACGCTGGGTGCAAGTGGGCGCCAAGGTCAACTTCTGAAACGTGAAGAACTGCTAATGGCGCGCCAGCAACACGCCGTCGCCGCGTGAAGGCGGTGGCCCGCTCGGTGCCGGCAGAATCCAGCTTGCGGCAGCCAAGTCATTGGGAACCGCCGCGAGATCTACGTTCGGGTCGACCAGGCGCGCCATGCGGCGGCCGTTCAACGACACCCACGCGTCCGCACGCACCTCGACATCGCCGAGGCCGCGCGCCGCGAAGTCGCGACGAACGTGCTTCGCGAGCTGCGCAATCAGATCCGGTTGGCTCGACATCTCACGCTCCTGCAAGCGCGTGAGGTAACGGCGCGGGCTCACATGAAAAGTGCGCTGCGTCTGCTTCTGACGCACCACAAACGTCACCGAGCCGTTCTTTTCGCGCAGCATCACGCGCCACGAAAAGCGCATGCCCTGCTCGTGCCAGCGCACGTTCCCGCCGTACGCCAGAAATCGGAGCGGCAAAATCAGCTGCAGCGCGCAGTAAACGCCCGCCACAACGAGCCCGAGCCGATTCCAACGCAAACGCGGTACCAGGGCTTCGCCGACTTCAACAGCGCGCGACCGAGCCCTGACTCGTCGCAGCAACCTCCGCGGCCAATCTGGAGCAAAGAACACCAGTGCGGCCAGCACCATGATGACCGGGAACATGCCGATCGGAAACAATGCGCGCGTGACGATGTGAAAGCCGATCAGCACCGCATAGGCGTAAGGCCGCGTGCGCGACCACAAAAGGAACCACACCACCGAGCTGTCGAACAAGAAGCCAGCCCAGCTCATCACCAGTGGCGCATACGGCAGCGAGAACAGCGGCCCAATCCAGGGCAAATCGCTGCGTGCGCTGAGCCAGATCGCAAGCGGCTCGCCGTGCAGCAGCCAATCAGCGTGCGCCTTGGCCAGGCCCGCGAAGGTGTACACCACCCCAACCTGGAATCGGAACAGCAGCAACCAGGCGCGGCTCACTTGCGCTTCAGGACGGCAAATCCCAAAGCGCGCATCGAACGACGCCGCACGATGTGCTGGCGCAACCATCAGCAGCAGCGAAAGCAGCCACGCCAGGTAGTAATGGTTGAGGTAATTGCTGACATCGACGGCTTGTACGTAAAACAAGCCGAGCGCGAGCAAGCAGCTCGTCACGCGATAAAAAACGCCGGCCGCAACACACAGCGCGATGCCCGACATCGCCCAAAACAGCGTGTGCATTCCGGAGGCCGACAGCGGCTCGACCCAGCTGAGACCCCAATACTTGAAGTGGAAGCGCGGACTCGTGAAGAGTGCATCCACCCAGCCGTAGGCCAGAAAGCGCCACATACTGACGCACAGCGTGAGCCCCAGCAGCACACGCAGCGCAACCAGCCAAGAGATGTCGACCGGCGCGGCGAGCCACGCATCGCGGCTCGGAAGGCGCCGCCACACGCGAGCCAGCGCCTCAGTCATTGTCGCCTTCCGTCGACTTCGGCAGCTCGAGCTCCAGCACGGTGACGAATTCGCTCTTCAGGAGATCGGTGAGCACCTTCAAGCGATCGTAAACGGCGCGCACCCTGGCAGGATCCTTCGGCAGCAGCGATTCCAGCGGCTCCGGCAACTCAGCCACGGCTTGCTTGGCGCCGTCGAGCGCACTCTGCATGCGCATCGCGAGATCGTCGGCGGCCACGGAGCGCAACCAGTCATCGAAACCGAGACTGGTGACACCACTCTTGCCGCAGCCTTGAAACAAACGCGAGAAACCGAGCAAGTTCTGACTGATGTTGCGCGACGAAATCTGCGCGTAGCGCGACTCCAACGCTTCGGGGCAGCTCGTTGCGAGGCAATCCGGCGAGAGACCAAGCGGCACGCCGAGCTTCAGGTCTTTCACCTCCACCTCGACGTAGAACATGCCGTTGCTGATCGCGTTCAGCGCTGCCTGCGCGCTCGCGTAGGTTTTGCTTTCGCCGGTTCCCGCCGACGTGAGCTCAACCGCATAGTTGCCGCTCTCCCAAGCTGCCAGCAGCGCTTCGGCGTGCGACAGCACGCTTGAAGCGACGGCGTCCGCATAGCGAGCTTTGCGCTCGCGCAACCCGGCTTCGCCCAGTGCGGCCCATTGCCCCTGCGAGTTCAGCGGCGAGTAGTCGGGACAAGCGTTGTCGCTTGCGCCGTAAAACAAGAGATACTCGAGCGCACCGAAACCTCGACCGTTGATCAGCGACGTCGCGAAGCTGGCGCTCGCATAAGCCTCGGACACGAGTTGAGTTTCGATGTTGCAGCGTCCACCCAGCGGCCATGCGTAGATTTGATCTCGCAAGTCGCGCCCGGCGGGCTCTTCACTCATGCGCGCTGCGGGCCCGAAGCGAAACACCTCGAGCACCTGAAGCGCGTCCATGGCTGCGAGATACGCCTCGCGCGCCGCCTCACGCTTCGCGTCGCTCGGCTCGGCTGCGTACTCACTGGTGCGCTGTCGCAATGTGCGCGCCAGCGTCACGAAATCGCGGAGCTCCGTCAGCGTGCAGCTGGCCACGGCTTCGAGCAGCAGGGCTTTCGTGAACGTCGGCGGCGGAGGCTCGGCGGGTGCTCCTCCCTCACCGACCCCAGTACCTCCCGTCGGACCATTGCCGGCTTCGGGCACTGCGGTGGAGCCGCCTTCGGGCTGCGACCCCGTGGCACCACCGCGACCACCGGAGCCCGGCGGTTTTGCAGACGTACCGCCGAGCGAAACGGTTGGTGCGCCGCCGCTCGCCATTGAGCTACGTCCACCGGTGCTCCGCCCTGTATAGGCGTGTTCTTCTGGCACCGGGGATCGGCATGCCCACGCGCCGAGCAGCGCGAGAGCGATCCAATGGCGAGCAGCGCGTCTTGTCATTCAGTTGACCGGCAAAATCAGCAGGGTCGAATCATTGTCGTTGGTTGAGCTCGCGGCAACTCCGGTGAGCCCAACCACGGCAGCGAACTTCTTGTCGGGCGAAAGCGCGGCGCCCCAGAAGAAATCACCCGGCGTGCTGAAATCGTAAGCCCGGCAACCCTTGGGAGCGAACGTGACATCCGGCGCGCCTTGTGCCGTGAGCACCGTGACGATTCCGTCGACGTCCGTTTCGCTCAGGCGTCCGCCGCCCACCATGAGAACGCGATCGTCTCCCAGTACCGTGAGGCTACGTGCGTTGTCGCCGAAGCCGCCAACGTCGAACCACACTGCACCCTTTTGCCCGTACTCAGTGTCGAGCGTACCGGAGGCAGTCAAACGAATCGACACGAAATCGCTGGTGGTCGCGGTGGAGTTGGGACGACCATAACCCGCGGTCACGAACTTGCCGCTTTGCTGCATGGCAGCGCCGTACGCTTCAGCGGCCGTGCCCACGGGCTCACTGAAGACCCACAGCGGGCCTTGGCCGTCCGGGCCGAGCTTGAACAATACAGGGCGCTGCACGCCCGAGTACGTCGAGTAGCCACTTGCAACCATGCTGCCATCGGCCAGCAACGTGAGCGTACGCGCCGAGCCCGAAGCCTGGCCGATGTCGTACGTGAACTTTCCGGCGGTTCCGAAGCTCGAATCGACGGCGCCCTCTTTCGTGAGCCGTACGATGGACCAATCGGTGTCGGTGCGCGGCGTGACTCCGTCGCTCTGGAAGCCGGTGGCACGCTGCGCGCTGTGGATCAACAAGCGATCGGTGCCGTCGACGCTGAGGCCCCACTGCGCGTCAGCAGCCAGCAACGCGGCGGCGCCTTGGCTATTGGTGCCTTCCACGCCATCGTTCAGGTTCAAAATGCGAACGCCAGCGACGCCGAAGTCGGTGTCGAGGTTACCGTCTGTCTTGAAGCGCACGGCGTAAACGTCGCGATCATTCGCCTTGAGTCCGGTCGCGGCAGCGTCGTGTTCCACGGTGCCAGCCACCACGATCTTGCCATCGGATTGCAGCACGATGCCGCGCGGTAGCTCACCGCCGCCCGCTGCGACCACATCGACGGTGGCAATACCAGCGGTCCCGAAGCCGCTCACCAAGGCGCCCGTCTTGTCGAACTTCGCAACCACCGTCTTGCGATTGTCGGCGTTGGCGATGCCACTCGCCGCGTTGCCGGTCGCGTAGATGTTGCCCTGCGCGTCCACCACGACACCGTAGAAGCCATCGTGGCCATCGGCCGAAACGGGGATCAACTTGGCGGCATTCGAGGTGTCACGCACGCAGTTCGGCAGCACGGTCTCGCCGCCCTCGCCGCCTTGTCCACCCATCTCGCCGCCGGCGCCGCCGCTTCCGTTACTCGGGACGCCGCCCGCGCCCGCTTCCGGCGGAACCACCATGCCGCCCGCGCCCGCTTCCGGCGCACCACCACTCGAGGTGCCGCCTTCTGCACTGCCGCCCGAACCGGTCTTGCCCCCGGAGCTGCTGCCACCCTGCGCTCCGCCGCCTGCTCCAGTTTTACCAGCGGTGCCGCCAGCATTGCTCTTGCCACCAGCGGAGGTTGAGCCGCCTTGCCCGCCCGAACCGTTGTCGTCGTCGCCGCAGCCGAACGCGCCGCCGAGCGCCACGACCGGAAGCAGCCAAAGGATAGATGAACGATGGGTAATGAAACGCAGGGAAGCCATGTAATCCTCGAGAGTGACATTGCCATGAATTTGAAAATGACCTCCAAATTCACGGGCCAAATACACGGGTCAAATCGATACCCTGGCTCCCTACATCGTCTCCGTGAAATTGAAAATCATTTTCAGCTTCGACCGCGAATCCGAGCCGAACCAGCGCCTCGATCTTTGGGTTTTGGTGGGCCCCCGCCGCGCGGCTACGGCAGGCGGCCCGACTCTCTGGGGCGGATCCACCTCTGCGAAATCGACCGAATTGCGCGAAACGCCAGCCGCCCGCGCCGCTTTAGAACACGGTGGGCGCGCCGCTTCAGAACGCAGCCAGGTTCGCGCGTAGCTCAACGCCGACCCGCCGGATCCGCGCCTCCAACGCCGCCGGTAGCGCCACCTTCACCCGCTTCACCTGCGGATCCTCCGGCGCCAGCTACGCCCCCGGCGCCTGAGGATCCTGCGGCTCCGCTACTAGATGACGAGCCTCCACCCCGAGGCGATGTTCCTCCCTGACTCGGGTCTGGCTCCGCTGGTGCACCTCCGTACATGCCGGAGGAGGAAAAGTCTCCAGCTGGACGCTGAGTCGATTGATTTGCGTGTTGCACGTAACGCGCACACCGGCCGCCCTCAAGATATCCATCGCACCCAACGCCGCTGCGAAGGAACCGTCCACGCCGCGCAAGCGATCGTGCGTCGCGCCAATGCCGTCGATAGAAACGCTGACAGCGGAGAGCCCGACTGCTTTCGCAGCGGCCGCTCGCGGCGGCGTGATCCCACGTCCTCCGGTAGTCATCGTAACAGCGAGACCGCGTTCGACCAGGTGCGCCGCGATTTCGACCCAGTCGTCACGCAAGTAAGCTTCGCCACCAATCAGCGTGACCTCCAAAACTCCCAGGTCTGCCATCTGATCGGCAAGCTCGAGGCATTCGGCGGTGGTGAGCTCGTCTGGACGAGCGTGACCTGCGCGCGAGCCACAATGCCGACAAGCGAGATCACAGCGCAATGTGATTTCCCAGACGGCGTAAACGGGGCGAAAGGCGCGATCGATGTCGCGCGCCGTTGGTGCGAGCGGCAATCGGCGCGCGCCGGGCGGCGCCGTGGGAGCGAGCTTCAACGCGCGCGGCCGCGGCTTGGCCAGCAGATTGGCCCGTTGGAATTCATCGAAGTCGAGCACGCCTCACCCTTTCCGCCCGCAGTCGTGTTGCACGCTCGATCGACAGCAAGCTGCGTACCAGCCGCTGGCCGTCGGAACGCGCGGAAAATCCGGGATGCCGCTGCGCCAGGCTGTGCCAAAGGCAACTACGCGACACAGGGTGGCACGCGCGGCTCGCTCGGAGCTAACGTCGACTGATGGTGCGGCGAGGCAGTGCGAAGCGGCGGTTGGTGGTGGTGGGCGATCTGAACGGCGCGGACGACGCGCTGATCGAGATCTTGAGGGGTACTGGTTTGGTGGACGCACGGCTGCGCTGGCGTGGTGGCAACGCCGAACTGGTTCAGTTGGGCGATCTGTTCAACCGCGGTGGCGGCGCGCGGCGAGCGTTCAACTTGCTGATGCGGCTCGAACACGAAGCGCGTGCGCAGGGCGGCAACGTCAGCGTTCTGTTGGGCAATCACGAGGTGATGACGGCGCTCGGCAATGAAGCGTACTGCACAGAGCAGGAGTACTTGGCTTTCGCCAGCCCCAAAGAAAGGCGACAATGGCCGGCTCGCGTGCAACGAGCCGCGCGGCGCATCTATCGCACCCCGAGCAAGAGCGGTCGCATCATGCCCTTCGAGCCACGTCTGGAAGCATGGAAGGCATTGAACGCGCCTGGGCAAGCTGCGTTGCGCCGCGAGCTCGGCCCACGCGGACGGCTCGGCAAGGCTCTGCGCCAGCTGCGCGTAGTGCACGTGGTGGACGACATGGTGTGCGTGCACGCCGGGATTCTGCCGAGCTTTGCCAAGCTCGGTGTCGCTGGGCTGAACGACGCCGCCGAGAGCGAATGGCAGAATGCTGGCCGGCGCTTTCAGGAACTCAAGCGTCGCGGACTATTTCGCAATCCGGAAGGCCCGCTGTGGGATCGCAGCCTGGCACGTGGCGGCAGTGAAATGGCCCTGGAGTTGAAGCACTCGCTGGCGCTGCTCGGCGTGAAGCGCATGGTCATCGGACACACGCCCACGCACACGCTGAAAGGCGGAGCCAAGGGCCGCATTTTGACGCGCTTTTCCAACCGGCTCGTACTCGTCGACGTGAGCCTCGCCGAAGGTGACGAATCGCCACGCGCCGCGCTGGTGGTCGAAAACGGGCGTGGCTTCGAGTGGAGCCCCGAAGGCATGCGCCTCTTGTGGCAGCGCTAGGCGAGCGGCTTCTTCAGCAATACTTGACCGAACGCGCGCGCGACCTCGCTGTAACCTTTGCGCAAATAGAAAGCGTGGGCGCGGCTGTTCGAAAGCTCCGTATCGACCCAGCTTTCCCGCGCGCCGCGTGCTGCGAACCAGTCTTCGAGCTCAGCCAAGATCTCGCTGCCGCGCGGCGCGTTGCAACCCGGCACCACCGCGCTGGCGGAGCCGAGCGTGAGCACGTAGCCGATAGCACTATCCGGAATCGTGTGTTCGAAGCGACGCCGCGACAGCACATGCAGCGGCATGGTGGCGACGCGCACCGCCAGGCGCGCAAACAGCGCCTTACTCAACTTGCGGCGAATCAACGCTTCGGTTTCGCGAAAGCGCACGCTGCCAGCGCCGAATGCACCGAGATGTGGTGAGGCTTCGTTTTGCGAGCCCCGCCAGATCACGCGAGCGCCGGGATCTTGCAGAAGAACTTCGTACAGCCCTTCCAGCACTTCACGCCCCGCGCGCGAAGACGCGGTATCGGGCAAACACAGCTCGTGGCAGCGCGCGAGCGCTACGAGGTTGTTCCTGGCGAGACGGGGCTGCGATTGATTATCAAGCGGCTCACGAGCCATAGATACTTCACTCCCCGGCGGATCAAGAGCAGGTGGCTGGCACCCGTTTTGGATTCGCCCCACTGCCGGGGCGGCGACTCGTAGTACACCTCGCGCAAGTCCACGCCCTTGCGCGTGAGATAGTACATGAGCTCGATGAAGTACTCGCCGTAATCACCCTGAAGCGGGTGACCGCGCAGCAGATCGCGCCGCACCACGATGAAGCCGCTCGTGTAATCGGTAATCTTGAGCCGCAGCAGGTGGTTGACGGAGAAGTTCAGAACGCCCGAGAGCGCCGCTGCCAGCATTTCACCTTTGGGCAAACGATCGGTGAACGATTCAGCCGGCTTCGAGTAGCGCGTCGCGATGCAGCAACCCGAGACCTTGGCCACCTCGTACAGCTGCCGCAGCACCTTGGGCGGATGCGAATGATCGGCGTCGAGCCAGGCAACGTAGCCCGTGGTGGCCGCATCGATGCCCGCCTGAATCGAGTCGGTGAGGCACGGCGTCACTTGCCGCGCGATCAAGCTCACCTGCGGGTTACGCGCCGCAAGCGCTCGCGCTACGTCCGGAGTGCCGTCCGAAGAGTTATCGTCGACGATGATGACGCGCGAGCCGGGCAGCACCTCCAGGAGCTCGGTAGAAAGCGACTCGATGTTTCCGGCCTCGTTCAACGTCGGCAAGATGATCGTAAGGTCGCTAAAACTTTGCTCGCCCATAGGCACTCCTCGCACATTCAAACAGAAAAGGTGAAGCGCCTCAAGACCGCTGGGCGACGCGTCCATCGCGGATAGGTGAGCGCGGCACATGCAGCCAACAACGCGCCGGCCGAAAGCACGAACCACGCAACCGAGATGGGAAGCTTGGGCCGCAACACGAGGCGCTCGATGGCGCGCTGGCTAGTATTCTTGAGCACTAGGCCACGCGGGTTCCACTCGAGAGAAACCTTCGCGTCCGCCGGAACACTCTGCACGTCGAGACCAAAGCGCGGCTCCAGCAAGCGCAAGGAGAGCGACGCATCCGCTGGCACGTTGCGCAGCTTGATGCGCGTGTGCTGGACGATGACATCGCTGGGAGCCAGCCCCGTCACCACCGGCTGAGGACGCTTATTGAACCAGCGGCGACGATCATAGTCGTTGCCCACCACCAGAAATCCATTGGTGAGCCCGTGACCCTCGAGAAACTCGCGGAACGGCGCGTGCTCGCTGAAGAACACGATCTCGTTGAAGCCGTTGATCCTAGAGACCTTCTCGTACTCTTCCTTAGCCGTCGTGAAGGGATTGATGATCTCGGGCACCACCGTATCGTTGAATTGGCGCACCTCAACGCGCCCCGCGGCGTACACCCACCACAACGCCGACGCGACGACCCCTGTGAAGAACAGCCCGGCCAGCGCAGCCTGCGCGCGCAGCCAGCGCGTGAACAAAGCTTCCGCACCGAGCGTCGCCAAGATGGCCATGCCGAACCAGGCGACCGCGAGATAACGCGGGGCCACCCGGAAGTTACCGTTGGTGAGTTCGCGAAACAGCTTCCACAGTGGCGCGCAGGCCGTGACCGTCAAACCCAGCGCAACGATCAGAAGTGCGAAGATCGCGTAAGGCCGGTACTTGCGTACGTAGAGGCCAGCGGCGGCACCGAGCGGCATCAGAATCGCGGCCGGCGGCGGCAGCGCCACGGCAGACTCCTCGATACCCCAGTAATAGTAGCGGGCGCGCGGCGGCGGCTTCCCCATCGTTACCTTGAACCACTCCGTATAGGTGTAATTCACCAACGCGCCGAGCGCGTCCTTGAGAGCCGGCACGCCCGGATCCGGCGTCGGCCGACCCATGGGAAACTTCACCCAACACGCGAGCTTCGGACTCGCAATCACGAGCGCCAGCGCGAACGCCGCGAGCAACAGCAGCGCAATTCGACCGAGCGCGGCAGGCCCAGGGCGCTCCAGAATCAGCGCGAGCACGCCGAAGATCGGCAGCACCGGCACGAACAGATACGTGAATGTGTGAAACGTGGGCCCGAGCAAGAACAGGCCGACAGCGAGGCCTAGCGCGACGGCGGTCCTCCAGGTGCGCTTGCTCACCACGTCTTCGATCAAGAGCAGCAAGATCGGAAGGCCGAGGTGCCACAGGAACATGTCGTTGCCGACGGTGACGCGCCAAAAAACGCCCAAGCTGACGCACCACGCCAAAGCTCCGAACTGAGCCGCCACTTCACTCACGTGCCGGCGCATCCAAGCGATGAACCCGTAGCAGCCGACGACGCCCCACAGTCCTTCGGCCAGACGCAGCCCGATCGTCGGCCCTGCCAGAAGAACCAACGGGTTCGCTGGTGAGTACAGGTTGCTCTGCGGATCCTGCAGGAAGTAGTAGCCTCCGCCGAACGCGAACGAGTAGAAGGGAAACTCGCCGAAGCGATGCACCGCGGTAAACAAAATGTCCGCGTGGGTGTGGCTGATGAACCAATCGCTTCCGTAGCTGTGCAGTGCGAGCCAGAGCACCAGCGCGCCAGCAAGCAACGAGACGGCCGCAGTGCCGTAGCGCCGCCAATATTCGGCCGCGAGAATCATACGGGGAGCGGACTGGTAGCATGGGCTTCGCGAGGCCGTCACCTTCATTTGGGGGCGTTTCCCCAGAAGAAAGCCGCAACGCAGCACATTCCGAGCGCGCGTCGCAGCACTTCGCCCACGCCGGGACGGCTCCGTGGCCGGCTCGTTGTTACCGTATGCCGACCCGTTTAGAGGCGCGAGGCAGTCGCAACGTGGACGGCGGGCACATTCTAGATTAACGGCCGATTGCTCTTGCGCGCGGCGGGTTCGGGCGCGAGAAAGCGCAAGCACGCGCGAGGAACAACCACAATGCCGACAGCCTTAATTACTGGTGTCACGGGTCAAGACGGCTCGTACCTGGCGGAGCTCCTGCTTTCGAAGGGGTATACGGTGCACGGCACCGTTCGACGCAGCAGCTCTTTCAATCGTGGCCGCATCGATCATCTGGCGGCGGACGAGAAGGGCGGCCGCTTCTTCCTCCACTACGGCGACATGATGGACACCTCCAGCATCACGCGCACGCTGGAGCGCATTCAGCCCGACGAAATCTATCACCTCGCCGCGCAGAGCCACGTGAAGGTGTCGTTCGAGCTCCCCGAGTACACCGCGCAAGTCGACGCGCTCGGCACCTTGCGCATCCTCGACGTGCTACGCGAAACCCAGCTCAAGGCGCGTTTTTATCAAGCTTCGACCAGCGAGCTGTACGGTAAGGTGCAGGCGATTCCGCAAACGGAAACCACGCCGTTCTATCCGCGCAGCCCCTACGGCGTGGCCAAGCTCTACGCATACTGGCTCACCATCAACTATCGCGAGTCCTACGGCATCTTCGCGGCCAACGGCATCCTTTTCAATCACGAGTCACCGCGCCGCGGCGAAAGCTTCGTGAGCCGCAAGGTGACCCTCGGCGTCGCACGCATCAAACACGGCATGCAGAAGAAGCTCGTGCTCGGTAACCTCGATGCACAACGCGACTGGGGCTATGCGCCGGAGTACGTCGAAGGCATGTGGCGCATCCTCCAGCTCGACAAGCCGGAAGACTTCGTGCTCGCCACCGGCAAGTGCTACACCGTGCGCGAACTCTGCACGCGCGCCTTCACGCTCGCTGGCTACGATATCGAGTGGACCGGCCACGGCGCGGAAGAGCGCGGCATCGATCGCAAAACTGGCCAAACTCTCGTCGAAGTCGACGCCATGTACTACCGCCCCGCAGAGGTCGACCTCCTCAAGGGCGACGCCGCCAAGGCCAAGCGCCTGCTCGGTTGGGAAGCCAAAACCAGCTTCGAAGAGCTGGTCGGCATCATGCTCGAAGCGGACATGAAGCTCATCGCCGACGGCCCTGCGAGTCGCCGCTAACCTCGCTACCGCGCGGAGTCGCGCGGCGTCTTCCCACGTCGCGCGCTCACTCGCTCAGCAACTCTTCGCTGCTTGCAACGAGCGCCACGCGCTGCAACCAGCGCTCGAGCGTCGTTGGATCGCTGGTACCAAGAATGCGCTCGCGCTGCTCGTCCGAAACCGCGAGCCTGCGCGAGTCGAGTACAGCAAGGATGGCAGCGCGCTTGCCTTCCGCATGCCCCTTGGAGATGGCGTTGCGGACCAATTCGCTTTGAAACTGATAGCCGGGGGGAATCATTGCGAATGCCTTCCTGGCGGCCTCGCTGAGCGCCGCGTGAATGAGGTCGGAGTATAACACGGCGCGCTCCGGGTCTTCGATGGAGCGGACGCCGGCGCTCGCGGCGAGCGCGATTTGGACCGCGGTTTCGGGGTCGCCTTTGCCATGCGCCATGGTGGAGAGGACTGCTAGTTCCGGATCGACGCGGGCGGTTTCTACGTCGGTAACGCGCGGAATTGCGCTCGGACCAACAACGACAGGTACGAAGCGACTGGCGCCGCCGAGCGGGATTGGTTTGGAAGCCCAGCGTGCGACGGATTCGTACGGCGTTACCACGAGCACTACCGTGTCGCACTTGAGGCGCGCTCGGAACTGGGCGGCGTAGCGTGGCCAGCTGAAGCGCTTGCGCCAATCTGCGCGCAGCTGCACTTCGACGATGATGCCGAACACCGGCTTGCCGTCGAGCAACAGCACGACCAGATCCGCACGATACTCCGGCGGGTCCACCTCGGCGAAGTCGGCCGAGTCGATGCGCACTTCTGAAAAGGCTGGCAGCTCGAAAGACAACCCCTCGCGGAGAAGCTCGGCAGCGAGTTCGGGCCGATTTTGGAATAGGAGCAGGAGCGCTTCGTGTCGATGCGACGGCATGGGTAGACCAGCGGATTCGCGGTACTGGTCGGTCGCACTCGAGGTGAGTTGCGCGAAATTATGTGCGACGCTTCGTGGGATGTCGCGTTGGCCTCCCTCCACGGCGCGCGCAGCCGCGAAGCGGCGAGGACGACGTAAGGGGGAGGCAGGAACGGCAGGAAGCGCGCAGCCGCGAAGCGGCGAGCACTGGACGGTGTGGGGCAACACCAGCTTGCGTTGGAGCTCGCTTGCGCCACTCGGCGGGCTCTGGCTGTGACCGCGAATTTCAGCGGTCGGTCCAGGCGCTCACGGTGGGAGATTTCAGGCGCTCAGCGCGAGGAGTTCGCGACAGACGCGTTCGATTTGTTCGTCGGTGAGGCCGCTGCTGGAAGGTAGGTAGAGGCCACGCGGGGAGACGTGTTCGGAGTTGGGGTAGCTGCCGCTGACGTCGCAACCGTAGTCGCGCAGGGCGACTTGTTGGTGCATTGGGACGAAGAAGCTGCGGGTTTCGATGCCGCGCTCTTGCAGGCGCACCATGACTTCGTCGCGAGTGAGGCCGAAATCGTCCTCGATTAGGATGGAGTACATCCAGAAGCTATTTTTGGCCCAGCTGCGGTCGACGGGCACGGTGATGCCCCGCTTGCCGCGCAGTCGCTCGTTGTAACGGCGAGCGTTTTCGCGCCGGCGCTCGACGTAGTCGTCGACGCGCTCGAGTTGTGCGAGGCCGATCGCCGCCGAGGTGTTGGGCATGCGGTAGTTGAAGCCAACGTGCTCGTGCAGGTACCGACGCGGTCCCTTCAACGGAAACGCCAGGTTCTTGTAGTAGCGGAGTTGCTCGGCGAGTTTGTCGTCGTTGGTGACGACCATGCCACCTTCACCGGTAGTGATGACCTTGTTGGCAAAAAAGCTGAAGCAGCCGAGGTCGCCCATGGCACCGCATTTTTTGCCCTTGTATTCGGAGCCGATTGCCTCCGCGGCGTCTTCGATCACGAGCAGGTTGTGGCGCTGCGCAAGCTCGAGCAGCGGATCCATGTCGCACGGCAAGCCGTAGATGTGCACGGGCATGATGGCGCGTGTGCGGCTCGTGATCTTGGCTTCGATCTGGGTGACGTCGAGGTTGAAGGTGTCGCGCTCGCAGTCGACGAACACCGGCTTTGCGCCGGTGTAACAAACGGCGGCACAGGAGGCGAACATGGTGAACGTCGGTACGATCACTTCGTCACCTTCGCCGATGCCGGCGGCGACCAGCGCGAGGTGCAGCGCCACCGTGCCATTGCAGGTGGTCACGGCGTGGCGCACACCGAGGTGCTCGGCGAACTTCTTCTCGAACTCGTGAACGTAGCCGCCCGACGAAGAAATCCAGCCTTTGGAGACGGCGGCGGTGACGTACTCGAGCTCCTTGCCGATGAGGAGCGGTTCGCAAACGGGGATGAAAGGTAAGCTCATGCTGCTCTCACGAAAGGGTCGAAGCATTCGAATCGGTCGCGCACGCAGGTCGCGCGTCGCTCAAATCGCAACTTTATCTTTGGTCTTGCCGTCGTATGGGCCCTGTTTGACTTCGACGATTTTGGTGTCTTCGAGCACTTCGAAGCCGTGCCCCCCGGAAGCCAAGAGCACGATGTCGCCGCTCGAAAGCTCTGTTTCGGCCACCTTGGCGCGCGCGTCGTCGTAGAGCGAAAGGCGCGTGCGGCCTTCACTGATGACGACCATCTCTTGAACGCGCTGCACGTGAATGTCGCGCGGCAGGTGCGTATGCGTCGCGATCTTCTCGCCCGCCTTGTAGAAGTTCATGCCGAGCTGCAGCGGTTCGCTCTGCTGCGTGAGGAAGTTGTACTTCTCGCTGCTGCTGGCGTTGGCGCGCACCAAAATCGCGAGTACTTGCTCGCCGGCGCGGTAAATCTCGACTCCTTGCATGGCCATCCTCTACCAGCCCCGCTGGGCCTTGGCCGCGACGCTTAGCACTTTCTCGAGGGTTCCGCGGCTCTGAACGATAGCGCGAGAACCTCGGTCGGGTGGCCGACGCAGCGCGGCACTCGCGAAGCTTCCAGCAGCGCAGCGTGCGGAAAGAGAGCCGGATTGTAGTAGTAGGAGCCGCATGCGCGTCGCCGTCGTGGGACCAACCTACCCATACAAGGGCGGAATCGCGCATCACACCACCGAACTCGCCCATCGCTTGAAGGCGGCTGGTCACGATGTCGAGCTGCTTTCGTGGTCTGCTCAATACCCTGATTGGCTGTACCCGGGCGTGCAACGCGCGCACGACGATCGTCCGGAGACGCCGCTGTTCGAACGCACGAGCTATCCGCTTTCTTGGAAGAATCCGCTCGGCTGGGCGCTCGTGGGCCGACGTTTACGCGCCTTCGACCGCGTGATTCTGGTGTTGGTCACCTCGATTCAAGCACCCGCTTATCTGACGCTGCTGGGTGCGCTCGGTGGCGACGGGCGCAAGCGTACGATCGGGCTCTGCCACAACGTGCTACCGCATGAGCGGCGTTTTTTCGATGAGCCGCTGACGCGGGCTCTGCTCACGCGAGTCGGCAGAGCATTGGTGCACACCGCCGCACAAGGCGAGCTGGCGCGCAAGCTCGGCGCGCGGGAAGTGGTAGTGGGCGACATGCCCCCGCACTTACCGGCGCGACCGCCGCAGGCCGCCGAGGTGAGCCGTCCCTTGACGAGACGGCTGTTATTCTTCGGACTGGTGCGACCCTACAAGGGCGTGGACGTGCTGATTTCAGCGCTGGCCAAGCTGCCGGAGATCTCGCTGACCATCGCCGGTGAGGTGTGGGGTGGTGACGAAGCTTATCGAGCTCAGATTCAGGAGCTCGGGCTGGCCGCACGAGTCACTCTGGAGAGTGGTTACGTGCCGTCGCAGCGCATTTCTGAGCTGTTTGCCAAGAGCGACGCGCTTGTGCTTCCTTATCGAAGCGGCACGGCAACTCAGAACGTACAGCTTGCGTACGCTCACGGCTGCCCGGTGATTGCGACGCGCGTGGGCTCCCTGCCGAATCACATTCGCGACGGCGTGGACGGCCTGTTGTGCGAGCCAGACGACGTCGAGAGTCTCGCCAGCGCCATTCGCCGCTTCTATGAGCCCGGCGTAGCCGAGTCGCTGCGACGCAACGTGCCGGAGGTCTCGAGTGACTCGGAGTGGGCACGCTACCTGCCGCTCTTGCTGGAGGGCGCCGCGCCATGATCGACCGCGCGCTGAGCCAACCCAACGGGCGCCGCTTTTTTCGCGGGCGGCCGCGCGGCTCGTTGCTCTGCACCCCGATCCGTGAGGTAGAATTTGGCCCGATGAAGGCAGTCCTCTCGAGCACCGGCGACCGAGCTTCGCGCTCCGTGCCATGCCCGAACGGCTGACGAGAAAGCTTCAGATGTCCGTTTTCGGGTCCTACTCGCGCTATTACGATCTGCTCTACAAGGACAAGGACTACGCATCCGAAGCCGAGTACGTTCAGAGCCTCATTTTGCGTCATCGGCCCGAAGCCAAGAGCATTTTGGATCTGGGTTGTGGAACCGGCCGCCACGCACAGTGCCTAGCCCGCAAAGGCTACGCGGTAACCGGTCTGGATCGCTCGGAGCAAATGTTGGAAACGGCGCGCTCGTCGCAGCGCAGCGAGACCGAAGCCGCCGATGTGAGCGGTGCGACTCCCGAGTTCTTGCAAGGCGACCTGCGTGATGTGCGGCTCGGGCGCGAATTCGACGTGGTGGTCTCACTGTTTCACGTGATGAGCTACCAAACCAGCAACGCCGATTTGAAGGCTGCGTTGCTCACAGTGCGCGAGCACTTGAAGCCAGGCGGCGTGTTCCTGTTCGATTGTTGGTATGGGCCCGCGGTGCTGACGCAGCGCCCGCAAGTGCGCATTCAGCGCCTCGAAGACGAGCACTTGTCCGTGACGCGCTTGGCGGAGCCAGTGATGCGCGCCAACGAAAATCTCGTCGACGTCAACTACCAGATTTTCATTCACGAGAAGGACAGCGGGCGCGTGGATCAGCTGTCGGAGACGCACACCATGCGTTATCTGTTCGCCCCGGAAATCGAGCTTCTGTTCGACTCCGTGGGCCTACGCCTGTTGCAGCTGAACGAATTCATGGGCAGCAGCGAACCGAGCGTCGACACCTGGAACGCGATGTTCGTCGGCGCGCGGCCGTGACAAAGCTACGCTCGGTGTCGCACTCATGAGCCGAGCCCGCGCCGCCAAGTACCTCGTGTACACGTTGGTGCTGGGCTGCATCGCGTACTTCTTCTACCGTGCTTTTCAGCGCAACTGGCACAGCATTCGAGCGCACGATTTCGTCTTCGACTACGTGGCGCTGGGGTTCTCGGTAGTTGCGTTGTTGGCGACGTACTTGTTCGCGACCTACGGCTGGCACCGCAGCATCAATGCGCTCTCGGACAGCGGTCAGCTGAGCCTCGCGCAGAGCATGGCCGCCGTGAACTCCAGCAACTTGACGAAGTATCTGCCGGGCAAAGTGTGGTCGTACGCTTTGCAGCTCTTTTGGCTGTCGCGCGCCGGCTTCTCGAAGTCGCTGGTCACGTACATCAACGTGATCAACCTGGGTGTATCCGTGATCACCACGCTGATTGCCGGCCTGATGCTGCTGCTGTTCAGCCCCCGCACGTTACCAACCACCACCAGCCTGGCGCTGCTCGCGCTCGCGATTGCAGCCGACCTGTTGGCGATGAAGTACCACGCGCCGCTGCTGCGTTGGGGGATCGCGCTTTTGAATCGGCTCTTCAAGCGCGACCTCAAGTACTTCGAACCACCCGCGCGCGTTTGGCTCGAACTGCACGTGTTTCACTTGTTGGGAGCGTTTGCGTTCGGGCTGACGGCATATTTGACGAGCTTGGGGATCGGTTACGCATTGCCACTTCGCGATGCGCCGCTCGTGATGGCGGCGCTCTTGATCGCCGATTTGGTTGGGTTCGCTGCGATCTTCGTGCCCGGCGGGCTGGGTGTGCGTGAGGGTTTCATGTACGTGCTGCTCGGCGGTACCCAAGCCGGTTCACTGGCGCTCACGCTGCCGCTCGCCGTGCGCATGCTCAACATGTTGGTAGATCTCGCGCTCGGTGGACTCGCTCTGCACCTCTCGCGCGGCTTCGGTGGAAACAAACCCAACGCCGGAACGCCCTCGCAGGAAATCGTGACATGAAACACAACGAAGCGCGGCTCAACGTCGCCTTGCTCTGCTTCCCTTACTATCCGTCGAAAGATACCGGGCGCGGCCACGACCGCTACGCCTACGAGCTGATCGAAAACCTGCGCCAGAACGCGCCGAACATTGCGCCACAAGTCATCGAGCAAGGGTTCTCGAAAGGCGTCTCGGCCGCGTTCGGCAAGCTGTCCAAGCTGGCGCGCGATCTGCGCTCGGCGCGCGCGGATGTGTATCACGCGATCACTCCGATGGGCGGCGCCGCTGCCATTCTGGCTGGCAAGCGCAACGTGGTCGTCACCATTCACGATCTCATCCCCTTCCACCACTCGAGCTTCGATTATTCGTGGAAGTACAGCTATGTTCGTTATTGCACGCGCTTGTGTGCACAACGCGCCGCCGCCGTGATCGTTCCGTATCGCGTCACGCGAGACGAAGTCATTCAAAGCCTGAAAGGCCGCCCCTCGCGGGTGCACGTGGTCAACTACGGCGTCGATCACTCGACGTACCATCCGCGCCCAGAGCTCACACGCAAGGCGCGACGTGTGCTCTATATCGGTGAGGTCAGCCGCTCGAAAGGCGTAGACCAACTGATCCGCGCGTTTCACCAAGTGAAAGCCAGCGTGCCCGACGCAGAGCTCGTCATCGGTGGCAAGACCAACCGAGACCAACCAGCGCTCGAGGAGCTAGCCCGTTCGCTCGGCGTGAAGGACATCTCCTTCAAGGGCTTCATTCCCGAAGAAGAGCTCGCCACCTACTACGCAACGACCAGCGTCATGGTGTTCCCCTCGCGTTATGGCTTCGGCCTTTCGGTGCTCGAAGCCATGGCTTGCGGCACACCTGTCGTCGCCGCCGCCGCGCTCGACGCGCCGGAGTTCGTCGCCGACGCAGGGCTCCTCGTCGATCCGGATGACGCGGGCGCGCTGGCCGAGAGCATTCGGCGCGTGCTCACCGAGCCCGACTTGCACGCCGAGCTCGGCCGAAAGGGCATCCAGCGCGCCGCGCGCTTCTCCTGGGCCAACATGGCCGCAGGAACACGCGAGATCTACGAAAGCGTAGCGCGCAGCGGCTGAACTTACGTCTCGCTCGGCGTGCGGTCTTACGGCGCCTTCGGAGCCGCCGGAGCGGGCGCAGCCGCCGGCGCTTCGGGCTTGGTCTTGGCGGACTGAACTTGCTCGACGAGACCCTTGGTTTTTACCGGGGCCGCAGCGACGGCTGCCGAGTTGGCGGGAGCTCCTTCGGGAGCGGGAGCGGCGGCGCTTGCAACGGGAGCGGCTTCGGGCGGCGGAGCTTTGGGGGCCCACTCGATGGTGCCGAAGCGCGCGGCTTTGTGGAAGTTGCCTTGCTTGAGGATGGGAGACCAGGCGACGGCTTGGTCGCCACTGATCACGTAGAAGTTCATGCGCCACTTGTCACCCGCGGCTGGCGGGCGCTTCTGCGCTTTTTCGAGAGACTTCCACGGCAAGAACGCTTCGACGGTGTAGCCGACGTCTTTGTCGTCACTCTTGTCGAGTGTACCGTCGACGGCCACGCCGCTCTTGATGCCTGCGCTCCACTCCTGGTGCCCGAAGGGACCATCGGGTTCCTTGCGCGGCTCGTTGTAGTCGTCGAACTGCGAGTCGAACACCAGGTTCTGCGGGTTGATTTGAATCTCGTAGTAGTCCTTGTTGTCCCCGTCACCGTCGGGATCGATCATGATTTCGACGGTATCCTTGGTCCAAAGCTGCGGATCCTTGTCGGTCTTTTTGAAACCGCCGACGAGATCGGGATCGCGCGCTTCGATTGCGACGTACATGCCCTGTTCGCTCCAAAGCAAACGCACGTTGCCACCCAACGTCGACTTCTTGTTGCGCATGCCGGTGGCAACGTCTACGAACTGGCCTGCCGTAGCTTCTGCCCACGCCGTTTCGTCCAGCTTGCCGTCGAGCTTGATCTTGGTTTTTGCGTCGATCGTTTGAGCCGTGAGGCTGGGCAGACGTCGCGCGTTTTGGCCGCGATCTTTCACGCCAGTGCCAGAAGTACCCATCAACGCGAGGCCATCGACGTCGACCCCGTCGGTGATCTTCAGCTTTTGATCACCCTTGGCCACGCCAGCCACGACTTGCACGCGCCAGGTCTTCACGTCGCGCGGTACCGTGAAGCTGAGGTCGTCTACGTAGATCTTCCCAGGTACCCAATTTTCGATCGGCAAACCCGGATCACGCAGTGGCCCGGCCTTGTCCAGATTGACGAGCTTCTCACCGGCATCGTCCACCAGCTCGGCGAGCAAGCGGTGACCCGGCTCGATCTTCTCGCTCACCGTCCAGTACAGCGAGACGCGTACGCGCGCGCCGGGACGCATGGTGCCACGGCTCTGCATCTTGTAGCCAATCGCCGTGATCTTTCCGTCGAACACGGCATGGCGTGGACGCACGCCGCCCGGGAGCGCGTCGATGGTCAAGGTGGGCGCGGGAGGGGCCGGCGGCGGCTCAGACTTGCTGCAACCGAGCGCGCTGCCGACGACGAGCAACGCAACGCCTGCGAACGACCGGGTCCGACGAAACTTCAAGCTCATTACGATTCCCCTTTTCTGCCGCGCACATCGCTTCGCTCTGGCCACGCTGGCGACCTGACGAACGACGTCCTGCCCTGGGACGAAAACACGCGGGGGGTCTTAGCACAGCTGATCCGCGGTTTCGCAAGCACACGCCCCGCGTCCCATTGTGGGGCGCACGAGGCAATCCCGGCGAACACAGCGGAAAACCGGCACGTCGCAGCGGTCTCGGGGGTTAGACCGAGGGCTGAGGGCGCGTGGGGCGCCATTTGGCCATTCGGCCTACGCCCCAAAACGCAGCAGGAGCTTCGGACCCATGATGAACGCCGCGATGACGATGGCGGCTGCAGCGCTCAGCAGGACCGCGCCGGCCGCTACGTCTTTTGCCAAGCCGACCAGCGGATGCCGATTAGGTGCCACGGCATCAGCGAGCAGCTCGAGTGCGGTGTTGAAGCCTTCTGCCACCAACACCAGCGCCGCCGCTAGCAGCGTGCAGGCCCACTCGGTGCCGCCGAGATCGAGCCAGCTGCCCAAAACGAGCACGCAGGCGAGCGCAGCAAGGTGCACACGAAAGTTCGCTTCGGAGAGCAGCCGACCGACACCGCTGAACGCGAACCCGAAACTTCGCCTGCGAGCGGAGAGCCAATGCACCAGGGCGGTCACGCCCAAAACCTAGCTCGGCCGCTGCGATGGTCCCGGGGAGATATCGAGGAGACGGCGCGGAGGGGCTGCGTGGACCGCGCAACGGCTCCCAAGCAACGGGGAAAGGATAAATCAAGCGGTTGCCTAACTCGAGCCGCGTCGGATTTCATCATGAGCGTTCGCAGCAAAGTTGTAGGGCCTCTCGGCGCGCTTCTCCTCACCGTCGCGTGCAGCGGCTCGGGCTCGAACGGAAACGCGGGCAGTGGCGGCAGCGCGAGCTCGGCGCAGGGCGGACAAAGTTCTGAGGACGCAAAAGGCGGTAACGCTTCCGGCGGGGCCACGACTTCCGCGGGAGCGACCGCGGGCGGCACGAATGGCGGCGGCGCAAGCAGCGCGCGCGGAGGCTCAGCCGGAAGCAGCTCGACGTCGGGCGGAGTGAACACGGCGAGCGGGGGAAGTGGTGGCAGCGTGGGAGTGAATCCGAACGATCCCACAGATGATGGTTTGATTGGTTGGGCCACACGCCACACAAGCGGAGCGCCCAGCGGTGGCTCCTTGCCGCTCGCGGGTAATCCCGTGATGACGTGCACGGCGACCAACATGAAGACTCTGCGCGACTGCTTGTTTCGCGCAAAGAAGTCGGACAAGACCAACACCGACACACGCCCGAATCCACCGGACTGGGCCAGCTGGGAGGTGCACTCGGGTGTAACGGGTGGCTGGAAGAAGTACCCGCTCGTCATCTACGTAAAGGGCATCATCGACGCGAGCCAAAACGATGCGGGCCACGCGATGACCAAAGCTGATTACGAAGCGGGCGATCCATTGTGCGGCAGCGAAACGGGTGCCGGCTGCCAACAAGCACTGATTCAGGCGAAGGTCGAGCGGGGTGACGTCAGCGTGATCGGCATTCCTGGAGACAACGGTGAAGTCCCGACGCTGGACGGCGGTTGGTTGATGTTCCGTGGTCAGGAGAACATCATCGTGCGCAACTTGCGCGTGGTGAACGCAACCGACTACTGGCCATCGCTCGAGTCGTGCGCGGCGGGTGTGACCGACCAAGATTACTGCGCTTGGAACGCCGAGCCCGATGGCCTCACGCTCGACAACGCGCAGCGCGTCTGGATCGATCACTGCGAGTTCACGGATGGCGCAGCCTTCGACGGCGTGAACCCCGACAAGACGCGCTACAAGATGTACGACGGCTTGCTCGATATCAAGAACGGCAGCGACTTCGTCACGCTCTCGTACAACGGCTTTTCGAATCACAACAAGGCGATGCTGATCGGCGCAACCGATTCACCCGATGGCAGCTACCGCATCAGCTTTCACCACAACCTGATCCGGTTCGTGCAGCAGCGCACGCCGCGGGTGCGAAATGGTCAGGTGCACGTCTTCAACAACTACTACTCGGCTCCGCTCAAACAGAGCTACGTCGACGAGTACTCCTTCGGCTACGCGCTCGGGCTCGGTTACAACTCCCAGATTTACTCCGAGCGCAACGCCTTCGACGTGCCGGGTGCAACTGCAACCAACCTCCTGAGCGCCAATTTCGACGCTTGGGCGCAACACTTCAGCGATGACGGCTCTTGGTTGAATGGGCAACCGATCGATCTGAACGCCGCTGCCAAACAGATTGTCGACGCCCGCAACGCTTCACAAGCCGGTAGCACACCCTTCATCGGCCCCGTTAGCTGGAAACCAGCTGACGCCTATGCGTACAACGCCGACAGCAGCGCGAGCGTCGTCAAAGAAAAGGTGCTCGCGCGCGCTGGCGTGGGCAAAGTGAGCCCAGATCCGAAGTTCTGAAATGGCTATTTTTGCGGCGGCTGGTGATTCAGCATCCACTTGATGCCGAATTTGTCCACCAGCATGCCGAAACGACCCCAAAACATGTCGCCGAGCGGCATCGTGACGGTGCCGCCTTCAGCCAGTCGATTCCACACTCGGGTCTGCTCTTCGGTGGTCGTAAAGTTCAGGCTCAACGATACGGGTCCACCCTTGCCTACTGGCTGACCCAGCATGCTGTCGGAGGCCATCAGCACGAAGCCATCCGCCTTGAGGGTCGAATGCATGACGCGGTTCTTGGCCTCGGGCGGGACTTCCATCGGACTGTCGCCCATGCGCATGATTTCGGGTTTGATATTGAGAATATCGCCCCAAAACTTCATGGCCTCTTCACAGTTCCCGTCGAGCGTTAGATAGGGGTTGATGCTGATAGACATGCTGAAACTCCGCTGGATAGTGGTGGACTTCAGAGTTGCTTGGCGGACTAAGGTTCACGTTCGAGTGTGGCGTTCGGCACCAAAGCGCCGCGCGCGCGTGGGTCGTCGCGCGCGAAGACGACCGAAAACAGAATGAAAGCCCCCCACAGCGCTGCCAGGTGATAGAGCATCAGCGCACCGCCGGCGCGCGCGAACAACTGACTGCTGAGTGGCGGCCCCAACAGAATGCCGGCCGCGTAGAAAGTGTTGTACAGGCTGGTCGCGCGACTGTACTCACTTTCGCTGCACTGCGCGCCTTGCAGAGCCAAGCTGACCGGCGAGATCGATCCCAGGCTCGCTCCGGCGATGAACACCAAAACGCACATCAGCGCGTACGCGTCGGCGAACACGAAACCCAAGATCATCGCCGTTCCGACAATGGAGAGACCGCGCATGACCAACAGGTGCCCAGCGCGGTCGCCGAAGCGGCCCGCCACGTTCGAAAACAGCAGCATGCCCGCCGCGAAGAACGCGGGAATCACGATGGTCTGATCCCGCGTGATGCCCTTGCTCTCCATCAGATAGATGGGCAGGAACAACACCACAGCGGCTTCGAAGTAGCCGTAAGCGAAGGCGGCAAAACACGAGGCTTTGATCTTGTAGAGCACCGCCCAATTGGGCGCTTCGCCGCTCGCCTTGCGCTCGTCGGTGTGACCCAGCGCACGTACCTGCAGACCGAGCAGCGTGTAAACTGCAGCAGCCACGGAAACCAACCCGGCCGCGGCGAATGCCAACGTGAGCGGCGCGAGCTCGGCGATGCCCCGCGCTGCGAGCGGCCCAATCACGTATCCAACCGCTAACGAGATGGCATACAGGCTGGTGGTGAACGCCTTGTGCTCTGGCTCGGCCAGCGCGAGCAATAAGGTTTCACAGGCGATCCATACCGCGACCGAAAACGCTCCATCGAAAAAGCGCACCACTGCCAGCGACGTGTAGGAGTCGAGCCAGGGGAACGCGCTGATACACGCCGCATAGCCGAGCAAGCCGACGCACAACACCCAGCGCGCGCTCAGCTTTCGAATCAGCCAACCCATCGGCACGGAGGCGAGCATCAGGCCGCCAGCGAACCACGCCGCCAACGTGCCGATGTCTTCTTTACTCACGCCATGTGAGTCGAGATACACGGCAGTGAGCGATATCGAGATGCCGTAGGCGAGGCCTACGCACAACGTGATCGCGTAAATGCGAAAGATGTCCTTGTTGCGAATTCGCTCGAAGTCGAACATGCGGGCTCTCGGCGCGATCGGAGGTACCATTGTCTGCTCGCGTCACCAAGCTCCGGCGAATTTTGCCGGGACTGGGCGTTGCCAACGCCGTCGCGTGCGCCCTATCCTGCAGCGCATGCGAACATCAGGGTGGCTGGGTTCCATTCCATTGCTGCGCTCAGCAAGCCTGTTGCTGTGCGCGTCGTTCGTCGCTTGTCAGCCGTCGGCGAAAGCGGCAGCAAACCCTACGCCGCCCGCCAAGCCCACGGCTTCTGCCAGCGCGGTCGTCGCGGCGCCGCGCCCGGAGCCCGCGCGCGAAAATTTGCGCACGGGGAGCATTGCTCCCGTCTTACACGACACCTCGCGGCGGCTCGAAGTCGTGGGCAGCGCGCTCGATGGCGCGATGGAGATTCTGGAGCTGGAGCTACCTGCCTACGAGAGCGTCGTGGAACAGCCCAAGGACGGGAGCCATCTGGTGCTCGATCAGTCCTGGCGCGCAGCCAGCGTGCGCATGGACATCGACGTGAACAGCTTCGCGTTCGTTGGCGACGCGCAAGACGTCAACGCGCTCAACGCAGCTTACCAAGAGAAATTCGAGCGGGAGCGACGCGCTCGAAAGAAGGCTCCACCAGCGTACGATCCGCCGAAACCGCCACCAGTTCGCGTATGGATCCGGCGCCAGCCGTCAAAAGAGCCCCCGCACGGGGTGCTCTACGTAGCGTCCATCGGCGCCCAGCCAGGGCATCGCATTCCGTTTCACGTCGAAGCGATGCCAGCAAGTGCTCGCAATCCCAAACGCGATGTCGAGCGCACCAAGAACTGGGCCGCGGCGGCTGCGCGTTACTTTGCAAACACGCCGGGCGCATTCTACACATTCGCCAGCCAACGCATTGGCGCTCGCTATCTGGCACGGCAGAACGCCGCCAAGCCAGCGCGTGCTCGGGATCTGCCGCGCGATTTGGCGCGCCTGATGGAAACGACGAGCGGTCGGCGTTCACTCCAGGAAGCGCTCGAACACGAGCGGCCGCTCTATCTAGCAGCGAGCCGTAGCCAGGCGACCATTCCGATCGAGCGCGTAGAGCCACCGCGACTCGGTCGCCATCCATGGAACGAAATGTTGCAGGCGTTGCGCCGTCCAACACGAGACGAGCCGCTCGCGCGCGCGACTCCCGCCGAGTTCTACTTCGCGCGAGTGAAGACCTTCGCCAAGTTCTTGGAGCTCCTGGATTGGATCAGTGAATGGGGCCAACCTGCGGCCGATTTGTTGGATTCACACGCTGAAGATCGCGCAACGGTACAGCGCTACGAGGATGAGCTCGGGCTCGAACGCAGCGGGTTGTCACGCGTGCTCGGGCCCAGCGTGATCGAAGACGTCGCCGTCGTGGGCAGTGATCCGTACGTGCACGAAGGCAGCGATGTCACCTTGATTTTCCGCGTCAAGAGCGTGCCCGCGTTCGAGACCGGGTTGGCCGCGGCCTTGAACTCTCGTAGCCACGGTCACGGCGAGCTCAAGCAGACGACGTTCGAACACGAGGGCGTGAAGGTGAACGTCAGCCGCAGTGCGGACGGACGCGTTCGCCGTCACCGCGCGAGCGTTGGTGGCTACGAGCTCGTATCGAACAGCCCGAATGCGCTGCGGCGCGTGATCACGACGATCCAGGGTCGGCACCCGAGCCTGGCGAACGAGCCCGACTTTCGTTACATGTTGGCTCGCGAAGGCGACGTCGAGAACGACGCGCTCGCCTACGTTGGCGACAGCTTCGTGGCAGCCGTGACTGGGCCGAAGCAGAAAATCGCGGAAGCACGCCGGCAGATCGCGCTCGCCGAGCTGAGCGCGCCGGGTTATGCGGCGTTGCTCGCTGGCTGGCTCGACGGCAACGTCCCGAGCTCACAGGCAGCATTGCTCCAAAGCGGGTGGCTCGAGAAAAGCGAGCTGCGCCACGGGGACGGAGCGCCGATCGCTTTCGAGCCGAGCGTTGGTGCATCTTCGGCGCACGGAGCCCCCGCGGCGCTCGAGCCACTGATCGATCGCCCAGAGGTCGTCAAGGTGCGCCCAGAAGAGCAGCAGGCGTACACGTCCTTCGCAAACAGCTACAGCGCCTTGTGGAGCGACCGCATCGACCCGATCGCATTGTCAGTGCGGCTCGCAGCGAGCAGTGGTGAACGCGAGCTATCAGCCGAGCTGCGAGTTTTGCCGCTGCTGCGGCGTGAATATCGCGATTGGATCTCGCTGGTCGGGGACGCCCGCTTGTCGGTGCCGACACACGAAAACGGGCTACGGATTGTGGCTGGCATCGGTAAGCAAGCCCGTTTGCGAGGTTTGCTCGACGACTTCGGGCGCGACTTCATCCGCAACGAGAAGGTGCGCTTCGATTGGCTGGGCGATTACGTGATCCTGGGCGCCGCCAACCGCAACGAGCTCGCCAACGCTGCACTCCGCTCGGTGCGCCATGCACTCGAGCGGCCGCGTCCACAACAGGAGTATGCCTCAGACCTGATGTTGGAGTCGCGCATGCTGGTGGGCTTACCGGTGTACGCTGTGATCGCGTTGAAGAGTCCACTCGCGGCGGGAGTAGCGCTCACGGCTCTGCGTCAGCGGGCGTCGGAAGCGGCGCCGGGCATGGCCGAGTGGGGCGAGGCCGCAAAGTACCGCGGGCAAGCGGTTGTGAAGGTCACGGTGCGCGAGATGGGTGAGATGTTGGAGATTTACTATTCGCTGCTTCCGACGGCGTTCACGATTTCTCTCAACGAAGCCGCCCTGCACGAAGCCATCGATCAAGTATTGGACCACCCCCCCAGCGCGGAGCAGGCGAAGCCAACTTCGCGCGCGGCGCAAGTTAGCTTCGAGATCGGCGGAGACAAACACAGCCCGCTGTATCGGATTGCTGCTTGGTTTGCTCAAGCCGAGCTGTTGGACCGCCGAGGGCAAAACCCCGCGCTGGTGGAAGCCGTGCTGCGCGGAGCTCCGGAGACGCAGAAGTCACCGGACCGCTTGCGAGTGCTGCTGCGCAACTACTTCGGTAGCGTGCCGCTGACCCCCGACGGTCGTTACTATGAAAGCAGCCCCGAGGGGCCGCGTGACCCGGTGCGCGGCAGCGCTTACGCGCCGACCTACCCCGACGTGCCGGTTCCGGGTTCTCCGCTCGAGCGGGTCTTGGCGGGCCTGCGTTACGCTCGCAGCGAGCAGTCGTATGACGCCGAGCCTGGCGACTCCGCCAGCGAGCCCCGCCAGAGCCTGCGTGTCAAAGTGACGCTCAAGATGCGCAACGAAAAGCGCTGATAAGCAGAGGAGCCGCGGCAGTATGGCAGCCACGCAATTAATTGCATTGACAAGTAACAGCTCAAATCCTAGGCTTTCGTGACGATGCGCGACCAGTTCGACGGCGATCGAGTCATCTTAGAAAATGCGCTGCCATTCGTGATTCATGGGCTCTACCAACAGATTCGCAGCAACACGTATCGAGCATTTCACGAGCACGGCCTAGAGCTCACGCCCGAACAATGGATTGTGCTGGTGCGGCTCTGGGAACGCGATCGCCAGAGCCCTTCTGCATTGAGCGAGAGCACCCTGCGCGATCGGCCCACGATGACGCGCATTCTGGACACAATGCAGCAAAATGGCTTGATCGTGCGCGAGGTAGACGAGGACGACGCGCGCGCCCGTGTGATCTGCCTCACACGCGAAGCCAAGGCGCTGCAAAAGCGCTTGGTGCCCATCGCCAAACGCCTCGTAGCACAGCTAGAGAACAGCATCCCTCAGCACGATCTGGAAGTGACCCGTCGCACGCTGCGGCGGATGTTCGAAAACATACGTTGATCCACTTGGAGTGCGTTTCCGGACGCACTTCGCCCAGTTAGTTGCAATGACAATCAACAAGGAGACCCCGTGGTGAGGAACTTCCCCGCCTACGACGAGCACACCGCACCCGAAGCTGCCCGCCCGATCTTGCTCCACTCGCGGCGACAGTTCGGAAAAGTGCCGACTCCGCTCGCTCACTACGCAAGCTCGCCGCTGCTGCTGAAGACGGCGCTCGAGCTGCTGGAAGCTTTCGAACACAGTTCGCTCGCGCCACTCGAGCGTGAAGTGGTGGCCATGACCATGGGACATACCAATGGTTGTAAGTTCTGCCTCACTCTGCACGCTAGCCTGCTGCGCAAGCTCGACGCACCGCCGCACGTCACACGCGCGCTGGAGCAGGCAGAGCCGCTACCAGACGCTCGTCTCGAGAGCCTGCGAGCCTTCGTCGTGAATGCACTCGAACGGCATGGGGCAGTCGACGCAGAAGTCTTCGCCGACTTCCTCGCCAAAGGTTTCAGCCACCAACAGGCGCTCGACGTCGTGCTCGGGGTCGGTGCATACACCGTTACGACCTTCGCCAATCGCCTCACCGACTCCTCGGAGGCCTGAACCGCGAGCCGCCACAAAAATGCGATGCGTGCCTAGGCAGAAATCTCTGCTGGCACGCGCCGCGGCGGCATTGCGCTCCGCGGAAGCGAGCGGAACGTCTTGTCGCCCTTGGCGGCCAGCGATATGAAAACCCTCTGGAAAACAGCGCTCGCGTCGTCCCTCGAGCCCCCGCTCGAAACCAATCAGCGGCGCGTTGCGCTGTGTCGAAGCGCGCACGCTTATGGCACGCGCTGGCGCTGTTCGGTGGCTTCCTCATCGCACGCACATCACGAGCCGATACCGAGCCAATCCGCATCGAATACCAGGCCAGCGCCGGTTGCCCAAACGCAAGAGACTTCGTCGCCGAAGTCTTCAAGCGCACCAAAAGCGCGCGGCTCGTCGAGGCGGACGCGCGCGTGCGAACGTTCGTAGTTCAGATCGAGCAACGCCGTACGCTCGTGACGGGCAGCCTGCGCGTGCGCGAGGGACAGAACGAGACCGTCGCGCGCGAAGTGCAAGGAGAGCGCTGTAGCGAGGTGGCTTCGGCGCTGGCGTTGGCGACAGCACTGGCGATTGATCCAAACGCGTCGCTGAGCACGACCGCTGCAACGCCCGGCAGCGGCGATACGAGCGGCGAGGGTGACCGCAACGCTTCGGGCGCGGGTGATCCCACCAACCAAGCCAATCCAGGCGGCGCCACGAATTCCAACTCTAAGCCGCCGAATGATACGAGCGCGGGACAGCTGAACTCCGACGCAACCACTGAGGACCGCGTTGATAGCGGCGCTGGCCCGAGCGCTGGCAAGCGCTATTGGGCGCTGGCGCTCGGCCCGTCGTTGGCACTTGCGATTACGCCGCGAGCCGCACTGGGAGGTTCCTTGGCGGCTGAGTGGCACGACATCACGCGGGGGAGCTGGCTGAGCTCATATGGGGTGGACCTCACACTCGTGCGTGCATTGACGCATGAGACTCAGGGCGCTCACTCCTCTTTTCAGATCGTGCACGCGCGTCCAGCTGTCTGCAGCTATCGGCTGGGCTCTGGACCGGGCCTCTCGTTGTCGCCATGTCTCGGCGTCGAGCTCGGCGCAGTTTCCGGGTGGGGGTCGGATATCGCTAGTGCGCGCAGCGATACGCGGTTTTGGGCGGCGCTCGATCTCTTGTTGCGGGCGCGCGCGGCGGCGGCAAGTGGGCTCTTCGCTCAACTCGAAGGCGGCGCAGTACTACCTTTCACGCGCTACGACTTCGTTTTTCTGGAGCCGTCGACTCCCGTGCATTCCGTGCCAGCGGTCGCGTTCACTGCTGGTCTGCGCATCGGCGTCGAGCTCTGGCGTTAGGGCGAACACACTTACTCTCACTCTCACAAGCTACATCCGCGCACGTGACCACCTCGCGAATATCGACGCGCTGCGCGAGTTTCGCTGACTTCCGTCGACCTCGCGTGTACCTTGAATGCGAAGCTCGTGGCTGGTCGGTTCTGGACGCGCGCTTCCAAGGATACTTTGAATTCGACGTTGCTGCGTCCGTATCGCGACGAGGGGCGCCTTCTGCTCCTCGCCAAGCGCTGAGCCTGCGGCATGCTCCAGCGGCCGCTGCGCATCGCGTTCTTGGTGGACGGGCTCATGTCCCGCTACCAAATCCGCTTGCTCAATGGAGCGCGCTTGGCTGCGCGCCGGCGCGGAGTGCAGGTGGTGGGGTTTCAGGGGAGCTTCCTGCGGCGCACCACTTCCGAGCACACGGTGTTCGATGGTTCGTTCGTGTTCGATCTGGCGGGACCTGAGGCCGTCGACGGCCTGATTCCGGTTTCGACGGTGCTCGCCACGACCATCGGCATGGAAGCAGTGCAGCGCCTTTGCGAAGCGACACGCTTGCCCACTGTCAGCATCGGTGAGTTGCCCGGCTTCCCTGTCGTGGCGCTGGAGCCCAGCGGAAACCTGCGCGAGCTGGTCCGCCATCTGGTGCTCGACCATGGCCGCCGTCGCATCGGCTTCATTCGCGGCAACACGGCAAACCCAGAGAGTACGGAGCGCGAACGAGCGCTGGTCGAAACTTTGGAAGAGCTCGGCGTGCCCGTCGTGGAGCAACGCTTCGTGCAGGGCAACTTCCTGGAAGCTTCAGGACGCAGTGCCGTACGAACCTTGCTCGATGAGCGAGCGCTGAGGCACGACGACCTCGACGCCATCGTCGCCGCGAACGATCAAATGGCGACGGGCGCGGCGCTCGAGCTCTTGCGGCGCGGTGTGCGGGTGCCCGAAGACGTCGCGGTGATTGGCTTCGACGACGACGATCACGCTCGCAGCGCTACACCGCCCTTGACCACGGTTGCCCAGCCCGTCGAGCTGCTCGGCGCGCGCGCCGTGGATTTGTTGGTGGATCGGCTCGAGGGCAAGCCGATCGATAGCCTCACGCGCCTACCTGCCAAAGCGATCTATCGCCGCTCTTGTGGCTGCGACTGGCCGCGTCGCCCGGACAAGCTCAGGCGAGATCCTGCTCCTCACGACCTCGCCAGCCAATTGCGAACGTTGTGCGAAGCACAGTTCGATATGAACTCGCTCGGCAGCGCCGACCGACGCGTGATCGACGCGCTGGAACGCGCCGCTCGCGCCGACGACGCCAACGGTGCGCCGGCTGCGCTCACGGATCTCGAGCGCGCTCTGTTCGCCAGCAGCTCGTTCGGCAGCAATCCGCTGCGCTGGGAGGACGCGGTCATCGCGATCTCGGCCGAGCTCTCCAGCGACGGTCCGCTCGACGAAACAACGCGCAGCGCCCTGGCGCGCCTCGCGCGCGTGCGGCTCCTGATCAACGAAACCGCGGCACGCGACCAGCTGCTCGGGCGATTGCATGTGATTCAACAGGCCAACGCCACGCGCGTATTGGGCAGCGCGCTCGCGTTGGCCAAAGATCTGCGCGGGCTGGCGCGCGTACTCGAAAGCACAATCGGCGGGCTGGGAGTGCGCTACTGCGATGTGTGCCTGTTTCTTCCGGGAGGGGACGCGCGCGCGGTAAAACTGGTGGCGCACCACGCCGCGGCCGCTTCCAGCGCAGAGCTGCCTTACGACACCGGCGAGCTCTGGCGGAGCTTGCCCCGCACGCTGCCGCCGAGTCAGAAGCCACGCGAGTCCGTGATCTTTCCCGCCGCGAATTTGGTGCACGAAGGCGAGCAGACTCTCGGCGCCGAGCAGGATTTGTTGGTGTACCCGTTGATGTTTGCCGAGGAAGCGCTCGGCTACATCGTTTACGATGCGCCGGTCTCGTTGGAGCACGCCTGGCTGCACGAGAACATCGCCGGGCACGTGAGCAGCGCCGTCAGCGCGCTGGCCAAGAAGCAAGAGCTTCGGCGTTCGCGCGAAGCGGCGGAGCGCGCCAGCGCAGCCAAGAGCGAGTTCGTCGCCGTGATGTCGCACGAGCTCCGCACGCCGCTCAACGCCATCTTGGGGCACCTCGATCTGTGCTTGCGCACCGAACTGAACGGCGAGCAACGCAAGCACACGACGCGCGCGCAAAAGGCTGCGCGGGCGTTGCTCGAAATCGTGAACGATGTGCTCGATTTCTCGAAAATCGAGGCTGAGAAGCTGGAGCTGGAGCAGGCTTCCTTCGAGCTCGAGGGAGTGCTCACGCAACTACGCGACACCTGCGCGCTCGGCGCGGCGCGCAAGGGCATCGAACTAGTCTTCGATGTGGCACAAGAGGTGCCAGTGCAGCTGATCGGCGACTCGCTGCGCCTGACTCAGGTGCTGGTGAACCTCGTCGGCAACGCCATCAAGTTCTCCGAGCGCGGTCATGTGCTGCTGCGCATCGAGTGCGAAGAGCAGGAAGCCGCGACGGGCACGCGCCTGCGCTTCGAAGTGGAGGACACCGGCATCGGCATGAGCAGGGGCCAGGTGGAGACGTTATTCAGTGCTTTCACCCAAGCCGACAGCTCGATGTCACGGCGCTACGGAGGTACCGGTCTCGGGCTCTCGATTTGCAAGCGATTGGTCTCGTTGATGGGCGGTGCGCTCGCTGTCCAGAGCGAACTCGGTCGCGGCAGTTGCTTCAGCTTCGTGGTGCCCTTCACCGAAGTGAAAGCTCGACCCGAAGCGCCTGCCTTGGGCCTCGGTGCGCGTGCTCTGATATTGGAGGATTCGCGACCTCAGGCTTATGCCCTGGCGCGCATTCTGGAGTCGTGCACATACAGCGTCGACTATGCAACGAGCTTCGTCGAGGCGGAACAGTTGCTACGTCAAGCCGAACAGGGAGGCATCTCCTACTCGCTCTGGTTCGTGGACGCCGGCATCGCAGATCTTCCCAAGCTCGACGCGCCGTCGATGCGGGTGAACGCCGCCGAAAACGGCGTTCCTCAACTGATTTTGTGCTGTGAGGCTCAGGACACGCGCGGCGAGGTCTTCACCGAACAGCCGAGCCAGGCCGTGTTGCTGAAGCCGTACGAGCCGACCAGCGTGATCGCGGCGCTACGCGGCTTGCAAACGCGCGAACCGTC
Source organism: Myxococcota bacterium (assembly GCA_049324695.1). Taxonomy (GTDB): domain Bacteria; phylum Myxococcota_A; class Polyangia; order Polyangiales; family Polyangiaceae; genus PMG-095. The sequence continues at coordinate 62,639 of JBMOMJ010000024.1, forward strand.
GTTGGGCTCGCCGCCAGCACCTCGGCTAGCATTGGTGTCACTCCAGGGCCGCAAACTACTCTTGGCTCACGACTCCGAGTTCACACGCGACCTGGCGATCGAGTTGCTCACGGCTGCCGGCGCTCAAGTGACGTCGGCGACGCACGGCGCCGAGGCCGTGGCGCTCGCACGCAACGCCGACTTCGACGCGATCTTGATGGACTTGTACATGCCGGAGCTCGATGGCAGCGAGGCTGCGCGCGAAGTCCGGAAGCTCGAACGGCACGCGCACACGCCGATCCTTGCGATCACGGCGAGCACCAATCCAGAGGATCTCGACCGCTGTCGCGCTAGCGGCATGCGCCCCTGCCCGCCTCCGGCAGCGCCCGAGGCATTCCTGAGCGCGCTCGCCGCCGCGTTGAGCAGGCGCTCTTCAGTGCCGCCGCGCTCGAGTCAGCGCGCTCCCGCGCGGCCCGCAGCGGAGCTAGCGCATGAGCCGGAAGGAGCTCATGACAATGGACTCGAGCTCGACGCGACGCTGGCACGACTGGACGGCGATCTGAACATGTACCGCCGTTTACTGCGGCGTTTCCTGACTGGCCACCAACACCTGTATACCGATTTGTTGGCGGCTCGCGCAGCCGGTGACGAGCGGCAAGCCGTGCTCTTGGTGCATACGCTGGTGGGCACGGCGGCGAGCATCGGCGCGCGGCACCTGACTCGGCTTTCGCGCACCCTCGAAGCCGCGCTGAAAGCCGGAGAAAGCCAGGTAATCGAGGCGTTGCTCGGCGATCTCGAACATTCGCTGAAGGCGACCTTCGTTTCGGTCGAACAAGCGCTGTTCAACGCACGGCCGCGCGCTCCGAGCGGAACGTTGCCAGCGTTGGGCGTACGACCACTCCTAGAGCGCCTGCGCGCGATGGTCGATGCGCACGATACCGCTGCGCTCGAGACCTTCGATTTGCTACGCAGCTTGTGCATGGGCCGCATGCCGCTCGCTGAACGGCTGCAGTCCTTGGAAACCAAAATTTCGAGCTACGATTTCGCATCGGCGAAAGCGGAGCTCGGTTTGCTCGCACGTGAGTTCGAGGTGATGGAAAGCGAGAATGTGCATGGTGCCTGAGCGCTCCTTTGGCAGAAAACCCGTAGTCCTGATTGTCGATGATTCGCCAGAGAGCATCGACGTGTTGCGCGGCGCGCTGGGCGATCTGTTCCAGGTAAAAGCGGCTATTCGAGGCAGGGTCGCGTTGGAGATTGTGGCCAGCGACGCGCCCGATCTGGTTCTGCTCGACGTGATGATGCCGGACCTCGACGGCTACGAAGTGTGCCGCCAGCTCAAGGCCAACCCCGACACAGCCTCCATCCCAGTGATCTTCGTGACTACGCTATCGCACGTCGGCAGCGAGGCGCGCGGCATCGAGCTCGGAGCAATCGACTACATCACCAAGCCCTACGTGGCATCCTTGGTGCGCGCCCGCGTACGCACTCACGTGGCGCTGCATCGCTACCAACGTTCGCTCGAAGAGCAGGTGCGCGAACGCACGCGCGAGCTGCGCGAGACGCGGCTGGAAATCATTCGGCGGTTGGGTCGCGCTGCCGAATATCGAGACAACGAAACCGGCATGCACGTCATGCGCATGAGCCACATTTCGGGTTTGCTCGGCAGGCGCCTCGGCATGAACGACGCGCAAGCAGAGCTGCTCTTGCAGGCCGCACCGATGCACGACGTCGGCAAGATAGGCATTCCCGACAGCATTCTGCTGAAGCCCGGCGCACTCACACCCGACGAATGGGCGATCATGAAGCAGCACACCAGCATCGGAGCGCAGATCATCGGTGACCATCCCTCCGAGTTGATGCAAATGGCGCGCATGGTCGCGCTACGCCATCACGAGCGCTGGGATGGCTCTGGTTACCCCGATGGGCTCGCCGGCACGCAGATCCCGCTGGCAGCACGCATCGTCGCAATTGCCGATGCATTCGACGCGCTCCTATCGCGCCGCCCATACAAACAGCCATGGACGCTCGGCGACACGTTGGCGTTGTTCCGCGATCAGCGCGCGCGCCAGTTCGATCCGGAAGGCGTGGACGCGCTGCTCGCCAGCGTGGACGAATGCGTCGCCGTGCGCGATCGCTTCAAAGACGACGACTGACGCGCGTCACGGCACTGCCATCTCTTGGCGCACGCCAGTCGCGAGATCGGTGATACGCGAGCTCGAACAGCCAGCAGGCACTGAAAAGCGGTTGCTGCGCCCGGTCGGAGACAGGCTGCCACCTTCCGCGCTCGGCGTGGAGAAGCGCGCGGAGGCGTACTCCGGATAATCGCAAGAAGTCACGCCACCCCAGCCGATGCGATCCGTCCAGGAGCTACTCTGCATCGAGAGTTGCCCCCAGGCTTGTGGCACCAAGATGCGACCGATGAACGTGGTGGCGTTGCTCTGAGCATCCGTAACCCAAGCGCCCCACCAGACATCGCCGCTCGCCTCTTGGCCTTGGCGCGCCACGCGCAAGCGATAGGTACGGCACGGCACGAAGGCGTAGCGAATGTGAACATTGGACCATTGCGTGCCGGTCCTGAACTGAGTGTCCGTACGCCCCGCCGGATACTTCACGTCGCCGAGCTCGGCTCGCAGCGGATAACCACCAATCCACAACAAAGCCATTCCGGTAGTTTCTACGGGACCATCTGGTGGATCCGCTTGATAGCCGCCGTTGGCTTGCAGCCCTACGAAGCCGCCGATGCTGCCAGTAAAGCCAAACGTGTAAGCCCAGAAGTAGCCGTCGCGCTTGTGCTGACTTTCCACTACGAGGTCGATCTCCATCGACTCCGAAGGGCTCGGCCACGTCCAATCGGTGGTTGGCACCGTGGTCGCGAGATCGGTACCAGGTGGGCTCAGCGTCCCCAGCGCGCCGCCGGTGTTCAGGCAACTCGCGCCGCTCGCGCCGGCACTACCCGCGCTCGCGCCGCTACCCGCGCTCGCACCGCCGCTGCCGCCATTGCCCGGATTTCCGCCGCCCGCAAAAGAGCCGAGTGGAAACTCGGACGAGCACGCACACAGCAGAGCTGGGAGTACGCCGCAAAAAGCGCGCGAGAAGCGGCGACGGAACGCGCGCAGCACGCTGCGGCGCTCCGAGCTCAGGGCTCTCCCGCGTTCGCGCCGATCAGCGATCGCACGCGTCGCGCGTAAGGGCCTTGCGGATTCTTGGCGAGGAAGCTCTGCCCCAAACGCTGGGCGCCCGCGCGATCACCGCTCTGCGCGAGCGCTTCGATGCGCAGCACGGTGGCTTCGGCGTCCAGACGCCGCGGAGAGAAGCGGCGTGTGTAGTCGTCGAGCAGGCGCAAGCTCTGCGCCGCGTCTTTCCGGATGAGCGCGCGACGCGCCTGTTCGACCGCTGCGAGCTCGTCCGCCAACGAGTCGTTCGACTTTTCACCGATGGTTCGGCTCCGCGCACGCGCCGGCAGCTGTCGTTGCTGCGAATCGACTGGTGTCGAGTCGAGCGCGGGCTCGTCACTCGCGACGGGTTCGGCGTTCGAGGGTGCCGGCATGGCAGGCGGCGCTGCCACGCTAACACTGGGCGGCGCAGGAACCGACGCTTGCTCGGGGTGATTCCAGGCAGCCACGCTCGCCCACACGGCGGCCGCGGAGATCGCTCCGCCGCCGACCCAACGCAGCGCGCTCACACCAAGCCAGCCCTTGCCGGCTTTTTGAGCCGCAGCCACGGCCGCTCCGGCAGACAACGCACCCCCGAGACCGAGACCCGAGACGATTGCGCGGCGGCTGTTGTCAGATACTGCGTCCCCGCGACCGGCGCGCAGAAGCCGCTCCTCGAACGGGCTGGCGCCTCTCTGTACCAGACGTTCCGGATCGTTCATGGCTGGTTTCCCCCCCGACGCTGCTGCTGAGCCTCTACGATCTTGGCTTGCGTGTGGAAGACTTCGCGCGCACGGCGCAAACGCGACGCGACCGTCCCGCGCGGCACGTTGAGCAAGCTGGCAATCTGCTCGATGGATAACTCTTCGAGCTCGAACAACACGAACACGACCCGCATGTCCTCCGGCAAGCCGTCGAGCACTCGATCGAGCAAGTCGCGCGCTTCGCGACGCTGAGCGAGCTCTTCTGGATCTGGATTGGGAGGCGCTGGATGCGCGGAGAAGCGTTGCTCCACGGCGGTGCGACGCTCGAACGCCCGCCGAGCATGCGAAGCGACACGCAACGCGACCCCCACCAAGAATGATCGCTCGCTTCCGCGCCGGATCTTTCCGGACTTCTCGTTGGCGATCAGAAAGACCTGCTGCGCGGCGTCGTCCACGTCGCCGGGAGGTACGCCAAAACGTCGCAGCGAGCGCCAGACGAAATCCAGGTGCTCCGCGACGAGCTGCCGCAGCGGCATCGTTGAAATCGCCTCGACTGGCTCGTCCTCACGCAGCGTGCGCTCAGGCTCGGCAGCCACCGGGTCCGGTGCTCGTGGTGACGGGAATGCCATCGAATAGGCTTGTGGCAGAGGCTCCAATTCTAAGATTAATGCCCGCTCAGCGCACTTCGTCTTGCCCAAACCCAGTAGCCGCTGGTCGCTTTCATACGTCAGCGGCCCTCAGCTATTCCACGCTGACAGAAAGTTGCGGGACGCTCGTAATGCGCCCTGGTCGGCGTGCGCCAGTCAGAGACGCCTAAAGCCAACGGCGGCGCCAGAACCAAAAAAGCATGGTGGGAGGAACGAGCACGCAGCATGCGAGCGCCACCCACATGAACGTCACCGAGTGGAACGGCAGGTGATCGAAGTTTTGGCCGAAGAACCCGGTGATGAAGGTAAGCGGCAAAAAGATTGCGCTCAGGATCGTCAGGCGCTTCACGATTTCGTTCGTGCGTTGCGCCACGACCGAAAAATGAGCTTCGAGCACGTTGCCGAGTAGGTCGCGATTGCTCTCCAGCGTTTCGACCGCACGCGCGAGTTTGTCGTACACATCGCGAAAATAGAATGCGGTGCGCTCGCCCACCCACACCGACTCCAGCCGCGAAAGCGCCGCGAACAAATCGCGCTGGGGTGAAAGCGCGCGCCGCGCAGCGCCCAGTGAGCGCTTCAGCGCAAACATGTTGGGCAGCATGCTCTGGTTTTTGCCTTCCAGCACTTGCTCCTCGACCCCGTCGATCGCCTCGGTGAGCACATCCAACGTGAGTGCGTTGTGTGAAGCCACCGCGTCGGCGAGCAAGTAGTAAATGAACGCTGGGCCGCGCTCGTGCAGATCCGTGGCATCGAGCACACGCTGAACCAGCTCGTCGATGCGCCGGCACGGATGGTCACGCACGGTGATCAGAAAGTTCGCGCCCAGAAACGTGTGAATCTCACGGCCCTCGAGTTCCTCACCATCCAGCGAGAGCTCGTGCACCACCACGAACACGTGGCCGCGGTACTCTTCGAGCTTCGGTCGTTGATCGAGCGTCAAACAATCATCGATCGCAAGCGGGTGTAGACCGAATGGTTCACGCAAGCGCTCCAGTTGCTCGCGAGTGGGTTCCTGGACGTCGATCCAAAACAGCTCACCCTCACGCGGCGCTCGGATTGCAACGTCGCTTCGCTCGATCGCCGGCCCGCCGCGGGGCACCTCGAACACACGCAACACGCACATCACCTTAAGGCGACCCGCAGCGCCACGCACCCATTGCGGAAGCATCCTTCAACTACGCCGGCCGTCCAGCCAGTTTGGAAGTTTACGCTGTGCCCGGCTAGCAGGCTGCGACTGGGGTGCCTTCAGCTTGTCGCACCAGCCGCTGCGCGATAACCAGCCGACTCGGCATGCGTCGGTTTCGGAGTCTCTGTTTCGCGCTAGCTCTCGTCGCCTGCGGCGGTTCCCCTGAAAAGCCAGCGGCCGCTCCGCCTGCCAAAGCCGAGCCAAAACGCATCGCCAAAACGAAACCCAAGGGCGAAAAACCCATGTTCCCCCAGCGGTGCACCATGACGCGCGGCGAGTGCCTACCGCCGGCGGAGTGGGTCAACAAGCTGTGCGACAACATCTACCCCGACCTGGCGTTGCATTTCTTTGCGCCGAAGACGCCGTGGCAGCGCTTGTACATGACCGCGCGCGCGGATCCGTTCAACGCTTCGGGCGGCATGTCACTGATGGGTGACAAGCTCGAGCCAGGCGAGGAAGTCATCGCTTTGCGCCGGCGCGACAGCACCAAGATGCAAGCCAGCGGCGAAAACGCTGGCTACGACGTGCTGCGCTGGAACGGCGCCTGCGCAACCATCCACGACGACGACTTCACCGAAGAGCCGCCGCGCATGCTGCGCAGCGCTCCCATCGATTGGCGCCGGCTCAGCTTGCAAATGCGGCAAGCCTTGGAAGCCATTCCGGAGATCGGCGAAGTTTACGAGCTTCGCCACCAAAAGTGCCGCGGCAAAAGCGTCGGCATCATTTCGGATCAGTGCGAGCTCTACGACAAGAAGCTGAGTGAAGTGGTGGCGGTACAAGTCCGCGCCGGCGCCAAGCTGCCGAAGCCCTCACAAGTTCCCTAACGAAGCGCGTCGTTTCTGGTGCCGCGCGACACGAGATCGAGCAAACTTTGGCCTCAAAGCGTGTAGCCTGCTTGGCCACGGTGAGCTCGCGTTCTGCATTGTTTTACCTTGCCTCGCTGCAGGCGCTCTCGCTGGCTTGTGATCCGTTCCACACCAGTTTCGCGGACGTCGAAGGTGCAGCGAGCTATCGCGCCGCGCAGATCGAGCCTGCCGCGCCGAAGAGCACGCTGCGCGTGATGAACTACAACGTGAAGTTCGGGGGCGCACGCATCGACTTCTTCTTCGATTGCTACGGCGACCGCGTGCTGATGTCTAAGACGGAAGTGCTCTCGAACCTCGAAGGCTTGGCGCGCAAAATCAATCAGGTCGATCCCGACGTGCTCGTACTTCAAGAGGTAGACGTCAACTCCAAGCGAGCAGCCTACGTCGATCAGATGCAGTGGCTGCTCGATCACACGCACCTGAACTACGGAGTCTACGCGTCGCAATGGAAAGCCGACTATGTGCCGAGTGACGGCATCGGCGCGGTGGACTCCGGCAACGGCATTTTATCCAAGTACCCGCTCCGCGACGCCGAGCGCTTCGCGCTGCCGCTGCGCAGTGATCAGAGCGGCATCGAGCGTTACTTCTACTTGAAACGCAACATCCTACGCGCGAAGCTGGAGATCCCCGGCGCGCGCTCGACTTACGTGGTGGCGATTCATGCCGAGGCTTACGCCAAGGACGGCACCAAGCTGAAGCACATCGAACGCTTCCGCGAAGAGCTCGATCGCGCCGTTGCAGAAGGCAATACCGTGATTGGCGCGGGTGATCTGAACACGCTGCCTCCCGATTCGGACAAGCAATACGACTTCCCGGACTCGATGTGCACCGAAGACTTCGTAGCAGACGACTATCGTGACGAAGCTCATGTGCTCGCGCCGCTCTACCGGGACTACCACCCGGAGATCTCACTCGCCGATTATCACGCCGACAACACGCGCTACTTCAGCCACACCGTCGACGGCAGAGGCTTCTGGAACCGGAAGCTCGATTACATCTTCAGCAACGCGGAGGTCGTGCCCGGCTCTGGGCTCGTGCATCAGGACGCGGCGCACGGCGGCATGGAAACGATGCCGCTCTCGGATCACGCACCGGTGACGGTCGAACTGGTGCTGCCGTGAGGCGCGCTGGCCAGTGCGTTGTCGGTCTCTTGATTTTGGGGGGTGCACTCCGCGCGGCAGCGAGCGAACCGCAACACCCGCGCGAGCCCTGGTCGAGTGCCAGCGCACGCACGCTACCTCAGGGTCGTTGGGAGTTCGGCGTTTTGCAAAACGCTCACTACGGAGTCAATCGCCGCCTGGAGCTGGCGCTGCATCCCGTGATGCTCTTTGCGCTGCCTCACCTCGAGCTCAAAGCAACCGCCTTCGAAGAAGCCTATTTCACGTTGGGTGTGCAGAGTCGCTGGAGCTACCCAACCGGTTTTTTGTCCTTGGTTTCACGCGAAGGCAGCGGTGGGCTGCTGCCAAAAACCAGCCGGCCACCGTTTGCGATCCAAATCGAAGGCGACGTGATTGCCAGCCTACGCTTCGCATCACGCCATGAGCTTAGCGCGCGGCTCGGCCTCGCCGTCGCGCCGCACGCACGCTTCACACCCGAAGAGCTGCCGTTGCTGGATTTTCCGTTCTTGTACCCGCGCTTTGCGGCAATTTACACGCCGCTGGTGCCGCGCGCGGAGCTGGATTTTGAGGGAGCTCTGTTGCCACGCTGTTTCTATCGCTTGGGCGCGCTCGCCTTCGTCATGCCCGCGCTGCCCGATGTGGGGACGGCATACGCCGTCGAGACGCTGGCTACATTCGAATACCGCGTGAGCCAGCACGTCGCGTTGTCGCTCGGGGTGCGCGGTAGCCACGCAAAGTACGCGATCGGCACGCGTTGGCACACGCTGCCGTTCATCGACGCGCGCTTCGGGTTCTGAAACGGTTGGCATACGCTGCCGCTCATCGACGCGCGCTTTGATTCTGAAACGGCCCACAACCGGCGGGGTGCACGCCGTCACTCGCGTTCGCGCTTGCCCGCGCGGCTCCTTTGCTCGCTGACGCGCTTGCGGTGCTGCTCTTGCTGCTTGCGAGCGAGGCTGCGTGTGCGCTGGTGAGAGAGCTCGCGTAAGAGCGCATCGTGTTGTTCGAGGCTGCCAGCGGGGAGCTCACCGCGCTCGGCAGCGGCGCGCACGGCGCAGCCTGGTTCGGCTTGGTGTTTGCAATCGCGAAAGCGGCAGTTTTCGGCGAGGCGTTCGATCTGAGCCAGCGCGGCGCTGTCGACGTTCGAGCTTTCGTCGTCGGCATGGAGGCCGAACTCGCGCATGCCCGGCGTGTCGATCAGAATGGCGCCGCTCGACAGTAAGAAAAGCTCGCGGTGGGTGGTGGTGTGTCGCCCGTGGGCATCGCTCTTGCGAACCTCTTGTACTGCCTGCGTAGCTTGGCCGGCGAACGCATTGAGCAAGCTCGATTTGCCGACGCCAGAAGAGCCGACCAACACCGCCGTAAGGCCTGGTTGGAGTACCGCTTCGACCGCCGCGAGGCCGTCACGCGTCGCGGCGCTCACGGGGAGCACCTCGGCGCCACTGAGCGCGAGCGAAAGCGAGCGCGCGTGTTCGGAGGAGTCGGCGCGCAAATCGCTTTTGTTCAAGAGCACGATCGGGCGCGCCGCGGCTTGGCTGGCAGCGAGCAGGTAGCGCTCGATGCGGCGCGGATTCAAGGCGTGCGCCAAGGCAAACGGATCCGCACCTTCTTCCAAGAGCGAGCAGACGATGAAGGCTATGTCGACGTTGGCAGCGATGGGCTGAACTTGCGAGGTGCCGCCCGCGGCTTTGCGCACGAAGCAACCGCTGCGCCGAAATACGTGCTCGATGCGTGCGCGATCGGCGATGTCTTCAGCGAGCACCCAGTCGCCGACGCAAGGCAGCTCGTCGGATGAAAGCTCGTGGCGCAAACGGCCGGAGAGCAGCGCTCGGCGCGAGCCGCTGGCTCCCATCAAGGTGTACTCGCCGCGCCACTCGGCGGCGACGCGCTCCGGCACGGCGGAGCTCTCGGCGTGTTCAACAGAATACGCCTGCCACTGTTCGAGAAAGAAGGAGTTGAAGCCGAGCGCCGACAAGGCCTCGCTGACGGTCGCGCCCGCCTGAATCGGGGTGCGCGACGGATCAGAGTCGTGACTGGACATGAAGTCTCCGCGGAGAGAAGCGGACAACGCGAAAAGTGCCTAGGCCAGCGCGCTCAGCTCGTGAGCAATGCACTTGGCAGGCCTTCGCTGAAAAACTCGAGAAAACCGGGGCCCGCCACGCAATCGAGGCGCAGCGGGCTCGAGCGACGGCAAGCTGCGCCGACGCTCGGAGACGTTTCCGAGCTCCGCTTCACACGACACCCCCAACGGACTTCGCGCATTCCGGAGGAACGATCGCCCACGCAGGGAGGGCGAACCGGCTTGCCTGAGGATCCGGGCATTCCGGCAAACGTTTCTTCACGGAGCTACGCGGAAGGCGACGCGGCGGCGAGCGAAGCGGAGCTCGTGACATGGGCATGGATGGCTTGATTCATGGGCTCCTCGCTTTCCGCCTCGTCAACGAGGCGGGAGAAGAATGTATGCAGGGCGCGCTTGCGTCAAGTGGGCTGCCCACATGATTCCTTGAACGGTGTGGCGGACGCGTGGTGTGCGCAGGGCGCAAAACGACAGCGGGGGCCGGGCGCGGCAACGGACCCGCACTCCGCGCCTTGGTGGGGACCCCACGCCGAACCCGGCTAGTTGTCGCGCTCGTTACGTGGTGAGCCCACCCGAAATTCGAAACTGCATCGGTTGGAGAGCACGCTCCGCGAGGCGCGTGACACACATGCTCCGCGCGCACGTGACATCGTGAGATGCGCGCAGCGAGCTGGTGTGTCAATCGCACCCTTCTCGAGACGTGCGGCTTTCGAGCCTGGTTCGCGTGCTACCTTCGTCGTTTAACAAATCGGCTATCGCGCTGCTCGACGCGATGCTGCTAACTCGTGAAACGCCGTTCGCTTCTTTTTGCGTCGCTCCTAACGTGTCTGTCTACATCTACCGCTTGCAGCGACTTTTGGTACGAGCGGCAAGCAGATGAGGGCGGCGCCGGCGGGGCGAGTGGCAGCGCGGGCGCGTCGAGCGGCGGCGTGCACTCAGGGCAAGGCGGCGTGGTCGAAGCAGGTAGTGGTGGCTCCGTTGAACCTGGGAGCGGCGGCGAACCCGTGAGCGGCGGCTCTGCAGCAGGCGCTGCGGGGGGCGCCGGATCAGAGCAGGGTGGCACGAGCGCAGAGGGTGGCGTGGCCAGCGCCGGAGCGCCGAATGGTGGAAGCGTTGCCATGGGCGGACGCGCGAGCGGCAGCGGTGGAAGCTCGGCAGGTGGACGCACTGATGGCGCGGGCGGAAGCGGAGGCTCTGGACCGCCGCCGGTGTTGGTGCCGGTCGACGGTAACCTGCGACTCGAAGCGGAGTCGGCGACAATTTCGGGCGGTGCCACCGTCGGAACGAGCGCGACGGTCTCGAATTCGCAGTACGTGGACTTGCAGGCCACGGGCAGGCTCGATTTCGCGTTGCAGGTCGAAGCTGCTGGGTTTTACGCGTTGCAAATCAACGCGGCGGTGCCGGGCGCGTGGGGTCAAAAGCTCAATGACGTTTACGTGAATGAGGTGAGACTCGGAAGTTTCACGACCGACGATCAAAATGCGACTAGCGCGTATTATCTGAGTGAGCGGCTGTGGCTTCCGCTCCAAGCCGGCGTCAATACACTGAGCATTCGCGCAAGCTGGGGGTATACGCGGCTCGATTATCTGGAACTCGCCGGCATTCGAAAAGCGCCCACGGAGCCGGCGCCGCTCGTGAACGCGAATGCAAGCGAGGGCGCGCAGCGTTTGATGAGCTACCTGCGCGATACGTACACGCAGAAGCTGATCGCAGGACAGCAAGGCATCAGCTACGTGAACTCGATTCGCACGATCACGGGGCGCGAGCCGGCGCTGGTCGGCTTCGACTTGATGGATTACTCGAGCTCGCGAGTGAGCCACGGCGCCAAGAGCCGCGAGATCGAAGACGCAATCAATTGGTGGAACAATCGTCACGGCATCGTGACGGTGTGTTGGCATTGGAACGCGCCGACGAAGTTGTATGATGATATGGGGCGCGAGTGGTGGCGCGGCTTCTACACGAACGCGACCTACTTCGACTTACAAGCCGCGCTCGCCGATACCAATTCGGACGATTACCGCGCGCTGATCACGGATATCGACACCATCGCAATTCAGTTGCAGAAGCTCGAGGACGCCGGCGTGCCGGTGCTGTTTCGACCGCTGCACGAAGCATCGGGTGGTTGGTTTTGGTGGGGAGCCAAGGGCCCAGCACCGTATCTAACGCTTTGGTACTTGCTCTACGATCGACTCACCAATCTGCACCAGCTCGATAACTTGATTTGGGTTTGGAATGGGCAGGCTGCGACTTGGTATCCGGGCGATGCGTTCGTGGATATCATTGGTGAAGATGTGTACGCGCGCGAGCGGGACTACTCGCCACAGATCGGGCGCTTTTCACAGGCGCTCGGCTACACGTCGGCGTACAAGCTCGTTACATTGAGCGAAACGGGCGGCTTGCTCGATCCGGATCGCTGGTTGCAAAGTCCAGCCACGTGGAGCTGGTTCATGACGTGGTCGGGAGAAGAGTTCATCGTGAACGAGGTGTGGAACGAGAACTCGACGAAGCGCCTCGTGTACAATCACGACGCCGTCATAACGCTGGATGAGCTGCCGGATCTCGGCGTGTATCCAATCGAGTAATGACGGTTTCTCTTCGCAAACACTGAGCCGACAACTTTCCACGCGTTGGCGCGAATCGTGCGGCGCAGTTCGCGTGATCACGCCTGCTGAAGTGTCGCATCGGAGACCCTCTCAATGAGGATGACTGCGCGCAAAACGGTCGTCTGCACGAGGGTTCTCATATGACGAAAAGAATTCAGGCTCTTTCGATTCCTTCGGCTGCGCGCTGGGGCGCCATCGTGTTGGTTGCTTTCGGCGGTGTGATTGCAGCTTCGTGCGGCGGAAGCAGCGACGGCAACAACAACACGGGCGCCGGCGGTGGCGGCGGTGTCGCGAGCGGCAACGGCGGTACAGCGACGGGAACGACCGGCGGATCGGCGCCCAAGGGCGGCAGCACCAGCACTTCTTCCGGCGGCGCGAGCTCGAACCCCGAGGGCGGCGCTGGAGGTGACGTGACTCCGGGCAGCGGGGGCGCCGCCGCAAAAGGCGGCGCTACGGGTCTGGGTGGCACGAGCTCGGTTGGTGGCGAAGGCGGCGAAGGCGGCGCTGCAGGTCCGTGCGGCGGTCCCGGTGAGCCGTGTTGTTCGGGCAACAGCTGCGACGCGGGCACGCGCTGTTCGATGGGTCGCTGCCAAGTGTGCGGTCACGCGGGAGAAGCTTGCTGTTCGGGCGACAGCTGTAGCGGCGGCGCGTGCTGCGTGAACAATCAGTGTTTGGCCGCGGGAACCACCTGCGGCGCGAATTACGGAACGTGCACCGCAGGCACGTGCAGTGGCTGCGGCGCAGCGACGCAACCCTGCTGCGGCGGAGTATGCGGCGCTGGCAGCGTTTGCGCGGGAGCGGGCAACGGCACCTGCAACGCGTGTGGCGGTCCCGATCAGCCGTGTTGCAGCGGGCGCTCGTGTACAGCCGGCGTATGCCTCGGCGCGGGCAATGGTGTTTGCCACACTGATTGCGGCACGACCGGTCAGCCCTGTTGCACGGGCGCGGGGGCTGGAGCCACGGGCTGCACCTCCGGCAACGTTTGCTCCGAAACTGACATGTGCGCGGCATGCGGTGGCAATAACCAACCGTGTTGCGCCGGCACGGGCGCTAGCCGTTGCCCGACGGCGGGGCTCGCTTGTGTCGACGGCACTTGCCAAGACCCGATGTGCGGCAACGCGGGTCAGCCGTGCTGCGATATCACGGGCATGGCCGACTGCGGCACCGGGTTGGGTTGCATCGGGAACATGTGCGCGGCGTGCGGCGCCGCCGGCCAAGCCTGCTGCCCCGAGGCAACACCGGGACCACGTTGCACCGGGACAGGCGTCGGCTGCATCGAGAATGTTTGCTCACAATGTGGCGACCCAGGTGAGCCGTGCTGCCCGGTGGCGGGAGGCGCGGGCGATGGCTGCAGCGGCACGTGCGTCGACGGCATGTGCACCGCTGGCTAGAACGCAGCGCTACAGCGGCGGTCGGCTCCACGAGAGGTCGGCCGCCGCTGCGAGATTAGCTGCGTTCAGCCACCGCAGCCGATGCGGTGATCGGCAACGGCGACGTCGTCGACATAAAGCACGCGCGCTTCGTCGGTTTGGTACGACTCGAAGCCGAGCTCGAGCTGATCAAAGGTCGGCGCTGTCCATGGGAACAGCGGGACTTGGTGCAAACAGCCGTGCCCCGCGCCCTCCACCGTGAGATCTTCTAGCTCTTTGCCGTCTTGCCACAAGCGCAGGGTGTTGGCAGGGCCGTCGAACTGCCACTCGATGCACGCCCAGCGCCCGACCGGAACCACCGTGCGATTGGCGTGCTTCCAGCAATCGGTGCTGGGACCCGTGCCCGAGTAGGAATCGGGCGTTTCGTAGTTGGCCATCCATTGGTTGCCGACAAAGCCGGTTGCATCCGTAACCGGCTGCTGCCCACCGTAGCGATACAGCGCGTGATAGCCCTCGTTACCAACGAGGCCGCCCGCCTGTATCAACGTAAAGTGAACGGACGTTTGTGGGACTGATTCCAGATAAGCGTACACACGCCCGAACAGCACGTTGCCGGCGACCGGCAGCACCGGCGCACCGAGCTTGAGGAACGCGGTCTTGGTGCCGGCTCCGGCTTGGACGCTGACGCGCACCGAGCGTGCCCCCGAATGACGCCGAGCGCCGTCTACCGCGAGCTCGCCCGCGCTCACACGCGTCTGCCACTTGCCCGTCGGCTCGCTACCGTTCGCGTAGCTCTCGAAGTCGTCGCAGAGCAGCGTGCCGTTACAATCGTTCGAGCCCTTGCTCTCGCTGCCGCAAGCCGCGACGAGAGCAAAAAACAAGAACGGAACCCGTTGAGTCAAAATGCGAAATTGAACCGAGCGCACGCGCGTAGTTAGACGCGAGCGCTCGCTGGGTGCAAGTCCCGCGAGCGGCCCTGACCACAAACTCGGGCTCCACACTCGAGCTAAGGCGGGACAATCATTGTTCGCGATGATTGTCCCGCAGCTCACGCGCGCAACACTAAGTCCGAGAGAAGGAGCCGTGGAAGCCGAGCGGGATCGGCACGCCGACGTGAACGGTCGCGTGTGGGTCCAGCGTTTTGGCGTCGAGCACGACGAGCTGAGAGCGTTCACCGTTCGAGCCGACTACCAACAATACTCCGTCATCTTCTGCGTCCGCGCCGGGCCGCGGCACGAACACCGGTTCGCCAAATACGTAGCCCGGCGCACCGAAGTGACGAATCGCCCCGCTCTCGCAGTCCACGGCCACGATGTCCGCGCCGTCGCCGCGCGCTGTCGAACCCCACACCCAGCGATGTCGCACGCCGCTAACGCGCCGGTAGTTGATGGCTGGAAACTCGAAGCCGGTCTCACACAGCTTTTCGAGCCGAGCCTCGCCATTCGCAAGGCGTGCTCGGTACAAGCTGGGGCGCTTGAACGTAAGCGCCTGCAGCATGCGTTCGACGCGGAATTCGTCGACTACGCTCGGGTCTTGGTACGCTAAGAGATCCATCACGAGGGCGTCTCCGTCTACGAAGCTGTTCACGGTGTGGAACGTGAAGAGGGCGTCTCCGTGGAACTCTCGCAATTCTCCACGCCTCGCGCGATCCAGGGCAATGAAGCGTGTGCCCTGCTCCGGTTTCCAGCGCAGGTGCTCGGCGTAACCGCGGTTGGACCACAAGAGCGATGTTGGGCTTACCAACCAGGGTTGCCCAACCAGAATGACGCTGCTCGACGTAACTCCGAAGGAGTGGACGTACGAAACTTCGTTGGCGACGAAGCGACCGATCTCACGCCGCTCGGAGCTCCCGGGCGCCTGCTCGAAGGCGATGAGCTCACCTTTGCGACCCAGCGCCGTGCCGACGTTGATCATGAGGTTGCGCTCGAAGTCGAAGTGAGGATGCGCGGTAGGCGCCATGTTTTTTGGCAATGCGTCGTCAGAGTGAACGCGTCCGAGCACGCCGAGCGTCGCGTCGTCGATGCGAAGCTGATGCGGCGATTCGGTCAGCGCCACCCACTCTGCGCCGAAGCGCAGCACGTTGACGTTGGCGTTATCAGTCACCTTCGGCACCGGCTCGAAGATGCGCTGCCAAAACGAACGCTGATTGGGCGAAGCGAAGCTGGCGGTTCGCACCCGCCCCTCCGCCGCTTGCGCGGCCACGTCGCACTCGAGCAGGCGCTGCGCGAAGCTGACCTTGCCATCGCGAATACGAAAGCCGTACAGCATGCCCAAACCGTCGAACCAATGCTGCGCACGAAAGGAGCCCAGCTCGAACACCGCTGGAGCGGTGCGCAGTAAGCGGCCACCGAGCCAAGCCGGGATTGCTCCCGTCACACTGCCATCACGCTCGACCAAACCGGCTTTGGTGAGCGCGCGCGAAACCACGGGCACATGCGCCACACGCGGACGGTCGCTGGAAACGAGGGACGAGGGGCTCGGCAAAACTTCGGCATTCAGCATCGAAAAACTCCTGGCTACGACCGAAAGCTTCGCTCCCGCAGCCCTTTTCGGCTTGACCAGAGCTGCCAGCGGCTTGGCCCTATGCGCCAAACTGCGTGGTACTTTTGGGGCATGAGCTTTCTGCCCGCCGCATCCGTCCTCGCGGTGCTGGAGGGGCTTCGAGCTCTCGGGGTCGACGTGGCGCGCATTCGCCGTGATGTCCGGCTGAGTGATGACGTAAACGATCCCGAGACGCTGGTGCCTGCGACATTGTTTGCGGACGTACTGTGCGCGGCACGCCAACAGGTGCCGCGTGATGAGCTGGTGCTGGAAGTCGGCTTGTCGGTTCCGCTCGGCGCGTTTGGAGTGATGGACTACTTGGCGGCGAGCTGCGACACAGTCGGCGAAGCCTTCACGGCGCTGAGTCGCTTGTTTCCCAGCGTGGCACCGGGATGTGCCATTCGCCTCGACGCCAACGCAACCGAATATTGCGTGAGCCTGGTCAACGAAAACGACTACGAAAAGAAGGTGAGCGGCGACGAGCTCACTCTCGGCATCGTGCTGCGTCATTTTCGCGCGTTTTCGGAATCGTTCCCGCTCGTGTCCGTCGATTTCACGCGCCACCAGCCGAGCTCGAGCGACGGCTTTCGCAAGCTTTTGGGCGTGCCGGTGCGCTTCGCGGAACCCTGCGCTGCGCTACACCTTGCGCCCGACGCGCCGAAGGCGATTCTGAAGAGCCGCGATCCCCTGCTGCGACGAACGCTGGAAAGCATGGCGTCACGCTTGGGTCTGGGAGCGCCCGCACCACCGCTCGAAATGGTGATTCGTGGGCGCCTGCGCGAGCTCTTGCCAGAGGGTAACGCCGACGCGGCACACGTGGCGGGCTCGCTGGCTCTGTCGACGCGCAGCCTGCACCGCAAGCTGGCAGAGCTCGGACGCAGCTTTCACGATGTGCTCAGTGACTTTCGCAGAGCGGAGGCCGAGCGGCTGCTGGCGCAGGGCGGAACTACGCTGACCGACGTCGCGCTACGGCTCGGGTTCGCTGACCAGAGCGCTTTTTCACGCGCTTTCAAGCGCTGGACGGATCTTTCGCCAAGTCAGTGGCGCAGCGCTCACTCGCGCAAGAACAACACCTCGCGGACTAGAACAGAGGAGCCCACATGAGCGACACGACTGCCACGCGCATCGAACACGACTCGCTCGGCGACGTTGCCGTGCCGAACGAGCGTTTGTGGGGCGCGCAAACCCAGAGAAGCCTAGAGCACTTTCGGATCTCGGGGGAGCGCATGCCACTCGAGCTGTTGCGTGAGCTTTCGCTCGTGAAGCGCGCCGCAGCCATCGTCAATCAGCGCCTCGGCGTGCTGGACGCTCACATCGCTCAAGCCATCGCGCGCGCCGCCGACGAAGTGCACCAAGGCCTCCACGACGGCGAGTTCCCGTTAGTAGTGTGGCAAACCGGTAGCGGCACTCAAACCAACATGAACATGAACGAGGTGATCGCGAATCGCGCCAGTGAGCTGTTGGGCGGCGCGCGCGGAGAAGCGCGCCTCGTGCATCCGAACGATCATGTCAACAAGAGCCAATCGTCGAACGACGTGTTTCCGACGGCGATGGCCATGGCCGCGCTGCGTGCCATCGACGAGCGCTTGGTGCCGGCGGTAACCGCGCTGCGCGATGCCCTCGCGGCAAAGGCTGGGGAATTTTCTGATGTGGTGAAGCTCGGCCGCACCCACTTGATGGACGCGACGCCGCTCACGTTGGGTCAGGAAATTGGCGGCTGGACACATCAGCTCACGCAGTCGCTGACGCACCTCGACGCAACGCGCGCTCATCTGAGTGAGCTCGCGCTCGGGGGAACCGCGGTTGGCACCGGCCTCAACGCGCCAGCTCATTTTGCGGAGGCCGTAGCCAGCGAGCTCACCCGCGTGAGCGGGTTGGGCTTGCGTTCCGCACCCAATAAGTTCGAGGCGCTGGCTGCGCACGACGCGCTGGTGTTCGCGCACGGCGCGCTCAAAACTCTCGCGGCCGCGTTGTTCAAGCTCGCAAACGACGTGCGCTGGCTCGCTTCCGGTCCGCGTTCGGGTTTGTTCGAGCTGATTATTCCTGAAAATGAGCCGGGGAGCTCAATCATGCCGGGCAAGGTCAACCCAACGCAGGCGGAAGCCATGTTGATGGCCTGCGCGCAGGTTTTCGGCAACGACGTCGCGTTGAACATCGGGGGCTCCAACGGGAACTTCGAGCTCAACGTGTTCAAGCCGCTCATCATCCATAACTTTCTACAAAGCGCGCGGCTTTTGACCGACTGTTGCAGCGGCTTTCGCGTGCATCTCGTGGCAGGCATGCAGCCGAACCGCGAGCGCATTCGCGAACTGTTGCAGCGCTCGCTGATGTTGGTCACCGCGCTCGCGCCGCACATCGGCTACGAAAACGCGGCTCGCATCGCGCGCAAAGCGCACCTCGAGGGCACCACCTTGAAAGAAGCGGCGCTCAGCCTCGGCTTGGTCTCGAGCGAAGACTTCGAGCGTTGGGTACGCCCGGAACAAATGCTGACACCGCGCTGAAATTCCTAGCTCCGAAACCGCGCCCGGGCGCGGCTCTGAAGCTAGCCCGCGATGCTCAGCTCGCGCCGCGTACGCGCGGGTGATCTTTCCACGCTGGCATGGTCGCCATGTACGCCAAGGTCATGGCTTCCAGCTCGGCGCGTGTCTTGTCCGGCGTGCGGCGCGCTTGCCAGGCGATCATGCGCTCGAAACGCTCTTCGAAGGGCTGAAGCTCACCTCGCTCGTTGGTGCAGTACTGGCAATAGCGCCCGGTCTCGATGGGCATCGAACAGCTTTCACACGAATGTGTATCGGTCATTTGCGTTTTCTCCTGGTTGGAGCGGAAAGGCTCGGTTCGTTGCTGGCGGTGAGCAGCGCGCGCATGCCCGTGAGCAATGCCTCGCGGTCGCTCTCGTTCATGAGCTGCATGGCACGCTGCAGTAGCTCGGAAGAAAGCACCTCCTTCGCACGCCGGAGCTCCTCGAGACCGGCGTCGCTCAGCCACACCAGCACGCGGCGCCGATCGCGCGTGTCACGCATGCGTTCGAGCAAACCGTCGCGCTCGAGGTGGTCGACAATTTCGCTCACTACCGATTGCGCGCGCGAAAGGTGCTGCGCCATCTCGCCGATGGTGAGCGGCCCGGTCAGGCTCAGGTGCTGCAGCACTGCGCGCGAAGCGTTGGGAAGCTCGCGTTGCTCGTCGCGGCGATGAAACGCCAGATAAATCTGCGGAAAGAGCCCCGCGAAGTCGCGCGCGGCCTGGATCGGCTCGGTCGCCATGCGCCAAAACTGGCGGTTTCAGAATGTATCGTCAATCCCGATACAATTTTCAGATGAGATCTACGGCGTCGGGAATCTGCGCACCAAAAAACCCGAGTAACTGGCAGAATCCTCGGCGTTGAGGCGCAAGTTGGGGCGCTCTCGGAAGAGGACATGCGCCGTGCTCCGCAGCGCGTCGAGCACCACTTCGGTGGGCCCAAAGGCTTCGAGCCCGAAGGTGACGGCTTGCTCGAGCTGTGAACTGCGAGTCGCCTCGATCGTAGTCAGCTCCACGCCGCATCCCGCGGTGAGCGACTGATCTGCCGCGACCTCGTTGCTTGCGCCATTCTCGTAGACGAACTTGCGCAGACGCCGTGCCTTGTTCACTCCAACCGAAAGCGGAAACGAAGCGATCGTGTCAGCGCCGAGCTTCAACGAAAGTTTGGCCCAGCGCTCGAGGTCCCCTACGACGAGCGGAGCCAAGTGCGTCGGCCCGAGTGTGCCAACTCGGTACTTGAACTCCAGCTTGTTGCCTTTCGGACCGCCGGTACGGTCCTTGGCGTTGAGATCCGCGCGGCGTGGATCGAAATAGTAGTGGTCGACGCGATCGTCGTGCTCGATGTCCACGTCGGCGAACCAGTCTCGCAGCTCCTCGACCACGGCGTGATCGGGCGAGAAGAACCAGCGCACCTCCAAGCTCTCGAGCCAGTCCATATGGCTCTTCTACCGCATTGCGCGGCAAACTGCTCGCCGCGCACGGCGGTCACTGCGCGGGCTGAGCTGCATTCAGCTTGCCGAAAGCCGACAGGGGCACGTCTTTGGTCGGTTCGCCGGGATCGTTGCTGTGGATCCTGAGCACACCAATCGCCCCACGATTGTCGCGTTCGAGCCGTGATTCGTCGACTTGCACCAGCACCTCGAAAACGCGCGGCGCCTTGCGCTGGAGGTTCGCCGAAAACGGCCCTTCCACTACGTCTACGCGCGTGACCTCGAAATCGTCGCGTTCGCTTCGGACCTCGACCGGCAGCGCTTTGACGCCTGGCAGCCGCAGGTTGAAGTACGGATTCGTCGGCGTCACGCGCAACGTACCAGCCACATCGAGCGAACAAGGCAAGCTAATCTGACTCGGTTCGTCGAGGCCGGTTCGAATCGCTACCGCGAAGCTCGTCAGCCCAACGCTGGCACCGCGGCAGCTCACCCGCAGCCGCGCATTGCCGTCACCAGTAGCCGGTAAGAGCTCACTTCGACACGGACCAGAGGCTGGCTCGACGATGTGTGGCTCGGCCTTGCTCGCGAGCTCTCCGATGAGTGCCACCTCCTCGCTGCGCTCTTGCCCCACCGGCACATTCAGGCTCAAAAAAGGCTTCTCGAAGCCGTAGCGAGGCGCCACCTGCGCCGAGAGAGCGATCTCGTGAACGCGCGCGTCGTTGCTGTTGATGCGCAACGACACAGCGAATGGGCCTGGCACCTGCGGCCGACACTCGACATGCAAGCGACCCCTTCCGTTGGGTGACAAGGTGCCGGGCTCCGCGCGGCCGCTGCAGCCGAGCGTTTCGACGGCACCGCTGATCACGAGCGGAGCCGTGCCGCCGTTGTGCGTTTCGAACGAAGCCTGCAGCCGCGCACCGACTGTAACGCTGCCGAAGGCGTGGCGCGGATTTTCGATCTCCAGGGCCGGCACAGCAGCTGCGGAGGCAGACGGCGCCGGCCCCCCACGTGCCGACGTCGACGGCTTGCCGCACGCGCTGGCCAAGGCGACCAGCGCGACAACAGCGGTTTTCACGGGCAGAACTTGGGTGTACTCAGCTGACCGCGAATGGAAGAGATCGTTGAGCCCCAATTGGAGTTGGGATTGTACTGGGAGATCGAAATCACGCCATCTGCGATGCGTGCGTTGATGTTCGAGACCACATCCCAGTTTGCGTCGTGGCCGGCGGACACGCCGTTTGCGCCATAGCCGGTATCCGCCAGAATCGGCTTGCCCGTGACTTGACTCAAACCGGCCCAAGTCATGTTGTTGGCCGAGCGAATCTTGGCGGTGTTCGCGTTGGTGCCTCCGCCCGAGGTGTTGACGAACGTGAACAGCGACATGTTGAAGTTAGAGAACCAGGCCGCGCCGTTGTCAGAGCCGTTCGAGCCCACCCACGGCGACGCATCGATTGAAAACCGCGCGTTCGGGAGCGATGTCTTCAAGGCGGCCACCAGCTGGCTCATGATCTGTCCGGCTTGTGAAGCTGACCACGGCTGCGACTGCGAGCTACCGGTGTATTGATAGAAGTCGGGTTCCATCTCGAACACGATCGGGCGCGTGGTGCCGTAGCAGTTCGCGTAGCCTTGCGAGTAGCTCTTGTACGCGTTCACGATGGTCGTCAAATTCTGAGAGATGTACTGCGCGCCGTGATGGCAAAGGTCGTTGTTCGCGCCGCACGAGGTCACATTGCAATCGCACAGGTTGTAGTGCTTCTTCACGTAGTTCGCGGCAATGTACGTGACGATGACCGGCACCTGATTTTGCAGCGCGCCGCCGGCTTTACCTTCGTCGCAGACGTATTGCTGATCGAAGGCTTCGTTCATCATCCAGCCCGGTGTAAAGAAGTCGAGCTGCGAAATCAGCGCGCTTCCACCGCTCTTCGCTTTGCTATCGATGGTGCCGAAGTGGAAGCGACATTGACTGAAGACGCCGCTCCCCGTGGAAGAGCCACCGCTGCCAGTGGTGCCGCCGCTTCCCGTCGCCGTGCCACCCATACCGCTCGAGGTGCCGCCGCTACCGGTGCCACCCTTGGCAACGTTGCCGCCCATACCGGTCGTGCCGCCGCTGTTGGAGGTTCCTCCCTTGGCTGTAGTACCTCCCATGCCCGTGGTGCCGCCTTTTGCCTGCGTGCCGCCCGCGTTCGTTCCACCGCTTGCCGACTTGCCACCGGTGCTACCGCCGGAGCCCATATTGATGGCGCCACCGCTGTTCGAGTTTCCACCCGCGGAGTTATTACCTCCCGAGTTGCTTCCGCCGGAGTTGCTGCCACCTGAAGTGGAGCCACCCGACGTGTTCGGACTACCGCCGCTCGTCGAGCCGCCCTGATTATTGGGAGTGCCGCCGTTTTGGTTCGGCGAACCGCCTTTCCCCGGCTGACTACCTCCCGCTCCGTTGCCGGTGCCGCCCTCGTTGTCGTGTGGATGAGTTCCGGATTCGGCGCTGCACGCCAGCAGCACGAAAATGCCGCACAGGTGTGCGCGGCCTCGCAACAATCGGGCGGACGAACGAAACCAGAAGTGACTCATGGGGTTTACCGAGACGGAAGCGGACGCGAGTTGCGGAACGGTCGAAGGGCCGCAGCCACAACATTAGCGTAATTTTTGAGGAATATTGCGCTCAGCCGGTGCGATCCGGCTTCGCATTCACTGACGGGCGCCTCCACCGGTCGAGCTCATGAAAAAGCACTTCGGCGTGATGTGCTTGCGAGGGCGCGACGCACGCCGCATCTTCCAGAAATGGGACGCGGTGGTTTGGCACTGCTGCTGGTGAGCACGATCAGCGCAATAGCGCTCGGCGAGCCCAGCGCGCATTCGGCCACCGCAACGCATGCACCTTTGACGCCGACGGAGATTCACAGCCAGCCTGCTCCGCGTCCGTTCGAAAGCGAACCGCTACCCGCGCACCCCCTGCGCGCGTCGATGACCTCCAACGAAATCTCGACGGTCGGCTCGAACGAGATTTCGCCTCGCTTGATTCGCGTGGTGTTGGACAGTGAAGCTGTCGCGAGTTTCCCCGTCGAAGCGGAGTCGAGCATCGTGCCCGAGGCACCAGCGCTCAGCACTCCTCCGCGTCTGCTGTCGATTCGGCGCAACCTGGATGATGATGGTGATGTCTTCGAGCGCGTCGGCGCTACTCGTCGCTTGATCCGGCGCAGCTTGGACGACACCAGCGATCTCGCGCCGGTGAGCGCAGCACGCCGGCTCCGTACGACGCTCGACTGAGGTGAAAGCCATGGACGCGGCGCACGCGCGACGATCTCCCGCGACCTCTCAGGCCGTTTCGCTGACGCCGAGCGGATACTTCTGGCGCTTGCAGGCGCGTTGGGTGTTCAAAAGCTCTGCGCGCGGTGCACGTGTCTTGTGGCGCTTCGCGCGAGCAGAGGCGCAAAGCGAGCTCGAGCTGCGGTTGGCCGCGCAGCTGAGTTCGACGCCAGAGAAAGCCTTGTTCCTGCGACATGCCCTGGACGAAGCCCGACACGCGCGTCGCTTCCTGGAACTCGCTCGCGAGCTCAGCCGCGACACGTCCGCAGATGGCATGGCACGTCCGCACGTGGACAGCGAGGAGCTGATCGAGCGGCTCGGGCCAACGCGCTTCATCGCATTCGTGCACTTCGGTGAGCGGCGCGGCCGTCTTCAGTTCGAGGCGTACGCGCACGCATTGAGCAAATCGCACCCACGCCTGGCGGAAGCGTTCGCGCGCACCGCACGAGAAGAACGCGAGCATGAGCGCTACACGCGCGCGCTGCTGCTCGAGCACGCCGGTGAACAGGGCACCGCCCGCGCCTTGCGTTGGGTGCAAGCCTGGGAAGCGTGGCGTCGTTTTCGCCGCGCCGGGCGTGCTTTCGCTCACGTCAGCTACGCGCTTCTGATGAGCATCGTCTATCTCTGTGCGTGGCCGCTCGCGCGTTGGTTCGCGCGTTCTCGGCCCGCGCTGCGTGGCTTCATTTCTCAGCGCTGAGGGCACGGCATGACAGCCGTCCTCGGGATCTCCGGTCTTTATCACGACGCCGCGGCGGCCCTGGTGATCGACGATCGCGTCGTTGCCGCAATTCAGGAAGAACGCCTGACGCGCATCAAGAATGACGCCAAGCTGCCGTGGCGGGCAGCGCGCGCCTGCTTGCAGTTCGCAGGGATATCAGCGCACGAGCTCGACAACGTGGTTTTCTACGAGAACCCGTTCGCCAAGTTGGAGCGCGTCTTGACGCACGCTTTGCGCGCCTTTCCGCGCGGAGTGCGCGGCTTTCCGCGCGCAATGCAGTCGCAGCTGGGCGAAAAGATCTGGGTGCTCGATGCGATCGCCAACGAGCTCGACGTGCCGCGCGCGCGCGTTCTCTTCGGCGAACATCATCGTTCCCATGCCGCGAGCGCGTTTTACGCGAGCCCGTTCGACGCCGCCTGCGTCTTGACCGTGGACGGCGTGGGAGAATCAGTCACAACGGCGATTTTTCGCGCGGACGACACAGGCTTGCATTGCCTGGACGAGCTGCATTTCCCGCATTCGCTCGGCCTTTTGTACGCCGCGCTCACGGCGTACTTGGGTTTCGAAGTGAATGAAGGCGAGCACAAGGTGATGGGGCTCGCCGCGTTCGGCACCTCGCGCTTCGAAGACGAGTTTGCCAAAATCGTGAAGCTGCAAGCCGACGGAAGTTACGAGCTGGTGAGCGACTACTTCGGTCACGAGCAAGGCAGTGAGCTCGGCTTCTCGAGTGCCCTGGAAACACTGCTCGGTCCACGGCGTTTGCCAGGCCGGCGCTTTGGACTACCGCTCTCGACAGACGAGCAGCGCTACGCCGATATCGCAGCGACCTTGCAAGCCGTAACGGAGCGCGCCCTGCTTGGATTGTGTCAGCGTGCTCGCTCGCGTACGGGGCTTTCCCATTTATGTCTCGCGGGTGGGGTTGCGCTGAACGCCGTGGCCAATGCTCGCATTGCGCGCGAGTCGGGGTTTTCACGCGTGTTCGTGCAACCGGCGGCGGGCGACGCGGGAGGAGCGCTGGGAGCGGCCCTGCTTCGTGCTCGCGAGCTCGGCGCGAAACGTCCAGCAGCGCTCGGCAGCGCCGGCCTGGGTTTACCCATCAATCCAGCGCAGGCACACGATTTGGCCATCGAACTCGGGTTCTCGCTCACGCGCGTGACCAATCCGGCGCGCGAAGCGGCAGCACTCCTGGCACGCCATAAGCTCGTGGGGCTGTGCAGCGGCCGCTTCGAGTGGGGGCCACGCGCGCTCGGTCAGCGCTCGCTCCTAGCCGAGCCGAGTGATCCCGAAACACGCGAGCGATTGAACCGTGTAGTAAAGCAACGCGAAGCGTTTCAGCCCTTCGCACCCTCGGTGCTCGCCGCTCGGGCCGAGCGCTATTTCGAAGGTGCACCGAACCACATGACGCCGTACATGACTACTGTGTGCCCAGTGCGGCCCACCGTCGCTCAAGAACTGGCGGCGGTACGCCATGTGGACGGCACAGCGCGCGTCCAGACCGTCGAAGCAACGCACGCGCCGCTGCTGCACGCTACCCTGGAAGAGTTTGCGTCGCTGAGCGGCACTCCCGTACTCTTGAACACGTCGTTGAACGGCGCGCACGAGCCCATCGTGGCAAGCTCGGAAGATGCGCTCGGCTTTCTCATGGCGCACGAGCTCGACGCGCTTTTGGTGGAGGATCTCCTAATTAAGAAGGGCCCGCTATGAAATCCTCTCGCCTGCGAGCGCTCGATGCGAAGCGGATCACGCTGTTGCAGCTGTTTCGTCACTTTTCGCGCCGCGAACGGCTGTTCTGGCTCCCGTTGTTGCTGGTTTTGCTCGCTGGCGGCGTACTTCTGCTGCTGACTTCCGGCTTGGGTTACGTGGCTCCGTTCGTGTACAGTATCTTCTGAGCGAATTCGACGGGATCATGAAGGGGCACCGCATCGGGCAAGTACTGCGCGTGGCGCTCGCGCTGATCGTTGGCGTGGCAATTTTGGAGATTGTCTTTCGCTGGCGTGACAACGGCGCTTTCCCTCACCTCAACGTGTATCAGGCCGACGCAGCGCTCGGAGTTCGTCTGCGCCCGCTAGCTAGTGCGCGCGTAGCGTTCGGAGGAAGCGGCACGACTCTGGTCGCAACCAATAGCGCTGGCTTTCGCAGCCGCGAACCTGGAGCCGAGCCGGTACCGCGCGAAGGGGAAGTGCTGTTCGTCGGCGACTCGCAAGCATTCGGGCTCGGCGTAGACTTCGAGCAAACCTTCGCGTCGCGCTTCGGTGAGCTCAGCAAACGCCCTGTCTACAACGCGGGGGTTCCCACGTGGGGCCCGCCGGAGTTTCTCGCTGCGATCGACGAGCTCGGCAAGCGCCGCCATCCGCGCACCATCGTGTACGTGGTGAACTTCGCGAATGACCCTTTCGAAGCAAACCGCCCCAATCGTGAACGCCACGTGGCGTGGGATGGTTGGGCAGTGCGCAAAGAGCTCGCTCCCAACCGAGTCACTTGGTTTCCAGGGCGTGAGCTCTTGTTTCGGAGTTCACACTTGGTGTTTGCCTGGCGAAAATGGTGGCACCGGCTCGGCCCTGCGCAGCTCGATGAACGCGGCACTCCCTCCGAAGGCACCTTCGCGGATCTGCTCGATCTCGGCCGCACTCAGGCGAGCCAGCGCGCTGCGGAGCGCGCGGAGCTCGAGCGGCAGAGTGGTCAGTACGAAGCGCACACGACCTACGCAGAGGAGTCATACCGCAATGCCGAGGCTCGCGTTCGCGCGTTGGTGTGGGAGGAGCTGAAGCTCGGGGCTGGTTCGGAGCAACCTGGCTCGGCCGGCAGCGTGTACCTGGCGGCGGACGCCAATCCGGGCGACATCGTCACTCCCGGCTACGGTGAGGAAGGTCGGCCCGTGTTTGCGACCGCGGAGTACATCCGTCAAGCGGTGGAGCTTCGCAACAAGTTCGAAGCGACGTTGCGCGAGCGCGCCGAAAAGGTGATGCAAAGCGAGCGCGCCAAAGAAGTCCTGGCTGCACTCTCGACGCGCGACGCAGAACGACTCAAGCTGCAAGTCGTTCGCGAGCAGCCGCTCGAAGTCGTGCGCCAGGCATCGCCGCTCGCGCGAGCCGTGTTGGAGGCAAAGCGCCACAGCGACGCTCTGGGTGCGCAGTTCGTGCTGCTGGTGTTGCCGTTGGACGTCATGGTTTCGGACGCTGAATGGCGCAAGCACGGCGCTCGGCGCGTCGACTTGCAACCGGCACGCGTCCTCGTGCAAGACTTGATCGAGAGCGCGCGCAGAGCTTCGGTGATTGCGGTCGACGCCGGCGAGGCGCTCAAGCAAGCGGAACCCGGAGCGTTCTTGCCAGGCGACATCCACCTCACGCCCAAGGGCCATTCGGCGGTGGCGCGCGCGCTCCACACGGCGTTGAACGACGCTACCCACCGACGAGAGAGCGCTTTTACCGGCCTCGAGCTTCCGAAAGGGCGCTCGCGAGTGCCACCGCCAGAAACGTGGAAGGCGTTGGCCGGCGAAATCGCGGTGATGAACTCGGGGCGTTGCCCGATCACCAAGAAGTACCGCGAGTGGTTGTACGTGAGCTGCTTTCCCAAATCCGAGCGCGATCCCAGCGGGCTCGGTCTGCAGGTGCTCAGCGAGCAAGCCGACGCCATCACGTCGTTGATCGACGGTCGCATGATCTTGGTTGCCCCAATTCCGCGCGGCGAGCGGCTAGAAGTGTTGTTCAGTTGGAGTGATGGGCTCAGCAAACGCCTGATCGTCGATTGGGATGCACGCGGCGCAGCGCCTGATCTGCGTATGGAGCTCGAAAAAACGCGCACCGCACGTGCACCGGATCACCCAGACTTGATGAAGGCACTTTGCAACTGCCATCAGAACGAGCGCCAGCGTGCCAATTGCCACGATTTGATCGCGCAACCCGACCCCGACTGCTTTCGGAGTTACTCCGGGCAATGCAAGGAGCTGCTCGCGTGTGCCGAAGGTAATCCGCTGTTTCCGCCGCGCTGCCTGGCAGGTTCATTCAACGCGGGCGCAACCTCACGTTGCGTGAAAGGCGAGCGACCGGCTCGTTCCCAGACCAGCGCTGAGGCTGCGGCGAGTTCTAGAGCCGAGCTTGCAGACGAACCGAACGTAAAGAGCGCCGGACGCGAGCTCATCACGCGGGCTCAGGCCTTCGTTGGAGAGCGTTGTGTGCTTGGCCGTGACGAAGTGGAAATCATCTCGGTGATTCCATTCGACAAGTGCCCCATCGACGCAGAAATGGTGGCCGCTTATGAGAAAGCGCTCGAGGGCTTCCGTGTCGCGATTCGCGGAAAGGCGTCTTCTCCGGCTGCGCGTACCTTTGCCGAGAAGGCCGACTGGTTCGAACACTGGGTCAAGCTCGCGCTGGCGAGCGGCTCGACGCGTGGCACCGCAGCGCTTTATCAAGACCTGGCGCTTGCGTTCAACGCTTGGCAGCCCGACCAGCGTGTGTTCGTCGACTCGCCGCGCATGATCAAGTTGTACTTCGGCACCTCGGGTGTGGTGGGGACCGATTACTTCCGCAACCTGAAGCACGATGGTGCCAAGCGCGAGGCGGAGTTCATCGCCTCGGGGCGGCACCTGATCTGGCGGCGCGGCCCCAACGGCTTCGAAGGCCCGTTCACGTCGTTTGACGAGCGTGTCGTGATCGGCTACTGAAACCTATCAGCGGGTTGGAAGCAGGAACCCGGCATCGGCAGCGTTGCCGGCGCCAACCTGGACGCAGTAACCGTCGGCGCGCTTCTTCATGAGCGGAACACCTTCGTTCTGCACACATGCGACGGTTGCGCCGTTCACCTTCAAGCTGCGATCGCCTGCGAAGTTCCAGCACACGATACGCGGGCTGGTCTCCGTCGGCTCGTAGCCGCGCACCTCGTAGCAATGTGCGCCCGTGCCGAAGCCTTCCTTGCGGAAGCCGTCGCTGCCCAGCGTGACCGGTTCGATCATCGTACAAAGGCCATCACACGGCGAGCGCAGGCAGGTTTTATCAGTGCAAAACTGACCGGTCATGCACGCAGTCGTGCAGCTGCCGCAGTGCGCCGCGTCGCTGTTCAAGTCGACACACGTGGTGCCGCACAGGGTCTGACCGGTTGGGCAACCACAGATCCCCTTGGTGCAGGGCAGCCCTGTCATGCACGCGTTGGTGCACGTGCCGCAGTGCGCTGGATCGCTGGTGAGATCTGCGCAGGTGCCGCTGCAATCGGTTTGCCCAGTGGCACACGTGCACGCGCTGTTGCTGCAGATCTTGTTGTTGAGGCAAGCGGTGGTGCAGCTCCCGCAGTGCGCCTTGTCTTTGGTGAGATCTGAACACGTCCCGTTGCAGTCGGTCAGACCCTTCGGGCACGTGCACGCGCTGGCTTCGCAGATCTGGTTGTTCGTGCAGGCGATCTTGCAATCGCCACAATGCGCGACGTCGCTAGTCAAATCCACACATTGGCCGCCGCAGTTCACCTGGCCCGTAGGGCAAACACATTCGCCTTTGGTGCAAGTGCCACCCTGACATGGGATGCCGCAAGCGCCGCAGTGCTCGTTGCTGGTTTGCGTGTCCACGCACTTACCGTCGCAAACGCTCTCCGGCGCCGGGCAAACGCACTCGCCCAAGGTACAGGTCGCGCGCGCCGGGCAAACGTTGTCGCAAACGCCGCAGTGGCTCGGGCTGGTTTGCGTGTCGACACACTTGGCTCCGCAAGCGGTCTCCCCGTCGGGACACACACATTCGCCGGCCAGACACGCTGCGCGCGGCGGGCACGCGTTGTTGCACACGCCGCAATGGGTCAGGCTGGTGAGAGTGTCGACGCACTGCACGCCGCAAGCGACCTGACGATCCGGGCAGATGCACTCACCCGCTACACACGCCGCGAGCGGGGGGCAGGCGTTGTCGCAGTTGCCGCAATGTGCCGTGCTGGTCTCGGTGTCGATGCAGCGGTTGCCGCACGCGGTTTCGCCGTTCGCGCACAGGCACTTTCCGGCGCGACACTCCGCAGTGGGCGGACACACCGTCTCGCAATTGCCGCAATGGCTAGCGCTGGTCTGTACGTCGACGCACTCGCTGCCACAGAGCACCCCCGACGCGCAGCTCGAAGCTCCCGAGGTGCCACCAGCGTTGTCCGCGCGACCGCCGGTCGCCGACGTTTCGCCGGAAACGCCGCCAGACGGGCCAAACAGCGAGTCCTTATTAGAGCTGCAACTCGCAAGCAGCGCGAAGGCAACGGGAAGAAGGAGTGTGGCCAGCCGAATTAAGCCAAGCCTCTTTTGCATGGGCTTCTCCATCGCGAGCGACGGAACGCGACCGCGGGAACGAGGATTCACCCCCGCCAGCCGGTTTCGTCAACTCCTCTCATCAAACTTCGGCGACCGATCCATGCACCCAGGCAGGAATGTCACAACTCTTCTTGAAAAGTGATGTTGCGAAAGCGGAGGGCAAAAGGGCAGAAGTGCCGGGGCCGGTGGGTCGCGCGCTCACCTAGAGGCGCGGAGTTTACACGATCGCGCGCCGTCAGTGTGGGACGATCACATCGCAACGGGTAGCCCCCGAACAATCGCCGCGGGTGCGCATTCCCGGACGTGGCTCAGAACCCTCGGCGTATGTCCAGCTGCAGATACACGGGGATTTGGCCGGTCTCCACGGACACGAACAGACCCTGGGCCTGTGGCGTCCACCAGCTGCCGAGACCCGCCGCCAGCGCCCAATGCTCCAGGGTGACGCCCGCCTCGAGCCCAGCGAACACACGCAAGGCCGTCCATAAATAAGTGCCATCGCGCGGCCCGGCGATGCCCCCGACGCTGCCCGGATCGTTGCTGGCGCCATTCGAGTAACGATCGTCATACGCAAAGCGCATGTACGCCTTGTTCTCGACGAACAAGAGCGGCGCGCTACGCAGGCAGAGCGGCACCCCCGCGTAGAACCCGCCCCTCGTGTAGCGCGGACTGACACCAACTTCGAACCCGAAGCTTTGCATGTGAGCGGTTTCGTCCTCAGCGCGTTGCCAAAATCCGGCCGCCCCGAAAGCCAAAGCAAACGTTTCGCTGAGCGTTACGTGAGGAGCCAACCCCAAGCTCAGCCGATAATCGCGACCACCGAGTAACACCGGCAAAGCCAGCGAGACTCCTGCGTCGAAGCGCGCGCCGCGGGTTTCCCACAGCGCAGAGCGAACATAGCCGAGCTCGAGTAACGGAACTGGATCGAGCCCGACGCGAAACGCGGTAACGTCATTGCCGATCGAGCGCTCCGGCATGCCAAATGCCGCCACCGTCGCTCGCGCCTCGAGAGCAGCGAAGGTTCCGGCCACGAGCGCGCAAACGCAAGTTACGAGCTTCATGGCGCGTGTCCCTTCAACCAAGTTCGCAGCTCACTCACGAGCTTGGGAACGAAGAGATCCATGTGGCTCACGCCTTCGAGCTCGACGACATCAGCGTGCTGAAACAGGCCAACCGCGTGACGCTTCTGGTAGTCGGTTCGCAGCGGGCCGCAGCTCGAACCAAATATGAGGACCGGCTGATTCAGATCGGCCAGCGCTGGAGCAAAGTTGAAAGCGTCGGCTTTCGCCAATAGCTCTGCCGACAAGATGTCGACGTAGATGCCGTGCCGCCACATCGCGTACCAGCCGGGGTTCTCGGGATCGCACCAGAACGAGGCCATGGCCTGACGCGCCAATGCATACGCTTTGCGATCCATCGCAGCGTGATCCGACGGCGAAAGGAAATCGACCTGCCAAAGGTGCTCGTTGACGAAGTCGTCCGCGAGCCCGAACTTCGGCTTCTCCAAAGCATCGTCGGCCTGGCGCGTGAGCGGCCCAGGTTCGAACAGAATCAAACTCGCCACCGCTTCGGGATGCACGGTCGCGAAGCGTGCGGCCTGGTAGCCGCCCCAAGAGTAACCGGCGAGGTGAATCGGGCGCTGCGGCGACAGCGCCGCTTTCACCGCGACGACCTCCTCCATGTAGCTGTCCCACGACACCTCCTCGCTCGTGATCCGCTCGGACAGACCACAGCCGCGAGAGTCCCACAGCACGACGAAGTATTCGTCAGCGAGCTCGCGCAGCGGGAGCAGCAGACGAAAATCGTTACCACCGCCGCCGTGAAACGCGAACAGCGGAGGACGAGTCGGATCTCCATACGTCTCGAGATGCAGGCGTCGTGTGTGACCCGCCACGTAGACATCCAACGCGGGAAGTGCGGCATCCTGATCGGCTGTCGGTGGCACCAAAGCACCTGGCTCTTCCGGTGAGGCACCGCAGGCCGCGAGCGAAAAACCAAGCGCACAGAGCAAAGCTTTCATGACTCAACCCCGGATCAGCGAAATCAGCTCGTTGGCAGCGCGTTCGGCGCCCTGACGCGGACACAACGTGGGCGCGAGCTTTTGCGCGCCAGAGCGCGCCGCAACGGTTCGCACGAAAGCCCGCCGCAGGTTGCCTGCCGACAAGCGCCGCGGGTGCAAGAACACTCCGGCTTGTGCGCGCTCCACACGGCGAGCCACCTCGAATTGATCGCGACCCGCCGGAACGACGCACACGGGAACGCCGTGAGAAAGGGCACGCTGTGTGATTCCCATTCCACCATGGCAAATCACTGCCTGCGCTCGCGGCAGGAGCGTCGCGTGAGAAGCAAAGCGGACCACACGCGCGTTGGGCGGCGCACGAAATCGGGATGGATCGTGGGCTCCCGTCGTGACTACGACGCGCTGGGGCACGTCCGCTAGCGCATCCAGCGCCACTTGTAGTAACCGAGCGTCGCGCTGCGCTTCGGTTGAAGCAGTGACCAGCACGTACTCTTCGTTCTCCGCTCCGAATGGCTCCGCGCGCGCATCGGGGGGCGCCCAACAGCAGTGCCCGCACAGACGGACCGAGTTGGGCCAATCGCTGCGTGGATATTCGAATGCTTCGGAGGTAAGCGCGAGCAGCCGCGGCGACGTCAACGCAAAGTCGGCCGCGTGTGTGAGCGCCGGCACCGACAGCGCGCGGCGTACCTGGTTCACGGGTTCCGTGAAGCTCGCCAACGCGCCGCGCGTGATGCGTTGAATGCATCCGTCGCGCAGCCGACCGAGCCAATCCCGTCGCGGCAACAAGCCGAGGCCAAACGGCGGCGCGTCGCGCGACGGAATCGGCAAGCAGTAGGGAGCGAACGTCGCCCAAGGCAACGCCGAGCGCTCCGCGAGCGCAGCAGCCCCCAAGCAGTTTACGTCGATCAGCAAGCAGTCCGGCGGCCTCGCGGACAACGCGGCATCTAAACTGCGTACCTCGTGCGGCGCGCGTGCAACGAACGTCGCCATCACGCGTCGCAAAGCAGACACGGCGGACCAGGCCTTGCCGTCGTCGAGCGGAAGAGCCTCGATCGCCGCGTCGAGCCCTCGAACACACAACCCTGCCTCGCGCAAAGGAGCAAGCTCCTGGGAAAGGCCGTGCAGCTCCACGTAGTGACCGCGCCGCATGAGCTCGAGGCCAATCGCCGCCGCGGGATACAAGTGCCCGCGCGCAGGCGACGTGTAAATCAACACGCGCGCCATTGACCCGACTCCGCGCTAGCTCGTTGCAGCATGTCGACCAGCGTCTTTTGAACCTGAGCGCGGCTCCGACCCAGGTCGAGCCGCAGCAACTTCCAGATGTACACGTCGGTCAACACCGTGAGCTGGTCCAAACGCATACGTCGCTCTTCGACGGGCAGCTTCGACAACAGCGGCCCCAGCGTGCGCGCCACCCAGCGCCGATGAACCTTGCGGCCGCCTTCGGCGATGCGAGCCAGAGTTGGAACGTGTTCCTGCTGCAACAAGCGCAGCACCAGGCGACCCACGCTTTCGTAGTGCTCGAGTAGGTTCTCGACAGCACCTTCCACGTCGCCGATCGGCGCCTGACTGCGCTGAGCCACCACCGCTTCGGTGATGCGTGCGGCGGCTGCAGCAACCAGGCCCTCCTTCGAACCGAAACGGCGGATCAAGGTTTGGACGGTAACTCCCGCACGCTGCGCAATCTGTTCGAGTGAAAGCTCGTCGTAGCAGCGCTCGACGAACAATTCTTCGACGGCGCGCACGATGCGCTCACCCGTCACGCGGGCGCTCTCCGCGCGAGCCGTCATGCGGTAGGTGCGTCGCGTCGCCATATTGATGTTAGTGTCATTAACTCCAAATTGCCGGACGCACAAGCAGCCAGCCGGTACCCGCGCGCAAGTCTTCAAAATCGCGCGATTTTTCTAGGCGCCCAGCAAGCTTCCACGAGGCTTGCCGGACCCGTGCGGGCCTGAGCTATGGTGAAGACGTGGTCCGGCGCAGACTGTGGGCGCTCGCGCTGTGCGCGGGCTCAGCGACGACGAGTCTCGCCCGAGCCGAAACGCGCTGCGACGGTAGCCGGCCACTCGTACGAGTCGAGATCTCCGCGGAAAATTGGAGCGATGCTCAACGGGCGCGGGTGCTCGCTGACCTTCAACACGGTCTGAAGGCACAAGGCATCGACGTTTGTGAACAGCTTCAAAACCCACAGAGCGCGCCGCTCGCGACGCTGAAGATTCAGGTGAGCGGCAAGACCAAAGCCAGCGTCGAAATCCTGTTGCAGGACAGCGTGACCCATAAGCGAGTCGCGCGTGACCTCGATCTCGACCGTATCCCAGCAGACAGCCGCGAGCTCGCTGTAGCCATCGAAGCCGATGAGCTCCTGCGCGCGAGCTGGGCTGAACTTGCGCTCGACACCGAACGGGCTCGCAGCGCAAAACCACGCCCCGAAGTCGTGAAGAGCGTGCGCCAGGTGTTGACTCCAGCGCGCGTCGCTGAACCCACGCAGCTCGAAGCGCGCGGCGCGGCCGAGCACTTCTTTGGTGGCATCACACTCATTGGCGCGGAGGCCGCGGGCCGGGTGCCGCTCGGCGCGCGCTTCCATCTCGAGCTCTCGGGTGGAGTTCGGCTTGGTCCCGGCGAAGCAGCTCCTCACGGCAGTGTGAGCGCGCTGGCTGCGGGCGGCGCCACACGTCTGTTGCTACGTGTCGCGGGAGATCAGCGTGCGTCCTTGCACCTGGGCGCAGGGCTCGGCGTGTTTCGTCTGGAGTTTCGCGGCGAGGCAACGTCTGGCGCCAGCGCGAGCACGTATGCAGATTGGCTGACTACGGCGAACGGTGGTGTACTCGGCCGGTTCGCGCTGGGCCGCGTTTTGGGCCTGAGCGCGGGCGTAAACGCCGCTGCAACTTTACGTGGCGTCGAAGCGACCGACGAAGGGCGCGTTGCGGCGGCGGCGCGAGGCTTTGCGCTGGGCGCAACGCTAGGATTGGAGGCGCGATGAGCCGAAGCTACACATTCCTGTTGAGCTTCTGGCTACTCGCTTGCACCGGCCGCGGTGAAGTGTTGAGCGCAAATCCGGATGGCAGCCCACCGCCGGTCGTACTGCAGCAAACTGATGCACGCCTCGCAACGGGGCAAGATCACGCTTGCGCCGTGCGCGCTGGGCAACTCTCGTGTTGGGGTCGCTCCGCCGACGGCCAACTCGGAGCACCGCTCGGGGGAGATTCAGGGCCGCGCATCGTGCCGATCGGCTCCGTGCGCGCGCCCGCGGCTGGCAGCTCACACTCGTGCGCGCTCGATACGCAAGGCCGTGTGTACTGCTTCGGCGCCAATGATCGCGGACAACTCGGCACGGGCGACAGCGCAGCCAGCAATCCCACGCCGGTGCAGGTGATGTTACGCGCAGCTGCTGTGGATGTGAGAAGCGCATTCGATCATAGCTGCGCATTACTCAACGACGCGAGCTTGTGGTGTTGGGGATACAACTGGGAGGGGCAACTCGGCCTCGGCGACACGCATCCCGGCAATGACTTCCCCGAGCCAGTGCAAGTCGGCAGGGAGCGCGACTGGACCTTCGTTTCGACCGGCCAAGGCCACAGCTGCGGCATTCGTTCACCGGGCGCGCTCTACTGCTGGGGTCGCAACACCAGCTACCAAATTGGCCAGGGCAGCGCCGAACCACAACAACACCGCAGTCCCACACGCGTCGGCGTAGACAGTGATTGGGTGGAGGGTGAGCGCCGGACAGAACAGCACCTGCGCGCGCAAACGCAACAACACCCTCTACTGCTGGGGCAGCCTCGACAGCGGCGTGCTCGCCATGGGCGACCTGATGCCGCGCACCACTCCGAGCCGCGTGCCCAGCTTCGAAGACTGGCTCCAGGTCAGTACCGAGACGTTCCACACCTGCGGGCTACGTCAGAACGGCGAAATCTGGTGCGCGGGACGCAACACCGAAGGACAGCTCACTGGCAGCAACCTGCAAGACGCCGTCCCCAGCATGCAGCGGATGGGCTCTGACAGCGACTGGGTAGAAGTGCGCGCCGGACGCTTTTTCACCTGCGCGCGCAAGCGAAACGATTCGATTTGGTGCACCGGCGACAACGACGACGGAGAGATCTCCAGCGATTCCAGCGTGGATCGCAGCAACGTGCTACTCGAGCTCACGCTTTGAGGAAGGGCAAATAGTCGCTCGCGATTTGGAAGTAGCGCGAGCTGGTGTTGCCGTAGTGTTTGGCGAACGGCGGCGTCCAACTCTCTTTGGTGATGAACGGAACGCCGTAGCCCTTGTGTCCCCAACGTTCGAATTCGCTCGGCGGCACACCCATCGTTTGCAGCACCGTGGCGAGCCACTGGCTATACAAAAGCCCCAGGACCTGTTTCCCACCGGCACCCGGATCGTACTCGGAAGCGCTGTTTCCCGTGCGCCGATAGTCGCATAGCTGCCCAGTGCGCAGCCGCCCGCCCGCGCTCCCGAAGGTCACCACGGGAATCGAAACCGATCCGTGAGTTTCCATGCCGGACTCTTGCGTCCACACCACTAAACTGTTGTCGAGAAAGCTGACGCCCGGAGTCTCCTCCACGTCCAGCCGAGCAACCATGTCGAGCAGCACCGTAGCAAAGAAGCGCTGGTACGAATCCACGAGCTTTTGCTGCTTGTCCGCTAGCTGCCACTGGTGAGCCACTTCCTGATGCCAGTCACCACCGTAGCCGACGAAACGCGAGGTATCGCCGTAACACAGGACCGCAATGCGGCTCGACCCGCACATGAAGGCCACCGCAGCCACTTCGTTGAACAACGCGAGCTGGCGCGCAGCGTCTTCCGGATTGTTGGCGTTGTGGCGACTGGCATCGTCGGTTGGCGCCGTCACGCTGCCACATGAATTGCTGCTGGTGCTGAGCTTGCGTTCGAGTTCGGCCAAGCGTGCGATGTGGTCGTCCAAGCGCCGTTTGTCGGCTGCGGACAGGCGTTTGTTGCTATTGCGCAGGCGCTTGTAGTTTTCGAGCACGCGATCGACGATTGGCATCCGCTGTGCTGCAGGCGTAGTCGGTGCGACGAAGATCTTCTTGAACAGTTCGAGCGAACTGTTCGCGCCGCGCACGTTTTGAATAGTGCTGGTCGGCTTGGCTGGATCCGAATAGTTCCAGCTCACCGGGCGGCTCGACATCACCAGCGCGCGCTCCCGAATAGCCGACAAATCGCTGTAGAACGACGGCGACCAGGCCATGATTTGGTCAATGGTCGGGCGAGGACTGCTTTGCACCGCGACGCCATCACTGCCGTTGCCGTCGTTGCGCGCGTAGTTGCCCAGGTGAAGCCCGGTGTTGTGCGCGATGTAAAACGGTACGTCGAGACCCCAAAGCACGTTCATCTTGGCGAGTCGCGCGGCTGTGAACACCCCCGCATCGGCGCGCAACACTGGGGAAAGCTGCGTCTGCCCGCTGCTGGTGGTGGCCACCAACTTGCCAGAGCGCACGTTGTGATCGGAGAACACACTCGCACTCTCCGTGAGTAACGAGGTCTTCGGAAACATGCTGGCTTCGAAGGCGCCGCCGTGCTCCGTGGTGACCCAATACAGGCGCGGGGGCCGAGTCAGCACTGGATCGGCGCCGTACGCCGTCTTGGTCAAGAGCGACGGTAAGATGGGCAGCGCCACCGCCGCGCCGCCCAGGCCGAGCAACATTTGGCGCCTCGAAACATCGATGACTCGTCGCGACATCGTTGACCTCTATTCGAACCGACGCTGCCGAAATGCTGGAGTGAGCACGCTGGCGTGCAGAATGTCGGCGAAGGCTGCGCCATCCCGGATCGCTTCGTGCGCCGCACGCAACGCGCAGCCATCGAGCGCGTCGTCTTCCCAGCGCGCGTAAGTGAAGCGGAAGAAGTTTCGCGACAGACACGCTTCCACCGCACCGCTCCCCGCTATCAACTGCATCAACTGGGCAGTCGACTGAACTTCGGTGCGATCGCCAACTCGCACCTGCGGTACACCGCTCACGTCGACGGGCCTCTCACCCGTGAGCTTGCCAGCCTCGTCGAACAAGCGTTCCATGCTGCGAAACCGCCCGAGTGCGTCGTAATTTTCGGTGGCGTAGCCGAGCGGATTGATGAGCTGCGTATGGCAACCAGCGCATACGCTCCCGGCAACTTCCGTCAGCGCCTCGACGCTCTCGCGCGTTGTCATACCTGGCTCGAGCACCGGCGGCTTGGCATTCGCTCCCGGCGGCGGAGGTGGAATGTCATTGCACAAGATGTTCTTGCGGATGAACACCCCCTTCATGATCGGCCGCGTGTTGGCGCTTCCGCTGGCCAGAAACAGCGCTCGCGTCAGGAGCCCTGGCCGTTGTCCTGTTGGAAGTGGTGGTGGCACGCTGGCTCCGTCCCACACCGGCGCGCCGTAGATCTTTGCGAGGCGCGCATCCCGCGCAAAAGATCGCTCACTTGCGAACCAACTCGCAACCGGAGCACTCTCGTTCCAGGTTTGAAAATCGAGCAGGGCGAGTGCGTCGTCCTGCATGGCCTTACGCAGGTTTGCGTTCGGCAAGTCGTCGCCAGCGAAAGCCTTGAACACGACGTCGCTGTTCTTGGCGTCGAGCGCCGGCAAGTCTTCCATTTTGGTCCAATCCTGGAAGAACTCGTCCAAGGTGGTGTGCGCGCGCGGATCTGCAATCAGGCGCACTACCTGAGCTTCGTACACGGATGGCGTCAGTAAGCTCGCGTCCGCCGCAACCCGCGAGAGTTCGTCATCGGGCGGGCTCTGCCAGAGCTGGTACGCGAGACGCGACGCGAGTTCGTACGCTGATACGTCGTAAACTCCAGATTGCCCGGCGACCGCGGCACCACCGTGCTCCACGAAATATAGAAACTCCGGTGCCGTCAAAAAAATCGCGATCAGGTCCGCGTAGCTCGCGGCGCTGGCTGTCGTATCGGTCCCATATGCCGACTTGTAGAATGCGACGTCGTCGGACGTGAGCGGTCGTCGTAAGACTCGCGCACCGAACTTCGCAACGAAAGAGTCGAGACAAGTGCCATCGTTGCTGCGATCGCTGTCGGTTGCACAAGTACCCACGACTTTGGAAAGCCGCGCAGCTGTCGTGAGCGCCGTTCCGGCGGCCACGGCGACCTCGTACGTCGAGTCCACGTGAGCTTGTTGCAAGCTTTGGTCGAGCCGGCGATAGCTACCGTGCAGATCCTGCGGCACGATTTCACGGCGATCTTCGGGCAGCTCGGCGAGCGAAGCCGCGATTTCGTTGCTGACCGTGCGCGCGTCGTCGCCCAACACGCTCTTCAGAAGCTCCTGAAGTGTGTTGCGATACTGAGTCATCGTTAGCCGGCGCAAAACCGCTTCGGGAGG
Source organism: Myxococcota bacterium (assembly GCA_049324695.1). Lineage (GTDB taxonomy): Bacteria > Myxococcota_A > Polyangia > Polyangiales > Polyangiaceae > PMG-095. Next base: position 102,463 of record JBMOMJ010000024.1, read on the forward strand.
CTTGGCATTGGCGTCGCAACTAAATTCCAGCGCGGGAGCTGACCCACCGTTGGCGTTGCCGTTGCCGCTGCCGCCGCTCGTGGTGTTGCCCGCCGTCATTCCTGCCATGCCGCCGCTCGTTGCGCTGTGCCCGCCCGAATTCACGGCATTCCCGCCGCCCGTCGCGGATGTAGAATTTCCCTGCGAGTGCGTATTTTCAGGCGCCTCGATGCTCCCCGTGCACGCGCCGAGAAGCAGCCACGTGAAGGCGAGCCTTTGCGACGAGTTGCGCAAGCGCGAAAAGAGCGTGAGCATCGCCTCGAGTACGAGCCCCGAGGTGGGCTTCACGGTTCACTTCACGAGCCGCCGCACGCCTTCGCAACACGCTGACGATGGACGCCGTTCGGATACTCTCGCAGGTAACGCTCGCGCGCACTGCTGCAGCGACTAACCTGGCCGAGCGACGCAGACGCCGTCACGATGCGTGCCAGCGCGTCTTCGCGAAAACCCGAACCCGGCGCGAGAGCCACGGCGCGCTCCAGAGCGCGCAGCGCGCCCGGAAGATCGCTCAAACGATCCATCCGCAAACGACCGAGCTCGAAAGCAGCAAGGCCAGCGCGTGCATCACGCGGATAGGTGGAGAGAAAACTTTGATATGCCTGCGCTGCCTCAGCGGCGCGCCCCTCACGCCAGAGCCCGCTCGCTTGCTCGAATAACTCCTTGGCGCTCGCGGCGCGGGCCTCCGTCGCGTCGCTTGGCGCATCGCTGGGTTTCGAGCTCTTTCGACCAGCAACTGGCGCGGGATCAGCGCGCTCGGGTTCAGGCCCTGCCTGCTCTTCCGGCGAGGCGCTGACTTGCGGCGGTGGGAGCGAGGGCGCAGAACCCGTAGCGCTCGGCGTCTCCGTACGCGTGAGCTGACTCCAACCGTGCCCCGCTTCCACGCGCGTCACTTCGCCGCGCTCCCCCGGGCTGCGCACTTCGACCACGCCGCGCTCGACCTGCACCGCTACGCGCAAAGCCCCTTCGGCGCGCTCACGCGTGACCGAGAACATCGTGCCCACGACGCGCACTTCCACCCCACCTGCCATGACCACGAACGATCGCCCCGGGCGATGTGTCACATCGCAAGCCAGGCGCCCCTGCTCCAACACCAGTTTCACCGCGGAGGCGCTGCGATCTTGCACTGCCACTCGCGAGCTCGGATCGAGCGTGAGCTTGGAACCGTCCACCAGTGAAACCGACATGCGATCGGCAGCCGTTTCCAGCAACGCGCCTTCCCACACCGATGTCTGCGGAACCGCCTCGGTGCCACGGAAACGCACCACACCGACCAACACCGCTACCCCAAAAGCGGCAGTACCAACTACGAGCCAACGACCGTACCCACGCTTCGGCTGCTCGAGCCGCGCTGACACGCCACCCCACAGCCGCATGATGCGCGCTTCCGACACGTCCACCGGCACGTGGCGCGACCTATCGCTCGCCGGTTCGCTCAAGCAAAGCCTCCGCGGCTTTCAACCGCCGCTTAACAGTCGACAGTGACAAGCCCATGTATTCCGCAATTTGCGGGATTTCTAGACCATCCACGCGGCGAAGCACCAACGCAATGCGTTGCTCGCTGGGAAGCTCCTCCACGATGGCGTAAACACGACGCAAAGCCACGCGCACTTCGGGAGGCGCCGAGGCAGACGTCACCAAATCAGGATCGATGCCTTCCTTCGCCCGCAAGCCAAGCCGCGTGAGCAATCGGCGACGGCGCAGACGCTTGCCCACCGTGCGCACCACGATCGATCCCAGCCATGCAGCAAAGGCTTGCGGGTTCTGCAGTGAATCCAAACGTTGCAGCGCGTACACGAAGCTGTCTTGGACCACGTCGTCCACTTCGATGTCGCGCGGCAACAAGCGATAGGCTAGCCCCAGCGCCATGCGAGCGTGTCGCCGGAACAACGCCTCGCTCGCCCAGAGCTCTCCGGCTCGCGCGGCCACTACCAGCGCGGCATCACTGGGACCTGCGCCGGACTTCGTGAGCGCTGCGCTCGGCGCGGGAGTCATGCGCGCGGCACCATCACCTTCCCGCGGCGACGCCCCGCTGCGCAAAGCCTCACTTTGCAACAGTGTGACGCCCGAGAATCGCGCAGGAAGTACCGCATGCATTGGTCGCGCCCCGTTGCCGGAGCCTTCCAATACGTACCTCCGTGGCCAGAGAAAGGGTCAGGGGCCCCAACCGAGCGCAATTACTGAATACTTACGCGACATTGTGGCATGTAGGTTACGAGCGCTTCCACGTCCTGCTCGCGCCTGGGACGCTGCTGCAATCGGGTCGGGCTAGGCGACCTCGCTATCGAGCACAGCGACGGCCGGGGCGCGAACCGGCGCCGAATGTGGTGCACGCAGGGCAAAACCGGGCAAGAGCCCCTGCAGCGCCTCGAGTCGGGCTTTGCCACCCAACTTTCGCCGCGCGCGCTCCAGATGGGCGGCCACCGTCGAGACTGCGAGGCCCAACGAATAGGCGATGAGCTTGTTGGAATAGCCCAATGCAGCGTACTCACACACGCGTCGTTCGCGTTCACTCAACGCACGCGCCTTGGCAAGCCGAGGCTCGTTCCGACATACGAGGAAGTAACACCTGCCATCGCGTTCGAAATCCTCAATCAGTGACCAGCGGCCGGAGCAGAGCGCTGACCACACATCACTCGTCACCAATGCCTGCGTATAACGCGCCGGCGGAGTGCTTTCGAGCCGCGCCAACGCCTGGCACAGCAGCTCGCGTTGCAGGTCGGCATGCTTTCGGTGAGAGGTTCGCTCTCTACAACCTGACAGAGGCGACGCCGCTTGGGCACTAGCTTGCTCTGCACTCGTTAGCGCACTCAGCTGCTCTTGAAGACGAAGGCCGACGCTGAGGTGGGCACTAACTTGCCGCCACAAATGGCGCGTGCGAGGAGCGTACGGCCTACCTCGATTGACGACGCCGATAATCGCGCCTCGATGAGCCGGCCCTATCACATTGACGAACGCGGCGTCTTCCAAACCCAAGCGAGCCAGTGCATCGCCCATTCGTGGAAAGAGTGGCCGCAACGTACGTCGCGCAGTCGCGAACGCCGGCGTGCGCTGCGCGCAAAGAGAGAACAACGCTTGCTCGCACCAGCACGCTGGTTGCCGGAGAATTTCTTCCACCAAACCAGATGGAAGATCGCACGTGTGCATTCCTTTCACACGAATGTCACCGGATTGGCCAGCGTCGTAGAAAATGCCCGCGCCGCCCAAGCCCTCGCCCATCACATCGACGAACGCTTCAGTGACTTCCTGCAACCAAGCTAGCGCGGATTCCCTCGGACGATACGCCGCCTCGATCAGCGAGAGGACGTCGCGCGACGAATTCATGCCGGCCGGTCTTTCCACACCGTGCGCAGTGCGCGTCGGCCGCTGACACCTAACTTTTCGTAGACACGCGCAAGTTGGTTCGCAACCGTACTTGCCGAACACTGCCGCTGCTCGGCTATGGCCCGATTCGACAGGCCCTGCGTCGCGAGGCGCGCCACGTCACGCTCTGCGTCCGTCAATAACGTACGCGTCGCGTCGGGTGGGACAGGCAAGCTCACTAACATCAAGATCGGTCCCACTTCCGTTACACGCGCCTCACCTCGCATCCGGCTCCCACTCACGCCGCGCAATGTACATCGCTCATCGATCCAAGACAACCCTGAAGAAAGATGCTCGACAGACCACGATCCGCGAATGGCCTAGTCAAACTAACTATGGCTCGGCCCAGCGTGAGCTCGTAGAAACGCTTCGGGAAGGGACTCGACCTCGACGAGGACCGGGAGGACTGAGCCCGTATGCGGGAAGCTGCGCGACTCACCAACGAGGCGGAGGAAGGCCTCGATTTCTGGCAACTCAACGTGCGCGCCAGCGGATATCGCGCGCGCTCGTTGGCCGAACGCGTAGGTGTCACACCGAGGCATTTGCAGCGCCTGTTCCAAGCGCGTTTCGGCATGGGGCCTCAAGCGTGGATCGACGACTACCGACTCGCGCTTGCGTTCAAAAGGCTAGAAAAAGGCCAGCCGGTGAAAGAGGTTGCCTACGATCTGCAGTTTCGACAGCCGTCGCATTTTTCGCGCAAGTTCAAGGAACGTTATGGTTATCCACCTTCGGAGTTGATCCCGAATGGACCTCGGCGGAGCAAGTCCCCAGCGTTACATTCGTTACATGCTTGCGAGGCGCTGCGGGAAGGTCGCTGCGGGATAAGCTTTGTCGCCGACAGCCAACTGACGGGCTGCTCGGCAGACTTCGTTGTCTGCCAAGGTCTCGCGCTCGGACCGACTTTCGCTTCGGGACCGTTTGGAGGCAATCATGATTAGAAGGTCGTTTAAGATCGCGACGGTGGCGTTGCTTGCCGTTGCTGGGCTGGTGTCGAGCGCTTCTGCCGCAAAGACCGAGTGGGCGTACCTCTTCGATGGGGCGAGCGGAAACAGGTACTGGGATTGTGTGTCGCGTCCACTCGATGCGGGTGGCTACGGTGCCGACAGTGCGGGCAACACGCTCTGCATTGCATCGCAGTACGTCACCGGGTCGTGGAAGGCTAATACCAGCGGCAACTGCGCGGGCGCGACGAAGCAGCGCGCCTTGCTGATGGGGAACTTCCTCGTTTATTGCGATTCCGGCTACACGGGCTGGACCACGCAAATCAACTGCGCCAAGACGCTCGGCACGCGCCTGAATTCGACGGGCGCCGCCTGCGTGCAACGTACCCTGCGCGCTTACGCGCAAGGAACGCTGTGATCTGAGCCGTCAGCCTGGAGGGGTCCGCTTGCGAGCGGATCCCTCACGGCATCTCACGAATGCTTCGAGAGTGAGGAGAGCATGTCGCGCGCACTGAACGCTGCCGGTTGCATCTTGCTGATGGTAAGTCTTTCGCTCGGCTCGGCCTGCCGTCGTGCACCTGCGACGACGGAGTCCGACGGAACCAATCGCAGCGCTACGGGCGTCATGGATGGCGAATCCGGTTTCGTTTATGCGGCTGCTCGCTGGCGACTAGCTACGTTCGCAGATCTGGACCGGGCCACCGTTTGGGTGTCACACATCGCGATTCGCCACGAGCAATCGGATCCGAGCTTTTTGCGCGCGCTGGATTGGCGACCCGACCCTCCCAACCCCAAGCGGAACATCGCGGACGCACTCAGCCTAGCGCAGCGCATAGCGAAAGAAGCTGCCGCTGATCCACAAAACTTCGCCGCGTTGGCGCGTAAGTACTCCGAAGACACGATTAGCCGCGATCGGGGCGGAGCGCTCGGCGGCGTTCGCGTGAGCCAGCTCGCGATCACCGGAATGCTCGACGCGATCGCCGCGTTGAAACCCGGGCAGGTCTCACAAGCGTTTCGGACACCGTACGGATTTCACATCGTGAAGCGAGAGGCGCCCCCACCCGAAGAACAGCTGGCGGGCGAACGCATCGTGATCGGCTACGAGAGCACACTCGGCCAGGCTCGTGAAGCGCGCCGGAACCGTGAACAGGCGCGGGTGCTCGCCGCACAGGTGGCAGCCGAGGCTCGAGCCAATCCTGAAGCTTTCAAGAGCTTGGTCGTAAAGTATTCCGATCACGCCGATCGCGCTCAGTTCGGTGACATGGGTGTCTTCTCCAGTCGAGATCCCGAATATTTACCAGTGGAAATCGCCGAGCTCTCTCGGCTACGCGACGCTGAAATTTCGGATCCGATCGATAGCCGGTTCGGCTTCGAAATTCTGAAGCGCGTCAAGGCGGAGCCTCGAGCAGCCTACGCCATGACCGCAATCGAGCTCCGCTTCGATCCGACGGCAAGCGAAGGGCAATACGCCCATGACAACGTGCTCGCGTTGGCCAATCAAATCCGCCTCGAGCTCGACGCCAATCCGGCGCGTTTCGAGGAGCTGCAAAAAAAGCACTGTTGCACCCGGGTCCAGCGCTGGACGCGCGGGCGAGGGCCGCTCGGCATGAGTGATCGTTTGGATGCGCTTGCCTTGGGCGAAATCGCGGCGAGCGCCATGCAATGGGATGAATTCCTGCTCATCCCGAAGCGCCTGGATCCCGCCAGCTTACCCGCAGAACCGCCACGCTCGCTCGAGGTTCCGAACCCCGCTCACCCCGATTTCGATGCGCTGATCGACTTCAATGATCCGGGACAAATCGCCGAAGCGGCGCGCTCGCTCGCGCAGTCGGTGAGCAAGCAGCGAGGGCTCCCCGCCAACACGATCGACGCGGTCGTCACGCCCCTGACTGCGCTCGCTGCACAGCTCGATCAACCGAGCGCGGATAGCAGTCGCGCACGTAGCGACATCTACGAGACAATCGCGGTGCTGAAGACGAACCTCGGCGCGGAGCAGTTCGCGCAGTTCCGCCAATTTGCGACGCGCTGGGCCGTCGACCGGCTCATGCCCCCCATCATGGAGCAGAGCCGTTGAGCCTGCGCGGTGGAGCGGAGCCGTCGAGCCTGCGCGTGCGTCTGCTTGGCGGGGGGCTCATCACAATCGGCCTGGCCCTGGCTGCGGTTACAGCTCACTTGGCGACCCAGCTCCGCGCGGAGCGAGCCGCCTTTACCAAAGCGCTCGCGCAGCAAGAGGAGCGGATCGCAGAACTGAATCGTCAGCTCACCGAAGCCCGCACCAACCAATCGCAGAACAGCTGGGTCGCGGCGCTCGCTTTGCGTCAGCGTGAAGACACTCCAACCACCAATGCGCAGCCCGCCAATGTGCCCGCGCCAGAGCCGGCAAGCGTCGACTTGAATGCCATTGACTCACCGGAAGGGCCCGTCACCCCCGATGAGCTCCTCGCAGCGCAGCGCTTCGAAGTCGATCGCCTGGAAAAGCAATTCAAAGAAGAACCTTTGGACGAAGCGTGGGCACCTGGCGCCACCAAACGCGTCGAAGAAGTATCCGCGCGTTTGCCGGCCGGAATGCGCCTCGAAAGAGTCTCCTGCCGCAGCAGCATGTGCCGGGTGGAGCTATCCCATCGCGATCCGCAAACGCGCAACGAGAACCTGCGAGCGCTGGCCGCAGCATCGCCGTTTCAGGGAGGCATCTACGTCGACGTCCCCGAAGACGCACGCAAGCCCAGCGTCGCCTACTTCTCGCGCCCGGGACACGAGCTCGCCGCCTTCGCCGATGCCGCTCCGCTTCTAACCGCGCCCGAGCTCACTCGCGGCGAATAGAACGTCTCGTTACAGCCGAAGCCACAACCTCAAGCCTGCGATGGTGGCGCGAACGGCTTCTTGTTGACCACCGCCAAATCCCACCAGCGAAACGCCATCGCCATGGCCACGTCGAGCTCACGCGTCTCCTTGCACGCCTCGAGCGTCGCCGGAGGCATGCAATACGCGGCAATCGGACACGCCGCGAGCATGTGCAAAATCCCGTCTGAAAATCCGCCGCCCGCATAGGCCAGACACACCGGCATCCCCATCGCCTGCATGTCTTGAATCGCGTACGGAATCTTCTCGTCCACGGTGCCGACGCTATCTTGGTACTTGCACTCGATCGCAAACGCAGTGCCGGAAGCGGCGTGCACCACGAACACGTCCACGTGGCGATTCTTCCCAATGATGGTCTTGCCGAACGACACTTCGCGATACACCACCACGCCTCGCACCGCAAAGTTCTTCAGCACGTAAGCTGCGATGCGATCTGCGTACTCATTCCCTGTCATGCTCCACCCATCATCCCGAAGCCGCCGGGAGGGTCAAGCCAAGAGGGGGCTGCACCGCCAGCACATGCCCCTCCTCTCCCCCGGCCTCGACGAGACGATTGCGAGCCAACGACAGCGACTCCGTCGCCAGATCGTTCCCAGCGAAGCGCCTTGCCAAGCGTAGTGCAGCAACGCCAGTCGACGCCGAACCCATGAACGGATCCACCACGATTGCGCCTTCTTCACTGCTCTGGCTAATCAACGTCTCACTGAGCGCAACCGGCTTCTCCGCTGGATACCCAGAACGAACACGCGGCACCGTAATGATGTCGGGCACACCCAAGTCCTTCAAGCGGCGCTTGCCTTTCTCGAAGAACAACACGAACTCGTAACGCGCGCGGTAATGGTATCCCATGCCTATTGAAATTTTGTCCCACACCAATGGCTTCCAAAAGCGAAAGCCTGCTGCCTCGGCGACGGGCTTGGCGATGAATGCCGTCTCCGAATCACACACGAGGTAGAAGTGTGAGTGGCGACGCAGGACGCGATAGATCTCTGCGAACAGCTCGGGGAAGCGTGCGTTCGGGAAGATGCGAAACCACGCGTTGCTGGAGGCTGCACTCACCTTCAAGCGCGTGGTGGTTCCAATCGCGCGATGCTTTTCGAGCGACTCGTACGGTGGATCGGTAATCACCAAATCCACCGAGTCCGAGGGGAGCGACCGCAGCCACTCGACCGCATCGCTCCGGAAGAGCTGGAAGGTTCCGCAGCGGTTCACGGTGGCGAATCTACACAGTTGTTCAGTGATCGACAAGCCTGCCGGAAGCGTGCCGGACAGTTAATGTCATAGCGGCGCGCCGCTCCAAGGCGTTCACTCGGCCGACGCGCTGCTCGACATGGATGCTACGCGCTGGGCTGATCTGGAAGCGGCTTGACCAAACCGATCAGGTGACCTTCGGGATCCTCGAAGAGCGCGAGCAACGGACCACCCTTCTTTTGAGTAGGTGGCAGCACGACGCGCCCACCCAATTGCTTGGCGCGCTCGAGACTCGCATCCAGATCATCCGACGCGACGTAGAAGGTCACACCTGGGCGTGCACCAGCCGACGTTGGCCCGATTCCGCCCGGAATTCCCTTCTTAGTGCCAGTGTCCACCATGCCGTAGCGCATGGGATTTTGGGCGTCGATCTTCCAGCCGAACAGCTCCGAATAGAAACGGTTCAGCTTGCTCTCGTCGTTGCCCAAGACCTCGAACCAAACAACCGGGTGCTGCATGATGCTTCTCCTACTTGCTGTCGCGCGCGTTGCGCTCGCGTGGAGGCGGTGGCCTCACGAGCGATATGTGTAGGCGCGCGCAGTGACAGCGTATTGTCAGTGAATCCACCGCCGACTCTCGCGCATGGGAACCTGGCCGGCGCACTCCTGTCGAACCCGAAACTCCCACTGTTTCGAGCTATCTGGAGGGACCATGGCAACCATTCAGGTCGAGAGCGGGTCGCATCGCGGCCGCGCGCTCGATCACGATCTTCCACTGCTTCCGTTCATCGATTTCATGCTCTGCCTCGTTGCGTTCCTGCTGCTGACAGCGCAGTGGAGCCAAATGGGCCGCCTGCAAGCAGTTGGCAGCGGACCTGACAACGAGCCGGTCACACCAACCGACAATAAGACACTCCACCTCACGGTTAAAGAGGACGTGTTTCACCTGGCTTGGCGCGATGGATCAACCGTGATCGATACGCAAGACGTGCCGCGCAAGGCAGTGTTCACGGCGGACAACGCTCCGCACTACCCAGACCTCGCCGCAAGTTTGAAAACAGCGTGGGCGAGCAAAGGTGTTCATCGCGCCGCAAGCGATCCGAAGCAGGATCGCGCCGTGTTACACACTTCGAATGCTCTCGACTTCGGCGAAGTAGCGGCGGTAATGGATGCGCTTTCGGCGCCGACGCGGCGTTTGGACGGCGCGCGCAAAGACATCCCAGCGTTCTCCGTGAGCTTCGCCACGGACTAATGCCGCGCGGGCGAGCCCGCCGAGCACTGACAAAGCGCCAGCACTGACAAAGCGCCAGCACTGACAAAGCGCCAGCACTGACAAGCGCCGAGCGCCGGCGAGCGCCGGCGACTCAGCGCCCGCCAGCATGAACCATCACTCAGCCGTGTTGACCAACCTTGTAGCTGCCGACATCAGCGCCGAGAGCCACGGCGAGCCGATTCCAGGAATTGATGGCAACGATCACGAAGGTGAGGTCAACCACTTCTTTTTCCGAGAAGTGAGCTCGCACTGCCGCAACGTCGGCATCGGACACTCCGTGTGCAGAGAGCTGCGTCACGACTTCGGTGTATGCCAGCGCCGCGCGTTCACGAGCGTTGAAGTACGGTGTCTCGCGCCACACTGCTACGCCATACAGCCGCTGCTCGGTTTCGCCGGCCGCACGCGCATCTTTGCTATGCATGTCGATGCAGTACGCGCAACCATTGATGTAGGACGCGCGCATCTTCATGAGGCGAACCAAACCGTGGTCGAGCCCGCATTCGCGCACGTAGCGCTCCAAGCGGAACAGCGCCTGCAAGGGTTCGGTCGTGGAAGCGTAGTCGATTCGTTTGGTCATGATTCCTCGTGGTATCGAGTGCTTTCAGGACCAAGACGGGCGACGTAGGGGCTTGTGACAGAAAATCTTCGCGGCCCGTCTGTGGGCCGAACCCCCATCTCGACGTCGCCGGCCGGCGCGCTACATAGTGCGAGGATGCAGTCGGAAGCCCCATCGAGCTCGTCGCCCGGCCCGCCCGCACTCGGCTCCTCCGCTCTTCACGCTTCGACCTTCCGTGAGTTCGAAGCCCTGCGTTCGCGCTTGATGGGCATTGCCTATCGCATGCTCGGCAGCGTTGCCGACGCCGAGGACGTTTTGCAGGAAGCGTACCTGCGTTGGCACGAAACCGAGCACGGCAGCATCCAGAATGGCGAGGCCTGGTTGGTCGCGGTGACCACGCGTCTCAGTATCGATCGGGCACGTCGTGCCACCACCGAGCGAGCTCGCTACGCGGGGCCATGGCTCCCAACGCCAATCGCCACTGAGGAGGGCTCGAACCCTGGATGGAACGTCGAGCGCAGCGATCGGCTCAGCGTTGCGTTCTTGTTGATGTTGGAGCAACTGTCCGCGGTCGAGCGCGCCGTGTTCGTGCTGCGCGAAGTGTTCGAGTACGACTATGTGCTCATCGCCAGCGCGATTGGCAAGAGTGAAGCGGCTACACGCCAGCTGCTTCATCGCGCGCGCGAACGCGTACACGCCGCCGAACAGCGCGCAGACAAAGCCGTGATAGGTCCCTTGGGCAGCCAGCGCGAAGCCATGCGCGGGCTATTGCAGCGCTTCCTCACCGCGCTGGAGCATGGCGATCGCGATTCGATGTTGGCGCTGTTGAGCCCGGACGTGAAGCTCACTTCGGACGGCGGCGGTAAGGTCTCGGCGGCGCGCAAGACCGTCGTGGGTGCGGACCGGGTAGTGCGCTTGTTTCTGGGGCTGCGCAACAAGCATGTCTTTGCCCGCGAATATCGTTTGGTCGAGCTGAACGGCGCGCCCGCGTGGCTGAGCTCGCTCGACGGCTCGACGTTCGCGAGCACCATCGTGCAGTGCGACGGCCAACACATCACCGCGTTTTATCGGGTCCTGAATCCGGATAAACTCGCGAGTCTGCGGCGCTCGGTTTGTGGGGGCGGCACGCGCCGCCCCCCTCTTCCGAAGTGAATTCGGAAGAGACTCCCCCCACGCGGGTACTCTGCACGAATGCGTTTTCCGCAAATGTGCGGCGCTCGGTTTGTGGGGGCGGCACGCGCCGAAAGTGCGTTATCGCCGCGAGGGATGGTGTAGAGTCTGCCGGGTGGAGAGAGTGGACTCCATCCTTCGTCACGGGTTCGCGGACTTCCGTGACTACGTAAACCCCGTCATTTACAAACGCGCGGAGTTTGCGCGCGAGCCCATACGTTTCGCTCGCGTCGTCGACGGCCGCCTGGAGCTCGAAGATGGTCGGCTGGTGGAGGACTTCCACGGCACGCAGGCCTTCGGACATCGGCACCCCTACATCGCTGAATGCATTCGCGAGTTCTTGGCCAGCGATCATCCGAACTGGTTTCCATCGCGCATCAATCCGTTCGCAGGGCGCCTGGCGCGGCGCTTGTGCGAGCGTTCTGGTCACTACAGCAACGTCTTTTTCGCTTGCACCGGCAGCGACGGTGTGGAGGCGGCGTTGAAGCTCGCGCGCGCAGCAACACGGCGGCCACGTTTGCTGGCGCTCGAACGCGCGTACCACGGCTGCGCGGTGGGCAGCGTCTCCATGATGCACACAGGCCCGTTCACGAAACCGTTCGAGCCATTGCTAGCGGACGTGACACGCCTGCCGTTCAATGACGTCGACGCCTTGGCCAAAGCGCTCGCCGAAGGAGACGTCGCGGCGCTTTTCGTGGAACCAATTCAAGGTGAAGGCGGGTTGCGCGCCTTGTCCCCCGCTTTCATCGACGCCGCTTGCGAGTTGACGCAGCGGTACGGCAGTTTGCTCGTGGCGGACGAGGTGCAAACTGGCTTCGGTCGCTCCGGCGCATTTTTGCGGACCACCGAGTGGCCGCGCCGTCCTGACGCAGTTATTTTGGGGAAGCAGCTTGGCGGCGGCCTGATGCCCATCTCAGCGCTGCTGAGCTCGCGCGCTTTGTTCGAACGCGCCTACGGCAACGATTTCGAAGACGGCGAAGCCCACAACATGACCATGGGCTACAACGCCCTCGGCGCCGTAGCCGCACTTGCGGCGCTCGACTTGCTCACTCACGAGCTCGTCGAGAGCATTGCCGCACGCGGCGCGCACTTACTCGAGGCGTTGAATCGCCGCTTGCGCGAAAGCGAACTTTTCGTCGAGGCGCGCGGCAGCGGTTTCATGCTCGGCCTGGAGCTGCGTCAGCCCGACCACCCCTGGCTGTCTTTCGAACAGTTCGGGATCCCGGCCTGGGATGGGCGCCCTTTGATCGCGCCGCTGCTGTGTGCGCGGCTGTACCGGCGCGGCTACTATTGTTTCCCGTGTGGGCACGATTGGAGCGTGGTGCGCATTCAGCCTCGCTTTTCGATCGAAGACGAAACGCTGCAAGCCTTCGTGAGCGCCGTGCGTGAGGAGCTCGCGCGGATCGAGGAGGTCGCTTGAAACCGCTGTATCGAACTACGAGCTTGTGTTCGACGTGCAAGAACGCGCTGCCTGCCGAAGTGTTCAGCACCGCCGACGGCGAGGTCTTCATGCACAAGCGCTGCCCCGAACATGGGGAGCAGCAGGTGCGACTCTCCACTGACGCCGACTGGTACATGGCCACTCGCGCAACCGAGCAGCGTTTGGTCGAACCGCGAGGCGAACGTCGCGATGTCGAGCATGGCTGTCCGTTCGACTGCGGGCCGTGCCAACAGCACGATCAAAGCGTGCGCCTGCCGGTGGTCACCATCACCAGCGCTTGCAATCTCGACTGCCCGATTTGCTACGTCCACAACAAAAACAAGGACGCCTATCACATGCCGGTCGCGGAGTTCCGGCAGATTCTTGGGCATTTGCGGCGTGAGCACGGCGAAATCGACATCGTCAATTTCACCGGCGGGGAGCCGCTGTTGCATCCCGAGTTCGCTGAATTCTTGCGCCTGTCGCGCGAAGCCAACGTGCACCGCGTCACGATTTGTTCGAATGGGATCCGGCTTGCGCGCGATGAAAACCTGGTACGTCAACTAGCCGAAGCCGGAGCGCGTGTTGCGCTGTCATTCGACACATTCGACGAAGCGGTCGACTACGAGCTCCAAGGCGCCCGCCTGCTCGACATCAAGATGCGTTGCATCGAGCTCCTCGACAAACACGGCGTCGACACCACGCTCATCCCCGTGATGACCAAGGGTCTCAACGATCACGAGATCGGGCGTATCCTCGAGCTCGCCTGGAAAACGCGCTGCATTCGCCACGTGGAGGTGCACACGATCACCTTCACTGGTCAGGGCGGCACCAATTTCTCCCGCTCGGGCCGCATCAGCATGGTTGAAGTGCTGGATCGCATTGCAACTACCACCTCAGGGCTCCTCACGCGGGCGGACTTCGTGCCATCGCCGTGTGCACACCCACTCTGCTATCAAATTGCTTACCTGCTCCTGGATCCCGAAGGTGGCGCGCCGATTCCGTTCACGCGCTTTTTGTCGCGTGAAACGTTGTACGAGTGCCTTTCGGAGCGGCTCTACATCGAGCCGTCGCGCAAGCTGGAGCGCGCCATGCTCGACGCCATCGACCGCCTCTGGATTTCCGACGATTCCGACGCCGAGCGCACGATTCGCATTCTGAAGAACCTGCTGGGGCAGCTCTTCCCGCGTGACCGTGTGATGACTCAAGCTGAGGCGTTGCGCGTCAGCGAGCTCGCCTCCAAGGCCGTTTACGTGCACTCGCACATGGACGAAGAAACCTTCGACACCGAGCGCATCGTTTCGTGCTGCGATTCGAATTGCTACGCCGACGGCAGCACCGTGCCGGTGTGCGCCTACAACGTTCTCTATCGCGACAAGGAAGAGCACTTCATGTTGAAACCGATGACGTGGAGCGCCCGCAGTGGTGGCCAAAAGTCGTTCCCGCCGCGCGTCGGCAGGCTGCCGGTGTTGACATGAGCACCGGCGAGCGCCTGAAGAATCAGGTTTGCGTTGTGACGGGAGGTTCACGCGGGCTGGGGCGTGCACTCTGCCTTGCGTTCGCGCGGCAAGGCGCGAAGGTCGCGTTCACCTATCGGCAAAACGCGGCCGAGGCAGAACAAACGCTGGCCATGCTGCACGAGGCCGGCGCTGAGGCGCGTATGTTTCAGGGCAGCGTCAGCGATGCAGAGCACGTGCGCACCACCGTGAAAGCGATCTTGGCTGAATGGGGCCAAATCGACGTGTTGGTGAACAATGCTGCAGTCACGCAAGTAGTGCCGCTCGCCATGTTGGAAGAAGACGAGTGGGATGAAGTGGTGTCGACCACACTGAAGGGCGCCTACCTCTTTTCTCGCGCGGTGGTGCGCGGCATGATTCGCCGAAAGCGCGGCCACATCTTGAACATCGGGGCATTTTCCTCGGAGCGCATCGTCGAATCACCGCTGCACTTCGCTGCAGCCAAGTCAGGGCTGCGCGGCATGACCGAAGCGCTCGCGCTGGAGGTAGGGCGTCACGGTATTCTGGTGAACCTGCTCGCGCCGGGCCTGCTCGATGTGGGGCTCGGACAAATGCTGTTGCCCCATCGCATCGAGGAGTACACCGAACAATGTGCGCTCGGCCGCGTCGGCACGGCGGCTGAGCTCGCCGAGCTCGCGATTTTCCTCGTGTCCAACGAGAATTCCTTCATGACGGGCGCAAAGTTGGTGGCAGATGGCGGGCTCTGAACGGGCGTGGGTCATCGGGGGCAGCGGCACCGTCGGGCGCGCGGTGGTGCAAGAGCTGGCACGCCGCGGTCTCGATTGCAGCTTCACCTGGCACGAAAGCGAGAACACGGCGCGCGAGCTCGAGCGGCTGACGGGCGCACGTGCACTCCGCTTCGACGCCAGCAAGCCGCAAGAAGTGGACGGCTGGGTACAGTACGCGGTCAGCGAATTCGGGTTGCCACGCGTGCTCGTCTACGCAGCTGGCATTAGCGCTGGTAAGAGCCTGGCCGAGCTGGACGTTGCGGAGTTCGAGCATGCCCTGCGTGTGAACGTGACGGCGCCGTTCGCGTTGTTGCGTGCGCTGGGCGCGGCCGTTTCTCACGCAAATGCGAAGCTCGACGCTGTCTTGCTGGGTGCGCTCGATCGCGGTCAATCGTTGCCGTTGCCGGTGCACTTTGCGTCGTCGCAGGGTGCCTTGTCGGCGCTCACGATGGCGATCGCACGCGAGCTCGGGCCGCTCGGAGTGCGTGTGAACCAAATCGCGCTCGGTGTTTTGGAAGCTGGCTTGTCTCGCACGTTGGATGCCGCGGTGATCGACCAGTATCTCAAGTTCAGCGCACTTCGCCGGCGTGGCAGTCCTGCCGAGGTTGCGCGCGCCGTCGCGTGGCTCGCGCTGGAGAACACTTACATCACGGGCAAGGTGATCCCGGTAAACGGCGGGATCTAACGATCTACTTGGCCGTGATTTGCACGGCGATGCGACGGTTCTTGCTTCGGCAAGCATCCGTATCGTTCGCTGGGCAAATCGGGCGTTCGCCACCGTAGCCCCTGGCTTCCAGCCGCGCCGCTGGCACTCCGAATTGCACGAGCTCTTCCTTCACGGCTTGCGCGCGCTCTTGCGAGAGCTTCAGGTTGGCCGCCGCGTCGCCGGTGTTCTCGGTGTAGCCTCCGATCGTGAGCTTCACGCGAGGGTAAGCTTTGAGAATTTCGGAGACGTTCTCGAGTTGGTGCCTGGACAGATCACGATCGAGCTCGGGGCCAGGTCCGGTGAAGTACACGCGATCGAAGTCGAACCACGCTTTGGGATCGGCTTTCTTCTTCGGTTCTTCTAGGATCTGCAATAAGCGCCGCTCGATGCCGTCCCAGGCACCGCGAAGCTCGTAGTTCGTCGGCAGAATGCGCAACACCGAGGCCGCCTCCGCGTGAGCTTCTTTCGCCCGTAGCGCGGCGACACGTTGTAGCCGTGACAGCTGATGCACCAGCTCGAGAGCAATCTGATCAATCTGCCGCACTTCGTCGTAGGTCTTTGCGACGTCCTTCGAGACCTTCTCTAGTTCCTCGCGTTTTCGCGATTTTTGCGCTGAATCGAGGCGTTCCGAAAGCCACATGAACTTGGCTCCCATGATCCCGCGCCCCTCTTCGGTTGCGTAAAACTTCGCACGCACCGGTCCGAAACCAGGAACGTCCGACGGCATCGCCTCGACCTGTTTGCGCAAGTCCGCGAACTTGGTGTCGAGCGCATTGAGCTGCGGCTCTAGCCCACGCAAAGACTGCCTGACCGAATTCGGATCGAGCGCCGCCTGTGACTCGCTCGCCTTTTCTGACTTCTGCTTCTGACATCCACACACGACGCTCACGCTCGCGAGCAGACACATCAACAGCGGCAACGTTCGCAATCGAGCTCCAACCACCAAACGATATTGTCCGCGCGAAGCAACGACGTCGAGCGCGTGAACACGACAAATTTTTGCGACGCTCTCCGCACGACGAGCGACTACGAATGAGACGCGCGGACGCTTTGGCCTGGCTCTGCGTTCACCTTCGCGTCATCGAAAAAAATCGTCGCGCGTTTCACCGAGCAGAGATCCAGGGCGCGGTGCTGCGGGCATTACTAACGCATGAGAACGGTCTGGTTACTGCCCGTCTAGTCCTGGTTCGAGACGAACCCATTCATCAATGACGCAAATTTCCGAAGCCGGCGCAGCAAGCACCAGACAAGTTCGCCTCAATCGCATTCAGTCCGCCGGCTGAAACCTCCCGACGAAACGCCACATGAGACTCCGATTCACGCCCATCGTTGCCGCGAGAAGCCTTGCCATCCTGATTTGCGCTGCCGGTTGCAGCGCCGCATCCGGCTCCGAGCCTGACAACACAGGCGGCTCGGCGGCAGGAGGAAAGTCTGGTTCCGGCGGCTCCGCTGGCATGGGCACCGGAGGAAGCCAACCCGGCGCGGGAGGAAGCGCCTCGGGAGGCAAGAGCAACGGCGGCTCGAGCAATGGGGGCTCGAACAGCAACGGCGGTTCGAGCAGCGGTGGTTCGAGCAACGGCGGCTCGCACAGCAACTCCGGTGGCGCGAACAATAACTCCGGAGGCCGCGGGGGCGCCGGCGGTTCGAGCAACGGCGGCTCGAGCTCTGGAGGTTCGAGTGGCAACCAGCCGGAAGCGAGCTGGGCCACGGTTCGGCTCGTTTTGACGGGTACCATGCCTCCCTGCGGCTCGGCGCCCTGTCATGGCGCAGGCGGGATGGCTCCTCCAGGTAATCACCTCACCCTGCAGGATGATGACCAGCTCTACACCCACGTGACGACGTACACGTCGAAGGCGTGCGGCAATGTTCCGCTCGTCGACAAGAGCAATCCGGCGAACAGCGGTCTGATTAAGATCCTCAAGGGGCCGTGCGGGGAAACGCCGCGCATGCCGTACGCATGCAGTCCGACTGACGGCAGCTGCGTGCCCGACGAGTACATCAACGCGATTCAGCAGTGGATCGCGAAAGGCGCGCCGAAGTAAGCGAGGTATCGTTCCGGCGCGCTACTTCACGAGTGCCGCAGCTGGATAGGCCTCGTACGCCACCCCCGGCGTGGTCACTGCGTTCGTTTGGAATGCCCAACTGCCTCGGGGCACGATTTCGCCGGTGCCCATGCTCGTCGCCATGGCAAGCGGCCTTCCCACGCGATTCACAGGAAAAATCGCCACGGAAGCGTTCGTCACCGCGATGTCGAGCTCGTTCACGAAGGTCCCCTGGTAGGCTGCGCCTCCGGCACTGTTCACGCTGGTGATCTCGCTAATGGTGAACCCGTTGATCGCAACGCCATCCAGTCCGAAGTAGTTGCAGCGGTAGACGACGAAACCAATGTCGTCGACTGCGAGCTCAGCGGGCAAGTCTGTAACCGCAGCCATCGTGACGTCACCAGGTCCGACGCAGGCCGCGATCGTGCCAGAGCTGCCTGTCAGGCGGTACATGTGCTTCGTGTGCATGCCGCTGAGACCAGCCGCCACCGACTGTTCATCCTTGTCGAAGAGCTCCAGCGAAACGAGCGCGTTGCACGCCACCTGAGTGCCGGTATTCCGCAAGGCAGCGTAGAGCTCGGCGTTCTGCGGCCCTTTCTGAAGAGTCAGCGCAATCAATTCGAAGTCGCCGTTTCCCCCCGGCAGCGCGCTAACTTGAATGTGCTGCGGAACGATCAGCGCATCCGCGTCGTTGCCGCCCCCGCCCAACCCCGCGACGCTACCAGCCACTCCCTCACTGCCACTCGCGCCGCCCGCGCCACCGCTTGCTGTGGAGCCACCGCGCGCCAGCGTCGGAGCACCGGCATTTCCGCCCGAGCCGACGTCCCCAGCTTCACTGTTCTCCGAACAAGCGAGCCCGAGAGCTGCAGCCGCAACAGCGCCTAGCAAACGCTTGCACAGCATGAATCTAGTGGTGCGCAGGCATCGCTGTTTGTCAACGACGCACAATGAAAACGACGCACTCCAAAAAAAAGGCCCCTCCGCGACACGGAGAGGCCTTCGAGCCAGCGTTGTGCCCTCTCAGCCGTTGGCCTTGAGCGCCGTGTACTCACCCGGACTGGTAATGCGAGCCGGGTTGGTGCCACCGTGGATGTAGTCTTCGGTCTTGTCGTACATACCGAATTTGCTGACCGGCGCTGTGCCACCCTTCTTGGGGAAGCCATCATCGCCTGCCTTCACACCCATGGCATTCATGATGTTGTAGAAATACTTGTTGAGCGGCGCCTTGGAGAGCTTCGCGTCCGTGCCGG
Organism: Myxococcota bacterium; assembly: GCA_049324695.1. Taxonomy (GTDB): domain Bacteria; phylum Myxococcota_A; class Polyangia; order Polyangiales; family Polyangiaceae; genus PMG-095. Next base: position 121,514 of record JBMOMJ010000024.1, read on the forward strand.
TGCCCTGATTGAGGCCGTTCGACATGTTCGGCGTGCCGTCCGTGCACTGCGACTCGCTGTTGCCGACCGTCAACGTGGCGGAGCCGTCATCGACGTTCACCGCCCAACCCGTCTTGAAGTAGCCACCGCAGCTGCCCGCCTGGATGATCGGAAGGTTGTTCAAATTGTGGGCGTTACCGTCCGACATTTCCTGGAACCAAACCGCCGCGCAGTTATCGAGCAGCGTGGATCCGTCGCCTTCCTTGATGTTGTTCAACATGCCGACGAGGTTGGCGAACTTCTGCGCGTAATAGGTATCGATCTTGATGAGGTTGGCCACGGCGTTCGGCAAACACGGACCCGACATACCTGCGTTATCGAGCCGGTGCGAGAGAGCGTGCGCCTCGGTGTTGATGTTGAGACCCTTGAACACGTAGCTGCCCGGGTACTTCAGGAAGATGACCGGGTTGTAGGCGCAAGCAGCAGCCAGAGCCGCAACCGCCGAGTAAACGTCCGCGCCATCGAGACCGTTCGCCACCATGGTGGTGAGGATGTCGGCACCGAGTGAGGACTTGCCTGCGGCGGTAACGTTCGATTGCGACGCGCCGATCATATCGCCGAGCGCCTGGTTGCAGACGGCGCTGGTCATGACCTGCGTGGTCTGATTCAGAAGCGCCTTCCAAGCCTCGAGCTTCATCTTGTCGGCTTGGCTCATGTCGAAGCGAGCCAAGGTGTCGAGGTCGTCCCTGACCAGATCGATGATGCTCTTGCCCTTGACCGCTTGATATGTATCCGGCGTCATCGGAGTGCCGGCCTTGAACAGGCCCGTAATGCCGCTGAACGCCTGAGACAGCGTGAGACCCGGGTATTGCGTCTCGGCGGCCGAGTACGAGATCCCCGACAACGGAGTATCCGTCGAGTTGCCCACACGCATGAACATGGGCGTGCCATTCGAGCTGAGCTGCTGAGCCATCACGTGGTCGAGCGAGGGCCCCTTCGGCTTGGCGTTGAACTTCTTGGCCTGATCGAAGTCGAACGGGTCGTCGCTGTTCGGCGTAACCGGCTGGCAGGTGAAGTACGAACCGACCACCTGCGTGTGCGGATCGTTGCCCTGCCCGCGCACCATGCCGCTCGTCCACTCATTGTGACCACGGATGCCGCGCGGCATCAGGATCTTGTTTACGTATTGAGCCAACGGCTTGAGCGACGTCGCGTTGAGGTCTTCCGAGGTGAGCGCGCCGTGGGACTTCTTCGGGAACCAGCGCGTCGTGATGCAGCCGTAGTGCGTGAACATCGCGATGAAGGTCTTCGGCCGCGTGGCGCTCTGTCCCCACGCCTGGCGTTCCCAAACGGAGCTGAGGAACGGCGCAGCCACCGCTGCTCCGCCAAGGCCTCGGAGGAAGATTCGTCGGTTCATGTTGTTATTCATGTTCGGATTTCCTCAGCTTTCACGGAGTTGCACGGACCCGCAGACGGAAGGAATCCGCTTGGGTGAGATCGGAGAGCAGCGTCAGAATGCTGTAACCGCTGTCGGTGAGCTTCGTGTTGAGCTGCTCGACCACGCATTGGTCGTTCGAGTTCGGCTGACGTCCATACGCGAAGGACACCCAGTCGCGCGCGTAGAAGGTGCGGGTCTTCGGCGTCTCCGCGATGTTCTGCATGAGCTCCACCGGGTTCTTGATCTCCTTGGTGTTGCTCGCGCTGAACATGACTGTCGCGGTTCCATTGATCGGACCACCTAGTGGATCCGTGGTTTGCCACTTGCCAATGGAGTCGTAGGTTTCCATCACGTAACCCGATGGGTTGATGATGCGCACGTGGCAGCCCTGGCAGCTGGCTTCCTGGTTGACCAACGCGTCTGTCTTCTCGCGGTTGGTCTTGTAGTTACCGGGAGGCACCGGCTTCTGCAGCGCGCCCTCGATCGGCGGACCCGGGTCGACGCCGAGCAGGTTCACGGTGATGAACGCACCGCGCAGGATCGGGCTGGTCTCGTCGTAGTGAGAGTAGGAGCTCAAGAAGCCCACGCGCGTCATGAAGCCGGGACGCTGCGCGGCATCGAGTGTCACTCGCTTGAGCTCGGTGCCGTAGCTAGAGGCATCGAGGCCGTAAATCGCGGCGTTATCCTTGTTGACGTAGGCGACGTTGCTGAGGAACAGATCCTTGAAAGAGCCGTTGTTGAACGCAACGTCTTCGAAGAACTTGTCCGTCTCCGCCTGATACACCGTCTTCGCCGCGGCGTTGTAGAGCGGGTACTTGGCTGTATCGTGATCGATCTTCCACCAGTGCCCGTTGTTGTTGTCCATCTGCGACCACTTGCGGTGGAACGCCTGGAGCAGCGGCGCCGTCTTCTCGCGCACGGCGATCATGCGCTTGGCTTGCGCCAGGATCTGTTCCTTGGTGCCGAGCTGCTTCTGGTCTGCCGCAGCGTTCAGCATGTCGTCCGGAACCGAGCCCCACAGGAAGAAGGAGAGCCTGGCCGCCACCTCATGGGGCGACAGTTGAATCGCTTGGGTGGACGTATCCTGAGTCGTCGTCAGCTCGGGCATCAGGATGAAGGACGGCGAGACCAAGAACGCGACCAGCGTCGTCTCGGCGACTTCGGCTGGCGTGCCCTTCGGCGTCGTTTCACCGAGCTTCATGAAGCGCGTGACTTCGGCGTCGGTCAGCGGCCGACGGAAGGCTTTGCGCCCGAAGGTCGTGATGGTGTTCTTGAGACAGTCCGTCGCGGCGGGATCGCAGCTGATGAACTTGGACTTGTTCGAGCCGGCCATCACTTCCTTGGCAATGGCTGCGGCGGTCGATTGATACAGGCGCCAGGCGTCGGGAACCATGGGCCCGTCGAAGTCGGCGTTCAGTAACTCCGAAGGCTTCTTGTTCTGTTCGGCGGCCACCCCCGTGACGCCCAGCAGATCGCGCACGGCGTTGTCGTACATGCGGTTTTGCATGCGCGGGATCTGGGTCGTGGCTGGAATGCCGGGGATGCAGGTGCTGGGATCGGTCTGCATGCCACCGCTGCCGTTGATCGAGCCACCCGAGGAAGACGAGCTTCCGCCAGATGAGGAGGATGTGTTGCCGCCCGAGCTGCTGTTCTGACCGCTGCCACCCGCCCCGTTGTTGTTATTGCTGTTGCCGGCGTTGTTCGTGGCGCCGCTGACGCCGTTTCCTGAACCCCCCTTATCGGAAGAGGTTCCATCTTGAGTGATTTCCGCGGAGCACGCGGCAAGCGCTGTGGAGAGTGCTCCCAGAGCGACCAACAACTGCTTTCTAATCATCACAATGACCTCTCGATAAACGCGGCCCCGCCTGCTCCCCTCCTGGCCCGCAAGACGAGCGAGAGAGAATTTCTTCTCGTTCGTCTTTCTGCGGAATTCAGATGGGGCGCACCTTCGCGCCGACCCACTGACATTCCTGCAGAGGTTTCGAGAGGCGAGTGGCTTCGATTAGGCAAATGCCAGCTGCATCGAGCCCATATTTCGAAACTCGGTTTTTTTTCTAAATTCCCCCGCGAAGTCGCACACAAACGGCAAGATTGCGGCCCGAGCGTCACGACGAGCGATTCGGAGAACCAACTCGGTCGGCGTGTACCGGGTCAGCTGCAAAGCAGTGCTGCAAAAAATTGCTAGCCCTGCATGATTTCAGCTATCGCCGAAGCTCTCAGCGCTGCGGTGAGAACCACCAAGCAGTGCCATGACGCCACGGCGTGGCGCGCGCGAACAGATTCGCAAGCCGCTTGGCGCCGCCGGTAACGTGCAACTTCGGGTCAATTATTTCGCTTCGAAAGCGCCTAGGTCCGGTGCCTTACCCAAGAAGGGTAGACCCACGTCAACTCCAGCATCGATGAGCTTGCTGTCGCTCTTCAGTCGCAGAAATCCGTTGCTGGGCAAGCTGCCATCGGCGTTGCGTGCGGCTTTTCCCAACGTCGTATCGAGGCTCATGAAATCTGCGTCAGTCACTGAAAAGCCGCTGCTCCAGGAGTTGTTGCTCTGAGTGGCAGTCCCGATGTTCACGGCGGCGCCGAGTGAAATATTGTTTTTCAGCACATGCTGCTGACCGCTGTTGAGCGTGCCGCCTAAGCCGTAGTTGGTGCCGTTTTTGTATGACGTGCAGTTGTACAGCGTGAGCCCACCGGTATTGTTGTTCTGGTCGAAGCCCTTCACTGGGTTCTCGAAGGCGATACAGTTTTTGAGCTGATGATTGGCTTGAATCGAATTGCCGCCAACTTTGAAGCCGTTGCCGTTGCCGGCGAAATTGCCGTAGTTCCAGACGTCGACGCCGTTGCGGAAGGCGCTGCAGTTCTCGAAAATCACGGTCTCTGGGCTTTCGAACGCATCGAAGCCATCATCTGAATTTTCCCACGCACGGCAACCGATGAACTTGTTGCCGGGACCTTGCGTCTCTTTGGGACCAAAGCCATCTGCCATGCTGCCGAGCTTCTTGGGGTCGTAGTTGCGATACGCGTCACAATTGATGACGGTCGTGTATGCGCCGCCTTTGTTGATCTCGAGCCCTGTGTTGCGGTTGTCGTGAAAACTGCAGTTCTCGAAAGTATTGTGTTGACCCGTTACGTAAGTGCCCTGGTACCCGGCGTGGATCACATCGATGCCTTTGAAGTGCCAGTAGCTACCGGTAACGTAGAAGCCATACGAGTCCTGCACCCAAGCTTGCTCGGGGAACGAGAAATCGAACACGGCGCGCCCGCCATCGGCCCACACGCGAATTGGCTTCGCCGCATCCGCGACTTGGGAGAGCGTAATCGTATTCTTCGTGCTCGCGACGTACGGAATCGTGTAGGTGCCCGCTTGCAGGAGAATCGTGTCGCCAGCAACGACGCGCCCGCGCGCGGTAGCGAAGTCGAGCGCTCGCGCGAAGCTCGACCCATCGTTATCGGAGCGCCCGTTGGGTGCGACGTAGTAGACGTTACCGGTGCTGCTCGAGCCACCCGCAGCGTTCATGCCGCCGCTAGCCGCCTTGCCACCTTGAGCCGCTCCACCTTGCGAAGCGCCGCCCTGCGCAGTCCCACCTTGCGAAGCGCCGCCCTGCGCAGTCCCGCCTTGCGGCGTGCCACCTTGCGGCGTGCCACCTTGAGCTGCGCCGCCCTGCGAAGTGCCGCCTTGCGCAGTCCCGCCTTGCG
>JBMOMJ010000024.1:126723-154230 GCA_049324695.1 Myxococcota bacterium
GCCACCTTGCGGCGTGCCACCTTGAGCTGCGCCGCCCTGCGAAGTGCCGCCTTGCGCAGTCCCGCCTTGCGCAGTCCCGCCTTGCGAAGCGCCTGCTCGAGACGCGCCACCCTGCGCTGTTCCACCGTGCGCCGAAGCTCCGCCCGCGCTGGTTCTGCCGCCCTGAACGGCAGCTTGCCCCCCGTTCGCGGAAGCCTTCCCATCCGATGGACTGCTACACGCAAGCGCGGTGATCCCAACGGCAACGACGATCACGGATCCTGACAACGAACGGCGAAACGGCATGATGTCCTCTCGCAAAGGGAGATCGGTGCTTCAGCGACTCGCACGGCAGCGCGCGTCGAGAGCGACTGCAGGCTAGCACGTCATCGCTACGTGCCAGTTCGCGTGGTGCCAGTTCGCGTGCACAACAAGAAAGGCAGTTGCCTAATCGAACTCAGCTACGAACCGTCGCGAATGCACAACTCGGACAGTGAATGTTCATGCTTTCATGCGCGAGCCTATGTGGCTGAAGCCGTCGCGCATCGTTTTCGTTCTGAGCGCAGCCTGTGCGGCCTACGCCGCTGCTTCGATGAACCGAGCCTTCGAGCGAAGAGCGCAGTTCAGCGCTGATCTCGGCGACGGCACGTATCGCAACCCGGTCTTGTTCGGGGACTTTTCGGATCCCGACGCAATTTACTTTGCCGGGCACTACTTGTTGGTTGCCTCCACTTTCGGACGCGCGCCAGGGCTCACGCTGTTGCGTTCGACCGACCTCGTCAACTGGGAGTTCTTGCCACAGCCGCTGCAAAAGCTCGTCCCCGAAGAACGCTTCCGAAGCCCGAGGCATGCCGATGGAGTATGGGCGCCCAGCATCCGTGAGCACGCGGGCGAGCTGTTCATCTTCTATCCAGATCCCGATACGGGCATCTACGTCATCAGCGCGCGTGATCCGGAGGGTCCGTGGTCGGCACCGCGTCTGCTACTTGCCGGTAGAGGCCTGATCGATCCGTGTCCGTTTTGGGACGACGACGGTCGAGCCTATCTGATTCATGCATGGGCCAAGAGCCGCGCCGGATTCAACAACCGCCTCACGCTGCATGAAATGGCGAGTGACACGTCGCGTCTGCTCGATGAAGGAGCCACGTTGATCGATGGCGATACCCTCAGCGGCTATCGCACCTTGGAAGGGCCAAAGTTCTACAAGCGCGATGGTTGGTACTACGTGTTTGCACCAGCCGGCGGCGTTCGCGATGGGTTCCAGGCCGTATTCCGCGCGCGCCACGTGCGTGGGCCCTATGAGCCGCGCATCGTATTGGCGCAGGGAAAAACCCGCGTGAATGGGCCACATCAAGGTGCCTGGGTGGAGACACGCAGCGGACAATCCTGGTTTCTTCATTTTCAAGAGCTGAGCGCCTTCGGTCGCGTCGTGCACCTCCAACCGATGCGCTTCGAAAATGGTTTCCCAGTGATCGGCAACGATCGTGAGGGCGATGGCGTCGGTGAACCCGTTGCGCGCCACGCGAAGCCAAGCGGGACACTGCCGCCCTCGAACAGCGGCCTCGCGCCGAGCGACGAATTCGACGGCGCCCGCCTGGCGGAAAGCTGGCAATGGTCATCGAACTTCTCGAGCAGCTGGTATTCGTTGCGAGCGCGCCCCGGCTTCTTGCGTCTCTACGCCCAGCGACTACCAAGCGATGGGACGCTGTGGTCCTCGGCGGCAGTATTGAGCCAGCGCCTGCAAGGGCCACGCGCTGAATTTCGGACACGGCTCGACGCTCGAACGCTCGACGTCGGGACACGTGCAGGTTTGGTCGTGCTCGGCGATAACTACCGATGGATCGGAATCGAGCGCGACGCGCAGGGCTTCGCACTCGGCTTGGTCGAATACCAACGAGCCAACCTCAATGCTCGCGAACGCTGGCTAGAGCGGCGGCGCATCGAGGATCCCGAGCTGGATCTGGCTGCTGAAGTCGATCCGAACGGCCTAGTGCGTTTCGCGTATGGCGCAGCCGGCAAGCGACAGACTCGAATCGGAGACGCGTTTGCAGCGCGACCGCTCGGGCGCTGGGTCGGCGCGCGCATCGGCATTTTTTGCACACGCCCAACGCGTGCAACTCGCGAATCCAGCGCAGATTTCGCATGGTTTCGCGTGCGCCGGCCTTGACGGTTCAGTGAGCGCGCAACTCAGTTACGTGGTCGCACGCGAGGCCGGTCACGTTTGGGCCGGAAATCGAATCAATGAAGCGGCTTCAGGCGCTGTCTCGCTCTTCGATCTTCAGGCGTGCGCTGGTTTCCAGAGCAAAGCGCCCGCGACCGCGCGAAACCAGCCGCACGTCTGGGCACTTCAGCTCCAACCGACGACGCAGCAAGATCAGGCGGCTCTCGAGATTGTCGCGAACACTGGGCAGCCCGAGCTTCGGATCCAAGCGTAGCTCGCGATTCGTAAACTCGGTGCGCCCTTCGCGCTCGTGCAGCGTGAGCACACGCCACAATATGCGCGCCGCAACGTTCCGGATCAGGTACTCGCCATCGACGAACACACAGTCGTCGTTTCGGTACATACAGAATGAACGCGTGGCGGCTCGCTCCGAAGGCAATGTCGTCGCGAGCGGCTGCACGGCTGGCCGAACGCCCTCGTCAGGATCGTCGCGCTCGAGCGCCAGGGCCAGCGCGTGCGCCAACTGATCCGACAGCACGCCCAGAAACGCCTCGTGCCACGCCTCGAACGCGTGCGGCTTCAAGCTCTCCAGCGCCAACACTCCGACCAGCCGATCCCGAACCAGGAGCGGCAACGCAAGCTGACTCTGCGCGTTGGATAGGCCTGGCAATGGAATTTCGGGAGCTAACGACGCGCCGCCCGCCGCCTGCACACTCTCGCGCACGGCTCGCCCATAGCGGAGCGCGCTGTCCAAAGGACCCAAACGCTGCGGCTGCCGTCGCTCGGCGACGATGCCGATGAGCCCTTGACCAAGAGCGATTTCAGCCCCGACGCCGTTTTCACCATAGCCGTGACTCGCGACAGTGAACAACCGCTCGCCGCGCTCGTCCGGGAGCAGCACCATACTGTGCGAAAAACCGAGATCCTCTGCCAGTGCCGCCAGCAGCGAAAGCAGCAACTCGTCCAAGTCCCGCGCGCAACGAATGCGCGCTGCCAAGCGGTGCAGCACCCAGAGCTCGCTGCGCGATTCGGGAGGAACGTCGAGAGAAGGCGGCTCCAAGTCGGGAACTTCAGTGGCTGCCGAGGCTACGTCGCTCGGCGCTTCCTCCACCGGCGCGATGACGCCAACGTCGGTTTCAATCGACAGCACCTCGAATACATCTGCGGAGAGCAGCTGGAAGATGCCGCTCATGCCGGTGTGCGAGGCAATTGCCTGAATGCGCGCGGACATCGAATCGAACAACGCGCCCTCGCGCTCCGAACGCAGAAAGCGCAGCCGCAGCCGGTGATTGTCGAAGCTGATCGGATCCCACAACACCACCAGCGCCTGTGGATTTTCATCCAGGTTCTGCGTGGTTTTGTTGAAGAATTGTCGCGACAAAGCTACGTGCCTCGCGTCGACGTATTTCACGTGGCTGATCATGCTGACGTTCGGTATGCCTGCCCGCGAACACGTCGCGAGCATGGCAGGGGCAATACCGTCCAGACAGCGCCAGAGCGACCCGAGCGTAGCTTGAGACATTATCAGAGCTTCCCGAGAGGCTCGCCGGCTTTGGGGCCCGGTGTTTGCACGAAGGCAGCCTCGATCGCGACGTCCACTGCGACGCTGGGCCACCAATGCAGCCGCCGCGTCGCAGAACGCGGCACACCGACAGCCGCAAACTCCTCCACCATCGCTGCACGTTGTACGGCTTGCAGCTCATGGTCGGCTTGCGTGCTCTCACGAACTCCCACGCAGCGGCCCTTCAGTTGCACACCCTTCAGAGTGCTCGCGCGAATCACGGTGAGCGCGGCCTGACCATTGTCGGCAAGGTTTTTCAAGGTGGCGGAAGCCAAAGCCTTGGGAAGAAAGACCGTCACGGTGCGCCGATCGCCATGGGCTTTGATGCCCATCGCCAACATGGATTCGGGCGCCAGGTTTGCGTCTCGCGTGCCGACGTATACCTCCACTCCGGCCGCCATGTGCTCGACCAGCTCTTCGGACAGCGGCTTCTCGGGACCGGAATGCATCGCGCCGCAATGTAACTCGCTTCGCGAGAGCCGCGTTAGCGTCTTTTTAGCATTCCATTAGCAGGCGCCAAAGGACCTCTTAGCAACGGCCAGCGCGCGAATGACGCATGCATGAATTCATGAACGCGATACTTTCGAGAACGCTTCTGTCATGCACCATCTCTTTCCCTCTCATCGTCGCCGCCTGCACGATCACTACCGCTCCAAACGAGTCTGAAGGCAGCGGCGGTTCCAGTTCGGGACAATCAGGAGGCGGCGGCCGAGCGGGAGCAGCGAGTGGTGGAGCTAGTACGAGCGGCGGCCGCAGTGCGGGATCTCAAGGCGGAAAATCTTCCAGCGCGGGAGCAGCGGGCGTTCCGAATCCGGGCGAAGCCCAGGCTGGAGCAGGCGGTGTTGGTGGCTCGAGCGAAGATCCTGTTGCCGGCGGTATGGGTGGCGAAGTTCAAGTGCCCAGCGAAGGCGGTATGGGCGGCAGCGCCGAGCCACCCACTAGTGCACAACGCTTCTTCCTGCCCACGCCGAACTCGACCAACACCGTCGCGCCCAGGGTGCTCGTGGATAAGAATGGTAGCGTACACGCCGCTTATCCCGCCTATGCGGGCGGGCGCGCCTTCTACGCCTACTGCCGTAGTGATTGCGCGCGCCCGGCTTCGTTCCAAGTGGTCGAGCTGGACGTTGGGGACAGTATCGCAAACGTGGCGTTGGCGCTCACCAGCGAGGGCAAGCCGCGTCTCGTGCTCTCCGAGTTCGACAAAGTTTACTATGCGACTTGCGACGCGCAGTGCGGCACTCGCGGCGCTTGGAGCGTGACTCCCGTATTCGACCACGACAATTCAATGGAGGTGACGGGCCAAGCGCTCGCCTTGGACTCCAGCGGTCGCCCGCGCTTCCTGATGCACACCTACGTCGCTCTATTGGGGATCGGCCAGAAGGAACCGAAGACGATGCTCGCGAGTTGCGACGCCAACTGCAACACGAGCGAGAATTGGCGCTTCGACGTCGTGTCGCAAGACATTTGGCAGTACCCCGATATGCGCGTCGACGCTCAGGGGCGTACGCATGTCGCCGCGGCGCAGGTGGTATTTCAAGACAACGTCCCCACCGACAAGCTCGCCACGCACTTCTTGTGCGACGCCAATTGCAGCGCAGCGAGCGCTTGGCAGAGTGTGCCGCTCGCCATTCTCTTCGAAGACACGGTGGTCAAGCCATCGCTCTCGTTGAGCTTGACACCTGCTGGCGGAGCGCGCGTCGCGCTCGTGATCGAGGACAACGACGCGAGCACTCCCGATGGGCGCTACTTAGCCTACGCGGAGTGCGACGGTGATTGTGAGCTCGAGGACTGGCGCGCCGTGCTCATCAGTCAAAATCGGGCGATTCGCAGCGGCGTGAGCCTCGCGCTAGACGGCGGGAAACCGCGCGTCGCCTTCACGCTCGACTACAACATCGGCATTTACCAGTGCGACGCCAACTGCACCGATTCGGACTGGCAGCTCACGGAAGTCGAGTTCGCCCGCAACTTGCCGGCCGACGACATCTTCTTGTTTCCGGGTTGCTCCGCTGGCGCCTGGTTCTTGGATAGCCCTTCGCTCACCATCGCCGCCGATCATTCACTGCGCGTGGGCTACCGTGCGTACGACGTGAGCGGCGCGACGCAACCGCCGCTCGACCCGACCAAACCGCGTTGCAAGACCGGCTTGGACTTCACCTGGGCGCGCCTAGCCACGCTCCCGCCACAGTAAACGTCAGTCCCACGCGGGGACGTCGCGGCCGCGAGACCGCCGTCCCCGCCCACTCCCCGGAGTGAACGCACACACTGTGCACGCTCACATGTAAGGCAATGTCGACGCGCCGACGTAGGCGGCGTCGAAGTAGAACGCTGGATCGCGAATGCTACGCTAGGGGATCGTGACGAGCACGACTCTCGGCTTCGCGCCGCCGAGCCCTTACGGGCGTATCGAGCCGGGCATGTTCTTGGGCCCGTACGAGATCTTGATGTGCGTCGCTCGTGGCGGGATGGCAAGCGTGTGGGCGGCGCGTCAGCACGGGCCTCGCGGTTTCAGCAAACTCGTCGCGGTCAAAGCCATTTTGCCGGAGCTCACGCTGCCCGAGTTCGAGGCGATGTTCCTGGAAGAGGCGCGCCTCGCGGCTCGCATTCGGCACCCGAACGTTTGTGAAATCTTCGAGCTAATCGAGCAACGCGGCGTGTTGGCGCTTTCGATGGAGTGGTTGGACGGCGACACGCTGGCCCGGCTACTCGCAGCCAGCGACGAGCACGGACCCTTGCCGCCGCGCATTGCGGCTCGCATCGTGGCCGAGGCCGCGCGAGGCCTGCACGCAGCGCACGAACTCAAGGACGAGCACGGCCAATTCATGAACGTCGTGCATCGCGACGTTTCACCGCAAAATATCCTGCTGTCGCGCGACGGGCAGATCAAAGTCGCGGACTTCGGCATCGCCAAGGCGCTCGGCAGTACGCGCGAAGCAACCGCCGTCGGCCGTGTGAAAGGCAAGCTGAGCTACATGTCGCCCGAGCAAGCGCGTGGTCGCGCCCTCGATCGACGCAGCGACATCTTTTCGCTGGGTGTGGTGCTCTACCTCGCCACGCTGGGTAGGCATCCGTTTCGCGAACTGAGTGATTCACCCGAGCAGCAACTCGCGCGGCTCTTCACCGGACACGTGATGCCGCCCTCCTTGGCGACGGCTGCCTATCCGCTCGGGCTCGAGGCGGTTGTGCTGCGCGCGCTGAGTCCGGATCCCACACAGCGCTACGCGAGCGCGGCCGACCTACATTTGGCGCTCGAGGAGTGGCTCGCGCGGAGCGGTCCGCTCGTCACCGACCGCGACATTGCAAACGTTCTCGAAGCTCGCGCTGGAGCGAGTATCGCACAACGCAACGCACGCATCAGCGAGGCACTGCGCGCAAGCCGCTCGCGCGCGACTGATTCGCTCACGCCGCGCGTGACTTCCACCACCTCGGATGGAGTCACGCTCACGATGCAGCGCGAGCGCAGTACACCACGTGCCTTGAGTTTCGCAGCGATCGCAGCGGCCGTCGTGATCACGGCGCTCGCCAGCACGCGTCTGCGCACAGCAACGAATCAGGAAACGACCAGCGAAGCTGCTGTCGAGCCAATGCTTGCAGCCACTTTACCCATGGTCACTGTTCCGGCGCCGCAAGCGGCGAGCATGACACCAGCTGAGCCTGTCGCCGAACCCGCGCTGGTGCCCTCGGCGAGCAACAAACCCTCCGTAACGCGCAGCAAGACGCGCCCGCAGCCCTCCGAAAAGCGCAGCAAACAACGTATTGGTCCGCTGGAGAAGGATTTGTGAGACCGCCGCTGCGCGCAACCGCGCGCTCTCTAATAATAGCGCTGGCGCTTCTCTCGACGTCGCAGGTTTGCTTGGCGCAAAGCGAAGCAGACGAAGAGCGCGCTCGTTCGCTATTTCAGCAGGGCAATGCGCTCGTGGAACAAGCTCGTTATGCCGACGCGCTCGAGAAGTTCGAGGCCGCTTACGCCGCTTGGCAAAACCCCAAAATCAAGCTCAACTTGGCTACGACGCTACGCGAACTGGGGCGCTACGCCGAGTCGTTGGAGGCTTACCAGCAGTACCTGAACGCAGCCGAACCCAGCGCCGAGAAACGAACCGAAGTCGAGCGCATCTGCAGCGAGCTTCAGACGCGCGTGGCTCGCATCCGAGTTCGCTCAGAACGCGCGGTGCGGCGGCTGTCGCTGGATGGACGCCGACTGCAAGCGAGCGCCAATGATGAGTTCAGCGTGGACGCGGGCCATCATACGTTGCTCGCCGAGAGCGATGGTGTCCCGCCACAAGCGCTCGACTTCGACGTCGTCGCGGGAGAGCGGCGCACGCTGAGCCTGATGTTTGCGCCCCCCTCTCCCACGCCGCCTACTGCGCCAGCGCCAGTGCACGATCAGCCGCAGCGAAACCCACGAGCCGGTGTGACGGATACGGGCGAAGGTCTGCTCCTCAGCGCACGAGTCGATATGGACGGCAAAGCGCGCGGGGCGTTGGCTGCAGTTGGCGTCGGCTACGCTGCGAGCGCTGTGCTGCGAGTCAACGCGGGTGGGCTATTGGGTGCTCATTCGGGCGTCTACGCGGGCGTCGAAGCATCGCCATTCGGTGGAACGTTGCGGCCAACGTTCGGCGTTTCGCTGCCGATGTTCTTCGTCGATGGGTTACGCCCTGGGATCTCCGCCGAGCTCGGCTTGCGCCAGAGCCTGCACACGCACTTCGTCGTATTCGCTCGCGCCGCGCTGGTGCACTTTCCCGCCGCGCCGCAAGGCTACACGAGCACGCTGTTCGTGCCCTCGCTCGGCGCCGAGGTGCGTCTATGAACCGCGCGCATCGATTGAGCCTGGCTGTCTCGCTAACGGCGTTGGCTTGCGAAAGCCCGGAAAGCAGTGTGCGCAGCGTTTCCCAGCCGCTCGAAAGCGTACGCTGGCAACGACTCGACACGCCCACGTCGCCTCCAGCGCGTATGGGCCACGTCATGGTGTATGACTCGCTGCGCAGGGCGACTGTCGTCGCCGGAGGGCGGCCAGTTTCGGACTCGGGCGCAAGCTTGAGCGATACGTGGCTGTGGGACGGCAGTGCGTGGTTGCCAGGCTCTCAAGGCTTTCCACGCCGCGGCTTCATCAGCGGAGTGTTCGATAGCAGTCGCCAAGCCGTGCTGACCTACGGAGGCTTTGACCTCAGTGGCTATTACGACGATACTTGGAGCTTCGGCAGCGGTACCTGGACAGCGAGCAACGCAACCGGGCCCAGTGCGCGCAGTAGTTACGGCATCAGCTACGACTCGCAACGCGGTGTGAGCGTGCTGTTCGGCGGCTACAACGTGACCTGGAGCAACGATATTTGGGAATGGTCCAACGGCAGCTGGGCACCCAAATGCACCGACAGCGTGTGCGCCAACGCGGTGCACCCCGCACGCCGTGCCGGGCCAGTTTTCGTGTACGACGAGGCGCGCGCCGTAACTCTGATGTTCGGCGGCTACGGCGACAATCGCATGTACGGTGACACCTGGACTTGGAACGGAACCAGCTGGAAGCAGCTGCAGCCTTCCCACTCGCCTGCTGCGCGCGCCTCGGCAGCAGCTGCATACGATCCGCTCACACGCCGCGTGTACGTTTTCGGGGGCGCAACGGCTGGCGATCCGCTCAACGATTTGTGGGCGTGGGACGGCGTCGATTGGCACCCGCTCGCGCTGACAACTCCGGCAGCAGCGCGACGTGAAGCAGCCATGGTCTGGGACACCACCCGGCGCCGCGGGGTCGTGTTCGGGGGACGCTACGCAAACCGCCAAGTGGACGCATGGGAATTCTCGCTCATCGGCAACAGTTGTTCCTCTGACGACGAATGCCACAGCCTGCGTTGTGATGACTCCGTTTGCGTCGACGATGTGGCGAGCAGTGGCGGCGCCGCGAACACAGGCAGCGGCGGCGTTGCGAGCAGCGGCAGCGGCGGTGTCGCCAGCTCGAGCGGAGGCGCAACAACTGGAGGTGCTCCTGCAAAAGGCGGCGCCGCAAACGGAGGCTCGGCGATGGGCGACGCTGGCTCCTTCGCCCAAGCTGGCGCCGGCGCTGGAGGGAGCGCAACAGGCGGAATCGCAGCGGCTTTCGGTGGAACCTCTGGAGCACCACTCGGAGCCGCGAGTGATGCCAGGAGCCTGTACGGCTGTGGCATCAGCCGCCGAGCGCGATCCAACGCAACGAGCTGGACATGGTTCGTGGCATTGGCGTTCGTCGGCCTACGACGCCGGCGCAGCGCCGTTTAGCACTCAGCGCGCGAAGTTTTCGACGCGGCCGTCAGCGTGCTTTGCAAAACGCCCCGCTTCGCGCGGGTGCACTGGATCGTCGCTGGGCCACGGCCAGCCGCCGAAGCGCGTGCGTTGATAATCCATCACGGCGCGTTGAATCTCTTCCCGCGAATTCATGACGAACGGGCCGTGCTGTACCACCGGCTCTTCGATGGGTCGGCCCTGCAAGAGCAAAATCTGCGTCACGCTGTCGCCCGCTGCCAACTCCACGGCGCGATCACTCGCAACCACCAAGCCGGAATGAGTTTTGATTCGCTCACCGCCAACTTCCAGCGACGCCCCGTCGAAGAAGTACAACGTGCGCAAAATCCCCGAGCGCAATGTCTTGGGCAGCGTCCAACGCGCACCCGCTTCCATACGAATGCACCAGATGGCAACTTCGCTGTCTTCGCGCGAGGCCCACGAATGCGGCGGCGGCGAAGGCGGTTTGGCGCCATCGAGCGTGCCCGCCACGACGGTCACGCTCGTCGACTTGCCCTCGGCGTCACGATAGCGACGCTCCGGAATGTCCTGCTTCCAGAGCATCGCGAAATGAGGCGGGACCAGCTTGTTCGAAGCCGGCAGGTTCAACCAAATCTGAAATAGCTCGAGCGGATTCGGCTTATCGGGCTCGAGCAGCGGAAACATCTCGCAGTGAACGATGCCGCCGCCAGCCGTAAGCCACTGTACGTCCCCGGAACCGAAGCGGGCGGTCGCGCCGAGCGAGTCTGAATGGTCCACGTACCCGCGCCGCACGATGGTTACGGTCTCGAAACCACGGTGCGGATGCTGCGGAAAGCCGGGCACGACGTCGCCGTGGTACATGCGAAAGCTCAGGTTCGGATCGAAGTCTTGGCCCAAGTTCCTGCCAACTAACGATGCCTTTGGCCCAAGCCGCTCGTTGCCCTCCGGATACGCGTCGTTGTGATGCACGCAAAACAGGAACGGGTCCACCGTGCTCCATGGAAACCCGAGCGGTCGCGAATCGAGAATCAGCTCTGACACGGAGGAAAGTTTAGGTCCGAGTTCGGAGCTGGCCAGGGCATGCCGCCCACATTGTCGGAAAGCGTGAGCAAAATCGGAAAAATCCTGAGCTCACCTGGCTTGCTAGCAGCGCTCGCCTCGCTCAAGAAAAGGCCCCGATGAATCGCGCTTTCGCCCTCGCTCTGCTCGGTCTCTCCTTCGGCCTCCCTGCTTGTGACGTCGCCGCCACAACCACCAACGAAAAGCCCGGCGTCGAGGCGACCGACGACAATTGGGTGCGCCCCGCGGGGCCGACTCCCGTCGAAGCACACGGACAGCTCTCGGTGATGGGACCGGACCTGGTAAACAAGAACGGCGACCCCGTGCAGCTCAAAGGCGTGAGCAGCATGTGGCTCAACTGGGAAAACGACGGCTACGCCGAGAACCCACAGGCTCTGGTGTGGATGCGCGACCACTGGGGTCTCAGCGTGATCCGCGCGGCCATGGGCATCGACCCAGCCGGCGCGTACCTCGCTGATCCAGCGAAGGCCAAGCGTCAGGTGCGCACCATCGTGGACAACGCCATCGCGGCCGGCGTCTACGTGATCATCGATTGGCACGACCACAACGCGCCCGCACACGTAAACGACGCCGTCGCCTTCTTCACGGAAATGGCGCAGGCGTACGCAGGCGTGCCGAACGTGATCTACGAGACGTTCAACGAGCCGGTGAATCTAACTTGGCCGGGCGAGATCAAGCCGTACCACGAGACAGTGGTCGCTGCGATTCGCGCGGTGGAACCCAACAGCGTCATCATTCTCGGCACGCCCAACTATTCGCAAGACGTGGACATCGCCGCTGCCTCGCCGCTCGAGGGCAACAACCTGATGTACACGCTGCACTTCTACTCGTGCACGCACGGCGGCTACCTGATGTCCAAATTGCAGGCTGCACGCTCGAAAGGCTTGCCGATGTTCGTTACCGAGTGGGGCGCGACCCACGCCGACGGCGGCCGCGACGGTAAGGTTTGCTTGACCGAGGCAGCGCAGTGGATGGATTTGCTGAAGGCCGCCAAAGTCGGCTGGGCTGCCTGGAAGCTGGACAATTGCACGCCGGACTCCACGTGCCTCGTTGCGAGCGGCGCTCCGCTCACCGGTGGCTGGACCACTGAGTACCTGCACGGCCACGCGCCTTTCGTGCGCGACGCGATGCGCGAGTGAGCTCGGGCTAGCGGCGGCTCGGGCTCGGGCTAGCAGCGGCTCGGGCTCGGGCTAGCAGCGGCTCGGGCTCGGACTGGCTGCGGCTCGGGCTAGCAGCGGCGGACGTCGCGCACTGCCGTCGAGCGGCGGTAGCGCAGCGGGGTGGTCTGCTTCAACGCGCGAAACTGGCGGTTGAAGTTGGACAAGCTGCCGAAGCCTGTGGCCAGCGCGATCTCGCTGACGCTGCGCCCGGTCTCGGTCAACAACGCACATGCCTGCGTGACACGCACCTCCGACAAGTACTTCACGAAGGTCTTGCCGAACAAACGCGGGAAGGCTCGACCCAAAGTGGCGCGCGACATGCCGCAGGCGCGCGCCACGATCGAAAACGATAGATTCGGATTGGCAGCGTGCTCGTGAATGTATCCGAGCAGGCGACTGGCGACTTCGGCGGAACCCTTGTCGTCCGGCAGCGCGCCGTCGCCCAACGCCAAATCGCCGAGCTCGTCGCTCTCGGAGAGGTCGGCCAGAATACTGAGCAAGCTCACGAAGCGATCGAGCGGACGCTGCGATCCGACGAAGGCATCGCGCATTCGCTCCAGCGTGCGTTGTCGCGTGTTGCCGCGAATCACTAGCCCGCGACGTGCCCGCGCGAACAAGCTCGCCAACGGACGATAGGTGAGCGAGTCCGTCAACGACGCTGCGATCGACTCGGGCAAAAATTGAATCACGCGTGCATGCACGGGATCGGCGCGGCCAACCTCGGTCAACCAACAGTGCGGTGTGCTGGCACCGATCAGACATAGGTCGTCGTCTTCGAACTGCTCGATACTGTCGCCCACGTAACGCACGCCGCTGCCTTTCACTACGTGCGTGAGCTCGAGCTCCGGGTGGAAGTGCCACGGATACTCGAGGGCGCGACCAGTGACATCGCGGAACACGATGCCGAGGTCATGGTCGTGACGCACCAGTTCGAACAGCGGTCGCTTCGCTGCACTCTGCATGGCGCATGAGACTAGCTCCGCATTGCAAGCTCGTCGAGCCGAGTCGTGCATGAGAGTGGCGCGCAGCATTCGATTTCTGGAATCGGTTCCACATTTGGACAATGGGTTGGCTGAACGGGCGCGCCGGGGTCGGCAGCGCGGCTGAAAAGAAGCCGCCTCACGCGAAAGCTTCGCAGCGCGCCCGGCTACGCCCCGGATTTCGTTGTGGTAACGGTTCCAGCCTCGCTTGGCTGGCGCGCCCAGAACTGCTGCGCCAAGCTCTTAGCCGAATGCGGACGTTCCTCGCTTTGGCCGGCTTGCTCATGACGGTCAGCGCTTGCTCCGCCACCACCGGCCGCGCCTGGGTGCACGAGCCGGAAAACCCGAACTCTGATGCCGACGTCGCAGCCGTCCGCGAGCTCGAGCCAATGCCAGAGCCCGTGTCGCTTCCGCCGGTTCAGGACTCCAACCAGAGCCTTGACGCGCCGCGGCCGCGTCTCTCGCGCACCATCTCGCTCGGCCAAAGCGATACCGCCTTCGTCCGCCCCGCGCCCGTTACGACCGCTACGCAACCACCAGTGGTAGTCAACATCGTCAACTACCAAGCTGCGCCGTACGCGGGCTACGGCTACCCGCTTACCTATCGCGGCAGCGCGCCGCTAGCGACACCGCGTTCGAGCGGCGGCGTACCAGCGCTCGGCCAAGATTGGGCTAGGCCGCCGAGCTACGGGCCAACGTTTCCATTCCGCAGCGCACCGGCTCCAGCTTGGGAGCGGCCACGCTGACGCCCGTCACGCCGCGCGCAGCTCGTCCGCGCCGAGCTCGACCTGCTCGATGAGTTTGCGAACGACCTTCACGCGCCGCTCGTCCTTCGCACGCTGACGAATCCACAAGCTTTGTCCGAACGCGTGCAGCGCTTCCTCACGCCGACGCGCGCGAAAACACAGCGCGCCGTACAGCGCCCACAAACGCGCATCTTGCGGCGACGCAAAACACGCCTCGCGCGCCGCCAGCATCGCTTTGCGATCGTCGCCTTGACGCGACAAGCGTTGAGCGCGCCGCAGCAGCACGTCCTCTGCTTGGCTCGGTTTGGCTGGCTTGAACTTACGGCGCATGGTTGTGGCTGCATTGTTTTTCGGTCGCAAGCGCGCGAAGTTGCGCGCGCCGTCTCGAAAATCGACGCGTGAGACGCAATTCGGTACGAAAGCCTCCGCCGCACGCGCACCTTCCGGTATGTTGGATTCGTGGCGCATTCACGCCCTCCACGAATTCTGCTGCCCGGCATGGCGCCGGTGTTTCCAGACCCGAGCGGAAGCGACGCGAGAGGTCTCGTGGCGGCGGGCGGTGAGCTATCGCCCGAGTGGCTGATCACCGCCTACGAACGCGGCATCTTTCCCTGGTACGACGACGGCCTGCCGATATTGTGGTGGAGTCCTGATCCACGCACGCTGCTCGATCCTGAAGCGCTGCATGTGTCACGCAGCATGCGGCGCTTCATCCGCCACACGTCGCTCACTCTCACCTTCAATCACGCCTTCGTGGAAGTGATGCAGGCAGCAGCACGCGAGCGTGAAGGTGGCACCTGGATCCTGCCAGAAATGATCGAGGCCTACACGCGCCTGCATGCGCTCGGTTACGCGCACAGCGTCGAGGTTTGGCAAGGCTCCGAGTTGGTGGGCGGGCTCTACGGAGTTCAGCGCGGGGCGCTGTTCGCGGCGGAAAGCATGTTTCACCGTGTGACGAACGCCTCCAAGCTCGCGCTGATAGCCAGCGTGCGCAGCTTGTTCGCGGCAGGCATTCGCCTGTTCGACGTGCAGTTCACGACACCCCATCTTTCGTCGCTCGGAGCCTACGAGGTCTCGCGCCGCGAGTACCTGGCACGCCTGAGGGTGGCGATTTCGGCGCGGGTGGATCTGGGCAAGCTGACTCCAACCACCGAGCTTTGAGGGGCATTGCCGCGGCGTCGGGAGGGTTTGGGAGTTTTCTAGACTCTCGCCGAAGATTATTTTTCAGCAAATTCAACCACTTAGATTCATTCCCCTAATTCCGATGCATTTGGTGTTATATGCCCGCCGATGTTGGCCCCTGCGGATGCCGATAAGGCCGTCAACCTGCGCCTGACCCACCTGCGACAGCTGGAGTCCGAGAGTATTCACATCTTGCGAGAGGTCGTGGCCGAGTTCGAGCGGCCCGTGATGCTCTATTCGATCGGCAAGGATTCGTCGGTGATGGTGCACCTGGCGAAGAAAGCCTTTCATCGGGGCAAGCTGCCGTTCCCGCTGCTGCACATCGACACCACCTGGAAATTCAAGGCGATGATCGAGTTTCGCGACAACTTCTGTCGCGAGAACGGCTTCGACCTGCGCGTCCACACCAACAAGCAAGGTGTGGAGGAGGGCATCAACCCCTTCGATCACGGCGCCTCCAAATACACGACTATCATGAAGACGCACGCTCTCTTGCAGGCGCTTCACGACGGTGGTTACGACGCGGCCTTCGGCGGCGCGCGCCGCGACGAAGAGCGTTCACGCGCCAAAGAGCGCATCTATTCGTTCCGCGATCGCTACGGGCAGTGGGATCCCAAGAACCAGCGCCCGGAGCTGTGGAACCTCTACAACGCCAAGATCAACAAGGGCGAGAGCATTCGCGCCTTCCCGCTCTCGAATTGGACCGAGCTCGATATCTGGCTGTACATCTACCTCGAGAACATTCCGATCGTGCCGCTCTACTTCGCTGCCAAGCGACCCGTGGTCGAGCGTGACGGCACACTGGTGATGGTCGACGACAATCGCATGCGCCTCGAGGCCGGCGAGAAACCCCGCGACGAACTGGTGCGCTTCCGCACGCTCGGTTGCTACCCGCTGACTGGCGCGATTCGCTCGAACGCCACCACGCTTCCCGAAATCATCCGCGAGATGTTGCTGACCAAGTACTCCGAACGCCAAGGTCGCTTGATCGACCACGATGAAGAGGCGTCGATGGAGACGAAGAAACGCGAAGGCTACTTCTGAGCCCGAGTCGGCTCACCCATACGACCATGCAGGAAACCGAGCTCATCCGTCAGGACATCCTCGCCTACCTCGAGCAGCATCAGCAAAAGGAGCTGCTGCGCTTCGTCACCGTAGGATCGGTCGACGACGGCAAATCCACTTTGATTGGCCGCTTGCTGCACGATACGCACGGGGTCTACGAAGATCAGCTGAAGGCGGTCAAGCGCGCGTCTACTCGCGCAGGCCTCGAAATCGACTTCTCGCTGTTCACTGATGGTCTCAAGGCCGAGCGCGAGCAGGGCATCACCATCGACGTCGCTTACCGCTACTTCTCCACGGCCAAGCGCAAGTTCATCATCGCGGATACGCCCGGCCACGTTCAATACACGCGCAACATGGCCACGGGCGCGTCCACCGCGAACGTCGCCATCATCTTGATCGATGCGCGCCTCGGCGTGCTGCAGCAGTCGCGGCGCCATGCCTACATCGCATCGCTGCTCGGCATTCCGCACCTCACGGTGTGCATCAACAAGATGGATCTCGAGGGCTACTCCGAGAGCATCTTCCACAAGATTCGACAGACGTTTGCGGACTTCTGCGCGCAGCTCGGCTTCAAGGCGGTCACCTTCATTCCGGTGAGCGCGCTGGCGGGCGACAACGTGGTGCATCGCAGCAGCAGCATGCCTTGGTACACCGGACCCACACTGCTCGAACACCTGGAGCAGGTGCCCGTCGCTGAAGACGTGAATTTGCGCGACTTCCGCTTTCCGGTGCAGTGGGTAATGCGGCCGGATCTGGATTATCGCGGCTTCTCCGGCACGATCGCTTCCGGCGTCGTCAAGCAAGGCGATCGCGTGCAGGTGCTGCCCTCCGGCAAGACCACGCGCATCATCGCGATCGACACCGACAAGGGCTCACTCGATCAGGCTCACGCTCCCATGGCCGTGACGTTGCGTCTGGCGGAAGAAATCGACATCAGCCGCGGCGACATGCTGGTCCATCCGGAAAACGTTCCGACCGCCGGGCAACGCTTCGACGCCATGTTGGTGTGGATGAGCGAGCGCCCGCTGGACCGCCAGAAGAGCTACCTGCTGAAGCACACCACGCAGCGCGTGCGCGCCGAGGTGGAGCAAGTCGCCTTCACCATGGATCTGGAGACGCTCAAGGAAGAGCCCGCGGCTCGCCTCGAGCTGAACGACATCGGTCGCGTGACGATCGCCTGTCATCGCCCGTTGTTTTTCGATCCGTATCGCGAGAACCGCAGCACCGGCGCTTTCATTCTGATTGATTCGCTCACCAACAACACGGTGGCAGCCGGCATGATCCTGGAGGGCGACGCCGCGCCCGAAGCTCGCGCGTCGCAGCGCCCGGGCGCACTCGGCACGCCGCACTCGCAGGTGAGCCACGACGAGCGTGCAGAGCGTCTCGGTCAAAAGGGTTGCACCGTATGGCTCACTGGTTTGCCAGCTTCAGGCAAGAGTGAGATCGCGTTTGCGCTCGAGCGGCGTTTGTTCGACATCAAGCGTCTCGCCATGGTGGTGGATCCGGACGACGGTCTCTCCACTGGTGTGCAGCCGGATGGCTCCAGCCCCTGGCAAACACCCGAACTAGCCCGCCGCGCCACCGATGCTGGCCTCATCTGCGTGTTTGCGTATGCCTCACCGCTGCGCGCCGATCGCGAAGCCATTCGCGATGCAGTTGGCAGCGAGCGCTTCGTCGAGGTGCACGTAGATACGTCGCTCGCCGTGCGCAAGCAGCGTTCGCGCCGCGGTGACTACGGCCCAGGCCACACGCAGCCGAGCGACGAGCCGCCGCTATCTCCCGATCTCACGGTTTCGCTCGATCGGGGCGACGCTGAAGAGGCGGCGCACGCCATCGTGCAAGCACTGGTGAAGCGCGGCTTGTTGCCATCGCTGTACTCGCTGTGAGTTGCATCGCTGCGAACGCGCGTTTGCTCGCGTTCTAGTTCGCAGCGCTCGTATGCGAACACGCTTGTTCGCGTCGAGTGTCGCAATCGATGTTGTCGTTGCTCTCGCTGATCATCGCAATGCGATGACGAACGCGCGACGTCGCAGCTGCCAACGACGAAGTAACGAACGAACTCGCAACGTGACGACGCGTCGGCACGCCGACAGTAGTAATTAATTACACGTCTCACGCGGGAACGATGAAGTAACGCTGCAGTCGCGTTCACTGATGGTAGTTCCATCGCTCGCAGGTGGGACTTTGCTGCCTCGGAGTCGCTGGGGCAAAGCGAAACCCCGAACAGGGAGTGTTGTCATGCGTTGGACTCGTTTGTCTCCGGTTCTAGCCCTACTCGTTTCTTCATTGCCGCTCGCTTGCGGCTCCGCCGAGAGCTCGTCGAAGGAAGGCGATACCTCATCGGTCAATCAGCCGGCTGAGGGCAGCATGCCTTTCCAGCCCGTTGCAAACCCGCCGAAGCTCGTAATCGACCCCAACGAAGATGGGAGCACCGACGAGCAACTCAAGATCGCAATGTCCATGACGGGCGCGAAGCGCTTCACCGTCATTCCGGAGAGCGGCTACCCCAAGGAGCTGACGGATCGCATTGCCAACTCCAGCACTGAGGATGCAGCCAAGTTCGTGGGCTTGGTGACTGGCAAGGGCCACTACATGCTCGAGGTCGACTCGCTCGCGCTAGTGGAAAAGTTCCGTCACTTGGGCGGCAAGGCCGAAGCCGGTAGCACCGACCCGCGCGGCTGGAGCAACGCGGTGGACAACCGCGCACGCATCACCGGCGCAGCCAACATTCCGATTCAGCAGGGCAAGGTCTCCGGTTCCGGTGGCTGCAGCGGCGCCTTGATCGGCCGTCGCATCATGCGCACCGCGGCTCACTGCGTGATCTCGAACAACACCAGCGGTGGTACGCCGGTGGGCAGCGTTTCGTACTGGACACGCCGCGACGAAGGCGCCTTCTATGCGAGCGACACGACCTCCGCCTTCTTCTACGGTGGTAACTACATCCCGACGGGCTGCGCCACTCAGATCGGCAGCAACGCCTGGGCTGGTTACAGCAACAACCTCGACGCTTGCTTGTGGGCTGACTGGTCGCTCGTCATCCTCACCGACAACTGGTACTCCGAAGGCGGCGCCGGCATCTCTTGGTGGGGCTACCGCATGTTGGGCACCGCTGACCTCGGCTTGGATCTGACCAGCTACGGCTACCCGGGCTGCGACGACAGCTCCACCAGCGAAAACAGCATCGCGGAGGATCCGGCGGGTTGCTTCGGTCACTCGAACGCATTCTACCGCGATCAATCGACTCGCTGCGAGGTCGGCGCTTGGCTCAGCGGCACGGCGCGTTGGCGCGTGGGCTGCGACGTGAGCCCTGGCAACTCCGGCGGCCCCGTCATCCAGCGCGGCAGCGGTTACGTGATTGGTCACGCCCAGTGGCAAGACTGCGGTACCTGCACCGCGGGTAACAACTACCCGAACCGCTATCTCGGTCACGACCAGTGGTTGTTCGACTTCCAGAACCAATTGCGCAACACCTATCCGTGAACCAAGGGCTCAAGCGGAGACTCGTCGCCTCGCCGATCGCGCGACGGGTCTCCGCCGCCATTGCACTGGCTTGTGCGCTCCCGTTGGCAGCGTGCTCGTCCGACCACTCACCCGGCGGATCGAGCGCGTGTTCGCGTCAAAGCTTGTCCGGGGGCGCACTGGCCGGCCCAAATGAGTACGAGTTCGTGCTGAAGGTCGACGTGTCTGGGCCCGTCGCCTGCACGGGCGTTGTGGTTGCCGACGACATGATTTTGTTAGCGGCGCATTGTTTGGCTGACGTCGATCTGACCAAAGTCAGCGTCAGCTTGCGCCGGGGCACCTTCGGCGACGAATGCGCGTTCGTTGGTTCCGACTGCACACCGAAACCTGCGCGTGCTTTCGTAAACCAAGAGGCCGACTTGGCCGTGCTCGAGGTCGACGCAAAGATCGCCGCGCCGAGCGCCGGATTCCCCCAAATCCTCGTCAATGGTCATTTTGCCAGTTTCCAATTCGCGGCCTTCGGCAACGGCGATTATTACGCAGATGAGTACGTTTGTGCGACCACCTATGGTGAGCACCTCACGCATGCCGAGTTTCGCGTCGACTGGCAGGACGATGTTCGCTTTGCCGCGTTCGCAGCCCAAAGCGGCCCCGCCGTATGCAGTGGTGATTCGGGCGGACCAGCATTGTTGATGCGCGAAGAATCAACGCTGGTCGTTGGCTTGCTGTCGGAATCCGCCGCAGCGCCGAACTCTGAATGCACTCCACGCGATGGAATTCAACGATGGACTCGCGTTGGTGCGAACATCGATTGGATCGAATCGATGACGCGTACGTGTTCACGCGCAACCACTCCAGATGGTTATCTGATCGCGGACTGCGCGTTGACGAACTAACACAACTGCGGTACGAACACAGCGTTCGAGGAGGCTCGATGTGCGTTCGGAGTTGGCGGTTGTCGGTGGCGTGTGCTCTGCTCGCGCTCTGCGCAGCTTGCGGCGGTGAAACTCATCGCAGCAACGTGCCCGCAGGCGGAGTCGGAGGCGCGGGGGGAGCCGACGCCAACGCTGGAGGCGCAGCCAGCAGTACGGATCCACACACGACAGGTGGGGCTGGTGGGGCGCCCGCGGTGCCAGCGGCCAAGCTCTGCGATCGGCCGAGCAGTGGCGTGCCGTTTCTTCCAACTCCGCACCCGAGCTGCGATGGCAAAGCGTGCGCTACTGACTGCGATCCCTGCAGCGGTTCAGCAAACTGCAGCGCACCCACCGGTAAAACCTTCGCATGCGATTGGATGCTCAATTGCGTGGAGGTACGGCCTTAGCGATGAAAAAGTGGTGGGCAATCATCGGGGTTGGGTTGGCGTGGGGCTGCGGCCGCACATATCCGTCTGATTTGCTGGTTGACGACGCGAGCGGCGGCGTCTCCTCAGGTGGCATTGCCGGAACTGGCGGAGTGTCCGCTGGGCGCGGAGGCTCGTTGTCGAAGGGTGGTGCGCACGCCGGTGGCATCCCCAACGATCCAGGGCGCGTCTGTGTTTACGACGGCATCACCTACGCGCTCGGGCAGCAGGTGCCCACGTCGTCATGCCGCTCCTGCATTTGCTCCGTGATGGGCATCGCTTGCGACGACTCAGGTTGCACCGGCAACGGCGGCAGCAACTCGGGTGGCGGCGGCGCACCCAATGGTGGCGCCGGAGGCAAAGCAGCTGGAGGATTTGCTGGAACACCTGCCGGTGGAAGCAGTGGTGGCACCGGGCCCAGCTGCGGTGAGCTCGCCGGTTCGAACGCTTGTCGAGCGTGCAGCTGCAAGCAGTGCCCGCAAGCTGCCGCGGATTGTTTCAACGATCCACGCTGCGCTGCGATTCGCGAGTGCGCCGAGCGCACTGGCTGCTTGGGATCGGACTGCGATTTGGACGAGACCTGCGGCAAAGTGAAGTTGGGCGCGGGAGCTCCACAATCGATATCCGCCAGGCGCGCACGCGAGCTCGAAGAGTGCATGTTGAGCGACGGCTGTATCGAAGACTGTCGCCCGGCGAAAACCGACGTTTGCAGTGCTGCGCCCACGGAATATTCGTGTTTTTCCTGCGGTTGCGAGCTGTGTAAGGCCGACACACTCGCATGCATGAGTGACCCGGAATGCAGGAAGTTGTACGAGTGCGCTAATCGCCAAGACTGTCTTGGTGAGGAGTGCTTCAAATCCAGTCTTTGCGGAGCACCCACGAATCAAAAGACCCAGGATTTATTTCTAGGTCTCGCGGAATGTTTACGCTGGGGGCAGCCTGGCTGCACGATGGAATGCAAGACGTGCAGCGAGCGCTGTGGCTTGAAACATTCGCAATGCCAGCTGCTCACGCAGTCGAACGTAGCGTGTCCCGCTGATCTTCCGGTGGGATGGCTATGCCCGGAAGGCGAGCCTCCGCCCATTCCCTCCCTGAAGTTTGGCGGCTGCGGAGTCACGGCTACGCCGAACAGTACGATGCTTTGGTGCTGCACGCGCTGATGCCCAGTGCGCACCTTCTTGATCGACGATTGAAACTAGATTCGTTTGCTCGTGCGTTTACGCACTTCAGTATCATGAGTTGTGCGACGCGGTCTTGACGCGAACAACACTTGCGCTTAGCGTTTGCTCGAGGTGGCAATGTTTGCGTGGCGCGAGGTTACATTCACGCGGAGGGTGCGATGAGTCGAGTGCTGCTCCTTCTAGAAGAAGAGATCGACGCACGCGCGAGCGCGGAATGGGACTGCATCTTGTACGTGCCGCGAGCGCAGCCGGATCATTCAATGATCGACAAACTGCGCAATCAGCCGCTCCCCTTCTTGGTTTGGCTCAACGAGGCCGAACATGCGGCGGCGCTGGCCGCGAGCGAGTGCATTCGCGACGCTTCTTTCGCCGCAGTGCTCGGGCGAGTCAGTGAGCTCGCGGATGCAGGTCGCGCTAGCGATGGCAGCAGCGAAGTGCAGCTCGACGAGAAGGGCCGCACCTTGCGCATCCATCAGCAGAGCTTCGTGCTCACGCCGACCGAGTTTCGCTTCATCAAGTATCTGATTGACCGGAACGAAACTTGGGTGCCTTCCGCCATCGCGGCGCAAGAAGTGCTCGGTGCACGCCTCGACTACGATTCGTCGCTGCTGCGAGCGCACGTGCTGCGTATTCGCCGAAAGCTCGGGAGCGAAGGTTGGCGTTTGCAGGCTGCACGTTTGCGCGGCGTGCGCTGGACAGGTCGCGCTCCCCGTCCAGAGCTCCCGGCAAACCGATACGTTTCGCGTTAAATCTCTCGAGGCCGCTGCGGAGAGAAGACAGGACGTGGGAGCAGCGTCCACGACGCAATTTCGCTGATCGGTTATAGTCACCGCCAAATTTGTGACAGTAACGATCAGAGACTTCGTCTTCATGGGCGCTCATGACTTCCTCTAACAGCGAGCGGTTTGACTTTTGGATCGATCGAGGCGGCACCTTCACTGACATCGTGGCGCGCTGCCCAGACGGCTCATATCGAACCAACAAGCTGCTCTCGGAGAACCCCGGGCAATATCGGGATGCCGCGCTCGCAGGAATTCGCCAGTTGCTCGGTCTACCAGAGACGGCCGGCATCCCGCGGGAGCGCGTGGGATCCGTAAAGATGGGGACCACGGTAGCGACCAATGCCCTACTGGAGCGCCGTGGCGAGCGAACCCTGCTGGTGATCACGCGCGGGTTTCGCGATCAGCTGCGCATCGGCTACCAGAACCGGCCCAAGCTCTTCGCTCGTCGCATCGAGTTGCCCAGCCTGCTGTACGAGAGCGTGGTCGAAGCCGAAGAGCGCCTCGACGCGAGCGGGAACGTCCTGCAACCGCTCGACGTGACCCGCTTGGAAGCGGACCTGAAGCAAGCGCGCGCAGCCGGCTTCGAGTCGTGTGCGATCGTCTTCATGCACGCCTACCGCTTCCCGATACACGAAGCGCGCGCGATGAAATTGGCGCGCTCAGTCGGGTTCAAACAAGTCTCGGCGTCGCACCTCGTGAGCCCGCTGATGAAGCTGGTCTCGCGTGGCGACACCACCGTCGTGGATGCCTACCTGTCGCCCGTGCTGCGCCGCTACGTCGATCAAATGGCGGCGTCGCTCGAGGGTGTTCCGCTCTACTTCATGAAGTCCAACGGAGGGCTCAGCGAGGCAGCCGCCTTCCAAGGTAAGGACGCCATCTTGTCGGGACCAGCTGGCGGCATCGTCGGTATGGTGCGCACCGCGCTCGCCGCCGGCTTCGACAAGCTGATCGGCTTCGACATGGGTGGTACGTCGACCGATGTCTCGCATTTTGCTGGCAAGGACCCAAGCGACTGCGAGCGTGTGTTCGACACGCAAGTCGCGGGCGTCCGTATGCGCGTACCGATGCTCGCGATTCACACCATCGCGGCGGGCGGCGGCTCCATTGTTCACTTCGACGGGCAGAGTTACCGCGTAGGGCCCGACTCCGCTGGAGCAAACCCGGGACCAGCGTGTTATCGGCGCGGAGGGCCGCTGACCCTCACCGATTGCAACGTGCTCCTGGGGCGCATTCAGCCGCGCTTCTTTCCACATGTATTCGGCGCAGATGCTCGCGAGGATCTCGATGCGAATGCCGTCGGGCTGGCATTCGACGAGCTGTTTCGGCGCGTCGCCGCGAGTAATCCGCAAGTGCGCTCACGTGAGAGCGTGGCTCAGGGCTTTCTCGAAGTTGCCGTCGCCAGTATGGCCAATGCCATCAAGTTCATCTCGGTTGCACGCGGCTACGATGTGAGCGACTACACGCTGGTGTGCTTTGGAGGGGCTGCGGGGCAGCACGCTTGTCGTGTCGCAGACGAGCTCGAGATGAAACGCGTGTTCATTCATCCGCAAGCTTCGGTGTTGTCGGCTCTAGGTATGGGCCTCGCGGAGCTCAGCGCCATGCGTGAACAAGCGCTGGAGCTCCCACTCTCCCCAGCAGCGGTGACGGTCCTGCAGCAGGAACACCAGCGCCTGCAGCAGCTCGTCACTGAGGAGCTCGCGGCGCAGGGGATTGCCTACAGCGAGTTGCACTTCAACGCCCGCGTCCACCTACGCTACGACGGCACAGATAGCGCGCTGCTGGTTCCGTTCGGCGATGAAGTGGAGCTGCGTCGCAGCTTCGAAGCGAGTCATCGCGCACGCTTCGGCTTCGCCATGCCCGAGCGCGCCCTAACCATCGAAGCGATATCGCTCGAAGCACGCGGAGCTAGCGCGGCCGAGGCGCCGACGAACCCCGCTCCCTCGCGCCCCGAGGAAGCCAGCGCGAAGGTGCCCCTCTACGTGGAGGACGAGTGGCGCGAAGTGCCAGTTTTCTGCAGCGCTCTGAGCCCAGACCAAGTCGTGCCGGGCCCAGCGTTGATCGCCGAAGCGCAAACGACGATTGTCATCGAGCCCGGTTGGCAGGCGCACGGCACCAAACGTGGCGAGCTCGTCTTAGACCGCTATCTACCGAAGGCCCAGCGGCCGATAGCAGCCGCGCACTGCGACCCGACCCTGCTCGAGGTCTTCAACGGCGCGTTCATGAGCATCGCTGAGCGCATGGGAGTCGTGCTGGCCAACACGGCTCACTCCGTGAACATCAAGGAACGCCTCGACTTCTCGTGCGCGCTGTTCGACGCTGACGCAAATCTCGTGGCCAACGCGCCGCACATGCCGGTGCACCTCGGCAGCATGGGGGAATCGGTGCGCTCGTTGATCCAGAGGCGCGCCGGCAGCATGCACCCTGGCGATGTCTACGCTCTGAACGATCCGTTCAATGGCGGCACGCATCTGCCCGATGTCACCGTGGTGATGCCCGTCTTCGAGTCGCACACCAACGAGCTCGCGTTTTTCGTGGCAGCTCGCGGACACCACGCTGACATCGGTGGCATCACGCCCGGCTCGATGCCGCCCGACTCGCGCACCGTCGAGGAAGAGGGCGTTCTCATCGACAACTTCACGCTGGTGAGCGAAGGCCACCTGCGTGAAGCGGAGCTTCTGGCACTGCTCGGAAGCGGGCCTTTTCCGGCGCGCGATCCGAGAAAGAATTTGGCTGATCTGCGCGCGCAGATCGCAGCGTGTGAGACCGGTCGACGCGAGCTGTATGCCTTGGCCGATCGCTTCGGGCTCGCAACGGTGCGCGCGTACATGCAGCACGTGCAAGACAGCGCCGAGGCCAGCGTGCGCCAGGTCATCTCGTCGCTGCGCGACGGAGAATTCAGCTGCGTCATGGACAATGGGGCCGTCGTGCACGTCAAAGTCTCGGTGAATCCCGCCGAGCGCTCGGCGTGCGTGGACTTCTCCGGCAGCAGCGCCGAACTCGACAGCAACTTCAATGCACCGCACGCCGTCGTGCAAGCGGCCGTGTTGTACGTGTTCCGCACTTTGGTCGACGCCGACATTCCGATGAACGCCGGCTGCCTCCGCCCAATCCACATCGTAATCCCCAAAGCTTCGATGCTGTCACCGCGCCCGCCCGCCGCGACCGTGGCAGGCAACGTGGAGACCTCGCAATGTGTTACCGACGCCCTCTACGGCGCACTCGGCGTGATGGCTGCCTCGCAGGGTACCATGAACAACTTCACGTTCGGAAACCAGCGCTACCAATACTACGAGACCGTTGCAGGCGGGTCCGGCGCTGGCGACGGCTTCCACGGCTGCGCGGCAGTACAAACCCACATGACCAACTCACGCATGACAGATCCAGAAGTCATCGAATTGCGTTTTCCGGTGTTGATCGAGGAGCACTCGATTCGCCATGGTTCGGGCGGCGCCGGGCAATTTCGTGGTGGCGACGGCGCCCTCAGACGCATTCGCTTTCGAGAAGACATGACCGCAGCGATTTTGGCCAATCGCCGCGTGGTGCCACCCTACGGCCTGGCCGGTGGTGGCCCCGGTGACCTCGGCGCAACTTGGGTAGAGCGCGCCGATGGCCGCCGGCAATCGCTTGCCTCCGCTGAGGTAGTGCAGGTCCGCGCTGGTGACGCGATCGTCATCTCGACGCCGTCCGGCGGTGGCTACGGTCCCGCTCACTAGTCTTGCACCAACTGAAACCTACGTCGAACACCCCTTCGCCCCCAAAGACCCACTCTCATATTGGTTCCAACTCAACGCTCCGCCGGCGGCCCGCAATTCATCCCCACCTCATCGACAACAAACTCCGGAAGCCCGCTGCGAAGCCACTCCCGCTACGAAGCGACTCCCACTGCGAAGCGACTCCCGCTGCGAAGCGACGCCCACTGCGAAGCGACTCCCGCTGCGAAGCGACGCCCACTGCGAAGCGACTCCCGCTGCGAAGCGACGCCCGCTGCGAAGCCACTCCCGCTACGAAGCGACGCCCACTGCGAAGCGACGCCCACTGCGAAGCGACTCCCGCTGCGAAGCGACTCACATTGCGGCGGGCCTTACGTCGGAGGGCCCCGAGTATCGTCCGCTGTGCCCGCCAACTCCTCTTGTGCACCAAGCCGGTGAATCGCACGCGGCGATCCTCACGCGCCACAAGACACATGCCTTCGACAAAACCATCGGGGACCACGCTGTGAGCCGCGAACTGGTGGTGCGCAGAGTGGACCGGGGCGCGCACGGCGGACTGGGGCGCGCGCTGGGCCGACCAATGTGCGCAGGGTGGACCGGGGCGCGCGCTGGGCCGACCAATGCGCGCAGAGTGGACCGGGGCGCACGGCGGACTGGGGCGCGCGCTGGGCCGACCAATGCGCGCAGGGTGGACCGGGGCGCGCACGGCGGACTGGGGCGCGCGCTGGGCCGACCAATGCGCGCAGAGTGGACCGGGGGCGCGCACGGCGGACTGGGGCGCGCGCTGGGCCGACCAATGCGCGCAGGGTGGACCGGGGCCGCGCCAGTCGCGCGCTGGACCAGTGCGCGACGCGAGACGCGGGCGCGCTCGACTAGTGCGCGCAGAGTGGACCG
>JBMOMJ010000025.1:0-153299 GCA_049324695.1 Myxococcota bacterium
AATCTAACGTGGCTCCTCTACTACGCAACTGCGCTTGAGGGGCCTTACGCGCTGGTGCGGCAGGGGGTCACCAACGGAGCCAGCACATCGAGCTCCCGCGAGATGCTGCAGAGCGCCGGCCTTGCCGCGCCGATCGTTGTCGGCGGCTATTACCTCGTTGGGGTCGGCGTTCCGACGACGCACACCTTCTTTATAGAAGAAGGGTCGACGCCGCGGGTTGCTAGCTTCGCTCAAATCCTAGGAAGCTTTAGTTTTCCCAGCTCTGCTTTTCCGGAGCCAACGTTGCCTGCCCCGAGCTCCGTTCAGATCGGTGTCAACGATGTTGACAGCGGCATCTGGTCCGCGTTCACGACCACTGCGCGTTAGCGTCCACGCGCGCGACCGTGACAGGGATGTCACGGTGCCCCAGCCATGCGTCTGCATGCGCCCCCGCCGGGCGCTCCGCCCCCCGAATCATGCGACGAAGCTTGGCGAGAACTGCACGTGGCATTGAAGGTTTGCTCGCGCTCGTCGTGCAGCTCCGACGCACAAATCATTCGGCGGTGAACTCTGGAATCGCTCCCAGAACGGCGCGTAAAAAATCTGAACGGTGAGGACGAGAAAGTGGGTAAGCGTCCTTGCCAAGTCGCTCTTTCGGGCGGAGTATTGGCGCGAGCAACATGCGCATTGGAACGCAACGTTCGGTCCTTGGGGTCCATCTTCTTTATCCGCTTGTCTTGGCTGTGTGTGGTCTAGCTGCTTGCAGCGGCGGCACCGGCAGCAACCGGAACAATTCTGGTTCCGGTGGGGGAGGCGGAAGCGGGAATAACGGAAATTCCGGAAGCGGAAACAACGGAAACAGCAACGGGATGGGTGGCGTCATCATCCCGATCGGCAACTCCAACGATTGCGGCAATGGCAAGTTGGATTCGAACGAGAGTTGCGACGATAGCAACAAGAACGGTGGCGACGGTTGTTCGAAGTCCTGCCAGGAAGAGGCGGACTACGTTTGCGAGAAGCCGGGTCCGTGCAAGTCGACCGCGGCGTGTGGCAACGGCATCCTGACCAGCTCCGAGAACTGCGACGACGGCAACACGAACTCCGGCGACGGTTGCAGCGGTGACTGCAAGAGCGTGGATGCGGGTTGGCAGTGTCGTGTGCCGGGCAAGGCATGCATTCCACTATGCGGCGACGGCAAGCTGACTGCGACCGAGGCTTGCGACGACAGCAACACGATGAACGGCGATGGCTGCACGAGCACGTGCTTGGTGGAGCCGGGCTGGTCTTGCGACAAGTCGACCGGCAAGTGCACCAAGTCGGTGTGCGGCAATAGCATGACGGAAGCCGGCGAGTCGTGCGACAAGGGCAAGGACAACGGTCACTTCTTCGGTGATGGCAGCGGTTGCTCCAAGACGTGTACGCAGGAGCCGACCTGTCGTGACTCGATGGGCAACACGGTTGCGTGCACGACTCGTTGCGGCGATGGCAACATCGATCCGAACGAGAAGTGCGACGACGGCAACCAGGTGAAAGGGGACGGTTGCGACGATAAGTGCCAGGAGGAAGGCGGCTTCACCTGCATGGCCGTCACGAAGCCGGATACCACTCCATGCAAGAGCGGTAGCGGGCAGTGCTTGGAGTTGCCGATCACTTATCGCGACTTCGACGGCGCGAACGCGAGCGGCGGCCACCAGGACTTTTTCTTCTACGGCGCGACGGTCGGCGGGGCCAAAACGATCTGCGTTCCGAACGCCAGTGGCGCGAACCTGCTGCCCCTGCCAGCGAACGGTTCTTGTCCAAAATCCGACGCAACGGATCCGTGCTCCGGGCTGGTCCGCAATACCCTGGGCTCGGATGGTAAGCCAGTGCTCGGTAGTACCACGTCCTGCAAGTGCACCTTCACTGATTGGGACAAGACGGGAGTTCTAGCCGGCGCCACGGGAGTTCAGATCTGTGTTTCTGGCGGCTCTGGTGACATCCAATATGTTCAGAACCAGTCAGTGAAAGTCATCCAAAGCGCTGACACGTTCAAGCAGTGGTACACAGATTCCGATAAAAGCACGAAGTTTACCGACGTGCTCGAGCTGGCGCAGTTCGGCGGCGCGGCGAGCAATCAGTATCAGTACAGCAGCAGCAACGGCCGCACAGTGTATGAGGATATTCACGATATCTGGCTGACGTCGAAGAATATCCCGATTCCAGCGACGGAGCCGGGACCGACAGCTACTAGTTTGTCGAGCGGCTTCTTCCCCGCCGTGCTTGAAGCTTCGTCGCGTCCAAAGCTTTGTAATCTGTGGCCCTATTGGGCGAGCGGCCTGGGGGCAACCAATTGCGTCGCGACCGACGCGAACCCCGTTAAGCAGCAGTGGGATCCGCGCGCTTGGCCGAGCGGGCAAGCCACCGGTCCGCAAGCGGGTGAAACGCTCGGTCAGCCCATCAAGCCTGTCACGGGCATGATGCGCAACTTTTACTTCACGTCGGAAGCCCGCTACCTGTTCCGATACCAGGGCGGTGAAACGCTCGGGTTCTTCGGCGATGACGACGTGTGGGTGTTCATCAACGGTAAGTTGGTGTTGGACTTGGGTGCTCCGCACGAGCGCATGAAGGGCCAAGTCACTCTGACCGACACCGGCGCGAACTGGACGATCTCGGTTCAGAATCAGACGACGGGTGCCGATACGCAGCTCCCCGGCGCCGCCGGCATGGGTGCCGTCACCGGCCTGAACCTCGAAAAAGGCAAGACCTACGAGATTGCGATCTTCCACGCCGACCGCCATCCGCGTGAGTCGAATTACCAGCTCACGTTGTCGGGCTACAGCACGAGCACTTCGCAGTGCATGGCTCGTTGCGGCGATGGCGTGGCGACGGCCGGCGAAGAGTGCGATATGGGCGACGCGAACGCCGATGACGTGTACGGCGGTTGCTCGAAGCAGTGCAAGTTCGGTCCGTTCTGCGGCGATGGCACGCAGAACGGAATGGAGGAGTGCGACAAGGGCAAAGACAACGGCGCCGCCTACGGTGTGAAAGACGGCTGCACGCTCGGTTGTAAGAAGTCGCATTACTGCGGTGACGGCATCGTCGACGCGGTGAACGGCGAGGAGTGCGACGCGGGCGGGAACAACGGTTCCAGCGCGTGCACCGAACAGTGCCAGTACAAGCCTCTCTAATGTGTTGAGGGTTTGCCGGGATGGCTACGAGGCTGTCCCGGCGCGCCGCAGCGCAAAGAGCGTTGTTCGAAAACGAAAAGGCCTGCTCGCGTTAGTGAGCAGGCCTTTTGCGTTGTGCGGGCGGACGTGCGGTGTGGTGGCTAGAAGAAGATGGTTAGGCCGGTTTGGAGGCCGAGTTCATCTTGCTTGTAGTCGCTCTTGCCGAATTCGGAGCCCCGCGGGTTGAGTTTGCCGGCGATGGTGGCGTCGAGGGTGGGGCCGATTGTGAGGGCGGTGTGTTCGACTGGGACGATGACTAGGTTGGCTTCGACGGTGACGGCGAGGATTCCGGAGACGCCGATGGGCGTTTTTTGGTCTTGGTAGGTGAGGCCGAGGCGGGGCCAGATGCCGATTGAGTCGCTGAACATGAGGGCGTAGCCGACGCGGGGAGCGACGAGGAATTCGCGATACTTGTTGTCGCCGGAGTTGGTGCTGAAGCCGATGGCGGTGCCGACGCTGAGGCCGTCGATGACGAAGTAGTCGAAGCCGAGGCGGGCGTGGGAGTAGTTGTAGGGATCGCCGTTTTGGTTGAGGAGGATGTTGGCGCGGTTGACGCTGTTTTTGTCCTTGACTCCGCCAATGTTGGTTTCGCGCGCTGTGCGGCTGACGCCGACTAGGCGTTCGGCGGAGATGGCGAATTCGCCGGCGTTGCCGAAGGTGCGGTCGCTGTTTTCCTCGTTCTCTTCGCGCTCGCGCTTCTTGGCTTTTTCTTGGTCATACTCCCAGGGATCTTCGCGCTTCGGGCGATCGTCGTCGTCGTCCGCCCAGGCGGTTGCGCCCGCGAAGGTGACGATCAACGGGAGAGCCAAGAACCCAAGTCGAATCTTCATAGGTAGCTCCAAAATTGAACGCAGGCAGCAAACTTGCAGCTGATGGCAGCAGCAAGAAGAGCACGCGTCGTAAAGCGTTTCAAACACATGTTGAGCGCGCGCACTACACCGAAGTTGGGTACGATGGCGTTTGTCGAGCACACGCGGTTGCTGCGCCGCGCGGGCGGCGAGTGCGTCGAAAGCGCTGCGCCGCGAATGTCGTCGTGAGAACGCTCGGGCGCTGATGTGGGGGCGATTGCCTGTTGGCTCGAGTGTGAGTGTCTGTGCGTGGGCTGCGCTCGAAGGCGTATTTGCGGCGCAATTATCTCTGCCGTACGGGCGCGCCGATCGTGCGAATTTCCGCTGCGGGGATTGGGCGATGGTCCGTTGCGGCGGGGCGATCGTTCGCTGCACTCGCAGGGCGCTGCTCCGTCGCTGGTGGGGCAGGGCGGTTGTCCGCTGCGCCCGCGGGTCGACGCTCGGTTGCGCGGGCAGGAGGATTGTTCGCTGCACTCGCAGGGCGCTGTTCGGCTGTTGCAGGGCGGTTCTCGACGGGAATGATGGGGCGTGTGCGCAGGCGTGCAGCGTCGCCTTCGTTCTTTAGGCGGCTGAGTTCACGCTTCGCTTCTATAAGTGCCTTACGTAAGAGCTGAGCTTCTTTGCGGGCGTTTTCGAGTTCGATGGCAGCCGCAGGCGGCGGGCGGGTTTGCATTTCTTCGTCGAGGAGGGCGAGGCGTGCGCGCAGGGAGCGCGTTTCTTCGTTGCGTTCGTCGAGCTTTCGGCGCGCTTCGTCGAGTTGTTCGCTGGCGCGATAGGCTTCGTCGCGAGCGGCGTCGCTGAGGTCGGCGATTTTGCGCTGGCTTTCGTCGAGTTGCCATTGGAGGGACGCGGCTTCGTCGCGCGCAGCTTCGAGGCGTTGTTCGAAGTCGAATTTGAGGTCGTTGGTTTCGCGAATGGCGGTGTCGCGTTCGTCTTGTAAACGAGCCGCGTCGGCGCGCGTTTCGTCGACTTCGGCGTAGGCGGCTTGTAAGGCTTCTTGCACTGCGAAGAGTTGTTGGCTGAGCGCGCTGATATCGGTGGCGGCGTGATTTCGCGGGGTGGCGACGGCGCTATCTACGATCTCGTCGTCGCCAGTTGTGCGCGCCAGCGTGCGTTCGCGCGCGAGTTGTTGTCGCACGGAGACGAGCTCTTCTTGCACGGCGAGGAGCTGTTTTTCGTAGTCCGCCATCAAGAATGCAATGAATGCATCTTGGTCGATGACGTGTTGGGCGTGTTCGCGTTGAGCTTGTTCTGACGCGGCTTGCAGGTTTCTGAGCGCCTGGTTGCGCTGCTCGAGCAGAACCGAGACGGCAATGTCGAGGCCGGTGCCGGTGCGGCGTGTGAGCTCTGCGTTGGCTGCGCGAATGAGTGCGTCGGACGCCGGCGCGTCGGACGGCAATGCTGGCGGTGCGCTCACGACGATGTCGCTCGTGGCGCGCTCTCTGGGATTGACTGCGGCAGCCATGGTTCCCTCCGGGGTTTTAGTCACGGCTCGACGGATCGAGCAGGCGAGCGAGACGAGTCGCGTTCGCGCGCTCTGTGATTTTGCCTCCGGTTGGCTGCTCGGCATAGGCGCTTTTTTGGCCGTGGCAACGACGAACCAGGAATTTTCCGTGCGTGCTAGGGTGCGCGCCGATGTCGTGCAACTTTTCTCCTAACTCCGAACTGACGCGCTGGGTCGGCGCTACCGACGATGGAGGGCGCCGTGAGTGATCTCTTGCAGGTCATGGTGCGGGCTGCGCGGCTCGCTGGCGATGGTTTGCGCCGCGATTTCGAGCGCGCGCGGGAGTTTGTGGTGCGGGAGAAGGGCGCGAGCGATTTCGTGTCGAACGCGGATTTGGCATCGCAAGCTACGATCGCCGCCGAATTGCGCGCGGCTTTTCCTGATGCGGCGCTGGTTTTGGAAGAGGATCTCGCGAGTCATCGTTTGGCGGGCGAGGTTTCGTTTTTCGTGGATCCACTCGATGGGACGACGAACTTCCTGCACGCGATTCCGCACTTCTCGATTTCGATCGCGTGTCAGCGCGCGGGTGAGTTGGAAGCGGGAGTGGTGTTCGATCCGATCAAGCAGGAGTTGTTTGCGGCTGAACGCGGAGTGGGTGCGTGGCTGAACGAGCGCGCCGTTCGCGTGTCGTCGGAGACGCGCTTCGATCACGCGGTGATCGGGACGGGTGTGCCGCATCGCGGACGGCCGGCGCACGCGGAGTATTTGCGTGTGTTGCCGCGTGTGATGGCCGACGTGGCGGGAATTCGACGATTGGGATCGGCGGCGCTCGATTTGGCTTACGTGGCGGCCGGGCGTTTCGAAGCGTTTTTCGAGTCGCACTTGGCGCCTTGGGACATCGCGGCTGGCGTGGTGTTGGTGCGCGCGGCGGGAGGAGTCGTCATGCAACCAAATGGTTGCTCATTTGATCTTGCGGCTGGTCACGTGCTGGCGGGATCGGAGCAGATCGCGCCTGAGCTCGGCGCTCGCCTGGTCGGGTTGGTCTAGTGTGCTGGCCTGATCGCGTTGGTCTGGTGCGCGCGCCTGGTCGGGTTGGTCCAATAGGCTAATACAGGGGCGCGTGACCATCGTTCAGACCCAAGCGGTCCATAAATCCTACGGCCCTCGCGTCGTGCTCGCGGCGGTGGACGTTGCCATTCAGAAGAACGAGCGGATTGGTGTGGTTGGCCGGAACGGAGCGGGAAAGAGCACGCTGGCGCGCATCATCGCGGGTCTGGAGCAGCCGGACAGCGGCAGTGTTTCGCGTATGCGCGGCGCAAGCGTGGAGTACTTGTCGCAGACTCCAAGATTCGAAGGTGACCCAACGGCGTTGGAAGCGCTATTGGCTGCGCTGGGAGATTGGACGGCTGCAGTGGCTCGCTACGAAGCTGCGACCCACGCGCTCGCGAGCGGAGCGGGCAACCAAAATCTTCTTTTGGAAGAGCAGCAACGCGCGGCGGAAGGCGTGGAGCGCTTGGGCGGCTGGCAGCAACAGCATCGCGCTGAGGCGCTGCTTGGCCATCTGGGCGTGACTCGGCCCAACGCCAAGATATTGAGTATGAGTGGGGGAGAGCAACGCCGCGTGGCTTTGGCACGCTTGCTGATCGCTCGGCCGGACCTCGCCATTTTGGACGAGCCGACCAATCACCTCGATGCGGAAACGGTCGAGTGGCTGGAAAACTATCTGATCGACGAGCACGAAGGTGCCGTACTGCTCATCACGCACGATCGTTACCTGCTCGATCGCGTCGCGGAGCGCACGCTCGAAGTCGCGGGCGGCAATGTGTACTCGTACGCCGGCGGTTACGAACTTTATTTGGAGCAAAAGGCCGAGCGCGAGGAGCACGCCGCGCGCACCGAGCAGAATCGTCAGAACTTCCTGCGACGTGAGCTCGAGTGGCTGCGCCGTCAACCGAAGGCGCGCAGCACCAAGCAGAAGGCGCGGGTCGAACGCGCCGAAGCCGCCAAGGCGACTGTCGCTCCGCGTGAGCAAGCCACCGCCAAGTTTTCACTCGAGACGAGTCGTGCGGGGAAGACCATTCTCGAGGCGCGCGGGGTCAGCATCGAGATTGCCGGTCGGGAGCTCGTCAGTGGGCTCGACCTGTTCCTGACGCAAGGTGAAATTATCGGCGTCGTGGGTCGAAACGGTGCTGGGAAAACCAGCTTGCTGCGCGCCATCGTGGGTGAGTTGCCGGTCAAGAGTGGAAGCCTGACCGTTGGGCAAAATACCAAGATTGGGTATTTCGATCAGAAACGCAGCGGGCTCGACGAAGAGAAGTCGGTGTTCGAGAACGTTGCGGGAGACGACGGCAAGTTGGAAGGTGGTCGCGCCGTCGAGCCACGCGTGTACCTCGAGCAGTTTGGTTTCGATTCGGGTCAACAACGCCAACCGGTGGGTTCGTTGTCGGGTGGTGAGCGAGCACGCGTCGCTTTGGCGCGCTTGCTGCGCCGGGTGATGAACCTGTTGCTGCTCGATGAGCCCACGAACGATCTGGATGTGGCCACGCTCGGTTCACTCGAGACGCTGTTGCTCGAGTCGGGCGCGACAGCGCTGGTGGTCACACACGATCGCTGGTTTTTGGATCGTGTGGCGAGCGGCATCTTGTGCTTCGAAGGGGAGGGCAAGGTGGTGCTGTATTCCGGCAACTACGAGACGTTCCGTCGGCTACGTGCCGCGCGCGACGCCGAAAAAACATCAGCGCCGGCTCGTGACGAGGCAGAGCCGAAGAAGAAAGCGCCTCAGGCAAAACCGAAGCGCCTATCACGCGCAGAAGAGCAAGAGCTCGCCGCGTTGCCCGACCAAATCGAGGTCGCCGAAGCCACGTTGGCGCGATGTCAGGCGGAGCTGGCAGATCCAACTACCCACACGCAAGGGCGCGAGAACGTACAACGCGCCACGGCCTCGTTGGCTGCGGCCGAGGGCGAGGTAACACGCTTGATGGCGCGCTGGGAGGAACTCGAGCAAAAGCGCGCCGCACTCGCTTCCGACGGATCGGTCTAGCCTCTCTGATGGATCCGTCTAACCTTGCCGGTTCGTCGCCGTGCTACTTCCAGCCTAAGCTCTTCCATCCATGCTTCAAGGTCCTGATTTTCCGCCGGGCTCGGGTTCGAACGAGCCAGCGGCGCCCGCGTTGGATGCACGTTCGGGAACCTGGAGCTTGCTGCTGCGGCTAGCGTTTGGCTTGGTTGTGCTGCTCGCGGGTGTCGCGCTGTTGAGCTCGTTGTTTCGACGCGAGCTCGAGGCGCTCGGGCGGAGCTTCGTCGATCATTTCGGGCTGTGGGGAATGTTGGTCGGCTCGTACATAGCCGATGGGTTTCATTTCTTGGTGCCGCCGCAGTTCTATATGCTGATGGGGATCAGTTCGGGAGTGCCGGCCACATCCACGCTCACGGCGGTTTGCGTCGGGTCTTGGCTCGGCGGCTGGTCGGCGTACTTCTTGGCGTCGCGGGTCGCACGGATTGCAGCGATTGAACGACGCTTGCGTGAACCCTGCCAGCTGCTCGATCGTGCTTTGGTCCGCTACGGCTACGGCGCGCTGGTCGTGGTGGGTTTTCTCCCCATCACCTACGCGGCGCTCTGCTACATTGCCGGCCTCGGCCGCGTATCGAAGCGCGGATTCTTGGTAATTGCGCTGGTGCGAGTGCCGCGGCTGATCGCTTACTACTACTTGGTCCGGCTTGGATGGATGGGGTTCTAGCTGCGCGCGTCCGAGACGCTGCGTGCTGCAAACGCGAAGCAAGGTGAGGAGGAGCACATGAAGGTCGGAATTCTAGGAACAGGCGAAGTCGGTCGTGCGCTCGGCAAAGGTTTCATTACCTTGGGTCACAACGTAAAGCTCGGCGCTCGCGAAGCCAGCAACGAAAAGGCGCTCGCGTTTGCGCGTGAACACGGCGCGCGCGCCAGCTCGGGCACGTTTGCCGACGCCGCAGCGTACGGCGACTTGATCGTGCTCGCCACGTTGGGCAGCGCCAACGAAGAAGCGTTGCGCGCCGCCGGGTTGGATCACTTCAGCGGCAAGGTCCTGATCGACACTACGAATCCGCTCGACTTCTCGAAGGGCATGCCGCCGCGCATTACCGGCGGGCTGGGCGATTCCGGTGGCGAGCTCGTGCAGAGCTTGCTGCCCGACGCCAAGGTCGTGAAGGCCTTCAACACCGTTGGCAACGCCCACATGTTCCGTCCGGATTTCGCTGGTGGCCCGCCGGACATGTTCATTTGTGGCAACGACGCCGAAGCCAAAAAAGAGGTTTCCGCGCTGCTCGCCGACTTCGGTTGGGGCGTCGCCGACGTGGGTGGCATCCAAAGCGCGCACTACCTCGAGTCGATGTGCCTCGTGTGGGTGCTGTACGCCATGCAAGGTGGTGGTTGGAATCACGCCTTCAAGTTGCTCAAGAAGTAGTCGGCTCAGGCGCTGCAACGCCACCGGAGTAACGCTGCAGCGCTAGCGAGCTGCGCGCTTCACCGCACGAAAGCGTAAGCGCCGCTGGTGTAGCTCGCTCCGTTTTTGGTGACGTTGACGCAGGTCGGCGTTGCCGTGCCAGAGCTTGCGCACCACATGGGTGTATCCGGCGTCGAACCGATGAGATCGGGCAAGCCGTCGCCGTCGTGGTCGGAGCGGCCCACTGCGCTGAAGGCGTTCGCGCCGCGTGCGGTGGGGAAGGGCGTGGCTGTAGCCGGACCACTGCTGCCGCCAACGTAGATGCTGGCGGTCGTGCCTTTGAGGAAGACATCGCCGTAACCATCGCCGTTGATGTCGAAGCCACCGAGGCCGGCAGTGGTATCGACGTTGGCGAGCGTCTTCCACGTTGCCTGTGGGAAGGTTGCGGCGCCTTTGTACAATGTGACGCCGACGCTGTTTTCGGCGATTAGGGCGTCGCCGAAGCCATCGCCATCCAAGTCGTTACCCGGGAACAGCAACGTGGTAGGGCCGTTGGTGCGCGTCAGGTCGGCGACGGGAGTGAGGCTTGGGGTCTTGGCACCCGCGAAGATCGCAACGCGGCCCACCCAAGCGGAGCCGACGGTGCCTGCTTCATTCATGGCGATGTCGGGGAAGCCATCACGGTTGATGTCGCCGATCTCGTTGCTGGTCAGCGTGTAGCCTAGGAAGTTGCAGGGGATGTGCAGGGCGGCCTGGTTCGCGGGCTGCGCGGCGCCGTAAAAGACCTGCAGCTCGGTCTTTGGGTCGAAGTACTTGAAGTCGACCAAGAAGTCGTGAAAGCCATCGCCGTTGAAATCTCCTGCGGGGTGGAGGTTCAGGTTGAGCGAGGAGCCCGCGGATGACTTGATCAACACGAGCGGAGCACGCGCAGTGAGATTGGTGCCGCCGAACATCACTGCCGGAGCGTAGCCGTTCGTGGGTGTGTAGTACTGCATCAGGCCTACGTCGCCGAAGCCATCGGAGTCGATGTCGCCGATGAAGGCGCCGATGCGATCGGAGCTGGTTGGCACGGCAGGCGTCGACGACACCCTCGTGAAATCCGGCGCAGCTGCGCCCAGATAGACCTGGAGCGTGCTGGTATTGTCGAGCACGATCATGTCGCCGTAGCCGTCGCCGTTGAGATCTTCGCGCACGCGGCCCACGTGAAGGTAAGAGGGCGCGCTCCAGGCGGAGCAGACCTGCGTTGCATCACACGCACGCACGCGCCAGGCATAGTAGGCGCCGACGGGTGCACTGGTTGATACCGGCATGTCTTGCGCGGGTGTGTAGGTTGTGGCCGTGAGCCCTGTCACCGAAATCTCGGGGCTGCTGAATGCGCAGGTGTCGAGTGAGCCGGGCGAGCAGGAATTATCTGCTTGGAGTTCGTAGGTGACGGCTCCGCACGCCGACGTCACCGCTTTGAACACGAACTTGGGGCGGCG
The DNA here is from genome assembly GCA_049324695.1 of Myxococcota bacterium. Classification (GTDB taxonomy): domain Bacteria; phylum Myxococcota_A; class Polyangia; order Polyangiales; family Polyangiaceae; genus PMG-095. Next base: position 11,377 of record JBMOMJ010000025.1, read on the forward strand.
CGCCATGCGAGCGGCGGGCGCGCGCATGCTGCCAGTGTACGCACCGCGATACGGCGCGAGCAACGCGGGCACGGCTGGTGCAGTGGCGCACGCACAGGTCACGCCATCGCCCGTGTAGTTCGCCTTGCAGGCGCAGGTGCGGCTACCCGTCGTGTTCGTGCACGTCGCGTTGGTGCTGCAGCCACCGTTGTTGGTCATGCACTCGTCCACGTCGGTGCAGGTCACGCCGTTGCCGCTGAAGCCGCTCTTGCAGGCACAGGTGCGGCTACCCGTCGTGTTCGTACACGTCGCGTTGGCGTTGCAGCCACCGTTGTTGGTCATGCACTCGTTGACGTCGGTGCAGGTCACGCCATTGCCGCTGAAGCCGCTCTTGCAGGCACAGTCGCGGCCACCGGCCTTGTTGGTGCACGTCCCGTTTGCGCTGCAACCACCGTTGTTCGTTGCACACTCGTCGACGTCCACGCATCCGGAAGCGCCGGTTCCACTGTACCCCGACGGGCAGGCGCCACAGCTGAAGCTGCCTTTCGTATTGGTGCACACCGAAAGTGGATCGCAGCCGCCGTTTTTGGTCGCACACTCATCGATGTCGACGCATCCAGACGAACCGCCACCCGTGTGCCCCGCGGGGCAATTGCCACACATGTACGATCCGGGCGTGTTCGTGCAGACCACCGCGGCATCACAACCACCGTTGTTAGTTGCGCATTCGTTGATGTCGCGGCAGCCGGTGTCGCCTGCGCCGCTGTAGCCGTGCGGGCAATTGCCGCAGACGTGACCGCCGGCGGTATTGGTGCACGCTACGAGTGGATCGCAGTCGCCGTTTTTGGTCGCGCACTCGTCGATGTCGACGCAGCCGCCTTTGCCGTCAGCCGTGTACCCACTCGGGCAGCCACCACAACTGAATCCACCGGGTGTATTCGTGCATGCAACGAGCGGATCACAACCGCCGTTGGCGTCGGCGCACTCATCGACGTCGGCGCAGAGGCTGCCGTCACCACGCGGATCGGTGTAGCCCGCTGGACACTCGCAATGCGGCGTTGGCAACTCGACACAGCTGGCTTCGCTCGCGCAGTCGACGCCGCCGCAGCCCGTCACTGTCATCCCGCCGGCACCTGAGCCGCCCATCTGCGTTTGCCCGCTTGAACCGGCGCTGCTTCCAGCCACACCTCCAGCGGCGCTTCCGGCGGATCCACCCGAACCACCGCTGCCCCCGTTGCCACCTTTCGGCGCTGTTCCGCCGCTGCCTACCTTGCCTGCGGTGCCGCCGCTCGTAGCGCTGGCGCCACCTTTCGCCGCGCCGCCGCTGGGATCCCTATCGACGGAGCAACCCTCAGCACCCAATCCCAGTGCCGCAACGGCACACGAAACCAATACACCTCGGAACCATCGCATGATTGATTCACTCCATCCCAGCCACGTGCGAACGAAGCATCGCGATCACCCTGTCAACACCACTCCGCACTGAAGCTGGAACTGTTTCACCCACCACTCGCGCGCGTACCCAACCGCTGAACGACCGATGGCTCAGCACCCGAAATTGCTCTCGCTCCCGCGCGTTTCACTCCTACCAACGAGTGTTGCGTATACCTCGCTATTCGCGGCATCACAAGCGCGGTCCGGGTACGAAAAGCGGCGCGTGGAACGCCTGAGCGCGCCAATACCATCGGATTACTTCGACTTTCTGAACCCGATTTCGAGTCCGGTTGCACGTTGAGTGCACGCGGTCAAGCGTCACCGCGCCGCTCTTTACGCCGTTGAAACGCCGTTGAGCGAAGATCGGGTCAGATTTTTTCGTTCTCGCTGCTTTCTCCGAAGATTTCCCGCAAATCGCGTGCGTTGGAGGTTCGCCAGCTCGCCTCGAGCGAGCTATTCTCGCGCGTCCGAGCGCAGCACGAGCATCGCGCTCGGCCCACCTCCCTTTTGCACATTCGAGAATCGATGAAATCCGCTCTACCTGCTTACAGCACACTCTCCTCCGCTCTTGCCATTTCCGCTGCACTCCTGACGACACTCGCGTGTTCGTCGGATGCGAACAATCCTGCAGGCCAGGGCGGTAAGACTGCCGCAGGCGGCAGCTCCTCGCAGGGCGGCAGTACTTCGAACGGCGGAGCGACTGGCAACGGCGGCTCGACCAATGCCAACGGCGGTAGCAGCAACAGTGGCGGCGCGAGCAACGGCGGCAGCAGTAACGGCGGTAGCAGCAACAGTGGCGGCGCGAGCAACGGCGGTTCGTCGCAGGGAGGCAGCAACAGCTCCGGTGGCAGCTCCAACTCCGGCGGTGCGACGAACCAAGGCGGAAGTACAGCGAGCGGCGGTGCTGCACCACAAGGTGGCTCCAGCGCGCAGGGCGGCAGCTCGCAAGGCGGCTCCGCGCCTCAAGGCGGTTCCGGTGGAACCTCGGGCAGTGGTTGTCCGGCGAAGGCGTCGTTCTGCTCCGGCTTCGAAGAGACGACTATGCCCGCTGGCGCGGTGTTCAAGCTCAACGGCGATCCTGCGACGCCGTGGACTGCTTCGTTCGAGGTGGACACCACCATCAAGAACTCCGGTAAGTCGTCGCTGCGCGTGAAGGCGGCTTCTGAAGGCGGCTCCGGCGGCGCTTACAAGATGCTGGCGGTGCCCTCGGGCGGATCGAAGTTCTGGGTCCGCATGTACATTCGCAGCGACAAAGATCTCGGCGACATCAAGCACAACGTGCTCGCCCAAGCTGCCGCCACTGATTCACCGAACGACACTCCGCACATGGAGTTCGGCGAGGACGTCGGCATCAGCTGGCACTTCGACGACAGCGCCATTCGCTGGCCCATGGACTACGGCCGGCTCTCGAACGGCACTACCAAGCCGTATACGTTGGCGAAAGATACGTGGCACTGCGTCGAGCTCTATTTCGACGGCGAGGCCAAGGTTCACCGCGCCTTCGTGAACGGCACCGAGATCATCAACGCCACCAACTTCCCGGCGATGACGCTTTCGTACACGTTCTTCAAGTTCGGTTACAACTCACTGAACGGTACGGATCGCAAGACCTGGTACGACGATCTCGTCGTCGCGCCGGAGCGCGTGCCCTGCCTGTAGCGCACCTCGTGGCGCCTGTGTAACCGCTCGGGCTGCGCTAAGGCTAAGGCGCCTTGCTCGCCCCTGCGGGCGCATTGCGTGCCTCCGCGAGGGCACGACGGATCACACGCCGAAACACCGGTACGGGCTGGGCGCCGCCCACGAAGTATCCATTGATGACGAAGCCAGGCGTGCCGGAGATCCCGGCCGCCGCGGCGACGTCGAGGTCGGCTTGGATTTTGGCCGCGTGTCGGTGTGAGTCGAGTGCGGCTTTGAAGCGCGCGAGGTCGAGGCCCACGCTGCGTGCGATCGCTTCGAGATTCTCGCGAGCGAGGCCGTCCGGTTGTGCTTGCGCTTCGAAGAGCTTGTCGTGATACGCCCAGAAACCGGCGTTGCCCTTTTGCGCGAAGGCTTCTTGGGAGGCTTCGGCAGCCAAAGGCGCGAGGCGATGGAACGGCAACGGGCTGTGCCGGAATACGATGCGGAGCTCGGCGCCGAACTCTTTTTCGAGCGCCTGCAACGTGGGGTTCACGCGCTGGCAGAAGGGGCACTGAAAATCCGAGAAAGTTTGGATGGTGACGCGGGCGCGCGCATTACCGCGTGACGGCGACGAAGCGTCCGCGGGTGGGACCTGCTTGGTTTCCGGCGGCGGAGCCGGAGTCGCCGTCTTCATGAGCTCTTCGTAAGTGTGCGCTGCGTCGACGCCGCGTGCGCTGAGAGCGCGCGCCTTCTCGAGCTCGGCGTCGATACGCTGCTTGAATACTTCGAATGGCTGAGCGCCGCTGAGGCGCACTCCGTTGATGAAGAAGTGCGGCGTGCCTCGCGCCTCGAATGATGCAGCCATGTCGCCGCTGTCATCGATTTTGGCAAGCGCTTGCCGACGAAGCTTGCCTTTTTCGAGCTCGGCGGGTGGAACGCCGAACTTCTGCGCGATATTTTGCAGGGTTTCGTCGTCGAGCTCAGGCTGGACTTCGAAGAGCGCGTCGTGCACTTGCCAGAAGGTTTCGTTGCCGCGCAGTGCATACGCGATGCGAGCGAGCAGCGCCGCGGGCAATGCGCGCTCGTGAAAGGGCAGGGGATTGTCTTTCCACACCAAGCGCACCTGGTCGCCGTAAGCTTTGCGAACTTCCTGCAATGTGCTCTCGACGAGCTTGCAATAGGGGCATTGGTAGTCCGACCACATCACGATAGTGACCGGTGCATGCGCTGGCCCGCGCACAGGATCGTCCGCGGCCACGAGCACTTGCCACACCGTGGGGTCTTCGGGCTCGCCGTCGCTGGTTCGTTTCTCCGCCCGCGCAGAACCCAAGCTGGGCGGCACGGGTTCGCTCGTTGCAGCAGGTTGAATTGCCTGTGCCGGAGCCGGCTCAGCCTTGGGCGCAGCGCTGTTTGCGTAGGGCGGCCGGCAAGCGAAGGCGAGCGCGGCAACGAGTAACGAGGGGACAAACCTTTGAGCAACACGCGGGTGCTGCGCGAACAATCGCTTCATGAGTTTTTCGAAATTGCGGCTAATTACGGTGGCTCTTGGCGGCGTTGGGTTTAGCTTCCAACGTGAATAGCTCTTGCCAGCTGCCGGTCAGCACCCAACCACGCTGAGCCAAAATCACGGCCGCCCAGCGCCCGGGTTCATCGCTCACTTCACGCAGCGCGTCCGTGATGTCGGGCGCAGTCGTGACGAACAGCGCGTTCAACTGCGAACGCTCCATGCAGGTCACCGTGCGTCGCGTGGGCCCTGCGGATTTCAGCATCAACAGGCGCTGGCCCAGGCCGCGCGCATACGGAAAGCTCGGATCGAGCACGAAGCCTACTGGTTCGGCCATGCCCTCTTGGCGAGCGAGCGCGAAGCTTTCCAGCAGTTGCCAGCGCACGTCGCGCAGCAAACTCAACGCTTCCTCCGGGAGCTCGGCGTACATGAACAAGCACTACGCGAGGGGGCCCCACGCGCCAAGAGGCGAGGTCCGCCCTGCGGACAGACAACGACCGACCGGGTGAGCGTACGTAGCGAACGTTCGACCCGGCCACCTGGCCCGCGATTCAGCGCGAGTAATTCCGAGGGGTTCTGGCTCAGGGCCAACCGAGCACCACGATGCCGCACAGCAGCACCGCAATGGAAAGCCATTGAAGCATGGTCATGGCCTCCTTCAGCACTACCCGGGCCAATAACACGGTGACCGCAGAGAAGGCCGAGCCCACCACCGGAACAATCGTCCGCGCGCTGTCGTCGCCTGAACCGTACGCAAGCGCCGTCACCGCCGCGACGTCGAGCAAGCCTTGCACCCAGGTGAGACCAAAACCCGCACGTGTCCAACGCGAAGCGCTGCGGCTGAGTGACAGGACGACGAGCGCGCAGACAAACGCGAACACGCGCGAACCCCACGCGGCAGGCAGTGCGCCCAGCGTGCGCGCCGCTTGCTGCACGCTGAGGATCTGAAGCGCCAATACGAATGCACACGCTGCAGCCAAAATGGCAGTCTTTTTGGCGTATCCGGCCGGCAAGCTTTGTCCCTCGGCAACGCGCTCTACTTGGGTCGCCAGCAGCAATCCGCCAGCTAGGATCACCACGCTACCGATGACTTCTTGCGCGGTGGGATGCACGCCGACAGCGAGCAAGCACAACACGACGAGCGCGGGATGAATCGCAACCACCGGCGACGCCACGCTGATTGGCCCGCGTTCGAGCGCCGCGTAGAGCAAACCGAGCATAAAGAAATTCAAGACGCCCGGTAGCACCAACCACTGCCAGCCGGCGAGCAGGCGCTGCACGTCGATGCGCGCGATCAAGAGCCAGATCGTCAGCGCAAACGAACCCGCCAGCAGAGTGCCCACCAACGCGCGCATGACACCCAAGCGGCGCGTCGAGTAGCGCGCCAACAGATCCGCGGTGCCGTACGCAAACGCCGTGGTCAAGCCGAGAACGAGCGCCATCGCAATCGCGTTAGCTGGTGCGCGCCCGACGATAAGCGCGCCACCCGCCGAAGCTGCTGATGTCGGCCGCGCCCTCGAGTGCATAAGGCTCGCAGATGAAGCCTTTCACCTTGCTGCCATCCGCGAGCACAGTGGTGCCGATCCCCATTGGCTGCGGAATTTCTCGCACAAAGCTGCCGAAGGCCGCGGAGTCGAGCTGCCAGATCTCGACTTCGATGGCGGAGCCGTTGCCTTCGCCGGCGTAGACCAGCCCTGGTTTTGGGGGAGTGGTTGCCAGCGCAAACAAGCGGTAACTCGCACTGGTTGTTGTTGTGCGTAGTAGGCGGGCTCCGCGGCTCGTGAGCTCGTGGTTCAGCGGCTCGCCTGAAAGGTGCGCGCCAGCAACGGCGAGCTCGACGACATTGGGCGAACTCGACAACGGTTTTGGTGCGAAGCCGCGCGCGTGGCGAGCCAGGGCGAACAAAAGCGATTCGCGAAATGCGGGAGCAAGGTACGTCACGCCGAAGGGCAAGCCGTTGGCGCGGCGCCCGGCGGGGACAGCGAGCCCGGAGAGGTCGAGCAAATTGACGAAGTTGGTGTATGTGCCGAGGCGCGTGTTGAGCTCGAGCGGCGATGCGGCGATCTCTTCGTGCGTGTAGTGTGTCGGCGTGGTGGGGACCAATAACGCGTCCATGTGTTCCCACAGCGGCTCGACTTCTCGCCGGAGCGCGGCCAAGCGATAACTGCTTTCGAAGGCTTCTTTGGCGCTAAAAGCCTTGGCGCTGGCCAAAATGCCAGCCAAAATCGGCTGAATTGCGTCCGGGTTTTGCTCCCAAAAGCGACCCACCGCGGCCAAGCGCTCGGCGATCCAAGGACCGTGATAAAGCAACGCCGCGGTTGCGTGAAAGGGCGCCATGTCGACGCGTACGAGCTCGGTGCCGCGCGCCTCGAGCTCGGCGATGGTTTGTTTGAACAGCCGCTCGCTCTCCGTGTCGCCGAAGAACTCGGGATGCGTGGGGATCCCAACGCGGAACGTGGACACAGGCAGTGTGCCGTCGCGTGGCGTTTGCCGCGAAAAAGGATCCAACGGATCGAAGCCCGCAGCGATCTCGAGTAGCGCTTCGGCGTCGTCGAGATCACGCGCGAAGATGGAGACGCAGTCGAGCGAGCGGCACGCCGGCACGACGCCGCGTGTGCTCAACAGACCGCGCGTCGGTTTGACACCAACCAGCTCATTAAAAGCAGCGGGCACTCGCCCGGAGCCGGCCGTATCCGTGCCGAGCGAAAAACTCACGTCGCCGCGTGCCAGCGCGACGGCCGAACCGGAGCTCGAACCACCGGAAATGTAGCGCGAATCGAAGACCGACGAACAGGCGCCGTACGGCGTGCGAGTGCCGACCAGCCCAGTCGCGAACTGGTCCAAGTTGGTTTTGCCAATCACGATGGCGCCTGCTGCGACGAGCCGTTCGACGACAGTTGCGTTCGCCTCCGGCACGTAGCTGAAAGCCGGACACGCCGCCGTGGTGGGCAGACCCGCGACGTCGATGTTGTCTTTCACTGCGAAAGGCACGCCGAACAAGGGCAGCTCGCGGCCGCGCTGTTCGGCCGCGGCCAGCGCTTCCATCGCGCGCTCGAACGGTTGCAGACTGATCCAAATCGGGCGCTCGCCGAGCTTTTCGATTTGCGCATAGACGCTCTCGAGCACTTGGCGTGGGTCGCGCTTCTTCGCGCGGAAGTCGCGCACCAGCTCGAATGGAGCAAGCCGCAGCGGGTCGCGTGTGCTCATGGTGCCTCAGGTCGCAAGAAAGCGACGTGTTGCCCGGGAGAAACCGCCTTGCCTTCGCTCACCAAGAGTTCGATCACCGTGCCGTCTTCGGGCGCCTCCACGCACACCTCCATTTTCATCGACTCTACCACCACCAGCGCGTCTCCCTTACGAACTCGGGCACCGCGCTCGACCATCAACTTCCAGACGCTGCCCGGCACGTGTGATTCCACCACCTGCGCGCCGGCTGGCACACCACCCTCGCTGCGTTCGGCAGCAGTAGCGCTTCGTTCGGTTTCCGAAAAGCCGAGTTGGCCGCTTTCGATCCAGCGCTGGCGTTCGGCTTCGAAAGCGGCTTGTTGGCTCGCTTTGAAGCGCTGGATGCTCGCCGCGTTCTCGCTCATGAAGCGCTCGTAGTCGCGCAGACGGAAGCTGTCGTGCTGGATGTCGAGCTCGACTTTGCCGTGCAAGAAGCCTTCGCGCATTTCGAGCAGCTCGGCGGCGCTCACTGGATAAAATTGAATCTGATCGAAGAAGCGCAGCAGCCAGGGTGCGTCGTTCGAGAACAGGCGCGTGGTGTGGAAACGATTGTAGACCTGCAAGGTGCGGCCAACGAATTGATAACCGCCGGGCCCTTCCATGCCATAGATGCACAGGTACGCACCGCCAATGCCAACGGCATTTTCAGGCGTCCACGTGCGCGCCGGATTGTACTTGGTCGTCACCAAGCGATGCCGTGGATCGATTGGTGTTGCAACCGGCGCGCCTAGGTAAACGTCGCCGAGACCAAGCACCAAGTAGCTCGCGCCGAACACGATTTCGTGCACCCGCTCGATCGAGTCGAGCCCATTGATGCGGCGAATGAACTCGATGTTGCTCGGACACCACGGAGCGTTGGGCCGCACCGATTGAGTGTACTTCTCAATCGCGAGGCGCGTCGCGGGGTCGTCCCACGAGAGCGGCAGGCGCACGATGCGCGTCGGCACCGTCACCTCGTCGATGGCAGGCAGCTCCGTCTCGGCGCGCAGGAGTGCACTTTGCAAGCGCTCGAACGAAAGCTCGGCCGGGTCGAAGTGGATCTGCAGCGATCGAATCCCCGGCGTTAGATCGACGATGCCGGGTAGCTTGTTCGCGCGGATCCAGCTCATCAGCGCGTCGACGCGGAAACGTAGGCGCAGATCGAGGACGAGTGGGCCGTATTCGACCAGCACGTATTTGTCGCCGGCACGGCGGTACACCACGTGCACGCGCTCGCTCGTTTCAGGGAGCTCATTAGCAATCGCGCTCTGAGGTTCCACCGCGGTCAGCGGCAGCGGGGCTTTTGGCTCGAGCGACGCAATCAGCGCATCTTGTGAGCGTTCGAGCTCGGCAGCAGTCTCTGGCGCGAGCGGGACGAAACGTACGCGATCACCAGGGCGCAGCTGACCGAGCTTCCACAGCTCGGCGGCAACAATGGTGGCAGGGCACACGAAGCCACCCAGGCTTGGCCCATCGGGACCGAGCACGATGGGCATATCGCCGGTGAAGTCGACCGCGCCAATCGCGTACGCGACGTCGTGGATGTTCGACGGATGTAGGCCCGCTTCGCCGCCGTCGCTGCGCGCCCACTCGGGTTTGGGGCCGAGCAAGCGCACGCCAGTGCGATTCGAATTGTAGTGCACCTCCCAATCGGTGCCGAAGAACATCGCGATGTCGCGCGGCGTGAAGAAGTCTGGGGCGGCGTGAGGGCCGTATAGGACGCCAACTTCCCAGCGCGACTCGAAACGGGGCAACGCTGCGGCAGGAAGTGGTGTCGGCTCGAACTCGCTGGCGAGCGCACCGATGTGCAACACGTCGCCGCGTCGGAGGGTGCGCCCGCCGTGACCACCAAAGCCTCCGAGCGTGAAGGTGGTGCGGCTTCCTAGATAGAGCGGCACATCGAACCCGCCGCGCACGGCGAGGTAAGCTCGAGCGCCGGCGCCCGCAATGTTGCCCAATTTCAAGGTTTGCCCGGCGCGCACTGTTACGGGCTCGCCGCGCGCGATGGCAACGCCGTCGAGTTCGGCTGCCATCGGAGCGCCAACCAACGCGATGCAAGCGTCGCAAGCGAAGCGCAAGGTTGGACCCGAGATGGTGAGCTCGAGCGTGGCAGCACCTTCGGGGTTGCCCACGACGCGATTGGCGAGGCGATGCGACAGCGCGTCCATCGGTCCCGACGGAGGAATGCCCACGTCCCAGTAGCCGAGGCGACCGGGGTAGTCGACGACCATGCTGAAGGTGCCTGGGCTGAGTACTTCGAGCGAATTGCCTTCGAAAGTCAGCTGCTTGAGGCTGGAGGTCAGAATCTCACCACGCGAAAACTCCGGACTCGCGCACAATTTCCGCAAGTAAGCGACGTTGGTCTCGATGCCGCCGATCTGCGTCGCGGCGAGTGCGGCGGCCAAGCGCGAAACCGCTTCGTCGCGTGTCGTGCCGTGCACAATCAGCTTGGCCAACATGGGGTCGTAAAACGGCGAGACTTCAGCGCCGCGCTCGATCCAGGTGTCGACCCGCGCGTCATCCGGAAAGACCACTTCGGTGAGTAGGCCGGCGCTGGGTTTGAAGTCGCGCGCGGGATCTTCCGCATAGACCCGCACTTCGATGGCATGGCCACACGTTGCGATTGGCTTTGACAGATCCGGCGGCTCGCCGGCTGCGGTACGCACCATCCATTCGACTAGATCGACGCCGGCCACGGCCTCGGTCACACCGTGCTCGACTTGCAAGCGGGTGTTCACTTCCAAGAAGTAGAATTCTTGCCGATCGGCGTCGAATACGAACTCCACGGTACCCGCCGAGCGATAGCTCACGCTGCGACCGAGCCGCAGCGCCGCGTCGAGCAGCGCCTCGCGCAACTCCGCGTCGAGACCGGGCGCTGGTGTCTCTTCCACCACCTTTTGGTTACGGCGCTGCGCGGAGCAGTCGCGCTCGCCGAGCGCAACGACTTGGCCGTTGCCGTCGCCGAACAGCTGCACCTCGATATGGCGCGCACGCGCCACGAAGCGCTCTAAGAAGACGCTGGCATCCCCGAAATTGTTGCGACTCAGCCGTTGCACCGCTTCGAAGGCGCTCGCCAGTGCAGCTTCGTCGCGCACCAGCTGCATGCCGATGCCGCCGCCACCTGCGGAGCTCTTGAGCATCAACGGGAAACCGATGCGCCGCGCTTCTTCGAGTGCATGCGCTGCGTCGCGCAAGAGCCCACTGCCCGGCAAGAGTGGAACGTTGGCCCTTTCAGCGAGTTCGCGTGCGCTGTGCTTCAAACCGAAGGCACGCATTTGTGCGGGGGTCGGCCCGATGAAAACGATGCCGCGGCTCTCGCACGCTTCGGCGAACGTCGCATTCTCGCTGAGAAAGCCGTAGCCGGGGTGAATTGCTTGCGCGCCGCTCTCAACTGCCGCAGCGAGCACGCGTTCAACATTGAGGTAGCTGTCTTTGGCCGGTGCCGGACCGATACATACCGCGCGCGCGGCCTCGAGCACGTGGCGAGAATGCCGATCCGCCTCGGAGAATACTGCAATTGGTTGTACGCCGAGCGCGCGCAACGTGCGGCTGATACGGCAGGCGATCTCGCCGCGATTGGCGATGAGCACACGTTCGAACATGGTCGTTTTGGCTCTTTCCATCGTGCCGGCAAACGGCCCGAAGAGCGGGGAACGAGGAAGCCCGAGGACCCGAACCGCTTCGCAGACTCACCGGGTATTTTCGGGGCTCGACGCAGGGGGCTCAATCCCCACGCGAGTGACCCGATGGTCCGGGCCCACGGGCTTCTGCGTTCCTCGCGCCTCAGCGTTCGCGCGGGAACATATCGACTTAATCCCAGATTAGGAGACGGATTGGAGTAGGGTTGTAGCCATTGCAAGGATTGTTGAGCTGCGGGCAATTCGAGATCAGCACGCGTACATCCATGGCGGCTTGGAGCTCGACGTAGCGGCCCGGCGCCGAGATGCCGTCTTCGAAGGTCAGCTTACCCTCCGGGGTGACTGGCACGTTCATGAAGAAATTGATATTTGCCGTGAGATCGCGCTTGCTCATGTCGCGCGTGTGGCAGGCGAGCGCGCACAAGAAGCTGTCGCGGCAGCTATGCATGTACTTTTTTTCGAGCGCGTAACGCACCTGGTTCGACTCGGCCGCGCAAGCGCCGCCCAGCGTATCGTGGCGGCCGCAAGTATCGGCCACGATGGTAAGAAGCAGGTTGCCCTCGCCCGACAGAATGCGCGTGCCGGTCGTAAGATAGATGTTGCCCTGTTCGCGAATAGTGTCGCTTGCGCTGTAGCGATCGCTCGGGTCCTCGGCATTGTAGAACAGCGTGTCTACAGCCTGATTTCCCTCCAAATCGACGATGCGGAAGGTTTGGCCCTTGCGCACGATTTGGGTCCAGCCCTTGCCAGACTCGAGCGTTTCGTCGTGTCGGGCACGCGCGGGATCGAGTTTGCTCTCGGTGAGTGCCATGCTGCTCTCCATCAGAGGAAATAAGCTTCGGTGAGCGCGAAGCCGCGTGCGTTTTCGGGGCGCGATAGCCTGCACGGATCTCCGGGCCCGGCGGGTTCACGCTGTTCGATGTGGAGTGCGACGGGCTTGGGCGCGTAGCTGGTACCGGGGTCCAGCGGATGCGGCGTATTCGAGAGCACCACCAGCGTGTTCAGCTCGGCGCGGAGCTCGACGTAGTCGCCGGCTTTGGAGTGCGATTCCCAGCGCAGGTTGCCGTCTTGATCGACTCCAACCTTCACGAAGAAGTTCACGTTGGGACCGATGTCGCGCTTGCCGAGCTCGTATTTGCCGAGCTCGATCAAGAAATTGTCGCGCGTATTGCGGTAAAAGTCGTTGCGGAGCGCTTGGTAGGAGCCTTCGCCGTACTTCTTGCGGCTGTGTTCGGCGCGCGCGTGGCCGGTGACGGTGTCGTGCCAGCCGACGCTGTCCGCGACGATCGAGCACAAGACGCGGCCCATGTCGGAATAGAGGACGTAGCCCGCGGTGAGGCGCGCGATGTGCTGCGCCTTCAAGGTGTCGGGCATGTTGTAGCGCTCGCTCTTGTCGTCCGCGTTGAAGAACAGCGCAGCAACGCTGGCGCCGCCTTCGACGTCGGTTAGCCGTAAGACCTGGCCGCGCCGCAGCACGCGCGACCACATCTGGCCGCCTCGCAGGCGCTCCTCCGAGATGGTGGTTCGAGTCGCAGAGGTCATGAGTTCACTCCTTGTGAACTCGTGACGCCGCACCTCATCGAGCGATGAGTCGCTTGCCGTGGCGCTTGGCGCGCAATGGCTTTCTCGCCCTACTCGGGCATGTCGAGTGAATGGATCCTGAAGCGACGACTTCCGCAGCGTGCGGTGAGGCTCACGAGTTGCAAAACTTCCAAGGTTCGCGCCAAACGCGAACCGACCACTTCACTCCCGGCGAACCGGGGGTGCTTTTTACGCTGGTGCGCCAGCGGCGGTTGAAAGCGCCGGGTCGTCCCGGCAATGCCCTTCGCGAACCGGGTCGTCCCGGTCCAGGCCAGCCCAAAGAAAGCCAAGCAATTAAAGTGGGCGCTCGCTTCTTGTCAAGCGGCGAGCGTTTCGGCGCCGTCAGGCGGCGAACGAAGCGATTCTCGCCGAGCTCGGTTTCGGCTCAGTTTCGCGATGATTAATCAGCTGCTCGAGGCGGCGCTTCGTTGCAAGGAAATGCCCGGATAGGAACTGCTCCGGCGAACGCGAGCGCGCTACCGGCACGTCGATGATTTCGAGCACGCGACCCGGGTGCGCGCCGAGCACCACCACGCGGTCGGAGAGATAAATTGCCTCGTCCAGATCGTGCGTGATGAACAGGATGGTGACGTCGACACTCTCCCAGATGCGAAGCAGGTGCGCTTGCATGCTGGCGCGTGTTTGTGCGTCGAGCGCGCCGAACGGCTCGTCCATGAGCAAGATGCGTGGCTCGTTCGCCAACGCACGCGCGATGGCGACGCGTTGTTTCATGCCGCCCGAAAGTTGCGCAGGGTAGTGATTCGCAAAATCAGCGAGGCCAACGATGTCGAGCCACTCCATGGCCTTGCGTTCGGCCACGGCTTTCGCGACGCCCTTCATTTTCAGGCCGAACATCACGTTTTTCTTCACCGTGAGCCAGGGGAACAACGTGTAGCCTTGGAACACCATGCCGCGATCTGCGCCGGGGCCATCCACGGGCGTGCCGTCGATGCATATGCTGCCGGAGCTCGGCGTTTCGAGACCGGCAACGATGCGAATCAACGTCGACTTGCCGCAACCCGAGGGCCCGATGACGCTGATGAACTCACGACGATGCACGTCGAATTGAACGCCTTGCAGCGCGGTGACTGGACCTTCACTGCTGTCGAAGACGCGCCCCAAACCTTCGATGCCCATCACAACCGGGCGCTCGCGGATTTCGCGAAAGCGCTCGGCGACCTCGGGCGTGTGATGAAGGTAGCTTGGAAGCTCGAGGCGATCGTCCAATTGCATAGCGTCTCCGGCAGCCAGTCTCGGGCGCACAATGTTTCTTGAATGTGACCGGTTTGGGTCTTGACGAGGTCGAGCTGCGTGCTCGGGCCGAGCCACGTTGCGCGCGGCGGGGGCCAACCAAAAAAATCCAAGTACGCAAGGAACCGATTTCGACGCGATCGCCTCACTTGGCAGCGTAGGACCCGCACTCGGCCGAGCCTGCTGCGCGGGCTTTCGCCGAGAAGAATCCTCGCACGCTGCGGACCACACGTAAGAGCCGCGTGTTGCCGCTGTCCCAGGGGAACAAGAAGCGCCCCACGAAGGCCAGCACTTGATCGGTGACGAGCCCGATGATGCCGATCATCACGATGCCCGCGTACACGTTGTCGAAATGCATGTAGCGCTGCTGCTGGTACAAAAACGCGCTGATACCCGACTTCTCTCCGATGAGCTCCGCCACCACCAGGTAGGTCCAAGCCCAACCGATGAGAATGCGCATGTCACGGTACAGCGCAGGCACCGCTGCCGGAATCACGACGTGCAGCAACAGTTGGCGATTGCCAGCGCCCAGCGTTTGCGCAGCTTGCAACAACGCCGGATCAACCGAGCGCGTGGTGTTGGCGACAACGAGCACCATCTGAAAGAAGGTGCCGATGAAAATAATGGTGATTTTGGGTTCGTCACCGAGGCCCAACACCGAGACGGCGAGCGCGCCGAAAACGGGCGCGGGCATGTAGCGGATGAAGTCGACGAACGGCTCCGCCAGGCGCGAAAACAGCGCGAAGGTTCCACATAGGATGCCGAGTGGAAGCCCGACCAGCGCCGAATAAAGAAAGCCCCAGAAGATGATTTTGCAGCTCTGCAGCAGGCTTTCGTGCAGCCAGAAATCACCGGTGCGGAGCGGCGGTGTGGTGAACGCCGTGTAGAAGGCTTTGCCCACTTCGTGTGGAGCCGGCAGGAAAATTGGATTGGCTCGTTCTCCGCGCGCGAGCGGACGACGGGCTTTGGCGAGCTCCTGATTGCGCTTCTCGAACACGTCGAGATCGACGCGCTCGCCCACGCTGAGGAAATTGTATCGGCCCGCAAGCTTCGCGTCGCCGGCATCGAGCACGAGCACCTGCGGGTGCCAAATGAAGGGCACGTAGCTTACCGCACACCAGAGAAGCAACGGCAGCACGAAGGCGAGCACGCCGAGGCTGAAATTTGCGCGTGCGGGCAGTGGTTTTCGCACGGCCAACCAGCGCGTGGAACGCCGCCCAGCGCGCTTTTCGGCGCTGGGCGGTTGCTCGATCTTGTCCAAAAGCAGCATCCTACTTGAGGGCTTCGTCGGCCAACGAGGGGTCGAGGTACTCCTCGTATTTCATGCTCTCTTTGTAGACCTTGTTCTTCAGATTGAAGTCGTCGACGATCTTGCTCGAGCCGTACACCGACTCGAGGCCCTCGGCCTTCTGCCAGTGCTTCTTGGCTTCGGCGAGATCCAGGAAGTGGGTGCCCTTCATCAGCGGCTTGTATTGCTCGGGAGTGAGGCCGACGCGCGCGCTCATGATTTTGGCGGCTTCGTCGAGGTTTGCCTCATCCTTCACGAACTTGGCGACGCGATCCCACACCTTGACGACCTTGAACCAGTCTGCGCGGCGCTCGGCCAGGCTCTTCGGGCTCACGACGAGTTCGTCGTAGATGATACCGGGCACGTTGGCGCTGGTGAAAATTGGCGTCGAGCCTGCCACCAACTTGAGCGCGGCGCCGCTGTTGGGTTGCCACGCAGCGATTGCGTCGACGCTGCCGCTCTTCAATGTTTGTGGAGTCTGGTCGGTGGGGACGTTGACGATCTTGATGTCTTTTTCGCTCAAATTGGCGGATTTGAGTGCGTACATCAAAAGCAGGTGGTCAACGAAGCCGACTTCGACGCCGACCTTCTTGCCCTTCAGCTGTGCGACACTGGTGATGCCCGGCTTGGCCACGATCATGTCGTTGCCGTCGCTGTAGTCGTTGATCAGAATCGCGACGCTCTTGCCGCCGTTCGATCCGGTGACGAGTGCATCGCCGTTCGTGACGCACACCGCATCGACCTTGCCCGCAGAGTAGGCTTCCATCGAGGGGACGTACTCGAACCACTTGAAGTCGACGTCGACCCCGGCTTCTTTGAACCAGCCCTTTTGGAGTGCAATCTCCCAAGCAACCCAGCCGGGCCAATCGCTGTACGCAATGCGCAGCGGCGGGCCACTGGGCGTAGGCGACGGCGTTGGGACCGCAGCTGGAAGCGCCGCGACCGACGCAGCGGGCGTAGCCTCCGACGGCTTGGTCTCGGCCGCGATGGTGGAGCTAGGGGACGATTTGTTGCAAGCCACGCCGAGCAGCGCGAGCGTTGCAACGCCGATGAGCCGAACGATCGGGTTCATGCAAGAGCCTTTCGTTCGGTGAGCCTGCGAAGCGTGTCCAGCATCGCCGGGCCAATGTTGCGGGCAGATGTCGCAGAAGTTTCGCTCGAAAATGCCGACTTTTCTGGCGTTCGCGCGGCTCGGGTGCTTCGAGCATTCAAGCCGCCGACGAGTCGGTGTAACCGCCGGTTCAATGAGCCAACGTCTGCCTCGCCGTCGGTTTTTCTCTTTGAGCGCCGTTACGGCCTCGGCCCTGGTCGCGCCGCTCGGCTGCGGTTCGGACGGGGTCGACAGTACCGAGCTCAGCGTGAAGTTTTTTCCGCAGTCGGTTGCGTCGGGCGATCCGCGCGAGTCGAGCGTGGTTCTGTGGACTCGCGTGGTGGACCCGAAACATGCAAACGAAGATCTCGAAGTAGAGCTCGAGATCTCGACGCATCGAAACTTCGTGGAAGTGATCGCGCTCGATGGTCAGGCAACCAGCAAGTTGACTGCGCGCGCGGAGTTCGACCATTGCGTCAGCCTTCGGGTGGATGGCCTGGCTGCTGCGACAACGTACTACTATCGTTTCCGTTACGAGGGGTCGGAAGGCTTGGTGGTGAGTCGCACGGGGCGCACTCGCACGGCGCCGGCGGCCGATGCAGACGTCCCGGTCAAGTTCGGCGTGGTGTGCTGCCAGTCGTATTCGGGGCGCTACTATCATGTGCTGCGCCAGCTCGCGACGTACGAGCTCGACTTCGTGCTGCACCTGGGCGACTACGTGTATGAGACAGGCTCAGCACTGCCTGGTACGCGGCGGGTCGTGTTCGGAAAGCCTGAAGAAGCGTTAGTTCGCGGTGAAGGGGACTTGGCGGCGCGCTCACTCGACAACTACCGCGACCTGTATCGGCTGTATCGCTCGGATCGCGATTTGCAGGGCGTGCACGAGCTGTTTCCCATGATCGTGATCGCGGATGATCACGAGTTCTCGAACGATTGTTACGGCGGCACGGCGACATATACCGAAGGTCGTAGCGACGAGACCGACGAAGCGCGGCGCGCAGCATCGGATCAAGCATGGTTCGAATACATGCCGGTCGACTACAGCGAGGTTCCCGCTTCGAGATGGCAACCGGCGCTGGGCTTTCCAGATCAGCTCAAGATCTATCGCAGCTTCGGTTTCGGCAAGCACCTCGAGCTCGTACTCACCGATCAACGCCGTTATCGCCCAGACCATATCGTTCCGGAAAACGCATTCCCGGGCGCTATCTTTGCAACCTCTGCGGAGGTGCCGGACGCATCCGTCGAAGAGCTCGTGCCGTACATCGACTTGGCGAGCGCGGCGGGCAGCGACTACAAAGCGGAGCTCGTTGCGCACGCGACGGAACTCGAGATCGATCCCAACGCTGTGGGTGGCTTGGTGAGCGCTGGATGGATCAACGAGCAGCTGGCGAGTGTCGCTTCGACGCTCCCGCCCATCGATTTGACGGATCTGACGTTGCCCCGTGGCTACGCGTACCATCAGCTGCTCAAGACCGCTCAATACTCGAGCATTGGCGCACGCTATGTGCTGGCGGAGAAGCCGTTCGAGGCGTTGGCGGCTTTGCGCTATCAGGCGACGAACGGCGCCGCGCAGAGCATGCTGGGGGTCGAGCAACGTGCCTGGTTCCTGCAAACGCTGAAGCAGTCGCAGCGCACCTTCAAGATCTGGGGCAGTGAATTGGCATTCCTGGCGCGGAAGCTCGATCTCAACGGGTTGAGCCAGCTGCCTCCGCCAATGCAAACCCGCATCGTGATTTCCGCTGACGACTGGGACGGCTTTCCGGATGAGCGTCGCGCTTTGTTCGAGGAGCTGGTGGCGCTCGACAACGTCGTGATTCTTTCCGGGGATCTACACTGCTTTTTTGCGGGCACGCCCTTCGACCCGGCCGCCCCCGAACGGCGCATTGTCGAGCTGCTCACGGGTAGTGTGTCGTCGAATGCTTGGCTCGATTCAATCGCGGACGCGCTGCGTGCAGATCCTTCGGTGCCGCCCGCCGTGGCCAACGTGGCGAGTGCGGTGGGTGCGTTTTTGCAAGATCGGATGAAGAAGCCGAACCCACACTTGGCCTTTCAGGAGCTCTCTTCGCATGGCTGCAGCGTGCTCAGCGTGAGCGGCACCGCGCTGGAAGCCGAGCTCCTGTTCATGTCGCCCGACGACGTGAAGACTCCACCCAACAAATTGCCAGGTCCGCTCGCGAAGCGCTTCTCGACCGAACGCCTGCGTGTTCAGGCGGGGTCGCGCACTCTCGAGCGTAGCTTTCCCGATGGCTACTATGCCTGGGACGTCACGAGCGCGACTTGGGTACCGAGCTAAGCCGGAATCAGGGTGGGGGAGCGGCGGCGGGTGCTGGAGCCGCCGGTGCTGCCGGAGCCGCGGCGGGTGCTGGAGCGGCCGCAGGTGCTGCTGCAGGAGGCGCAGCGGCGGGTGGGGCTTCCGAAGGGCCGCCAATATCCGAGTAGTCCGGTTGCGCGCCGATATTGAAGCCGAAGCCGAAGATGTACATCAACGTCGATTCGAAGGCGGAATCAGTAGGCGGGTTGAGCGCCTTCAGCACCGTGAGCTCGGGGTGAATGCCAAACTTCTTCGTGAGGCGTGCGTCCAGGCCGATACCGAAGCGGGCATACAGCCCATTCGTGCCCATGACTTGATTGAGCTCAGTCAGGTCGCGATCGGTATAGTCTTTCAGCGAGCTCACGCCGTACATCATGCCGGGTGTCAGCAAAAACGTAATCTTTGAGCCGGCATTGATGCCTACCAAAAGCGGCATATGCACGTGAGTCGTATTGATTCCCGCGAACGACCACTGCACGAAGGGATCTACGGCCAAGTCGACGACTTCGCTGCGCAGGAAGTTGGCTTTGAGATCCAAACCCACCGAGCTGAAGTTTGCTGCACGGAACCCCAGGTCGAGCCGATCGACGATACCGACACGCAGGGTGTAGCTCGGTGGTACGACAAACGTCGTGGATACGCTGCGTGGCACTCCCTCGCTGACGTATTCATCGCGCCGCTCGAAGCGATAACCCACGCCTTCTGCCGCGATCGTATGTGAAATTTTGCCAGCCCCTAGCGTGCGCGGTGACCCGTAAATATTCGGGTTTGGACAGCCCGAAGCACAAAGACCCAACACACACAAGAACGCCCGCTTCCCACCAATCCCATAAGTCATTGTGCCAATATACGCGAGCGCCGCCCAATTCATTCAAATTCTTGCTCGCGATGCGAAATAAGCTGCTTGCGCCCCGCCGGCCAGTTCACGCAACAGCGAGGTTTGCGGGGATATCAAATAAGGGCCATCGCTCAGCGTGCCCGGCGCTTCTTCTGGACTTGCCGGTAGCGAAAGCAATCTGTGATGTGGTCATTCACCATACCGACGGCTTGCATGTGGGCATATACGATGGTCGAGCCCACGAAGGAGAATCCACGCTGCTTCAGATCTTTGCTGAAGCGATCGGAAATCGGAGTTCGCGCGGGAACTTGTTTGAGAGAGGCGTATTCTCCCACGATCGGTTTGCCGTCGACGAAGCCCCATTGATACTTCGCGAAGCTTCCGAATTCCTCCTGCACTTCTAGAAAGGCCCGCGCGTTCTTGACGGCGGATTCGATCTTCAAGCGGTTTCGCACGAGGCCCGGATTTTTGAGCAGCGCCTCCACTTTGCGCTGATTGAAGCGAGCAACGTTGGCAGGATCGAAGTTTTGGAATGCTTCACGATAAGCTGCGCGCTTTCGCAGAATCGTTATCCAACTGAGCCCGGCTTGCGCGCCCTCCAGTACCAAGAATTCGAATAGGAGCCGATCGTCGTGCACCGGGACGCCCCACTCCTGGTCATGGTACGCGCAGTACAGCTCATCGCTTCCACACCAACCGCAGCGAACCAGAGATTTCGGCATGGCTACAGCATAGCGGGTGTGGCATTGGCTCGCTGCATTCACGCTGCTTGGTCGTTCGGCCAAGCCACAGCTCTCGCTTCGAGACGGCGGAGCGCACGAGGTCTTCGGTGCAAATGCGGCGCCGGCGCGCTATGAAGCGCGAGAATGACCGAACGCAGCCTCGATACTTCGCACCTTTATACAATCGTGTTGGCGGGGGGATCGGGCACGCGATTCTGGCCTGCATCGCGCCGCGCGCTGCCGAAGCAGTTGCTCGCGTTGGGCAAGGCACCGGACTCTTCGCTCATCGCCGAGACAGTGAAGCGCGTCGAGCCGTTGTGCCCGGCGGAGCGCGTAGTGGTGGCCACCTCCACGCGGCTGATCGATGCAACCCGGCGTGCGCTGCCGGCGTTGCCGAATAGCTCGTTTTTGGGTGAGCCGGCGGCGCGGAATACGGCGCCCTGCATCGCGTGGGCTACGGCGGTGATTGCACGACGCGACCCGCAGGCGTTCGTGATGGTGTTGCCGAGTGATCACCACATTGGGGAGCCGGAGCGGTTTCGGCAGGTGCTGTTGTTGGCGCTAGCCTCGGCTCAGTCCGCCATCACCACCGTGGGGATCGAGCCGACGCGGCCGGACACGGGGTACGGTTACATCGAGCGTGGCGCGGCCGTGAGCGATGGCGTGTACGACGTCGCACGCTTCGTCGAGAAGCCGAACCGCGAGCGGGCGGAAGAGTACCTGCGCGGCGGGCGGCATTTGTGGAACAGCGGTATGTTCTTCTTTCGCGCAACGGATTTGCTGGCTGCCGTTGCGCGCTTCGCCCCGGAGATTTGGGCGAACATCGAGCGCATCGAAGCGGCAGCGTCTCGAGGCGCCGAGGCGGAAGCCGAAGCGACGCGCGCGGCCTTTGCGGCCATGCCCTCGATCAGCATCGACTACGCCGTGATGGAGAAAGCGTCGCCCCTCCGCGTCGTACCCGGCAGCTTCGGCTGGAGTGATCTCGGCTCCTGGGAAAGCGCGTGGGAGCTTGCAGACAAGGACGCGCAGGGTAACTCAGTCACGGAGCACGCCGTCTACGTCGATGCACGCAATAATTTGGTGGTCGATCACAGTAGCCGGGCGCGCGACAAGGTGGTTGCGCTGGTCGGCGTCGAGAACTTGTGCGTCGTGCAAACCGAGGACGCCCTTCTCGTGATCCCGCGTGAGCGCTCGCAAGACGTGCGCGCCATCGTGGAAGCCCTCGAGAAGGCGAACCGCCACGACAAGCTGTGACGCGCCGTGAGCACGCTGCTCACGACCATGAGATGGGCTCCCGGTCGTGCTCCGCGATCAAGATTTCGAGCTTGTCTTCGGTGAGCAGCGCCAGGCGTTCACGAAAACGTGGCAGGTAGCCGCGCTCCGTCAGCGAATGCTCGGCGAGGATCACACTTTTGCCGCGAGCGAGCAGCGCCAGCACGTCGTGGTGCCCGAGCTCGCCAGTGAGATACACGTCCGCCTCGGGTGCCTTCTCGAAGACGCCGCGCCCGGAGCCCGCGCACACCGCAATGCGTGAGATGTCGGCGCCACGTCGATGTGCCTCGCACGCCGCGACGCGCAGGCGCTCTAGCTTGAGATGGGCCTTGATGCGCTCCAGGAGCTCCGGCAACATTACGGCCGAGTCGAGAGTCAGCAGGCGACCGGCACCCGCGCGATCGTCGAGCTTGGGCGCGAGCGGATAGAGCTCCCAGGCAGGCTCCTCATAAGGGTGGTGGTGAGCGATGGCGCGCGTCAAGCGGGCGAGCGCGCTCGCTGGGCAAACCATCTCGAGGCGCTCCTCGTCGACGTGTTCGAGCCGCCCAGCGTGTCCTACCACGGGCTCGCTGCCCTCCATTCCGAAGAATGTACCTTCGCCGCTCAGTGTGAACGAGCAGTGTGAGTACGAACCGATGCGCCCCGCGCCGGCTTCACTGAGTGCATCGCGCAACGTGGCAACGTGATCTTTGGGTACGAACACCACCAGCTTGAAGCGTGCATTCGGATCCTGTTGGGGGTGTGGCTGTAGCGCCACTGAAGAGCCGGCGCCGAGCCCTTCCACTAGCCAGTCGTTGATACCCAGCGGAACGGCGTCGAGCGCGGTGTGCGGTGAGTACACGGCGAAACCATGCCGAGCCGCAGCGAACACGAGCGGCGTTTCGGCGTAACTCAGGCGTTTCTGCGGGCGGAACAGCGGCGGGTGGTAGGCGACCAAGCAACCAACGCGCGCGTTCACGGCTTCTTCGACGACGGCTGGGGTGGCGTCGATGCACAGAAGCACACGACGCACCGTAAGATCGGAGCCGCGCGCCCGCGGATCGACCAAAAGTCCCACGTTGTCCCAGTCCTCCGCGTAACGCAGGGGCGCCAAGGTCTCGAGCTTTTCCAGCAGCTGGGAGAGGGCGATGCTCACCTCGGTGAGCTCAGCGTTCCTAGCGGCTCGCGTCAACCGCGCAAATTGCGGCGGCTCGGCTCAACGTGCGCCAGCGTGACGTGCGCTACCGCCGCGTGCCCGACAGCTCGTGCAATGACCGCAGGCGGCGCCCGCGCTCGCTCCGAAATATTGAGCCAAAACTCGGCGCTTGCATTCAGTCGCTTCGGCGTAGCGCTCGACCGCGGCAAGGCGACTCGCGTCCCCGCGCTGCAGCTCGGTGAGAGCCGCTCCCAGCGCCGCGCTCGCAACGTGGAGCGCTTCGCCGTTCTGGAGCAAGGCGACACCGGCTTTGTCGCGCCGAACCAGCCCTGCGTCGCTGAACAGCGCGACGAAACGCTCGCTCGTGCGGCGACTGAGCCCAGTTTGCAAGGCGAGCGCCTCGAGGCGCAGTGGCTTGCCACTATTCAGCGCGGCTTCGAGCGCGCGGGCGAATGGCTCCACCTTCAGAGCTGGCAAACGCTGCTGCTCCAAAATGGCGTGATTCGTGCTGCGATGGGACGAGTCGTAGAACAACAATGCGACCGCTTCGCTGTTCGCAGCGCCAAGGCTGCTCAACTCCCGCACGTACTGCTCGAGCGAGGCCGGCGCGTGATGATGCAAAATGAAGCCGAGATCGGCGCGGGCCCCTTGGAGCCCAAAGCCAACCCGCGCCTCGGTGGTCGCTGTTTCGCCGAGGCCCGGGAGCCCTGCGTCGGGCGCGAGTGCGCTGGTGGTGACGAGCAGCGCGCGACTCTCGCTTTCGAAGCGTGCTCGCATGGCGGCCCGCTCGGACGCGGGCATCGCGGCGTGGCTGCGGCACACGCTGCCGTGCTCCGGCCCGATGACGGCGCACACGGCGTCTACCTCGTGCGGCGTTGCACACAGAATGACTCCGGGACGCGGCAGATCCGCCAGGAGCTCGAGCAAGGTTGCGTTGCGGCGCTCACCGCGCACGGCGCGTGTTTCGAGCAAGACGGAGGCAGCAACCGGCGGCGCTTCGAGCATGGGCACGTCGACCAAGCCGAGCCGCCGCTGCGCGTCTGTTCGGACGGCGCGCGGAACTGGGCGAGCCAATGCGAACAACGCAGGCTTTCCGAGGCGGGGCAGCAGCTCCGGCAAGCGGGCGAACGCGGGGCGCAGCTCGTGCCCATGCGCAGCAGCGAGCTCGGCACCGTCGACGGCGACTGCACCAACCGACGCGCGCTCCAAAGCACGCAGCACATCCTCTTGCATGAGCGTGTCGATGGTCAGCAGCACGAGCCCGGCACTACCAGTTCGCAACGCCTCGGCGTCGCCGCGTGAAAGCTTGCCTTCGTTGCTCTGGAGCAGGAGGGTGCGCCCGGAAAGGCGCGCCTTTTCGCGCTGCAACGTCGATAGTGAAGCGCTCACCAAGAGCGACGGGCGTTTGGCGCGCTGCATCACCTCGCAGAAGCGCGCTCGCGAAAGCTCCCCGTCGGCGTCGCTGATCCACGCGGCTCGCGTCTTTTGGAGTGCTGCTCGCGCAGCCTCGTCGTGGCTCGCAAACGCACTCGCGTCGAACGACCGCGCCGGCGCGCTGGGGAGCGCGGCGGGCTTAGCAATGGGCTTGGGGGCTTCGCTCGGCGTTGCCTGCTTCGGCTTACCCGCAGCAGGGCGCGCGCTTGGAAGGGGCGCTGGTGCGGTGGACCGCGTGCGGCGCGGCTCGACGGCTTGAGCGCGCTTAAGTGTAGAAGAAGACTTGCGAATATTCGTTTCCCGCATGGCTCCGACCGCTCGAACCGGTGGGCAAGCTAACCCGCGCAAATTATCAGTTTCTCATGCGCAGGCTATTCAAATGTTTAGGAGCGCCTTCTTTTTGCGCGTGAGCGCGGCGAGCGGGGGTGCGGCGCTTCGACCCGAGGGGTCGCGCCTTGTCTCATGCAATGCTGACGAGCGCATGCCCACGGCCTTGCTGCGCGTGTGGCCGCAACTCGGCGGTCGCGTTGCGCGGGTGACTCTTGGTGACTTCCCCACGCCGATCGAGCGCCTCACTCGCGTCGAAAGCGAGCTTGCGCTGGGTCCCCTCTATGTGAAGCGAGACGACCTCTCGAGTTCACTCTACGGTGGGAACAAGGTGCGCACCTTGGAAGTGCTGTTCGGCTTGGCGCGTGCGCGCGGCTTCGATGCGATCACGGCCGTGGGTGCCTACGGCTCGAATCACGCGGTCGCGAGCGTATTGCACGGTCCGCGCGTGGGTCTCGCCGCCGATGTGCTCCTGTTTCCGCAGCCGCCTTCCTTGGCAGCGCTGGAGAACGTACGTGTCAGCGGCGCGCTCGCTCGCGTTTGCGAGGCGTTGCCTCACTGGAGTTTCGTGCCTTACGCCATGTGGCGGGCGCGTCGAGCCGGGCGCTTCGTGATGGCGCCGGGCGGCGCGACTCCGGAAGGAGCGCTCGGGTACGTGGGAGCGGCGCTCGAGGTGAGCGAGCAGATTCAAAGCGGCAAGTTGGAGCGGCCGCGCGAGATCGTGCTCGGCATTGGATCGTGCTGCACGAGCGCTGGCTTGTTGGTTGGCCTGGTGCTCTCGGCGCGACTCGGGATAGGACCCAGCGAGCCGCCGCGCCTTCGCTCGGTGCGCGTTTCCCCCTGGCCCGTCACGAGCCGCGCGCGTGTCTTGGCGTTGGCCGCGGCTACCTCGCGCCTTCTCGCGGAGCTCTGCGGCGATCCATCGCTGCGTCTCTCCCGCGCGGAGCTGGGCCCGTATTTGCACATCGACCCTGGTGAGCTCGGCGCTGGCTACGGCCGACCGACTCCGCGCGGCCGAGAGGCGGCGACGCTGTTCGAGCGTTGTGCTGGCCCTCCGCTCGATACCACCTACAGCGCCAAGTCGGCTGCCGGTTTCTTGCGCGCGGCGCGCGAGAGTCGCGGTGACCCCTTGCTCTACTGGGCCACCAAATCGAGCGCGCCGTTACCCATCCCCAACCCAACGGAAGCCGCACGCACGCCGCTTCCGATTCGGCGTTGGATCGAACGCGCCGAGCGTTTACTCCGCTAGCGGTGCTTCAGCACGCCGCCCAACACTTGCATGATGCCGGCATCGACGCGCTGGTAGTAGTTGCGCAGTCCCTCCAAAGCGCGCGCTTCGTCGCCGGCTTCGACCGCATCGATCAAGTCACGCAGGTGTTGCGGGAAGGTGGGCTCCAATACCCACAACGCCGGGAAGCGATCCATCAGCTCGCGATACGCATCCAAGAACGGATTCGCAATCCAGCGCACCGCCACGGAATGACCACTGTCGATCAGCGCATCCAACCAGCGCTGAAAACCGTGCGCGATGACCACCAAATCAGCGCGCTCGAAGGCGGCAATCATCAAATCCGTAATGTCACGCAGGCGCGCTATGTCGTCTTTGTCGGCGCGGCGCGCTGCAAGCTGGGCGGCGAATTCGAGCACCAGGAGGCGAGCCGGCAGGATGTCCTCCAAGAGGTGCGCGACGTCACTCGGATCGCCGGCGTGCTCGAGGAACGGCGGCAAGAGCTCCATCGTGCCCGTGCGCCGGAAGTCGCAGATGGTGACGCCCTGGCCGTGCCGAACCGTGACCAGTCGCGCTTGCTCCAACATGCGCACGGCCTCGCGCAAGGTGTTGCGGTTGGTTTCGTAGCGTTGGGCGAGCTCACGTTCGCCGGGCAGGCGATCCCCTGCAGCAAGTTCTCCGCTCAAAATTTGGCGGCGGAGCTCGCGAAACAGCGTCGCCGCGATGTTCGGAGACAACATGGCCTTGTCATCGCCCGCGGGCGGCGGCGAGGCTGGCAAGTTGGGCTTTTGGCGCGAAGTCACAGCAGGAAGTTCGCGCCAATCGTGAACGAGGGCGATCCGACGCGCAGGATCATGCCCACTGTTTGAGAGAATTGGAAGCGCCCGCCGCCGTAGAACAGCGGCTCGAACACGTCGAAGGTGTTGTAGCGGCAATCGGCCGCGTCGATGGCAGGGCAGCCGCGGTCGTAGCCAAAACGGCGGCTCACCAGTGCGCCGCCCACCTCACCAAACACGCTGATCACCGGCGTAAAATAGAAGTTCCATTGAGCGACCACTGGGAACCAGAACTCGCTCACGTGGCAGCTGGCGCTGTTCGGTTGGCCATCACACGCGCTGAAGTACGCCCAGTCCGCGCCCAAGCCGATGGCGAGGCTATTGTTAATCTGCGGGATCGGACCGCTCTTTACGATCGGAATGCTGACGCGCAGGCCAGGACCCGCGCCGGTGCCGCGAGTGTGCCACCCGCGGTCCCAATGAATCACCAGATGCGGCTCGAGCTCGACGGAGTACATCGGGTGCCGCCCGGGCTCCTTGATTTGCGCCGCGGCTGAGCTGGGAGATGCAGCGAGCACGCCGAAGCAGGCAGCCAACACACCAAGGCATTTGCCGAGCCGACTGTCCATTTTCATGGGCCTTCCTGGGTTCGGCTCGCCGCGCGCTCCGTCGGCGAGCTCAGCTGAACGAGACCCCCCGCTTGGCGTGGCCAAAGCCTCGACCGTCGAGTTGCGAGAGCACTTGCCGGACCACGTCAGAAGCACATCCTACGATGCTGGCTTGCGTTGCCACAACCCAGTTCCTCACCGCATCTTCGGCCTCGTCGTCCAAAGCGAGCCGCGGCCGGTCTGAAAGTGCGCGGCGGATGCGCGCGACCAGCGTGTCCGGGCTCTGTGCATCTGCGGAAATGCCGCGCGCGCGGATCACACCCGCGAGATCGATGAGCCGCTGCTCGTCCGTGCGGTCGAACCCGAGCTCGTGCCCCAGCCTGGGCGCGGCGTCCAAGGCGGCAGTGTAGGCCGCGCGCGCACCGGCGTCGGCGAGGAGTGCCGGATCGAGCAAGAGCTCCACACCAATGTGCGCGACGGCGCGCGCCGGACCCTTCCTGACGCCTGCGTCCATCAGCGCTTTGCGAGCGTCGCGGGTGAGCGCCAGGAACGCCGGCGCGTCGTGGAAGGCGGCGTCGCTCAGGTGATGAAACGCGATGCCCCGTGCCAAGGGTCCCTCCGCACGCAGGGGAGCCGGGCGCAGCGCGAGCATGCCGAAAAAGTCGGGCAGCATGGCGCCGAGCACGAACGCAGGCGAAGCGTCGTACCAAGAAGCGACCGCGGCGTGGCTCACGAAGTTCACCAGCTCAGCATGAATCGCGTTGCGCCGGCGGGCCAAGCCGCCTACCTCCGCCCGCCGCGCCAGAGCTCCAAAACGCGCTACGCTGCGTTTTCCCGTGAATAGCCCGGCTCCCGTGCGCATCGATGTCGACCTCCTCACGCGTGAAGTCGTTTCCCCGCGAGTCGTGCTGCTCCGCTTCCGAGCGCGAAGCCCGCTCGGCTGGCATCCGGGGCAACACCTAACCCTGTTTCCGGGGGAGGGATCCGAGGGCATCCCCTACTCGATAGCTTCCGCCGATGATCCACAGCGACCCGGCGAATTCGAGCTCGCCGTGTCTGCCGAGGCGAGCGCGGAAATGTTGTCTCGGCTCACGCTTGCCGATCGCGTGCAAGTGTCACTTCCTAGCGGTGAGTTCGTGTGGCGCCCACACGCCCGAGGTTCCCTTTTTATTGGGATGGGCACCGGCATGGCGCCCTTGCGAGCCATGCTGCAGGCTGCGCGACGCCATCCGAGTTCCAACCGGGCGACGCTTTTGGTTGGCGTTCGTGCGCTCGAAGACGTGATCGGGTATGGCGAATTGGCTGCCTGGGCCGCAGAAAACAAGGCATTCCGCTTCGAGCCGACGCTCTCGGAGGCTGCCTCGAATTGGTCCGGGCGGCGCGGGCGTGTGCAGGCGCATCTCGCCGAGGTCGCGCGCCAAGCTGCGGGCTCAGCCGTCTACGTGTGCGGTAACCGCAGCATGGTTAGCGAGTGTGTGGCGCTGCTGACCAACGAGCTCGGTTTTGCCGGCGAACTGGTTTTCAGCGAAGCCCACTGAACGCAGTGTTGCGAAGGCCTTTCGTGCGCTCCACGCGCATGTCACGAGCGAAGGGCAATTCGTGCGTACGAAGGCTACATGCTTTCGAGCGTGGCCTTCGAGGCTACGATGGAAATCGCTGTTATATCGGATCTACATTTGGGATCCGGAGGAGCTGCCGACGGGTTTGGTCACGTCGATGACGACTTCCTCCGCTTTTTGAACTTCCTCGAGGGAAACTTCGAACGCATCGTGCTGTTGGGTGACATCTGGGAAACGCTGACTGGGCGCATGCCGGGCGATCCCGCTGCCGAGTTGCGAGCGGCTCGCGAACGGCACTCGCAAATTGCGCGGCGCTTCGAGCGTTCCAACTACGTCTACGTTCACGGCAATCACGATCTGGTTGCTGGTGCGGTCGACGGTGCGCCCGACGAATACGTGCTCGAAGCCGACGGGCAGCGCGTGCTCTTCACCCACGGGCACCAGAACGACAGCCTGATTCAGCGGCGACGCTGGCTCTCGGAGCTCGGCATTTGGTTGGGAGGGTGGATTCGGCGCCTCGGGCTCGATGCCGTGTATCGACTGTTCGCGCAGATCGATCAGGGCCGCGGCGGGGTCTCACTCGACGGCGGCCGTTGCCTGTTTCAGCGCTGGGCGGTGGACGTCGCGGCGCATCGTGGCGCGGACATCGTCGTCACGGGGCACACCCACCTACCCACCAGCGCCGAGCACGGCTCGCGCCTGTTTTTGAACAGCGGCACCTGCAGCGACAGCCAAATTAGCTTTCTGAGCTTGGATACGCGCCGCGGCTGCTACGGAGTGCACGCCAGCTATTGAGCCACGCTGGCGGTCGGCTGCGGCCCTTTCGCGCGGCGCGACTGCCCCAACAGAGCGAGCCCCAAGGTGAGCCAGGCCAGCTCCTTGGAGCGCTTCAGCAGCGCAAACGCCACGGCCATTTCGTTGGCAGCGGGCAGGCCCAGCGCGTTGAGGAAGAAGGCGTAACCCGCGTCTTGCACGCCGATGCCCGCTGGCAAAAACACCAGCAGGTTCCGCAGCAGCGAGAGCGCCACCTCCATGGCTGCCACATCGGCGAAGTCGAGACGTGCACCGAGCAAGCTCAGTAGCACGAAGGTCTCGAGGGCCTCGCAGCACCAACTCGCCAGCGCCAGGAGCACACTGTGCGCCTCGTTTGCGACGCCGCGCGTGAAGAAGTGCGCTACATCACGATCGCCCGCCGCGATTCCGGCAGCGGCGTGCGTGATGCGTGTGCGCAAAGCAGCGATCGGCAAGCGGGATAACCAGCGCGCGCAGGTGGCCGCGCTGCGCCCACCTGCGAACAGCGCACGACTACCAAAGGCCATTGCGGAAAGCAGCGTGCTGGCAGCCGCGAGAGGTAGCGCCGAGCGCAGGCCGCCCGAACCCGACAGCGCAGATGCCACGGCCGCGAGCAAGAAGTACATTCCCTGCGCCGCGAGCAGCAGATACTTGCGTAGCGCGATGGCAACCAACGCGCGCGCGGCTGCAAAACCGCTGTGGCGTGCAAAGAGCGGCACTTTCAGCGATTCCGCCAACAGCGCTCCGCCCGGCAAACACAAGCTCAGCGATTCGCTCGCTACGCGCACTCGGAACAACGCCGGGAAGCTCGTCTTGTACCCAATGCTGTCGAGCGCCCGTTGCCAGCTCGAGAGTTCCAGCAGAACCCCCAGGAGCTGCGGCAGCAATGCGAGCCCGATGCCCGCCAAGCCGAGCTGCGCGAGCAATTCGTACGCCCGCGAAAAATCAGCGTCGCGAAACGCTATCCCAACGGCTCCGATTGCGAGCAGCGCGGCGGCGAGACGCACGCCGTGGGCTTTGAGCTCGCGTATCACGTCACGAGCGAATAGCGCGCTGGCTTTGCCGTCGCGTGGCGATCCCTCAAACTCTTCGAGTCATTCCTGGCACGCTTGGACGTCGCCCGAATTTCCGCCATTCTTGTTGGGTGAGTGACGACGAAATTCGTATCGACCGCTGGCTGTGCGCGGCGCGCATCTACAAGTCGCGCACACAAGCGCACGACGCCTGCGAAGGCGGGCTGGTCAAGCTGAATGACCTCACCGCGCGATCCAGCCAAGCGGTCCGCGTTGGGGACGAGGTGCGCGCGCACGCTCCGCGCGGCTTGGTGATCTTGAAAGTGTTGAAGCTTGCCCCCAAGCGTCTCGGTCCGCAGCCGGCGCGCGAGCTCTACGAAGATCATTCGCCACCGCCTCCGCCGCGTGAGGAGCGTATCGCCGTGCGCGATCGCGGCGCTGGCCGTCCTACGAAAGCCGATCGCCGCGCGCTCGAGCGCCTACGTCGCGATTGACTCGATGCTCAGCGGCCCGATGGTGTGGGCGCTGTGCCTGGAGGCATTGGGGTGGCAGCGGGCGGCGACGGAGTCGCGCCAGGGGGCGGGGGCGGGGAAGGAGGCGGCGCGTTCGGGCCAGCACCAGCACCGTTCGGAGCTTGAGGATTCGGAGGAGGACCACCGTTCGGCCCAGCAACTACGTTTGCTTGCGCTGCCGGGTTGGGGGTTGGGGTGGGATTTCCGGGCGCGTTGGGGGGCGGCGCTGCCCCACCGGGTGCGGCTGGAGGCGGAGCGGCTGCTGCTGCCGCGGCCTGGCCTGCGGTCATGGCTGCAGCTTCGGCCGCGGCGGGCAGCGCGACGACCGGAGCCGCTGGGGGAGCGGGAGGTGGTGGAGGCGCGGGCGGCTCGGGACGGTCGAGCGGGGGAGTGAAGCCACGACGCGGGAAGTGCGCCGCGTTAACGGCCGGCGCTGCAGGTGTGGTGCGAGCCTGAGGCTCGCTCGGCGTGCTCGTGGCAACGTTCTCGCCTTCGGCCACGCTGGGCGAAATACTTGCGGCAAACGATGTCGCACGCTGCTGCGCGAACGCGCGCAGGCTGCTCGCGGTCCCACCGCTCGGAATCGGCGCGCCGTTGCCGATGCGATCCGGAATCACCAACACGGCAAACGCGACGTAAAGCACCGCTCCGAGCACGAGCGCAACCGCCGGCGACCAACGCCAGGATGCAATCTCCGTCCAGATTCTGAGCGCCCGCATGTAGCGTCCCCGAACGCTTCTGAGTCTACACGCGAGAGGGCGATTCGTCTCGCGTCTCAAGCGTCTCGAGGCGCGATTTTTCGGCCGATCGGTAAGGACGCGTCGGTTTTCGCGGGCAAAGCTGCCTCGCTGCTCCAGCCCGCCTCATAGTCCGGCCGAAATCAGCCTCCGGACATGTCTTCGCAGCTCGCCTCTTCCGGCACGCTCGTATCGTCCAAGTCGTCGAGGTAGCCGTGCGGCAGGCTCACCACTTGGCTGCCGCCGCTCTTTCCGCGCTGCACGCGGACGGCCGAAACAGGGAACGGCTCGCTCCGCTCGATGCCGTCGAGGATGCGCGTGAGATCTTCCAATGTTTCCATTTGCATCACGCGTTCGCGCAGGCTCGCGCTGCCGCGAAAGCCCTTCGTGTACCAGGTGGCATGGCGCCGAAACGCTCGCAGCGCCGGGCGCTCGCCGAACCACGCCGCGAGCCGCTCCGCGTGGTCGCGCATCACGTCCGCAATTTCTCCGAGGTTCGGCGGAGTGGAAGGCGTGACCCCATCGAACACTTCGGCCAGCTCGCGGAACAACCAAGGGCGGCCGAGGCAGCCGCGCCCTACGATCACGCCGTCGCAGCCGGTGAGCCGCATCATGCGCAGGGCGTCGTGCGCCTCCCAGATGTCACCGTTTCCGAGTACCGGAATTTTGAGGGACTGCTTCAACTGTGCAATCCCCTCCCAACGCGCTTCACCAGAGTACAGCTGCGCCGCGGTGCGCGCGTGCAAGCCGACCGCCGCGCAGCCCTCTTCCTGCGCGATGCGCCCGGTCTCGAGGAAGGTCAGCAGCTCCTCGTTGACGCCGAGCCGAAACTTGATCGTCACCGGTACCGCACCGGCGTTGGTCACCGCAGCGCGTACGATGGCAGCCAGCAAGCGACGCTTCACCGGCAGCGCCGCGCCGCCGCCCCGCGACGTCACTTTGCGCACCGGGCAGCCGAAGTTCATGTCGATGTGATCGACCCAGCGCTCGCTCACCAGTCGCTTCACGGCCTCGCCCACGAAATACGGATCGACCCCATAGAGCTGCAGGCTGCGAGGGTTCTCGTCGGGGCCAAAGCGCGCAAGCTTTTCGGTTTTCTGATTGCCCTCGACCAGTGGGCGCGCCGTGATCATCTCGCTCACGTAGAGCCCTGCGCCGTAACACCGACAAATGGCGCGAAACGGGTAGTCGGTGACGCCCGCCATCGGTGCCAACACGACCGGCGGCCAAACGCGTAGCGGCCCGATGTTGAGCGCCTTGAACTCACCCTGGCGCGCTAACGGAACCGCTTGATTCAGCGGGCTGACATAGGTCGGTGGCGAAACGGGGGACGTCGAAGAGGCGGTCACGGTCGATTGTCTCCGGGCAGCGTACGGCGCGGATGCTTACCTTTCCAGGCTTGCCATGCTTCGCTGCTCTTGGCGCTCAGCGCGTCATCGCAAGCAGGGGGGCGCTCGAGCCCAATGCGCGGTCGCTTGCCAACCGGCGCGCCATTGCCGGCGAACAGAATTCGCTCGTGCTCGTCCATGAAAAAGGCGTTCAAGAGTCCGCGTTGATCCGCGGCGGGCCAGGCATACGCCACGAAGCGCCGTTCGGCAGCTTCCTCGTCCACGGCTTGTCCTGGTTGCGCCGTCCAGCCGCCGCCCGGCATTGGCAAACACACCATGAAGAGATAACCGCCGAGCTCCATTACCGGCCCGAGCGGAGATTCAAGCGGATCGGGGAAGCGTTCGAGAAGCGGTGGCGACAGCGGCGTTCCCCCGCGCAGACCAACTTTGCCGGCTAGCTCCGAAAGTAGCGCCGCCGAGCCAACTCCGTCGTGATCTGGGTCGACGTCGGCGCGTTTACGCAGTGAGTCTTCGGCGAACAGCACCTGACGCAAGCGCGAGACGGCGGCGTCTTCCGTTGCCCGGTTGCCGCCTTGCACGATGCCCGGCATGGCTTCAATCACCAGAAATCGCACGAAGCCGATCAACGACAGCACCGCTGCCACTGCGGTCAGTGTCATCAAGGTCCGATCGCGGTCGCGCGGCAACGCCAGGTAGGCGATGAACGAGCCAACCAAAATGAAAGGAGCTACCTTGAGCGCGAACAGCGAAAGCGCTGCCAGCGCGGACACTGCCACATAGATCGCGAGGCGCGAACGCCGAGTAACGGACACGGGCGGCAGCTTAGCGCGAAGGCGGGCGCGAATTGGGGCGAGCCGTACCCTCCTCGGGTACGTCGTCGCCGGCGAGCGAATAGCCGATCAGCGGGCGGGTCGAAGGATCGGGCTTACGTTGCAGTGGAGGACGCGACGAAACGACCCCCGCGCTGCGCAACGCAGGTTCGCTGTGCGTGACGGCCGCGCGCAGCTCTTCGGGGTGGTCTTCCGTACGGCGCAGCGCAGAGCTGCTGCTCGGGCGCGGAGCGTTATTGGTGCTCGGTGTGCCCGGCGCCGGCGTGCGATGCTCGATGGCCGAATGTGGCTCTGGGGGCCGCGAATCGCGCGTGTGGACGAGGGGAATGGCGTCGTCGGGGCTGATGCTCGCCGGACGTGTGCTGGAAGTGCTGCGCACGCGCCCGAGCTCCGCGCGGATCTGATCGCGTTCGCGCGCCGTTTGCGTGGCAGCCAGCATGGCTTCTTCGCGTTCGGTCTGCAGCCGCGTGAGCGTGTCGCGCAGCGAGGAGTTCTCGTTCACGACGCGCGCCAAATCGGCCTCTGCCTTGCGGAGCTTGCGCGCCATGTCTTCGGTCTGCAGCGTCGCCGAGTGCGCGGCATCGGACAATCGCTGATTCTCGTCTTGGCTCGAGCTCAAAATCTCTTCGGTCGTCGAAAGACGCCGGCGTACCTCCGCAAGCTCCGCCGCGTGTTCGTCCCACAGCGCACCGATGAAGTTATCTTGTTCGTCAATCAGGAATGCGCGCTCACGGGCGGCATCACGCTCGGTGCGTTCGAGCGTTTGCTCCAGCAACGTGGCTCGATGCCGTAGCGAGTGCTGCTCTTCATCGGCCTGGCTCAGCAAGGTGCGTAAGTGTTCGAGCTCGTCGACGACGTCGTCGCGTGCCTCGCGCGCGCTGTTCACCGCGGCGGCGATGTGCTGAACCGTTCGCAGCAAGGAGCCCAGGTTTGCGTCGGCTCGAGCGCAGGCCGAAAGTGCCAGCTGAGCATGCGCTTCGCCGCGCGCAGCGAGCGTGCGAGCCAACGTCCCACCCGGAGGGATGCCGCTTTCTAGGAAAAGCGCGTCGTCGCCGTCGTGAGCCGGCGGCGGCCGGAAAGTGTCGTTGGTGTGCTCACTGCTGAGGGAGGATGGCATCGACGAAACTCGCACTCTCGGTGACGATGTCGGACCGAGTCTTACTAGATTACGTGAGTGCCGACGGGGTGGGAAGGGTGCATGATGACCCTCGACGCGAGGTTTCTAGTCGCTCGAGAGGGCGTTTGTTTCAGTCACATGAACCAAACAGAGGCGGTTTCCACTCCAATCGATTTGGCTGATTTAGCGGGGCCGCCTGCCCCCGAGCCGTCACAGCTCGATGCGTTGCTCGAGCGCCTCCGCGGTCGCAAGACCGCCTTCGCGCGGCTCTCCCCGGTGAAGAAAGCCGATCTCCTGCGCGAGGTGCGCCAGCGCTTCTTCGAGCTCTCGCGCGAGATGGTCGAGCTAGGAAATCGGGCCAAACGCGTGCCCGAGGGCAGCTCCGCAGCCGGCGAAGAGTGGTTTTCCGGGCCTGCTATTTCGCTCCGCGCGTTGCGGCTTTTCGAAGCCTCACTGCGAGACATTGCTTCCCGCGGGAAGCCGTTTCTCAGCGAACAACAGCGTGGCGTGAACACCGACGGGCGGACGTTCGTAACCTTGGCGCCGCGCGATGGTTACGACGCCGTACTGTTCCGTGGTTGGCGCGCCGAAGCCTGGCTCGAAGGGGGCGTGCAGCCGCATCAAATTTGGCAGAACCAGGCGAGCTTCTACACGCAAGCGGCGCCCGAAGGCCACGTGGTGCTGGTGCTCGGCGCGGGCAACGTCGGTTCGATTTCGGTGCTCGACGTGCTCTATCACTCGTTCGTCGAAGGCGGCGTGTGCCTGCTCAAAATGAGCCCGGTCAACGCGTATCTCACGCCATTTTACGATCGCGCGTTCGCGCCGCTCATCGAGCTCGGCTACTTGGGGATCACGACGGGTGGCGGCGAGGTGGGCAGCTATCTGGTGCAGCACCCGGCCGTCGACGTGATTCACGTGACCGGTTCGGTGGAGACACACGACCGCATCGTATGGGGTGTTGGTGGTGAAGCCGTGCAGCGCCGTCGCGACAACCAACCCGCTACGCGCAAGCGAGTGACGAGTGAGCTCGGCAACGTAAGCCCTGTGCTGATCGTGCCGGCCCGTTACAACGACGCCGACCTGTCTGCCGCGGTACGCAGCGTCGCCGGCATGTTCGTGCACAACGCCTCGTTCAACTGCAACGCGGCCAAGCTTTTGGTGTTGGCGCGCTCGTGGCCGCAGCGCGACGAGTTCATGCGGCGTTTGGCGGCGGTCCTGCGTGATACTCCGGCGCGCGAGGCTTACTATCCCGGCGCGCGCGAACGCTTCGAACGCTTGCTCGCCGACGCCGGCGATGCCCGAGTGGAGCGCTACGGCGGCCGCAACGACGTGAGCCTGCCGTGGACGTTGGTACGCGAGCTCGACCCGAGCAAAGAAAATACGTTGTTTCGCAACGAACCGTTTTGCTCGATCTTGAGCGAAGTTTCATTGCCGTGCGCCGATCCAGTCGAGTTCCTCGAGCAGGCGGTGCCGTTCACCAACGATCGCGTTTGGGGCACTCTGAACGCCATGCTGATTGCGCCGGCGAGCGTCGAGCAAGACCCGACGCTGGCGCGGGCTCTCCAGCGCGCCATTCGCGAGCTCCGCTATGGCACCGTCAGCGTCAACGTTTGGCCCGCCGTCGGGTACGGGCTCGGAGCTCCACCTTGGGGAGGTTATCCAGGCGCCACGCTGGCCGATGTGCAGTCGGGGCTTGGGTGGGGTCACAACGCGCTTCTCCTCGAGCGAGTCGAGAAGGTGGTGTTGCGCGGGCCGCTGCGACTAATGCCGGCCCCATTTTGGGAGCCGGGCAACCCGCACCTGGCTCAGCTCGGCGCGGCGCTTGCGCGAATGGAAGCGGCGCCCAGCGTGAGTGGCGTGATGCGCGCTGCTTGGGCAGCCATCAGGCCCTGAGTGCGGGAAGCGCACGCGTGCGACGTGGCCGCTGTGCGCCGCGTTGACGTTCCGCTTCGAGCTCGCTCAGGTATTCGTCGAAATCGATCTGCATGGTGTGCCGCGGCGACTGGCCGAAGCGTTCGCGGACGCGTGCGCGCTCGAGCAACGCGCTCCGACGCATTTCGTTGGCGTTCGGCAGCTGGTAGGCACCGGACAAGTGCGCCGCCACGAGCTTCGCCTGCGCCTCCGCGATCGGCATGATCGGCCCCAGCGGTTGCGCCAGACCAATGAAGTAGATCCCCGGGCGCTCGGCTGAGAATACGCGCAGAAACAGCGGGAGCTCGTTGTTCGGCGCGTGCACGAAGTCCTCGCTGAAAAATGGAAACGTCACCTGATAGCCGGTCGCATAGATGACCGCATCCAGCTCCTCCACGCTTCCGTCCGCGAAGTGCACACGGGGGCCTTCGAAACGCGTGATCGCCGGCTTAGCGCTGAGCGCGCCCGCACCCAGCAGCCCGAAGAGCTCGTTCGAAACCGTCGGATGTGCGTCACCCAAACGGTGATCGGGCCAAGGCAAGCCGAAGCGCCTCGGATCTCCCACCGCCACGCGATACCAGAGCTCAGCCAAGCTTTGCCGCAGCGCGCGGGGAAACGGCAGTTGGGTCCCGCTCACTTCGTCGAGAGGCCGACCCAGCACGTACTTCGGCAGCACCCACGCGCCGCGCCGAGTCGAAATGAAAACGCGCCCGTCGCCGCGCACGCGAGCTAGCTCGCTCGCGATGTCGACGGCGCTGTTGCCGATCCCCACCACCGCCACGCGCTTACCAGCGAGTTGGTACGGCTCCTCCGGATCCACGTAAGTGTGTGAGTGCAGTTCGATGCCACTGAATTGCCCAGGAATGCGCGGCTCTGGCCAGCGCGGGTTCCAGTGGTGCCCATTGGCAACCACCACTGCTTCGAATTGGGCACGCTCTCCATTGCTCAGGCGAACCTCGAAGCCTGACCCCGCAGGTGTCACTTGTTCGACGCGCGTTCCAAAGTGGATGCGTGGCAGCAACCCGAAGTGTTTCGCGTAGTCTTCGAGGTAGCGTGCGATCAGCCGGTGCTCCGGATAGTCCGGAAAGTCGCGCGGCATCGGGAAGTCCCGAAACTGCATGCGGTCGCGTGAGGTGTTGATGTGCAGCGAGCGGTACGCAGCGCTGGTTCCGTTCTTGTTTTTGAAAACCCACAGCCCGCCCACGCGGTCACTGACTTCGAAACAACGAAACGGAATCCCTGCATCGAGCAGCGCCTTGCTAGCGCAGAGCCCGCTCGAGCCCGCCCCGATCACGCAGACGCGGGCTCTGTCTGGCTGCTCGGCGGAGTCGACTGGCATGGGCGGGCGAACTTTGCGCGGAGCGGCTGATCTCGCAACATCGGCCCCGTGGCCTCGGAGCCGCGGCGTCGCGCCGCTCAGTTCTGCGCGCCTGTTACGCAAATCGAGCGATGTCAGTAAGTTGCACACATTCGGCGAGGCGCGGCTTCTCGAGACAAGCGCGGGCGGCTGGTCTAATCTGTGAGTCTGTCGCCCTGGTCCCTCGAGGCATTTTCACGAGGTTTCCGGGGGACATGGACTCGATTCACCCATGCCGCGCATTCTCGTCGTCGAAGATTCTGCCACCATGCGAGCGTTCATCCGCGCGGCTCTGGAGGATCAGGTGTCCAGCGTCGGTGAGCTCTCGGTGGTCGAGGCGTCGAGTGGCTTCGATGCACTCAGGCTGTTGCCGCGTGGGCCGTACGCATTGGTCATCACGGACATCAACATGCCGGACATCAACGGGCTGGAGCTGGTCCGCTTCATCCGCGGCAGCGAGCAGCATCACCAGACGCCAATTTTGCTGATCTCCACACAGTCCTCCGAGCGCGATCAGCAGCGTGGCCTGGCGCTCGGCGCCGACGCCTACCTGCCTAAACCTTTCACCGAAGAGCTGCTGCGCAAGGTCGCCTTCGAGCAGCTCGAGCGACCCCGTGTGAAGGCCAGCCCGCATGGCTGAGATTTCCGACAAGGCGCGGGAGGAGTTCTTTTCCGAAGCGCAGGAGATCATCGAAACCCTGTCGCGCAACCTGCTCGCGCTCGACGCCGCCTCCAAGCAGGGCGCGCAGGATCCATCGTTAGTCAACGAAGCCTTCCGCGCCGTGCACACGCTGAAGGGGTTGGCGGGGTTGTTCGGTGCCACGCGGCTGGGTGCACTCTCGCACCGCTTGGAAGACTTGTTGGATGCGCTGCGACTCGGGCGTATGACGCTGGGCGCTGAAACGCTAGACGTGCTGTTCTCGGCGGTGGACACCTATACGAAGGTGTTGGAGGTCGAGAAGTCCGGCATCGACGAGCCACTGCCCGAAGCGGAAGCGTTGCTCGCGAAGCTGGAGCGACTCGGCGCGCGTGTCCCCGAGCAGACCAGCGTCGTCAGTGAATACGAGTTCGAGCCAGGCATGCTGGCGGTGCTCACCGAATACGAAGAGCACCGGCTGAAGGTGAACATCGAGCAGCGCCTCTCGCTGTATCGCCTGCGCGTGCAGTTCGACCTCGCCACCATCGATCGCGCGCTCGAGCAGATCAAAGAGAAGGCACGCCTGCACGGTGAGATCATCACCTATCTGCCCACCGGCGAAACCACCAGCGCGGACAGCATCGAGCTCGATCTGCTGATGGCTTCGAAGGATGACCTTGCGACCTTGATTGGCGCGCTCGGCGCCGACAACGTGGTCATCGAGGAGATCCCGCGCAGGCGCGCCGATGGAGGCGCAGCAACACGTTCGTCGGCGCGCGCGAGCGTGCTGGCCATGCCGATGCCGAGTGCACCGGCGCGCGGCGGAGACTCGGTGCCACCGCCTGCACGCGAATCGGATCGCGGTGGGCCGCTCGAAAAGGAACGTTCGCTGCGTTCGCTGACGCAGACGGTGCGCGTCGATATTCGCAAACTCGACCACCTAATGAACATCGTGGGCGAGCTCGCCATCGTGCGCGGCGCGCTTTCGCGTACGGCGGAGCGGGTGCGCAACGACGGTTTGACCAAGCTCGCCGCCGAGCTGATGCGGCTGCATCGAAACTTCGATCGCCGCCTCAGCGAAATGCAGGACGGCATTCTGGAAGTGCGCATGGTGCCGCTTGGGCAAGTCTTCGAGCGGCTCGCGCGCGTCGTGCGTCAAATCAGCCGCGAGCTGCACAAAGAGATTCGCCTGGTGATCACCGACGCCGAGACCGAAATCGATAAGCTAATCGTAGAAGAGCTCAGCGATCCGCTGATGCACATGATCCGAAACGCCATCGATCACGGCATCGAGTCGGCCGAGAAACGTGCTCAAGTGGGCAAGCCCGCCGCGGGCACCATCGCGCTGAACGCCTATCAAAAGGGCAATCACGTGATGATCGAAGTGGAAGACGACGGTCGCGGCATCGACGAGACCGCCATCGTCGAGCGCGCCGTGCAACTCGGCAAAGTAGAGCGCAACGAAGTCGGTGAGCTCGCTCGCGAAGAAGTGCTCGGTTTGATCTTCTTGCCCGGCCTGTCCACACGCCAAAGCGCCGATGATGTCTCCGGTCGCGGTGTCGGCATGGACATCGTAAAGACCAACATCGGTAAGCTCGGCGGCGTCATCGACGTGCACAGCGAACCCGGTATTGGCACGAAGATGACCATCACGTTGCCGATCACGCTGGCCATCGTCAGCGCGTTGATCGTGCGCGCCGAGGCGCAAGTGTTCGCGCTGCCGCTAGCGAGCGTCTCCGAAGCGCTGAGCCTCGACGAGTCCAGCGTGCGTGTGCTCGATGGGCGTGAAGTCGTCACCTTGCGTGGCTCCACCTTGCCGATTTGTCGGCTGACGCGGCTCTTGAACCTCGAGCGTGCGCCGGACGGTTCGGGGCGACAAGGCTTCGTCGTGGTGATCGCGCTCGGCAGTCGCCGGCTGGGCCTCGTCGTCGATCACTTGTTTGGTCAGCAGGACATCGTGATCAAGCCGCTCGGTCGTTCACTGCGCGGCGTGCGTGGCTTCGCGGGCGCGACGGAGCTCGGCGATCAGCGCGTTGGTTTGGTGCTCGACGCCGCAGCGTTGATTGAAGAAGTGTTGGTCGGCAGCGAACCGCAACGCGCGCTCGCAGGGGGAATGCATGGCTGACTTGGCTCGAGCTGCACCAGTGCGCCAGCTGCGACGCGCGGCGGATCGCGGTCCGGTGCGCGAGTTCTTGGTGTTCGGCCTCGCCGGCGAGCTCTACGGCGTAGAGCTCACTGGGATCAAAGAAATCCTGAGCCCGCCACCGATCACTCCAGTGCCGCGCGCGCCGCGCGAGGTAGTGGGGGTGTGCAGCGTGCGCGGTTTGCTCGTGACGGTGCTCGATCTGCGGCGCCGGCTGCGCTTGGAGGAGCGCCCCCTCAGCCGTCGCTCGCGAATTTTGCTGGCCACTGCCGACGCTGGTGAGGTCACTGGCCTGCTGGTGGACGAAGTTCGCCAGGTGGTGCGTTTGGCCGAGGGCGAGATCGAGGTGGCAGCTCAAGCATTGGGAGGGGATTTGGCAGAGCATGTGCTCGGCGTAGGTCGACCGGGTGGCATGTTCCTAATTCTTTTGGACCTGAACGCGATCGTGAAGGATTGAGGATGGCCGCGAATAAGCAGCGTCCTGACTTGCAGAAGAGCCTCGTAGGTTTCGTGGTCGGCGACGTCGTGTACGCCGTGGGCATCAGCTCGGTTCGTGAAATCGTCAACCCGGTGCCACTCACAGAGCTGCCCCACGCTCCTCCAGCCGTGGCTGGCGTGATGGATCACCGCGGTGAAGTTGTGCCAGTCGTCGATTTGAGAGCGCGCTTCGGCTTGCCACCCAACGGCGATTCGCGGCGTTCCAAGTGGATTTTGGTGGATGTGGGTGGGCGCACGGTGGGTCTCGCCGTGGATCGCGTGACCGATGTGTTCGGTACCGGCGGTACCGAAATCAAGCCCGCACCGGCTCTCGGCCGCGGTGACGACGAGCGCGGCATCGTTGGCGTCACGAAGCACGAGGGTGTGCTCGTGTTCGTGCTCGACATCGTAGACTTCGACGTGTTGACGCAGTCGATTCGCCCGCCCGCCCCGCGCGGCGGCTTGATGCGGGAGGCTCGCTGACGATGGACTCCGAGCACAGCGTGTTGTTCTCCTCCGGCGATCCGGAAGAGCGTCGCCGCGCCACCGCGGAGCTCGTCGAGCTCGACTCGGGTGCGGTGGCCGAACAGGTCATCATCGCGCTGGCTGACGAAGACTGGCGCGTGCGCAAAGAAGCCATCGCGGTTGCGCTGGCGTTGGCGCCGAGCCCGGTGTTGCTCGAACGCTTGGTGAACGCGTTTCTGCCCTCAGACAATGTCGGTCTGCGCAACGCTGCGGTGGAGGCGTTGGGCGGCTACGGCGAAGCGGCCGTGCAGGCGCTCGCCGCCAAGATGCCCGCCTTCGACGCCGATGGACGCAAGCTGGCGGTAGAGGCTTTGGGCCGCTCGGGGCAAACCAGCGCCCTGCCGGTATTGGCGCAATTGCTCACCGATTCGGACGTCAACGTGCGCGCAGCTGCCGCCGAAGCGATCGCCTCGATCGGCAGCATCGGGGGCGGTGACGCGGCACCACTGCTCGAGCGCTGTTTGCTCGCCGATGAAGCCCTGGTGTCGCTCGCCGCGCTCGATGGGTTGAATGCCATGGGTGCGGTGCTGCCCTGGCGCGTCGTCGCAGGGTGCTTGGAGCGCCCGAGCCTTCGCCGCGCGGCGCTGCTTGCCGCCGGACGGAGCGCGGACTCGCGTGCCATCCCCGTGTTGATCGAAGCGCTCGGCTCCGCGCGCGGCGCCTTGCTCGCCGACGTCGTCACGGCGCTGCGCGACTTCGTACGCGACCCGGCATCACTGCCGAAAGTGCGTGAAGGTGCCGAAAGTTTGAGCCCGCGTGCTCGCGAAGAGCTGCTGCGCCTGATCACCGACGAAGACGCACGCGAGGCGGCTCGCCGTGCGGCGCTGGTCGTGGTGGGCGCGCTCGGCTTCGAAGGGGCAGCGGACTGCGCGGTGGCCGCTCTCGGCGACGATCGCTTTCTGTCCGAGGCGCACGAAGCGCTCGAGCTCTTGTCAGAGCGCGCGCTCAAGGCTTTGGTTCACGCGACGCGCTCGGCCGACGCCGTCGCGCGCGGCAGCAGCCTCGGTCTACTGGCCCGGTTGGAAACGCCCACGTTGCCGGCTTCGGCGATCGAAGCGGCGCGGGACGCATTGTCGGACGTGGTTCCCGAAGTGCAGAGCGAAGCCCTGGCGGTGCTCTCACGCTACGGCGACGCGGATTGCCTCGTCGACGTCGGGCGTAGCTTGGCGCCCGAAGGTGCTTCGGTAACGGCCAAAGCCGCCGAGTCTGCCTTACGGCAATTGTCATT
Organism: Myxococcota bacterium; assembly: GCA_049324695.1. GTDB lineage: Bacteria > Myxococcota_A > Polyangia > Polyangiales > Polyangiaceae > PMG-095. The sequence continues at coordinate 54,801 of JBMOMJ010000025.1, forward strand.
GCGTTGTCCGGATGAGGCGCGGCGTTTGGTTGGTTCGGCGCGACCCGATGCGCCGGACGCTCGTGCTGCGTGCGTGATCATCGGAGCGTTGGCGCGCGATCAGCGCGAGACCGACGCCGAGCTTGCGTTTCTTAGTTCCGCGCTCTCGAACTCGAGCGGCAGCGTTCGCTCTGCCGCGGTCGAAGCTTTGGCTTCAGTGGGCGGCGCACGCGCAGTGTCTGCCGTCGCGTTTGCGCTGGCCGACGAAGAGCAGGAAGTGCGGCGCATGGCGGTGGCTGCGCTCGGCAAGATCCGTGGAGAGGACGGAAGCGCTCCGGGTGTGCCGCATCTCATCGATTTGGTGCAGCGCGCGCACGAGGCAGATCTCGTGGCGGCGGCAGCGCGCGCTCTCGGTGAAGCGGGCGATCACCATGCCCTCGCCGTGCTGCGACCGCTGATCCGTTCGCCACAGGCGTTCGTCGCAGTGTCCGCGGTCGAAGCGCTGGCGGAGCTCGCCGGCGCTCGCCGAGTCGAATCCTTGCTGGACGGGCTTTCACACTCTGACGCGGAGGTCGTAAAAGCGACGATGCTCGCATTGAGTGATGCGCCCGATCCACGAGTCGTGGCCCACCTCGGGGCGTGCCTCGATCACGACGCGTGGGACGTTCGAAGGCTCGCGGCCGATCTTCTCGGCCGCATCTCGGGGGAAACGGCGCTCGGTCTCTTGCGAGCGCGCTTGTCGGGCGAAGACAGCCCCCCGGTTCAGGCTGCCATCAGCCGTGCGCTCGAACGCGCGGCGGGACAACGGCGTAGTCTGCCTCCTGGGGGGAGCCTCAGACCCAGATGAAGCGTTGGGATAACGACTCCAGGCTCGGAATCTCTCCCGACGAGTTTCGCCTGCTGCGCGACCTCGTATACGAGAGCTGTGGCCTGCGCTTCGAGGAAGACGCCATGCTCCTCTTCGATCGGCGCCTCACCGAGCGCGTTGGTGCGCTGGGGCTGTCGGGCTTCGGCGCCTACTACAAGTATTTGCGCTTCAATCCGATGGGCGGGGCCGAGCTCGAGGAAGTGATCGAGCGCCTCACCACCAAGGAAACCTACTTTTTCCGACAGGAGTACCAGCTACGGGCATTTCGCGACGAACTCTTGCCGCGCCTGCACCACGCAAATCGGGAACAGAAGCGCCTCTCCGTATGGAGCGCCGGCTGCGCAACGGGCGAAGAAGCGTACACGCTCGCGATGCTGATCCATCAGAGCGGGCTGTTCCAAAACTGGGAGGTGCGTGTGATCGGTAGCGACATCTCCAAGCGAGGCGTCGCTCATGCGCGCCGTGGCATTTATCGCGCGGCCTCGTTCCGCGTCACCTCGCCGGAAATGCGCGCTCGTTATTTCCGCGAAAGTTCAGAGGGCCATCAGGTGATCGACGAGGTGAAGAACCTCTGCCATTTCGGTCAGTTGAATTTGATGGACCAAGCGCGCGCGGGCTTCGTCGGTCGCGTCGACATCGTCTTCTGCCGTAACGTTCTGATCTACTTCGACGTCAAATCACGGCGCCGCGTGATCGATATCTTGTACGAGCGGCTCCTGCCCGGCGGCTACCTATTGCTGGGCCACTCGGAGTCGCTCCTGAACGTGACGACGGCTTTCGAGCTAGTGCACTTGCGAGAAGATCTCGTGTACAGAAAACCAACCACCACTGAACGGTGGGACAGAGGTCGTGTATGATGAGCGCGTCCGGCTCCGAGACCCCAGTTCGAGTTCTGGTCGTAGACGACTCCGTCTTCAATCGACGGAGTATCTCCGACATTCTCACGACGGGTCCCAGCATCGAGGTAGTCGGCAAGGCTGCCGACGGCGAAGAAGCGTTGCGGCTCGTCAGCGCGCTCAAACCCGACGCCATCACCCTCGATCTCGAAATGCCGCGCATGGACGGCTTCACCTTCTTGCGCATCCTGATGACCAAGATGCCGACGCCGGTGATCGTCGTCTCGAGCTACAGCCAGAAGGAGAACGTGTTCAAGGCGCTCGAGCTCGGTGCGCTGGACTTCGTGGCCAAGCCCGATCGCTACAGCGACCCCGAGCTGGCGGCGATACGTGATGAGCTCGTGCGCAAAGTCTTGCTAGCGCGCAGCGTGCGTCGCTTGGCAACCATCGCGCAGCGCCGCATTCCCGATACACCACCGGTGCGCCCGGTGGATGCCACGCCGGCGACGGCGCTCGTGCAGCCGAAGTACGTCGTTGCGATCGCGTCTTCTACTGGCGGCCCCAGCGCGCTGATGGAAATCTTCGCGCGCTTCCCCGATAACTATCCGCACGGCGTCGTGATCGCGCAGCACATGCCGGATAAGTTTACTCGCACGTTTGCGGAGCGGCTCGACCGCCGCAGCGCGCTGAACGTCGCGGAAGCTCAAGATCGAGACTCGGTTGCAGCCGGCGGCGCGTTCGTTTGCCCAGGCCGGCAATGTATGGAGCTCGAGAATTCGCCGCGTGGTTTGCGCGTGCGTGTGTCCGGGCCGGGCGAGCAGGATCGCTACGTACCCAGCGCCGATCGCCTGCTCACCTCGGTGGCGCAAGCAGTGGGTCGCCGTGCGGTCGGCGTGATCCTCACGGGCATGGGCGACGACGGTGTTCAGGGCGCACGCGCCATCATGGCGGCTGGCGGTATCGTGGTCGCCGAGTCCGAATCGACAGCGGTGGTGTTCGGAATGCCGGGCTCTGCGGTGCGCGCCGGCGTGACGAGCATGACCCTGCCGCTGCCGGAAATAGCCGAATATCTCGCGCGTTTGTAGAGCCTGGGCGCCCGCTTTGGTCGGGTGTTCGGCGCGCTGAGCGCGTCCTGGGAATGAGCTCGGGGGGTCGTGGGTTTCATTCGCCAGAAACGAGGACCGAGTATGTTCGCGCCCACCAGCATGTCGCGCAGCCTTTCCACGAATCGTCCAATTTCCATGCGTCTAGGCGCGGTTGCGCTGCTCGCGCTCGCCGCCGGCAGCGCTTGCGCTTCACGCCCCGCGCGCGCCGAGCTCAGCGCAGAGCCGCAACGAGCCGCAGGGCCCCCAGTCAGTGTGGCGCAATCGCCAGCTTTGGCGCAGGTGGGCAATACATCCATCGCTGACATCGCCGAGCGCGTGTTGCCCTCCGTGGTGAACATCTCGCTCACCAAAGTCAATAAAGGCCACGCTGGGCCGATGCCGTTTCCCTTCTTTTTCGGCCCGCCCGACTCCGGAGAGCGCCGTGAACACGGCATGGGCTCCGGCGTGATCGTCTCTGCCGACGGCTATATTCTCACCAACAATCACGTGGTCGCTGAGGCCAGCGAGATCAAAGTCACCACTTACGACAAACGTGAGTACGACGCGACCGTGGTGGGCACCGATCCCAAGTCCGACGTCGCCGTCATCAAGTTGAAGGGCAGCGTCGGCGGTTTGAAGCCGGTCGAATTCGGCGACTCTTCGAAACTGCGGCTCGGCGACGTGGTGCTTGCAGTCGGCAATCCATTCGGCGTCGGGCAAACAGTGACGATGGGCATCGTTTCCGCCAAAGGTCGCGCTGATCTCGGCATCGTCGACTACGAGGACTTCATTCAGACCGACGCCGCGATCAATCCCGGCAACTCCGGCGGCGCCTTGATCAACATGCAAGGCCAGCTCGTCGGCGTGAACACCGCGATTTTGTCGCGTAGCGGCGGCTTCCAGGGCATCGGCTTCGCAATCCCGACCAACATGGCGCTTCCGATCATGGAGGCCCTCAAGACCAACGGGCGTGTGGTGCGCGGCTGGCTTGGCGTTGGAATTCAAGACATGGACGCGGAGCTCGCTACTGGCTTGAAGTTGCCGATCAGTCAGGGCGTGCTCATCTCCGACGTGAAGCCCGGCGCGCCGGCTGCGCGCGCAGGCATCAAGCGGGGAGATGTCGTGGTGAAACTCGACGGCCGCGCCGTCACCTCTTCGGGCGCGTTCCGCAATCAGGTGGCGGCACTCGGCGCAGGCAAGTCGGCGGCGCTCGAGCTCTATCGGGATGGCAAGCCGCAAACGGTCAACGTGCAACTCGGTGAGATGCCTGGCTCCGATGCGGGACCTGGCTCCCACCCTGGCGCTCCTTCTGCGACAGGAAACTCGCTCGATGGCCTCACGTTGGAAGATTTGAACGCAGAGAACCGACGCGCATTCGAGATTCCATCGGATGTTCAGAAAGGTGCGCTGATTACCCGCGTCGATCCGCGCAGCGCCGCTGCACGCTCTGGGTTGCGGCCAGGCGACGTGTTGCTCGAGGTAAACCGCACACCTGTCGAGAACCTGCAGAAGTTCCAGGAGCTTTACAGCAAGACGAAAGGCAATGTCGTGCTGTTGATCAGTCGGCGGGGCAGCAGCGTGTTCGTCGTCGTGCGTCGCTGAAGGTAAGCTCCGGCCGGGCGCCCGAGGTCAGTGCAGCGCTCTCCATTATGCGGCGAGCGCGCGGGGCGCTACGATGCAGAGCAGATGTCCGAGCTCCGCCAGCCGTCGCCGATGGCCGCCGAAAGGCCAGGTTCTCTTTCGGGAGAATCGCCGTCGGGCCCTGCCACGCTGCTGAATTCGCGCCAATGTCCGCGCTGTGGTGGGCGCTTTCCTGCTGACTTCAAGGTGTGCCCACGCGACGCCGTGCCGCTGGAGGACGCCGTCAGCGACGAAGACGCAATGGTGGGGCAGTTGCTCTCGGGCACCTACGAAATCATGCGCGTCATCGGTGAGGGGGGCATGGGACGCGTTTACGAAGCGCGCCACACCCGCCTCGCCAACAAGCGCTTCGCCATCAAGATGCTGCACCAGGAGCTGGCGCGGCAAGCCGAAGTGGTGACGCGCTTTCAGCGTGAAGCGGAAGCAGCCAGCGTGCTCACGCATCCGAACGTGGTGGGGGTGTTCGACGTGAACACGGCGCCTGATGGGCGGCCCTACATCGTTGCGGAGTTATTGGAGGGCGAGCAGCTCGGCGATTACCTCGATCGGCGCGGTAAGCTCACGCCCGCCGAAGCGATCCCCATCGTGCGCGCGGTGTGTACGGCGCTCTCGCTGGCACACGAAAACGGCATCGTGCATCGCGACGTGAAGCCGGAGAACGTCTTTTTGCTGGGCGGTCAGGGTGGCGTCAAAGTGCTCGACTTCGGCATTTCGAAGCTGTCCGAGCAGGGCCAGAACCTCACCAAAACCGGAATGGTGATGGGGACGCCCGACTACATGGCGCCGGAGCAAGCGCGCGGCGATCGCGTCGATGCGCGCGCAGACATCTATGCAGTGGGCGCCATCTTGTATCGCGCGCTCACCGGGCGAAAGCCGTTCGAGGGACTTGATCCGATGGCGACGTTGACGGCGGCGCTCGTGCAAGAACCACCGCGGCCGAGCTCCCTCGAACCATCAATTCCGATCGCGCTCGAGATGGTGATTCAGCACGCGATGGCGAAGGATCCGCGCGAGCGCTTTCAAACCATGAAGGAGCTCGAGGAGGCCTTGGTGCCGTTCGACACCGGAACCGGCGTGTTGCCCGTGGTGCACACCGACGCCGGCCCCGTCGACGTCTCGGGGCGCACCGTGATGTCGCAACCGGGGCTCACCGCGGTTGCGCCCAGCGCGCGTCATCCTTCGGGTGAACAGGCCCGCCTGGCACGTCCAGCGCTCGCGTTCTTCACGTTCTTGGGGCTGCTCTGGTTGGGAGCGAGCCTTACGGTCGCAATTGCAGCAGTGATTCGGCAGTTTCGTGGGGCCGACGTGAATGCCTCCGAAACGGCGCTGCTTCCGCTCGGGGTTTTGGCTGGCTTGGTCACGCCCGCAATTCTGTGGGTGCGTTACCTCATGCGCGACGTGTGGCCGCGTACACCTTTGGCAGTCGAGCTCGGCTCACGCTTGCGTCGCACGGTGCTGTACAGCGCCGCTGCTTACGGAATCGGCGCGCTGTTCATTCAGCTGTTCGAAGCCGTTTTCAATCGCAACGCCGCGGGGTTAGTGCGGCCTAGCTGGGCGCTGCTCGCGTTTTTGTCCGCGCTCACCGTGGCCGTGGCGTCCTGGTTCGTGACGCGTCCCCGCCGGCGCTGAGTTTGCGCGAGATTTGACCGAATCCGGCAACCTCGGTAGGACCGGGGAGCATGCGAAGGACTGTCTCGAGCGCGCTCACGCTGCTGCTGCTCATCCATACAGGGTGGGCGCACGCGGCCGAGCAAGGCAAGGCCACGGAAGCCAAGCCAGCTGCCGAGAAGCCCAAGGATTCCGCGGAGAAACCCAAAGACTCCGCGGAGAAACCCAAAGATTCGGCCAAGGCTGCGCCCAAACCGAGTGAACGCAGCGAAACCAAGGCCACGGCTGAGCGCTCCGAATCCAAGCTGACGCCCGAGCGGACGGAAGCCAAACCGACCTCGAAGCCCGCCGAAAAGCCTGCAGCCAAATCGGAGGCGCCAAAATCGGAGGCGCCAGGAAGCTTGCCCGCCGTCGACGCAACGGCCGAAGCTCAGGAGCTGGATCCGCGACGTGGGCGTGGCTCGCGCAACGTCGAGGCGAGCAAGCCGAGCGAGGCACCGCGCGCTGAGGCCGAGACCAAAGCCAAGCCGCAGCCGAAGGAGCGCACGAAGCCGGCCAAAAGCTCTGCCACCAAAGGCAAGCGCACTGAACCCGACGCTGCGCAGCGTCGGCTGATCGCGCAGGGACCAACCAACGATGATCTCAGCGCGGGCAAAGACGACAGCGAGCTGCGTTCGCTGCGCGAAGCCGAGTTGGTGTTGTTCCCGCAGCCGTTGCCGGGCTTCGAACCGGGTTGGTCTTGGGATTTGCCGAAGCCAGTTGCGCCGCCGCTAGCAGAACTCAACGCCGGGACGCCGCCTGCCTCGCGAGCCTCGGTGGTTCCCAAAGAGCCCGTGGCAACCGCTGAGTGGCTGCGCGGGCTGAGTATGCCCAATTTGCCGGTGCGTATGGAAGAGCGCGTGCAGCGCTACCTGGCGTTCTATCGCGACACTCCCAGCGGGCGCTCGATCGCGCGAGTGTGGGCTCGCAAGAGTGGGCGCTACGCGCTCGCTTTGAAGTCCGAGCTGGCAAAAGCGGGATTGCCTACGGATCTTGCGTGGCTCGCATTGATCGAGAGCGGCTACAGCCCGACGATCGTGTCACCGGCGGGCGCTGCAGGGTTGTGGCAGTTCATGCCCGACGCTGGGCGCGCTTACGGGCTCACCATCGATCGCTGGGTCGACGAACGTCTCGATCCAGAGCGTGCCACCGAAGCAGCCTGTCGTTTCCTCGGCGATCTGTATCGGCGCTTCGGTAGTTGGGACTTGGCGATGGCCGCTTACAACATGGGCCACGGCGGGTTATCGCGCTCGATCCGCAAGTACAACACCAACGACTTCTGGGAGCTCGCGCGCTACGAAGCCTCGCTGCCCTGGGAGACGACGCTGTACGTGCCCAAAGTTCTCGCGACGGCGATCATGATGGCGAACAAGCGCACCTTCGGCTTGAACGACATCGAGCCGGACGCGCCGGAGCGCTTCGACACCGTGCTCGTCGCCGGCGGCGTGCCGCTCGAAGATATCGCGCGGCTTTCAGGCGTGCCGAGTGCCACGCTCGAATCGCTGAACCCGCAGTATCTGGCGGGTCGCACACCACCGGTCGCCGTGGCGGCCGCCGCGCGCAGCTGGCCGGTGCGCGTGCCAGTGGGGAAGGGCGAGCGCGTTCGCGAAGCACTGGCGCGTGAGGGTCCACTCGACGAACGCTTCGTGCCATACGTGGTGCGTACGGGTGACACAGTCGAGTCGATTGCGTTCGCACGCGGCGCGACGGAAGCTCAGATTCGCGCATTGAACTCGATCGAGCCGCGCGAGAGCCTGGTACCAGGAACCGTGTTACTCGTGCCTCACGTCGAAGCGGTGCGTGACAATGCTGCGGCTGACAACGTAGTGGTGGTGCCGCCCCGTGAGTTCGAGTATCCGGGGAGGCGCCGGGTTTTCTACCGAGTGGTTTCTGGTGATTCTCTGGGTCGCGTGGCGGAAGCTTTCAACGTGTCGCAAGGCGATCTCTTGTTGTGGAACGCGCTCGACGACAGCGCGCGCTTGCACGTAGGGCTCTTGTTGCAGGTTTTCGTGGCGAAGGATCGCGACCTCGGCAAAGTGCGCTACATCGCCGAGTCCAAGGCGCGCATTCTGGTCGCAGGTTCGCCCGAGTTCTTCGACTATTTCGAGGGTCAGAACGGCAAGCGCCGCTTCGTGCTGCGCGCTAAGAGCGGCGACACTTTGGCTGCTATCGGCAAGCGCTACGGAACCACCACCGCTTCGATGGAGCGCATCAATCGCCGCTCGCGCACGGATACGTTGTCCGCCGGCGAAGCTGTGGTCGTTTACACCGAGCGAACGCGCCCGGTGCCGGGGGACGAGCTGTACGTTGACGCACGCGGTCGCGCAGCCTCGCCGCGCTCGGATTCCGGGTCGGGTATTGCGGCCGCCGCCGTGGCAGGCGAAGATTGAAAACAGGAGACATTTCGAAGTGAGCTCACTCACCGCCATCGTACTCGCTGCTGGCCAAGGGACGCGGATGAAGAGCCGCCTGCCCAAGGTGCTCCACACCGTCGCAGGTCGTCCGCTGCTCTATTATCCGCTGAAAGCCGCCTTCGACGCCGGCGCTGAACACGCGGTGATCGTGAGCAGCGGGCGCAGCGAGATCGCGAGCGAGCTTTCTCGCTACTTCCCGCAAGATCGCATTTCGATTGCGATTCAAGAGGTGGCGCGCGGCACCGGGGACGCGGCGCGCATCGGGTTAGAGAAGGTGAAGAGCGATCGCGTGCTCATCGTGTACGGCGACACGCCGTTGGTGCGCTCGTCGGATTTGGCGTCGCTGGTGGCCGCGCTGGACGGCGCCGACAAGCCGCTGGTTTCGCTTTTGACCTGCGAGCTCGACAATCCCCACGGTTACGGGCGCATTCTGCGCGACGCGGCTGGCCGCGTGCTCTCCGTGCGAGAGCAGAAAGACTTGGCGAACGACGCCGAGCGCGCCGTGCGCGAAGTAAACGCCGGTATGTACGCCGCCGACACCAGCACCTTGCGCGATGCCGTCTCGCGGATTCAACCCAACAACGCGCAGGGTGAATACTACCTGACCGACATCGTCGAGCTGGTGGGCGGCGGTCGCTGCGTCGCGGTGCACGGCCACCCCGAAGCGCTAGTGGGCGTGAACGATCGCTCGCAGCTGCATGCGGCCGAGCTCACCATGTTCCAGCGCATCCGTGAGCGCCATGCGCGCGCCGGCGTGACCTTGCGGGGCGACGTGTACATCGACGAGGGCGTCGAGCTCGGCGAAGACGTGACGCTCGAGACCGGCGTACGCCTACGCGGCAACACCCGCATCGGTCGCGGCACGTTCGTCGACGTCGGGTGTGTGCTCGACGACATGAGCGTCGGTGAAAACGTCACGCTCAAGCCGTATTCGATCCTGACCAAGAGCCAGGTGGGTCAAGCCGCACAGATCGGGCCGTTTTCGCATTTGCGTCCCGACTCGGACATCGGCGACGAGGCTCACATCGGTAACTTCGTCGAGACCAAGAAGACGCGTGTCCAGAAGGGCGCCAAGGCGAACCACTTGGCGTACCTCGGTGACGGCGACGTGGGCCCCAACGCAAACATCGGCGCGGGCACCATCTTCTGCAACTACGACGGCTTTCAAAAGCATCGCACCGTGATCGGCGAAGGTGCGTTCATCGGCAGCGATTCCCAGCTAGTTGCGCCTGTGACCATCGGCAAGGGTGCCTACGTGGGCACCGGCACTACGGTGACGCGCGACGTGCCGGACGACGCGCTTGCGATCGGTCGCTCACGCCAGGAAAACAAAGAAGGTTACGCCGCACGCCTGCGCGGACGGCTCAAAGCTGCGCGCGACGCCACCAAAAAGTGAGCGCCGCGTGCCGCAGCGCGCGCTGGTTCGCGGAGGTGTTGAGCGCGCGGCTCAGTAGCCGGCGACGCGGCCGCTGCGCGACTCGGGCGCTTCGCTGTCGCCGTTGGTGCGCTCGTTGACGGGCGCTGGGCTCGGCACGATGGGCAAGTCGTGCTGCATGCGGCGGCGCTTGACCTCGAGGTAACCCGCCGAGAACGGATTGGCAGCCACGAGCACAGGCACACGCCGCTCGACTTCGACGCCGAGGCGGCTCAACGACTCGATCTTCTCGGGGTTATTGGTGAGAAGCTCGATTGAGGCGACGCCGACTTCTTTCAGAATCGCGGCGGCCACGTCGTAGGTGCGTGCGTCCACCGGGAGGTGCAAGAGCTCGTTGGCCTCGATGGTATCCGCGCCGAGAGCCTGCAGAGCGTACGCGCGAATCTTGTTGGCGAGCCCGATGCCGCGGCCTTCCTGGCGCAGGTACACCAGCACCCCGGCTCCGCGCCGCGCAATTTCCGCCTGGGCGCGCTCGAACTGCTCGCGGCAGTCGCACTTCAGCGACCCGAATACTTCACTCGTGAGGCATTCGGAGTGAACGCGCACCGCGACTGCGCGCTGATCCTTCACGTCACCCATGACCAGCGCGCAGTGCTCTTTGCTCAACGCCGGATGCGCTTTTGCATCCTCCCAGCGGTACACGCGCAGCTGAAACATGCCGTGTCGGGTCGGCAATGGGGAGTTTGCCAGGAGCTCAAGCCGAGAACGCAACGTCGATCGCTGGGTGTGAGACATCTGAGGCGACTAACCGGCGCTTAGCTGGTCAGCCGGGTGACCGTGCCTGCGCAGTAACTATCACAATCCAAGATGAGGCCAGCCTATACAACGGTCAAGCCTCGCTTGGCCTGCGGGCCGGCGCTTGCCGGGGGCCACAAAGCTCGAGAATCGCGCGCTCCATCACCGCTTTTTGGGGCAGCTTGGAGCCGCCTTTTAGCGCGCGATCGACGCGCAGCAATGTCTGAAGCCAGCTTTCCAGCACCTCGCGCGGTACGGCTTTGACCTGTTGCTGGAGCTCGCGGGCTTTGAATGGTGGGGCTCCCGCCTGCAGTGCTGCGTCGTTCGGCGACGCACCGGCGCGCAGTGCGGCTTCGAAGCGAATGAGCTGCCGGGCCGACCACGCGAGCAGGCCTACGAGGCGAATGCTCTCACTCGGATCGAACACGTCGTGCAGCGCGGTGAGTGCCGCGCCGGCGTCGCGACGCCCGACCGCTCCGATCAATTCCCAAACGGTTGCGGTGCGCAGACGCACCACGCACTCCGCCACCATTTCTTCTTGAATGACTTCGCTGCCCGCATACAAGCTGAGTCGCTCGACGGCATCGACCACCGGTGCGAGCTCAGGGCCAGCCAGCTCCGCGATCAAGTCGGAGACGCCCGGAGCGAGGCGCGCACCGAGGCGCTTGGCTTCGCGCTCGATGAAGGCTGGGAGCTCAGCGCGACCGAGTGGCTCGCAAGCGACGAGCCAACCATCCGCGCGCGCCGTGGTGTAGAGCTTGCGGCGTTTGTCGATCGCTCCCCCCACCAAAATCAAGACAGTCGTCTCAGACGGGTTCTTCGCGTACTCGAGCAGGCGTTCGAACGGGTCCTTGGTTTTCGAGCTGACGGCCTCCGGCTTTGCGCCCTCCTGCGCTTTGGGTTCCCACCGCTCGATGCGCTGCACGATGACCAAGCGGCGTTTGCCCATCATGGGCAAGGTGCGCGCGGCCGCCAGCGCATCGTCCACGCTGCGTTCACCGGCAACCAGGTGGTCGTCGTTCAAGCCGGGGATGGCACCTTCCATGGCTGCAGCACGCAGCGCGCTCACCACGCTCGTGACGAGGTGCGTCTCTTCGCCCACGACTAGGTACAGCGGCCGCAAGCGCTGGCTCTTGGCTTCCTGAATCGCCTCGTCGGGGCTCATGCGACAGGCGTTCGTAGCTTGGCCGACCTGCCGAAGCAATGCGCGGCGATTGGACGGACGCGCTCTGCCGGAGTAAGAGCGGCTGCGTGACAGCTTCCAGACCCGCCGGCAGCGCGCGCACGCCCAGCGGGCAAGCTCCATCGCTGGTCGTCATCGGCAATTTCGATGGCGTGCACCGAGGCCACGCGGCAGTCGTGAGCTCCGCGCGCGCCCTGGCCACGAGCCAAGGGCTGGTTCCCAAGGTGCTCACCTTCCATCCGCATCCGGCGGAAGTGTTGGGGCGGGGTTCGCGGCCAGTGCTCACCAAGATCACACGCAAGGTCGAGCTGTTGAAGCGGCTGGCGCCCGAGCTAGAGGTGGTGGTGGAGCCGTTCACGCGGGAGCTTTCGCGCAAGACGCCGCACGAGTTCGTGGGTGAGATCTTGGTGGACGCGCTGGCTGCCAAGCTGGTGATTGTGGGGGAGAATTTCCGTTTCGGTCACGAGCGCGCCGGCGACTTGGCGACGCTGCGCGAGCTCGGTATCACGTTCGGCTTCGAAGCGCGCGCAGAGCCCTTGGTAGGTGACAACGAAGGTTTGTTTTCGTCTACGCGAGCTCGCGAGGCGCTCGAGCGTGGCGATCTCGAGGGGGTGCGTCGTTGTCTCGGTCGTCCTCACGCGCTTTCGGGCACGGTGGTGCAGGGCGCGCAGCGCGGTCGCTTGCTCGGCTTTCCGACCGCCAACTTGGGTGGGGTGCTCGAAGCCACGCCGCCCTACGGAGTGTATGCCTGCGTCGTCGATCGCGTGGAGGACGGTGGATCGAAGGCGTTGGCGCGTGGTGTGATGAACCTCGGCGTGCGGCCCACTTTGGCAGCGGGTTTCAGCGCTGAGGTGTACCTGTTGGACTTCGAGGCTGATCTCTATGGCGCCGAGCTGCGCGTTCACCTCATCGAACACCTGCGTCCCGAGCAGCGTTTTTCGGGGCTCGATGCGCTCAAGGAACAGATCGCACGCGACGTGGAGCGGGCGCGCACGGTTCTGGAGGGGATGACGCCAGATCCGAACGCCTGCGGCGCCTGGGCGTAGCTACCGAGGTTTGGGTCGCTGCCGCGCGAAGCGCGGAGCCTTGTGTGGATCGCAACCGGGCGCGAAGCCCTGCGCGGAGAAGGGTTTTCCCCGAGCGCTTCGCGAGCTCTTATGGCATGGCTTCTGCGCGCAGAACAACCGGCCCGACGCTCGGCTTGACCGCGCGCCCGGAGCGGCCTCTGAATATCTCTTCGCGTGGACCCCGCAAACTTCGACAAACTGAGCCGTGACGAGCTCGTCGCAAAAGCGCGTTCGCTCGGAGTCGAGCGCCCGGAGCTCATGACGCGCGTCGAGCTCGGCGACGAGATCGTGCGTCGCACGCAGACCGATCCTTCGGCGCAACAGCGCGCTCGCGGTTGGCTCGGTGTAGCGCGCGACTTGGTTGCTAGTGTGGTTGGTTCTGGTTTGAGCATGCCTGACGCTGCCGCGTTGATTCGCGGTGAGCGCAGCGTGCTCGAGTTCAAGGGGCCTCCTCCGGTTGCGACGGTGACGCTCGCAGAAATTTACGCGGCTCAGGGCCACGTCGATCGCGCGCTCAGCATGCTCGACGAGGTGCTGGCGCGGGAGCCCGAGCACGCGGCAGCGCTCGCGTTGCGCGAACGGCTTTCGGCGGAACCACGTGGACGCCGCGTGGAACCCGCACCGCGAGTTGCCGAGAGCGAAGCTCCCGCCGCACCCGAGGCGAGCGCAGTGCGCGAAGTGTTCGCGCCAGGCGAACCAGAGCCGAGCGTAGCGTCGGAAGCTCCGGCCGGTGTGCAACTCGAAGCCGAGATGCTGGCTCAGGCGCGCGCAGTGACAGAAGCGGTTGCCGATGCAGTCCTTCAGGCGGACTCCGAAGCGGACGCTGAACCCGACACTGCGCACGAGCCGACGCCACTTCCCGTCGCTGAACCTGCGTTTATCGAGCCACCGCCCAGCGCCGTGCGGCCCGAGCACGAGTCCGCGGCTGCTCCGTTCGATGCGAGCTCCATCGATTCGGAGGGCTCCGTGTTCGAACCCGTTCCACTCGCGCCGCCGTTGACGGAGCTTCCCACGCGACCTGACGCGGCTTCGCTCGATGCCGCGCCGTCCCCGCCGAGTTCGCCGGAGCCGCCTCCGATGCTCGAGGGATCTGCGCCGCTCGAGCTTTCGCCCGAAGCTGAAGCGCCGCCCGTCGTCGAGCCGCCCTTCCTCGAACCGCGCGCCGTTGAGACGCCCCCCGAACGCGAACCGCAAGCGCCGCCGGCTATCGAAGCTCCCGCGGAGCTTCCTGAGGCGGAACCGTTGCCCATCTTGGAAATGCCAGCGGCTGCCACCACTTCGTTCGAGCCCGAAAGCTTGGTGCCGCGCGACAAGTCCGAACCGGCGAGCGAGATCGTTCCGACGCTGCTCCCGCCGCCAATGCCCGGCGCTGCACAAGAAGAAGCCGCGCTCGTCATCGTGCGACGCGATGGCGACGAGCCGCTGGTCTGCTGGGAGCTGCCCGAATTCGAGGCTGGCTACGGCGAGCCGTTCGAGCTCGAGTGTCACGCCTTCTTCGTGACGACTCAGGGGCCTCAGCGCAAAACCGTGACGTTGGTGGTCGAGGCGCGCCGAGGCAGCGCCAGCTTGCCGTCGTTCTCCGCGGCAATCCTGATCCGCGCGGCCTTGGGACGTCGCGCTGGCGAAGCGTTCCACCCGCTACTGATCGCGTCGGAGCTCAGCTTGAGCGGGGGCACGCTGGAAGTGCGGTTCCGCCCGCCGCTCACCGAGGGTGTCCCGCCAACCGCGGGTGAGCGCAGCTTGGTCGAACAATTTGCGATTTGACGCAGCTGGCACGCAACCGACGCGCTGAGTGACCGACCCTGTGCCATGTGGCTCAGGCTCATTTCGTTCGCGTTGGTTCTGTTGGTTTCGTCCTCGGCGCTCGCCGAACCACTCCGACTGAGTTTTCTGTTCGAATGGCGGCATAGCACGATGCGCACGGACTACGCCGGCATGCTCGGGTTGGAGTTGCCGCTCGAGCGCATGGTCCAAAGCACGTCGCGCGCGGAGGCGGCGCGTTCAGAGTTGCAGCTCGCCGCGTTGACCGAGGGTACTGCGCCCGCTGCGCGTGTGGTCACACCGCGCTCGCAGTCACGGCCTTTGCCTGCACGCAGCGTTCGGCGCTTGTTGCGTGCTGCCTTGGCGGGGAACGCTGAAGAGAGCGCGGAAGAGCGGCTCGCGAGCCTTGCGTCGCGCTCACGGGTGGCGGCGGTGTTGCCCGAGCTCAGTTTGCGCGCGGCGCGCTCCACCAACGAGTCGCTGCGGCTGTCTCCTAACGGCACCTATGTGTACGACTACACGCAGACCGGTGGCGCTGGCCTCATCTTCGAAGCGCGCGCCACGTGGAAGCTCGATCGGCTGGTGTTTACTGATGATGAGCTGCACGTCGAGCGCCTGCGAGTACAGCGTGAGAAGGTGCGCGAACACGTGATTGCCCTGCTACTGAAGCACCTGTTCGCCTGGCAACGAGCCCGCGCGCGCCTCCTCTCGGAGAGCAGTCCGCCGGAAGACGAGGAGCGTGTGCTGCTCGAGGCGGAGCTCGACAGTGAACGCGCCGCCCTCGACGTGCTGACGGATGGCGCCTTCAGCGAGGAGCTCCCGCGCATCCAGGCGATCTCGTCCCCGTGAGCGACCCGTGGGGCCGAAAACGCCCGACAATTGCGTTCCCTCTGGCGATTTCTCGTAGAAATTGTACAAAGCCCGCCGCCATGTTGTCCGACACTCGAAGCGAGCTCGACGACCTCCGACGGCGCGTGGATGCGCTAAGGGGGTCTCTTTGACGTCCCTCAGCTAAAGCGCGAAATCGACGAGCTCGATAGCATCTCGGCCGATCCGGCCTTTTGGAACAATCAAGAGAAGGCGCAGGCGCACATGCGGCGCCGCTCGGCGATCGTCGAGAAGATCGAGCACATCGAGAGCCTGAATCGGGACGTGAGTGACGCGATGGAGCTGCTCGAGCTCGGCGCTGCCGAGAACGACGAGAGCACCATCAACGAAATCGGCAAGCAGGTGCCGTCGCTTTCGCAGCGCGTGCGCGCGGCAGAGCTGCGGCGCATGTTGTCCGGACCGGTCGACCACGCCAACGCCATCGTGAGCATCCACCCCGGTACCGGCGGCACCGACGCCAAGGATTGGGCGGAGATGCTTCTGCGTATGTACCTGCGCTGGTGCGAGCGAAAGGGCTACAAGACGGAAGTCATCGACTACCAGGTGGGCGACGAAGCCGGCATCGACGGCGCTTCGTTCACGGTGTCAGGGCCGAACGCGTTCGGCTATCTACGGGCTGAAGTGGGTGTGCACCGGCTCGTTCGCATCAGCCCCTTCGACGGCAACGCGCGGCGCCAGACCAGCTTCGCGGCCATCGAAGTAACGCCCGACATCGAAGACGAAATCGACATCGAGGTCAAAGAGACCGATCTCGAAGTGACCACCATGCGCGCGGGCGGCAAGGGCGGGCAGAACGTCAATAAGGTCGAAACAGCCGTACGCATGCGCCACCTGCCGAGTGGCATCATGGTTGTGTGCCGTGCCGAACGTAGCCAGCACCAAAACCGCGCCATGGCGCTCAAGATGTTGAAGGCGCGTCTCTACGAGATGGAGCTGGCCAAGCGTGAAGCCGAGCAGGCGCGCTACGAGGCCGCCAAGGGGCAAATCGCTTGGGGTAACCAGATTCGAAGCTACGTGCTCCAGCCGTATCAGCTCGTGAAAGACCTGCGAACCGAGCACGAAAGCAGCGACGTACAGGGCGTGCTGGATGGTGAGCTCGACCCCTTCATCGAGGCCTACCTGTTGCAGCACGCCGACAAGGCGCGTGAGAATCAGCCGCCCGCGGCTAAGGCTTGAGCCGAAAACCCGCGGTGGAGGTGGTAGACGCCCCACCTCCGTCGCGCTAGACCCCCGGGCTCCACGATGGAAAGCAGCGAAGATGCGCTGATTCAGGCGCGCCGTGACAAAGCGGCGCGCTGCCGCGAAGCCGGGCAAGAGCCGTTTCCGAACGACTTCGATGTGAGCGATCGCAGCGATGTCGCGACGCTCAAAAAGCGTTACGCGGGCGCTCTGCTCGAGCCGATCAGCGAGCAACGTTATTCACCCGAGCTCGTGCAGAGCATTGGGCAGGGGCAGCCGGTGCACGTGTTCGGGCGGCTTCTAGCGCGACGCGGTTTCGGCAAGGCGAGCTTCCTGCGCGTGCGCGATGGCAGCGGTGAGATTCAGGTGTTTGCCAAGCAAGATGTGCTCGGCGAGTACTTCGCGCGGCTCGAGGAGATCGACATCGCCGATCACGTCGAAGTGCGTGGCCCGCTGATGGTGACCAAGACCGGCGAGCTCACCGTCGAAGCGCGCTTTTTGCGCCTGGTGAGCAAAGCGCTGCGCCCGTTGCCCGACAAGTGGCACGGCTTGACGGACACCGACGCTCGCTATCGTCGCCGTTACGTCGATTTGGTGGCCAACGCCGAGGTGGCTACCGTGCTGCGCTCGCGCTCGATTCTGGTGCAGGCGCTGCGGAGCTTCCTCGATCAGCGCGGCTTCCTGGAGGTCGAAACACCGACCTTGCACACCTTGATTGGTGGTGCCGCGGCGCGCCCGTTCGTGACGCACCACAACACGTTGGATCTCGAGCTCTTCATGCGTGTTGCGCCGGAGCTCTACCTCAAACGTTTGCTGGTAGGCGGCTACGAGCGTGTCTACGAAATCGGCCGTTGTTATCGCAACGAGGGCATCAGCACACGCCACAATCCCGAGTTCACCATGCTCGAGTACTATCAGGCGTACGCCACGTACGAGACCCTGATGGATCAAACCGAGCTGATGCTGCGCGAGATCGACGCAACGCTCGGCGCGCGTTTGAACGAGCTTGGCTTTGCAGCCACTTACGAAGCGTTCGTGCAAGCGCGCCCGTTTACGCTGGCAGAGCCGTTCGCCCGCGTACCGATGCGTACGGCGGTGCTGAACTCACTCGAACGCGCCGGGTTGCCGGCCACACTCGTCGAAGAGCTCGCAGCGCTGGCGGCGGCGCCGCGCAAGGAAGGCGCCGGGCCGACCCCCGAAGACGAACGCGTGCAGAGCTACCGCGCGCGCTCCGAGCGAGCGAAGCGCATCGATTGGCCGAACCTGCGGCGCGCGCTCGCGCATTGCAAGTCAGACGGCGAACGCATCTTCATCGCGTACGAGTACTTCGCGGAGCCCTTCCTGTGCGAAGATTACATGAGCGCCGACGGCAAGCTCAGCCGCCCGGTATTCATCATCGACTATCCCTTCGAGGTCTCGCCGCTCGCTCGGCGTAAGAACTCCGATCCATCGCTGGTCGATCGCTTCGAGCTTTTCGTGCACTCGCGCGAGCTCTGCAACGCCTTCAGCGAGCTGAACGACCCGGACGATCAGGCCGCGCGCTTTCGAGCGCAGGTCGAGGCCAAGGCGGGCGGCGCCGAAGAAACCATGGACTACGACGTCGACTATGTGCGCGCGCTGGAGCACGGCATGCCGCCGGCGGCCGGCTTCGGTCTCGGCGTCGATCGCCTCGTGATGCTGTTCACTGGCCAAGCTTCGATTCGCGACGTAATCGCTTTCCCGCTGCTTCGCCCCGAAGAATGACCGACAAACCCACCTCCCTGCGAGTGAGCGGCTCCGCGCCATCGTTCGTCGAGCGCGTGTGGACCGCGCTTGGCTTGCCTGGCCGCATCGCCTTGGTGGTGCTGGTGATCTTGCTAGTGATCGGGGGCGGCTATCTGCTCGCGCGCAAGCTGAGTGGGGGAGGGATGTGGCGACGCGTCCTGTACCTCTTTACCGGCGTCTCGTTCTTCGCGGCGATCGGGCTTGGCGCTTGGGCGATGAAGCTGCCGGAGCCGCGCGGCACCTACTTCGTGCTGTGGCACCAATTGGTGCGCGCGGGCGCCGCGCTTTCGAGCACCGGCTTCTTGGTGGGCTTCATGGCGCTGGCTTTGCCGCGCTTGTTGGCTCGCTTCGAAGGGCGCGGGTACATTTCGTTCGTCGCCGCGCGCCACGTGCTTTCGCAACGCAGCGGCTTTCTCACGGTAATTAGCGTGCTGTCCATCGCCGGCGTGCTGCTGAGCTCGCTGGCGTTGTGCATGGTGGTCGCCATCATGGGCGGGTTCGGCGCCGATCTGAAGCGCAAGATCGTCGGCAACAACGCGCACATTCGCATTGAAGGCGCGCGCGAGTCGGGCTTGCCCAACTGGCAGAGCAGCTTGGAGAAGCTGCGCCTGGTGCACGGTGTGCACGCAGCAACGCCGGTCGCCAGCGGGGAAGCCATGGCTTCTAGCGCCACCAATACCGCCGGCGTGATCTTGCGAGGCGTCGACCTCGTCACGATTGGTACGGTGATCGATCTCATCACCAACATCGAGGTCGGCAAGTTCAAGTACCTCGAGCAGCCGGAGCTCTTGGACAAGCTCAGCCCCGACGAACCAATTGGTCTCGGGCCGGGCGGCGAGTTGTACTTGAAGGGGCCTGATCTCAAACCCTTCATCAAGAAGGTGGAGCCCGAGGTCGAAGACGCGGTCAAGGAGCGCGCGAACCCCGGCATCATCATCGGTCGCGAGCTGGCCAAGTCACTACACGTCTACGTCGGCGACGAGGTGACCATCGTGTCGCCCCTCGGTGAGCTCGGCCCCATGGGTTTGCTGCCCAAAGCGCGGCGCTTCCGGGTGGCGGCCATCTTCTACAGCGGCATGTACGAGTACGATGCCAGCCAGGCTTACACGACGCTCGAGGCGGCGCAGGAGTTCTTCGATTTGAAGAACGTAGTGACCGCCATCGACGTGCGCGTCGATGAGCCCGAGCGCGTCGACGACGTGCGCCCCGCTCTGGAGAAGACGCTGGCGGATGACAAGCTCAAGGTGCGCGATTGGAAGGAGATGAACAAGAATCTCTTCAGCGCGCTGAAGCTCGAGAAGATCGCAACCTTCATCATTCTATCGCTCGCCATTCTCGTCGCGAGCTTCTGCATCATTTGCACGTTGCTCTTGATGGTGACCGAAAAGAGCAAAGAGATTGCGATTCTCAAGACCCTGGGCGCAACCGACGGCGGCATTCTCAGCATCTTCATGGCCGAGGGCATGATCATCGGCAGCGTCGGAACCGTGTTCGGGGTGGGGATGGGCTTGGCGCTCACCCTGAGCTTGAAATGGTTCGGTCTGCGGCTCGATCCAGACGTCTATTACGTCG
Organism: Myxococcota bacterium; assembly: GCA_049324695.1. Taxonomy (GTDB): domain Bacteria; phylum Myxococcota_A; class Polyangia; order Polyangiales; family Polyangiaceae; genus PMG-095. The sequence continues at coordinate 74,855 of JBMOMJ010000025.1, forward strand.
ATCGTTTGCCCATCAACGTCGATCCCGTCGACTTCACATTGGTCGCGCTCAGCGCGTTCGCCATCACCACCCTGGCAACCCTATATCCGGCGTTGGCCGCGAGCCGAATCCGTCCGGTAGATGGAATCCGCTACGAATGACGGCGCACCGTTCATTATCCGCCCACACGAGGAGCCTTCCTTGGCCGAAGCGCTAGTTCTGATCGAGGATTTGAAGAAGAGCTTTCAGCACGAAGGCCGCACGCTCGACGTGCTGAAGGGCATCGATCTCAACATCTACGCGGGGCAAATTCTGGCCATCGTAGGGCCCTCTGGCGCCGGCAAGAGCACGCTGTTGCACTGCATCGGCACCTTGGATCTGCCGACCTCGGGCCGCATTCGGCTCGGCTCCGAGGAGCTCACCACCATGAGCTCGGCGCGCTTGGCGGCGGTTCGCAATCGCACCATCGGCTTCGTTTTTCAGTTCCACCACCTGCTGCCCGAGTTCAACGCCATCGAGAATGTGATGCTGCCCGGACTGATTCAGGGCAGGCCACGCAAGGACATGGAAAAGCGCGCTCGGGCTTTGTTGGAAGAGGTGGGCCTCGGTTCGCGCACTACTCATCGCCCGGGCGAGCTGTCTGGCGGTGAGCAGCAACGGGTCGCTGTGGCGCGCGCGCTAGCGCTCGACCCGAAGCTTCTGCTGGCGGACGAGCCTACCGGCAATCTGGACACTGCCACCAGCGACGCGGTGCACGATCTGTTCTTCCAAATCAATCGCGAGCACGGCACCACCATCGTGGTCGTCACGCACAATCCCGCTTTCGCCGAGCGCATGCCGCGCGTCGTGAACATGCGCGATGGTCGCGTCGAGCACGACGACGTGCGCGGCGGTCACGCACCGAGCCCCGCTACCGCTTCGTCCACGAGCCTGCCCCACTGAGCTCAGCGCAGCGGCAACACATTCAGGCGGTCGCCGATTTTCACGCCGAGGCGCGTAGCGACGTCTTCTTCCACGATCAGCGAGTCGTCAGCGCCGAGCTCGACCGCGCAGGCCACAGCGCGGAAATACGGCGGCTTGTTCTCGTCGCGTCCCACCAGCGCGCGCGGCGATCCCGAGCTCGGCGGGCGGAGATCGCACAACCTACGCTCGCGCGTCTCTTGAATCAGGCTGACGTCGTCGGCGTTGGCGACGAAGTGCGGACCGCCATCGAACGGATCAATGCGTTCGGCGTAGCGAAACCCAATCCGCCGCAGCATCTTTTCGACGCCGCGGGTTTGCGCGCCGACTTTGCCAATCACCCCTTGTGCTTCAGGGCTGAGCACGCTGGCGTAAATGTCGCCGCTGGGAAACAGATCGCGAATGAAGGTCTTGTCCGTGCTCGAAAGGCGATCGGCTTCGGCGTAGCTCATGCCGGTGAAGTGGCGACCGAGCGCTTCCCACAGATGGCTGGTGCCGTCCGCTTCGAGTGGCGGCAAGAGCTCCGCCAGAATCTCGTCTTGAAATAGCTCTCGGTGCGTCGCGATGTACAGGAAGCGCACATACGAAATCAGCAAGCCCAGTCGCTCACCCGCGCGGCGATGATCGGGGTGCACCACCAACCCACCGAGCTCAGTTGGACCTTTGTAAGAGAAGCCAATCTTGAGCACCGTGTGGTGGAAGTGCTTGTCGACCGCGTGTGAGTACTTCTCCTCGCTGATCACATCGAGGTAGATGTACGGCGCGTCACGCCGCCCGAGCTGCGCCACGATCATCGAGGTGCCTACGGAACGCTCAGCGCCTAACTCGCGCAGCAGGAACACGAACTTGCGATGGTTTTTGGGGACCTCGCCTTGAAAGCTGCGCTCCGAGTGGTCGAGCAGACGGCGGATGTGCTCGCGATCGTTGGGCAGGTTGACCGTGTTGAGGAACGCCGCCAACGCGAGGAGTTCGTCCTCGTCGCTCCGCATCGCTCCGCGCACCTCGTAGTGCAGCATCGAACCTAAGTTTCTATCACGACACGCTTTTTCGCCGCGTCCCGCGACGGCGCGGCGCAAATTGCGCTTGGTTACGCGGCCGACGGCGGTTCCAGGCCGAGCCACTGCGAGCGGCGCCGCGCTTTGGACGCTGCCTGGATTGTTTCGCTTGGCTTTCGTGATAAGGGAGCGCCCCCGTGGCAACTTCTTGGCCTTTTCCGCGCGCTGACTCCCTCCCCACCTACGGCTTCGTCGTTACTGACGCGGTCAAGGCGCGGGTGCTGGCCGCCGGCGTCGATCTGATCGACCTCGGGCTCGGCAATCCCGATCGCGCGACGCCGAAGGAAATCGTGCAGCAGCTGCACGAGCAGGCCGACGTCGGCAAAAACCATCGTTATCACCCGGGGCGCGGGATCCCGCCGCTGCGCGAAGCGGCTGCACGCTGGTACCAACGCCGCTACGGCGCTCGCTTCGATGTCGACAACGAAGTCGTCATCACGATGGGCGCCAAGGAAGGCATGAGTCACCTCTGCCTCGCCGTGCTCGACGCCGGCGACGTCGCGGTGGTGCCCGACCCTTGTTACCCAATTCACGCGGGAGCGCCGCGCATCGCAGGCGCCGAAGTCGAGTACTACGAAGCCAGCGTCGACGTTCCACCCGCTGCGGCCGTCTCGGCGGCGCTCAAGCGCGTCAGCGCGCGTGGCAAACGCACCAAGCTCGTCATCGCCAATTATCCGCAGAATCCCACTGGGCAAGTCGTGAGCAAGCGCGAGCTCGCCGATCTCGTGCACGTGGTGGGTGAGTCGGGCGCGCTGCTGCTGCACGACCTCGCGTACGCCGACTTCGATTTTCGCTCGCGCTTTGCTCCCAGCATCTTCGACGTCGGCGTCGATGCGGAGCTCGTCAAGTCCTTTGCGGTCGAGGTGTTCTCGACGTCCAAGAGCTACAATATGCCCGGGTGGCGCATTGCCTTCATGGTCGGCAACGCGCGCATGATCTCCGCGCTCGCGCACCTGAAGACCTACCTCGACTACGGCACCTTCGCGCCGATTCAGCTGGCAGCGGCGTGGGCGCTCGATCACGCCGATGGCGTCGCGGAGGAGCTGCGCACGTTGTATCAGCAGCGGGCCGAAGCGTTGGTGAAGGGCCTACGCCAGGCAGGCTTTCCGGATGTGCGCGAGCCGAGCGGAACCATGTTCGTTTGGACACGCCTGCCGGAGCCATGGCAGAAGCTCGGTTCCGTGGGTGCAGCGAGCCACCTCATCGAGCGGGCTCACGTGGCGAGTTCGCCGGGGAGCGGCTTCGGGCCCGGCGGTGAAGGATTCCTGCGCTTCGCCCTGATTGAAGATCCGCCCCGCATCGAAGAGGCCTGTGCACGGTTGGGTCGACTGTTGGCCGAGGACTCACGCTAAGCTGTGGCCTTCCCCCCGCGGAAACGGCTGCGGCTTGCGGTCCGAGGGGGCGTGTGCAACAAGTTATGCAAGGTTTCGCGCGTGAATTGGTTCTCGGCGCGGCCACGAAACTGCAGGTCCCATGGCAGACGACCCGAACCCGGATACCCTCGGGCGCAATCGTTGCGTGGATTGCGGCACTCTCTCGCCCAAGACCGACACCAACTACACCTTGATTAGCGCCCGCCATGGTTGGCGGCTCTCGCGCCGCGTCGATGCCAGCGGCCGCAACGTGCTCGAGTGGCGCTGTCCGCGGTGCTGGGAGAAGTACCGCAAGCGCGAAACTGGCTGAGCGCCGCAATGTCGCCGGGGTTGTGTGCGTCGTGCGCCTTCGCACGTACGATTCGCTCGCTGAAGGGCAGTGAGTTTTGGCTGTGCCGACGCTCCGAGAACGATCCCAACTTCGCGAAGTACCCCAGACTGCCGGTGTTGCGCTGCGTCGGTTGGGTTCAGCTCCCTGAGGCCTGATATAAGCCAGCTCTCGATGCCAAGCCCGCTGCTCTCCCTGGTCATCCCCATCTTCAACGAGGAGGAGACGATCCCCGAGCTCGATCGGCGGCTGCGTTTGCTGCTCACGATGCCGAGCGTCGGGGACGACTGGGAGGTGGTGTTCGTGGACGACGGCTCGAAGGATCGTTCGCGCGAGCTGTTGTTGGGGTTGGCAGAGCGTGAGCCGCGTTATCGCGTGTTGGGCTTCTCGCGCAACTTCGGTCATCAGATGGCGATTACGGCGGGCGTCGATCGCTCCTCCGGCCGAGCCGTGGTGGTGATGGATGCCGACCTGCAGGATCCGCCCGAAGTCGTGGCGCAAATGCTGGATAGCTTTCGCGCCGGGTACGACGTGGTGTACGCCGTGCGCAAGAAGCGTCACGGCGAAACGCTGTTCAAGCGCTTCAGCGCGGCGTTTTTCTATCGTTTCATGCGCACGATGACCGGCGTCGATATTCCTGTCGATACCGGTGACTTTCGTTTGATGAGTCGCGCAGTGGTGCAGGTCCTGAGTGCGCTGCGCGAGCGGCATCGCTTCGTGCGCGGTTTGGTAGCCTGGGTGGGCTTCCGCCAAACCGCCGTCTACTATGATCGCGACGCGCGCTTCGCCGGTGAGACCAAGTACCCACTGCGCCGCATGATTCGCTTCGCGCTCGACGCCATCACCTCATTTTCAGTCGTGCCGCTGCGCATGGCCACCTGGCTCGGCGTCGTGGCAGGCATCATCGCGGTGGGCACCGGTATCTGGTCGATTATCGAGCGATTGCTGTCCAACACCGTTGCCGGTTGGACCACCATCATTATGGCCGTTGCGTTCGGCTCTTCGGCGCAGCTCTTGATGACCGGCGTGCTCGGCGAGTACGTCGGCCGTATCTACGAAGAGATCAAGCGGCGCCCGCTGTACATCGTAGAGCGCGAAGTGAACTTCCCGAGTGAATCACCACGAGCTGCCTCGCACGCAGACGACAAGGTTCCGCGCGGGTGAACATTGCCCGCGCGGAGAGCGACGCGCGGAGCTCGTCAGCGCAGGACGCGCACTTCTTGCAAGTGCAAATTGGTGACGCGGGGCACGTGTAACTTCACGTAGCGCGCTTGAACTGGCGCGAAAGCAGCCTTCCAGGTACCGAACTCAGTGGTGCGCCGCACCACTTCACTCCAATTCTTGCGGTCTTGGCTGACCTCCACCACGAGCGGCACGGGGCGGTCGCTGCAGCAATCCCCACGGTTCTTCACGCGGATCCCAGAGATGCGCGTCGACTCCTGCAAGTCGATGATGAGCCACGGATCTTGCTCTTCCAACGTATGAAAGAAGAAGTTCGGGCTGTTCGCGCAGCGCTGCTCGGGAGAGTTACAGCCCTCCGGATAACGCGAGCTGATCGACCAGGGCTTGCCCACCGCTACGTCGCGGCTCGCCTCGTGCGCGTCGTACATGAAGAGACCGACGATGACGCCGACCAGCGCAACGGCGAGCACGATGCCCATGCGGATCATGCGGCGAACCCAAAGGCGTTCGACCTCGAGCTGCCCCGGATCGAGCGCGTCTACCAAAGTCTCTGCGAACACGCGAAGCGTTCCCGAAAGATCGCGCTGCTCCGCGGGTGACAGCTCGGCGAGATCGACGAAGCTCTTGCCCTTCAAGGCCTGCTCGACCTCCTTCAGGCGGGCCTCGTCGCCGGCTGCACGCAGCAGCCAGGCGCGATCCGCGTTGTCCCACGCCGTGTCGAAGTCACGCGCTTTGGGAGCTTCGCCGCTCGCCTCGCTCGAAGCCGCGCCGCGCGCCTGAATCGCCCAGTAGATCCCCTGGCGATAGTGCTCGCAAGCTGCGCCGTGAGCCGGGCCGTACTCGAGCGGCTGCAACGGCTCCAGAGCGTTGCGCGCGAGCTCGAGCGAGAGGTTCGCCTGACGATTGCAATGAAGCTTGGTCGGGGTGCCCTGCGGAACCCTTTCCTGCAAGGCCTTCATCGCGGCGCTGCCCCACAGCCACTCGACCATGCCGCCGCGTGAGCTCTGCTTGGGCGGGGCAGGGTTGGGCTGTGCGGGCGCTTGGTTCGGCTCGGGCGCGGGCGCTGCCGCGTCATCGGCTTCGGCGTTCACTGAGCTTCTTCCCTTTCGACAATCCCCGAGGACACGGGCGCAGGCTATCTTTCTTGATCCGCAAGGTCGAGCGACTTTTTCGGCCGCGTCAGACCGCCTGGCTGCCCACGGTCATGGTCTGAGCGCCCATGAAAAGCCAGTTCAGGCGCGGCTCCAATGGGCGCAGCATCGCCAGTGGCCGCGGGAAGAACACGATGTACTCGAGCCGAACGTCGGCGTAGCCAGCCGTTCGGAGTAAGCGCTTCAGCTCGCCGGGCCACAGCAAAATCGCATCATCGTCGAAGGCACAATCGGCGACGGCCTTGCGCGTGACGGGGTTCCACGGGTTGTGCTCGAAAATGACGACCTTGCCTCCGGGCGCGAGCTTCTTGCGCACGGTGGCCATGACGTTCACGCGGTCGGCGGGTGGCACGTGGTGCAGCACGCCAGAGAGCACGGCGGTCGAAAATTTCCCATCCGCGAGCTCGTTCGGATCGGCGTGGAACTTCAGCTGAGGCGACTGCTTGCGGGCTTGGAGCAAGCTCTCCGGGGACGGATCGTAGCCCTCCACCTCACTGAAGTGCGGCGCCAGCTTGTGCGTGAGGTTGCCCACGCCGCAGCCGTAGTCGAGTAACGGCCGCGTGAAGTCGACGTTCAAACGCCGAAGGCACGCGAGCTTGTAGTCGAGGAAGTACTCCTTCGACTCGCCACTGGCTCGAATGCTGTCTTCGAGCAGGCGATCGTAATCCTCTGCGTAGCCGTCGAACTTCTGGTTCGGATCCGGAGCGTCCGCCATGCGCGGCGACTATAGCGCCGCGTACCTGGCAGGCTCGCCGGAGCTCAGGCGAGCGCGGGGAGCGGCAGGCGCAGTTTCTCGAGCAGCTTTCGGAGTCGACGCATGACGAGACCTCCTGGCAGGAGCCGTGTGGGACGTGTACCTACACGAATTCTAGGTGGGTGGCAAGGTTTCTACACAGCTTTCGAAGCGCCCCCAGCGTGCGCTTTTGCGCTATGGCGGCGCATGCCTTTCACCCGCCGCAGTCTGCTGTTCGGCGCACTGGGCCTAGCTTGTCGGCGCGAGCCGCCCCTTCCGGAGCTCGGAACCGTCCCGTCGTTCTCCCTCCAAAATCAGGAGGGCACTGCTTTCGGATCGGCGCAGCTCAAGGGTCGGGTGTGGGCCGTTGCGTTTATGTTCACGCGCTGCCCCAGCGTTTGCCCGCGCGTCACGCGCTTCATGCAGAAGGTACAAGCGTCCGCTAAATCCAAGCAGGTTCCGCTCACGCTCGTGAGCATCAGCGTCGATCCGGAAAACGACACGCCCGCGGTTTTGAAGGCGTACGCACAAAAGTTCGGAGCCGACCTAGCGAGTTGGAGCTTTCTGACCGGCGACTTCGAAGCGATCAAGAAGACTTCGGTCGATGGTTTCAAGCTCGCGCTCGACGGGCGGGCGGATCCGAACGCAAAGGACTACGGCATCATCCACGGTTCGCACCTGGTCTTGGTCGACCCGAGCGCGAAGATCCGCGGGTACTATCGCAGCGAAGACGACGCCGAAGCTGAGCGATTGCTCGTCGACGCGCGCCGGCTCGCGAGCTGAGCCCGAAGCGGACACTCTTGTTGCTGGCCGGGATCTCGGCCGCGGCTCGAGCAGATGGGCGGGCTCCTCGGGAGGGCTTTCGATCGAGAGCGTCGAGAGCCGAGCAGGATTGTTCGCCAACAACCGAGAGCCGAGCAGGATTGTTCGCCGACAAATACTGCTATGCTGCGCGGCCGTATGGTTTTTGCCGCATTTTCGAGGGCAGCGGCGCTGCTGCGCGCCGAGCTCGTGCGGCCTGCTCGCATCGTGTGGTTGCTGGCCTGGCTTCCCATCGTGTGGCTCGCCGTTTCACAGATTGGACTGATGGGTGATTTTCGTATCGACGATGCGTACATCACCTTTTCGTTTTCGAAGAATCTGGCGAGCGGCAATGGCCCCACCTTCAGTTACGGCCTGCGCGTCGAGGGCTACTCCAATTTCCTGTGGATGCTGCTCACTGCGCTCGGCTACCTGTTTGCACCGCGCGCCGATCCATACCTGACTGCGCGTGGCTTCTCGCTGCTGGCGGTCGCGTTCATCGCCGTTGTGGTGTATCGCCTGGTGCGGCGCGCGAGCTCGAGTTCACTGCCGGCTTTTCTGGCCGTGGCGTTGACGTTCGCGTGCAGCGATCTGTTCCGCGCGGCGTACTCTGGCATCGAGACGGCTGCCTTCGCAGCGGCCATCATCGGCGGCTGGTATGCGTACTTTTCCGAGCCGCCGGAGGCTCGCAAGTGGTCGCTGTGTGCGTTCCTGCCGGCGGCACTGCTGCGTATCGATGGTTTCGTCCCGCTGCTGATCGCGGTTGGCTTCGAAGTGTTATCCGCCTTCAATGAGCGGCGCTTTTCCATCAAGGTACTGGCGCGCTGGGTGGCGCCGGCGTTTGCAGTCTGGGCTTTGTATTTCGCGTGGCGTTACGCCTACTACGGCCTGCCGCTGCCTTCGACGTACTACGCGAAGAACATGGTGACCGCCAACGATCCGCAGCGTGGCGTGAACCAGCTGTGGGGCTTCGTTCACGACTACGGCCTGGTCGCTTTTCTACCCGTAGCGCTCGCACCTTTGTTTTGGGGCCCACGCCGCGAAGCTTCGGCATTGTGGACGGCGATCGTTTTGCAGCTTGGTTACGCGGTGCACGTCGGCGGCGATTGGATGCCGTTTCAACGCTTCTTTTTGCCGATCGTGCCGCTCGGCGCCGTGTTGGCTGGCATGGGTTTGGATCGCATCTTCCGCAATCTGCGCGGCCTGCGCTGGGCGATCGCTTGGCCGCTACGAGGCGGCAGCGTCGCGCTGTTGGTGTTCGTGGCGGTTCACATGCACGCAGCCTCGGTCGATAGCGCGGAGGAGCGCGACAAGCTCGGCTTGGTGCGGCACACGGAGACGCACACTCAACGCAACTTAATCGACAACGCCGACTTGATGCGACACGTCTTGCGTCGACCTGGAGAGCGCTTGGTCACCGACTATGCCGGCGTTTTCTCGGTGATGACCGACGCGGCCATCATCGATCAGTGGGGCCTGTGCACCGCCGACATCGCTCTGCACGGCGGCATCAGCGGCATCAATCCCATCTACGGCAAAGAGTGCGCGGCTTGCTACGCGCGCCTCGACCCCGACTACTTCCACGTGGTGGTGCCAATCGTGCGGGGAGAGAACTCGTTCCGCAATCAGCGCGAAGTGATCGACGCCATCTTTCAGGGCTGGGCCATCGATCGCTTCATCGATTTGCAGCACAAGTTCGTGGTGGGGCGCGTGATCGAAAATGCCACCGGTCGCACGTTGTGGTTCTTGGAGAAGAATCGGCCGAACCTGAGCTATGCGCTGCGCCAGCCCGCGCCAGGGCTCAGGATCGATTACCCGTTTTTGTGAGCTAGGCGAACGCGCTGTTCAGCCCGCGCCCGGCAACTGGCTGAGCACCTGCAGGCGCGCATCGAGCTCGGCGCGATTCGAAGCGCGCACGGTGATGTGGCCCACCTTGCGCTGGGGGCGTGGCGCCTTGTCGTAGAGGTGCAGATGCGCACCCGGCACTTCCAACACTGCTTCTCGCTCGGGCAGCGCGCCGACCAAGTTCAGCATCGCGCATGGCTCTGGCACTTCGGTCGAGCCGAGCGGCAGCCCCAACACTGCGCGCAGGTGATTCTCGAACTGACTCACGCGCGCCCCCTCGATCGTGAAGTGGCCGGAGTTGTGAACACGCGGGGCCATCTCATTGGCGTAAAGCTCGCCGTCGCGCACGAAGAACTCGACCGCCAGCACGCCGACGTACTCCAAATGCTCCAGCACTTTACGAACATAGCTTTCGGCCATGTTCTGCAAGGCAGCGTCGAGATTGGGCGCAGGCGCCAACGTCAACCGCAAGATGCCATCGCGGTGATGGTTCTCGACCAATGGATAAAAGCGTATCTCGCCGGAACGACCACGCACGCCGAGCAAGCTCAGTTCACGCTCGAAACGAACGAAGCCCTCCAGCAAGAGCGGCACACTGCCGAGCGCCTGCCAGGCGGCTGCGATATCCGAGGTCTGGCGCAAGACGTACTGGCCTTTGCCGTCGTAGCCGAAGCGGCGCGTCTTCAAGATCGCCGGGAGGCCCAGCTCGTTCACGGCGCGCTCGAGATCCGCCTGACCGTTCACTGCGACGAACGGTGCGGTCGGCACTCCCAGAGCCCGAAAACACTGCTTCTCGTCGAGGCGATCCTGCGCCGTCGCGAGCGCGCCGGGAGGCGGAAATACCGGTGTGGTTTCGGCCAAGCGCCGCGCGGCTTCGACCGGGACACTCTCGAACTCGTAGGTTACGACTTCGCAACTCGCGAGTTCGCGCAACGCGTCTTCGTCGAGGTAATCCCGAGCGATCTGCGGAGCCAGGTTGCCCGCCGGAGCGTCCGCACTGGGATCGACGAACACACAATGAACGCCGAGTGGATACGCCGCGAGCGCCAGCATGCGACCGAGCTGCCCCCCACCGAGCACTCCGACGCGCCGCACGTCGCTGGCTGCGCTACTTTCGAGGATCGGGCGAGTCGAGGACACTCTGGGTGCGCTCCGCTCGAAGGCGGGTGAGGGCGACGCGAAACTCGGGATGCTTCGCGCCGACGAGCGCCGCGGCGAACAGCCCCGCATTGGTCGCGCCGGCCTTACCGATGGCAAACGTGGCTACCGGAACTCCGCCCGGCATCTGCACGATGGAAAGCAACGAATCGAGGCCGTTCAAAGCCTGGCTCTGCACGGGCACGCCCAGTACCGGCACAACAGTCTTTGCTGCCACCATGCCCGGCAAATGAGCCGCACCGCCGGCGCCAGCGATGATTGCCAGCAGGCCTCGACGCTCCGCGCTCTCGGCGTACTCGAACATCAGATCGGGCGTGCGGTGCGCGGAAACGACGCGCACTTCGTGCGGAACGCCGAGCTTTTCCAGCGTTTCGACGGCGTGACGCATGGTCTCCCAATCACTCTGGGAGCCCATGATGACGCCGACGAGGGGCTGATTCGTAGGGGAAGTGGTCACGACGGGGAGGCGGACTTTATCGCCGGGCGCTGACGCGGCAAGGGGGACGCGGCGTTTAGGCGGTTTTTCCGCCATATTCTTTGCGATAGGCGAGCACTCGCTCGTACGTAGCGTCATCGAGCGCCGGTTTTCCGTCGATGATTTTCTGGCGCAGCGCGCTCACCGCATCTTCGATGGTCACGATTGCAAACGCGGGCGCGCCCAAACTCAGCTCGAGCTCTGCCAGCGCATTTAATTCGGAGGTCCCGCGCTCCATGCGGTCGACGGAGACGAGCAGCCCTGCGATGCGCACATGGGCCGCTGCCTGTAGTAGGGGCAGCGTCTCGCGCACCGAAGTACCCGCCGTCGTTACGTCCTCGATGAGAACGACGCGTTCACCGTCGGCGAGCTTGTGCCCAACCAACAAGCCTCCTTCGCCGTGATCTTTGGCTTCTTTGCGGTTGAAGACGAAGCTTACGTCTTTGCCGTGCTCCTCGGCGAGCGCCATGGCCGTGGCAACCACCAGCGGAATGCCCTTGTAGGCGGGGCCGAACAACACATCGAACTCGAGCCCGAGGCGATCCACCAGCGCGCGCGCGTAAAAACGACCGAGCTCACGCAGCTGGCTGCCTTTGTCGTAGCGGCCGGTGTTGATGAAGAACGGCGTCTTGCGGCCACTCTTGGTGACGAAGTCACCGAAGGAAAGCACCTTGGCCTGCACCATGAATTCGATGAACTCGGTCTTGTAGGACTGCATCGGCGGTGCTTCCGAACCCTGGTAATGCGGCCGCGTCAAGCCCGGTTTGCCCGCAAACGCAACGCCTGAAATCAGCACGCTTTCCTAACCCAACTGCGTTCAGCAATTCCGCGCGTGTCGGCGAGAATGGCAGCGCTTGACGCCATGCGTTGCAGTCAGAACGCACGGGCCGGGCGCTCGGATCGCGCATTCGAACACGAAATGACGAAAGCATGACCGCGATCGGCGCGGCTCCGCCACTAGCTTCGAGGGCCAAAAATGACGGTCATTCTGGTGTTCTTCGTCACGCACTGGCTGGTGTCGGTCTTCTGCCAGACCTTCTTTTTGCACCGCTATGGCGCGCATCGGCAATTCGCTCTGAGCCGCGGTTGGGAGCGAGCCTTTCACCTTTTGACCTATCTTGCGCAGGGGCCGAGCTACTTGAACCCGCGCGCCTACGCCATTTTGCATCGCATGCACCACGCTTTTAGCGACACGGAGCGCGATCCGCATTCACCGGTGTACTTCAAGAACGCGTTCGCGATGATGTGGGCGACCAAGCATCGCTACGACGACTTCGCTTATCGTCGCGTCGAACCCGAAGCGCGCTTCGCAGGCGGTTACCCGGAGTGGGCAGCGCTCGACAAGCTGGGGCAATCGTGGCCAATGCGCATCTTGTGGGGCGCGGCTTACACGGCCGTGTACTTCGTGTTCGCGCCGAGCCCGTGGTTCTTCTTGTTGCTGCCGGCGCACTACATCATGGGGCCGATTCACGGTGCCATCGTGAACTGGGGCGGGCACAAATACGGTTACCGCAACTTCGACAGCGACGATCGCTCGCGCAACACGCTGGTGTTCGACTTCCTGACTTTTGGCGAGCTGTTTCAGAACAACCACCACGAGTTTGCCATGAGCCCGAACTTCGCGGTGCGGCGCTTCGAAATCGACCCCGCGTATCCAATCATCAAGCTGCTCGAGCTGGTCGGCATCGTGAAGGATTTGAGCCCGCAGCGTGGTCGCTATCCGCGTGAACGCGCTGCTGCCACCTCGACCGCGGCGGCGCCGCCCGAAGCCGCCTCGGCGGAGCTCCTTGCCCCGGCGGATGAGCTCCCCGCGGAGTGACCACGGAGACGCGCTGTGTTCCGTAAGCTAGTGACGGCCGCCGGCCTGTACGCGGCCACGCTGGCTCCCGTGTTGGCGCGCGCCGACGCGCCCAAGGTAACGCCCGACTGCACGCTCAAGGGCCACAAGTTGTGGGGCAAGGTTCAGGTCGTGAAGGCGTTCCCTGATCTCAAGGTTCAGGTGGTGAAGAGCTTCCCAGACTTGCGGGTGCAGCGCGTCGACGCGTTCCCCGACCAGTGCGGCAAGTGGCAGATGGTCGAAGCCTTCCCTGACTTCAAGATCCAGTACGTCGAAGCCTTCCCGGATCTGAAGATTCAACGCGTCGACGCCTTTCCAGGCCTGCCCTGAGCCATCGTTTCGGCTCGCCGTTCGTTTGAGCAGCCGGCAAGCGCGCTGCTTGGAGCATCGCGCGTTGTCAGCTCGCGGACCTACTCGGTCACGAACATGACGATCACGCGACGCGGAAACGCTTCGGCGAATTTCGCCGCACGCTAGCTCTCCGGAGTGAGAGTGGGACGTCGCACAAAAAATCAATGTGAGGAGTGACGTCAAGCGCATGACGCTCTAACTCTCGAGAGAGACGAATCAGGCTTAAACACCGGGAGTAGCAGACTCGCATAATGCGTGTTCCGAACTAACTCCCAGGCATGGACAAGTGATGTCGGGAATTTGGCGCGCAGTTGCGCTTGCAACACGACATCTTGTGAGTAAGCTGGCCCAACAACAATAGGGCTCGTGCTCGACTATGCGTGCAATGCAGCGTGTCCGCGCGAGCGTTGAGGGAGAAAACATAGCCATGCAATCGGAGAGCCGCTTGAAGGTGGTGGGTAAACGCAACGCGCGCGACAACGTTCGGGTGCTGCGCGAGCTGATTCACGCGAAGAATCAGTCGCTTTCTGATCATCGTTATTTCCGTATGTGCCAGGCGCGCGAGCTCGGTCGCGAGCAAATGCTCGAGATCGTAAAGCAGCTGTACTGCTTCTCGGTGTTCTTCGAACGACTGCTGACCCGCCGCATCACCGAGTACTCGAGCCGCAGCGATCCGCGCCTGCTGCAGATGGCGCGTGAGCACCTGCGTGAAGAGATTGGGCACGCCGAGCTATTTCGAGAGTGCCTGCTGAGCAACGGCGTGAACCCCGACGCGATCGCGCTGATCGACCCGAAGATGTTCACGAAAGCCATGTTCGGCTACCTGGTCGCGACGATTCAGCACGAAAACGAGTACGTCGCCAACATCGCGATCATGCAGGTGATGGAGAGCATCGGCTATTTGTTTTTCAGCGAGACGCTTCGAGTGATGGACGCGCATTCTCTCAGCGCTGCCGCGCTGGTGCAGCACACCGAAGCCGACGAGCACCACCCCGAAATGGGTTGGGAATTCGTGCCGGGTTTCGACGAGCGCACCATGATCGACAGCGTGCGCGTGGTCGAAGACTTGTATCGCCTGATGGGCTTCATGCTCGACGAGTGGCTGGGCCTCGAGCCTGCCTCCAAGGCCTCTACGCGGCGTTCGCGGGCGAGCACGCGGCCCGCGCGTGCAAATTGAGGCTCTTGCGCATGGCCCGCGCGACGCCAGCACAAAACGAAGCGAGTGTGCTTTCCTTCCGGCGTGAGCAGTTGGGTGAAGGCGCCCAGGTCGCCCACGTCTCCTTGCGTCGGGGTGAAAGCTCGCTCGTTCACTCGCACACGAATACGCGCGACACCTTCTACGTCGTGAGTGGACGGTTGAGCGTGACGCTCTACGAGAGCGGCGGGGCTTCTCGCCCGAGTCATTGGACGACGTGTTCAGAAGCCGCCGAGATTCGACGCCAAGGCGACCACTTGGTGCGCAGGTTCTGCCTGCGCCCCGGTGACGTCTTGGTGATTGAACCGGGTGTAGTGCATTGTGCCGCAAACCTGCACGAAGCTCCGTGTTCGTTCTTGTGTATCGAAGGCATCGGAGTTTACGATTTCGTGTTGGCAGAGGGGTCGTAGCGAGGTTTACGCGATATGCAATTCAAAGTATTCGAGCCAGGAATCGAGGTCAGCGGAGCCTCCCTCGGAGCGATCGTCGAGGGGTTTCGCAAGTATCCGACCGTTGCGATGAAGTATCTGACTCGCTACGGCTTGGTCAAAGGTCCCGTGGGCAAACAAGCAGACATCGACCGCGAGGGTTGGTACCGGCTCGAGGACTGGCTGGCGGCCTACGAGGGAATTGCCAATGAGATTGGGCTCAATTCGCTGTTTGGTATTGGCAAGAGCATCCCGGAAAACGCGGTGTTTCCGCCGCACGTGAACGACATTCACTCCGCGATCGCGTCTATCGACGTCGCGTATCACATGAACCACCGTAAAAATGGCACGGTGATGTTCAACCCAGAAACAGGGCAGATGCTGGAGGGGATCGGCCACTACGGCTTTCAAGCCGCCAACGACGAGAATCGCATCATCTGTGTATGCGAAAACCCTTATCCGTGCGATTTCGATCGCGGCATCATCACTGCGATGGCGACGCGCTTCGAACCGCTGGCGCGAACCGTGCACGACAACGAAGCGCCATGTCGGAAGAAGGGCGCCGATAGCTGCACCTACGTCGTAATGTGGTGAGAGGAAGCGGGCAGCGCCACGCGGCGTTGATGCGCTGCGTGGCTTTGCCTGATGCTCACGGAGCAATCGCAGGTCGTCGCGGCCGCTTCAAGAAGCGTTCGACCACGATCGATTTCTGCGCCGTCGCGTATTCCACCCGAAACGAATCGGTGAGACGTACGACCGCGCCCAGGCCGGTTCCGAGGCCACCGCGACGAAGCAGCGTGCCCGGATCGATCGGGCCGCGATCGTTGTAACCATCGCGTAGCGCGAGGTCGAGATCGTGAAACGGCGGTCCGATGTCGGTCGCCACGATGAGCATGCCGCTACCGTGATCGGCGTGCAGCAAGCGTTCGAACCCGATGCTGCCGCTGACGCCATACTTCACGACGTTCGAAACCAGCTCCGAAACGACGATAGCGAGCTCGGTGCAGCAGTCGTTGCGAAAGCCGATCTCGGCCGCGAGCTTCTTCACCGCGCGCCGTGGTGCGTACACATCCAGCGACTCGCGGATCTCGAAGCTCTGCATGTGGCTAAGAGTGCTGCGTCACATAATAGCTGAGCGCATCGCGCAGGCTTCTGTGAGTGACGATGTCAGCCAGGTCTAGCCCCATGTGCACCACGGTTTGGGCGATGTGCGGGTTGATGCCGGTCAGCGCGCATTCCGCGCCGAGCAAGCGCACCGCGCGCGCCATGCGCATGAAGTGATCGACGGTGCGCGTGTCCATCACTTCGATGCCGGTAATGTCGATGATGGCGTAGCGCGCCTTCTTGTCCACGATGGCCTGCAGCAACACGCCGGTCATTTCGGTACTGCGAACCGTGTCGAGCACGCCGACGACGGGTAGGCACAGCACACCTTCCCACAGCTCGATGATTGGCGTGGAAAGCTCCTGGATCGCTGCGCGCTGTTTTTCAATGACGTCCAAGTGGTTCTCGAGCTCACGGCGGAACGCGTTGCTCTGCTCGGTCTCCGCGGCGAACGCCATGATGAGCTCGTTGATACTGGCAAAAGCTGCCTCGAGCGGATGCCGGCTGCGCACGTCGACGCGCAGCTGAACGCTGTAATCACCGAAGCCTACGCTGGAGAGCGCGAGCAGCGCCTCCGCGATGCGTTCGCGGACTTGTTCCATTTCGGCGCTCATGACCAAGACACCTCGAATTCGATGCGCGCGGGGCTCGGCGCAGCCATCGTCCACCCGCTCTGCCGGATGTTCAGCGACTCCGCCCGCAGTGTGCCGAGCCCGGCGCGGACCCAGCCCAGCCACACGGGCCCGATGTGTGTGAACTCCGCCACGTCTTGGAGCCGAAAGCGGCCGCGCCCCGGCGCGACCTCCTCGACGACGCAACGCCCGAAACGCCCGTGATCGCGCTGCCAAAACTGCGGCAGCTTTTGCACGAAGAGCTCCGGCGTCATGATTTTCATCAAAAGCTCGGTGAAGCGATTGCCAGCCCGGTGTTCAATGAAGGCCCCGCAGGCTGCTAGATCCGCGAATGCGTCCGTGCCCGGCGCGCGCGCCTCTGCGCTGATGCGAAGCAGCTCGACCAGGTGCTCTCGTCGCACCCAATCGCCCAAGCTGTGGCCCCCGAGAGCCGAAGTGAGCGCTGTGCTGAACGAGTCCTCCAGGCGCTGCCGTACGTCCGTTTGAAAATGATGACGCAAGAACTCGGCGGCTTGTGCGATCCAATAACCACGCACACGAGCGGTGTCGGCCGCCTCGCCGTGCGTCGAATGAGCGGCGCCGTTTTCGAAGTTCGTCATTTCTTGCCCTGGTTACCGCCTGCAGCGCGCCGGATGCGGCTGCGCTGCGCCTTGTTTTTCACGTAGTCCGAGAGCGCGTCGCGCAAGCTGCGATGCGACTTGATGCCATCGAGCTCGACGCCCATGTGCGTGATGGTGCGCGCCACCGCAGGATTTACTCCGGAAAGAACGCACTCGGCGCCCAACAGACGGACTGCGCGCGCCATACGCAGAAAATGGTCGGTCGCCCGCGTGTCCATCGCGTCGATTCCCGTGATGTCGATGATCGTGAACAACGCCTTCTTCTCCACGATGGCGTGGAGCAATGCGCTCGTCATTTCCGACGCGCGGCTGCTGTCGAGCACGCCGACGATGGGCACGCACAAGACCCCGCTCCAGACCTCGATGATTGGCGTCGAGAGCTCGCGGATGGCCGCGCGCTGCTTCTCGATGGTGGCGATCTGCCCTTCGAGCTCGGTTTGGTAAGCGAGCGTCTGTTCGCGGCGCTCAGCCAGCGCTTCGATCATGAAGTTGACGGCGCTGGCCAGGGCGCCAATCGGATTGTCGTCCGAGAGTGGGAGCGTCACACGCGCCGACAGGTCACCTCCCTCGGCCTCGCGGAGCGTGTTCACGATTTGGGTTATGGCTTGGACCAGAGTCATCCCAGCGAAAGCAGAAGAGCCGAGCTCGGCGTCGTTGGCGGTCATGTCGCGTAGCTTTCCTCGGCGTCCTCGTTGTCGACTTCGCTTTCGGGACTTCGCACGCCCAACCGCTCGAGAGCGCTCTCTAGATCGAGGGTGGTGCTCACGCCCTTCAGCTGCACGCCCATTGTTTCCAAGGTGAGCGCGATGTCCGGCTTCATTCCGGAGATGAATGTGCACGCACCCATCAGCGAAGCAGCGGAAGAAAGTTGCGACAGCACGGCGCACAAATGGCTGTCCACCAACCACAACCCCGTGATGTCGATGACCAAACCCGAACTCCCGAACTTGTGAATTTGCTCCAAGACTTCGTTGGTGAGTTGCGCAGCGAGCTCGTCGGTCAGCTCACCTTGCAGCGGCACCAATAAGAGATGCCACAGCTTGATGATCGGAATTTTGCTGTAGTAAGCGGCGTCCATTTCAACTCTTGATGTCTGCGACCAGCACGGTGGCGTCGTCGTCGTAGCGTCGATAGCGATCGACGATGGCCTTGCACGCTTCGCGCGCAGCGAGCTCACGCAGCTCGTCCAGCTTGAAGCGCGTGGACAGGCCGTCGGAGATCAGGGCGAGCCGCGAACCCACCTTCAGCTGGGCGGAGGCGACGCGAAATTTTGCGACGCTTTGGCCCAAAATTCCCGGAGAAAGCACCAGCGGCAGGTTGCAGCTCACGCACATGAGCTGAACGTTCCCCACGGCGCAGGCTTCCATCTGGTCACCGTTGATGACGCAGACCGTGCCGACGGCTCCGCGCGTGCCGCGCAGCGCTTGGTGCATCGAGGTCATTAGATCGAGAACGGAGCTCGCTAGCGAGCAAGCGCCGAGGTGTTGCACTGCGCGCGTGGAAGCTTCGGCAGCGCCCGGACCGTGCCCGAGCCCATCGATGACCGCCAACATGGCGCGACCCTGCGGATCCGTGCGCACCAGCACGGCGTCGCCATTGGCGCGCTCGCCGACTTTCGGAAACGAGAGGTGCGCGAAGTCGAGGTTCATACGGCGATCTCCGCCACCACGCGGGTACCACTCGCACCGGTTGCCACATCGAACGCAGCGGCCAGTCGCTTGGTTCCCATCAGCCCCCGGCCGAGCCCTGTGCGACTTTGATAATCGCCCGAGAGCACCTTGGCGAGGTGAGGGATGCCTGGGCCTTCGTCGGTTGCGCGGATGATGATGCGCCGCGGAACGCCGTCGACGGGCACGATCTCCATTTCGCCGCCCGACGTGTAGCTGATGATGTTGCGCGCCAACTCGCTGACGACAGTGGTTACCTTTTGGGTCTCGAAGCTCTTCACTCCCATGTCATCGCAAATGCGACGGGCTTCCATGCGGGCGGTGATGATGTCGCTCTCCTTCGTAATGCTGACGCGGCAGGGGGCGCATTGCGTCGTGACGCGCTCGCACAACTTGCCGAGATCGCGCGAAGCTCGACTCAGCTCCGGCTCGACCAAAAATAGGCGAATCGATTTCTGCAAGGCTGCGACGAGCTCGCTCAGAGCCTTTGGCGTGATGACTCCCGCTGGGCGGCTGCGCAGCGCTCGTTGCACGAGGCTACGGGCATTCAAGGGAGAGAGGTAGCGCTCCAGTGTCTTAATGACTGTGTCTACTTCGCTCATTTTCGGGGCAGCGTCACGGCACGCTCGCGCGTGCACCGGTGCTCACGACTCCAGATCAGTACTCACAATCGTGCATGGCTTCCATCATAAAGTTGCTGCTGCCGGGGAGCGCCGATTAGTTCGCTCCCCCAAATACCCACCTCGACTCAGAGCTGCGGCGACAGACTCTGCATGTCGATCTAGTTTCGAAAACTTAATAGGTGATTTTTTAGCAACTCGATCGTGTTGGCGGCGTGCCCATCGAGTTGACAATCACCCCTGGGTACTAGCGGACGAGAATGGTGAGCTCGTACACCAGAAGACTCGCGACGAGTGACAAGAGCGTGGCGAACAGTATCTTCGCGATGGGCCGCGGCTTCCGCGGAGCGGGCATTGGCGGCGGTGCAGCGCTGGTGAGCGAATAACGAGGCGGCGCGTTCCAGAAAGCTCCTTCGGCGACGTCGCTGGACGCAGGTGCGACTTCGGGTTCCGACGTGGACGCCGCTGCCTCGGACGGCGCAGCGCCATCATTGGGTGTCAGGGGAATGGCACTCAGAGTTGGAACCTGACTGTTGCGCTCCGGCTCTTGAATGGCGGCGCTCACCTGCACGAGGCTCTCGGCGTCGGCAGCGGAGGTGCTGCTCGCCGCAGATGCAGACTCGGTTCGCGCGAGCGCTGCGGCTTGCGATGCGCCTGGCAGCTTTTCGGCCATAGATTCCGAGTAGGGGCGAGTCGGCGCTTCGTTTGCGGAGAAGCTCGGCGCTGGCGACGGTGCCTGTACCCTGCTCGACGGCGGACTCGGTGGTTTCAAGGGGGGAACGGCGCGCAGTCGAGTAGGCGGACGCGGAGCTGGCCTCATCTTTTTGAAGTCAGTGGGGTGAACGACTGTGGATTCTGATCACCTTCGCGCCATTCGCGAATGATCGCGCTCTACCAAAATTGCGGTTCGCTCAGCGACGAACAGCTCTACGCAGAGTGTGCGAGCGTGTGCACCGTTGGAGCCGAGTCAGCGCGGCAGAAACGCGAGTTCTTCGTCGAAGCTCCAGTCGGCAGCGAGCTCGATGGCGGCGCTGCGCACGTCGAACACACGATATCGGCGGGCGTGAAAATCGAGCACGCCGCACACGGGGCGGTACTCGCGGTGCAACGTGCCGGCGTTGAACAAGGTGAGCCGTTCGACACGCCGGACCATGGCGCGATGAGTGTGCCCGCTGAGTACGAAGTCGAAGCTGGCATCGTCGAGCAGCGCTGCGATCTCGGGCAGCGCGAGCACGCTCTCATCGCTGTCTTCCGGGCGCACACCAACGAAGTCGTTCTGAGCGATTCCGTGACACAACAGCAGGCGGCCGCGTGAGCAGCGAATGCTGCGTGTGAGCGGCAAGCTCGCCAAGTAGCGTCGCGATTTCGGGCTGACATCGGCCAAGTCGGTGGCGAGCGGCACTTCGCGCAGCTCATTTCGCAGCAGCCAGCGATCGTGGTTGCCGCGCACCGCCACGATGCTTCGCTCTTCGAGCAGTTCGAGCGCGCGGTTGGCGTCACCAGCGCCGTCGACTAGATCGCCCACGCAGACACTGGCTTCGACGCCTTCGCGTTGAAAGTGAGCGAGCACGCGCTCGAGTGAGGCGACTTCGCAATGGAGGTCACCGATGACACCCAGTTTGCGGAGGTGACTGAAATCGATGTCAGGAACGCGTGGCACCACGAGCGGAGCTGGCATGAGAGTCGGCGAACGGCGGGTAGTGAGGTGGCCGCTCACCGGTCTAACGTGGTACAGGCGGGTATGGCCGTGCAAGGTCCCGCAAATGACGTTGGTTCCAGCTCCCCGAAGCAGCCGAGCTTTTGGCAGCCGTCGCTGACTAAGGCACGCACGTGGCTGCTCGTCGGTGTCTGCGCTTCGGGTTGTGGGGTTTCTCTGGCCTCCGCCGAGCCCACCAAAAAAGCGCCGTCCGCATCGAGTTCGGCGGCTCGACCAGCTGCGGTTGCATCGAGCTCGGCGAGCCGACCAGCTCCGGTTGCATCAAGCCCTGCTAATCGACCAGCTCCTTCGGCCGTTGCGCCCCGCGCGGCTGCGAGCGGGGCCGCGCCTTCGGCGGCTGAGAAGAAGCCGGCGCGCTCGGAGCCCAACGAGAGCGGCGCCTGCCCGAGTGGCATGGTGTTGGTGGACGGCGACTATTGCACCGACGTCGACTACGACTGCTTGAAGAGTTGGTACGACGAATCCAACAAGAAAACGGTGTGCGAAGAGTTCAAGCCGGAGTCGCGTTGTGTCGGCAAGAAGGTGAAGAAGCGCTTTTGCATCGACATGTACACGTGGCCCAACGAGAAGGGCGCGCGCCCCGAGGTGATGAATCGCTTTCATCAGGCGCAGCTGAAGTGTGCGGCGGTGGGCAAGCGGCTGTGCACCGAGTCGGAGTGGACTTTGTCCTGCGAAGGACCGCGCATTTTGCCATTCCCGTATGGCTACGTGCGCGACACCAGCAAGTGCCTCGGCGATGTAGATTGGGACTCGCCCGACATGAAAAAGGTCGCCCAGCGCGATCCGGAGGAGCTCGCCCGGCTCTGGAAGGGCGTGCGCAACGGTAGCCAGCCCAATTGTATCAGTGAGTACGGCGTCGCCGACTTACCGGGCAACGTGGACGAGGTCGTCGCGAGCGAGACGTTCGACGGCAGCTGGAAGGCCAAGTACGACAGCGTCCACACCGGGGGGCCCTGGTACAAAGGCGTGCGCAACCAGTGCCGCCCGAAAATCTACACTCACGACGAGGGCTTCTATTACTACTTCCTCGGCTTTCGCTGTTGCGCGGAGCCCGACGGCAAACCCACCGACTTTCGCACGCCGCGCCAAATCAAAGAGAACTGGAAGCTCTCGCGCATCGAAAACATCGCCGGTATGAAGCTCGACGAAGTCAAACAGAAGCTCGAGCTGAAGAAGAAGGGCGAGTGCCGCTGCGCGGACAAGGACACGCGCTGCAAAACCATCTGCGGCACGTTGCTCGGCCCGAACGCGAAGGACTATCGCTGACGTTTCGAGCCGTAGGGCTTCAGCCGAAGAAGACGACTCCGAGCCGCACCAGCACGCCAGCTGCGATCCCCGCCAGCACGTCGTCTGCCATGATTCCGAGCCCTGCTGGGCGCAAGTACTGCACTCGGTAGATAGGGCCCGGCTTCTTGATGTCGAAGAAGCGGAAGGCGACGAACGCGGCGATGTGCGCCGCCAGTCCGGGGCCGGCGATGCCGAGGGCGAGCAGCGTGCCCACCACTTCGTCGATCACCACCGAGCTCGGATCTTCGTCTCCGAGAGCCAGCGCGACGCGCTCGGCCGCCCAGGTTCCGAGCACACACAGCGCACCAGTCACGAGCCAGTAGATCGGCGCTGGCGTCTGCGTGAGCAGCCACCAGAGCGGCAACGTGCCCAGGGAGCCAACTGTCCCTGGCGCTACGCGAGAAGCACCGCAGCCGAACCAGGTTGCGAGCCAACGAGCGGACAATGGCGCTTGGGCCACGCGAATAGAACCGCGCTTACTGGGGCTCGTCGATGAGCTTGCAGGTGAGGGCCTTGCCCACCCACGCCGGACCGTCCGGATCGACCCAGGACTGCTGCGGGTTCCAACGGAGCTTGGCGTTCTCCAAGCGGCCCAGGAACTTCACCTTACACTCGACGGCGAAGCGCGCGAGCTTGTCGGGGAGGACACCGCCAGGCGGCTCTTGATGAAGGCGAAACGCCACGTCCGGTGTTGCCCACAAGCCGGCGACGAAGACGAGCTTGTTGTCGTACCAGGTGCGGTACGGCTGAATGATGTTTGCTTTATTGTTGTTATCGTCGTGCGGCTCGTTGGGATCGCGCGGCCACACTTCATTTTGCGACTTGTGCGCGCAGTGTACGCCGTCGAAGGATTGCTCCGCGGCGCAGCCGAGCAGCCCGTAGTCGGCCGTGACCAGCGTGATGCGAACGATCGACTCGACGCCAGGCGCCCAAGTCTCGACGTGTGTCGCTTCGGGCTCCTTCGGCTCCAACAGCTCGCTCAACTTGGAGTGCGGGATGACGACGGCAATGAGGATGAGTAGGCCAGCAATCAAGAAGCGACCGCCGATGACCGAGTTCTCATCGTCATCGACCGGCGCGGGCCGCTTGCGGGGCTTCACCTTCGCGGGCCGGTTCGATTCGGAGCGCTTCTCGCTGACGTCGTCGTCGTCGTGGTCCTCGATGTTCCCTTCTGCCGTCACCATGCTGGCCTCCCATAGCGCAATTCGGGGCAAAGGCAGAGGGCATCCCGCACAATCGCCATTTTTCGGCGCGATTCGAGGAATTTGACGCTCAGGGTGGCCCACAGGAGGCGAATGCTTGTGCCATGAAGCGTTGGCCGAGCTCCCGATGGCCCAGCGGGCCGAAGTGTAGGCCATCGTGAAAAGGCTGCTCGTAGCGCGCACACAGCCGTTCGGGATCTCCGCAGGCGAGCACGACCGAAGCGTCGACCACCACGTCGATCAAGCCGCTCTGCGTTTGTTGGCGAATCCAGGCATTCAACTGGTCCGTCGCCCGTCCGCGCCGCTCGTTGTAGTAGCGCTTGAAGCCGCCCCAGGGCGCCACCGTGAGCGCAACGACGCGCATGCCCCGCGCTTTGCCGGCCCGATAGATTCGCGTCAAATCTGCGACCACCTTTTCGACTGTGCGCCCCGCGCTTTCGTCGCTATAGAGGTCGTTCACACCGCCCCACACCACCAAATCGGTGTGATCGCGTGAGAGGCTCGGCAGCACTTCCGCTTCGAAACGCCGGCGGATCTGGTTCACCATGAAGCCGCCCTGCGCGAAGTTATCGACGAACACGCCGGGGCAGCGCGCGAGCGCGTCGAGGTAGCCGCCGCCGTGAGCGCGGCGATCGCTCAGCGAATCACCCAGCACGACCACTCGCCGCGTGCGCGTTGCTTTCGCCTGGGCTGCTGGCTCGGGCGCTGGTTGCGCGCTCTCGAGCGGTGGCGGCGCCGTCTCGGGTCGGGCAGTCTCCAGCACGGCGGGCGGGTCGCTTGGCTGCGTGCTCTCGGCGGGTTCCGGATCACGTAAAGGCGGCGCAGCGCTTGGTCGGGCCGCCACGGCCACGGCGCTGGGACTCTGTTCCGGGCGCGGAGAGTCTGGTCGACATGCGCCGGCGACGCACAGGCCAAAGAGCACGTAAGATAGCCGCGGCTTCATGAGCTCGGTCGAAGTTTACCGCAAGACGCGCAAGATCCCCGATTTGGTGTTCAACGCGTACGTGTGCCGGCCCATCGCTGCTGTGCTGGTCGATTGGGTGAAGGACACTCGTGTCACGCCCAATCAGATCACGCTGAGCGCCGTGGTCGTGGCCGCACTCGCTTGTGTGTGTCTTGCGTTCTGGCCGGGCTACTGGGGCCTCTTGGTTGGCGTGCTCGTGTACGAAGCGTCCTACGTGTTGGACTGCGCGGACGGCATGCTGGCGCGCTGGCGCGGCGTCGCATCGCCGGAGGGCCACCTGCTCGACTTTTTGATGGACGAGCTCAAGGCGTTTGTGTTGCTCGCGGTGGTTGCGTACCGCTTGTTCGTCGAGCGCAACGACGTGCGATTCCTGATCCTCGGCCTCGGAGGGCTGGTTGTGCTGGCGAGTGGTATTGCGCTCACCACTTTCGTGCGGCGACCTGAAATTGCTGGTGCTGCGCGGCCCGCCCCAACGCAACAGCGCGGGGGGTTGATCGGGTGGATCGAAGCCGCCGCCAAGTTCGTGATTCACTATCCGTCGTACATTTGGCTGGCGGGGGCGCTCGGGCGCATCGAGCTCTACTTTCTTCCGTACATCGCCGTGAACGCGCTCTACGCGGCGCGCATGTTTCTTTCCGTGAGCTTGCGCTTCGGCCGCTTCACACCGAAGGTTACTCGTTGAAGGCTTGGTCTTCGCGTCGGTAGAGCTCGACGAGCGGTTGATCGTAGAGATGGTTGATGACACCAGCGCCGGGCGGAGGAAGCTCTGGCGCGGCTTGCAGGAGGGCGGGCAATGTGGCGCGCGTGACGTAGCGAGCGCCGTTCGGAACGCTTGCAGCTCGAGCGAGGCGAGTCGAAAGTGGGCGTTCTTCGCCGAACGCCAGCGCGAAGCCCCATTCTCCCATAGTTGGTAACGCGGCCCGATACGTAACCAGCTCGAAGCCGGCGCGCCGCAATGTCTCCAAGATGCCGGCATACGTTTCGGGCGTGCGCAGCGGCGAGGTCGTTTGAACAGCGAAGACGCCGCCTGGCTTCAGGTGCGCTCGCACACGTTGGAACCAGTGCAAGCTGAAGTACTTGCCGCTGTGATACGAGCTCGGGTCGCTGGCATTCATCAACACGACATCGAACGTCTCTTGCCCAGCATCCAAATACCGCGTGGCTTCGCGCCCTGACCACACCAGGCGAGGATCTTCGAAGCTTGCGCCAGCCAAGGCGCGAAACCAGTTGCTACGCCGCGCGCGTTGAAACAGCTCGGGGTCGTGCGGCAAAAGCTGCAACTTGCGCAAATCCTGCCAGCGCAACGCTTCGCGCAGCACGCTGCCGTTGCCGTCGTCGAGCAACAGCACGCGCTCCCGGCTGGCAGCCAACGCGAAGGCGGGGTGCACCAATGCTTCGGCAAAGCGCGACGCGTCGGTGCTGGTCGTGGCGAGCACGTCGTTCGAAAACAACAGCATGCCGCCTTGCGAGCGCGATACCACGTGTTCACCACGCGCGCTGTTCAACACGAACACGACCTCTCCGGCGTGACGCTGCACTGCTGGTAGCGGCATGACGACATCGGCAGCGAGCAACGATGTCAGCGCTGCGAATGGCGCAAGCAGACCGAGGCCACGTCCCACCAAGCTGCGAGGCAGAGGCTTGGCCAGCAGGCGAGCCAAGAACGGTAGCAGCACCGCGACCGCTGCCGAAAAAGCCGCGAGCAACGCTGCGCGCCGTAAAATGCCGAGCGGCGGAAAGGCCAGCAACACCGCGAGCCACAGCAGCGCGAGCAATCCCAAGCGAAACGGGTTTGCGAGATACGAGAGCGCCTCGAGCTCCGCTAAGTCGCGCCCGAAGTCTTTCACGAGCGCGGCGGCCACGGCGCCCGAGAGTCCCCCGCCGCTGACAGCAACCAGCCTGCCGAGCCATGGCAGCCAATCAGCGCGCGCGAACGCATCCACCAGCGCATGCGCGCTACCCGCCGTGAAACACGCGAGGGCGGCAAACCCAGTTGCGCTATCGAAGCTCGACCAGCGCCGCCAGCGTACGCCGAAGCCAGTCGCGACTGCTGCGAGGGCGAGCAATGCACTCGACGAGTCTGAGCCGAGCGCGGAGTACGCTCGCGGCGTCGAAAGGCACGTCTCGTAAAAGCAGGTGAGCAATGTCGCCGCCGCGAAGGTCGCCATCGCGATCGGCACACCCAGACGCGACGTTGTCTGCTGCTCGGCGCTGGCGTAGCCCGGCGGAGTGGCGATGCTCATTTCCCGCCGGAGAACACGCCTCCGCCGCGATAGCTGCCGACGCCGACACCTCCGCCATAGCTCGGCCCACTCGGTGCGCTCGCTATTACGATGCAGAGAATCACCACGACGGCGATGATTAGCAGCAATGTGCCCGGCGCGATGAAACTACTCTTTTTCGCTTTGCCCGCGTGCCGCGCGTGTTCGGCGAGCGACAGATTGAAGGCTTGAGCCACCTTGGCCCAGCTCAGCGCCTGACTCAGGCTCCAGTTCACCTCGGTAGCGCTGGCTTCGCGCGACAGCACGTCGCTGCCTGCGGTGAAGTCGCTGACCTCCACCGTTTCGCCGACTTCACACTTCCAATACACCTCGCCGAGCACGTAGAGCACGCGGGCTCGGTTCTGATTGCGTTGTTCGAAGCGACGCCCCACATAGCTCACGGCAAATGGCCGTTCCGTGAAGTCGAGCTCGGCCAAATTCACTGGAGTGACAAAGGACCAGCCGGTCTCCGGATCCAGCACCAGCCAACGAAAGCCGACGCCCTGACTCCACAGCAGAAACTCCTCCCACTCGTAGAGCTCACCTTCGAAGTAGCTGCCGCGACGCAGCGCCGCGATCGAGATGTAATCGACGCCATCGAGAGAGCCGCGCGTTCCAATCGGGATCACCGGCAGGCTGCGCGCCTTCTCTTGCTGAGCGATGACGGTGCGTCCGGCGATGTCGCTGACGGCACCGCAATACGGGCAGCCGAGGCGCTCGCTGCGCCCGGGCAACAGCGCGGGCACATCGCCGCCGCAGTTTGGGCACTTCAGTGCAGTGACGCGCACCTTGTTGGCGCTGCGCGGCCCAAGCTGCGTGACACTCAGCGCGCTTTCTGGAAATTCCCAACCCAAAAAAACAATCGGCGGCTGGGACTGATCCCCGTAATCCAACGTGGCAAACGCGCTGTTGGCGCCGGCCAAATCTGCGTAGGCGCGCTCGAAGCCTGCCGGAAATGCGCCGGGAAGCTCGCCTTCGGCCGAAACGATGCGCCCGGTTCGCACTTCCGCTACGCGAAAGCGCCCAGCGGCACCCAACATCACTTCGGCTTCGGGACTCAACGCGCCAAACGGCGGCACGGCAACGCCCGCAACTGGCGACGTCGTGAACCAGCGTCCCTGCGCGAACGCAAGCCACCCCCAACTTTGCCCGTAGTCGAACGCGACGTAGTACTCGTCCCACGGACCTTTGCCGTGATCGAGCTGCACTCGTCCCATCACACGGAAGGGGCGTCCCGCTAGGGTGCCTTCGTCGCCGACTGCGATCAGCGATGGCACGTCGGTGAGATCGGAAACCTTGCCGAGCTCCGTCAGGCCGCGATCGCTGCGCAGCACCGTGTGCCGGCAGTATTCGCAGACCTTGGATATCGACGAGCCAACCGAGAATTCGATGGGCGCGCCGCAGCTCGGGCAATTTCCTTGGGCGGCGGCCATTCAGCTCAGGCTGCTGAGTATACGCATTCGTGGCTACCCACCGCTAGAGCGACAAACGGTTAGGAAGTCGCCCTCAGCCGAGTCCGCGCCGGGTGCGCTCGAGAGCGGATAAGCGAGAGACCACGCCGCGCGCGACGATTTCGAGCACGTGTTTTACGAGCCGCTTCTCGTCGGCGCGATCGCCGCCGTAGCTCAGTTGGCTGCGCGCGGTGCGACGCCGTGGCAACTCACCGAGCGCGCTGCAGCGAACTTGCAGCGCAGAAGCCTGCGCTACGAGCTCCAGGCGCTCCACTTCGAAGCGCATACAAATCTTGTTGCGGCGGCTCGCCCCCCAATCGGCGCGCCGCACCTCTTTCCGCAAGGTCTTCTTGAGGTGCGCGAGATACTCCTCCCGATGCGGCAGCCCGGGCGGCAGCTCGATGCGATCGATGAGCACATGCGGCCGACCCCTCGGCCTGCCGATGAGCGGCGCTGGAGCCGCATCGACCCGCGCGGCCACGAGGCAAGCCGCCGCGGCAAGCAAGGCCTGGGTCAGTCTGCGTCGCGAGAGCGGGAGCTCACGAGGGTCGTTCCCGTTCGCAAGAACCACGTTGGCGAGGCCTAATCGAGCTCGGCACGCTGGGGCAAGAAAGCGGCCGGGATTCAAGGCCAAGCCGTGCTTTACTGTTGTCTCGATGCAAGCGCTGTCCGCGCCCGCAGCGGAGCCGCCCACCACCGACCCGAGTGGGCGTGCACTGGACGTCGACGTGGTCGTGATTGGCGGGGGCGTCAACGGCACCGGCGTCGCGCGCGATCTCAGCTTGCGCGGCCTCAAGGTCGCTCTGTTCGAGCGCAACGACATCGCTTTCGGCGCGAGCGGCAACTCGAGCGGAATGATCCACGGCGGGCCGCGCTACCTCACCGCCGATCCCGATGTGACGTACAGCTCGTGCTTGGACTCGGGGCACATCCAGCGCATCGCGCCGCACCTTTTGTTTCGCATCCCGTTCTTGATGCCGGTGTTTCACGGCAGCGGGCTCTCGGCGCGCGCAGCGCTCACCGCTTACGACGCGTTTTTTTCTCTGTACGATCGCTATCAACCACTCAAGCGGGGCAAGCCACACGTGCGTTTGAGCGGCGACGAGATCGCGGCGCTCGAACCTGGTTTGGTGGGTGGGGTGAAGGGAGGAGTGACGTTCGACGAATGGGGCATCGACGGAGCGCGCCTGTGCATTGCGAACGTCATCGATGCGCGTGAGCGTGGCGCGACGGTGCGCGTGCACACGACGGTTACCGAGGTGCTGCGGCGCGACGACGGCATCGTGTACGGCGTTGCCTATCGTGATCGCGTGAACGGCGGCAGCGGACGCTGCACTGCGCGCTTGGTGGTAAACGCTTCGGGCGCGTGGGGCCCGGTCACGGCGGCGCTGGCGCGTTTAGAGCCCGGCGCGCTGCGTTTGCGACCCGGCAAAGGCATTCATGTCTTCCTCGATCGTCGGCTTACCAATTACGCCATCATCACGAGCGCGGTGGATGGGCGTCAGGTGTTCTTGTTGCCCTGGCAAAATACCAGCGTGCTCGGCACCACCGACGACGACTACTACGGTGATCTCGACGATGTGGTCGCGACCGAAGACGAGGTGCGTTACCTGTTTCAGGCCGTCGAAAGCGCGTTCCCAGCAATTCGCACCGCACGCGCGATTGGCACCTGGGGCGGAGTGCGTCCCACTTTGTGGGGCTGGGGTGTGAACGAAGATTCGCTCTCGCGCGAGCACGAAATCATCGACCACGCGCGGCATGGCGCCGATGGCTTGTATTCGATGGCCGGCGGCAAGCTGGCATCGTACCGCTTGTTCGCGGAAGAGATGTCCGACGTGGTCGCGCGCCGGCTCGGCAACGGCGTGGCCTGTCGCACCCACGTGGCACCGTTGCCCGGCGGCGAACAAAGCATCGATCCGATGCGGCTCGTGATGGAGGGCGGCATGGAGGCCGTCACCGCGAGCCGCCTCGAATATCGACACGGCGCGCGCAGCTTGCGCGTGCTCGAGCGCATGCAGCGAAACCCCAGCGAAGCGGCGGTCGTGTGTCCCTGCGAACCCGTGACCGAAGCGGAGATCCGCTACGTGGTAGCGGAAGAGCTCGCGGATAACGTGGACGATGTGGCGCGCCGCACGCGGCTCGGGCTCGGCGCTTGCGGTGGCATGCGCTGTGCGGCTCGCTGCGGTCGCATCGTGGCGGACATGACAGGGCGCTCGCCGGATGACGCGCGGCGCATGGCACTCGCATTTCTCGAGAGCGCAGCCAAACGGCGCCTACCCGCGCTCGGTGCGGTGCAGGCACGTCAGGAAGCGCTGGCGCTGTCGGTCCTGCGTGCCGAGCTCGGCGGCGGCAAGCGAGAGGATCCGTCGGCGTGACGGCTTCGACGCGTCCGGCTGAGTTGCCCGTCGTGGTCGTGGGCGGCGGCTTTGCTGGCGTTGGTGCAGCCTGGGCTGCAGCGCGCGCGGGTCGCCCCGTCGTCGTGGTGCACGCGGGCGCCGGCGCCAGCGCTCTCTACTCTGGAATCGTGGACGGCAGCGCGCCGAGCGCCGAAGCGCTCGAGCTCGCGTTGCTGCTCGGACTCGCGATGGGCTCGGTGCCGCGCGCTGTGGCGACGCGTGAAGGCGGCGTGCGGCTCGCCAGCGGGCGCGATCGAGCGCTGTTGGATCTCGACGCGCTCGCTGGCCGGCGCATCGCCGTGCTCGATCTGGGCCGCGACGATTGGGACGCCGAGCTCCTGGCCAAGAGCTTCACAGAGAGCGCCTGGGGTAAACGCACCCGCACGCAGTTCGAGGCGGTGCGCGTGAACGGCCTTTTGGACGGCGCCGAGCGTCGCATTGCCGCACACGATTTGGCCACACGCTTCGACGACTCTGCGCGAGTTGGCGCACTGGCTCGTCAAATGCGAGATGCTTCACCCGACGCCGCAGCTTGGCTCACTCCGCCTCTGCTCGGCGTGCGCAGCGAAGCTGCTTCGCAGCTGGCCGCGTTGTTGAGTCGACCGGTGGGCGAAACCAGCTCTGCGCCCGCTGGCGCCGCGGGGGCTCGCTTCGAGCTCCGGCGCGACGAGCTGTTCGATCGACTCGGGGTTCGCAACGAACGTGCGCGCGTCGAAAACGTGGCAGCGGACGAAAGTGCGCTACGCGTCGAGCTATCGCAAGGTGAAAGCCTACGCGCGCGCGCCGTGGTGCTGGCGCTCGGAGGAGTGGCAGCGGGCGGCATCGTGTTGAGCTCGCTCATGGGCCAGCCGCTACAGTTCGCGCTCTCCCTGAGCGCCGACGCGGTGCTGCGCTGCGATGGCGAGCTGCTCGATGCAGGCTCGTCTCTATGGGGCCCGAGCTTTGTGCGCAACGGGCTCTCGCTGCTCGAACGGGTGGGCGTGCACGCCGACGTCGCGGGGCGCGTTTCCAGCGCGCAGGCGCTATTTGCGGCGGGGGATTTGGTCGCGGACCGTCCCCGAACGGTGCTGGAAGCGCTCGCCGCCGGGACCCGGACGGGCCTCGCGGCAAGCCAATTCGTGGGCTGACCTATCGGCCGAGATTTCGGCAAGGTTTCGAGGGGACAGGGGACTGAGGCACATCTGCGCTTTTCACAAATTGCGTGCGCCGTCGCACTGGAGTAGTTCCGCGCTGAGGACTTCGATTCATGGTTGACCGTTCAAACGACTCCTTCCAAACGCGCTCTACTCTTGAGGTCGGGAACCAAAAGTTCACGTATTTCAGCCTGCCGAAACTTCAGGCAGCGCTGGGGAAGGACGTGCAGCGCCTACCGTTTTCTCTCAGGATTCTGCTCGAGAACCTGCTGCGTTGCGAAGACGGCAAGGCGGTCGAAAAGGCAGACATCGAGCGGCTCGTGGCGTGGGACCCCACCGCGACCCCCGATGCGGAAATCGCGTTTCATCCCGCGCGCGTCGTGCTGCAGGACTTCACGGGCGTGCCCGCCGTGGTCGATCTCGCGGCGATGCGCGATGCGATGCAGCAGATGGGCGGCGATCCCTCCAAGATCAATCCGCTTTTCCCCTCCGAGCTCGTCATCGATCACTCGGTTCAGGTGGATGCTTTTGGTACGTCCGACGCGATCCAAATCAACACCAAGAACGAGTACGAGCGCAATCAAGAGCGTTACGTCCTGTTGCGCTGGGCGCAAACCGCATTCCGTAACTTCGCCGTGGTTCCGCCCTCGACCGGCATCGTTCACCAGGTGAACTTGGAGTACCTCGCGCGCGTCGTGTTCGACCAGGACGGCGTCGCGTATCCCGATAGCTTGGTTGGAACCGATAGCCACACCACGATGGTGAACGGCGTCGGCGTGCTCGGCTGGGGCGTAGGCGGCATCGAAGCGGAAGCCGCCATGCTCGGGCAGCCGATCAATCTGTTGGTGCCGCAAGTGGTTGGTTTCAAGCTCCACGGTGAGCTGCCGCCAGGCGCTACCGCAACCGATCTGGTGCTCACCATCACACGCATGCTGCGCGACAAAGGTGTGGTCGGAAAGTTCGTAGAGTTCTACGGCGACGGCCTCGACAGCTTGCCGCTCGCGAACCGCGCGACCATCGGCAACATGAGCCCTGAGTTCGGCTCCACCTGTGCGATCTTCCCGATTGATGAGGAGACTCTGCGTTACCTGAGGCTCACCGGGCGCAGCGCTGAGCGCGTGGCTCTGGTCGAAGCTTATGCCAAGGCGCAAGGCTTGTTCCGCTTGAAGGGCCAGACCGATCCGGTGTTTTCGGATACCTTGAGCCTCAACTTGTCGACGGTAGTTCCGACGCTGGCTGGCCCGCGGCGTCCACACGATAAGGTCACGCTGGCGGACGTGCCGAGCTCCTGGAAGAAGCTCTTGCCGGAGCTCGTTGCGACGGCAAAGAAGTCGAAGGACGGCGCGAAGACTGTTAGTGCGGAGGCGCTCGCGACGCGCGTGCCGACCGAGTACGCCGGAAGCTCATTCGAGTTGGGCCACGGCAACGTCGTCATCGCCGCAATCACCTCCTGCACCAACACTTCGAATCCGTACGTGCTGGTGGCAGCGGGCCTGCTCGCGCAGAACGCCGTGGACAAGGGTCTCGACGTGAAGCCGTGGGTGAAGACCAGCCTCGCGCCGGGATCGAAGGTCGTTACACAGTACCTGCGCTCCGCAGGCCTCTTGCCAGCGCTCGAAGCCCTGAAGTTCCATGTGGTGGGCTACGGCTGCACCACCTGCATCGGCAACAGCGGTCCGCTGCCGGAGCCGATCAGCCGTTCGATCCAAGAAGGTGAGCTCGTTGCAGCCAGCGTGCTCAGCGGCAACCGCAACTTCGAAGGGCGCATCAGCCCCGACGTGCGCGCCAACTACTTGGCGAGCCCGCCGCTCGTCGTGGCCTACGCGCTCGCCGGCCGCATCGATATCGACTTCAATAAGGAGCCGCTCGGCACCGGCAGCAACGGCAAACCGGTGTTCCTCCGCGAAATCTGGCCTGCGCCCGAGGTCGTGAGTCGCGTGGTGAGCGAGCACGTCACCGCCGAGATGTACGCCAAGGAGTACTCGGATGTCTTCGAGGGTGACGAACGCTGGCGCGCGGTGCCGGTGCCGGAAGGTCAACGTTTCGCCTGGGATGAGGAAAGCACCTACGTTCGCAAGCCCACCTTCTTCGAGAACATGAGCTTGGAGCCCGCGCCGCTGCGCGACATCTCCGGCGCTCGCGTGCTCTTGATGTTGGGTGATTCGGTCACCACCGATCACATTTCGCCCGCTGGCAACATCGCCAAGACCTCTTCTGCGGCCAAGTACCTGATGGAGCACGGCGTCGAGCCGAAGGACTTCAATCAGTACGGCGCGCGCCGCGGAAACCACGAAGTGATGATGCGCGGCACGTTCGCCAACGTGCGTTTGCGCAACGCACTCGTGCCCGGCGTGGAAGGCAGCGTGACGCGTCACCTCCCCGACGGCGAGCAGATGAGCATCTACGAGGCCTCGATGAAGTATCAGGCCAACCAGGTGCCGCTCATCGTCCTTGCTGGCAAGGAGTACGGCTCCGGTTCTTCGCGTGACTGGGCCGCAAAGGGCACCTTCATGCTGGGGATCCGCGCGGTCATTGCCGAGTCCTACGAGCGCATTCATCGCTCGAACCTAATCGGAATGGGCGTGTTGCCACTCGAGTTCCTGCCGGGCCAAAATCGCGAGAGCCTCGGGCTCACCGGCGAAGAGATCTACGCCGTGGAGGGCATCGAGACGGGGCTTGCGCCGCGCAAGCACATCAGTGTGCGCGCTACTGCGGCAGATGACACCAGCAAGTCGTTCGAGGTGCTGACGCGCATCGATACGGCGGTCGAGCTCGACTACTACAAGCACGGCGGCATTCTGCAGTACGTGCTGCGTAGTCTGATGAAGAGCTAAACTTCTCGGCGTGTCCGAGTTTCCAGAGCCAACACCACCCTCACCGGGCCCCTTGCTGGTGGGGGTGGGTGTGCTCATCGTCGTGGTCGGTCTTCTCGTCTGGAGCGGCGCGCTCGGATGGTTCGGCAAGCTGCCCGGAGACATTCGCTACGAGAGCGGCTCCACGCGCGTCTACGTGCCCTGGGTATCGATGCTGCTGGTCTCGGCGGTGCTCAGCTTGCTCGGCTTTTTGCTTCGGCGATTTCACTGAGGCGTGGTGTGACGACGCTGCCGGCGCAACGCGCGTGAACGGGTCGCGGCTCAGCCCAGCCCTTCAACCAGCAGGTTCAAGAACGCTCGCGCCGTGGGGAGGAGCTCGCGCTGCTTGCGGTGAATGATCCCGATCGAGCGCGTGAAGGGACCGTCGGCGAAGGCTACTGGCACGAGGGTGCGCGCCTTTTCCTCATTTTTTACGCAGTTCTGCGGCAAAATCGAGACACCCAAGCCGGCTTCGACCGAGCGCTTGATCGTCTCGATATTGTCGAACTCGGTCACGATCGAAACGCTCACATGATGCTCTTTCAACAAGCGATCGATGGCTTTTCGCGTCGGCACGCTGCGCTCGAACGCTACGAAGGGCTGCCCTTCGAGTTGAGCTAACGACACTTTGCGTCGCCGCGCCAGGCGATGCTCCGGGCTGCACACCAACACCAGCGGCTCAGGTCGTAGAGGAATGACTTCGATTTGTGCGCGTCGCGAGGGCTGCGCCACGATGCCGAGATCGATTGTGCCATCCAAACAAGCTTCGTAGACGCGGTCGGTGCGGCTGTACTCGACGCGCACGTTGACTTGCGGATGCTGCGCCAAGAACTGCTTCACGTAGGGCGGCAGCGTGTGCAAACCGAGGCTGTACACGGTGGCGACGCGCACGGTACCGGCCATGACTTCGGCACCTTCGCGCAGGCGCTGATCCAAAGCGCGAAAGCGCTCTAAAATCGCCTTGCTCTCAGAATACAGCAGCCTGCCGGCGTCCGTCAGCAGCACTGGGCGCCCCGGACCACGCTCGATGAGACGCCGCCCGTAATGCGCCTCCAACGCGCGCAGCTGCTGGCTCACCGCGGATTGCGAAACGAAGTTTTGGCGCGCCGCTTTGCTGAAGCTACCGCTATCAACCAGATCGCAAAACGTCTTCAGCGTCTCGATGTGCACTCAGCTCGCCTTGGTGATGCGGTGCAGCGCACGTTCGACTCCGATGCAGCGGTCTTCGACGTAGAGCAGCCCAGCCTCGCGAGCGATGCGCGCGGCCGCGCTCGATTGAATGCCGAGCTGCAGCCACACGGCCTTGGCAGCGATCGCGACCGCGTCGCGCGCGATGCCCTCCGCCTCTGCAGATGGCCTGAACACCAGCACGACCTCGACGGGCTCGTGTACGTCCCGAAGTGAGGCGTACACGCGCTCACCGAGCAGCTGCTCCCCGGCGAACGGATTCACTGGAATTATCCTAAATCCAGCGGCCTGCAGGCTACGGGGAATGCCGTGCGCCGCCTTGTCTGGATCGCGGCTCAAACCAACCACCGCGATGGTACGGAACCGCTGGAGGATAGGTAGCGCGTCGTCACTTTCGGCAGGCACGCGTTGAGCTTAACTTTTACCTTGCTCGGCGCAAAGGTGCGCGCTCGTCGCCGAACACACGCGCCTTGGCTCGAGTTTTGATGCGCGCCGGGTTACCATGGGGTTCGCTTGGAGGTTTCGAAAATGAAGCAACTTTCGCGTCTTGCTGCGGTCGTTGGTGCCTGCTCTTTTGCGGTGTTCACAGGCTGCGGCGGCGGGGAGGAGAGTGGCCCGGGTACGGGCACTTCGAACATCATGGAGCCCGTTACGCTCTGCAACGAGGTCGTCAAGACGGAGTGTGCGCGCATTTACGAGTGCACCACACCGACCGCTCGTCAGCTCGCCATGTTGCCGGCAACCGAGCAAGACTGCGTTTCGGAGCTATCCGCGTACCTGAAATGCTCCGACGCGACGGCGACGAAAGTGTGTACGGGCGAGATGGCCTACACGCTGAAACAGGGCAACTCGTGCATCGACCAAGCCAAGGCCGCAAGCTGCCAGCAGATCAACAACAACGGCACGAACATCGCCGCGTACGCTCCCGCGTGCGGACAGTGCGCCCCGCTCTAGTGCACGTAGGTGACAGCGCCTGAAGGCTGCGCTGCGCTGCACTATTTCTTATCGGACTCGCCGGGCGTGCTGAGCGCTCCCGTCAGCATTTGGAAGGCAATTGCAAGCGCGGCATCGTTTCCGGTGCGCGGGTCGTCCGGAATCTGGCGAGTGGGGTTGGCGGGTGCGTCGCTCGGCGTGGTGCTGGCGGCAGAGCTCGCCGCATCCTTCGGCGTGGACTTCTCGCTGGGGTCGAGCGGCAACGCGGGCGTCTCGCGTGAACCACCAGGCTCGGCTGGCAGGTGCCCGTCGAGATTTTTTTCTCGCACGACGCCGAACTCGCCGCCCGCGGAGGGCACCAACACGTCCGGTTTTACGCCTTCAGCCTGAATCGCCCGACCGAGCGGCGTGTAGTAACGCAAGGTGGTGAGGCGGAGACCGGCGCCGCCCGGCAGATCCACGATGGTTTGCACGGAGCCTTTTCCGAAGGTGGGTGCGCCCACGACACTGCCGCGTCGATTGTCCTGCAGCGCCGCGCTCAAGAGCTCCGCCGAGCTCGCCGTGTACTCGTTCACCAAGATCACCAGCTTGCCTTGTCGCAGCGCGCCGCCGGGCATGGCCTTCACTTCATCGACGACTTTTCCTCGCCGGCGCGTAGTGAAGACCACGCCTTGCGCCAGGAACTCATCGGCGATGGCAGTTGCCTCATTCACCAAGCCACCTGGGTTATTGCGCAGATCCAAAATCATTCCGTTCGGCGCGCCCTTGGCCTTTTTTCGCAGCGCTCCAAACTCGGAGAGCAGCTCCGTGTGTGTGCCCACCTGAAATGATTTGATGCGCAGGTAGCCAACGTTCGACGTGAGCAACTTGCTCGCGACGGAAGCAACGTTGATCACTTCGCGCGTGAGCGAGAAGTAGAGGTACTTGTCAGAACCGGGACGGCTCACCGTGAGCAGCACCTTGCCGCCTGGCGTGCCGCGCATTTGGCGCACGAGATCGGCGGGACGCTTGCCGCGAACGCTCATGTGATCGATGGCAACGATGCGGTCGCCGGGCCGAACGCCCGCGCGCTCTGCGGGAGAGCCTTCGATCGGCGCGATAACGGTCACCCAGTCTTCGCCGAAGTCCACCTCCACCCCGACGCCTCCGAAGCGTCCCTCCGTGTCGCTTTGGAAAATCGCGTAATCCTGCGGCGGCAAATACGCCGAATGCGGGTCGAGTTTCGCCACCATTCCCTCGAGCGCTCCTTCGAGAAGCGTCTGGTGACTCACCGGATCGACGTACTCGTTCTCGACGAAGCTCAGCACGCGACCGAGCTGATCGAGCAGCGCATAGGGATTTTCCCGCTGAGTCGTGGCCTGCGCGTCGCGATCAGCGTGCAGGCTGAGAAGCGCCACGACGGCTCCCGCAGCGATCGGCAGTGCGCGGCGCCATGCGGCTGCCGGTTGTTTGGCGCTGCGTGTAGGCACTTCATGAAGAGCACTTTTTGGGGGATTTTTGAGCGATCGGGCGGGCGTTTCGGTCGCACACGGGACGGACATGGTCGTTCGCCACAATACCCCATTGCTTCCCAGGGTCTGCGGGTGCTACTAAGATACTCATTAACAAATCGGAGGGTCGGCAGGGTCCGACCAGCCCATTTCTGCTCCGAGGTAAGCGTGGCCGAAAACGACTCCAACAAAGCCGCTGGAAGCGACAAGCGCAAACAGAGCCTCTATTTTCCGGAATCGATGCTTCAGGAAATCAAGGACGAGGCGGCGCGACTCGACCGGTCGCTGTCCTGGGTCGTGCAGCGCGCATGGAAGATGGCCCGGCTCGAGATCAAGAAGATCCCGAGCGTGAACGACGTTGAAGACGACGGCGAGGAAGCCGCCGGTTGAGGCGGCGTCGGGCCTCGAGTCGTTCGCGACTGGGCCCGACGGCACGCGCCTTTACGTAAGACAGCGCGTCGGTCGCGGTAAAACCGTCTTTCTGCTCTGCGACGGGATAGTTTGCGACGGGTACATCTATAAGTACTTATGGGATGACCTCGCGGAGTTCGGGAGCGTTGCTCATTGGAACTACCGAGGTCACGGGCGCAGCGCACTCCCATCCGACCCGAACTGCATACGTGTCACTGATCACGCGCGCGATCTCGATGAGGTGAGGCGCCATCTGGGCGATCCACCTGTCGTGCTCGTCGGGCATTCGTTTGGAACGCAGGTAGCTCTCGAAGGCTACCGATTGCGTCCAGACGGGGTTCGCGCGCTGATCTTGATTTCGGGCAGTTTCGGGAGAGTTACCTACACGTTCAAGGGCAGTGATGTCCTTGCCAACGCGCTGCCTCAACTCATCCAATTCGTCGAACGGCATCCGCGCATGGCGCGCGGGCTCTGGTCGCGTATTCCCGTGAGTTTGGGCCTGACGTTGGCTCGACTCAGTGGCGACGTGAACCTGGAGTCGGTGCGTGCCGAAGACATGCGTCCTTATTTCGAGCATGCGACGCACGTCGACTTCGAAATGTTCCTGCGCATGCTGCGGGAAGCGGGCGAGCACTCCGCCGAAGATCTGCTGCCGAACGTCAAAGTTCCGTCTCTGATCGTAACGGGGGAACGCGATTCTTTCACGCCGCCCGCGCTGTCGCAGGCCATGGCCCAGGCCATGCCAACCGCGGAATTTGCGCTGATTCCGGCGGGAACTCACGTTCTTCCGCTCGAGGAACACGAACAGCTGAAGCGCATCATCGCGGCTTTTCTCGCGCGCTTCCCCGTGGAATAGTAGGGAAATGGCTGAAGCAGACGCAAAGGCCAGCGTGGGGGCACTCCTCGCGCTGATTGCGCATGACCTCCGAAATCCGCTGTCAGCCCTGCACAGCAACGTCGGCTTTTTGGAGTCTGGGCTGGGACCCAGAGAGCAGGATGCGATCGACGCGCTATCCGACATCGTCGCCTCGTGCAGCTCGCTCAAGCACATCATTGATAACCTGGAGCTGTTGGGGCTCTCGGTGCTCGATGAGCCGCCGCGTTTCGAGCGCTTTCCGAGCTCGCTCTGGGAGTTGGCAGCCGACGCCTTGAATCGGCTCGAGCCGATCGCCAAGAGCTACGGCGCCCAGTTGACTTTGGAAGGCGATCGCGTCGCGGCGCCGCGTGTGGTCGTGCAGCGCGACATGTTCGTGCGCTCGCTCGGCAACCTGCTCTTCAATGCGATCCAAAATGGCGGCAGCCAGGGGCAAGTCGTGGTCGTAGTGTCTGGCAACACGAGTCGCGGCATCGTATCCATTTCGGACTCCGGTCCGTTGCTTGCGGCGGGCCTGCGTGCGAGCGCCTTCACTGCCAGCGGGCAGCTCGACTGCAAGGGTGATCCACGTGGTCGTTACAGCCGCGGCCTCGGGTTGTTTGCGGCGTCGACTGCGGCGGCGTTTGCGGGTGCCGAAGTGCGCGGGGTCGACGGCCCGGACGGTCGCAACGCTTTCGAGCTCACGGCGCCGCTCGCCTAGGCATCGCGCCAGCGAGCCTGCGCGCTTACGGCTGGAGGATCACGGCGCGCTCCGGCTTGCGGAATAGGATCTTTCCGGTCTCTCCGGGGCATCCCCAGCACGTACTGAAGTGCAAACGTGGCCGCAAAAAGCCGTCGTAGGCGAATGCGACCGGACCCGGCTCATTGCGCAAGACGAAGCTCGAGGCGAGCCGATATTCGCCGTCGCCGATCACGTAAAAGGCCGCGACAAACGAGGTACTTTCACCCGAGCGCCCGGTGACTAGCAGAAACTCCGCACCCGCGACGGGGTTCCACAAAAGGGGCGCCACGCTGAAGGTGAAGCCCTTGCGATCACCTGGGCCCCGCGAGACCACGGTTTCGGCGGAGTCGGGATCCTTGAAGAAGCGAATGTCCTTCGCCAGCTCGGCGGTGGCCGGATCCTTCGCGAACAGCTTGGCCAGCTCATCGGCCGTGATGCGCGTCTTCTTGAATGTTGCGTCGAGCTTGGGTTCGACCATGCCGGCTGCGTTCGGCGCTCCCGCGCAACAGCGGAAGCCGAGATCTTCGCTGCGAAGCTCGGGGTCGGACGCCCGACGCGCCGCGCAGCGATGAGCCGAACCGGGTGCGCCGACGGCGGCACCGCGCACCGAAGCGCGTCGCGGAGCATTTCCCTCTCCGGCTACGTCGCCGGCGGTCCACTCGAGCAGCGTGCCCATCGCGAGCACGTCGAAGCCCGACGCGCAGTTCAACGCGGCGTTTGCGCAGCGTGTGTCCCAGGTTGCCCCCGTGCTGAAGAGCTCGCTTTCCGGACCCTTGCAGGCGCGCTCCCATTCGAGCTCCGTACAGAGTCGCCCGCCGCGCTCGGCACACAGGCGTTTGGCTTCGTCGCGGCTCACGCCAGTCTTCGGCTTCTGTGCGGGGTCGTTGGGGTACGGCAAGCGATCGATTTGGTACGGGCCGAGTTCGACGCGGTGCCGCCGTGGTTCGAGCTCAGGCACCCGCCCGTCTTCGCCCGGCACGCTGCCCGCGAAAAATTGGCCACCCGGGATTTCCATGCGCTCGCCGGAAAGTGGAGCCTCTTTTGGTGCCCGGGGAGCTTGGGCCGACGCCACGCTGCTTGCGGCTGGCTTGCCCTGCTGAGGCTTCTGCGCCTCGTTCTTGGGCTTGCAGGCGAGGAGCAGCAGGCCAAAAACAGCGAGCTGAAAAGGTCGTGGGATGAGCTCGAGCATGCGAGGCAGCGCGAGCAGATGATGTCCGGGGCACTCCCGTCAACCAAAAGGCGTCGCAACTGCTTGCGGCTTGCGCTAACGCCAGCGGGTGGAAGGATCTCGCGATGCGTCACGAGGTTGCCCCTCCGAGCGTCGAAATCTCGCAGCGAAGCGAGCCGGATGCGCCGCGCAGCGTGCCGGCGACATTGCGGCCTGAAGTGGAGACGGCCAGCGCCG
Source organism: Myxococcota bacterium (assembly GCA_049324695.1). Taxonomy (GTDB): domain Bacteria; phylum Myxococcota_A; class Polyangia; order Polyangiales; family Polyangiaceae; genus PMG-095. The sequence goes on from JBMOMJ010000025.1 coordinate 116,634, forward strand.
AACAGCGTGCGCTCGCGAATGCGCTGTTGGCTGCGCTCGAGTACGGCAAGTCGTGGCGCGGTGAGCGGTGAGCCTCGTCTTCGGTCGCGTGTTGTACGTGTGCGCTGACGCCGAGCTGCTGGTTCGGCAGCTTGCAGGCGAGACGTTCGATTTGCACGACGTTGGTGCGCTGGCGAACGACGTCTCCACCGATGAGATGACGCCCGCGTGGGCTTGCTACTACTACGATGAGACGCTCGCCGATTACTGCCTGGTGGGTTTTCGCGGGGGCGTGATCAAGCCGCGCGCCGTTCGTGACGGTGGTTATTCGATTTTGGTTGGTGGCAAGAGTTTTGGTTGCGGTAGCTCGCGCGAGACCGCACCGTTCGCGCAACGCGCCGCTGGAATCCGCCTGGTCGTAGCGGAGAGCTTCGAGCGCATCTATCGCCAGAATTGCCACAACCTAGGCATCTACACGACCACGTCGTTCGCGCTTCTCGAGCGAGCGAGCCGCGGCGAAGCGATTGAACCTGAAGAGCTTCTCACCGATCTCGACGAGCTGAGCCAAGAAGTGGTGCGAGCCGGTGGGCTCTGCGCCTACGCACGCGCGCGTTTGCAAAAGAGTGCGCCGGCGATCGCACGCCACGAACGCCCGAAGCGTGCGCAGACGCTGGCCGAAAAAATCCTGGAGCAGCATCTCACCGCGCCGGTCGCAGCTGCGAGTTTGGCGCCGGGCGATGTCGGGTTCGTGCGCGCCGACGTGCGCTTCAGCCACGACTACGTGACTGCCATGGTCTACGCGCAGATGCGCGCAGGCTTCGGTGAGGCACCCGTGTTGACGCGGCCGGAGAGCATTTTCTTGTTCCGCGATCACTTGGCCTTGCTCGACCACGTGATGCCGGCCGAACAGCGTCGTTTGGGTCTTTTGGACCAAGCCAATCAGCTCGCCGAAGTGCAACGCGAGTTCGCGGCGCGGCACGGCTTGAAGCTCTTCGACGAGCGCCCCGAAGGTGGCAGCGAGGGGATCTGTCACAACCTCGTGATTGAGCAGCTAGCGAGCCCTGCGGACGTGGTGGTGGGCACCGATTCGCATACTTGCATGGCGGGTGTGCTCGGCTGCGTTGCGTTCGGCGTCGGCAGCACCGACATGGCAGCTGGGTTCATTACGGGGGACTTTCGCGTACGTGTGCCGGAAAGCGTGCGCCTCGAGCTCAGCGGACGTTTGCGCGCGTTCGTATCCGCCAAGGACGCCTGGCTCGCGTTGCTCGCGCGCGACGAGGTGCGCGCCGGCTTGCTGCGCGCAAAGGTCATCGAGCTCGGCGGCGAAGGCTACCGTGCCTTGTCGCTCGACGAGCGCGCCACGTTTACGAACATGGCCGCTGAAGCTGGCGCCTTCACGGCGATTGGCGAGGCAGATGATGCGGTGCTCGACTTTTTGGTCGCCGAGCGCGGCGTGTCTCGGGACCCATTGCGCGGCAAGCTGTTGCGCGCCGATCCAGGGGCAAACTACGCAGCGACGCTCCACTTCGACCTGGATCGAATCGAACCCATGCTGGCCTTGCCCGGCGATCCGAAAAACGGCGTGCCCTTCGCCGAGCTCGTTCGTCAGGGTGAGCTGCCACGCATCGATATCGCGTACGGTGGTTCCTGCACCGGAGGCAAACGCGCGGACATGGATATGTACGCAGCGGTGCTACAGGCCGCACGCGAGCGCGGCGAGCGCGTTGCGCCTGGCGTCAGCTTTTTCATTCAGTTCGGGTCGCAGGCAATTCGGCGCTATGCGGAGCGCCGCGGGTACGTCGAGCTTTTCAGCGAGATGGGCGCTACTTTGGTGGAGCCTTCGTGTGGCGCGTGCATTCGCGCCGGACCTGGCGTATCGAGCCGCCCGGAACAAGTGACGGTCAGCGCGGTGAATCGCAATTTTCCAGGTCGTAGCGGCCCTGGGCAGGTGTACCTAGCGAGCCCCTATGTGGTTGCGGCCAGCGCTGTGAAGGGCAGGTTAGCCAGCCCCGCCACGGAGTTCAGGACGTGAGCGAAACACCGAAGCGCGAGCGAGGCTTCCAAGTCGGCCCCGGTATGTGGGTTCACCTCGCGTACCAAGCTTTCGATGAAGACGGCGAGCCCGTCGAGCACACGCGGCAAGAGCTCGAGTACGTGCACGGGTTCGGCGAGCTTTTGCCCGAGCTCGAAGGCGCGCTCGATGGGCGGGGGGTAGGAGCGCGGCGCACGGTTCACTTGAGCGCGCAGAAAGCGTTTGGCCCCAGACGCCCTGATCGAGTGCTGGAGTTCGACAAGGGCGAGTTCCCACCCGATGTCGCCCCGGGGGATCGCTTCGACGCCGAGGGCCAAGACGGCCATGTGATGGTGCTGCGGGTTCTGGAGGTTCAGGACGACGCCGTGGTCGTCGACATGAATCACCCCCTGGCCGGGCAAAGCGTGCGCTTCGAGCTGGAAGTGCTAGGGGTCCGCCCAGCCACCGCGGAAGAAATCGAACTCGCCGAGGCAGCCGCCCAGGCCGGCGGGCCAATGCCGGAGCCTGGGGACGGCGAACTGATATCGGCCGAGCGCTTGCTTCGAGGCCCGTCGCGGCGCTACGAGAAGGGGCCTTCAGAGCCTCTTGCCACCAACGGGTCTGACGACGAGAACTGACGGAGAAGAATCGCACATGCCCATGCCCGAGCACTTCAAGTTCGACGTTCGCGTTCGCGAGCGCCTGCAGAGAAAAGATCAGCTCACTGAAAGCGAGCTCGAACAACACCTGGCAGGGTTGCCCGACGTCGAAGGCAATGCGGTGGAGATCGAGTTGAAGCAGCCGGCGCTTCAGACTGAGGCCGAGCGTGCCGAGAACAGCGTGATCGTGCGTCCCGCGCCGCCGCGTCCCGTGATGGTTGCTCCCATCCCCTTGGAAGACGAGGAAGACGACGAAGAAGAAGAGCTTCCCGTCAAGCCCGTGGCTCGCGCCTCCGCGGCTCCGGCTGCTCCGCCCGCCGCCGCCGCCGCTGCGGACGAAGACGATGAGGATGACGACGACGACGAGGATGAGGACGACGAGGACGAAGACGACGACGAGGATGAGGACGACGAGGACGAAGGCGAGAAACCCTCGAGCGACGAGGGCGGTTCGGGAGACTGAACATGGCCCAGGGCACGAACGACGATCGGGAGCTCGATCCGGGTCAGGCCGAGTTCGAACAAGCCCGCAAAGCCGCAGGAGCTGGCGAGGAACTGCCCGCCATCGATCTGACGACTTTGATTCTATCGTTCAGTCACAACGTGCTCGTGCACCTGGGTGACGCACCTGATCCCGTGACGGGCGAGCGCCAAGTCGATTTGCCGCTCGCCCGCCAAAACATCGAGCTCATCGCTCTCCTGCAGGAAAAAACGCGTGGCAACCTCACGGGCGAAGAAGAACGGGTGCTCGCGCAAGCCCTGTTCGACGTGCGCATGCGTTACGTCGAGGTCGTGAAGCGAAAGTGAGCGCGCGCTCTTCGGCGCGGGAGCGATGGGGCTCGGTGCTGAGCCATGTGCTCGCGCTGACCATGTTCGCCTGCGGGCGCGGCAACGAGGGCACCACCGTCACTGGCGCGGCAAGTGCCAGCGCAAAACCGACTGCCGCAGTCGCTCCTGCCATCGCGCCAATTGTTCCGGTACCGGGCAACGCGCCAACCAGCTTTGCTGATCTGGTGGCGCGCGCCGATCCGGGAGTCGTCTTCGTCAAGACGCTTCACGAGAAGCGCACATTGCCGGGCCGCCGGGTGCTCGGCGAAGCTCTTGGGAGCGCCTTCGTCTACGATTCCGACGGACTCATCCTGACGAACAACCACGTCATCGAGGGGGCCGCGGACATTCAGGTAACGATGGGGACCTCGCGGGTGCTGAGCGCCACGGTAGTGGGCCGCGATCCACCAACCGACGTTGCCGTGTTGCGCGTCGACGCCAAAGGTTTGCCGGCACTGCCCATCGGCGATTCGGACGCGGCCCGCGTGGGGGACTGGGTCATCGCGATCGGCAATCCGTTCGGGTTGAGCCACACCGTTTCGGCCGGCATCATCTCCGCGAAGGATCGCACGAATCAGGACCTGAATCGCAGCGGCGGCGGCCTCAGCGAAGAGGGCTACTACGACTTCCTGCAGACCGACGCGAGCATCAACCCCGGCAACTCGGGTGGCCCCTTGCTCGACACCACCGGGCGCGTGGTGGGAATCAACACGGCGATTCGAGGCGGCGCCAACAACATCGGCTTCGCCATCCCCATCAATATGGTGAAGGAGATCTTGCCCCGCCTGCTACGCGACGGAAAAATCAAACGCAGCGCACTCGGGGCGGTGGTGAGCTCCGTGTTGCCGGACGATGTCGAGCGGCTGAAGTTGGGTACGGCGGGCGGCGCACTGGTCAATTCCGTGGTGCCGGGGGGCCCTGCCGACCGAGCCGGCCTCGCCGTCGACGACGTCATCCTATCGTTCAACGGCCGCGCCATTTCACGACCTGAACGGTTGCGCTGGGCGGCGAGCTTGGCCGGGGTCGGCAGCTCGGCCACGGTGCGAGCCTCGCGGGGCGGGCGGCAATTCGACATCAAAGTAACCCTCGGGGAGCTGAGCGCCGCTTCGGCGCCGAGCGAGCCGTGACTGGGGGGCTTCTGCGGCCGGGCCTCACGCCGGAGCCACATTGCGGGAGTGCATCGAAGGCTGGGGTCGCTCGTCGATCGTGCTATGGCCCTGGCTGCCGGAGCCACCTTTTACCCGGGAGGTCTCGCGGGCCGAGCGGCTCGGCTCGGCGCTTTCGCCGCCGTAGCGGGCCGGGGACGAGATCTCGACGTCATGGGCGTGAATAGCGCGGACGAACGCGCGTCCAACCGATTGGCCCGCGAAGCTGACGCGGAGATCGATCGTGCCCTCATCGAACGTGCCCAATCTGGCGACAAGAGCGCCTTCCGAGAGCTGGTGGAGCGTCACCAGCGGCGGGCTTTCGCCATCGCGTTCGCACTCGTCAAAGACGAGGAGGATGCTCGCGAGGTCGTACAAGAGGCGTTTGTGCGGGTGTTCCGCGGCCTCGACCAGTTCCACGGCGGCTCGAGCTTCTTCACGTGGCTCTATCGAATCGTTACTAACCTCTCGATTGACGTCATTCGCAGGCCCGCGCGCCGGGACACGGGCCTCGACGAGAGCCTCGAGATCGAGGAGTCGGATGATGCCCCACTTGCACGCATCGAAGGCGCCGACCCACTCGCCCAGGTGCATCGCACCGAGCTCAGGGCTCGTCTCGAATCCGCCCTTGCCGAACTTCCCGTCTACCACCGAGGGGTCATCCTCATGCGCGAGGTGCAGGGCATGAGCTACGAGGAGATGGCCGAGGCGATGGGTGTCTCGAAGGGCACCATCATGAGCCGGCTTTTTCATGCGCGACGTAAGCTGCAAAAGGCACTCGCAGAGTGCTACCTTGACGTGTTCGACGCGGCCCCCAAACCCGAGGCTGACGAGGAAGGCGAGCCATGAAGCCCGATGAGCTCATCATGCTCCTTTACGACGGCGAGCTCAGCGAGCGCGAAGCGGAAGAAGCACGCGCGTTGATCGCCGCGGATCCGAGCGCGGCCGCCTTGTTCGAACAGCTCGCGGTGGTTGGTGAAAACGTGCGCGAGGCCGCGTTGCGCGCTCCGCTCTCGAGCGATCTCGTCGACGCTGTCATGGCTCGCGTGGAGCTCGACGCACCCGTCGTGCTCGAGCCTGTGCGACCCGTTACGCGCCTGCGTCCCAAGCGCGCGCTCGCCTTCGTATCGGGAGCGCTAGCTCTGGCTGCAGGTCTAGCGTTACTGGTGTCGCGCGGGGTGGGGCCGCAGTCTTTGGCCAAGCGCGCGGAAGTTGCTGCGCCAGTTGCTGCGATGTCGGCCCCAGAGCCCGAGCCGCCGGAGCAATCCGTAGCCATCGAGCGCGTGGATTTTGGAGGCAGTCAGGGCGCGGTGTTTGTCGTCCCCGGGCCCGATGACCGAACCCTCGTGATCTGGACACTCGATGACGCTCCGATTTGGGCTGTCGACGACGTCGCAGATGATAAAGGTCCTGAGGTGGACCTATGAGGGCTTTCCGATTGCCAGACCGTGCGTGCGTCGCTGCAGTTTGCCCTCATCGAGCGTCCCCGGAAGGCGCGCTCACAAGATGAAGGCGGCAGCGGTCGCGCTCTTCATCCTGCTCCGTTCGGTCCCGGCCTTCGCTGAACAGGCGCCGACGGAGGCAGAGCCGTCTTCGGATTCGACCTCGATCGAAGAAGCGCTCGGTGATGATGCACTCGGCGAAGATGCGCCCGGGAGAGATGCACTCGGCACAGATGCGCTCGGAGGAGAAGCGCTCGCAGACGTTGAGCTGCAAGCGGAGGACGCGCGTGGCGCTGCGGATGCGGATAAGAAGGCGGAGGTTACCTTCGCTACCGAAGTGCTGGTGTTGCATGCCACCAACACTCAAAAGGGAATCGATCCGCGCATCGGTGCGATGCCGGAGCTGAAGAAGCCGCCTTTCTCGTCGTACGACAGTTACGATCTGCTCGATCGCGCGCGTCTCGCTCTCGAGCGCCAGTCACCCAAGACTTTGAAGCTCGCAAACGGCCGTGTGCTCGAGACGCGCCTTCTCGAGGTATTGGGCAAAGAGCTGGTGCGGCTCTCCGCGAGCATCAACCAACCTGGTGGCAAGGAATTCTTGCCGTTGCTCGAGGTGAAGGCCAAGGTCGGGCAAGCCTTCATCGTCGCGGGCCAGCGTTACAAGCAGGGCATTTTGGTGCTCGTTCTGCGTGTCACACATTAGGGGTCGGTCCAAAGTAGCATTCGGGCCGACCCCAGAACGATGAGGCTCTAGCGAGAGGCTGGTCCTGGCTTGCTCTCTTCGCTCGCCTTTTCGAGGTCGAGAATTTTGGCGTCGCCGACGTAGTTTTTGGTTTCGTACTTCGTGATGCGCCCGACTTTGCGCACGATCTCTGCCATGCGTTCGGCTTGATCGATGATGATCTGCAGCGCCGACAGGTGCTCGGGTGAGCTCGCCAAACGGTGACGCAGGAGCTCCGCGTACCCGATCACGCTGGTGAGGGGCTGATTCAATTCGTGCGCTGCGGCGCCGGCGAGCTCGGCCACGATGGCTTGCTTTTCGTGAGCGCGGAGTTCGTCCTGCGCACGCTCGAGCTCGGCTTGAATGCGCAGCTTGTCGCGAATGTCGGTGAAGATGCCGACAGACCCAATCGGGCGCCCGTTGTCGAGGACGAGCGATGCCGAGAGCTGTACCGGAATGGTGCGGCCGTCGCGGCCTAGCATGTCCACGCGGAAGTCCTGCAGGCGGCCGTAGCCGTTGATTGCGGGATCCAGAATGCGCCGCATCACGTCGCGGGCGCCTCCCGGTGGATACAAGCGATCCACGCGTAGCTTCCCGATCACGTCTTCCGCGCGGTAACCGAAAATGCGCGCGGCAGCGCGGTTGAACAGGAGCACGGTGCCACGCAGGTTGGCCGAAACGATGCCGTCCACCGAACTATCGATTACCGATTCGAGAAACTCCTTGGTTTGGGTGAGCTCGACGGCGGTGCGGCGCTCCTGCGTTACATCGCGGAAGCTGAACAGCACGGCGTTGTCCTCGTGCAACACGGAGCTGAAGCTCACGTTGGCTGTGAGCTGGCCACCACCGCGCTTTCGAATCGTGAGATCGGCGCCACGCGGATAAACGCCGTCTTGGAAGCCGCGTAGTAAACGCGCGGCGCGTTCGGCGCCACCCTCGTCGAGCAGCTTGGCAAACGAGAGCCCGAGTAGCTCCGTTTCGGAGAAGCCGGTGAGCTCGCGGGCGCGTGGGTTCGCGAACATCACGATGCCGGCGCGGTCGATCACCACCATGCCGTCGGCCGCGCTCTCGAAGAAGTCGGCGTAGCGCTGAAACAGCTGCACGCGGCGCTCCGCTTCGACACGGGCATAAGTGCTCTGCTCGGTCTCGGCGCGCAAATTCGAAAGGATGCGCGCGTTGCTCAGCGCAATACCCGTGGCGTTGGCCACGGTGCTGACCAACGAGAGCTCGTGATCGCTGAACTCGGCTTTACTGCGCGCACGCAAGAAGAGTACGCCCAAAGGGCCCTGCTCGTGCACGATGGGAACCAGCGCGAGCGAATTGAATCCACGCGCCGGTTCGTCCCGGCGCACCACTTCGAGCAACGGGTGGCTCTCGGCATCACGAATCACCAGCGAGCGACCGGTGGCAAACACTTCGCGCAGCTCGGGGTACTTGGCGAGCTCGATGGGTAGATCGCGCAGGCGCGCGTCGTCGCTGGTTGCGATCACGTAGCCGAGCTGCCCTGACTCACCGAACAGCACGATGCTGCAGCGATCCACGCGCGCGATCTCCGCGAGGCGCTTGACCACGGTGAACAATATGTCTCGCACGTCTAACGTGGAGGCGAGCTTTTGAGTGAGCTCGAGCACCGTCTCCTGACCGCGCTCGCGCCGATTCAGTTGCTCGACATACTCGCGCAGGCGCGTTTGGCTGCGGATGCGGGCAATCAGCTCCGCCGGGCGAAACGGCTTGTGCACATAGTCGTCTGCTCCGGCCGCGAATACACGCTCGATTTCTTCGTCCGACTCGAGGGCGGTGAGCACGACTACGGGCACGTCACGCAGTGATGGACGGCTGCGAATGTGCGCGAGCACGTCGTAGCCATCCGGCGCTTCCATCACTAAATCGAGCAGCAACGCGCGCGGCACGTTGTGCTCCAGCCAGGCGATTGCTTCGGCTCCGCTCGAGAGGGTGCATGCCAAAAGTCCCGCATCGGCCAAGGTGCGACTCAGCACGTGCCGGCTGACGGCATCGTCATCGACGACGAGAATGGGGCTAGTGCAGCGCATGTGAGACAGGATCAACCTTCCTGAGCGCTGCACTAGCAGCGGAGGCGAAGCGGACGCTGGGGCCTGGGGCGCAGCCCCAGCCACAAACTAGGGATAGTGCACCCCGCGCAAGCGGGACAATCATCGCCCGCGATGATTGCGCGTATCTCATACGCGGTGCACTAGTTGCGGCCAAAATCCGAATCTAAAGCCTACCACCTTCTCCGACCGCGACTCCAAATCTCTCCACGGGGAGATGGCGCCTGTCCCCTCGGGCCTGAATGCCCCGTGACGAGTCGCCTGGCGAGGCCTGCGCGCTCCGGCTATAAACACGGGCGTGTCGCGGTCCAGGCAGTCGCCTTCGAGTAGCCCCGACGAGCTCGAAGAGCTCGATGAAGGCGCGATCATCGCGCACCAGGCTGCACCGCATTCCCCGCAACGCCGCGCGCAAGTCGCGGACGAAGCGCGTTCCGTCGTGATTTCGGAGCAGGCAGCAGCGCCAGCTTCGCGTCCCTATCGAGCCGAGCGCGCTGAGGCGACCGTCGTCGTTCGCGATCGGCGCGGCCTCGAACGAGCGCGGCGAAAGATCTTGGCTGACGTGCACGGCAAGCGCGGGGTACCGCGGGCGGTGTGGTTCGGCATCGCGTTTGCGGCATTTGCCATCACGGCGTCGCTCGTGATCGTGTGGGTGCGTGAACCGCGCGGCGAGATCGTCAAGGTGGTTGCCCCAACCGAGCTTGCCGCCGAGATGAAGCCGTCGGTGCTACCGGACCCGAGCGCGAAACCAACGTTCAATACGGAGCTGCCCACCCCCAAGATCAGCTTGGAGGAGCTCCCGCTCGAGCGCCGTCCACGGCGACGCCAATAGTTGTCACTCGCTGAGCTCGGGCCCAGCACTCTCGAGTGCGTAGCCGCGCTTCTGCAAGTTGGCCTCGATCTTCTTGCGATCGCCAACCACCACGATGCACAGCCCAGTCGCCTTCACACCGCGCGCGCTCGCCACGATTTGCTCGCGAGGTAAGCCGCGCACCAAATCCGAATAACGGGTCTGGTAGTCGATGGGTAGGCTTTCGACGAAGAGACTGCTGGCGGCGCCCGCCATACGCGCCGGGTGCTCCAAAGTGGCTCCCAGCGAAAACACCAGATCGGCCTTGGCTCGCCCGATCTCCTCGTCGTTGAGGGGGGCGCCCAGGCTGGGATCGGCGACGCGCTTCAGCTCGAGCACGATTTGGTCGAGCGCTTCGGCAGTGACGTCGGTGCGCACGCTGGTCGAGGCCAGCAGCGCGCCCCAGCGTCGGAACTCGACCGGTCGCGCGAAAGCTCCGTAGGTGTAGGCGTGCTTTTCGCGCAGGTTCATGTTCAAGCGCGACGTGAACAGCCCGCCCAAGACACGCCCAACCACCTGTCGTGCCTCGTGCCCTTCTTCGGAGCGTTTGGCACCCGGTTGCACCACCACGATGGCGCTCTGCACGGCCTCGGGTCGATCGACGAGGAGCACGCGCGTCTTCTCGAAGCCAGTCGATGGCACCTCGCTGGCTTCGGTGATCTTGCTCTTGCCGCGCAAGCCTGCGAACGCTTGTGTCACTTGCGTCGTGAGCTCACTCTTGTCGAGCGGACCGACGACAATCAATGCTGCGTTGTCCGGCGTGTAAGCGCGTTGATGAAAATCGCGTAAATCGGCAACCTTCAGTGCAGCCACGTCTCGCAACGTGCCGTCGACAGGGGAGCCCAGGGCAGGGCCGAGCAGCGCGCGTACCGCGGTCAGGCTCGCCAAACGCATCGGGTCTTGGCGCTCGGCGCGCAGCCCATCGAGCCACTCCGCACGCACTCGCGTGAATTCGGCTTCGGCAAAGGCTGGCTGTGTCGCTACCTCCGCCATCAATTCCAACGCGCGTGGCACATCCTGCGGCAACACGCTGAGCGAGAGGCTCGAGTCGTCGCGTCCAGCGTCAGAACCTAGCGACGTGCCAAGTGACTCGATCGCTTCGGCTAACGCTGCCGAAGACTTCCGGCGCGTGCCTTCGGTGAGCATGCGCGCCGTGAGCCCAGCTAAGCCGCTCTTTCCGACCGGCACCGACGAAGCGCCGTGGCGAATCACGAAGTCGATGGCGACCACGTGCGACGGCCGCTTCAGCAGATACACCTGAAGCCCGCTCTCGAGCTTGAATGTTTCTGGAGTCGGATAGGTGAAGCGCGCGGCTTCGCCGGCTGCTGGGCGCTTGACGCGGAAAGGCTCGGGATCAGGCGGAGGACCGCTGCTCCCGCTCGGCGCCGCAGAAGGTGCTGCCTTGGCCGCAGGTGGCTTCGCAGGAACTCGTTCGGCACATGCGAGCAAAACCAATGCGATGGCGGAGAGCGCGAGTTTCACGGTTGCCCTCCCGCGTCGGCTGCCTTCGGCAGGGTGACCACCGTGACCCGATGGGCCGGCGCGAGATACTGCGAAACGACGCGCTTAACGTCGGCGGCGCTCACGCGTTCGACTTCCTTCACCCAATCCGGCAGGTGACCGGGGTTACCGAGGTAATGATCGAAGCGTTGTAAGATCCCGGCGCGCCCGGACTCTCCTCCCGGGCCGTTCAGGAGCTCCAAGTTGCCGAGCACGCTCATCAGAATGCGGCGCTTGGCGCGTTCGAGCTCGGCTTTGGTTGGGCCTTGCTTGCCCAAGCTTTCAAGCACAAAGCTCATGGCTTGCTCCACTTCGGCTGGCTTCTTCCCCGAAGCGACGGTCGCGCTGATGACGGCGCTGCTCGCGAGCTGGTTGGAGTCGAGCGCCGCGTCGACGTCGGAGGCGAGCTTTCCTTCCACGACTAGCGCACGATAGAGCCGGGTAGCTTTGCCTCCCGCCAGAATTGCCATTGTGACTTCGAGGAGCGCGTCATCCGGCGTGTAAGCAGGCGGGGTGACATGCCCGAACGCGACGCGCGCGAGCTCCACGGGCTCACTGACCTCACGGCGAACGGCCTGCGCAGGCGGCGAAATTGCGGCAATTTTTGTGGCCGGTCGCGGCCTGTCCGGCAACGTCTCGAAGTACTTTTTCACGAGGCGTTTCGCGTCTTCCAGTTCGAAATCACCCGCCAGGGTCAAGGTGGCATTCGAAGGCGCGTAGTACGTTTTGAAGAACTCGCGCACATCCGCGAGGGTCGCGTTCGAAAGATCTGCCATCGAGCCGATGATCGCGCCGTGGTAAGGCGTGCCCTCGGGGAACAGTGTGTCGAGCATCGTCAGCGAGCTCGCTCCATACGGCGCGTTCTCGTAGGTCTGGCGACGTTCGTTCTTCACGACGTCGCGCTGCACGTCGAGGCGCTCCTGATCGAGGCCGTCCAACATGAAGCCCATGCGATCACTTTCGACCCACAGGAGCAACTCGAGGTGCTCGCGCGGAACCGTCTCGAAGTAGTTGGTGCGATCCCAGCTGGTGGTGCCGTTCACGTTGGTTGCGCCCACCGACTCGAGCAGCACGTCGAACTGGCGCCCCACGTGTCGCGAGCCTTCGAACATCAAGTGCTCGAACAAGTGCGCAAAACCCGAGCGCTTGGGCGGCTCGTTGGCGGGCCCGACGTGGTACCAAAGGTTCAGTGAAACCAGCGGCAGCGAACGGTCCTGATGCAGAATCAACGTCAGCCCGTTCGCCAGCTTGAGCTTCTCGAAAGGGATCTGCAGGTTCGTTCCCGACGCGGCCGTTTCAGGGGCCGCTTCGGCACGCGACGGGTAGCTCCACGCGCCCAACGCAAGCACGCCGAGAGCTAGCGTGCCGAGCGCCCCGTGAATTGTACGCAGCAACATTGCTGCAACCTACTTCAGCGCAGGGCCGCTGGCTGCCGCTTTCTCGCGCGGCCGGCTCAATGGTCGGAGCGACCATCGCTGCGTCGCTCAGCGCGCTTGCGCCAGCGAGCCAACCACAACGCGAGCAGACCAACGGCCAACGCTGCGCCGCTCGAACCGGTCTTCTGCCCGACCCGGCACGAACAGCCGGCGGTGGTTTCGTCCGGACCCGAGGGCCCGTTGCTCATGCCACCACTGCTCGAGCTCGAGCCACCGTTGGCCGAAATGGAACCGCCGCTCGTGTTCGAGCCGCCGGTTCCGCTTCCGCCCTGGACCTGCGCGCCTCCGCTGCTCTGACTTCCGCCGTTTGCATTCGAGCCGCCGGAGCTCGCTCCGCCGCTCGTGTTCGAGCCGCCGTTCGCCGAGCTCGCGCCGCCGTTTGCGTTCGCGCCGCCTTGGCCGCTGCCTCCCGAAGCGTTGCTGCCTCCGCTGCTCATGCCGCTCGCGCCGCCGGAATTCTTCCCGCCGGAGTTGCTCCCGCCCGAGTTCGAGCCGCCAGAGCCCGAGCTGGCGCCTCCGCTGCTGGACCCCCCACTTCCCCCGCCGTCCGCTTTCAAAACAATGTCGGCGCAGTTGAAATAGAGGTCGTTGCCGTTGCCGTCTTCATAGGGTGGCGGCGAGGTCGTCATCACCTGCACGAGCTGCAGCGTGCATTTGGAGCACTCGACGTTCGGGAGCGTGATGTCGTGGGTGTATTCGAGGCCGTTCGAGCCGCTCTTATCGGTGATCTTTTCAGCGAGAATGGTGACACCCTCACCATTCGTGCTGCTGCCAGGGAAAGTGAAGTCTTGCCCATCGCTGTCGAACGCGATGCGGAAGAAGCCTGGATGTTGAATGGTCTCCCGCCACTTCACCGTGATCTGCTGGCCGGGCTTGAACGTGGTGATGAGCGAGCTGTTGGTAGTGCGGCTGTCGTTGGTGACACCACAGGGCCCGTTCTTTTGCTTCACCTGATCCGCCTGGCTGCCACTGTAGTAGCGAGACTTAGGGCTATCGAGTGACACGTGGGCGCTCGCGGCGAGCGAGATGGACGCGCCGAGAGAAACCACCAAGAGCGACAGACAGGTGCGCGGGCAGAGCATGACCTTCGACTTTCCCCTGAAGCTGAGCTCTCACGCCACGTTTTTGGCTCACCCGTTTCGCTGAGGCCGAGCGAAGCTTACGCACTCACACTCGAATTATTCTCGCTTGCCGGATTGTTGGCTGCCCGCGCCAAGCCAGAGCCGAATTTGACGAGCTGGCCGCAAGCTGCGCGCACGTCGCTGCCTCGCGAACGGCGCACGCTGAGCACACACGGCCGCCGCGCGAGCACTCGTCTCGCGAAGGCATCGATTCGCTCTTCACTCGGCGCCTGAAATTCGGAATGCGCGTGGGCGTTGAAGGGAATCAGGTTGATGTGATGCTCGAAGCCCCGACAGAAATCGGCCAATCGCGCCGCGTCGTCGTCGCTGTCGTTCACTCCGGCCAACAGAACGTACTCGATCGTGATGCGTTCGCGAGCGCGCAGCGGATAACTCGCCAGCGCATCGTGCAACATCGCGAGCGAGTAGCGGCGACCGATCGGCATCAGCTCCGAACGCGTCGAGTCGGTAGTTGCGTTCAGGCTAACCGCCAGTAGCGGCCGCACAGAAAGCTCCGCTAGCGCGCGGATTTGCGGCACCAACCCAGAGGTCGAAACGGTGATACGACGCGGAGACAAGCCGAGACCGCGCGGTTCCGCCAAAAGCTCGACGGCGTGCGCGACGGCCGACAAATTGTGAAGCGGCTCGCCCATACCCATGAAAACCAAGCTCAGCTGGCCCGGATGCCGCGGCCCAAACGCGCGCAGCATGCAAAGCATCTGAGTCACGATTTCGCCACAACTCAGCTGACGCATGAGGCCCATGCTGGCAGTCGCGCAAAACGTGCAGCCCATCGCGCAGCCGACTTGGCTGGACACACACAACGTCACGCGCGGCTGCCGCACGGCGCGCGGCATGTGGACGGCCTCGACGGCATCTTCGCCGAACTGCAGCACCGCTTTGATCGAACCATCGTGGGAAACGTGGCGTTCACTGAGCGATGGCAACTCGATTCCAACGCTCTCGAGCTCACGTCGGTCGCGGCTCGACAGCAGCGGGCCCGCTTCACTCCAAGTCCAAGGCCGGTGCAAACGCCCGAACGTCTGCTGGGACAGCCCGCGCCGTTCGAGCTCCAGCGCCGAGAGCTCCCACGCGCCAGCCGAAAGGCGATTCGAGCGCCGCGCGGCGCCAATCGAGTCGAGCACAGGCAAACCTTGCACGCGCGCAGCATAGCTCGCCCCGGCCGAAGTGACATGCGCAGGATTGTGATCTGAGCCCGTGTGCGAGTTCGAGTTGTGTGTTAGGGCGCTCGTAGGAGCTGCGGGCGCAGCGAGCAGATTGGCGGCGGTGAACGTCACGCCCTTGCTCCTGAGGTCGCGGAGATGGCTTGGTGTGATGCGCAGGTCATTCCAGATGTTGCCGCAACCGATGCGGGGCAACGAGCGTCGACGGCAACCCACGTGAGTCACCGGGCGTCTACTGCAACCCACGTGAGTCAACGAGCATCGCAAACGATTCGTCCGGCCGTTCGCAGACAAGTCATGCGCCGCGACAATGGGCGCTGCGTCGTGAACGGATGCAAACATGCAAGTTTCGTGGATGAACATCACTTGAAACCTCGCAGCGAAGGCGGTCGACATGAACCTGATAATCTCTTGTGCTTGTGCGCTGCACAGCATCGCGCAGTGCACCCAAGGGCGCTTGATCATCGAGGGTAAGCCGTCCACGGGGCTTACTTTCAAGCATGCTCATGGAAGCCCTTACGGCGGAACCGTGCAGCTTGGGGTGCTCGGGCCCAGCGTCGCTGCACACATGGTGGGCGTCCTTATCCGCCCGGATCGGCGAGGCCGGTGCTCAGGTCGCGAGCGTCTGGAGCGCCGCCCGCAACATTTCCTCCCGAGTCGCGTTGGAAGCAGTCGTCGCCGCGCAACGATCCAACGCCGTTCGGCACTCGCGCTCCTTGAAGCACATTCCCCGGAGCGCGGCGAAAACCTGGGCCTTTCGGTCTGCCGCAAGTCGAGAAGAAACGCTGCGCGCTGTGTCGAGTTTGCTCTGAACACTCCGCGGGGTGAATAAATCGACGTTTGGGCGCAATTCGAGCGCAACTGCCGGCGCGGTTGTCCGACCACCGAAAAGCCAAGGAGGTGTCCATGCCCGAGCCGATTTCTTGTTCGAGTCCACCCAACCCGAGCGACTTCTACGATGCCGAACAGGCGCACTGTGCGATGCCCAAAGGAGAGCCACTGTGTAAGCAAAGCCCGCCCACGGAAGCATCCCCCAGCGTCTCAGAACTGGTCGCCAGTCACGAGAGAGCCCGGAGCGCCGATTGCGCCACGAAGGTGGCGAAAGCGGGCATTGCCTGCGCCGGCGCCGTGTTGGCAACACTGAAAACAGCTCCAACGGTAGCTGGGGGAATCGCCTCAGCCCTCATCGGAGGTCTCGGCTGCGGGCTCGCCGTGGCGGAGGCTGCCGAATGCTTGACGGAAGCGTCGCCGAGCAAAGCGGGGGCTCGTTAGAGCGATTCGTTCATTAGTTCGCGCGCGGCGGCCACAATTTCGGCTTCGCTCAAGAGCACGTGATTGGCCGCGTCGCCGAGCGGAATGAAGCTATCGGCGCTGGTGATGCGTCGGAACGGAAGGCGATAGCCGGCGTCCAACAACAGAGCGGCTATCGCCTCCGACACGTTACCGGAGTGGCGGCACTCATCGACGACGAGTACGCGACCGGTGGCGCGCGCCTCAGCCAAGATGTCTGCAGCAGGTAGGGGAGCGAGCCAGCGCAAGTCGACGACGCGCGCCGAAATGCCGGCAGTCTGCGCGAGCGTACGGGCTGCGGAGAGCGAGAAAGCGAGCCCGTTTCCGTACGACACAATGGTCAAGTCATGCGCTTCGGCGTGATACACGCGCGCGCGGCCGAACTCTGCCGTGGTGCCGTCGTCGGAAGCGAGCCAGCCGCCGTCACCGTCGCTGTGCAAGTCGCGGCGATGGTACAGCGCAATCGGCTCGATGATCACCACCACGCGGCCCGCGCGCTGCGTGAGCTCGTGCGCGGCTCGAAATAGCGCGAGGGCGTCATCGGCGCGCGCCGGCACTGCCACGGCGATGGTCGGAATGTCGCGTAGCACAGCGAGCGAGTTGTCGTTGTGGAAGTGCCCGCCGAAGCCTTTCTGATAAGCGAGCCCCGCGATGCGCACGATGAAAGGGTTCTCGTAGTCGCCGTTCGAGAAATAGCGAAACGTTGCGGCTTCGCCACGTAGCTGATCTTCCGCGTTGTGCAGATATGCCAAATACTGAATTTCCGCGATCGGCAGGAGCCCGAGCGTTGCGGCGCCCAACGCCAGTCCCAAAATCGTTTGCTCATCCAGCAACGTGTTGAACACGCGAGTCGGGCCAAAACGCTCGAACAGACCTTTGCTGATGCCGTAGACACCGCCCTTTTTGGCGACGTCTTCGCCGAAGAGCAGAGCACCGGGTCGCTCGCTCATGAGCTCGACCAGCGCGCGGTTGATGCCTTGCGCCAGTGTGAGGCGCTCCGGATTCGGCTGTCGATGTTCGCTCGGGTGCGCGCGCGGATCGAGTGGGCGTGCCAGCGCGTTCATCACGGCACCACGGCTCGTGAGGCGCGGGCTTTGCTTGGCGTGCTCCTGCTCGGCGTCGACGCGCGCGGCGATGCGCGAATCGAGCTCGAGCAATTCTTGGGTGCTGGCTTGGCCCGCGGCGAGCAGAGCTTGCGCGTGCAAGAGCAGCGGGTCGCGCTCCGCAGCGTGCTCGAGCTCCGCCACGGAGCGGTACGTTGTGTCGACATCGCTGCCTGCGTGGCCAAGCAGGCGCACGCATTCGAGGTGCAATACCGCGGGTCGCCGGCTCGTGCGGCAGTGTGCGACGGCTGCTTCGGCGGCGCGATAGCTCGCGTCGATGTTGCTGCCGTCCGCGTTGAAGTAGCGAATGTTGGGTAGCGCTTCGAGGCGCGCGCGCACCCAGCCAGGCG
The DNA here is from genome assembly GCA_049324695.1 of Myxococcota bacterium. Taxonomy (GTDB): domain Bacteria; phylum Myxococcota_A; class Polyangia; order Polyangiales; family Polyangiaceae; genus PMG-095. The sequence goes on from JBMOMJ010000025.1 coordinate 134,319, forward strand.
GCGAGCGTACGCTGATGCCGAGGCCGTTGTCTTCGCAAACCAGCAAGAGAGGGAGTGGCAAGCTCTGGTATGCAACCCAGCCTGCGGCGTTGAACGCGCCGAGCGCCGTGCTGTGGTTGATACTGGCGTCACCGAAGCTCGCCAACACGATGGCGTCGCTGATCGGGCTCAACCCGAGCCTTGCCTTGCGCTCGAGCGCGAAGGCGAGCCCGACCGCTCGCGGTAAATGCGAAGCGATGGTGCTGGTTTGAGGGATGATGCCGAGCCGTCGATTGCCGAACACCTTGTGACGGCCGCCACTCGAGGGCTCGGCGCTGGACGCAACCAGCGAGAGTGCGACGTCGCGGATTGCGTCGATTTCTGGCACATGCCGCGCGCGCTCGATTTGGAACGCCGCGCTGCGGTAGTGCACGAGGCTCGCGTCTGCCGGTGTCGTGAGGCGGCCCAGCACGACGTTCGCTTCGTGGCCACTCGAGCAGATCGTGTAGTGGCCGTGTCCGCTCGCGCGCAACTCGTGAGCGGCGCGGTCGAGATGACGGGCAGTCAACATCGACGTGAACAGCTCGCGCGCCAATTGTTTCGGCAGGCTGCAGGGCGCGATCTGTCGCGGCGGCGTGCGTCCCAGCTCTTTTCGGAACCGCTCGATCAGAGATTGAATTCGCTCGAGAGACATCTCCGGAATGAAAGCCTACTGTCCGATCACCCCAAAACGCGCGAAAATTGGTAAGCACTGAACCAGTACGCGCGAATCTTGTGGCCGGGCTGGATGTGCGTGCTGCACCGCCGCGCACCGCGTAACACCTGCGCTGGGCAGGCTCGCCGATCGAAAGTATGGTTCATGCCCGTCAATAATCAGACCTATGCGCCTCGCGCTTCTCGTCGGCTCCTCATACGAAAAGAACGGCAAACTCACGGCGGTTCCGTCGGCGGAGATCGACGGCGACCTCATGGAGCGCCGGCTGACCGAAGTCGACGCCGGCTTCAAAGTGATCCGCTTCAACGCCGAACGCGGTTTGGCGGAGCGCATCGAACAGCGACTCATTGCGCAAACTGAGCCGATCACGGAGTTGCTCGTCTACTTCTCGGGCTACTCCGTGCTCTCGGAGGATCGCGGGCCCGCGCTGCTGCTGGATGGTGAACGGCTCGGCACGCTGTCGCTGACACGCCTTCGCAATCTGTTTCTGCTCCACTCGACCAACGCGTGCTTGATCGTGGATGCGGCGGCGGTCGTGGACTCGGGGCAGAGCCTCTCCGAAGTCGTGAGCTCGATTGGCACGACGTTGACCGAAAACGCGCCTTCAGTATCGGCGTTGGTCGCGGTGCGCAACAGCGCGCTGCCGGATTCGTTCGGTGGCTCGGCGTTCACCGGGCTCGTGCTGATGATGCTCGATTGGCTCGCCGCTAGTCGCGAGCGTTCACAACCAATCGATCTGCGTTCACTCTACGACGGCCTGCGCGCCGACGAGCAGACTTGGAAAGACGTGCCTGCGGCGGGCCTGTTCGGAGAGCAAACCTCGCTGTTTGCGATTTTGACTCCCGACGCCGATGGCGCGAGAACTTTGGTAGTGCCCGCGGGCAACGAGACGGAGGCGCCGCTGCCGAGCTTCGCCAACGATCGCGATCTCGACGCACTGCTTGGCCTGCGCCAACAAGACGAAGCCAAGACGCAGCCCGGTTTGCAGGCGTTCGAAGATCCGGATGAGGTGACGCCGACGCGACCGCATCTGCCGCCGTCCGGCAGCGATCCGGAGTCGGCGCCACCCGCGAGCGAGTTCGATCGGGCTCCGCTGCCATCATTCGATTTCGCGGAAGCCACCGAGCCGAACCGAGCGAGCTCGTTGCCATCCTCGAGTGAGGTGTTGCCGTCCTCGAATGACGCCTTGCCGTCGTTCGACTTTGCGGACACCACCGAGCCTAATCAGCCGACCTTGCTGGCGGATGGCGACGCGTCGGGTGCACGCCTGGCGCCGCAGGCTCCGAAACCCGAGCCGGCCAGCGAGAACCCCGACGAAGTGGCCGCGCGCGTGTTGGAATCGTCGCTCGCTCTGGCGCACGAAGCGAGCGATCGCGCTGGAGTTCTTGCCAAGCTAGCGCGCGTGGTGGCTCGCCTGGGGCGCGGTGAGCAGGCCGCGCGTCTGTTTGGCGAAGCTGTCGAGCTCGACGCATTGAATCTCGACGTGCTCAAAGTGCGCGCGGAATGGGCCGAGGCGGCACGCGATTCGGCCAATCTGCTGCACACCGCTGAGGCTTGGCTGCGCGTCGCGCCCGGCGATCTGCGCGCACTGGCTCTACTCGGTCAAGCTTGTGAGAGCCTAGGTGACGCCCGCCGATCGATCGAGGTGCGCCAGAAGCTCGCCGATCATCCTGAGTGTGCACCCGATGAGCGCAAGCGCGCGCTGATGGCCGCGGCCCGCCTCGCGCGTGCGGAGCTAGCTGATTTCGAGCTCGCGGACCGCCTGGACGAAAAGGCACGCGGAGCCGCTGTGGCGCCCGCGTTGGCTCCGGTCGAAGCCGCGCCGCCGATGGCCGAGGCAGCAGCGCCGCCACTCGAAGTTGCCGCGCCGGCAGAAGCTTCACTGCCTGCGCCCGCTTCCGAGAAGCCTGCTTCCGGGCGTGAAGCACATCGGGCTCGCGTGCGTGAGTACGAGCGCGCCATTCAACACAACCCGCGTGACACGACCCTGCGCGAGAGGCTGATCGAACTCTACGACAAGCTCGACGAGCGCCCGAGCGCACTCGACCACTGCCGCAGCGCCGCTCACTTCTCGCCGACGCATCCAGCGACATATCGGCTTGCGCACGCTCTGTTCCTGGCGGAGGGCGATCCCGACGGCGCTTGGAACGCGGCCAGCGTGCTCGAATGCCTGGGCGAAGCCGATATCAACGAATCGTTGATGGTGAGTCAGCATCGCCCCGAGGGTCTGCTCGCAGCGCGCAGCACGGTGAGCGAAACCGAGTGGACAGAAGCGCTATTCTCTCCGCAGCGCGACCGCGAGCTCTCCTCGCTGTTGACGGTGCTCGCGCCCGCCGCTGCGCGCGTCGGAACAGGTTTCGCCAAACACAAAGGTCGCTATCAGGAGCCCGACCCCAAGGCGCTGCAGGATCCCGAAAAGAGCACCACTATGTTGGCGAAGACGCTGGCGTGGACGGCGCGCATGTTGGGTGTGAGCGCGCCGGCGCTCTACGTGCTGCCGGAGCTCGACACGGACTTGCGCGTCGCGATGGTGGAGCAGCCCAGCACGCTCGCGAATCGCGCTTTGGGCTCCGGGCTCGGCCTCGGCCAGCTTGCATTTCTTTGGGGCCGGCACTTGGCGCGCTTTCGCAACGAGATCTGCGCGCTGTCCTTCTTTTCATCGCACGCTGAGCTGATGGAGCTCTTGCGGGCGGCTCTGGCGCTCGGCGGTTCACCGCATCTCGACGTGCGTTCTCTGGATGGGGACGCCAAGCGCTTGTACGCGGCGCTTCGTCGCGAGGTGCGTGGTGCCGCGTTGGAGCGGCTACAGGCCGTGGCGGCCAGCTTTTGGGTGGATGATCTCGAAGTACGCGCCGAGGCAGCATTGCGCGAGCTTGCGTTGTTGGGGGTGCGCGCTGGGTTGTCGGTGTCCGGTGACGTGTGCGGCGCCGCGGAGCTGATTCGGCGTTTCCCGGCAGAGGGGCTCGCCAGCGTCGACGAGCAGCTCGGTGAGCTGTATGCGTTTGCGATCAGCCGGCAGTACGCTTCGCTGCGGCAACGCATGGGCGTCGCCGTAGCGGCGTAGCGCGCCGCAGCTCCGAGACAGTCATGAACGAGAGCTCACTGGGCCGAACGCGTCGCAAGGTCGTATCGGGAGTGCTCGTGCTGAGCGCGCTCGTCGGCGCCTACTTGGTGTGGGGACCTTCGGACCAGCGGCGTGTGCTCTCTGTGCTACGCGAACTGTTGCTCTCCGCTAGCGCGTTGCCCAACGACGACGAGCGCTCGCGACGGCGGCGGGTCGAAAGCGCGCTCGCGCGGCTCACTTTGCCGAGCTTGAGCCTCTCGATTCCAGAACTCGGATTGCTGGAAGGGCATGCGGCAATCCTCGAGCTGCTCGATACAGCGAGCGGCAGTGCATTCGAGGTCAACATCGAGCAGTCGGACGTCCGCCTGGCGCGCAACAGCGCCGACGCGACATTGCTGGTGGCACTCACGTTGACGGCTCTCGGTGAACGCCGGCGCCAAGTGCGCACCGTCACGGCGGAGCTCGTGCGTCACAGCGACGGCTTTCGAGTCAGTCGCTTGGTGGCGAGCGCCGAGTCTCGCGAGCAACCGGAAGCTCGGCCGTAGTGCACGTCAGGGCACGAGCGGAGCTCAGGGAGACAGGGGCTGCGGAACGCGACCGCTCCAGGTTTCCTCGCTGCCGAGCAAGATCGACGGCGTATCGGAGCGGCGCCACAGCTCGGCAGGTCCATCACCCGCGCTGACCTCGACGGTCAACTCGTGGGTTTCAGGATCCTCTCCTTCGATTGACACCGAGAGGCGCCGACCGAGCGCAGCCACGGTGGCGTCGCCCACGTTCACGACGAAGCGCTTGCCCACCATGGCGTTCAATTCGAAGTCGGCGCGCCCTGAAACCAATGTGAGCCGGATGTCCTCGCTGTCGGCGAGGTTGACTCGCAGCTGTGCGGCGGGCGAAAGCTGCGCGCGCGATCCGTCCGGCAGTTCCACGCTCTGTGGCGCGGCGGCTGGCATGAGCACCACCGGAGCCGGCGGCGGCTCAGCGGCGGCGACCGGTCGTCTCAACGCCAGCACCAACGCGCCTACCAGAGCCAAGAACACTGCGGCTCCGCCCACAGCCCAGGGCCAGTACCTGCGCTCCTCGCGTGCGTCGAGCAGCTGCTCGATGCGACGATGTAGCTGCACGCGTTCGAACTCCGAGAGCGGGATCGGAAGAACTTCGGTCCCGGCGACCAACACATGAGGCACGCGGCCCGCTGCGCCGAGCGGACGCAGCTGACGCTCGGCGGAGAGCAGCCAGCGACGCGCACGTGCCGCACTCGAACGCAACGCGATGGCCACGTCACGCGCGTCCATGTGCTCGACGTCGCGTAACAGCAACGCGATGCGCTCGTCGACCGCGAGCTCCTCGACGCACTCGTAGAAGCGCGTCAGCGCGATGCGATCGCCTTCGTTGTGAACCAGCGCCTGCTGGGAGCGAAACCCCAAAAAGTCCGGCCGTTGCCGCCGCCAGGGTAGGCGCGCTTGGCGCAACCGCTGGCGGACGATGCGCACCACCTGCCGCGCGATGAAACGCGAAAAATTGGACGGGTCGCGCAGGCTGCCGAGATGGTGGAAGCAATCCGCAAAGGCGGTTTCCAAAACATTTCGGCTGCCGCCATGAGGGCCGAGCAGCACGAATGCGAGCCGGTGCGCAGCCTCCGAATGGCGCTGAAACAAGGTCTCACGGGCCCACGTTTCGCCGGTGCGAGCGGCGAGAACCAAGTCGGCGTCACTGAGCGAAGGCGCGACCTTACGAATACTGCGGGTGACGTTCACCGGGGCTACTAGTCACTGAGCCTCGAACGGCCTCTCGGGGGTCAAAAGACTTCCGGCGGCACGTCGTTTCTTCGCCCGGGGGGCCGCAACCCCGAGGGTTAAGCCCAAGCTCGCGCTGACGCCCGCGGCTTGGCGAGCTCCGCCGCGAGCAGCACCAAGCAGAGCCACACCAGGTTCGCGACGAAGAGATGCACGACCTGCATCCAACCGGGCGCAGAGAGCAGCACGTTGACCACGCCCAACCCAACCTGCGCAAGGCACACGCCGATGCTCCAGCGCGCGAGCGTGCGGCCGAGCGCGCTCGTGCTTTCGCCGAGCACATTCGATGCTGCCGATAACACCAGGATGGTGCCGCCCACTGCGAGCAGTGGATGCACCAAGCGCAGCCGCTCGAGAAAGTGAGCGGCTTGAGATTGATCGTGGAGCAGGCGCTCTGCGAGCGGCGCGGCCTGCGCCGGATACAGCGTGTCACCGAGCGCCGTGACCGCGCCCGTGGCGGACACGACCAGCACAGCGAGCGCCGCTCGCAGCACCGACGCACGCGCAGGGTGCGTCGTGACCGTCGCCGATTGCGCTGGCAAACTATGGAACACCGCGAGCCCGAGCGCCGCACAAAGACCCGACGTTGCGATCAGATGCAGCGGCATCACGATTGCGCGGCGTAGCGAGGCATCGGTTCCCACCAGCGAGAGCAACACCAGGCCCGCGCCGATCAGCGACTCGACCACCATCATCGCGCTTGCAAACTTGAGCGCGCTGCGCGCGGAGTGACCCTTTTCGAACAAGCGGAACGCGCGAAAAGTGAGCGCGAATACCAGCAGCGCATTGAGGCCAGTGCTGACGCGATGCGAAAGCTCGATCAGCGTTTCGACGCGCTTCGGCAAATGCACGATCTCGCCTTGGCACGTTGGCCAGTGCCGCCCGCAACCGGCGCCCGACCCCGTAATGCGCACAACCGCGCCGAAAAGCACTACCGCCAGCGTGAACGCCAACAACCAGACTGCCTGGCGTGTGAACGTTCGGCGCGGCTCCGCAGCGGGTGCGCTGTGGGTGCCGGGCAGGGTTTCAGCGTTCATGTCGCTTGCCGCCATCTGCCACGGAGTTTCAGTGCTGTCGACTGCGCTGGGGTGAAGCGCTGACGACTGTAACCAGATCGCATATTTGCTCAAAAAACCGGGCGAACCGGTTTGCCTGGGCTTTTAAAGTTAGTTAAGTTATATCCCTGCCCGCAATTGGTCGGCGCGTCCTCGGCGCGTGCCCAGCAAGCAAAATTTAAAGGAATCCCAGCATCATGAGTTTCTTTCCCGGCATCGAGCGCATTCGCTACGAAGGTCCAGAGAGCCAGAATCCTTTGGCGTTTCGCTACTACGACCCGAATCGGGTGGTGCTCGGCAAGCGCTTGGAGGACCACCTGCGTGTGGCCGTTTGCTACTGGCACAGCTTCGCGTGGCCGGGCAGCGACATCTTCGGTGCCGGCACCTTCGACAGGCCGTGGTTCAAGCCGGGCAATCTGCTCGAAGCCGCCGAGCTGAAGCTGAAGACAGCGTTCGAGTTCTTCGAGAAGCTCGGTTCGCCGTTCTTCACATTTCACGATCGCGACGTGGCGCCCGAAGGTGCCACTCTGCGCGAGAGCCATGACAACCTCGATCGCATCGTCGAGAAGATGGCCGGCGAGATGCAGCGCACCAAGGTGAAGCTCTTGTGGGGCACCGCCAACCTATTCAGCCATCCGCGCTACATGAGCGGTGCTGCCACCAACCCCGATCCGGAGGTGTTCGCATACGCTGCAGCGCAGGTTCGCAAGATTCTCGACGTGACTGCGCAGCTCGGCGGCGCGAACTACGTGCTCTGGGGTGGCCGCGAAGGCTACGAAACTTTGCTGAACACCGACATGAAGCGCGAGGCCGATCAGCTGGCTCGCTTTCTCTCGTTGGTGGCGGAGCACAAGCACAAGATCGGCTTCAAGGGCCTGCTTCTGCTCGAGCCGAAGCCCAAGGAGCCGACCAAGCATCAGTACGACTACGACACGGCGTCGGTGTATGCCTTCTTGCAACGTTACAAGCTCGAGAAGGAGTACCGCGTCAACATCGAGGCAAATCATGCCATCCTGTCGGGGCACAGCTTCCAGCATGAAGTTGCCTACGCGATCGCGAACGGCATGTTCGGCAGCATCGATATGAACCGCGGCGACACGTTGCTCGGGTGGGACACCGATCAGTTCCCGAATGACGTTCAGGAAATCGCTCTCGTGATGCATGCCATCCTCAAGGCCGGCGGTTTCACGAGCGGCGGCATGAACTTCGACGCCAAGCTGCGCCGGCAGAGCATCGATCCGGAGGATTTGTTCCACGCTCACATCGGCGGGATGGATACCCTGGCGCGCGGCGTGTACAGCGCCGAGCGCATGCTGCAGGACGGCGCGCTCGACAAGGCTTTGGCAGAGCGTTACGCCGGCTGGCGCGGTGAGCTCGGGGAGAAGATCCTCAGCGGTCGTCTGTCGTTGACGGAGCTTTCGGATCAGGTCTTGTCGAAGCAGATCGAGCCCAAGCCGCGCTCGGGTCGGCAAGAAGCCCTCGAAAACCTGGTCGCTCGGTATTTCTGAACAAAGTTGTCGCGACTTTTTCGGGGAAGTCGTGGCACTGCAGCGTTTCGGCGTCGCGAAAGAACGACGCCGAAACGCGATCGGATCCCGCTGGGCCGAGCGAGGCGTTTTGACCGCGCGAGCTTTGACGCTAGCGTCCAGCGCCCATGGCCCCCCGCTATCGAAGCCACGTCGCCATCTATGATCTCGCGGCGCGCTCGTTTCGCGTCGTCTACTCGAGCGACGGTGTGATCGAAGCGCCGAATTGGGCGCGCGACGGTTCGTTTTTGCTGCTCAATCGAGATGGCGGCTTGTTCCGGTTGCCGCTTGGCGAAGAGCCGATACCGCAGCCGTTGACCCTGGTGGGCGGCAGTTACGCCTGCAACAACGATCACGACTTGTCACCCGACGGGCGCTGGCTCGCATTTTCGGCGTCGACACCTGAACAGCCAGCATCGCGCGTATTCGTGGCGCGCGCGGACGGGAGCGCGGCGAGTCTGGTGACGCCGGCTGCGCCTAGCTACTTTCACGGCTGGTCACCCGATGGGCAGTGGCTAGCTTTCGTGGCCGAGCGCGGCGACGACAGATTCGAGCTTTACCGCGTGCGCGCCGAGGGCGGCGCCGAAGAACGTCTCACGAGCGCGGGCGGCTACGACGATGGCCCGGAGTACTCTCCCGACGGTCGTTTCATTTACTTCAATTCCAACCGCAGCGGTGGCTGGGCGATTTGGCGGATGCCCAGTAGCGGCGCCGGTCTGAGTGATGGGCTCGCCGAGCAGATTACGCACGACGCGCCCGAGGACTGGTTCCCGCACATTTCTCCGGACGGGCGTTGGATGGTCTTCTTGTCTTTTCCAGCGGGAACTCAGGGGCACGACGATCGCATTTCGGGAATGCAGCTGCGACTGCTCCCGACACCAGGTGAACGCATCGGTGAGGCTGCCATCGAGGTGCTCTGCGAGTTTTTCGGAGGGCAGGGCAGCATTAACGTGAACTCGTGGTCGCCGGATTCTCAGCGCTTCGCGTTCGTCATCTACGAGCTGCAGTCAGCGTGAAAGCACAAAAAAGCAACGGCCCGGAGCCTTGGGGAGGAGGCGCTCCGAGCCGCTGAGGAGTTAATGCGGCGGCCGTCCTCCGGGGGAGGGGGTGACACCAGAGGCGCCGCCAGCGAAAACTCACTATTGCAGCGGATATGCCAGCCAGATTTGCGCGTAAAACCACGCGTTCGCGTTGGCCGCCGCTCCAGTTCGAGACATTCGAGACAGGCGCCATCTCAACGCGATTCGACGTGCGATTTCGGCAGCGCGCCGACTTGTGAGAGGTGAGCACTCGCATACGCGACCGCAAGCCGGAGCGCCTGCTGCGGTGGCTCTCCGCGCAGCAGCGCGCACATCAGCGCTGCCATGAGCGCATCGCCTGCACCAATGGAGTCGCTGGGCTCGGCAATCACCGGTGCGGCGACTTCGCAGCTACCGTCGCGCGCAACGAAACGTGCTCCGGCGGCTCCGCGCGTTTCGACGACGAAGGCGAGGGAGCCGCGGCTCAATAGGAATTCTGCTGGAGCGACCGGTCCCGACAACGAGGCCACGCGCGCTAGCTCGGCTTCGTTCAGCTTCACGAAGTTCGCGATCCGGATCGCAGCATCGAGGGTCTCGAGCGTAACTGCTTGCCTCAAGTTCAGGTCACAGCCTACGAGCTTTGGCCTGCCACTCGCGTGCAGCGCGGACGCGATCTGCGTCAAAGGTGCCTGCGAACCCTGCAGGAACAGGCCGAACATCAAGCCGTCGGCGCCTTTTAGAGCGCGCGTCAGCGTTGCTTCGTAGTCTCCTGCGACCCCAAGGGAATCGGCTGAGAGCCGAATAGCGAAGGCCCTCGGGTTCCAAGCTCACGCGAACACACGCGGTTTTTGCAACCGAATGGGTGAGAATCCATTCAGGGTTCACGCCGCGTCGAGAGAGCTCGTCGAGCGCTGCTCGGCCCGGCTCGTCGCCGCCGACGGCGCTCACCAAGCGTGCTTGCGCTCCCAGGTTTTTCGCGTGCACTGCGCTCGCGCACGCACTTCCGCCCAACGTACGCACGCTTCCGTTCAGGCCTTCAATAACGTCCCATACGAGTTCGCCGAAACTCACCAGCGTTATCATTTGAAAACCAAACTTAGGGGCCGACCGGGTTCTGTGCTAAGGTCGGCGTCGTTCTCGAGCCCGCGCCCTGTTCTGGACCTGAAAATGGCCGTTCCGGATCCGTTCGATATTATCGCGATCCTGCTAGGGATCTTCCTCGCGTTGCGAAAGAGCGACGTGCGTGCCGAAGATCCTGCGCGTTATCCACAGGTCGCGCTGACCGACTTCGATCGTTGGCGCATGCGAGCGATTAGCGCGTACTCGCTGGGCATTCGCGCTTGCTTCGCCAAGGTGATGGCCGACTACGCTTTCCTCGCGTACCTGCAGCGCTACCCGATGAGCCTGTGGCTCCAGCGCAGCTTGGGGATCTCGATCACGTTGGTGTGGCTGCTCCTGCTGGTCGCCTGTTGGGTTGGCTCACGTCGCGCTCGTCGCTTGGCTGGTGAGCTTCGCATCGAACCGATGCGTGACCCTGCGCCATCCGCCTGACACGGTCTTTCGCTTACCGCTTGGCGGGCGGCGGGAGCGTTTGAGCTGGGCGTTGCGCGAGACAGCGATCGATGCCCTTCACCAGATCTGCCGGAGCTTCTTTGGGCAGGCGCGGCTTGCCGAGCACGTTGGTGAACAAGCGGTCCCAGGTTACGGCGGCGTCCGTTCCGAAGCTGAGCCAAACGAACATCGCGCGGCCTTTGATGTTCGCGTCGGGCACTCCGCCCCCGCGACCACTGTTCCACGCGCGTGAATCGCTCGAGTTGTTGCGGTTGTCACCCATCACCCACGTTTCGCCAGCCTTGACGCGATAGGGCCCCTGCTTGCGCTCGGTGAACGACGTGTCTTCGAACAGCGTGAGGTACGAGTAGTCGCCGAGAAACTCCACGAAGAGCTCGCCGTGCTTCATGCCGTAACCGCTGCCTTCGTTGAACTCGTAGGCACCTACGCGGCAACTCGGTACGCGCCAGCCGTTGATGATCGGATGACCCGACTCCACCTCGAGGGTGTCGCCCTCGAAAGCAATCGCGCGCTTGATGAAATCCTGACGCGGATTCTCTGGGTTCGGATCCGGGTACTCGAACACCATGATGTCGCCGCGCTTGGGGGGCAGCCGCGAGAACAACCGATAGTGCGCGAACGGCACCATTGGCCCGTAGGTGAGCTTGTTGACGAAAATGTGGTCCTGAATCTGCAACGTCGGCAGCATCGAACCACTAGGGATCTTGAAGGCCTCGACCACGAAGGCGCGCAGTAACAGCGCGACGCCCATCGCAAAGCCGATCGATTCGACGTACTCGCGCAGTTCGCCTTTGCGCCAGCGGCCCAAGCGACGAGCTACCAGATCCGAAGCACGCTCGTAAGCCGCCAGAAAATCTTCCGCGACGAACTCGCGTCGATCGATTTCGTCGCGTAGGCGCTCGAGTGCGTCGTGCAGCTCCTCGCGGGCTTCGCTCGACAAATGGCGTTCGATCGACGCGCGATTCTTGTGCATCAGGCGATCGGACTCTTCGAGCAGGTGCACGCCGTCTTCGAAGTCGTGACGCAGCTCGCGCGGCAAGTCCGAGCGCAATCCGGCGCCCAAGTAGGCAGCCAGCGGTAGATGGTGCCGATAGCGATACAGCAACATCTCGTAAGCGGCGAAGAACACGATCATCGCCGGAACGCGCTGATCGCGGACCAACCAGAGGAATTGTTCCAGCGCCGAAGTGGGCGTGAAATCCTCCCCCGGGGCGAGCACGGTGACCGTGAGGTAGCCCAGAAGGGCAGGCACGAGCACGAACCACAGGGGCCAGAACAGGAAGCGAAGGGTTTTGGCGTTCACGATTCGGCTCGGCGGGCCCGCTGGTTCTAGCCGGGAGCCCAGGCCCGAGCAATGGGTTAAACGCGGCTCACGGCGAGTCGCCCACCAACGCGAGTACGTCAGTTCGCGCCGATTGTCCGTCTGCCGGGCCCGCGGGAGGCATTGTCCGACCACCGGCGGCGCTGTTATCGAGCACCAGATAGTAGCGACCCTTGGGCACGGTGACGTAGCGCTTCCACAGCGCGCCGCGTGTGACCGGCTCGTTCAAGAGCACAGGGCCAGAAAGCGCAACGGGGCCTGCTTGCTTGGTGAACGCATCGATTGAGGCTTTGCCGACCGGTTCGCTTACGAGCAGCGCGTCGATGGCTTGTGCGCCATCGAGCTTGAGCGTGAAGTACAGCGCTTGGCCGTCGTTCGCGACGTTCAGCGGGCCGATGTAGTCCTGCTGACCCAGGTGCACCTCGGTGCGCTCGTTCACCAACGTGAGTTTGTTTTCGGTCGCCACTTGGAACGGGTGATACGGCTTCTCACCGAGCGCGATGACGCCGAGCCCGAAGTCGGTTTCGCCCGAGCTGCCGTAGCGCACCACCGTGAAGCCGCGCCGAAGCTGACCATCGACCACCTTGCGCCCGAACGCATCGGCGTTCACTCCGAATAGCTTGATCGCAGCCGCGGCGATCTGCGATTCGACGAGCAGCGTTTGAAAGCCGGTTGCATCGACTACGCGCGGTCGGAAGTAGACGTAGAGCGCGCCGTCCTTCATCAAGAAGTCGGGCGAATACTCGACGAGCCCATTGGTTGAAAACCCAACACGACCGCCTTGAGGGCTGGTAGCAAAACCGCTGCCCGCGTACTGCACCACAAACGACTTGCGCGTCTCTTCGTCCAGCGTTTGCGTGCTGCAGGCGCTCGCGTAAAAGCGCCCCATCACCGGCTCGTCGTCGCTCATTTTCAGAGCCAGCCCGCGCGCGCTCATCTCGGCGCAAAAGCGCTCCAGCCCGAACTTCAACATGTCGAAGCGCAGGCTACGGTTTTTGGGATCGTTCACGACGCCAGGGCCCAAAATCGAGAGTGAGCTCTGCCCAACGGCCTCGCGCGAGGCGCAGCCAGAACTAGCCAAAACACCTAGGGCGAAACCTGCCGAGAGTAGCCATGAGCCGACGCGAAGCATTGCGAGCACCATAGCCGATCCGAGCGCGGGAGTTGACACTGCGCGACAAAGCACGAAGAGTGCGTGGCGATGGGCCACGTTGCAGTCCTCGGTGCCGGAGCCTGGGGCACAGCGCTTGCTCGACAGCTCGCGGAGCGCGGGGAGCGTGTGCTGCTGTGGTCGCATCAAGCGGACCACGCGCGCGCTCTGCGCGAGCAACGCGAGAATGTGGCGTTCTTTGCCGGCTATACGCTCGGTGATGCCATCGAGCCGGAGCACGACATCGGGCGTGTGCTCCAGGGTGCGCGCTCGGTACTCGTCGTTGTCCCCACGCCCGCGGTGCGCGCTACGCTGCAAGCGGCCAAGCCGGCGCTCGCGTCGGACGCGGTGATCGTACTCGCCAGCAAAGGCATCGAGACTGACTCGCTCATGTTGCTCACCGAGGTAGTGGGCGACGTGCTGGGATCCGAGTTCGAGCAACGCGCGGTGGCGCTGTCCGGGCCGAGCTTCGCGGAAGAAGTGGCGCGCGGCTTGCCAACCAACTTGGTGGCCGCCAGTCGCGATGCGGAGTCGCCGCGAGCAGTGCAACGGCTCCTGTCGAGCGAGCGGCTGCGCGTCTACACCAGCAGCGATCCGGTAGGTGTTCAAGTCGGCGGCGCGCTCAAAAACGTGATGGCCATCGCGGCGGGCGCGAGCGACGGTCTCGGCTTCGGTCACAACACGCGCGCGGCTCTCATCACGCGCGGTCTCGCGGAGATGGCGCGTTTGGCGGCCGCCAAAGGTGGTGAACCAACTACGTTGTCCGGCTTGTCTGGCCTGGGCGATCTGGTGTTGACGGCCACCGGCGCACTCTCACGCAATCGCACGTTGGGCTTCGAATTGGCGCGCGGGCGCAGCTTGGCGGAAGTGCTCACCAGCTTGGGTCACGTCGCAGAAGGTGTGACCACCGCGAAGAGCGCGCACGATCTTGCGCTGCGCTTGCAAGTCGATCTCCCCATCTCGACTCAGGTGTACCGCGTGCTCTACGAAAACAAGCCGGTGTACGACGCAGTCGAGGAGTTGTTGCACCGCCTGCCCGGCAAGGAATGACCTTGAAAGCTTCGCGCGTACTTTTCGCTTTGATGTTCACTAGCGCGTCGGCCGCTGCTCAAACGGCGCCACCTCCTGGCTACGGCACGCCCGGCGCACCACAACAGCCCTACGGCGCGCAACAGTACCCAGCACAGCAACAACCGTACGGCGCACAACAGTACCCGGCGCAGCAACCGTATGGCGCTCAGCCTGCTTACGCGTATCCCGCCTATCCGCAGAGCCCGAGTGAACGTTCACGCTCCGGCGCGGAGATCGCGGCGCTTTACGGCGTGTCCGTTGCGTACGGCGTCGGCATGGGAATTTGGATCGACGCGGAGCTCGGCATAAAAGATCCTGCCATCGCGCTGATCACTCCCGCGGTGCTTGGCATCGCTGCTCCCATCGGTGTGTACGTGGCCGATGCTCCCATGCGACGCGGCTTGCCTGGCGCCATCGCCGCGGGCGCAGTCATTGGTGCCGGAGAGGGTTTGGGTCTCGCATCGATGCAATTCGTGCGCGCCAAAGAGAGCGATGCCTGGGGTTTTCGCGGCTTATCTCGCGCTACGGCGATCGGCGCGACGTTGGGCGCGGCGGGTGGTTTTGCGCTCGGCTACTTGCAGCGGCCTTCGCCGCGATCGAGCGTGCTGCTCACGAGCTCGGTCGTTTGGGGCAGCGCGATCGGCAGCATGTTCGGTTACGGCGCTTCGGCGAAAAACGCGGGCTACGGTCGCTCCAACGACCAAGCCGCGCTCGGCGGCTTCATCGGCTACAACGTCGCGCTCGTCGGCGCTGGCGCTCTCTCGATGGTCCACATCCCGTCCACCACCTCGCTCGAATGGATGTGGCTGGGTGCGGGCATTGGCTTCGCCGCGTCCTTACCCGTTTACGCTTTGTATGCCGGTAGCGATTCACCAGCGAAACGCGGCCTCTTGTTCAGCGGCACCATGACCACACTCGGTTTGGTGGCTGGTGGGCTCTTCACCGCTCGCACGACCGAAAGCGCCGAGGCTCGCCAGCCAACGTTCGCGCGCCTCACCACGATTGCGCCGCTTGCAGCGCCGGGTGCCGTTGGCCTCTCGGCTGTGGGCGAGCTCTTCTGAGCTTTCGACTGCAGGCGAGCTCCTCCGCGCTTCCGACGATGGGCGAGCTCTTCTGAGCTTTCGACTGCAGGCGAGCTCCTCCGCGCTTCCGACGATAGACGAGCTCTTCTGAGCTTTCGACTGTCGGCGAGCTCCTCTGCTCTTCGCGACTGTCGGCGAGCTCTTGTGAGCTGGTAGCCAAATCCACGTGGCACGTTTCGGCCCTGCGAAACTGTGCCAGCCTGTGCCAGTTCGCGACGAATCACGGCATATTTTCAAATGGTTACGTGATGTCGGTACGTGGCCCAGCATTTGCTCTAAGCCCCGCTGCTTGGTCGCTCTCACCACATCGTTTCTCAGTCGGCGGGGCGTTTTGGTCCGCGTGGTGAGGCTCGCTCGCAGTTCGAATCGGGGAAGTGTGTTCGGGGCAATTGGGGCAAACGCGGCGGGGGTGGGTCGGGGTCAGACAATTAGAGCGAGTTCGTGAGCGGGGCCTGGGCCGGCGGTGATGGGGGTCACCGCCGGCCAGTGAATTTCGCAGCTCACGCCGGTTCCCGAACGTGTGACGCACCCAGCTGAGAATCTTCCGCTGAGAATGTTGCGTTTCCGCCAAGCGCCGCGGGACGTGTCAGCCCCGTGTCTGATACTCTTTTCAGCCGGATGGCAACCGTCCGCTATTTCCCCTCCGACGGGGCCCAGGTTCTGGTCGCGCTACACAAACCCGTCACGACCATCGGGCGTGCCCTCGGCAATGACATTCACGTGCCGGACGCGAGCGTCGCCTCGCACCACGTCCAGATTGTTTTCAACGGCCGTGACTTCCAGCTCGAAGAGGTCGATCGCGAAGCCGAGATTCTGATCAACGGCAAAAAGAAGCGACGCGCACGGCTCTGTAACGGCGATCGCATCACGCTCGGTCGTGCGCTGCTCGGCTTCAGCATGTTCACCGACGCCGACACGCCCGAGCAAAAGCCCGAGAGCGGCAGCAGCCAACCCGAGCTTTCGGGCCTGCGACGTTTGCAAACATTCAGCGAGCGCCTGATGACCAAGCGCTCCGTCGACGAGCTGCTCGAAACCTTACTCGACGACGTGATCGAGCTCACCGGCGCCGCGCGCGGCCTGGTTTTGTGGGTCGATCCGCAAGAAAGCGGCGAAGCTGTTCCGCGCGTGCGCGCCTCGCGCAACGTGCAACGCGAAGCCATTCAAGACACCTCCTTCGCGATGAGCGACAGCATCGTCAAGAAGGTGATCGAGACACGTCGCCCGGTGATCGTCAGCGACGCGCTCACCGACACCACCTTCGGCAAGAGCGAGAGCGTCATCGCACTCAAGCTCTCCAGCGTCATGTGCGTGCCGCTCCTCAACCAGGGTGAAATCGTCGGCGCGCTCTACGTAGCCAACGACGAAATCAAACACCTATTCGATCGTCGTCAGCTGGATCTCCTCACCGTCTACGCCAGCCAAGCCTCGCTCATCCTCCAAAACGCGATGCTGCTCAGCGCCCTGCGCGCCGACAAAGAAAAACTCAGCGCCGAACTCTCCGACAAACGCTTCGGCGAAATCATCGGCGCTTGCCCATCCATGATGGAGGTCTTCCGCAAACTCCAAAAAGTCGCGGCCACCGACATCAGCGTGCTCATCACCGGCGAAACCGGCACCGGCAAGGAACTCATCGCGCGCGAACTGCATCGCCGCTCCAACCGCGAAAAAGGCCCCTTCGTCAGCGTCAACTGCGGCGCCATCCCCGAAAACCTGATCGAGAGCGAAATGTTCGGCCACGTGAAGGGCGCCTTCACCGGAGCCATCGCCAGCCGTCCCGGCAAATTCCAACAAGCCGACGGCGGCACCCTCTTCCTCGACGAAGTCGGCGAGCTGCCTCACCAACTTCAAGTCAAACTCCTGCGCGCCCTTCAAGAGCGCATGGTCTTCCGCGTCGGCGACAACCGCCCCGAGAAGTGCGACATCCGCATCGTTGCGGCCACCAACCGCAACCTCGACGAGATGATCAAAAACGGAGAATTCCGCGAAGACCTCTATTACCGCCTCAACGTCGTCAACCTCTGGCTTCCCCCATTGCGTGAACGCGGCGACGACGTCTTCATCATCGCCAAAGCCCTCCTCAGCAAATACGCCGAAGAACTCAACAGCCCCGTGCGCGGCTTCTCACCACTCGCCCTCACCGCCGTTCGCAAATTCGGCTGGCCCGGCAACGTGCGCCAACTCGAAAACCGCATCAAAAAAGCCCTCGTCCTCTGCGACAAAACCCTGCTCGGCCCGGAAGATCTCGACCTCGGCGAAGACGCCCAAGCCCCCATCGTCCCCCTCGAAAAAGCCAAAGAAGACTTCCAACGCCGCTACGTGCTCGAAGTCCTCGAACGCAACAACGGCAACCGCACCCAAACTGCTCGCGACCTCGGCGTCGATCCCCGCACCATCTTCCGCTACCTCGAAAAAGAACAAGGCCCCGTTCCCAGCGCTACCAGCGCCAGCATCGAACCCGACGTCTAACCCCGTCTCCGTTGCCACCGCCGGCATCGAACCCGACGTCTAGCCCCGTCTCCGTTGCCAGCGCCGGCATCGAACCCGACGTCTAGCCCCCGTTTCCGCCGTGTTCCCAGTGCCGCCCAGCGCCAGCGTCGAACCCGACGTCTACCGTCCCTGCCGTGTTCACTTGAATTGGCTGCACGCCGCCTGGCGCCAGCATCAGCGCTGCCCGGCGCCAGCATCGATCCCGACGTCTACCGACCCTGCCATGTTCACTTGAATTGGCTGCACGCCGCCCAGCGCCAGCATCAGCGCTGCCCGGCGCCGGCATCGAACCCGATGTCTACCGACCCTGCCATGTTCACTTGAATTGGCTGCACGCCGCCTGGCGCCAGCATCAGCGCTGCCCGGCGCCGGCATCGAACCCGACGTACCGACCCTGCCATGTTCATTTGAATTGGCTGCCACCCCGCAGCCCACTTGCACACCGCCGTCGCACAATAGGTCACGCGGACGGCCGCTCAACCCTGATCAAACGCGGTTCGGCAGGTGCGCGATCTACGAGGGAGCAACGCTCGCGTCAGCGGTCCGCGTTGCCTTCGCCCGGCGCGGCGAGAAGCTCGCGCGCTATCAACAGCAGGACCTCGTCGTCATCGAGCCCTTCGCCCGCCCCAAGATCTCACGATGACGGTCTTCGAGCCCGATGCGATCGTAGTCCGCGTCGGGCTGCCACAACGAGAGCCCCGCCTGCTGTCGGACCTTCGCGAGAGCAGCGAGCCATAGCGCGCGTGTCTCCCCGGTCACCTCGAACTCGAGCACATGTCGTCGTCGGCCTCGTCTGCCTCAACCAACTTCGGATCCTTCGCATCACTCGGCAAGCCCGGCGCCTGTTCCGAACCCAACTCCTCTAGCAATTGCATCGTATCTCGTGTGGCAACCATTCCACTCCCCGTTAGCAACTTCTCTGCCACGAGTTTCAACGGCCTACTGCGCTGCAGCGGAAGTGACCAACCATTCCACTCCCCGTTAGCAACTTCTCTGCCACGAGTTTCAACGGCCTACCGCGCTGCAGCGGAAGTGGCCGCCACGGCGCATCGGCTGCCTGTCACGGTGGCCGCCATGCTGCAGCGGTCGCCATGCTGCAGCGGGCGAGCGCACTACTGCGCTGCAACGGAAGTGGCCGCCACGGCGC
>JBMOMJ010000026.1:0-22093 GCA_049324695.1 Myxococcota bacterium
TCGCGCGAACAAGAGCGGGAGTTCGCGCGCACTCTCGCTTGCGCGTCGCGCACACGGTTACAACCGTCAAGTGAAAAGTGCGGTCCAATCCGGGTACATAGGCGACAAGTCGCGCGAGCCGCTACCAAGCTCATGTGACCGGAGCGATATCGCGCCGCAGATCCGCAGACCGCCCCGAGCGTTCGAAAATGTGATGAATCCTCAGCCCACGGGGGGCAGCGGCGACGCAATCATGCGACCGGTGTTCGGCTAGACGAGCGCAAACCCACGGGGGGCAGCGGCGACGCAATCATGCGACCGGTGTTCGGCGGAACCGCGCAAACCTACGCGGGCGGCGCTGCCGCAATCATGCGACCGGTGTTCGGCTAGACGAGCGCAAACCCACGGGGGGCGGCGGCGACGCAATCATGCCCGCGGGCGTATCGACAGAACCGTGCGACTGTCGCTAATGCGACCATCGCCAATCGAGTGAATCGGGCCAAAAGCGCTTCCTGGGGTGAATGCCGAGCTCGAAAATCGGCATGTTAGAGTCCGTTTCACTCGCGAGAGTTGGTGTTGTCTGATTGCGGCGCGCTGAACGCGCGGTCGCGGGTGGAGGTTGTTATGGGTCTGGCATTGTTGGTGAGCGATGTTCGACGCGGAGGTGGAGGTTGTTATGGGTCTGACATTGTTGGTGAGCGATGTTCGACGCGGAGGTACAAACGAGGGGAGTATCGGCGGTTCGGGCAAGCGCGAGTGGAAGCAATTGCACGAGCAGGTGGTGTGGTTTGCGAAGCGGCGCGCAGGGCTCGAGTGGGAGGAGGGTCGGCTGCTTTGTGAAGCACTGCGAGCCGGAGTGCATCGACAGCTTGGAATGGGAAGCTTCGCGGAGTATGTCGAGCGATTCTTTGGGTACAACGGGCGGCTCGTGAAAGAGAAGTTGCGAGTCGCGCAGGTGTTGGCGCAATTGCCGGTTACGAGCGAGGCGCTGCGTACGGGCGAGCTGACTTGGTCGGCCACGCGAGAGCTAACGCGGGTGGTAACGGCCGAAACGGAGCTCTCATGGTTGGATGCGGCGCGCGGCCTCACAGCGCGACAGGTCGAAGAGTTGGTGTCGGGACGCGCGCGGGGCGATTTGCCGGGTGATCCCGTGGAGCCGAAGTTGCGCCGGCATGTGCTGTGGTTCGAGGTGACCGGCGAGACCCGGGCATTGTTCGTCGATGCACTCGCGAAGCTTCGGATGGATGCGGGCGGATCGCTCGACGATGATGCGGCTCTGTTGCTGATGGCGCGGAAGGTCGCTGCGAGCGATGAAGAAGACGCGGGCGGGACAACGACCAACGGGCGAAAGGTCGGCGGCGGGCGGGCGAGTTATCAGGTTCAGGTGACGATGTGCAAAGCATGTCGACGCGGCGAGCAGATTGGACACGGAGAGCGATATGCCATCGCTCCGGAGGTCGTGAACATGTGTCTTTGCGACGCGCAGATCATTGACGACTCCATCGAGCCCCACGTGGGCCAGCGGCCAAAGCAAACGATCCCTTCGGCGCTTCGAACGTATGTCCGGCGTTGCGACAACGGGCGTTGTGTGGTGAGCGGATGCAAGCACGCAAGCTACGTAGACGTGCACCATTTGACTCCGCGAGAAGAGGACGGACGCACGAGCGCGACAATCTGGTATGTCTGTGCGGCGCACATCATCGGGCGGTGTACGCGGGGCGGCTCATCGTCGAAGGCAAGCCTTCGAGTGGGCTCTCGTTCAAACACGCGGAAGGAACAGTGTACGGGGGCGCCGTACAAGTCGATGCTGCAGATCGAAATGCGCAGGTATTCGCCGGGCTGCGGGGACTCGGTTTCAAGGAGGGCGAGTGTCGCTCGGTCCTAGAGAGGTGCGCTGCGACGCTCGCTCCAACCGCAAGTCGAGAGGAGGTGCTGCGCGCTGCGCTGAGTTTGCTCACCAGCTGACCGAGTCTCAGCGGATAGATGAATTGGCTCAGTCCGCGCGAGGGAATTCGCGAGTCGGGTTCACATGGGTTCGAGCTGACTGGGTTCCGACACCGCGCGCAGGAGCGTGGTGGACGACGGATCGATGGATCCGCTCCCACGTGGGTCGCGGCGACGCGTGGACCCGCAGCCGCAATGCGACGTAACGCGCGCCAATCCACAATGCCGCGCGTGCGCGGCTGCGTTGACGTGAAGCGTGCCGCGATGGCACCTAGCGTGTGCCGCGTGTAGTTGCGCGCCCGTTTCAGCGCGTGCGCCCACCAAACCCAACTCGAAGAGACAGAATTTTGTTGCGCGTGGTCGAGCGTACGCTTGGGGAGAGCTTGGCGCTCACAGGGCCAAAAATCGTTGCGCGTACTCGGGGCCTTTTACTTCGTGTTTGAAGTAGACGAACGCTTGATCGACTTCGAGGGCGCGGACTTTGTCGAGGGCTTGGGCGAGGCTTTCGGGTGTGTACTCCATGCGGCGGAGGCGCACGTAGGTGAAGGGGGCGGTGCGCACGAATGGGGAGTTGTCACCTTCGTCGGGATCGACTTCACTGGCGCAGAGGGCGATGTTCGCGTTGGCGAGGATGGCGTAGACGTCGTCGGCGAACCAGCTGGGATGGCGGAATTCGAGGGCGGCGCGGAGATCGGTGGGCCAGGTGGCGCAGAGGTCGGCGAGGAGTGCGGTGTCTTTGCGGAAGGTGGGCGGAAGTTGGAAGAGTGTGGGGCCGAGGCGATCACCGAGGATGCGGGCGACGTCGACGAGGTGGCGCACTGGGTCGGCGATGTTTTTGAGTTTGGAGATGTGGGTGATGCGGCGGGGCGCTTTGAGGGCGAAGGTGAAGTTGGCGGGGACTTTGGCGCGCCAATTTTCGAAGAGGCTGGGTTGGGGAGTGCGGTAGAAGGTGTTGTTGATTTCTACGGTGGGGAGTTTTTGGGCGTAGGCCTCGAGCATTTTTGCTTCGGGCAAGCGCTCTTCGTAAAAGGTGCCGCGCCATTCGGTGTAGGAGAAGCCGCTGGTGCCGGCGAGGAGTTGCATGGTGCGCGAGTCTACGGCGAAGAGCGGGGCGCTAGGGGCAGACAGAGCGGACAGGGCGAACGGAACGGACGGAACGGACGGAACGGACGGAACGGACGGAACGAGTGGAACGACAGGGCAACGGAACGGACGGAGCGAACGGAACGAACGGAGCGAACGGAGCGAACGGAGCGAACGGCAGGGGGCGGGTTGGCGGAGCAATGACGCTCGTCACTTATGTAACTGCACGTTGGCAGAAGTGGGTTCGTACCCAGCGGTCACGAGAGAAGGCAGGCGGGTGCCGATCTTCGGCGGGGTAGTTGCGCGAAGCTGCACGCTTGTTGCGTGGGTTCGGCCGTCCGGATTGGATGTGAGTGATTCGGGGCTGTGGACGCTCGCGGCGCGAAGTGTAACTCTGGGGAACAAGAGCTAGTGGCTTCTCTAGAGGGTATTGAAGCAGGCGCGACCCTTGGCACGTACGTTGTCGAGAAGCGCCTTCCGAGCAGCGAGCGCGCATTTTTTTCGGCAATTGTCGCGAGCAGCGGGAAAGAGGTGTGCCTGCTGGAGTTGCGCGGCGATGAGGTGGAGTCGTATTCGACGGCTGCTGCGCGAAAGACAGAGCACGCGCATTTGGCACCGGTGCACGAGGTGTTGACGCACGATGGGGTGCCACTGTTGGTGTTCGCCAAGATCGAAGGGACGTTGCTGACGCAGCGGTTGGCGGAGATCGGGAAGAAGACCGAGGTGGAAGCGGTGGGCGCGGCGTTGCGTGTGTCGGACGCGCTGTCGAATTTGCACGACGCCGGTGGCGTGCACGGGTTCATTCACACAGATAGTGTGATTGTGGATCCACCAGAGCGGCTGGGTCCGGTGTTGACGTTTGCTCCGATTCCTTCAGACGAGCGGACGTTTCATAGTCCCGAGCGCGGTGAGACGGGCAAGCCTTCGGTGGCCGATGACGCGTGGGCAGCAGCAGGGTTGTTGCACATGATGTTGACGAGTAAGCCGCCGCCAAAGTCGGGTTACTCGAGTACGGAAGAGTTGGCGGACGCGGGGGTGGAGCATCCAGCGTTGCGCGAGGCGTTGTTGCATGGGCTCAACGCAGATGCGGAGACGCGCAGTAAAGACGTGCGTCCGCTGAAGCGTGAGCTGGCGCGTTGGTTCGTGGAGCACGCGGGTGGTGAAGCGGTGCTGGTTGGGCCGCATTCGACGGTGCCGCCACCTTTGCCTCCGGGTGCAAAGCCGCTAGCGCCGGGTTCGCCGCAAACTGGCGTGGAGGTTGGGCCGCGACCGAAAGGCCGCAAGCAGCCGCGTTTCGTGGTGTTGGCACTCGCGGGGACGTCGCTGGGTTTGGTCGCGATGTGGGCTTATTCTGCGATGCGACCGAAGCCTCCGGCGCCGCAACCGGTGGCTGCTTCGGCTGCACCTGCGGAGCCGGCGTCAGCCAAGGCCATCGATTTGTCGGAAGTGCCGGTGACGGGCGAAGAGCACGCTGTGGATCTGGGCAAGGCGGGTTCGTGCGTGGCGAGTTACCTGCCGAAGGGCGCATTCGGGAAGGAGCCCGATCTCGGATTTTTGTGTAGCGAGACGGATCCGAACAAAGGCGCTCAGAGTTTGCGCGTGGCGATCGTGGGCAGCGCTCCGAAGGGCGCGTTGACCGACGCGATGAAGTTGTGGTCACGGCTCGGTTGGTACGACATGGCCGCGTTCGCGGTGGTGCGCGCCGGGTGTTGTGAAGAACCGAAGGCGCTCACGCTGAGCACACCGGCTCCGAGCTGCGATTCGATGAGCGATGCGCTCGCCGAGGTTGCCAAAGACGTGATCGCCGGCAAGGGCTACGAAGAGTCGTTGAAGAAGTACACGGGCGCGATTCATTGCGAGCTCAATGCGGGACACACGCAGGTGCCCGGTCGGACGCAGCGGCCGCAGCCCGGCGAAGACACGGCCTTCAAGGACTTCGTTTCGACGATTCAGCATTAGGCCTGCCGAAGGCGCCCGATTGTGGACGCTCGGCCGCAGGACCGACGCTGATTGGGAATACGCTGGCGGCGCTGATTGTCTCTCGCGAGCCGGTCGCGCTATAGCGGCGCCTCCGGTACGCCAGCGCGCCAAGGCGGTGCTGGCCGGTCCGAGACGGTGAAGGCAATGCAAGACGTCCGTGCGCTAAACGAGCTGGTTGCGAAGGAAAGCGCGTTCATCGACGACCTGACCGCCGAGATTGGCAAGGTCATCGTCGGGCAATCGTACATGATCGAGCGGGTATTGGTGGGCTTGCTCGCCGGTGGGCACGTGTTGCTGGAAGGCGTGCCCGGCTTGGCCAAGACGCTCACGGTGCGTACGA
The DNA here is from genome assembly GCA_049324695.1 of Myxococcota bacterium. GTDB lineage: Bacteria > Myxococcota_A > Polyangia > Polyangiales > Polyangiaceae > PMG-095. Next base: position 5,327 of record JBMOMJ010000026.1, read on the forward strand.
TTTGCGACGCGATTCACGCGAAGTTTTCGCGCATTCAGTTCACGCCCGATCTGTTGCCGGCCGATCTAGTTGGTACGGTGATTTACGACCAGAAGACGGGGGAGTTCGCGAGCAAGCTGGGTCCCATCTTCGCGAACTTGGTGTTGGCCGACGAAATCAATCGTGCGCCGGCGAAGGTGCAGAGCGCGCTGCTCGAGGCCATGCAGGAGCGGCAGGTCACGATCGGCGATCGTTCGTATCCGCTGCCCGATCCGTTCGTGGTGATGGCGACGCAGAACCCCATCGAGCAGGAAGGTACCTATCCGCTGCCGGAAGCGCAGGTCGATCGCTTCATGCTGATGATCAAGGTGAACTACCCGACGCGCGAGGAAGAGCGCGCGGTGATGGATCGCATGACGGGTCCGCTGGTGAGCGCCGCCAGCGCGCGCACGAGCCCGGAGCGCTTGCTGGAGGCGCGCAAGGTGGTGCGCGACGTGTACGTCGATGATCGCGTGAAGGACTACATCGTGGACGTGGTGTTCGCGACGCGCGAGCCGTCGTCGAAAGGCATGAAGGATTTGGGGCCGCTGATCGAATACGGAGCGAGCCCGCGCGCCAGCATTGCCCTGAATTTGGCTGCGCGAGCGCACGCCTTTTTGAGGCATCGTGGCTACGTGACGCCCGAAGACGTGAAAGCGATTGGGCCGGATGTGCTGCGTCACCGCATCGTGCTTTCGTACGAGGCCGAGGCGGAAGAGGTCACCGCCGAAGACATCGTGCGGCGGGTGTTCGAGGTCGTCGAGGTTCCCTGAAGCCGCTGCGCTCGCGGCGATGAGGAGAGAGCGTGATCCCGAAGGAGCTCATCAAGGCCCTACGTAAGATCGAGATCACCACCAACCGGCTCGCAACCGAGCAGTTGTCGGGGAACTATACGTCCGTATTCCGCGGACAAGGTCTCGCCTTCCGGGAGGTGCGTGAGTACCAGCCCGGTGACGACGTGCGCACCATCGACTGGAACGTCAGCGCGCGCATGAACAACGCCTACGTGAAGGTGTTCGTCGAAGAGCGCGAGATGACCGTGATGTTGGTGGTCGATCTCAGCCAGAGCCAGCAGTTCGGCACGCAGGGTGGCAGCAAGGCGAAGCTCGCGGCGGAAGTTTCGGCGCTGTGCGCGTTCAGCGCTATCAAGCACAACGATCGCGTGGGGCTGATCTTGTCGACCGACCAGGTCGAGAAAATCGTGCCGCCGCTCAAGGGTCAAAAGCACGTGATGCGCGTGGTGCGTGAGATTCTGGGCGCCCAGCCCGAGCGCCCTGGCACCGATTTGAAGGTGGCGCTGGAAACGCTGTATCGCGTGGCACGGCGGCGCAGCGTCGCGTTCGTGCTGAGCGACTTTTTCGCCAATAACTACGAGCGTGCGCTGTCATTGGCTGCGGCCCGTCATGATGTGATCCCGGTCATGCTGGTGGATCCACGCGACGATGAGCTGCCCGACGTAGGGCTGGCCGCGTTCGAAGACTTGGAGAGCGGCGAGAGCGTTCTGGTGGATACCAGCAGCAAACGCGTGCGCGCCCATTACGCGAAGCGCATGCGTGAGCAACGCGAAACGCAGATCCGCATGTTTCGAAAGCTCGGCCTCGATCACGTGGTCGTACGCACCGATCGGCCTTACATTGGCCCGCTGCGCGATCTGTTTGCGCGCCGCGCGCGGAGGGCGCATCGATGAAGCTGCGCTCGAGCTTCGCGCTGCTGCTTGCGGCGAGTGCGGTTTTCGCGCTGCTGCTCACGACGAGTGCCGTTCACGCCCAAGCGCCGAGCGCCACACCGCCCGTTCCTGCGAGCTCGGCGCCGGAGCCGGCGCACGCCGTGGGCGGCTGCGTCGAGCACGTGCCCGAAGGCAAAGTACGCCCGAAGCTCACCGAGAAAATCCCGAGCCGGGGAACGACCGGGCACGCTTTGCCTCTCACGCTCACGATATCGCACGGCCCGGGCGAAACCGTGTTGCCGAGTGGCATCGGCTTTCAATCGGGCACCGACGAGTACAAAGCACTCGAAGCCGCGCACTTCTTCTTTCCGGATCCAAAAGGCGCAGCCAAGCCGAGCATCGAGCGCAAGCAAGCGGGCAACGTCACGACCACGACGGTGAAGCTGTGGTTCTTGCCGTTGCCGCCGAAGCCCGGTCGCAACGAGCTCACGTTGCCGCCGCTGCCAATCGCGATTTCACGTGCGAACGGCGAGCGCATGACGCTGTGCACCAGCCCGCACCGGATCAGCCTCGAAGAGCCGATTGCCAACGATCCTAACGCGGAGCCGAAACCGAATCCGCCGCCGCGGGTGCAACGTGAGGAGTGGACCGCCGCCAAGCAGGTGACTTACGCGGCGTTGGTTGCGTTGGTGGTGGGCGCGCTACTCGCAACGTTGTGGCACGTGTGGCGACGCCGGCCGCGCGCGTTGCCTCCCCCACCGCCCAAGCGACCACCGTGGGAAACGGCCTTCGAAGCGCTGCACGATTTGCGGCACTCGGGCCTCTTGAACGAAGCGCGCTTCGCCGAGTTCTACGATCGAGTCTCCGACGTGGTGCGCCGCTATCTCGGTGACGTGTACGGCTACGACGGCTTGGAGAGCACGACGCGCGAGGCGTTGTCTGCGTTGCGGCGCGTGTCGCTACCGGTCGAAACCTGGATCGCCGTGCAAGAGTTCATGCAGGACGCCGACTTGGTGAAGTTTGCGCGCCGTACGCCGACTGAAGCCGAGTGTTTGAGTGTGCTGGAGCGCGCAGAGCAATTGGTGACGCGCACGCGGCCAGTCGAAGCGCCAGTCGTTGCACCCGTTGAACCAGCGGCGCCCGCCGCAGGAGGCGCAGCGTGAGCGGTCGTGCTGGCTGGGTGCGCGCGGCGACGATTTTTGGCTACACGCTGCTGGTAGTCGCGCTGGGCTTCGCCTATCCGCTGCTGTCGCGCGGCACGGAGCTTCTGTCCGCGAACTACCAGTCGCCGTGGATGCTGCTCGGGTTGGTGGTGTTGCCGTTCGTGTTCTGGCGCGGCATTTGGGGTGAAGACCGGCGCATGCCGCGCCTCAAGCTGGGCACGTTGTCGCCGCTCGCGGTGGGCCCCGCCGGCGTGCGCGTGTGGCTGCGTGATTTGCCCGGCGTGATGCGCAGCGTGGCGCTCGGGCTGTTCGTGCTGTCGCTGGCGCGCCCAGTAGACACGTTGCACCCGCAAGCTGCCGACGAAGAGGGCATCGATATCATCATTTCGCTCGATATGTCGGGCTCGATGAAGGCGGTGCTCGACAACGTGCCGGAAGACTTGCGCCGGTACATTCCGCCGCAACCACGCGCTATACGCCCGACGCGCCTCGACGCCGCCAAAGCAGTGGTGCGTGACTTCATCTCCCGGCGCAAGAGCGACCGCATCGGTATGGTGGTGTTCGGCTCCAGCGCCTACGTGCTGTCGCCGCCGACGCTCGATTACCAGCTGCTCGACGCGCTGGTCTCGAAGATGGATCTGAACTTGATCGACGCGAGCGGCACGGCCATCGGCGACGGCGTCGGTGTCGGCGTCGCGCGCCTGCGCAAGAGCACGGCCAAGAGCAAAGCTTTGATTCTGCTCACGGACGGCGACAACAACCGCGGCAAGCTCTCGCCGGAGTACGCCGCGCACTTGGCCAACAGCGTCGGCGTGAAGCTTTTCACCGTGCAAATTGGCCAAGGTGATGCCGCCGAGGTGCAAGACGGCGTCGACCTGTTTGGTCAGCCTCGCTACGTGCCGCAATCGTTCCCGGTGAACCCGGAGCTCTTGAAGAAGCTCGCCAGTGACACCGGTGGCGCCATGTACGTGGCTACCGACGCCAAGACTTTGCAAGCCAGTTTCCACGACGTGCTCAACAAACTCGAGAAGACCAAGCTGGAAGCTTCGGTCGCGACCTTCGAAGATCTGTTCGGCTACTACCTGCTACCGGGGGTGCTGCTGCTCACGGTCGAGTTGTTGTTGCGCGCGCTGGTGCTGCGGAGGTTCCCGTGAGGTTCGCTGCGTCGCATTGGTTGTGGGGAGCCGGGCTCGCGCTGCTGGTCGCCGCGATTCTGGCGTGGGGCGGCTTCTTGCTGCTGCGTGCCACGCGGCGTTTCGGCGACGAGAAATTGGTTTTGGGGTTGGTCACCGGGCGCCCTGGTGGTCGCCGCGCGCTCAAGGGCGGCTTGCTGGTGGTGGCGGTGGCGCTCACCTTCGTCGCGCTGAGTGAACCACAGTACGGTCGCGGCACGCGCCTGGTGCCGGCCACGAATCTCGACGTGGTAGTGGTGCTCGACTACTCGAAGAGCATGTATGCGCGCGACATCACGCCCTCGCGCAGCTTGCGAGCCAAGAGCGAGGTCACGCGCTTGATGGCCGACCTGCCCGGCGCGCGCTTCGGTGCGGTTGCATTTGCGGGCGAGCCGATGTCGTTCCCGCTCACCAGCGACGCCGGCTCGATCGCGCAGTTTTTCCGGCAACTCACGCCGAACGACATGCCGGTGGGCGGCACCGCAATCGCTCGGGCTCTCGGCGCTGCCCGCGATCTGTTCGCGCGCGATCCCGTCGCGCAAAAGCACAAGAAGGTGATCGTGTTGGTCACCGATGGCGAAGACTTGGAAGGTGATCCCGTTGCCGTGGCGCAGCAGGCGGCCGCCGAAGACATCGCCGTGAACGTGGTGCAAGTCGGAGGGCGCACGCCGGAGCCGATTCCGGAAGTAAACGAAGCCGGGCAGGTCACCGGCTATCGCCACGACAACGAGGGCAAACCGCTGACGACATCGCTCTCGGCGGAAGGTGAAGAGCAGCTCGCCAAGATCGCGCAGGTCTCGAAGGGCGAAATCGTGCGCAGCGCCGGCGGCAAAACCGGCATCGATGTGGTGGCTGCGCGCTTGCGCAAATTGATGACCGAAGAGCTCTCGGAGCGCGTCGAAACAGTTTACGCCGACGTCTTCTATTACCCGTTGGGGCTCGCCGCGTTGCTCTTGTTGATCGAGGTGTTCGTCAACGAGACCAAGCCGCGCCCGCGCGCCGCCAAGTTGCCGCCGCCTGAGCCCCGCAAGCGCCGGCGGCGTCGTTCGCACACGACGCCGAGCAGCGCTGCTGCCACCAGCTTGATGCTGCTGTTCGTGTTGGGCTGCTCGCGCGAACGCTCGTTTTTCGAGCGCAATGCGCCGGCCGTGGACTCTGCGATTCAAGCGCTCGGCGCCAACGATGCTGGCGCAGCCGCCAACCTGCTCGAGCAGTATTTGTCTACGGGTAAATGTGAAAAGGGGGAGCTCGGCACGCCAGATATCGTGCGCGAGCGCGTGAACGCCAGCTTCGATCTGGGCATCGCGCTCTTCAAGCTGGCGGAGCGTTTTGGTCAGCGCTTTGGGGAGCAAGCGCCGGTTCGCGACGGTGGCCCAACGCCGGAGGAGCAAGCAGCGAGTGAACAGCGCGGCTCACACGTGGACTGTGCGCTGCGTGTGGTGCGCCTGGTTGCGGCCGACGCAACGCAACCCGCCGAGTTTCGCGCGCGCGCATTGTACCTGGCCGGCAACCTGGAGTTTTTGCGCGGCGACTACAAGACCGCCGTCAAAAGCTACGACGAGGCACTGAAGATCATTCCCGGGCTCGAGGCTGACGCGGGCGACACTATCGGGCGCGATGCCGCGCACAATCGTGCGATTGCGCTGCGCCGCGCACAGGAAGAAGAAGACAAGAAGGACGCCGGACCCCAAGACGCCGGACCCGACTCCGGGGAACCCGACGGCGGCCAGAACGACGCAGGTCAGCAGCAACCCGATGGCGGCAGCGGTGAGCAAGACGCTGGGTCCGACGCGGGCCAACAAAACCAACCCCAACAACAGCCGCAAGACGACAAGCAGCAACAACAGCAGCAGCCGAAACCCGAGCCCAAATCCCAAAACCAGCAGAGCCAGGACGAAGCCATTCTCGATGACCTCGAGCAAGCGCCGAGCGTGCAGCAGCAAGACGCGAAGAATCGCGCGTTGCGCATGCGCCGCGGCGTGGGGATGGAGGACAAGTGAAGCCTTCGCTCGCCGCGCGCGCGCTAGTTGTGGCGCTATCGGCGAGCTCGCCGCTCTTCTTCACGCGCCCGCTGCTGGCCGATACGAATCTGAGCACTGACTTCAGCGCGCAGCGCGTCGAAGTGAACGAGCCGTTTAGCGTGCAGGTCACCTTGATGTCGACCGACAGCGGCACCATCACGAGCGCCAAGTTGCCGGTACCGGCAGGGCTGAAATCGCAAGGCCCGAGCACGCAGACACGCTCACAAGTCACCATCGCCAACGGTCAGATGGTGCGCCAGACCGGCGTCACGTTGACTTGGACCCTGGTTGCCGAAAAACCAGGCACGTATCGCATCGGACCACCGAGCCTGGAGTTCGCGGGGCAAACCTTCAAAGGCAACGCGCGTAGCGTCGAGGTAGTTCCGGAAGGAGCTGGTGGTGGCCGCGGCAGGCGACCGGATCCGTTCGATCCGTTCGGGATGTTCCAAGGCATGCCGGGCTTCCCTGGTTTCCCGGGCATGGGGCGCGGCTTCCCCTTCCCTGATTTCGACGACGTTGGCCAACCGCAGTTGCCGCCAGTACCGCCGGATTTGCAGACGGATCGCGCGCCCGATCCGATCGCGTTTCTCACCGCCAAAACCAACTCGAAGCGTGTGGTGGTGGGGCAAACTCTGAGTTTGAAATTGGCAGCGTACGGGTCGCGTGGCGACTACGGCGCGGTTGGCCTGACGGAGCCGAGCCGCGAAGGTTTTTTGAGCTTCGACGTCGACACCGATCCGCAAGTGGCGCAGGTGCCCATCGGCGGGCAAGTCTTCATTGGCAAGAAGCTGCGCGATTTGGTGCTGGTGCCAATTCGAACTGGCACCCTGCGCATCGGCTCGATGAAGTTCGGCTTCAAGGGCAAAGGTTACCCACCGTCGCCCGGCGCGCTGGGTTTGATGCGCGAGAGCCCACCGCTCGACATCGTGGTGGTCGAGCCGCCGCTCAAGGGGCGCCCGCCGGGCTATCGCTTGGGCGACGTGGGGCAGTACCGCCTGAGCGCGACGGTGGATCCCAAGCGGGTGAAGCAGGGCGAAGCGGTCTCCGTGATCGCAACGCTCGAAGGCACCGGCAATGTGCCGGCCAAGCTCAATGTGCCGCAGCAAAACGGCGTCGATTGGATGGATCCGACCATCATTCAAAAATTGGAAGCGCGCGACGCGAGCGTCCACGGCTCGCGCACTTTCACGTTCGTGGTGCGGCTCGACAAAGCTGGCAGTGTCGATCTCGGTGAGCTGAGCCTACCCTTTTACGATCCGGAGCGCGGCGCGTACGACGTCGCGCGCGCGCTGCTCGGTACGGTGGACGTGGAAGCGCAGGCGAACCAAGCACCCGTGGTCGCGAACGCTGTGGTCGATCGCCTGAAGGATTTGATTCAGCCGCCGACCACGTTGGGGCCAGCACCAAGCAAGCGGCGTTATCTGGCCGATACACCGAGCTTCTTCGGCCTACTCGCGGTTGGGCCGCTGGCGGTGCTGGCATTGAGCGGCGCGACGCGCCTCGGGCAAGTGCTGCTGCATCGCAGCCGCGTGCGTCAAGCAACTCCCGCTCGTCGCGCGGCGCTCGAGCTCGAAGCCGCTCGCAAGCTGGCGCTGAGCGGCGACCACCGCGGCACCTGCGCGGCGCTCGACCGCGCGCTGCACCTCGCCATCGAAGCGACAACCGGGCTCAAGTCGCGCGGCGTGTTGCGCAGCGAGCTCGCTCGCGAACTCAGCGCTCGCAAAGTTCCCGCCGAGCTCGCCAAAGACGTCGTAGCCTTGCTCGAAACCATGGAAAATGCGCGTTTCGTCGCAGAGAGCGAGCACGAACCGACGCACGCCTTGATCGAGCGCAGCGAACGAGCGATTCGCGAGCTCGAACGGAGCAGTCGCGGATGAAGGCCCGCGCCACGATCGTGCTTTTGCTAGCGCTCGCGAGCTCGCACGTCGCTCGCGCCGAGGAGCCCGCCGCCGTGATCCGCGAAGCGCTCGGCGCCATACAGCGCGGCGCCTTCGATGAGGCCGTCGATCGCCTGGAGCTGCTCGCCGACGGCGGCTTCGTGCACGCCGACGCGAGCCGCGCGCGTGCGTACGCCTACATTCAACGCGCTCGCTCCCGCGCCAAACGCCCGGGAGATCTCGGCCGCGCCGTGGCCGCGCTCGAGGAAGTTCAGTTGCTCGCGCCGGGCACCGATCTGGAAGCGCAAATTGCAACTCTGCAGTCAGAGATTTCGCGCCAACGCTCACACGAAGGCAATGCTCCGGTTTTGCAGCGACCCACCCTGGGCCGCGCCATCACAGGCCTTCTGCCGGAGAACGCTTGGTCGGTGCTGGCCGCAATCGGCGCGACGTTGGTGACGTTCGGGCTGGTCCTGTACTTGTTCGTGAAGCGCCGCACGACGGAGATCGCTGGCGCAACCACGATCGTGATTGGGCTCGTGTTGGGCGGACTCGGCGCGTGCCTCGCAGCGGGTGCACGCCACTATCGTCGCACCTCGCGCGCCGCGGTCGTGGTGGTCGCCGAAGCGCGCTTGCTCGACGCACAAGGCCGCGCGCTTCCGGATCGCGGCAAGACAGTGAATGCGGTGCCGGAAGGCTCGCTGGTTTACGTTCGCGAGCAGGGAGATCGCTACGCTCGCATCGAGTGGGGCAGCGTCGACGGCTGGGTGGATCCAAGCCAGTTGCAGCTTTTGGCGACGCTCGAGTAAGCGCGCTAGCCGCCCGCGACCGGCGGAATCAAGGCGATCACGTCGTTCTCGGCGGTGAGCTCGTCGAGCTCAGCAAAAGCTTCGTTGCGCGCCACGCGCATGCGTTCGAGCGCACCGGAGAGCTGCGGGTGCAACGCCGTCAGGTGTTGCATCAGCGCGCGCAGCGTCGGCGGCTCTGCCGAGAACTGCACGCGCTCTTCGCCGGTGCCGGCCAGGTCTCGAGCTTTGGCGAAGTAGAGCACAGTGAGGGTCATCGCAAACCGCGGGGAGAACGTGTCGCAGCGTAGTGCAATCGGCAAGGGGTTGTCGGTGAAATACCGACATCGTCAACGTGAGGCTCGTCATGCCACGCAAATGCCGCGCTTCGCCCGAAGGAGCGGGCGGGCTATAGTTCGAGGTTCCTTCCGAACGGAGTTTCGTGCATGGCCGATGAAAAGCACCGCCTAGGTCGTGACGTGTACATTGCCCTCGCCGCCGTCGGCTGGGCTGACGGAAAACTCGACCGCGAAGAGGCGGATGCGATCGTGCGCGTCGCCTTGGAAGAAGGGCTTGATCTCGAAGAGATCGCCGAAATCGAGCAAGCTACGCGGAACCCCATCGACTTGGGTGTGGTCGACCGCAAAAACCTTTCCAAGGAGGATCGACTGTTCGTCTACGCCGTCGCTTCCTGGATGACGCGGCTCGACGGCGAGGTCACACCGAACGAAACCGCTGCTTTAGCTAAGCTCGGCGACGCTCTGAAGCTGCCGGAACGCCCACGCGCGATCGTGGACGGCATCGCCCAAGACGTGGCGAATATGTCCGATGATCGCCCGGCGCGTTACGACTTGCCCGCGCTCCGCCGTATCATCAGTGAGCGCTTGCATGCAGCCGAACAGCAGCGCGCTCCAGCTCGGTCCGACTGAGCCGATCAGATACGATGTCGCAGAGCAACTCTTCCAGTAGCACTTCAGCGGACACGCCGCTGTCAGTGATCGCGATGCAGATCGTAAAGGAAGCTTTGCAGCCCGAAGCGACCCCCGCAGCGCTCGCCCAGATGGCGGAGCAAGATCCTGCGTTCGCACTGCGCGTGATGTCGATGGTGAACAGCGCGGCGTTCGGCATCTCACGTCGCGTCACCGACGTGCGGCAAGCTTCGGCGCTGCTCGGCGTGCGCGGCCTGCGCAGCTTGGGGCTGAGTTTGGCGCTGTCCGACATGGTTCCCGCCGGCAAAGGCACTGAGGTGCTGCTCGCCAATTCTCTGCGGCGTGCGACAGCATCGCAGTTGATTGCGAAGCTGTTCGGTGAGCGCGAGCTCGACGAGTACTTCACCGCGGGACTCTTTCTGGAAGTGGGTTTGTTGGTGCGCGCGCGCTCGGATCTGGATCGCGCGCTGCAGGTGGCTCGCTCGCCGTCTCCAGATCGCTTGGTGTTCGAGCGAGCCTTCGGCCTTGCGGAGCACCCACTCCACGGTGCCGAGGTGGCGCGCACATTCCATCTTCCAGAGACCACCATCGAGGCGATTCGCCGGCATCATGACCCGGAGCCGCCGCCGACCACCGTTGGCAAGGTGACGTGGCTCGCCGAGCGTGTGGCAGCCATTTGGGAAGGCGGCGATCTCTCACAAGCGCGTTTGCAAGCCATCGAAGCGGCCAAGCGCATCGGCGTCGATGAACGCGCGCTGGGCGAGGTGCTGCAGAAGCTACCCGAGCTCGTGGGAGCGGCGGCGGGAGGCCTCGATCGCGAGGTTGGCGCGCAAAAGTCTTACGAGAACCTGCTCGTCGACATCAATCGTAGCTTGGTCGAGCTCACTCAAAGCTACGAAGCCGTGGTGCGCCAACTCGAGATCTTGCTCGAAGAAAAGGAAGAGCTCACCAAGCAGTTGGCCGAGGCAAATGATCGCTTGGATCGCCTGGCTCACACCGATCCTCTCACGAACCTCGCCAACAAGCGCTCCCTCGAGCAAGCGCTGATTCGCGACCTCGCGCGCGCAGATCGCGACAAAACCTGCCTATCTATCGTGGTTGCCGACGTCGATCACTTCAAACAAGTCAACGATCGTTATGGCCATGCCATTGGTGACGTGGTGCTTCAGCGCGTGGCGAAGGTTTTGTCTTCTACGCTGAGGACGGGCGATCTGGCCACGCGTTTTGGTGGCGAAGAGTTCGTGTTGATCCTGCCGGGCACCAACGCTTTTGGCGCCAAGTTGGCCGCCGAGCGCATCCGCCGCGCTATTTCACAGGTTGACTTCGAGGGTCCGAGTGGGCCGTTCCGCGTGACCGTGAGCTTTGGCGTCACCAGCGTGGTCGGTCCCGGTTGCTCCGGAATGTCGAAGCAAGTTTTCAAAGAAGCCGACGAGGCGCTCTACGCCGCCAAAGCGGGCGGGCGCGATCGGGTCATCATCTACAGCGACATCGCGGGCGCTGCGAGCGCGACGACCGGCTAGGGCTACGCCAAAAGTTCTGTCTTCGAAACCGGGAAACCGTCAGGACGGCGCACCGCGTACGAAAGCGCGAGCACTTCCACGAGCACTACGCGGTAGACGGCGTGCACATCGTCCACGTCGATTTCCTCTGCGTGTGCGTCCAACGTGCCATCGATGTGCTCGTGCACGAAGGCGACCACGTGCGGCTGCTCCATGGCAATGACGTCGTCGCTGTCGAGCGATTCGGCAGGATCGGCGCGACGCAGCTCCTCATCCAAGGTGAGCAGCTCATCCGTCGCAACCAGCTCCTCCTCGGTGACCTCGTTCATGTGCGAGCTGTGCGCCCGGTCGAACGCCAGCCACACCGTCAGCGCCAAAAAGTAACCGAGGGCAAGAGCCGTCTCGTCCAAAGGGCGGCCGAGCGTTTCCGCCACGTGTGCGGCTAAGGCCGGCTGGGCACGCTCGAAGCGCTCGAACGCATCATCGAGCTGTGCACGCGCCTCTTCATCGTCGTCCGCCAGCTCGTCGCGCACTGCTTCCAACGCATGCGTGGGTACCGCTGCATACGAGGGAACTGGGCGAATGGCCGAACGACGAACCCACACGACAACACCAGATGTAGCACCAAAGCTTGGCCTGGTGCTCACCATTTTCTGCTCCCAGTCGACCGCAACCCCTTCGAAAAAAATCTCGCATGCTCGATGACGATGCGGATTCAGCTCGAAAATTCGACCGCGGTCACGCAGCCTCCGCGTCATCGTGGTGTCGGCGAAGGTCGGATGACGTTCTCGGATGGCGCTCGCTCGCGCTTCAAATTATGCCACGACTTCACCGTCTCTAATGCCGGAACAAGCGTCGAAATCCCCTGAATCATCTGAGCTAGCGCACGATGAGCGCGCAGCGTTGGTTGATGACGTCGGCGCTGGCGCGAATCGCGATACAGCTTCGAAAGCCGAACGTGCGCTCGCTTATTTGCGCCGCCACGCGCTCGAAATTTTGGTGGTTCTCGTGCCGTCGTGCACTGCGGGCAGCTACGTCTCTGACGAGCTTCTCGATTCACGTCTGCCGCGTGGGCTGCGTGTGCTCGAGGTCGATGTATCGCATCTCGAAACGTCCCGCGCGCGAGAGCTCCTGGCAGCGAGTGCGGGCAAACGGCTGGCGCAGCCAATTTCGCTCGAGATTGAGGGCAAATCGGTCGAGCTTTTGCCCGCTGACGCCGGCCTGTCGATAGATGTCGACCGCACGTTGACGCAGGCGGTGGCGGCGCGTCGGAGCAACGGGGCGCTTTTGCGTCTTGGGAGTTGGCTCTCGAGTTGGGTTGGCCGGGCGACGACGTCGTCGCCAGTCGTGATCGTCGATGCAGATCGCTTCGCGCGGCGCTTGGACGAAATTGAGAAGAGCTTGCTCTCAGCGCCGTTCGCTGGCGGCTTTCATTTAGAAAAGGGTCGCATCGTGGCCGAGTATCCGCGCGCGGGGCGCGTGCTCGATCGGCGTGACGCCAAGCAGCGCATCGAGACCGCCCTGGCGGATGGACGCCGCACCAGTCAGATCCGGGTGCACGAGGTTGCGGCTCCTTTCGAGGCCGCGATCATCGATCGTCTGGTCGAACGGGCGCGCCGCATGAGCAGTGGTGACGTGATCCTGACGGCAAGCGCTGAACGGCGTCTCACTTTGGGCGCGGCGGAGCTCGCGCGAGCTCTACGTGTCGCCGCGGCGCCCGGCAGCGAACCGACCCTGTCGTTCGACGGCGAAGCGCTGCTCACGGGCTTGGGCGAGCGCCGAGCGCAAATCGAGATCCCAGCACGTTCGGCGCGTTTTGTGGTGCATCCGGACGATCGCGTAGAGCTGATTCCCAGCCAAGTCGAGGAACGCTTGGAGGCGAGCTCTTTGGCGCAAGCCGTAGAGCGCGCTGCCGCGAGCCCCGAGCGTGGTGCAGAGTTGCCGTTGGTGCGCGGCGCCGAGCCTGAGCTCAGCACCGAACAAGCTCAGGCTCTCTCAATTCGTGGTCGAGTCAGTAGCTTCACCACGCGGCATCCCTGCTGTGAGCGCCGCGTCGACAACATTCACCGCATCGCGGATCTGCTCGATGGCCTCATAGTCAAACCGGGCGAAACGATTTCGGTCAACGCGGTGGTGGGTCCTCGCACGACCAAGAACGGCTTCGTCTCCGCGCCCACCATCGAAGAAGGTGAAATGGTGGACACCATCGGCGGCGGCATCAGCCAGTTTGCCACCACCTTCTTCAACGCGCTCTTCTACGGTGGCTACGACATCATCGAGCGCCAGCCGCACACCTATTGGTTTCCGCGCTACCCAATGGGCCACGAAGCGACGCTCAGCTTCCCCAAACCCGACCTCGTGTTTCGCAACGACACCGACGCCGGCATGCTGATTCACACGTCGTACACCAAGACGACGATCACCGTGAGCATCTACGGCGACAACGGCGGCCGCCGCGTCACTGCGGAGGTGTCGCAGCGGCAGAATATCGTGGAGCCGCCCATCGAAATCCTCCCGAACCCCGCGGTTTCGCCCGAAAAAGAGCACACCTTACAGGGCGGCATGATCGGCTGGTCGGTAATCGTGGGCCGCGTGATTCGCTTCCCGGATGGCACCAAAAAGGAAGAGCGTCGCAAGGTGACGTACAAGCCCAAAACTCGGCGTGTGGAAGTGCACCCCTGCCGCGTTCCGGAAGGCGAAAAGGGCTACACAGGCGAACGTTGCCCCGAGCCGGAAGATAGCGGCGAAGAGACTTAGCCGGGTTCTGCAACACGCGCGCGGAACAGGAGACCGTTGCCTTCGATGCTGAGCGCGCCTTCACTCGCCGGCACGAACGCGGTGCCTCCGGCTTCGAGCAAAAGGGCACTGCTTTGCCCCTGCACGCGCACGCGCCCTTCGGTCACCAACAAGAGCTCTGGCCCTGAACGATCTTCGATGCGCAGCGGCTTTCTGACTTGGAAGTACGAAAGGCGAAACTCGGAGGCCGCAGTTCGGTAGAGCTGCTCGCCGTTGGTTTGGTTGAGGGGGCGCAGGGGAACGACCTCCAACACTTCGAAGCGCAGTACACGCAACAACTCCGGGACGTTCACGGCTTTGGGAGTGAGCCCGCCGCGCAGTACGTTGTCCGACGCGGCCATGATCTCGACGCCAGCGCCGTCCAAGTACGCGTGCAGGTTCCCAGCGGGGAGGTACAGCCCTTCGAAGGGTTCGAGCTCAATCAGGTTCAAGAGCAGCGCGCTGACCACGCCGATGTCGCCGGGATACAAGGCGTGCAGTCGCTCCACCCACGTAAACTCGGTGGCGAAGTCGCGTGAAGCAGTGCGTGCGCGTGAGGCCGCCGACACGGTCGCGTTCACGAGCGCTTCGCGTTCCGCAGCGGGTGCCGTCATCAAGTGCCGAAAAACCTGCTCGAGCCCGCGCTCTGGAGTGGTCTCCACGAGAGGAGCTGCGAGTTGGCTCAAGGCAGGCACGCCGAGCTCGTTGAACAAGCGATGCGTGCGCTCTACCGGTCGAAAGCCGCTCAACGCAACGAACGGTGTCAGCGCAACAATTAGCTCCGGCTTGTGACGCCGATCCTTATAGCTGCGTTCAGGCGCGCTCAGCGGAATCGCGGCAGCCTCGTCGGCAGCGAAGCCCGCCTCCGCCTGCGCGCTGTTCGGATGAGCTTGCAACGAAAGCGGTTGCGCTGCGGCGAGCACCTTCAGCAAAAACGGCAGTTCACCGCCGTAGCGCTGTGCGACGGCTTCACCGAGCGCTGCTTTGGGGTTCTGCGCAATGAGCTCGTCGAGCCGCTGCTTGCCTTCACCCTCCACCACTTCGGCGGGTGCGCCCGAATGCGCGCCGATCCAAAGTTCCGCCTCGGGTTTGTCACTCGGCGTTTTTCGCCCCTGCAACGACGCGATGAAGGAGCGCGAACCCCAAGCATAGTTTTGAATCTTGCAGTTCAGCGAACTCACATTCACGGCCATCACCTCGGGAAGATCAGCACGAAGGAGTGCGGCGCGACGACATAAAGCAAGGCGCCGTGACTTCCTTTTAGCTGGGTGTAGGCCGAATACCAAGGGAACGCGCGCCAACTCTCAGTATCTTTCACGTATTCGGGCACGATTAAGTCGAGCTCGACGTACCTCCCGGCGGTTCGCTCCAGCAGGCGTGGGCCGAACGACCATTTCTCGCGGCCCGCGCGCGGTGAAACGTCATTGTGGAGGGCGCCGCCGTAGGCGAGCAACAGCGCATTCGGCGCACGCTGAACCAACAGCGCCTCCAACGTGCGGGCGCTCACCTCCGCTACCGTCGTCAACATGCGATCCACGCCGTCGTCACCCGCCGTCGTCACCGCCGTGTACTCCGCGCACGTCGGCGTGAGCGCGTGCGGCGCCGTACCCTGCGCTTTCGCGCGATGCCCCAGCTCCACGAACTCGTTCTGATCGCTGGCAGCTTGATTCTGGGTCACCGGACGTTGCTGCTCGGCCACCTTTTGCTCGACCTTTGCGCCGCAGCGACCATTCGCCAACAACAACTCAATCACAATGTCCGTCGCGCGCCCGGCCAACTTCGGCAAAAGCCGTTCGCCAAACCGCCGCGCCGTCGACGCCACACCCTCGCTCCCCTTCTGAGCGTGCGCTTCTCCAATCGCCAAAATGCGTGGCTCTTCCGCCAACACCTGCGCGAAGGCCAGCTCGGCCGACGCAAACTCCTGACAATTGAAATCACCACATGCACGCGGCGTCGATTCGCCGCTGTTCGCCGCTGGCATCGGTGCGGGTGCCGGCGTCGCGCTTGGCGTCGCGGCCGAGGCTTGCATTGGAGGAACTGGCGGCGGAGCGCTCGCGGGAACTGTGGAGCGCGAATTGCACGCCGCAAGCACCAGCGAACAGACCAGAGAAAGACGAGTACGAATCATCGGACCTCGTCAATCTAGACCCGTTGCGCGAATCGAGCTTGGCCCTGGTTGGATTTTGCCAAAACGCGGGAACTCTGCGCGATTGGCGCTGTCTTTGTGCGCCGGCCTACGCAAGAGCATCGAGCCAAAATGCGCCCTACGCAAGAGCATCGAGCCAAAATGCGCCCTACGCAAGAGCATCGAGCCCCAATGCGCCCTACGCAAGAGCATCGAGCCCCAATGCGCCCTACGCGAGAGCATCGAGCCCCAATGCGCCCTACGCGAGAGCATCGAGCCCAAAGTGCGCCCTACGCAAGAGCATCGAGCCAAAGTGGGCTGAGAATCGTCCATCTCGCGGAGGCTGGCGTCCCTATCGTTCAAACAGACCAGACCGGAGTGCTACGTCGTGAGCACCTGGAGCGCCACGCGCAACGTTGTCTCCCGAGTCGCGCCGGGAGCAATCGCAAAATTTCGACATGGTACCTCGAAGACTGTGCAACGCTTCTACGCGCTTCACGCAAGCACGTGAAATCTCGTTCATCGCGTGGAATTCGGTTGACGGAATTTTGGAGTGGGTCGCGCAGCAAAGTGCTGAGCGTTGGAAAGTTGGCAATGCTGCGCTCCGGTGCCGCGCAGACGAGCGAATGATGATCGAAACGCGTTCTCACACGATTTGTAGCGCGAAGCGCGCGCTGCGCGTCGCCTGCGAGGTCGAAAATACGCGTGGTAGTCGTTGCGTATGCAATTCGATCCTT
>JBMOMJ010000027.1:0-21688 GCA_049324695.1 Myxococcota bacterium
TCCAATCCGGGTACATAGGCGACAAGTCGCGCGAGCCGCTACCAAGCTCATGTGACTGGAGCGATATCGCGCCGCAGATCCGCAGACCGCCCCGAGCGTTCGAAAATGTGATGAATCCTCAGCCCACGCGGGTTCGATGGGAAATTCAGGCGTGAAGTGTGCTCGGGATGACTCGCGGCGCACGCGGCGGGGGCCCACCCAAAATCAAATCCATGCCGCGGAAACGGCGTTTCGTAGATTGGCTTCGATGCGCCGAGCGTCAGTTAACTGCCGGCGAGTTCCCAGACTAGCTCTTCATTGCCTTGCGCACCGGCGAAGCGAAGGCCAAACCAGCGCGCGGCGGAGGAGATGGTTGGTCGCCCGTCGGCTCGCACTTTGGGGAAACTTACGCGAAATACGCTGCGCCAGGGGGTGGTGTAGGGGAAGTAGGTGAGCTCGATGGCGCCGGGGCGCTTGATGACGTCGATGGATGATGGCGCGGTTTCGGTGCCTTCATCGTCGATCAGGCGCACGATCCACGCCGGCTGGCGCGCGGTGAGGTCGTTCCATTTGTATTTTTGGGAGTAGAGCGCGAGGTAAAATGTGTGAAGGTCGCGCGACTCGGCGAGGGAGCGCTGCAAGAGATCGTGGCGTTGGTCGACGGTGAGGCGATAGTCCTCGGCGTAACGCACGACGTAGGCCCAACGAAAGTCCCACGATTCGTAGGTGGCTGTTACGTTCAAGACGTTGTCCATCTGCGAGACGTTGGTGAGCTCGGCTTGGCGCGTCCAATGGCGAAGGACGGTTTCGTAGTCGTTGGCGACGTATTCACGCGGCCCCTCCGCGAGGTCTACGGCTTTGGGTGCGCAGGCGACGCTGGTCGTCGCAAGCCAGATCCAGAGGGGGCAGAAGCGTCGCATCGCGCTGAGCATATACGAGTGCGCCGCCAACGGCTCGCCGACTGCGTCGGACACTCGGACCAGAGGCTCATTTCTTGGAAGCGGCGGTCGGCTGACTTGCGCTAAAGAGGAGTCGTGATCAAGGCGCGCGTCGGGTTGGCTTTGGCTTCTCTGCTGCTCGCCAGCGTCCCCTCACGGAGTTGGGGTAGGGACTTGCCGGAGGTTCGTAAGGACGGCGAGCTACGCTGGGGCGGCGACTTGCAAGGTGGAGAGCCGTATGTTTACGAGGACCCAGCTCAGCCCGGCAAGCTGACGGGCTTCGAGGTGGAGATCGCAGACGCGCTCGCGCGGCGCCTGGGCGTGCATGCGAAGTTCACGCAAACGGATTGGTCGAGCTTGATTCCAGGGCTCGAGCGCGACGACTTCGATATCATTTTGAATGGGCTCGAAGACACGCCGGAGCGGCGCGCGCGGCTCAGCCTGTCGCGCGCTTACTTCGTTTACGGTGAGACGCTGACGGTGCGAAAGGACGCGCCCTACACGGATCTCGATTCGTTGCGGGGCAAACGCGTGGGCACGTTGAATCAGACAGTAGCGCACGATCTACTCAAGCAGCGTCCGCTCGAGGTCGTGCTCTACGAGGGGCAGGAGGAGCCCTACTTCGATTTGGAGAAGGGGCGGTCGGAAGCGGTCCTGCTCGATCATGTGATAGCGGATCGTTACGGGTGCGTGCGGCCGTCGTTGCGCTGCTTGCCGGGTGACGTGGCGCAGGGTCGCTACGTAATCGGGATGACGCGCTCGCAAGCGCAGCTGACGCGCGCGGTGGACGACGCGCTCGACGGCATGCTGCGCGACGGCGAGCTCGAGCGCATTTTGGCGCGCTACAAGCTGTGGGACGCACGCCAACGCGAGCTGCAAAAGGAGCTGAGCCCATCAGCGCCGCAGCCCGTAAGGCAGCCGCCGGCGAGCAGCGCACCGGAGCGACGCCCGCTCACGCTGTCGCAGCTGCAACTCTTCGTCGAGGGCGCGCTGATGACCTTGCTGCTCTCGGTGTGCTCATTTGCGCTGGCGTCGCCGCTCGGCATCTTGATTGGTGTGCTGCGTGTGCAAGGTGGGCGCGTCGCACGGGCGCTCACGGCGGCCTACGTCGAAATCTTCCGCGGTACGCCGCTATTGCTCCAACTTTACGTGCTTTACTTTGGCATCAGTGAGGTCGTGCGCCTGGGGCCGCTGACCGCCGCCATCTTGGGGTTGGGGTTGAATTACGCCGCATACGAAGCCGAGGTGCATCGCGGCGCGCTGCTCGCGGTGCCGCGCGGGCAAACCGAAGCCGCCCGCGCGCTCGGGCTCGGGCGCTGGCAGACTTTGCGCCACGTGCTGCTGCCGCAATCCCTGAAAAATGCACTACCCGCTGTCACCAATGACTTCGTGGCGCTCTTGAAGGATTCGTCGTTGGTCAGCGTGATCACGGTTGTAGAGCTGACAAAACGTATGACTATCGTTGCGGTGGAGCTTCGAAATTGGGTCACCCCCGGGCTCCTGTGTGCCGGCCTCTATTTCCTAATGAGCTTTCCGCTGGCACGCTTCGCCTCGCGATTGGAACGGAGACTCGCGCATGATCAGCATTCGCGGCTTGCATAAAGCTTACAAAGCGCGAAGCGTGCTCAAGGGGATCGACGCGGACGTGCGCGCGGGCAGCGTGATTGCGCTGGTGGGCGGCTCCGGTTCTGGCAAGAGCACTTTGCTGCGCTGCTTGAATGCGCTCGAGACTTTCGACGCCGGCAGCATCGAGGTGGCTGGTCATAAGCTGCTTCCTGGGCCAGCGCGCGGCGCTCTGGATAAGCTGCGCTCCGACGTGGGCATGCTGTTTCAGGACTACCAGCTGTTCCCGCACCTGTCGGTACTCGACAACGTGACGTTGGCGCCGCGCGTAGTGCGCAAACTGCCACGCAGTGAAGCGGAGCAAATTGCCCTTACTTGGCTCGAACGCGTTGGGCTCGCCGAGCGCGCGGCGTCGCGCCCGAGTGAGCTCTCTGGCGGGCAGAAACAGCGTGTTGCGTTGGCGCGCGCGCTGTCGCAAGGCGTGCGCGTGCTCCTGCTGGACGAGCCGACCAGCGCACTCGACCCCGAGATGCGCGCTGAAGTAGCGGACGTGCTGGGGCGCTTGGTGCGCGGCGATGCAGCCGAGCAGCTCACGATGTTGCTGGTGACGCACGATGTTCGCTTGGCGACGGAGCTCGCCGACGAGTTGTGGGTGCTCGACGCGGGCACGTTGGTCGAACGCGGCGCCCCGGCGGAAATCACGCGCTCACCAAAGAGTCGCGTGGCACGCGAGTACTTCTCCTTGAGCTCGGCGGATTGAATCAGGTGTCGACCTCTCTGCGCCCGCTCAACATCGGCAACCCGCACCGGGCAGCTTGCTGGCTCGTGTTCGGGGTCTTGGTTGCATTCGGGTTTTGCATCGGGGCATCGATGGGCGCGTATCCCGGTGGCACTCACTTCGACGCGCGCAGCGCCGGCTACGACTTCTGGGCGAACTTCTGGTGTGACGCGCTTCGAAATCCTGCCATCAACGGTGTTCCCAATGGGCGCGGCGCGCGGCTCGCAACCATCGCGCTGTGGGTGCTGAGCTCAGGTTTGATTCCGTTCTGGGGCGTCGCCGCTTCGCTCTCCACACCCGGCCGGCGTGGGCTCGGCCTCGCAATTCAAGTGCTCGGCGTTACCGCCATGCTGGGCATGATGGGCGTGACGCTGCTGCCCTCGAACGAGTATCCGATGCTGCACGGCTGGCTGGTGCTGATTGCAGGTCCTCCAGGGATCGCCGCTACTGCGCTGTGCATCGTCGCTGGCGCCACGTCGCCGCGTGTGCCGCGCTCCGTAACGTGGCTGGGCGCTGCAGCGTTGGTGCTTGCGCTGAGCAACTTCGTTCAGTACGCGCGCCAGTTTTGGCTCGGTGTGCCGGGGTGGGCGCTCCTGCCTGCGGTTCAGAAAGTCGCGACGGCTTTGTTTTTGGGTTGGGTGGCGGCGCTGTGCGCCATCGCGTTCACCCGGCGTTGGCGCTGAGGCCGGCCCGCACCTGAGCTACTTCTTGCCGGACGGCGCCGCCGCGGGCTGAGGAGCGCGTGGATCGACTTCGTCGTGCCCAAAGAGCTCCTTCGAGCTGACCACGAAGATCAGCGCGAGCAGCATCAGCAAGCCAACGAAGTGCACTTGCGCTTCCACCTTGGCGTTCGGCTTGCGACGCGTGACCGCTTCGTAGCCGAGGAAGCCGAGCCGCGCGCCGTCGAGTGCGGGGAAGGGCAACAGATTGAAGCCGCCGAGATACGCGCTGAGAATGCCCAGCAAACGGAAGTACTCCGTGAAGCTGCGCTCTGCCGCGCGCTTGGCTTCCTTCACGATGCCGACAGGCCCAGTGAGCTGCGGCTTCTCTTTGCCGGTAACCAGACGCCCAATGCCGGAAACGAGCTGTGCCACGACCAGCGCTGGCCACTCGATGGAGCGCACCACGGCGTCTTTCAAACCGATGGGCACCTGCTTATAGACCGGCGCAACACCGATCATGGCGCGACCTTCGCGAATGACGGGCGTGACCGTGAACGTCTTTTTCTCGCTGCCGCGCGTCACGTCGATGCTGACGTTCTGACCGGGCCGCGCGAGGATCAGGTTGCGCATCTGATCCCAGTCGGTGACCTTGACGCCGTCGATGGCGACGATCGTGTCGCCGTTGTGCATTTGCGCGGATTTGGCTGGCCCGTCCGGCAAAAGCTCGACGGTGGTGGTCGGCACCTGATCGCCGCCCCAGAAAAAAGCGACGAAGAACAACACCGACGCGAACAGATAGTTGGCGAGCGGACCGGCGAAGATCGTGACGATGCGCGCAACCAGCGAGGCGTTTGCGTAGCTACCCTTATCGTCGGGATCGACCTCTTCGAAAGGGTTCATGCCCGCGATCTGCACGTAGGCGACGAACGGAATGGGAGCGACCTGGTAGACGGTTTCGCTGTCCTTGGCTTGGTAGCGCCACAGCGGCGGCCCGAAGCCGATGCTGAAGCGGATGACGCGCATCCCGAACGCTCGCGCTGCAGCCAAGTGGCCGGTCTCGTGAACCACCATGAGCAGAGCCAGCCCCAAAATACCGACGAGATATAAGGCGATCACGGTGAGTCCCCGAAAGGTATAGCGTCACGAGGCATGCACCGCCACGGGGCGCATCCGCGCTCACCACGCGCGACCGGAATATTGGCTGCAATTTGCTGCCTGGCGGGCACAACTTGGGGCGCGAATGCAGGTGCTCAGGCGTCCCTCGGAGCGGCAGGGAACGGAGTGGGTGCGCGACGGTTCGCTGGGGTCGAGGTGGCACGCCCCGAGGTCCCGATCTTTCTAGCAGCGTCGAGCGAGAGCGCGCGTCGCGGCAGCGCACGGCAAGGTGCACGCTTGCCGGTGTTCGGTGTGCGGAGCGGTGTTGGCTGCGCTGGGCGCTGGCTCGCGATCGCGCCGGAAGCCTTCGTGTGCGAAGATGGAGTGATCGCTTCCGAGCAACGGCCGGATCCGCTCGATGCGCCCGAGCTGCTGTCACCGAACGGCCTCTCCTATCACTATCACTTCGTTTCGAAGGATGGCTCGTTCGGATACGAATCGCTCGAGACCGCCGAGCAGAGCGTTCCGGCGACGCAACTGCAGCCGGGCTTCGGTGTTGCGCTGCGGCGCACGGCGCATCAAAGCGGCGGGGACGCTTACGGGCTCACCTCACACGGCTTCTGGGTACCTCTGCGTGATTTGGCGCCTGCAGCACCACCGAGCTTTCGCGGCAGCGGTTGGAGTGATGCGCTCGCCTGGGTGATTCGCGAAGCAGCGCCCGTGTTTTCGGCACCGGGCAAACGCGTGCGCGGCGCCACGCTCGAGCGGCTCACCACCGTGAGCTTGCTCGAGGAAAAGCGTCAGGGTGGGACCAGCTATGCGCGCGTCGCCGACGATCGCTGGCTGCGCAGCGATGACTTGCGCCGGCCCATGCGCGTGAGTCCGCCAGCGGAAGCCAAGCCGCTCGAGCGCTGGCTCGATGTCGATCTCAGCTTGCAGACGCTCGTCGCCTACCAGGGCGAAACGCCACTGTTTGCGACGCTGATCTCCAGCGGGCGCGGCGCGCGCGGCAGCGAATCGGCGACGCCGCCCGGCGTGTATCGCATCTGGGTCAAGCTGCGCGACAGTGACATGGACAATGTCGACGAGCCGGGCGCGCGTGAAAACTACGCGATCGCAGCCGTCCCTTGGGTGATGTACTTTCACCGAGGCTACGGGTTACACGGCGCGTTTTGGCACCGGCGCTTCGGCGAGGTGAAAAGCCACGGTTGCGTGAACCTTTCACCCAGCGATGCCGAACGCCTCTTCTACTGGACCACGCCACGGATCTATCCGGGGTGGAGCGCTGCGCTGCCATCCCCTCACGACCCGGGCACGCTGGTGCGCGTGCACTGACGGGGCAGCTCGCCACACTCGACGCGCGAGGGGCGAGCTGCGCACTACGCCGTAAAGCTCAGACCTTGCCCTGGAGCTGGAACGCGATGAGGAACGCGAACAGCACGAGGGACTCGATCAGAGCCAGACCGAGAATCATCGGGGTCTGGATGCGCGGGGCAGCGCCGGGGTTGCGGCTAATGCCTTCGAGCGCTGCCGCAGCTGCGCGGCCCTGACCCAAGCCGCCACCGATCACGGCCAAGCCGATCGCGAGCCCTGCGCCGAGCGCAGCCGCTGCGCTCGCGGAACCACCGCCAGCAGCGGCTCCTTCTTGGGCAAACGCCGTGGAAGAGGCCAACGTGCTCATCGCGATGGTGGCGAGTGCCAGCTTGTTCTTGGACATGGTCATGGTCTCCTTCTGATTTCAGCGGCCGAGTGAGGAGAGCTTTGGCTTCCTCGCGGCAGGCCCCGAACCGGTACAACCGATATCGGGGAAAGTATTTTGCCCCGCGCTCTTAGTGCGTTTTCCAAGGGATCGCCATCCCTTTCGCGGGGAAAGTCAGTGCGCGTGCTCGTCGTGCCCTTCGGTTGCAAGCCCGATGTAAATGCAGGTGAGCAAGGTGAAAACCAGCGTCTGAACGATCACTACCAGACAGCCGAGCAGCATCACCGGTAGCGGCACCAGCAGCGCTACCAGGGCGAGGAACAAACTCAACATGACGTGGTCCGCCGCCATGTTGACCATGAGACGAATCGCCAGGGTCACGGGCCGAATGCACAACGAGAGGACCTCGAGCGGAAACAACAGCGGAGCCAACCACCAAACCGGGCCGGCCAGATGCTTGATGTAACCCATACCCTGTGAGGCGAGACCGTAGGCGTTGAAGAACACAAACACGACCAACGCGCAGCCGAGCGTGATGTTGAGATGGCTGGTCGCGACCGGCATGCCCGGGATCAGTGCCATCACGTTCGAGAAGAACACGAACATGGCAGACGTGCCGATCAGCGGGAAGTAGCGCTTGGCGCGCTCGGGACCCATCACGCTCTTCGCGAGATCGTAGAAGTACGCGAGGAAGGTCTCCATGAACGTGCGCAGCGTGAGGCGATCTTCCGGAATCACCGCCTCGTCGACGCGGTCGAGGCGCGAGCGCACGCGCACGGCCACCAGAATGACAATCGTCGCTGCGAACACCGCCGCGAACAGCGGCTCGAAACTACGCCAGGTGGGCGAGTGACCCCCGACGACGCTTTCGCCGAGGGTGTGCGCGTTTTGTTCGAGCGTGTCGCGCATGTACGCGAGCAGAAGAGTGAGCCACGTTGAATGCTCGGGCATTGTTCAGGGTTCTCCGCGTGCGGGCGAAGTGGACTTGAGTTGAGACAGCACGATCCCGAGAGGCAGCGCGGCGTAGCCGAAGCCGAGCGGGAGCACGTGCGCGAAACCTTGTTTAACGAGCAGCGCCACCACGGCGAACAGCCCGACGAGCTTCAGCATGCCGAGGGGTCCCCAAGCAGTGCGCCCCTTCCCACCGAGGAAGCTCTTCACCACCTTCGAGATCACCCACAGATTCGCGACAGCGAGCAGGGCGCCCAAACCGACGCTGAGCAGCTCTGCGCTTCCGAACACTGCCGGCGACGCGATCGTGAGCAACGCACCCGCAATGGCAACCGAACCCAACGCGGGAGCGATGTTGCCGTCTTCAGGTGTCTGGGGGTCGCTTTGCATCGTCGAACTTCTCGCGAGCTTCTCGTTCGGTCTGCTCGATCTTCTCGAGCTCGCGGTTGGCTTGCTTCAGCGCGCGATAGATGGCCCGGCCCGCGGCGGCAAGACCGTATGCGAGGCCAATGAGAGTGAGCCAGGGCGCAGTGCCGAACTTTTTGTCGAGCCAGCTGCCCCCGAGCAGCCCTACAGCCACCGAGAGCACGATCTCAATTCCGAGCGTGCCCGGGCCGCCAAGAGCTTTCCAGTTCTGCTGCACATTCCTCGCGGGGGCGGCGCGGAATTAGCACGCGAAACGGCACTCGGTCAATGCGACGACCCTGCGCACCGCCGCGGTCCCGGGGCCGTTGTCAGTTTGCTATGGTTCGCTCGCATGAACCGCGCGATTTCATGGGCATTCGTGGCGCTTGCAGTCAGCAGCGTGGCAGCGGCGCAACCCGCAGCGCCGGCTGCGCCGGCTGCGCCGGCTGCGCCTCCCGCCGCAAACACCGCGGCGCCGAAATCGGCGGCACCCGCGCCCGCGATCCCCGATGAGCCACCCGCGGTACCGCCCCCTCCGTCGCAAGCCCCCTCGCCCCCGCCAAGTTCCGAAGATGAAATCGTGGAACCGCCGGCGCCGGGCGATCCCGGGATCGCAGAGCCGCCCGCACCCGGCCCGCCCATCTTCGTAACGGAGCCGCCCCCTCCCCCGGTGCCGCGCCATATCGCGCCGCGCAGTGCGTTGTGGTTCGGCGCACGGCTGGGTTGGTTCATACCGTTCGGCAGCCTGTACGCAGATGGTGTGCTGCTCGATAGCGGCTTCGTCTCGCGCCAACGCATGGACCTTCGCAGCTATGCGCGCTCGGGTCCGCTGTTCGAGCTCGACTTGGGTGCACGCGTCGGTCGCAACTACACCGTGTTCGCGTTTTGGGAGCGCGCGGCGCTCAGTGCGGGCGGCGACAGATCGCTACTGGCGACGCACGGCGAGCAGCGCGGTGGTAGCACCGATTTCTGGGGTGCCGGCGTACGCGCGACGTCGAACGCCGACAGCATCGGTTTTCTCACCGAGCTCGCAATTGGTGTTCGCCGCGCCCGCATGGAATGGGAAGACGACAGCGCCATCGAAGCTACGCACGCGTTTCCAGAAGCGCGCTTCTCGATCGGCGCTGACATTCGCTTGAGCCCGACGTTCTCCCTTTCGCCGATGGCAAGCTTTGGAGTGGGCGGTTTCGGCGAAGTGCGGTTCGTCGATTCGAACGGCAAGACGACCGACCTCATTGGTCAATACGGCAGCCCGGACAACCACGGCTGGTTCGAGCTGCACCTCGGCGGTCACTTCGATGTGTTCGGCGTGGATTAGGCGCCACCACGAGGGCTAAATCACGGATTCGGCTTCATCGAGCATGCGATTGATGAGCTGAATCAAAAGCGGTCGCAGGGCACGCATGGCGCGGCCGCGATGGCTGATTCGATTCTTTTCGTCGTCGCTGAGCTCGGCCATGGTGCGACCCGATGCTTCGTCGACAATGAACAGCGGATCGTAGCCGAAGCCTCCATCGCCGCGCGGCGCGCGCGCAATGCGGCCTTCACACACGCCGTCGACGCTGCTCGGCGTGTCACTGAAGGGCGAAACCAAAGCCAGCACGCAACGAAAACGCGCCGTGCGCTGCGCGTCGGGAACGTGCTCGAGCTCGCGCAAGAGCTTCTCGTTGTTCTCGGCGTCCGTCGCGCGGTCGTGTGCGTAGCGAGCCGAGCGCACGCCAGGGCGCCCCTCCAGCGCGTCGACTTCGAGCCCGCTGTCGTCCGCCAGTGAAACCATGTGCGTCGCGCGGCACACAGCACGCGCCTTGATGATGGCGTTGTCGCGAAACGTGTCCCCGTCTTCCACCACATCGAGGCTCGCACCGAGCGCGTCGCGCACGCTCAAGACCTGCACGGGCAAGTCTGCCAAGAGGAGCCGAAGCTCACTCAGCTTGCCTTCATTTTGAGTAGCCAGAACGAGCGACAGGAGCGGGGCCATGCGCGCGACTATATCGCGCCGTGCGCGTAAATTGCGCACAACGAGCAGGCGATTCAACTCGGTCCGGATGCGGTGGAAGCAGATTTCGAATGCGCCCGCGGCGCGTCGGGTGTGCGAGGTCGTTCACCGGACGCCGCGCGTGGCAGCAACAAGGTGACGCGTGTGCCCTGCGGCGCTCGGTCCGAAAACTCGATGCTGCCGCCGTGAGCTTCCACGATTTGTCGTGTGATGGGCAGGCCCAAGCCGGTGCCGTGCCGCTTGGTGGTGAAGAACGGTTCGAACAAACGAGCACGCGCGTCGGCGTCGAGACCGTGCCCTTCGTCTTCCACACAGATCTCTGCTTTCTCGCCGAGTGGTCGCACGCTGACTCGCACGCGGCCGCCTTGTGGCATGGCGTCGCGCGCGTTCCTCAGCAGATTGAAGAGGACTTGTTTTATTTGGCCCTCGTCGATCGGCACCGGGCCCAGCCCGTCGTCGATGACGAGCTCGAGTACGACGTTGGTTTGCAAAAGCTCGCGCCGCACGAACTCGGCGGCTTCGCGCACGACTTGCGCCAAATCTTCCTCGACCAAGTTGCTCGACTTCTGCCGGGCGAACGACAAGTATTGTTGGCTCAGTAAATTCAAGCGATCGACCTCGCTGCCAATCGCACGCACCAGCGCGCGCGCCTCGCCCGGCCCCGACGAGAGCTCTTCCTCCAACAGCTCCAGATTCAGGGCGATCGAGGAGAGCGGATTTCTGATCTCGTGTGTTACGTGCGCCGCCATCTTGCCGACGGCCGCGAGCCGCTCGTTGGCGACCAGTTTCTCGTTGGCGATCGCGATGGCGCTCACCATGCTCTCGAACGTCAGCGAGAGCTCACCGATTTCGTCACCGGACACGATCGGTGGCCTGGGCTCGAGATCACCGTGCGCCACCGCCTTGGCCCGCTCGGTCACCGCCGCGAGAGGGCTCAACACGCGCCGCGCATAGAGAGCCATGGCAAACCCCACCAACAAACTGACGCCGGACAGACCAATCAAGAGCCGAATAGCTAGATACTCGCGGCCGCGCGCTTGATCGAGCAGGCGATCGATCTCTCGCTCGACGCGCTCTTCCAAGCGAGCGAGCTGCATCGAGCCCTGCGAGCCGCGCGTGACGAGCTCATCGCGCAGCCGTTCCGCCGCTTGATCGTCGCGTCGCTCCAGCGCCTCGAACAAGCGCGCCAGGCGTTCGGCGTCGCCGGCCAACACGCGATCTATGGCGGATACTTGCTGCAACAGCTGCTCACCCAGGCCCCGTGTGGCAGCGTCCTCGGAGGTGAGAAAGGCGCGCGCGATGGCAGCGCGCACTTGGCCGAACATTTTCGGCCGCCCCACCTTGAGTGCGAAGTCGAACCACACCTTGAGATCGGCCGGGTTGCGCGCCGACGTAATGTGATTGAGCTGCGAGTTGTAGATGTCTTGCTTGGCAGCCAAGTCGCGCACGACCAGCGCCAATGGGTAATAGCCGCCGCGCATCAAGGCCGCCTCCTCGGCCGCGCGGCGCAAACCCAACGCGCTCCAGCCCGCCACCAACGAAAACGCCAGCACCACGAACGCGTACGACCACAACACGCGCGTGACGACGCTGCGCCGCACCGCGCCCGAAGCAACGGTATCGTTTACGGACGGCTGAGCTCGCGAACGATCGTCATCAGATCGACGACGCTCGCGCCTGCCGCTCGCAGGCTTCTCAGCGACGCCGCGCATGCGGTGACGATGGTACCACCACCCAGCCGTTCGTGCTCGTGCACTCGATCCGCCGCGATGCGGGCTCGCGTCTCCGGGCGCGCGATGGGCAAGAGCGCTCCGCCACCCGAACAGCGCGTGCGGTTGCCGCGCCGAGAGAACTCGGCCGGAGCGGCCCCCGTGACCCGCTCGATCAGTGCTCGCGGAGCGCTGGTCTCACCGATGCCACGCGCGAGAAAGCAAGGGTCGTGATAACGCAGCGTGCCGCGCCGCCCGCTCGGCGGTCTTGCCGGCGCGGCGGCCAAGACGTCTTCCGCGGCACGCGCAAAAGGCACGGCACCCAGCGAGCTCAAGGCGAAGGCACAGCCAGCGTCCAGCGCAACTACCCGGCGTGCGCCTTTGACCTCGCGAGCAACTTCCGCGCGCAACGCGCGAGCGCCCTCGGGATCACCCGCAGCGTCGAGCGGCATGCCGCAGCAACCGGAGATCAGACGCAGCGGCCCAAACAGAGCGCGCGCTGCCCGCACGCCGTCGTCGAGCTCGGCATCGAGGTGCAGAGTGTAGTCACAGCCAGCCAGCAAGGCCGTGCCCGCGCGATCGTCGTGGGCGTGCACCCGGCGCAGCTCGTCGAGCTTGGTGCGCACGCTCTCGAGACGCGCGGCAAAGCGCGCGTGAAAGCGTTGCACCGCGAGCGGCGCGTGGCCGCGCTGTAAATGCAGAGCGCGCGCCTCGAACAACGTCTCAGGCACCGGGTTCCGATGATCGCAGCTCTCGCGGCAGTTGCGGCAGGAGGTGCACGCGTAGCTCAGCGCCGCAAACTCGGGGCTCGGCTCGATCGCGCCGCGCGCCATGTCGAACACAGCGCGCATCTGCCCCCAAGGTGTCAGCGTATCGCTCGCCTCGACATCGGCGACCGGACACGCGGCACGGCACAACTTGGGACAATACGCACAGGTTTCGAGCTCGGGATCCCGGTGTTGCAGCACGCTGAGGCGATGCGGTGAGTTCATTCGGGCTTCGAGGACTGCGCGCGCCCCGGCGGGCGACTAGATCGCTTCGGACGCTCGGACGGCGGCCGCTCGCTCACCTGCGGCAAGCTCAAAACGAACGTTGCGCCGCGCGGCGACGAGCGCACGCTGACGCTGCCACCGTGCTCCTCGGCAATCTTCTTCACGATGGCTAGACCGAGACCCGTGCCGTCTTTTTTGCCCGCCGTGACGAACGACTCGAACAGCCGCCCCTCGATCTCTTTGGGCACGCCAGGCCCCGTATCGGCCACGCGAATCGTAAGGTTGCCCCGCTCGATGCGCGCGCTAATCGAGAGTCGCCCGCCGTCATCGCCCATCGCTTCGATGGCGTTGCGAGCCAAGTTGTGAATCGCACGCGCCACGCGCCCTTCGTCGAAGCGCGCCACCAACTTCGAGTCGACGTCCACTTCGAGCTCGATGGGCTTGCCTTCGATCTCCAAACTGATCTGCTTGGCCAGATCGCCCATGAACTTACGCATGTACACGCGGCGCACGAAGGTGCTGCGCTCGCCGCGGGCGAACTCGAGCACTTCGCGCTGCATGGCGCCGAGCACATCGAACTGCTTGAGGATCTCTTCGGAGTAGGCCTGGCGCTTGGCGCGATCGTCAGTCTCAGCCATGAGCTGCACACAGCCGCTGATCACCGTCATCGGCGATTTGAAGTCGTGAATCACTTGCGACAACAAGCGCCCGATTGAGGTGAGGCGCTCTTCGCGTTCGCGCGCGGCGTTCGAAGTGAACAGGCGCACGGCAGTCGATACGTTGGCCGCCACCAAGCGCAACATGGCCTGATCTTCGGCGTCGAAAGGACGAGCGCCCTCCGGGTTGTACAGAGCAATCGCGCCGATCGGCTCGGCCTCGCCATCGAGCGGCGCGGCCAAAAGCGACTCCACGCGGAAACTGAAGCGGCCCTCCACGCGCGGGCTCAAACGTTTGTCGTCGCCGGCGGCAGTGAGCAACAGCTCCGTTCCGCTGGTCATCACGTGACCCAACGCGCCTTCACCCGATTTGACGCCGATGCGCAGAAGCTCGTTATGGTGCTCGCGATCGATCAGATAGGCGACCAGGTCGCCCGTCTCTTCAGTGGCCAGCGAGAGCGCCGCGGCGCGCGCATCACAAGCGGACGTGATGCGATCGAGCGCCGCACGCACCAGCTCGTCGAACGATGTGGCGCGCGCGGTGGCGCGCTCGAGCTCGAACAGCAGCGACAAGTCGCGCAGGCGTCGCTCGAGTTGATCGGTCGTATCGGAGAGCTGCTTGTTCTTCTGAATCAGCGACAGGAACAAACGCGAGTTGTCGATCGCCACCGCCGCTTGCGTGCTCAAGGCAGTCAGGATGGCTTCGTCAGCGTCGGTAAACTCGTCACCGGTGGTCTTGTTCAAGACCTGAATCACGCCGATGGTGCGGCCGAGATGATTCTTCAGCGGCGCGGCCAGCATGCTGGTGGTGCGGTAGCCAATCAAAAGGTCCCAGTCGCGCTCGAAGCGCGGGTCGCGACTCGCGTCGCGCACACGAATCGGCTTGCCCGTGGCTGCCACCGCGCCCGCGAGGCCGTGCCCGACTTTCATTCGCACCGAACGCACCTCGCCACCGACCACCAGCCGGCTCACGAGTTCGCGTTTGCTCTCGTCGAGGAGATACAGCGTCGCGCGATCGGCATCGACCAGCAGCGTGAGCTTCTCCAGAATGAGCTCTAACAAGTCATCGAGGTCGAGCGTGCTGCCCAGCGCGATGCCGACCTCGCGTAGCGCAGCCGAGACGCGCTCCTCACGGCGTAACGCCTCGAGGAGCTCGCTGTCGCGCGGCTCGCCGGCCTTGCGCAGGGACTTCGGCTCGCTGCTCACTGCAATATCCCAACATAAAACCCCCACGTGGATCCACGCTCGGCACGCATTGTCACTTCGCAGTGCTGCGCGTGTTGCTCATCTTCGATGACTCTCGCGCACTTGGGCGCGGAACGTCGCCAAGGCCAAGTGGCCGGAGCGCGAAGACCGTCCGACTCCGGGTCCGCAGCTACCCCGCCGCGCTCGCGTGCCGCTGCCAGCGTGGTTGCCTCCGCGCGACGTGCCCGCTAAAACGGCCGGGCGATGGCGCTCAAGCAAGTTCAGCTTTTCGTACGCGGACGCGTACAAGGCGTGTACTTTCGCGCATCGACGCAGCGCGAAGCGCGCCGCTTGGGACTAACTGGCTGGGTCAAGAATCGCCCGGACGGCTCCGTAGAAATCGTGGCCGAGGGTGAAGAAGTATCGATCCGCGAGTTGTACGGTTGGGCGCAAAAGGGCCCCAGCGCCGCTCGCGTGGACCGAGTCGAGACGCGCTGGCGAAGCTATACCGGGGAGTTCCCGGACTTTCGCATCATCGATTAACGCGCTGCTCATACGTTCCATGGCGCAATTCCATCACCACGAGAAGCGCCGTGCGGCCACTTGGCCAAAGCTACTGCTCGCGGCGCTCGCTCTCAGCAGCCCCACATTTGCAGCGCCGCCTGCTCCGTCCGCGGCCAGCGCTGCCGTCACGACGCCACCACCGGGCGAGCTGCCGGTCCTGCCCGCCGCTCCGCGTCTAGAGCTACCAAAACCAGAGCCCAAAGATCTCAGCGAACTCGATGCCCGTTTGGCGGCTCTGGCATCGGAAGACGCAAGCGAGCGCGACAGCGCCGCGCGCGAGCTGTTGGAAGTCGATGCGCGGCTGGTGCCGGCGCTCGCTTTCCGGCTCGATTCAATCGCCGATCGCGCCGACAAGGAAGCGATGAAGCGCCTGTTCGGGGAGCTTCGCAAGGAGTCACGCGAACTCGACCGCTCCGAGTCCGACGAAGCGCGCGGAAGCGGCGGCGCGAGCCCGGACTACTTGACGATGCTGGTCAAGCAAGCGCGTCCCGGCAAAAAGCCGTACCAAGATTTGGTCGCTGTCATCGGCATCAGCCGCATGTTGTCGGCGGCCGGGAGTGTGGAAGCCGTGCGCACGCTGATCAACGTGTACGCGCGCTTCGGCGAATTCTTGCGCATCGCTACGCAGCGCGAGCTCACTCGCCTCGGCGACAAAGCCGTCCCGGCGCTGCTCGAAGCGCGACGGCATCCCGCGGAGAAAATCGCGCGCTGGGCATCGCGCCAACTCGACATGTTGGGTCGCGCCGTGCCCGGTGAGGCAGTGCGTGTCACCGATCCTCAAGTGCTCGCCGACGTGCTGCGCGCCTACGGACGCACGCGCGATCCGGATGCCACACGCATCGTGGTTTCGTTCGCCAACAGCGAGCGCGGCGTCGTGCGCGAAGCCGCGCGCCAGAGCATCGCATTGTTCGGCGAAGTCGCCATGTGGCAACTCAAGGATACCTACGAGACCATCGTCGGTAAGAAGCCGCCGCGCGATTGGTCCTGGGAACGCACCGCGCGCGAACTCTTCGCCGAGTTCGATCGCGCGCGTTCAGCCATCGTCGCCGAAGCGTATGCCCAAGGGCGCACCGCACGAGCCAAAGGCGACTACGAAGCAATGCGCAAAGCCTTCGACGAAGTAATGGCGCGCGACCCACGCTTCGAACCGCGCCGCGAAATCGTGGCGGGCTACTTGGAATACGCCGAACGCGCTTTCGACGACCACCCCGCCGAAGCCGAAGTTGCGTTGCTGCGCGCCGCTCGACTCACCGACGCTGGCCCTGACGGAAACAACATCGAAAGCCAACTCCTCACGCTGCGCGCGATCGAAAGCGTGCGCAATAACGTCGCCGACGTAACGCTGCTCGAACGCGCCCTCGACCTCAATCGCAACAACAAGCGCGCGGAGACCTTGCTCTCCGAGCTCCGTCACGGAAAACCGAAACGCAGCGACGAACGTGCTCGCCAAATCGCGGCGGGCACCATCGCGCTGCTCTCCTTGGCGGGCATCGTGGCACTCCTCCGAAGGCGCCCGGAGGATCGCGACGTCACCGCTACGCCCGAAAAATCCGCGCAAGTCAGCGTGGATCCCAACTCCCAAACCATGCTCGCGCCCGCGCCGGTCGATCCACTGGCGCGCACCGAGGTAGCCGCAAATGCCCAAGCCGGCGAGAATGACGAGGCTGCAACCGCATCCCCAAGGGCAGCCGAGACCGACGCGCAAGAGCTCGCCGAGCAGCGGAAAATTCGTTGAGCGGCCGCCGGATAGCACGGCCTAGCCAACGAGAGTCGCGCGGTTTTCAGCTCGCTTTGGCCGTGCGCAGTCGATCAGCCCGGCCATCGGGTGGCTCCATGAGGCTGGCGATCGCCTCGGAACCTGGCTCCATCAGGCTGGCGATTGGCAAATTCCACCATGGCATCACTGAACTTAGTGCTGTCCCCCCGGGAGTCCCCGCTCTCCTCATCAACTCTACCGATTCCGAACGGTAACATGCGCGTAGTAACAATGCGGACGAGAGAAAACACGAGTCTGTTGACCGAGCATGGCTCAAGCCAAACGTAACTTCAGTGGCGAAGAAACCGAACTGCGTGCTCAGCTCGCGAAGGATCCGCGCGCGTTATTCGGGTTGCGCGAGCTCGAAGAGGAATGGGCTCGTTCGCTAATCAAAGCGAAATCCGGCCCGTTACTCACGGCGGTACGTTCCGCGGCTCGAGCAGGAATCGAACGAAGTGTTGCGGACGAGTGCGCGCGTCATCTTGCCAAAGCCGAAGAATGGCAGCGCGAAATCGCCAGCTTCGCCACCAGCGGTGCGGAAGGGCTATCGGCAATGCGCGAGGTGGCCGAGCTTCAACTCGCCAGACTATGCGTACTCGTCGCATCGCAAGACCCAGTGCTACGGCGGCAGGCCCGACAGATCTGCCGCGCGTTAGAGCGGGTAGACACCAGACTTGGCGCCGCATTCAAACGAGAGTTGGCTCGTCTGAAGCTCCTGCTTGCTTAGAGCTACGACGCAAAAGTCGTGCATCTCGAGTAAGGACCGGGCGCTACAAATACTGGTCGTTTTTCGGATCGCTCGCGATCGCGTCTGTCGGCCAAAATTCGACGTAGCTGTGGATGCCCGAAACAATGCCTCGAAATTCTGCGATCTCCACGTCCTCGGTCATCTCGTATTCACGGAACATCCTGAGAGCCATATCGAGACTCTTCCGCTCTGCGACTCTGGGCGTGCGCCCATGCGCAGTCCAGAAATGAACGGCCGCGAGCTGAGCCTGGACGGCAAGTAAGGCATCTTCATTCGGATGGCGCCGGACGAGGTCGAGGCAAGTGCGCTCTGCGAGATCGAGCTGCTCGAAGAATTCTCTGCGGTTGTTGATTTCGTCACCAAATATGCCTGCCATGAAACACTCAGATTGGTTGCGCCGCTGATCGATCGGGAATGACACGCTGAATGCCGCCGCCCTTTGCAGGAACAGGTTGGCCTTTGACGGACCACGTATCGTTCACCGGTGCGGAGGTACTTTCTAGGTATGGCGTCTTGGGATCGACCGCGTATGGTTTTTGCTGTTTGGATTCGTAGCGACCGTCCTTGCCTCGACTGTACGGCGAGATTCCGAGCTCGGAAGGCGTAGTGCTTTTATCTCCGTAGTACGAGCCCTGAAAACCGTTCTTGCGCTGCCATTGATGTTGCGGAGACGGTGCCGGCGGAGGAGGGCCGACCTTGACTGGCTTTGACATGTCATGGCCGCGCAGCTGGTCGCGCACTTGCTTTTTCGTTGGCGGCTTGTAGCTCTTCGTCTTTGGATCGAATTCCTGGCCGTGCTGTGAGAGGAACGCACTCACAACCTTCTTGCGAGCGCGCCGCTGCGCTGGCGTGTTCCCGGGGCTGGCCGCGAGACGTCGCTCGGCTTTCGTGACCCCACGCAATTTGACCGACGGTTTCTTGGCTTTGGGCTTGGCGCCCTTCTTCGGCTTCTTGTTCGTGTTGCCTTTCCCGCGCCCGCCGGGCTTCCCCCCTTTCTTGTGTCCAAGCGCGCTCAGGCCGCGCAGGTCGACTTCCACCGCAGGATTGGTTGGGTACGTACTCTTGGCCGTCAGGCTCTATCTGAAGTGTGATGCGCCCGCCGTCGTCCTTAACGTACTGGGTGAGGCCGCCAAGCGGATCGAGCACATGCGAGATCGAGCCGTCCGGATAGTGCTTGTAGCGCCAGTTCCCCCCTGTGGGATCCGTAAAAGTGGACTCGGTGCCTTGATACACGGCCTCGCCGGCAAGCAACCCGTCGTCGCCGAACGACTTGATGCAGCGCCCTGACTTCGAGTCGTATTCCCAGTTAAAACTGTAACCGCGACCTCGTTGTCGTGAGTTTCGTAGATCGCTCGCTTACGGAAGATAGTTAGCGTGCGCTGAAAGAAGTGACGATGGCCATAGCCCAGCGGACCGTCTTGCGCGTTCCATCCGCTACGATAGTGGCGCAGCCAGATCAGTGGGCTGTCGCTTGCTCGATAGTCCTCGTAGTCGTTGTACACCTCACCGCTGAAGGTACTGACTGGCTCATTGGGATCGTTGCAGCGACCGATCTTATTCAGCAGCTTCCCAAACCCCTTGCTCTTCGCGATCGCCTTCCCCAAGCACTTCAACCCATGCATCAGCGCATCGAGTGGATTGGGCAGGTTGGGGCAAGGGAAACCACCAATGAGAACGTTGGGCGCGCCCATCATCAGAGCGCCCATCGCTGGCGGGATGCCGGGATCTTTTCCGAGCAGCGCGCTCATTGCGGCGGCGGCGAGGTCGGCTGCGATTTGAGCAACGGCGCCCATGACGGGGCCGCCTCCGACGGCGTCTGCGATGACGCCGACTGCGCCGACGGCTGCGCTGAATAGGGCGGCGCCGCGGCTGACGGCGAGTGCAGCGCTGGCGGGGTTGCAGTGGCGCGTCATGTCGGTCATGCGCGCGGCACGGTTGCCTGCGATGAAGGTGTTGCTGGAGCCGAGGAAGACGTCGAAGGCGGGCGCGAGGCTGCCGCAGCTGACGGCCAAGCCGAGATCGCCGCAGCGACCACCGCTCGAGCCGCCGCCCGCGCCACCACCGCCGCCTGCTCCGCCGCCAGCGCCCGCGCCACCACCGGCTCCTGCGCCGCCGCCGGAAGCTCCGCCAGAACCAGCTCCGCCGCCAGCCGCACCGCCGCCTGAACCTCCGTAGCCGGACCCGGGGTTATACACCATGCGACGCTCCCGATGAGCCGTTGGTTCCGGGCGCTGCTGCGGGTCCTGCGGCTCTCGCGATCTCAGCCGCGAACTCTGCCTGCTCTTGTTCGTAGGCGGCGGCTTCGCGTGGCCTGTTGCAGATGCGGTACATCGCGATCAGGCGGTCGAGCATGGAGTTGACGTGGTCGACGTCGGCGAATTGTTTTGCGAGGTCTTTGCCGGTGACCCAGGTCTCTTGAGCTTCAGCGACTTTGCCGAGGCGCCATTGGGCTTCGCCTTGTTTTTCGAGGGCGTCGCACTTGGTCCATGGGTTGCAGAGCTTGCCGGAGACGTCGCTCGAGTGTTTGAAGTAGCCTTCGGCTTCTTCGTTTTTGCCGAGGTCGAGTGACGTGGTGCCGGCGCTGTGGAGGCCCTGCTGGAGGGTGGTGAGGTTGGCGTCTTGCAGCGAGAGGGCGATGGAGCGCTGGAAGAACTTGAGTGCCTCGAGTGGCTGGCCCGCGTAGGCCATGGTGTCGCCCGCACCCTTCAGGCACAGGGATGCGAGCGGTTTGACGCCTTTGGCGTCGTAGTAGTTGTAGCAGGCGCCGTACTTCTCCAGCGCTTCGGCGTAGCGCTTGTAGGCGAAGTCGATGGCTGCCAATTGGAAGAAGGCGAACACGCGGTCGTCGTGAGACAGGGATTTGTCGAGCGCCGTGGCGTGCAACTCGCGCTCGGCGGTCTCGTTGCTGAAGTCGAGCTCCATCACCAGCACGCGGTCGTTCTTGGCTTGGTAAAGCTCGGGAATGATCAGCGCGGTCGGCAGTGGGTCGCGCACGATGAAGCGGTGACGATCCATCCACGGTGGCACGGCTTCCGGCGCCAGCAGCGGGGTCACCATGGCTTTGAAGCCTTGCGGATCCTTGATTTCCGTCGGCAGGAGGCCCCACACGATTTCGTCCGGGCCTGGCAGGTGCTGTCCGCAATGCTCGATGGCGGCTTGGAGGCGACGCGCGGGGGGGCACCGGGAATCTTGCACTTCGAGCGGCCAATTCGGGAGCGGCTCGACTTGGCGTCGCACGAGCTCGGCGTTGAGGGTTTCGAGCTGCGTGGCGAGCGCTTGCGCGATGGCGTCCATGTACTCGCCGGCGCTGGGACACGCGTTCGGGAAGAGTAGGAAGTAGTGATCTTCGTCTTCCTGACTGAAGGAAAGCAATGTGCGGTTCGGCAGAGCGACCGCCGCGTCGTCACAGCCGAGCACCAGCGTCGGGAAATCTGGTTGTTTGATGAATTCCCGAAGCGTACCCACCAGGGCTGAGGATTCATCACATTTTCGAACGCTCGGGGCGGTCTGCGGATCTGCGGCGCGATATCGCTCCAGTCACATGAGCTTGGTAGCGGCTCGCGCGACTTGTCGCCTATGTACCCGGATTGGACCGCACTTTTCACTTGACGGTTGTAACCGTGTGCGCGACGCGCAAGCGAGAGTGCGCGCGAACTCCCGCTCTTGTTCGCGCGACGTCGAGTGATGAATGCGTTTGCGGAGGAAAACATTTTCGAACGTGTGAAGCATCCTGACAGCGCGTCCTGGCGCAAATACGGAGCTCGAAATTTCGTATGTTAGAGTCCGTTCACTCGCGAGAGTTGGTGGTTCTCTAGCTACGGTGCGCTGAATGCGCAATTGCGCGTGGAGGTTGTCATGGGTTTGGCACTGTTGGTGAGCGATGTTCGGCGGGCGGGCGTGTATCAACGAGGCAACTCGGGGGCGGTCGGATGGGAGGCGGTCCACGAACGCGTCGTGTCGTTCGCAAAGCGGCGCGCAGGGCTTGAATGGGAAGAAGGTCGGCTGCTTTGTG
>JBMOMJ010000028.1:0-19372 GCA_049324695.1 Myxococcota bacterium
CCCCGCGCGCTATCACTCCACGCACTCCCCCCGCGCCCAATTCACACTCCCGCGCGCGCATCACTCCTCGCACTCCCCGCGCGCCCAATTCACACTCCCCGCGCGCTATCACTCCACGCACTCCCCCCGCGCCCAATTCACACTCCCGCGCGCGCATCACTCCTCGCACTCCCCGCGCGCCCAATTCACACTCCCCGCGCGCTATCGTCGCACGCCTCGTCCGCGGGGCACTCCACGCTTGGGCGGCGACGTGGTTGCGCTGAGTGAACCCACACTCACTCACGAGAGCTCCTGGCCGCGCGCCCGAGCATGGTTGCTGCGCAAAGTTGGTAGCGGCTAGTTTCGGCGGGGGCTGTGGCGAGCACGAAGGGTCGACGTTGGAGGCATCTCGCCAGGCGTGCGGATGAACACGCTTGACCGAGTGGAGATGAAAGAGAACGCTTTGAGGATGACGTCTCGGCAGGACTCGCACGAGGAAGCGGACTCAGGGGCGCCACGCATCGAGACGTTGGCGATTCACGCCGGGCAGGCGCCAGACCCGGTCTACGGCGCGGTGATGCCGCCGATTGTGTTGT
This sequence comes from Myxococcota bacterium, assembly GCA_049324695.1. Taxonomy (GTDB): domain Bacteria; phylum Myxococcota_A; class Polyangia; order Polyangiales; family Polyangiaceae; genus PMG-095. The sequence goes on from JBMOMJ010000028.1 coordinate 576, forward strand.
CGAGCACGTTTGCACAGCCGGAGCCCGGGAGGCCGCTGCGTTTCGATTACTCGCGCAGTGGGAATCCAACGCGCGAGAGTTTGGAGGATTGTTTGGCAGCGCTGGAGGGCGCTCGCTTCGGGTTTGCGTTTGCGAGTGGCTGTGCGGCGGCAACGACGTTGTTGCACACGCTGGCGCCGTCGGATCATGTGGTGTGCGGCGACGACGTGTACGGCGGCACTTATCGCTTGTTCGCTCGCTTGCTGGAGCCGCTGGGAATTGCCACGAGTTTCGTGGACCTGCGTGACACACACAAGCTTTCGGAGGCCGTGCGTCCGAATACCAAGTTGGTCTGGCTGGAGACGCCGACGAATCCGATGTTGCGGTTGGCGGACATCGAAGCGGTGTCGAGTGTGACACGCGCCCGCAACTTGCGGCTGGTGGTGGATAACACTTTCGCGTCACCCATTTTGCAGAATCCGCTGGCGCTCGGTGCGGACGTGGTGTTGCACTCGACGACCAAATACGTAAACGGTCATTCGGACGTGGTGGGCGGCGCGCTGCTGACTTCAGACGAGGCGCTGGCGCAAAAGTTGAAGTTCTTGCAGAACGCGATCGGCGCGGTCCCGAGCCCAATGGACTGTTACTTGGTGTTGCGCGGGATCAAGACATTGCCGTTGCGCATGCAGCGTCACGTCGAGAGCGCCAGCGAGCTCGCGCAGCGGCTCGAAGCGCAGCCGGGTGTGCTGCGTGTGCACTATCCAGGGCTCGCGAGTCACCCGCAGCACGAGCTGGCGCGCCGACAGATGCGCGGCGGCGGTGGCATCATCACGCTGGAGATCGAAGGTGGCGTGCCCGCGGCGAGCGAGTTTTTGAAGAGCCTCGAGTACTTCGCACTGGCGGAAAGCCTGGGCGGCGTAGAGTCGCTGGCAGAGCACCCGGCCATCATGACGCACGCCTCGATTCCAGCCGAAATCCGCCGGGCGTCGGGAATTGCCGATGGTCTGGTGCGGCTCTCGGTTGGGCTCGAACACGTCGAAGACCTGTGGCGAGATCTGAAGCACGCGCTCGGTCGTGCTCGCGAGGTGCGCTCATGACGGACACGAACACGAGCCTGTTATCGCTGATCGGGAATACCCCGCTGGTGAAGCTCGAGCGGCTCGACACGGGCCAGTGCGAGCTGTTCGTGAAGCTCGAAAATCAAAATCCCGGCGGCTCAATCAAAGATCGCATCGCGCTCAGCATGATTGAAGCGGCGGAGCGCTCCGGCAAACTGCAGCCTGGCGCAACCCTGATCGAAGCGACGGCGGGGAACACTGGTCTCGGTCTGGCGTTCGTAGCGCTGCGCAAAGGGTATCGCCTGCTACTCGTGATTCCCGACAAGATGAGCCGCGAGAAGATTTCGCATCTGCGTGCGATGGGCGCGGAGGTTCGCATCACGCGCTCGGACGTACCGAAAGGTCACCCGGCTTACTATCAAGATATGGCAGCGAGCCTGGCTCGAGAACTCGGCGCGTATTACATCAACCAGTTCGAAAACCCCGCCAACGTAGAAGCTCACGAGCGCACGACAGCGCCGGAGATCTGGCGACAAACTGGCGAACGCTTGGACGCGGTGGTCTGTGGCGTGGGGTCGGGCGGAACCATCAGTGGGCTGTCGCGCTTTTTTGCGCGCGTTGCACCCAGCGTCGAAATCATTCTGGGGGATCCTGAAGGTTCGGTGCTTGCCGACTACGTGAAGACCGGCAACGTGGGCCAAGCTGGGAGCTGGTTGGTGGAAGGTGTCGGAGAAGACTTCGTGCCTTCGATTTGCGATCTCAGCCGCGTCAAGAAGGCGTACACCATCTCTGACGAGGAGAGCCTCACGACGGCGCGCACCCTGCTCGTGAAGGAAGGGATTCTGGCGGGTTCTTCGTCAGGGCTGCTGGTAGCTGCCGCGTTGCGCTACTGTCGTGAGCAAACGTCACCGAAACGAGTGGTGACGTTCATTTGCGACAGCGGAAACAAGTACCTGTCGAAGATGTTCAATGACCTCTGGATGCGCGAGCAAGGCTTCTTGCGCAGCCGTGGCTTCGGTGATCTGCGCGACTTGGTGTCGCGTCGCGCGGACGACGGCGCCGTGGTTTCGGTAACGCCGGACGAAACGCTGCTCATCGCCTACCAACGCATGAAGCTGGCCGACGTGTCGCAGGTGCCCGTGCTCGAAGGCAGCAACATCGTCGGGCTGCTGGACGAGTCCGATCTGTTGCTGTCGGTGCACGACGACCCCACGCACTTCCGCGAACCCGTTCGCAAGATCATGAGCTCGAATCTCATGACGGTGGACGCGAGTGCCTCGATCGAATCGCTCATGCCGCTGCTCGACCGCGGGTTGGTCGTGATCGTGCTCTCCGAATCGCGCTTTTTTGGCCTGATTACGCGCATGGACGTGCTCACTCACCTGCGCCGCAAGCTCCGCTGACAAGCTCCGCTGAAAGGAGCACCAGCGCACGCTCGACGGGAGCGGCCAAGCGAACACTCTGCCTCGCTTTGGGAACTCCCTGTGCACGACCACGTCGGGGAATGTCGTACTCGCACCCCGACGCAACACGGATGGATCTTTCCGGCGCGCGCGAACATTTTCGCGCGAGCGTGGCCACGACGCGGCGCTAAAATCGGAGTTACATCGCCATGTCTCTCGCGCGCCGCTCCATTGGTTCGATGCTCTTGCTGCCTATCGCCCTGCTCTGCCTGCAGACACCGCTGGCCGCCCAGCCCCGCGTGGAAGACGAGCGCGCGGAGGTGCTGCGGCAATTGAACGAATCGCGACTGCGCGTGAAAAAGCTCGAAGAGCGGCTGCGTTTGCTGGATGCGCGGCGTTCGCAATCTGCCGCGGTACCGCCGCAGGAGCAGATCGCCAGCAACTGCAGCATCCCGTTCTTCCTCGATCAGGATGGGGTCAAACACTTTCGGCCCGAATGCCTGCTGGCTGACAACAGGAACAAGGACGATCGCGTCTCGTGCGAACTGAACCCATTCACCATCGACGACGAGGGCATCAAGCGCATTCGTCCGGCGTGTGGTGGTACTCCGGTCGTTCCCCAACGCGAACCGAAAGCGCGCTGACTCGCGCGCCGCTTCGCGCGTTAACAACCTGAGGCGCTCGAGTTGCAGAGCTGACTCGCTGCTGCAATTCTGCCGCGCGCGTGGCGACTGACAGCTGCTCGACAGCGACGCACGATGCGGCGAAAAAGCCGCACGAACAGCGCTCGCGCCTGGTTGACGAAACGAAAAGGCACGCTTGTTGCTCACGCGTGCGGCCATGGCAGCAAGAAGAAGCTCAGGATCTTCGAAGAAGACGCGTAAGACTAGTTCTCGCAAAACCAGCGTGCGTAAGACGAGCGCACGTAAAACCGGCCGTCGCAAGGCAGGTGCGCGCAAGACTGGCGGCCGCAAAACGGGTGCTCGCAAGACCGGCTCGCGCCGTTACGGAAAGAAGGCCTCGAAGAAGGTCGAGTCCAGCATGCGCGAGATGAAGCAGGGCAGCCTGCGTTCGGGCCGCTCGGGCAAGCGTGTGACCAATCCCAAGCAGGCGATTGCGATTGGCCTCTCAGAGGCGCGCCGCGAGGGTGGCAAGGTTCCGCCCGCACCGCGTAAAAAGCGGAGCTCGAAGCGCGCTGGCGGACGACGCTCGGGTGGCCGCCGCTCGAGCCGTAGCGCGTAGCGCAACGCAAGCGAGAAGCGGTTGTTGGTTCGGGAGCTGCCCTAGTTACGCTCCGGGAGACATTCCCTCGCGAAACGTAGGGTAGCGAAGTTCGACTCCGAGCCTACGTCGGGCGCGCTCGGAGTCGATCGCTCGATTCGCCAGCAAGCTGCGCTGCGAGCGCCCACTCGCGGAGCTCGGCAGCGGCACAGCGTAGGTCGTACAAATCCAGGCAACGAGCTCACGATGAGTCGCGGGTTGCAGATCTCCGACGACGAATACCTGGCCGGGAGCACGCGGGCTCGCCAGCACGAAGCTTGCGAGATCGTAAACGTGAATACGAGACAACACGGCACTGCCGTCACCCGGAATGCTGTATTCGCCTCGCATGATGCGCCGGTGCAAACCGCGCTCGCGCCCGTAGATCCCCGGACAGCGCAGGACAGTGCCACCGAGCGCTAGATAGAGAGCTTCGGCATCGAGTCGCGGCGACGTGTCGGCCGTTGGCGGCGGCACTGGAGTCGTATCGTCGATGCGACCCTGCGTCCCGCCGTAGACGCTCGTCGACGAAACGTAGGTAACAGCCGCGGCCGAAGCGAGCAGCGGCGCGATCCGCGCATCCGTTGCGCCATCCGGAGGAAAGGCGACCACGACGTGAGTGTGTGCGTCGACATGGCGCGCCAGTGATGCATCGAGTTCAGGTAGCACCAAAGCGTGCGCGCCGATCTCGGCGAGAGCAGAGGCTTGCTCGGGCCGCCGCACGCTGCCCACGGCTTCGAGTCCAAGCTCGTGAGCGCGCCGCAATACCTCGCGGCCCGTGTAGCCGGCGCCCAACACCAATACGCGCTGCACTGAGCTTCGCGGCGCGTCGTTTGCGGCGACGAAGCTCATTCGTCGCGCTGGTGGAGCTCGATCACGTTGCGATCCGGATCGCGCACGAAGATCCCTTGCGAGTCGTGCGTAAAGCGCACTGGGCCGCCGCTCAACGGAATTCCCGCCTCGGCCAAGGCTCGAGCCGCCGCTTCGATATCGGGACACAGCAGCGAAATGTGCGTGATGCCGGGATGCTTCTCCGGAATGTCCATCAGCACGTTGGGCGCTTCGGCTGCCGGAGCGTTCAGCACCAAATTGATTTCGACGCCGGATGGGTGCCGAATGATGGCGACCGGCTCGGGACCCACTGGCCCGAGCGTCTTTTCGAAACCGAACAGGGCATAAAAGCGAAGGCTGCGCTCCAGATCGTGGACGCGAATGCCGACGTGAGCAAAACCGGTGATGGTGACCTTGGTATTCATCGCGGGAGAAGGCTGGGGTTTACACCGAGCGCGCGCTGCAGCGCAGTCCCGAGTTCTTCGATCGTGCCGGGTTTGGCAATGAATTCGCGAATACCGAGCTCGCGCAAGGATTTTTCTAGGCCCGGCTCGATCAGGCCAGAGGTCATTACGATGGGCATTTCCGGGCGCAGCCGCCGGATCTCGCGGACGAATTCTAAACCCCAGATGAGCGGCATCGAGCAATCGGTGACGACCGCATCGAAACGCAGCGGGTCCCTCGCCAAGTCTTCCAGCGCCTTGGTCGGATGTGTGTGCGCCACCGCAGCGTACCCGAGGCGCTCGAGCAGCTGCGTGGTGGCTCGCGCCAAGGAAGCTTCGTCATCGATGCATAACACTCGCTCACCGCGGCCGCGGCGAGCAACACGGGTGCGTGGCACGGCGTTTTCGGCACTGGCCCGCGCTTCGGGAAAATAGAGCTCGAAGCGGCTGCCCCGACCCACGCTGCTTTCGACCCGAACGCCCCCGTCGTGCGCTCGCATCACGCCGTGGACCACCGAAAGACCGAGCCCCGTTCCCTCACCCGGGCTCTTCGTCGTGAAGAACGGATCGAAGATGCGCGCCAACGTCTCGGTGCTCATCCCCACGCCGGTATCTTCCACCACCAAGCGCGCGTAGTTGCCCGGCGCGAGCTCACCCAGCGACAACACCACCTCGCGTTCGATGTGGGCGCGCTCGCAGTTCACCATCAATACTCCACCGCGAAGGCGCATGGCGTGCGCCGCATTCGTGCACAGGTTCATCACCACTTGATGCACCTGGGTGGGATCGGCAAACACCTCTGGCGCTTCGGGATCGACGTGGACGTCGATGCGAATGTGCGCAGGCAAGGTGGCGCGGAGCAGCTTGAGAGCTTCATTCACCACGCTTTCGAGCCGAATCACGCGTCGTTCCGGAGCACGCCGCCGACTAAACGTCAGAATTTGGCGCACCAACGCGGCGGCGCGCAAACCGGCTTCGTTGATTTCGGAAAGCGCAGTTTGAGCCGGATGATCGGCGCTCAAATCGTCCGCCGCGAGCGACACGTTGGCCAGAATCGCAGCCAAGATGTTATTGAAATCGTGGGCAATCCCGCCTGCCAGAGTGCCCAAGCTCTCCATGCGCTGCGCGGAAATCACCTGCACTTCGAGCCGCTTCTTCTCGGTGACATCGGAGTTGATGGTCAAGACGTTCTTGGGCCGCCCTGCTTCGTCGCGAAGCAGGGTCCAGCGCCCCTCGATCATGAGCTCGTTGCCCGCGCGATTGTAATGCAAGAGCTGTCCGCTCCAAGCGTCCGCCGCGAGGAGTCTCGCCTGCGCGTCGTGAAACTGCTTCGCGTCGCGATAAAGCAACTCGAGCACGTTGCGCCCCACTGCCTCGGCGCTGGACCAGCCGTAGATGCGCTCGGCGCCTTTGTTCCAGTACTCGATCACGCCTTCGCAGCTGCGCACCATGATTGCGTCGGTTGCTTGATCGAGCAGCGCCGCCTGCGCTGAAATCCGCTCCTCGGCGCGCTTGTGCTCGCTGATGTCCTCGACCGTGGCGATAGCGAGTAGCCCGTCGCCCATGCGCACGAGCGCCGCGGTGACCCGGCCCCAGACCACGTGCCCGTCTTTGTGCAGGAAGCGCTTCTCCAGCCGGTAAGAATCGATTTCTCTACGCAACATGCGCGTGTACAAGTCGACATCCACCGCCGCGTCATCTGGATGAGTAAACTCGGCGAAGCGCATGCGCTGCAGCTCTTCGTTGGAGTAGCCCAGCATGCGCTGCAAGGCGGTGTTGCTGCGCCGCGGCCTGCCGTCGGAGTCGACCAGCGCGATCCCGAGCCCCGCGTTCTCGAAGATGGTCCGCAGCTCGAGCTCGTTTTCGCTCAGGGTTTGCTCGGCGCGCTTCAAAGGTGTGATGTCGGTGAGCATGCCGAGCGCGCCGATCATCTCACCACGTTCGTCCAACAACGGGCTCGCTGCCACCAGCGCGAACAACGGCGTGCCGTCTTTGCGACGAAAGCGAAACTCGTGCTGCTCGCTGATGTGCTGCTGGCGCCGTAAGAAGTGCGCTTCGGCCTCCGCGCGCGCGTCGTCTTCCATGAACTCGAACAGGCTGCGCCCGAGCATCTCCTGGATCGAGTAGCCGAGCAGCTCGGCGGCGCGCGCATTCACGAATGACGTACGTGCGTCGGCATCGAGCAACCAAACCCCCTCGTAAGCCGTATTCACGATTTGACGGTAGCGCGCCTCACTGACACGCAGCGCTTCTGCACGGCGATCGTGCTGCAAGGTAATGGCAGCCAAGTAGGTCGCACGCTCTACCCAAGCGCGCTCGACCTCGCGCGGTTCGCGGGGTTCGCGGTAGTACATCGCGAAAGCACCAAGCACTTCGCCGTCTCCCGATAGAATCGGGCTCGACCAGCTGCCACGCAGCCCAGCCGCCAAGGCAGGCTCTCGATACTTTGCCCAATTTTCATGGTGCTCGATGTCCGCTGTGACCACCGGGCGCCGCAGGTACATCGCCGCGCCACACGAACCCTCCTTCGGTCCTATGCGCGCTCCCGTGAACGCTCGACCAAACTCCGGCGGCAAGCTCGGCGTCGACACCGGCACGACGCGCTGGTCAGCGTCGAGCAGTAGGATCGTGCAGAACATCTCCTCGCCTTGACGCTCGACCAACCTCACGATGCGATCGAGCGTCACTCGCAGCGGAGCCCCTTTCAGGATCTGCTCGATGATTTCGCGCTGCCCGCGCTCGAATGCATGCACGCTGGCTCGCTGCGAAACACTGGCATTCTGAACGGCAGCCAACGCCAATCGCAGCTGCTCGGCGTTGTCGGCGCTACACAAATGCGCCTGCAGCCGGTAGTTCGCTGCCAGAACCTCGCTGAGCTCCTCTGCGACTATAATGAGCGGCAGCTCGGCGCGAGCCTCCGGGCCAGGAAACCCATCCAAGAACCTGCCCGCGCCGCGCGGCACGTCGCAAACCACGACGTCCCAGTGAGGCTCTGCCATTCGCTCGATGCAGGGCAAAACGCCGTTCGCCAGCGTACACTCGACCTCCGCCTGCACGCCCCGGAACACCTCAGCGAACCATTTCGCGCGGCCATCGGATTGTGCGCACAACAAGGCGCGAATCACGGACGCCATCTTCGCTCGAACTTCGATACCACGCGCGTTCTCAGGCTGCGACGCCAAACCCCCGACGCCGAAAGACGCTGCCGCGGCGCGTCGAAAATCGCCGTAATAATCGGGCTCTGTCAGGGAAACACACGCCGGCGTTGCACTTGCTCGAATGACAAAGCTCAGCGCCGACGACCCACGCTGCAAGTCCCGAATTGGCTGCGCACGACTTGAAAGCACTTGGTCACGTTCTCGCACGGCCCCTGGATGCATTCGACGAACGCGCAACGCATTTCAGGGCGTAACACTGGCGAGAAGACATTGCATTCCGCTACTGAAAAGCCGCACGCCACCGATCTCGGAACGCAAACATTTTGGTACCAAGCGTTCGCCGCACCCGTCAGCTGATAGCCCAACGCAGGGTTCTCGGGATTCGCGACGCACGCGTCGGCATTGAAGATAGAGCTGCAGCCGTCAGCCATCAAGCAATTCGCAAAGGCGGAGACTCGGCGCGGATCCGCGATGCGCACAAGGCAGTCGTATCCGAACCACTTGTCGTTGCTTCCGCACACCGCGTAGTTCGCGTCGTGCCAATCAAGAAAGCTTCCCCACGCGTACGACGCGCCGGGCGCATCGGCAGGCGCTGGCCCGCAGCTGGTGCCGTCCGGGAGTGTCGTAATCGTCAATGCACCACCCGCGCCTGCGTTGTTGGCGCTCCCGCCGCCGCCACCACTGCCGCCAACTCCGAGATCGGAGGGAGGCAACTCGCAGCCCCAACTGAGCGCTCCCAGAGCGACGAGGCATGCCCAACGAATCTGCATGCGCCGGAGCTTACACCGCAAATGGCATCGCACCCGGGGATCGGTCGACTACGGCGCCGCGTTCCCGGTTCGGCGTTGCTCGAACGCTCGGTGCGGGCGTGTCAGCGTCCTCGAGGAATGGCGCTGGCGCGTTTTCGATACTGACCGGGAGAAAGCGAAAAATGTCGGCGGAACGCTGCTCCAAAAGCGGTGGGGGACTCGTAGCCGACCTGCGCTGCGATGCTCTCCGCTGACTCGAGGGTGCTACGCAACAAGCGCGCCGCCAGGTTCATCCTCCAGCGTGTCACGTAAGCGTGCGGCGATTCCCCCACCAACCCAACGAAGCGCCTCGCGAACGTGGCTCTCGACACTGCAGTTTTGGCAGCTAGCTCGTTGATGCTCCACTTGTGGGCAGGAGCGTCGTGTATCAACGCGAGCGCTCGTCCAATCTGAGCGTCGCGCAGAGCACCCAACCAGCCCGCGCTTTCGAGTGGTTGTTGCTCGAGCCAGCTGCGAACGACGAATACGAGCAGCGTGTCGATCAACCTCGGTACCACCAGGTCAGCTCCCATGCGCTGAGCGAGCGCCTCACGCAGCAGCAGCCGCGTCACCGTCATGAGACCGTGATCGTCCGTCGCGACCGCGGGGAGGTGAATCACGTCTGGCAAGATCGTCATCAACGGGTGAGGATCGATGTGCTCGAACTTGATCTCGGCGCAGACCAAAGTCGTGCTTTGGTCCTGGTTCGTAAGCTTTCGTCGAGAAGCTTTTGCTTGCCTTCGCAAAGCGACCGCAAACGGTTCGACGGGAGTGCGCGGATCGTCCTGCAGCGAGTGGACGGTTCCCCGAGGAATCAGAACGAGATCGCCCGGCCCCATTCTCACCGGAGGTTTTCTCCCAACTCTGAACCAGCAAAGCCCACGCTGAACGATGTGAACCGCTGCTTGCACCTCAGCTCCAACTTGAAGACCCCACGGCGCAACCAACTCCGAGCGGTTCAAAATCGAGTTTCCCAGCGCCGAGACACGCAACACGTCCGCGAGCACGTCCATTACGCCGGAGTAGCAGGATCTCGTGAAGCGCGCGAGCGAGACCCTCAGATGAGACTTTCGAAGCAGAAAACGAGCCATCACAGTCTCGAACGAATCGACACAAAGCACGAAGCTAGTAGCCGAAAGTTGCGCAGTTCAGAGCGCGGGAGGAAGCCCATGCAGGAAGTTTTGTTCTCTCCGTATCGACTCGGACCCATGTTGCTCCGAAATCGTGTGGTGATGGCGCCGATGACGAGAAACCGGTCGCCTCAGAACGTTCCGGGCGCTCTCGTAGCGACGTACTACGCGCAACGTGCCGAGGCGGGACTCATCATCACCGAAGGCACCTCTCCGTCGCCCAACGGAGTCGGGCTTCCGCGCATCCCCGGCCTTTACAACTCCGAGCAGGTGCAAGCGTGGCGCGCCGTGACCGAAGCGGTTCACGCACAGGGCTCGAAGATTCTTTTGCAGCTCATGCACACGGGTCGCGTCGGGCACCCCGACAACCTGCCGAAAGGAGCCACGGTGGTTGGCCCTTCCCCCATCGCACTGCCGGACGATGTTTGGACCGAGGGCGGCAAAAAAACTGCCCCAACGCCGCGAGAAATGACGGAGCTCGACATCGAATGCGCGATCGCAGAGTTCGCCACTGCAGCCGATCTCGCCATGCAAGCGGGCTTTGATGGGGTCGAACTACACGGCGGCAACGGTCTCTTGATCGATCAGTTCCTGAACGTCGCATGCAACACCCGCCGCGATGATTGGGGAGGCAGCGTCGAGAACCGGATTCGTTTCGCTGTCGAGGTGGCTCGCGCAGTCGCAGCCAGAATTGGCCCCGATCGGGTCGGAATGCGGATCTCTCCTTATGGCAGCTACAACGGGATGCAGACCGACTCACTCGTCGTCGAAGTCTTTCGCGAGTTGCTCACCGCGTTGGACACGATCGGCTTGGCCCACATCCACTTGGTCGATCTCAGCTCCATGGGTGGACCACCCGTACCGCCCACCATGAAAGACACAATACGCGAGCTGTTCACCAGGACGGTCATTCACTCCGGCGGATACGATCGCGAGCGGGCGGAGGAGGATCTGGCTCTCGGCAATTGCGACCTGATTGCTTTCGGTCGGCCCTTCATCGCAAATCCTCGCTTGGTAACTTTGCTCGAGCAGCGCTCGGCACTGCGCGCTTTCGACGAAGCAAGCCTTTATACCGCGGGACCGGAGGGCTACATCGATTATCCGCTTCTGCCCTAACGGGCGGAACCTTCAGCCGTGACTAACGCTGCGATTCAGCTTTCAGGGCGCCCGAGCGAAATCGCTGTTTCGAACGCACGCCAACGCAAAGCGACCCAGCCGTAGGCGATGGGTGCACCGCTTTCGGGATCCGCAACCAATAGAATCGTCCCGAAACCAAAGCCGGTGCGCCCAATTCGCGAATCGTCGTCGTGCAGGAGACGCGTCGAGTCGGCGATGCGCACGAGATACGCGTTTTCGTACCCCGGCGCGCGCACGGGCGGCAACACCACGAATCCGGTATGCCCAGTGTTCGGCGATTCGATCTCGGGTGGTTTTACCCATGCGACCACGTCGCCGGGTTGCAGCTCGTCGACGCGGCCGATGCGACGCCAGCCACCGCGAACTCGATCCAACGGAGCCCGCGCGATGCGACGTTGAAAGTCGCGCGCCAAGGGGCGTTGCGCCAAACCGTGCGCGGCGGTGCTCGCAGCTTGTGGTGTTGCCTTGCGCAGAACCCACTGCACCATCCCAGAGCAATCGAATTTGTAGACGCCCCGGCGCTCATTCACGACCAAGCCGTGCGTGTACTCCGCCTCGGCGAGTGAGGTGTGCATCCGCCCGAGCACACGCATCACAGCGTTTTGGCTCCAGTCGATGTGAGCTTCATCGAACCACGGTGCCGGGGCGGCTACCTCGGTGAAGATCAAGTTGCTCGCAGCTGAGAACCTCGGCGACGAGGCTGCGCGCACTGCCGTACCGTGGTCGGTTGTCGGTGCCTGTGAGCGCGCTTCGCAGGCCAACGCAAGCGTTCCGAGCGCAAGCAGACAAAGTCTCACGCTGGCTTAGAACCCGCCAAGCGACCCAAGCTTGGGTTCGCGGCTAGAAGCCAACGCCGAACGTGAAAATCAGCGCTTTTGCGGTCTCGTCATCGAGAAGCAGCGCGTAGCGTGTGTCGAACGACAGACTGAAGCGCGACGTCAGCAGCATGGCCTTGACACCCGGCGCGAGCGCCAGGCTCGTGGACGAGTCCGATGTGCAGCCCAGCGCGCCCGCACACGTCTCACCACGCAGTGTGCCGATGCCCGCTCCGAGCTTGGGTCGGATCACGACATTTTCGCCGAGACCCAAATCGTACCCGCCCTCGGCCATCAAGTGCCAGGCGTTCCCCTTCGCTTCCACACCTGCGGCCTCTACTTTGTCGCCGAAGAAGTACTCGAAGGTACCGCCCACGTAGACCGCCATCGGAAGCGTGTATCCACCATCGACCCCCAATCCCACGCCCCACGAATTGAAGTCGCCCTCGTTCATCTCGACCCCGTAGCGAAAGCCCAGCCCGAGCTGCAGCATATTGGCTGTGGCGGGATCTGCTGCGAGAGCACGAGCGGGAGCCAACAACGCACCCAGCACTACTAAAGGTCCAAACAACTTCCTCATCTTCAATTTCCTCCGAGTGAAGTGGAGGATTCCCAAGACCCTGACAAATGTAAAGATTTCGACGCTCAATCGGGCAGAAATGGGAAGCGCGCTTGCGCTCTCCAAGCTACTCAGCGTGGACCGAGTATCGGAGCCATTGCATGTTCAACGCTGTCGTTTCGCCTGCACGTCTTAACCAACGCACTCGCTTCATCTCTCTTGCTTGCATTGCCATCGCGGTAATCAGCGTCGCTTGTTCGAGCTCTTCGAACGACAACACCGGTAGCGGCGGCAAAAGCAGCGCGGGCGGCGACACTGGCAATGGCGGCACCAGCAACACCAGCGGTGGCTCGAACTCGCTCGGCGGAAACAGCAGCAATGGTGGCGCAAGTCAGAGTCTCGGCGGCAACGCGACTGGTGGGAGCGGCACTGGCGGGAGCGCGAACGCGAACGGTGGCGCCGCAAACGGCGGGAGCGCCCATGGTGGCAGCGCAAACGGCGGCTCCAATGCGGGCGGCAGCAACAACGGCGGCGGCACAGCGAAGGGCGGCGCTGCGAGCGGCGGCAGCGCAACCGGTGGGAACACCAGCGGAGGAACATCGAGCGGCGGCAGCTCCAACGGCGGCAGCGCGAGCGGCGGTACAACCGGCAAAGGCGGCGCGGCAAACGGTGGCAGCAGCAGCAGCGGCGCTGGCGGCAGCTCGGGCACACTGAAAATCATGGCCATCGGCGACTCCATCACCGGGTCCACCTGCTGGCGCGCAAAGCTCTGGTCGAGCCTCAACCAGAATCATCAAGGCCGCTTCGACATGGTCGGCACCCTGCAAAGTGACAGTGGCTGCAGCCCAAGCAACTACGACAAAGACAGCCAGGGTTACGGCAGCTCACTCGTCACCGAAGCCGCGGCCAACATTTCCAACGCGCGCACCTGCCAACCCAAGTGCCCCACGTTGAACGACGACTTTGGCCCTGCCTTCAACAGCCACAAGCCCGACGTCGCACTTCTTCACTATGCGACGAACGATATCTGGAACGGCAAATCCAGCACGGAAATCATCAACGCCTACGGCCTCTTCGTCGACAAGCTGCGCGCTGCAAACCCCAACGTCAAAGTCCTTGTCGCGAAAATCATCCCGATGAACGTCACCAACGCGACTTGCAGCGGCTGCTCTTGTGCGTCCTGCGCCACCGCCATTCCCGCCCTCAACAGCGCCATTGAAGCGTGGGCCCCCGGCAAATCCACCAGCGCCTCCCCCATCAGCGTCGTCGATCAATATACGGGCTATGACGCGACGGCCGACAATCGAGATGGAGTTCACCCCAACGACTCTGGCTCGACGAAAATCGCGGACAAGTGGCGCGCGGCGCTCGAGCCACTCTTCTGAAGCGTGGCTGGCGTCGGCGCAAGAGTCGTATCGCTACGAACCGACGCCAATGATGACAGCCCCTTAGGGCAGTGGTAGCGTTGCCGTATCGAAGGCCCCGGAAATGACGGCAGAACGGCGCACTTTGGTACTCAACGGATTGGCGGTACGCGAAGCCAGACAGAAACTTGGTCTTTCGCGACAGACTTTTTCCGAAAGCAATAACCTGTCAGTGGCAACACTGAAGCGTGCAGAAGGTGGCCTTGCTATTCACGCAGACACTGCCAAAGCGCTGGCCGAGGCTCTCGGAACTCCTCTGAAACAACTAATCGAGGAACGAACGCAGCACCCGCGAGTCGTTTCCGCGCAGCGTTTTGTGGAAGGAGCTTCGACGCAACACCCTGAACAAACAACCCAGGGCGAGCGCCGCCCGATCCTCGAGCCGCTATCACTCTATATTGATCTCGACACACTCGATACTGACGATATCGCGGATGTCATCAAAACGCTTTCCGAGTTCTACGGTGAGCGTCTGGAAGTCATGCGGACTAAGCCGCTACCACCCGGAACCCAGCTTTTTACGAAAAAGGTTCGCCGGGCAGTCTGATGGCGCCCCCTCGTGAACAGAAGTATCTGAAAACCAATCAACGAGGGGTGCTCAAGGTTGATGTTGCGCCGCACGGCCACACCGAGGGAAGGTGGGAACGTTTCAAAGCAGCGTTGGCGACGCCAATCACATGGCTCGGACGTCGCTGGCGAGGATCCGGTATCAATTTCGATACGGAAGCCGAGGACTACCTCCGAGAAGCGAGCAGCTACGCCAAGGAGAAGCTCCGAGAACCCGCAAAACGCAACGCTGACATTGACGCCGAAATCACGAAGAAGCTAGCCGAAGCTTACAGCGCGAGCGTTGACGCGAGAAATCGGCAACGAGCATTTTCCAGCCAAGAATTGCTCCGAAAAATCGATGCTCTCGATCGCGCCGCAGACGCCGAAAAGAAACGAGCCGAAGCCGAAAAATTACGCGCTGAAGCCCGTGAAATAGAACAACGCCGAATACTCGAGCTGCATCGTCGACTCGAAAGCAAGGGCTATATCCTTGGCGCCGTTGTGGCCGAAGACGGTCAGCCGAAGGTTTTCATCTCGCGCACGAAGAAGCGCCGTTTGCGTAGTGTCGAAACGGTCGATGAGGAAGAGTAGCAGCGGGTAGCGCCTGCCGGATCTTGACGAGCTGGTCGTCGAGGCGGGAGAGCTCGCCTTAGTGCGTTTCTGCAGCTGAGGACTCGATTACCCAGTTGAGCGGCGCTTTGCTCACGTTTCGCTCACGTCAACGCGCGGTCGAGGGCCAATTGTGCGGGGAAATAGTTCTCTGCAGCGTGGTACGGTGCGTGCGTCACGCGCGAAGGGGTGGGCCAGTACTTCGTGTCCATGAACTGCGCGAACTCCGGGACAGCCATGGGCGTTGCGCACGCTGAAGCATTCGGAACGACTGACCGGCGGTGCAACGTCGCGCAATTGAATGGTGCGGCTATTCACGGCGCTGCGCATATCCGCGTGACCTGCCGAGCGCCGAATGGACAACCGGCAGACTCTCGGTTCGTTGTAACGTTCGAGTCTGGTGGCGAGCTACTGTCATGCGTCCGGCATCGACGCCGAGGCGGCTGGGTTCGTTGCTTCGACGAAAATGGTGATCTCGCGGACGGTAAGTTCACTTTCACTTACATGCGCTAGCGCCGTCTGCAGTCGCTTGCCATCACCTCCCGCCTGCGCGGGCGGAGCACCTCGGCCGCTGACCTCAGCGAAATCGCGAAAAGCGGGCCGCCACGCGGCGTCTGGCGGCCCAGATCAATGTGGTCGGCTTGGACAAGCCACCGAAGCAGCTAGTCCCGATGAAGGAATCTAAAAGACCTGGGCACCGCGCTGACCTGACGTGAAGTATGCGCGCGCGGGACTGCTGCCCAGACGGCGCTCGGCTAAAATGCGCTCATCGTGGATTGCCACAGCTGATCGCTAAATGCTGCGCGCTACGGCTAAGGCAACCCGTAGCAATGGACGGAACGGTCCGTCGAGCTGACGTAGACCCTTCCGTCCGCGACGGCAATCCCGGCTGGACCGGGCACGTTGACCTGCCAGAGCGGTTCGCAGATGGCCGCGGCGCAATCAGCATCGAATGCGACGACGCGATCCTTTCCGGCGGCGTAGATGACGCCATTCGCTACGACCGGGGGAGCGGCAGACCGCGCAAACTCGTCTTGGCCAATGTCGGCCTTCCACAGCCGGTTCAACGTGGCCAGGTCGAACGCGTACAGAGCATCTGACACCTGAAAAACCTTAGTGTCGGTTATCGCGAGAGCTGACCACGAGACTCTTTCATCTCCGAGACCAGTAGCAATCTCGCTACCGTTCAATGGTTGCAACCCGCGCAGGCCGAACGCGCTCCCGATGATGAATTTGTCGGCACCCTCGCCTCCGTAGTAGGCAGGGGGGGACAAGCTGCCTTCATCGACGCCCCAATTCCAGAGGGGACTGCAAGAACCGCCCGAACACGAGCTCACTGAAAACGCATAAACCGAGGGCCGGGCGCCAGACAGCGGTGGCGTAACCACAACACCCCGGCCGACGACCGGTGCAGTCTCGGGTACCGCGGTTAGAGGCGTCCCCCTGAGGATGGGAGAGACCCAGCTCGGCTGGCAAATCGCAGCACTACATCCCTCGGCACTGATCGCAAACAGTTGGCTGCCGTACACGAACGCGGTGCCGGAGCTCACGATGATGTTTCCAGGCGGAACGCCGTCGACACGCCATTTAACGGTTCCGAATTGAGGGTCCAGGGCTAAAAACGTTCCCGCAAAATGCGTTACGAACACGGAGCCATTCACGGCCGCAGGAGTCAAGCGAGCCGGTGCCGAAGCCCCCAGATCAATTCTCCATCTCCTCGTTCCCGTCTCCGTCTTGAAAGCGTGGAGTTCACCATCGAGCGCCACGGCATAGACATGTCCCGTGCCGATCGCCATAGTCGTTCCGAATGCCGAACGCGCTTTGGCGCTCTGCCACCTCTCATGCAACTGGCTGACGTTACCGCGGCCGATGAGGCGCTCATATCGGTTGTTGTTCGTATGGGCGGCGTCAAACCCAACCTGCGGCCAACCCGTGCGCACCAGAAATGACGCTGTCGCAATCGCTCCCTCCTGATCCATTGCCCGAATAGTGAGCGGACCGGGCGGAGCCTGTTCGGGAACAACGAACTCTACAGAAAATTCACCAAGCTCGTTTGCCGTCGTCTCAGCCAGGAGCTGATCATTTGCGGTGATCTGAATTGGGCTGCCGGCATCCGCCCGCCCCGTGGCAGTGACCACCGTCGTTGGTGGTCCCGATTGGCGAGCAAGACGAAGTTCGCTGATGACTTCCGCGCGCCCGACGACGCCGTCATCGGGCTCCATATTCCCGGCACAGCTCACCACTACCCAGGGAAGCAGTACAAAGAAGGAACGAGTCCGGTGCTCCATACGCTCGCAAGCCTGTTCTTCTCGCGCGAAGCTTGCATCTCGCGCGAAGCTTGCAAGTGACTTTTCGGTGCAAAATCTCGCGTTCACAGTTCACGGGAAGCATATTGACTTGCAACAGGTCCTTGAATCGATTGACTGCTGCGGCGCGATTCTCCCAATTGGTGGCAACGATACATGAGCTAGTACGACAGTTGACGTCGATGATCGAAAAGCCTGACTTCTGTGCTATTCCCCCAAGTGACTTGAACACGGATTGAGCCGCGCTCGGCGCCCAATTCGGATCAACCGGCTCTGCTTTTGCTGTGGCGACCAGCTTGCTGTGAAAGTCGACTCTTTCCCGATCGTGGTCCTCGTCGGACACAGGCTGCGGCGCGTCCGCACGAGCAGACGCCACCGCTTGTGGTGCAGGGTGATCGACCTGCCGCTTGGCGCTAGAAACCGTTTGCTCCAGAGCGCGAAGCCGCACCTATGTGAGCCAGTCACTTGTCTGCGCCACGGGCTTTTCGCGCCGAGGCGACGACGCTGCAGGTGCCTCGTGGGTGCGACTCGGAATGTGCGCCACAACACCAAGTGCTGCAGCCGCGCCCACTAGGATCCCTACGAGCAGGAATTGACGCCCGGTCATCTCTTGCGAGCTACGGAACGTAGTAATAGAGACCGCGCGCGGTGCTGTAGCCTCCCGTCTGCGACTGGTAACCTGGCACCATAAGGCTAATCCACTTGAAGTCGTTGCGATCAGCAGCGACGCAAAAACCCGCGAACTCTGCCGTGTAGTTCCCGATTGTCTTAATATACTTCACCGCACTACCACGCCCACCGGCAGTGTTGCCGTAATACGTAGTCAACGCCTTCGCGCAGGTACCAATCTGCGTGTTGCCGTTGTAACCGTGCACGCGAATCGCAGTCATCAGCTCCGGCCACATTGTACTGCTATCGGGCACTGGACAGGCAAGATACAGCGCCGAATTCGCACCCACACCCATATTGGTAACTCCGAAACTGAAAAAAAAGGGATCGCCCCCTACAGCAGGGTCGTCATGCCGATGCGGCGCGCCAGGTTAGCGGCCAGTGGACGTTGCGATGCGATGCGCTGTTCACTTTCACAACAGAGTGCGGCGAGAAGATCTGAGGTCTTCGTCCCAAAGAAGCCACGCAGCCTGTTGGCGGCTTCCTAAACCCGCGTAAATTTGGCGCTGCAAATTGGTTCTGGTGCGCGCTTTTCGGCGCTGGTTGCTAGGCGCGCTTTTTGGCTCTGGACGCGGATTTGGTGGCGGCGCGCTCTTTGGCTTCCTTGAGGCGGTAGCTGTCGCCTTCGATGTCGATGATCTCGGCGCGGTGCAGGAGTCGGTCGACGAGTGTGACGGTG
>JBMOMJ010000029.1:0-139593 GCA_049324695.1 Myxococcota bacterium
CTCGGCTTTGTGAGAGATGTGCCGTCCTCGTCGCTGTGCATCTGTGGACATCGCGCGCCGCCTCCCGCGCCAACATCGAGCCGGGCATCGCGTGCGCGCACGCTGCGCGCCGCGCCCGAGACGAGCGCCACCGTTCAGCTAGGCGCGTCACGCATCCTGCGCAGTGGGTGCTGCGCCCCGGCTCGATGCCGGCGCGGGAGGCTCACATGCGTGCTCGTTCAACTCGTTACGGCAACTCAGCTCAGCAACTCGAATTGCGCGCTCGTCAGCATCGCGCGCAGCTCACCGCTTCGGAGTCGCACCTGTGGTTAGCGATCAACGCTGGCCAGCTCGGTGTGCGCTTTCGCCGGCAGGTGCCGCTCGGGGCGCAGTTCATCGCGGACTTCGTTGCGCCCGCGGCGCGGCTCGTGGTCGAAGTGGATGGCGAGCATCACGCGCCGCGCAAGCGCGCTGATGCGTCGCGCGATCGAAAGCTGGCGCGGCTCGGGTATCGCGTGGTGCGCATTGATGCGGAGCTGGTGCTTCGCGATGTCGGCGCAGCGGTCGCGCTGATTCGCGCGGTACTGATCTGCGCCGCGTGGTGACGGCGCGCCCCACGTGGGTCAGCGTGGGTCTTCCCCGTGACGCGCGCAGCGCGCGCTAGCCGTGAAGTGCCGCACGGCGCCTGCGCGCGCGAGCACGGCGCCGGGGGAAGACCGCCGCGCGGAGCGCGGCGAGTTGGGGCATGAAAGTCAATTGCACTTGGGGAATTGGACGCCCGTGTTGACGTTTTGGCCTTGGGTGGATCCGATGGTGATGGTGATGGTGCGGTTGGAGATGTCGGTGACGGTGCAGCTCTTGCCGCGCACGTCGCCGGCGACGTGCCAGGCACCGTAGAAGGTGCGGGAGGCGTTTTCGCCAGCGCAGTTGACGGACGCGATGGGTAGGATTTCGTTTTCGATGAAGAACTCGTTGTTGTTGCCTGGCTTGAGTCGCACGATGACGTTGCCGGTAACAGGGCAGGGGACGAATTTCCACGCGGCTTGGTTGTGGTTGTTGGGATCGCCGGTAACGCCGGCTGCGCTGGCAGCGGCAGTGCTCAAGTCGAGATGTCCCTTGGGGTTCGCTCCGCAGGGTGCGTTTTGGTTGTTGTAGGGGCACTCGTCGACGATGGTGATGATGGCGTTGCCGATTTGGACGCACGCGCCGCAGCGGTTGGAGGTGTCGAAGTTTTCGGGGCTGATGCCGGGGATGGCCGCGAAGTAGGCGCCGTTGGCGATGTTTTGGATGGTGTTGTTGCTGCCGTTGTAGCCGCAGGCGGTGGTTGCGTTGGGTAAGCTGTAGGTCGTGTAGGTGGGTGCTGCCGGAGCCCACGAGGATGGGAATGAGCAACTGGTGCTGCCCGCGCTGCCGCCACTGCCGGTTGCTCCGCCTTTGCCTGCGCCGCCGCTTCCGGTTCCGCCGGTGCCGGTGCCGCCCATGCCCATGCCACCGGCGCCGGTAGCGCCACCTTTGCTGGCACCGCCTGCGCCCATGCCGCCGCTTGTGGCGCCGCCGGCTGCTGTGCCGCCGCTCGCAGTGCCACCGGCTGCTGTACCGCCGCTCGCAGCGCCGCCATTGCTGGTGCCACCGCCTGACGCGCCGCCGCTGCTCGCGCCGCCTTTGCTGGCACCGCCAGAGCTCGAGCCTCCCTGACTTGATCCGGCTTGCGAGACTCCGCCTTGCGAAGCACTCGAACCGCCGGAAGTTGTGCCACCGGAAGTTGCGCCGCCTTGATTCGATCCGCCAGAGCTAACTCCACCCGCGGAGTTGCCGCCTGCGGAGTTGCCGCCTGCGGAGTTGCCGCCTGCGGAGTTGCCGCCTGCGGAGCTGCCGCCTGCGGAGCTGCCGCCTGACGAGTTGCCGCCCGCTGAGTTGCCCCCTGAGGCGCCGCCGGTACCCGAATTGGATCCACCGAGACCCGTAGCGCCGCCGCTGGTGCTGCCGGCGCTGCCGCCCTTTGCTGTGTTGCCCCCTTTGCCCTGATTGCTGGAGCCGCCTTGGCCTGTGCCTTCTCCGGTTTCGGACGAGCAGGCAATGAACAGGGCGACGATCGACGCGACGGGGAAGTACAGCTTGCGCAAGGCGACCTCCTAGGGTGTAGACAAAGGTGGCCTTTCTAGGCGGTACCCAGGCCGCTAAAAAATCACTAGGCCGGCTCGGCGGGGAATAGGCGTTGAGTTTCGCTAACTTCTGGCGTGGCTCAAAACGGGGCGAGGCGGCTGGTAATCGGCTGGTATGGCGTTGCTGTGGCTGTTATCGGCCGAAACCCCGGCTCAGGGGAATCAGTGTAGTCTCCTGTCGTTTGAGCTGAGCTCAGATTGAAAGCAGGCGCGCCCGTGTCCCAGCGAGAACCCGAAGAGAACCCCGAGCCCGTTTATGTGATTGAGTCGATTCCCGTTGGTGGTGATCACGAAGTGACACCCGACGAGATCCGCCGCGAAGGGATCCCCGTGCCTTCGCATTTGCGCGTGTTCGAGGAGCTCGGTCGCGGCGCGATGGGACGTATTCATCCAGCGACTGACCGCAACTTGCTTCGTCACGTGGCGTTGAAGCGCTTGGATAAGGAGCTCGCGCGTGAACCGTTTTACCGCGACGGGTTTGTGGCCGAGGCGCAGATCACTGGGCAGCTCGAGCACCCCAACATTGTGCCGGTGCATGAGCTCTCCATCGATCCGAGCGGCACTCCGTATTTTACGATGAAGTTGGTGCAGGGTGAGAACTTCGGGCATTGGTTGCGCGACGCCGACCGCCCGCCGGGATCTCACGAGCGACTGGAGGAAGGTCTCGATATTTTGGTGAAGGTCTGTGACGCGGTGGCGTACGCGCATCACCGCGGTGTGATTCACCGCGATCTCAAGCCCGAGAACATCATGGTTGGTGCCTTCGGTCAGGTGTACCTGATGGATTGGGGACTGGCGCGGCTCACTAAGACGCGGCCGGCTTCAGGTGAGTACGCGCAGATGGAGGCGCACGGTCCTGTGGGAACGCCGGAGTACATGGCGCCCGAGCAGGCGCGCGGCAATCCGAGTCACATGGATGAGCGTTCGGATGTGTTCGGCCTCGGCGCGGTGCTCTACGAAATCGTGAGTGGCAAACGGCCCTACGGTGAGGCCAAATCGCAGGAAATAGTGCTGGAACGTGCAAAGACGGGATCGGTGGTGCCGATCGATCAGGCTACGTTGGGGCTTGGTGTTCCGAAGCGTATTCGCAGCATCGTGGATAAGGCGCTCGCGGTAAATCCGAAGGATCGCTATCAAACGGTGCTGGATTTGAAGCGCGACATTCAGGAGTTCTTGCGCGGCGGCTTGCACCTTCCGCGGCGCAACTTCCCTTCCGGCAGTGTGATCATCCGCGAAGGCGATCGCGGAGACGCTGCCTACTTGATCGTGAGCGGGACCTGTCGTGCGTACCGCGATGTCGGCGGGCAGAAGGAAGTGCTTGCCAGTATGAACGCGGGCGATGTGTTCGGTGAGATGGCGCTGCTGTTGGATGAGCCGCGCGCGGCGAGCGTGGAGGCCGTGACTCCGGTCACGGTGCTGGTGCTCGACAAGAGCACGATGACGGAGGGGCTCGGCGTCAACGGGTGGACCGGCGCTCTGGTAAGAGCGTTGGCCCAACGTTTCCGCGCGCTCGAGCACACGATTCGCAGTTCGGGGATTGTGCGCGGCGAAAGTTGAGGCATATCGGCGCAATCGGATTGGTTGGTGAATCCGATCAGCGTGGCAGAAAGGCGATAAATCCGGCGGAAATGCCGTGAATCTGCCTGGCCGGTGGGAAGGTTGCGGCCGTGTTTCGGGCGCTGCTCGGCCCAAAGAGCGCGCTGCTCGGAATATGTTACTACGCCAGCATCTCGCCGCGGTTCTATATGAACCTGCCGCCGCGGCGGATCCCCACCACGATGGCGATGGAGAACGAGGTCGTCGAAGGCCAGGTACTGGCCGGCAAGTATCGCGTCGAACGCGTGCTCGGAAAAGGGGGCATGGGTGTGGTGGTGGCTGCGCAGCATTTGGTGCTCGACGAGCTCGTTGCGATGAAGTTCTTGCTGCCCGAAGCGCTCGCGAGCGGAGAGGCAGTGGCTCGCTTCGAGCGCGAGGCGCGCGCGGCGGTGAAGATCAAGAGTGAGCACGTGGTGCGCGTGACCGACGTTGGTCGCTTGGAATCGGGCGCTCCGTACATGGTGATGGAGTACCTGAACGGCGAAGATCTAGCGACGTGGCTTCGCGAGCGCGGGGCGCTGCCAATCGATTTGGCAGTCGACTTCGTGCTGCAAGCGTGCGTCGCCGTCGCCGATGCACACAGTGTTGGCATCATTCACCGAGATCTGAAGCCAGGAAACCTGTTTTGCGTACGGCGTAGCGACGGTCAGCTCTTGATCAAGGTTTTGGATTTCGGGATCTCGAAGCTGAGTGATGTCGCTACGGGCGCCGCGGCCATGACCGTCACGAAGACGGCGGCGATCATGGGTTCGCCGCTGTATATGTCGCCTGAGCAAGTGCAGAGCTCGAAAGACGTGGACGCCCGCAGCGACATTTGGGCGCTTGGCGTTGTGTTGTTCCAGTTGCTCACTGGCGCGGTGCCTTTCAACGGTGAAGCGTTTGGTGAGGTCGCCATCAAAATTGCGACGCATCCGACACCCAGCGTATGTGGCTTGCGTGCGGATGTGCCGGCTGGGCTCGAGCTGGTGTTGAATCGCTGCCTCGAAAAGCAGCGCGAGCAGCGTTATCCGAACGTGGCAGAGTTGGCTTTGGCGCTGTTGCCATTCGCGCCGCGACGCTCGCGTGCCACCGTGGAGCGCGTGTTGGGCATCGTGCAGGCGAGCGGCGTCGCCACGAGCGAAGTGTCCGCATTGTCTTTGCGCGAGAGCACGTCGCACGAATTCGCTCCGCGCACGGATGCGCCCTGGTCTGGCTCGACGCACCCGAGCGCCACGCGTGGCGTTGGGCGAACGCTTGCGATCACCGCGGGGCTCTTGCTGTGTTTGGCGGTGGTCGCTGCCGTGGGGTTCGGCTTGCGCACGCTCAAACCCAACGAGTTTGCGGCGAGCGCTGCGCCGGTGGTGCCCTCGCTCCAACCCGCCGAAGTGGCAAGCGTGCCCGCGCCGGCGCGCAGCGCGGAGGTGGCGTTGCAAGGCAGCGAGGTGTCGACCTCGAGCAGTAGCGCGGCCGCGTCGGCCGAACCGATTATCGAGCTTGCTCCGGCACCAGCGCGCAATCAAACAGCCAAGCCGAAACCGGCGGACGTGCCGATCGTAAAGCCTGCGCCGCCGCGTGCCTCCGCTCAGCGCCCCGAATGCGACCCACCTTACACACTCGACGAGCGCGGGCGAAAGAAGTTCAAACCCGAGTGCTTCCTCAATCCCAAGTAGAGATTTCTTCGCATGCGTGTGCTGAAGCCATTCACCTTATTGTGCTTGTCTGTCTTGCTCGCTAGCTCGGCGCGCGCCGCAGATCCAACCACTGCAGACTGCCTCGCTGCCAGCGATGCCTCGTTGAAGGCGGGCAACGAACACAAGTTGCGGGCCGAACGTGCGCAACTGCTGATTTGCGCTGCACCCAGCTGCCCCGCCGACATTCGCAAAGAGTGTACCCGCCGCGTGGAAGAAGTGAACGCCGCGATCCCCACGATCGTGTTCGAGGTCAAGGACGCGGCTGGCAACGACCTTAGTGCCGTGAAGGTCAGCATGGACGGCGAAGTGTTGGCCGAACGACTCGAAGGCAGCGCGCTCTCGATCGATCCGGGTGAGCACACCTTCACGTTCGAGGCCGCAGGTCAGCCCGTCACGATCAAGCAGCTGTTGGTACGCGAGGCTGAGAAAGAACGTCGCGAACTCGTGCGTTTGGGCGGTGTTTCAACCAACACCGGCTTGGGAACGCAGACTTCGGCGCCACCGTTACCTGCCGGTGAACCTTCCGGTGGTTTGGGCGGGCAGAAGATCGGCGCGCTGGTTGCGGCTGGGGTTGGCGTCGTCGGGCTCGGTTTGGGCAGCGCTTTCGGACTGAGCGCGATGTCGAAAAAAGATCGCGCCGAAGAGTTGTGTCCGAATCAATGCGCGGACGACGCAGGCGTCGAAGCCTGGCGTGACGCGAGGTCGGCTGGCAACTTGTCGACGGTTTTCTTCATCATCGGCGGTGTGGGCGTCGCAGCAGCGGCGACGTTGTGGTTCACGGCGCCGCGCTCGAGTGGCGCGACGCAAGTTGGCGTGTCGCCCACAGGGCTACAGCTGAGGAGCTCGTTCTAATGCGCGCAGCGGTGTTTCCCGCGGGAGTTGCGGTGTTGTTGGCGCTCGCAGCGTGCAACGCCATTCTCGGTATCGAGGAGCACGAGCGTGCCACGGGTAGCTCCGGTGGCAGCGGTGGCAGCGGCAACTCGAACGGCGGTGGCAAATCGAGCTCGCAGGGCGGGCGCGGTGGCAATGGCAGCGGTGGCACAGGTGAAGCAGGCACGGGCGCTAACCCGCAAGCTGGCGGTCCGGGCGGCGGTGAAGCGGGCGCACCTGCACAGCAGTGCGTGCTTGGCAGTCGAAGCTGTCAAGGCAACACGGTCGTGGAGTGCGACGCGGCAGGCAATTGGGTTGCTGTACCGCCCGCAGAGCAGTGCGGTGGCACCAAGCCGGCTTGCACGGGTGCAGGTCTCTGCGCGTCGCTGCGGCTGCGTGAAGGCACGATCGACACCTTCTCCGTTTACCCGCCGGAGGCGAACGGACCGACGTACATCCTGGTGCATCAGTCTTTGTTGTCTTTTCCGAAGGTGTGTAGCGCAAACTATTGCGTGACTGGAGGCGTTCGGCCGTGAAGGTTCTTTCTTTGAAACGAGAGCGAGTGCGCCGTTGGCTTGTGTTCGCCGGCACTCTTTCACTTGGGGTGTTGAGCACCTTGATCGTTCAGCGCGTGCGAGCGGCAGGTGCGCCCAAGGTGGGTGCCCTCACATACAGCGGATATTTGGAGTTGCCGGATGGCACGCCGGTCGATGCCGAGAAGCCGATCGGAGTCGCGGTTTACGACGCGGCAACCAAAGGTAAGAAGGTCGCCGGCTGTGAGGTGCCTTCAGATCCTCCTACGCGCGTGACGCGCGGCCGCTTTCAGTTAGCGTTGCCGGACGCCTGCGCCGCGGCGATTCAGGCACGCCCGGATCTTTGGATCGAGGTTCAAGTCGAAGGGCTTTCTCTGGGCCTCACCAAGTTGGGCTCGGTGCCGTACGCGCTCGAAGCCGATCACGCCGTGAGCGCGGACGCTGCGCAGAGCGCTGCGGGAACGCTGGCGACTCAGCTTGCCACGCTGCGCGCCGAGGTGGACGTACTGAAGACTCACGATGTCTTCATCTTCGAAAAGAAAGGCAACAACGGCACCGTGAGCTGCAAGGCGTACTGCGAGGGCGCGACCTGGCTCGATCGCGGGCCCAACGCAAACGGCGCTGGTACTTGTGTCGGAGCTTATCGCGCCGATCAACTCAAATACATTCCTTGTGATGTGAGTCCCGCCGCAAGTATTCCCGGCGGCCTCGATTGCTGGTGCAGCCGCGCGGCCCCTTGAGCAGGAAGCCAGATGAGATCTTTTCGGCTGTGGTTTAGCTTGGTCGGGGCCCTCGGCGTCGGCGTAGTTTCTACTCTCGTCGTTCAGCGGGTGCGCGCGGCGGGTGCTCCAGCGCTTGGTGCGATCACGTACACCGGTCAGCTGGAGCTGCCGGATGGCACGCCCGTGGACGGCGAAAAGCCGATCGGCCTTGCTGTGTACGACGCAAACGGAGCAAAGGTCAGCGCTTGCGACGTGGTCTCCGGACCTGTCCCGGTCGTGCGCGGGCGCTTTCAGATTGCACTGCCGGACGCGTGTGCAGCTGCCATGCATGCGACGCCGGATCTTGCGGTAGAGATCGCCGTAGAAGGCTTACCGTTGGGACGCACCGCGCTTGGTGCCGTGCCTTACGCGCTGGAAGCCACGCACGCGGTGCGCTCCGACGAAGCGGCGAGTGTGAAGGCGGGCTCGGTGACCGTCGAAACCGCCGGCTGCACTTTTGCGACCAACGTGACCGACTGCAAGTGCGCGGCGGGCGGCATTGCGATCGCTGGCGGCACGTGCAGCGGGAAGCAATGTGGAGGCACCCTGGTCGAATCTCGGCCGGTCAACGCGACTACCTGGCGCGTCGCTTGCGAGGACGCGACTGGGGCGCGCGTGCAGTGCAGAGCCGACCTGACTAGTGTCGTGTGCTTGAAGGCGCAGTGAGAGGGTAGGGCGGTGATGGCCGCACGAACGAGCCCAATTGTGGCGCGCACCTTGGTGGCGCAAGCGTTTTACAAGTAGGCCGTTCGCGGCGTGGACGCGGGCGCGCTGCGCGGGTTAGTAAAGGCGCATGCCCGTCCGTAATGCTGTGCGCGTCGCCTGCGCGCTCCTTCCTTGTGTTTGGTTGCTCGCCTGCGGAGGTGACCATGAAGTGGCCGCCGAGCCTGAACCGGAAATGCCGGAGCTGCTTCGCCTGACGTGCCGCGGTGGCGTGGGTACGAGCACCGAGCCCACCGAGATCATGGATGTGGACAGTGTCGTGCTGCGCAGCCACGGCAAGCGCATCGGGACTGCAATCAGCGCTGCGCGCTTGGGCGAAGCCGCCTACGCCAAGGCGCTCGCGCAGCAGTTCAACTACGGCACCGCCGAAAACGAGATGAAATGGGACGCCACCGAGCCCACGCCAGGGAACTTCACGTTTGCTGCCGCCGACAGCATTGCTGATTTCGCGAAGCAGCACGAAATGAGCCTGAAGGGCCACACGCTGGTTTGGTACTCGCAGCTGCCCGCCTGGGTGAGCGCCCTCACTGGCGAAAGTGTGCGTGAAGCGATGACGCGTCACATCGAAGGTTCGATCACGCACTTCCGTGAGAAGTACCCGGGCTTGGTGGTGAGCTGGGATGTCGTGAACGAAGCCATCGACACGCCGATGGGCGTAGCCACATTGCGCGACAGCGTTTTCTTGCGTGAGCTCGGAGAAGACTACATCGCGGAGGCGTTTCGCGTTGCGCGCACGGCGGATCCGGATGCGCTGCTTTTCTACAACGACTTCGGCATCGAAGGCACCAGCGCGAAGGCGAACTTCGCCTACGAGATGATCAAGAAGCTCGTCGACGCGGGGGTTCCCATCGACGGCGTTGGCTTTCAGATGCACACCGGTGCTGACGATCGCGGGCCTTCGCGCGAAGAACTGCGCACCAACATCCAGCGTTACGTCGATTTGGGTTTGAAGGTGAACATCAGTGAAATGGACGTGAACTTGTGCCGCTACAGTAACGGCCCGTTGGCGCTCGAGCAGCAGCGCTTTCGCTACAATCGCATCGTGAGCACTTGCTTCGAGTTCGAGGCGTGTGAATCGGTGGCGGTGTGGGGCGTTACGGACAAGTACTCGTGGCTCAACACGTTTCAGACCTGCTCCGGAGCGCCGTACCAAGCGAAGCCATTGATCTTGAACGACGACTATCAGCGAAAGCCTGCGTTCTGGGGCGTGTACGACGCGCTCAAGGGCTGTTACTACGAGTGAGAGCGCGCGGTCGCGTCGGGGCAAATGGCTGTGCGAACGGGATACGCCGGGCTTGCGACCGAGCGCGCTGTGAGCTAGCGTGCCAGCGACGCTCGGGGCGCGGCCCAACGGCCGCTGAGAAGCACCCGTAGAACCTGATCCGGTTCGCACCGGCGGAGGGAAAGCGCCGCGCGAGACCACTCGGCGTCGCCTTTCCGAGAATGAAAGACGAGGACGCCAATGATTAGAACCTTGCCGCTCCGCGGAGCTCGAAATCCTTCCAGCCGTCAGCAGGGCACCAACCCGGGTTCGTTCGCTTTGGCGCCCAACGTTGGGGGGCCGCTGACGTTCGCCTCGCCGGACACGCCCGGCATGCCAGCACCGAGCGACAAGAGCGCTTGGGATTTCCTGCCGCCCGGTTGGCGCCGCGAAGGCGCGCACGCCGTGGCGCCCGAAGGCTTCGTGCCCGTGACCCAGCTCGAGTTTGCTCGTCTGGGCATCGTTACGGAGCAAATGCGCCGTGTCGCCGAGCGCGAGCCGCATCTCACTCCCGAAGCCGTGCGCGACGAGGTTGCCGCCGGACGCATGATCATCCCGGCCAACAAGGTGCACCTCGGCTACGCGCTCGAGCCGATGTGCATCGGGCGCGCTAGCCGCACGAAGGTGAACGCCAACATGGGTGCATCGCCCGTTTCGTCGAGCACCGATGAAGAAGTCGAGAAGCTCAAGTGGGCGGAGCGCTGGGCAGCCGACACCGTGATGGACCTTTCGACCGGCGGCGACTTGGATGCCTGTCGCGAAGCCATCGTGAAAAACGCGCGCGTGCCAATCGGTACCGTGCCGATCTATTCGATGATCATCGGCCGCCGCATCGAGGATCTCGGCGAAGAAGACATCTTGGAAGGCTTGCGGCATCAGGCCAAGCAAGGCGTGGACTACTTCACGATTCACGCTGGTGTCCTGCGCGAGCACCTGCCGTTCGTGAAAAACCGCTTGATTGGTATCGTCAGCCGCGGCGGTTCGTTGCTTGCCAAGTGGATGATCACTCACGGCAAGCAGAACCCGATGTACACGCTGTTCGACGAGATCTGCGAAATCATGCGCGAGTACGATGTCTCCTTTTCGCTCGGCGACGGCTTGCGTCCTGGCGGCTTGGCGGATGCGTCGGACGACGCGCAGCTGCGAGAGCTCGAGACGCTGGGTGAGCTCACCGAGCGCGCCTGGCGCAAGGGCTGCCAAGTCATGATCGAAGGGCCCGGCCACATGCCGTTCGATCAAATCGAGTACAACATGAAGCTGCAGCGCACGTTGTGTCACGGTGCGCCCTTCTACGTGCTCGGGCCGCTGGTGACCGACGTGTTCCCCGGTTACGACCACATCACGAGCTGCATCGGTGCGACGGCCGCGGCGTATCACGGCGCGTCCATGCTGTGTTACGTCACGCCGAAAGAGCACGTTGGTTTGCCCAAGAAGGATGATGTCAAGCAGGGCTGCGTCGCTTACAAGATCGCTGCGCACGCCGCCGACGTTGCGCTCGGCATTCCCGGCACGCGCGACTGGGACGACGAGCTCACCAAAGCTCGCGCCGCGCTGAACTGGGAGAAGCACTTCGAGCTCGCCTTCGACGGCGATACGGCGCGTGCGTTTCACGACGAAGATCTCGACGTAGATACCGATTTTTGCGCGATGTGCGGCCACGACTGGTGCTCCGTGCGCATCTCCAAAGAGATCGCGGAGTTTGCGAGCGGCAAGCACGAAGGCTTCGAGCGCGGCGTCGCGCAGAAGTCCAAAGCCATCAATCCCGAGCAGCGCGAGATTTTGGAGCGTCGTGGTGTGCTCTCCTCTGAAGAGATCGAGCGGCTTGCGAGCAAGACCGCTAAGGCAGTGGGCGCTCATCGCGGACAGCGCGCCGGTTGCCATAGCGATCTGGTCGACGAGCATGGTGCGCGCGATCTGCAAGAGCAATTGGTCGAGCTGCGCAAGAAGCCGGCAGCCCCTGCGGTAACCTGAGGCGCATGGCACTGCTCGGCGCACGCACGGAGCGCTCGCTGGCGCGACAGTCCGAGTTCTTGAAGGTCGAGCTGGGCGACGCTCTTTCGCGCGTTGCCACCGTCGACCCTGGCGCCGCCGCGCTAGCGTTGTTTCACGATGTGCGCGCCAACGTGCCCGCGTACGCGAAGTTTCTGCAAGCGCGCGGCGTCGACGGCCATGGCGTCCGCACGCTGGAAGACTTCGCGCGTTTACCATCGACGAGTAAAGCCGAGTACCACAAGCAATATCCGCTCGCTGAGCTCTGTCGCGACGGAGAGCTCAGCGCTTGTGACTTCGTTGCAGTGTCGTCCGGTTCCACGGGCGAGCCGACGTTTTGGCCGCGCTTTGCAAGCGATGAGTACGGCACCGCGCGCCGCTTCGAACAAGTCCTGGTTGACGGTTGTGAGCTCGCAAAGAAGCGCACACTGGGCGTGGTGTGCTTCTCACTCGGGAGCTGGGTCGGCGGCATGTACACGACGTCCGCCTGCCGCGCGCTCGCGCTGAAGGGTTATCCGCTCACGCTGGTGACACCTGGCAACAACCGGGTCGAGATCCTTCGTGTGCTGCGCGCGCTCGCGCCGATGTTCGAGCAGGTGGTGCTCTTTGGTTACCCACCGTTTTTGAAAGACGTGATCGATGCGGGTCGCGCCGACGGTTTCGATTGGAGCCGCGTGCCGACGCGCGTCGTGATGGCAGGCGAGGTGTTCAGCGAAGAGTGGCGCACGTTAGTAACTGAGCGGCTTGGCGGAATCGATCCGGAGCGCCATACGGCTTCGTTGTATGGAACTGCGGATGGCGGCGTGCTCGCCAACGAAACTCCGCTATCGATTCGGATCCGCCGTTTCTTGGCGTTGCATCCGGCGGCCGCCCGCGAGCTATTCGGCGAGGCACGCTTGCCGACTCTATGCCAGTACGATCCGCTGCATCGCTACTTCGAGTGCCCTGAGTCCGAGTTGCTCTTCAGCGCAGACGGCAGCTTGCCTCTCATCAAGTACCGCATTCTGGATCGCGGCGGATTGATTCCCTACGAACGCATGTGTTCGCTACTTTCGGGCTACGGCGCCGAGTTACCAAGCGAGGCGCGCGCATTGCCGTTCGTGTACGTGTTCGGGCGTTCTGGCTTTGCGCTTTCTTTCTACGGCGCGAACGTTTATCCCGAAAACGTCTCTGTGGGTGTCGAGCAGCCCGAGTTCAGCGCGGCGGTCACCGGAAAGTTCGTCATGGAGCTTTCACGCACCAGCGACCAGGACGTCGAACTGTGCGTCAGTGTAGAGCTATCGCAGCGCGCACAGCCGAGTGATGAGCTGGCCACGTCTTTGGCGAGGTCGATCCGCCGCGAGCTCGAACGCCTGAACAGTGAGTTTTTGAACTACACCCCCGCGGAGCGACGCACGCCGCGAGTGCGTTTGTTACCGCCGGGCGATCCCAACTACTTTCCTATCGGCGTCAAACACCGTTACACCCGAGGGGATTAACGTTCGGCGCACCGGGCGTCCGGTGGATTGCCTCGACGTTTCGCTTCGGCATTCTTCGGAAGACGTCCTTCCGTTTACTGCTGAACGTGGTTGTTTCGGCCGATAATCAGGTTTGCTTTCGTCGCTGCAGGCGGTCTACCCTGCTTCGCGCTCGTCTTTCGTGCCGGAGGAGAGGTGTCTATGTCGCGAACGCCGTTGCTCGGGGGTCTCAGGAAACTTTTCATGGATAGCCACGCTGCGCGTCGCGCTGGCATTCCTCTAGAAGCGATCGCGGAGCGGCGTGAAAACGCGCCGCGCGTGTCGCGCCGCCAGGTCATCAGCGCTGCCTCTGCGGGCGCACTTGCGCTGAGCATCCCGCGTCCGGCGTTTTCGAAGGGGCAGCCGACGGTGGCAATCGTAGGCGGCGGCATCGCAGGTTTGACCTGCGCTTTGAAGCTCGCTGATCGCGGGCTGGCGTCTACCGTGTACGAGGCGTCGGGTCGCGCCGGCGGCCGCATGTTTTCGAACACCAGCTACTGGAACCAGGGGCAGGTGAGCGAGTGGGGTGGCGAGCTCATCGACAGCGGTCACGAAACCGTCCAAGCGCTTGCCAAGCGCTTCGGCCTCGCGCTCGACGACTTACACGCTGCGCAACCCAACGGATCGACCGATACGTACCGCTTCTTCAATGAGTACTACACGCAGCAAAATGCCGACTCGGACTTCCTTGCGAGCGTCGCCGAAGCCGTCGCGGCCGATGCAGAAGCGGCGGACTACCCAACCCGTTACGATTCGTTCACCGAAGCGGGCGCCCTGCTCGACTCGATGAGCGTTTATGATTGGATCGAGTCGCGCGTACCGGGGGGCCACCGTTCTCGATTGGGCACGTTGCTCGATCTCGCCTACAACACCGAGTACGGCGCTGAAACGCGGGATCAATCAGCGCTCAACCTCGTGTATTTGCTTGGCTATCAGCCGAACGATACGGCGATGTCGGTGTTCGGTGAATCCGACGAGCGTTATCACATTCGCGGCGGAAACCAGCAGCTCCCGAACAAGATGGCGGCGGCGCTCGGCAACGTCGTTTATGGTCACGCGCTGAGGCGCCTACGCCGGACGTCGGCGGGGCGCTACTCGATGTGTTTCGCGCGCGGGGGCGGCAGCGTCGAGGTGGTCGCCGACTACGTCGTGTTGGCGATCCCCTTCGCGGTGCTTCGTGACATCGACGTCTCGGGTGCAGGCTTCGATCCCCTCAAGTTGCAGGCCATTCGCGAGCTCGGGCGGGGTCACAACGGCAAGACTCAGCTGCAGTTTTCGCAACGCATCTGGAATGGCCGCGGCTCCTGGCCGGGGATCAGCAACGGCTCTAGCTATGCAGATAGCGGCTACCAATCGAGCTGGGACGCGACGCGCGCGCAAGCCGGTAGTAATGGCATTCTGGTTTTCTACTCGGGCGGCGCCGTGACAGACGCGATGAGCTCGAATCGTGCGTTCGCGACCGTGAGCGAGCCAACTGTGTTGGCGGACGCGACCACGGCGCTTCGCCGCGCCGAACCCGTGTTTCGCGGCTTGAGCTCGGTGTGGAACGGGCGAGCCACGCAGTCGTTGCCGCACAAGAGCGAGTTCTTCAAGGCGTCATACGCCTACTTCCGCGTTGGCCAATACCTTGATTTCGCGGGATACGAGGGCGTCACTCAAGGTGGCGTCTTGTTCTGTGGTGAACACACGTCACAGGATTTCCAAGGTTTCATGGAGGGTGGCGCGTCCGAAGGAAGGCGTGCTGCGCGCGAGCTCGCCCACCTGATTCGGGGCAGGTTCGACAACTTGGATGCCATCTGAAGCATCGCTTGGCCGCGGGGGCGGCGAAACTCGATACATCGCTGAGCACCCGTTCCGCTCCCCAGCGTCGCAAATTCACAAGACCGAAACGTGGACATGATTGTCACTTCTTGAAGTGCCGAGTCATCAAAAATTGCCTTTGAGTTCGCACTGAAGCCGAGATACGCCTCACCCTTGGAGGCGACGAGCGAACGGATGGTGGTAGGTGACGAAGCCGCTGGCAGCGCTACCAGTATCGATCCGCTCGTTGGGACAATCGTTGGTGGCCGCTTCCAGATCATCGATCTGATCGCGCGCGGCGGCATGTCGAGTGTGTACTTCGCCACGCAGGTTCCACTCAATCGGCCCGTCGCGGTGAAGGTGCTGCGCGGAGCCTCCAGCAGCGATGCCGAAACTCCGGATGGTTTCCGCCGGCGCTTCCTCCAAGAAGCCAGCATCCTGTCGCAGCTCTCGCATCCGAACATCGTCACTTTGCTCGAATACGGGCAGATCACGCAGGCGCGCGACAAGCCCTACTTCATGGCGATGGAGTACTTGCGTGGAGAAACTCTCGCGCAGCGTTTTCGTGCGCGCGGGCGACTCAGCGTGGAAGAAAGCATTCGCCTCACTCGCCAAATCGGTCGCGGGCTTCGCGAGGCGCATCGGCGTGGCTTCGTTCATCGCGATTTGAAGCCGTCGAATATCATGCTGGTGCCGGAGGACGACCGCAACGACATCGTCAAGCTGGTCGACTTCGGGATCGGCAAGATCGTGAGCGGTCGTTTGGCGCACGACGTCGAGGACGAGACGCGCGTTGGATTGCTGCTCGGCAGCCCGCGACACATGGCGCCCGAGCAGATTCGCTGCGAGCCCGTCGAGGTGCGCACCGATCTGTATGGGCTCGGTGTGATCTTGTTTCAGGCGTTGACGGGTCAGCTTCCGTTCGACGGCCGCACCGAGGTGGACGTGCTGATGGCGCATTGTTCGTTGCCGCCGCCCGGGCTGCACGAAATGTGTCCGAATCAGTTGTTCCCCGACGCCCTCTCGCGTTTGGTTCGTGACCTGCTCCACAAGCACCCGAGTGGGCGCCCTACAATCGACGAGTTCTTAGAGCGGCTCGCCTGCATCGAAGCGGAAATCTTCGGTCGAATTGGGTTGGCTGGCCCAACGCTGTACGGCATTACGCCGCCCCCGCGCATCGCCGTCGGTCCGGACGCGCCTTCCGAGCGCAACACGCTAGTTACGCAAGCGGACTGGGTGGAACTGCCGGGCGGCTTGTTTTCTGGAGCTCCCTCTGGCTCGGTGCCGCCGCATTCCTTGGCGGTGAGCCAACGCAAGCGCCGCGGCCGTTGGGCCGTCGCCTTTGGGTTGCTCGCAGCCACGGCGCTCGTGGCCGGAACTTGGATCAATCTCCAGCCGCACGCGGTAGCGCCCACTCCGCGTGTCATCCCGCCGAAGCCAAGCGCACCAGTCCTGCCGCCTGAAAACGCCGTCAAAAGGCCGGAGACGACGACTTTCAGCTTCGACATCAGCTCCACTCCGGCCGCGGCAACAGTGCGAGAGGGCGGGGTTGCACTCGGGGTCACGCCACTCAAGTTGACGATCCCGCGCGATTCCGTGGCGAGCGCGCCTCGGCAATTCATCATCGAACGCGAGGGGTACCAGCCTTATGTCATCGAACAGGGCGATTCTGAAACCGACGTGAGCGTTTCTGCCGTCCTGCTCGCGAACGCACGCAAGACACTGCGTTCCCGCGTTTCGCGCTCCACGACTCCTCCCAGCAGCACGTTCTCGGTGGCCGGCGAGGGAGCTCTCGCGGCCAAGCGAAACGCCGGAATCGATCTCGATATTCGTCCACGCCGTTGAACGGCTGGGCTATGTGTAGCGATCGATAGACGTGTCGGAGCGCTCCGGGAGATCTGATTTGCCTCGTTCGTTCGCCTCGCTTGCTGCGCGTTGGCTTTCGCTTTTGGTTTTGTTGGTATGTTGCGTAGCGGCCGGCTCTGCGCGCGCCGATGACGTCGCCGATGAGGCAGATCTCATGTTCACGCTGGGCGCAGAGCGCTACCAAGCCGCGGACTATCCGCGCGCGCTCGCGTACTTTTTGGCGTCGAATCGGCTCGCGCGCAATCGCAACGTGCTCTTCAATATCGCGCGTTGCTACGAGCAGCTGAAACAGTATCCAGAGGCGCATCGCTATTACTCGCGGGCGCTCGAAGGTGAAACCGACGCTGCCGCCATCGCGCGGATCCGGGATGCCGTGACGCGCATTGCACCGCACATCGCGGTGCTGCAGATCCTTACCGAGCCGCCAGGCGCCCGCATCTACCTAGATCGAAAGGATTTGGGCGAGCGCGGGACCGCACCTCAGAAGATCGCGCTGCCGCCCGCCAGCTACCGTGTAATCGCCGAGCTCGACGGTTACGAAGAAGCCAGCAGTGAACCGGTAGAGGTGAGCGTTGGTCACGAACGTAGTGTGACGCTCAAGCTGAAGCGTATCGTTGGCACGATTCGCATCACTGGCCCCACAGGTGCGGCCGTGCGACTCGACGCGGAGAACACGCCCGCAGTGTGTTACGCGCCTTGTGATGCCGTTGCTGCGCCCGGGCAGCACACCGTGATTGTGTCGCGGCAAGGCTACCGCCCGTTGCGGCTGCCCGTGGCGATTCAGGCGAACGTGACGTCCAGCATTACCCCAGAAATGGTGCCGGAAACCGGTTCGCTGGTCGTCAATTCGGACGAGCGCGACGCCACTGTCGAAGTGGACGGCGAGACGCGAGGCTTCACGCCATCGATTCTGAACGTGCCGGTCGGTACGCACCGCGTGCGCATCAGCCTGCAGGGCTTCCTTCCGGTCGAACGCGAGGTGTTGATTCGCGAAGGGCGCCAAACGCAACTCGAAGTGAGCCTCACGTCGCGCGACTCGGTCGAAGCGGCTTCACGCGTTTCCGAATCGGTTGACGACGCGCCGGCGTCGGTTTCGCTCGTGACTCCCCAAGAGCTCCGCGCGATGCGCTATCCAACGCTCGCCGAAGCGTTGCGCGGTGTGCGCGGCATCTACGTGTCGGACGATCGCGGCTACCAGTCGCTCGGCTTTCGCGGTTTCGGCCGACCCGGCGCTTACGGCAACCGCGTGCTCATCACGATGGACGGCATGCCCCTCAACGATGACTGGTTGTGGTCTTCGTACGTCGGCTTCGATCTGCGCACCGACTTGGAGGACATCGACCGCATCGAGGTGGTGCGTGGTCCGGGTTCAGTGTTGTACGGCACCAGCGCGTTTTCTGGCGTCGTGAACCTCGTGACGCGGGCGCGGGAAGTGCCGACCAGCCGTGAGGTCAGCGTTTCGGCTTCTTCCGCGAGCACTGCGCGCGCGCGGGCACGCGTGACCCAGCGCTTGGGCAAAGACGCAGGGGTTTGGGCGTCCATCTCCGCAGGCCGCAGCGCTGGGCGCGACTTTTTCTTTCCAGAGTACGTGGCGGATGGACCTCCAGAGGTCGCCGGCCATTCACGAGGGGTAGATTCGGCGCGCTTTGGTACGCTGACAGGGCGCGCTTTCTACGAAGCGTTCTCGCTGGCTTGGTCGTTTCAACATCACGACAAGCAGTTGCCCACTGGGCAGTTCGAAACCTTATTGGGCGACGGCCGCACGCACCAGGCAGACACTCGCGCTTTCGTGGAAGCGCGTTTCGAGCCGAAGATCCATCGCAGCATCACTTCGCTCACGCGCCTGCACGGCAACGCCTATGTGTATCGCGGCGAGTTTGCACGCGCGCCCGACGCGGGGGGACTCGAGTGGAACAATTACGATAGTTACTGGGCTGGCGCCGAGCAGCGTTTCGCCTTCACCTCACAATCGCTCAGCGCAAACTTGGGTGGCGAGGTGCAGGCTCATCCCAACGCGCACCAGCGCAGCGGCACCGAAACCGAAGGCGAGTATCAAGACGAGTCGAAGGACTTCGTCGTGGCTGCGGTTTACGGAAACGTCGATGTGCGGCCAGTACCCGCCATCAAGCTCTCGCTCGGTGGGCGCCTCGACTACTACTCGACGTTCGGCTCGTCGGTGAATCCGCGCTTCGCATTGATCGCGAGGCCCTATCCTGGCGGGAACCTCAAGATTTTGGCGGGCAAAGCGTTCAAGGCGCCCAGCGTCTATGAGCTTTCGTACATCGCCGTCGGGCAAACCAACAGCCTCGATCTAAAACCTGAGAACGTGTACTCGGCGGAGGTCGAGTTCAGCCATCGCGCCTCACGCAGCGTGGTGCTGACGGCGGCTGCGTTCGCAAACTACGTCACCGACCTGATTTCACTCGAGCGGCGCACTGCCGCCGACGGTTCGGAGATAATTCGCTTCGAAAACACCACCACCCCTGTGGGCACGCTAGGGGGAGAGCTGGAAGCGCGCCGCGACTGGAAGGAAGGCTGGATGGTCGCGGCGACCTACTCGTTCCAGCGCTCCCAGTACCTGGCCTCGAAGTCGCTCGGTGACCTGTTCGAGCTCGAACGCTCTCCGGATTATCGCGAGGTGCCGAATGCGCCCATGCACCTCGCTTCCGTGCGCGGCGCCGTACCGATTCTTTCGCGCGCCTTGACCCTGATGAACCGCATCTCGCTGGAAGGCCAGCGCTACGACAGCAACGATCGCACGAGTGATCCGGGGATTCAGACTCGCACGGGTGCGGCGCTGATTTGGGATTTCGTGTTCACGGGTTTGGAGAAGCGCTGGGGTCTCAGCTACTCGGTTGGTGTGTACAACGCGTTCGACTCGCGTGCTCGCCAGCCGGTGAGCACGGAGTTTCGGCAACGTTCGATCCCCATCGCCGGGCGCTCACTACTCGCCTCTGCCTCCCTCAGTTTTTGAGCGAACGATGTCA
Source organism: Myxococcota bacterium (assembly GCA_049324695.1). GTDB lineage: Bacteria > Myxococcota_A > Polyangia > Polyangiales > Polyangiaceae > PMG-095. The sequence continues at coordinate 19,694 of JBMOMJ010000029.1, forward strand.
AGCAACGCGCTCTTTCGAACCTGTGCACGATTCACCTTGTTGGTGAGTTCAGTGTTCGTCGCGGCTTGTGACGAAACTGGGCCGCGCGTCTACACCGCGCGTTTGTTTCACGCAAGCGACATGGGCGGCGGCTGCCTCGACGCCTATGCGCCGATTGCCTTGGTCGAGGCGGACGAGCTCTCTGCCGATTGCGACCCCATTTGCCTCGTGCAGGGCGAGGCTCTCTACGTCTCTACCGTGTGCGCTCCGTATCCTTCGAGCTTCGAGGAAGTCTTGCCCGAGGCGTCGGCGGAGTGCGTCAGGGCGCGCGAGCTACTAACAATCGACGACGCGAGCTGTGAGTAAGCGAGCTCGGAATTTTCTTTCCGAGCAATACTAACGCGGCGCTCCGTGAAGGTCTGTGGCGCATTGTGTCCTTTGCGTCCCGCTGGGTATGGCCCTGAGTGCTTCGACCGAATCGAGTGCCGGGGAGTGGACTTCGCCCTGTTGCGAAATCATGGTAAGCACTCTTACGTTTCTTGCTTTCTACGCACACGCCGCCGCCCGCGATTGGCGCGTCATCCGGGCAGCGTGAAGCGCTGTTTGGTTACAGGAGGTCTGCTTCCATGGGTTCAGTCGGATTGGCCAGCGTTTGCCGCGTTGCGAGCGCTGCACGCCTCGGGGGTCTCGGCGCCGCGGGCTTGAGCTTGGCATTCGCACTCGGTTGCAGTGCGTCGTCCAATACCGGTAACCGCGCCAGTGGTGGAACCGGTACCAACAATGGCAGCGGCGGCTCGAATACGTCGGCACAGGGCGGGGCGAGCGATGGAAACGGCGGCAGCTCGATGAGCAGCAACGGCGGCTCGAGCAATGCGAACGGCGGGAGCGGCACTGGAGGTAGCTCGAGTGCTCAGGGCGGAGCCAGCAGCGGCGGCACGAGTAGCGCTAACGGCGGCAGCTCGACTGGCAGCGGCGGCGCCACCGCCAGCGGTGGCATGACGGGTGCGGCCGGCGCGTGCCAGATGGCAAAGTACAATTTCGAGCCGAAGATCCCCACCGTCTACGTGATGGTCGATCGCTCGGGCAGCATGTTCGACTGTATCTCCACGACGACCCAGGTGGAGCCGTCGTGCGCGACACCAGAAGACACGGCGTGGGTCAAGCTGCGTACGGCCGCCGAATCCGTGATGCAGACGCTCCAGGGCCAAGTGCGCTTCGGGTTCGCCTCGTTTACGGGCACCAACCCCACCGCAGGTGGAATGTGTCCGATGCTCGACGAGGTGGCGCCGGCGCTCAACAACTACGAGGCGATCAAGAAGGTATACGACGGCTTGCCGTTCCAGCCCAATACGACCGAGGTCGGCAAGAAGTTTGAAACGCCCGCGCGGCAGGCGCTCGACACCATCGGCGGCAAGCTGATCGCCGACACAGCTCCCGGCGACAAATACATCCTGTTCGTCACGGATGGTCAGCCCGATTACTGCGACGACGCGAACACGTTGTGCGCGCCAGACTCGGTGATTGCGGGTTTGCAGAACCTCAAGGCGAAGAACGTCACGACCATCGTGATGGGCCTACAGTCGGCGGTGCCGGATCTGCCAGCAGGTATTTTGCAGAGCTTCGCCAACGCCGGTGCCGGGCAGCCCACGTTGGCGCCGCTGCGGGCCAACAGCGATGCTTTTGCTTTCTACGACCAATGCAACGGCGTCGCCGGTTGGCGCGCGGATCTGGTTGCCTCTGGCAAAACCGCCGAGCGTGGCGTAACCCTCGGAACCTACGTGACCACTGGGGGCGGCACGGCCAAGTTGTACGCACCGAGCAACGCCGATCAGGCAATGATCGCCTCGCAGCTGGGGTCCGCGCTCGCAGGCGTGAAGAGCTGTACCTTCGATCTTTCGAACGTCGGTGGCCAATCCATCAAGGTCGATTTGAACAACTTGGCGGCCGCCAGCGTGGCTATCGAAGGCAAGATGGTTCCGCAAGACGGTACCAGCGGTTGGTCGATGGCATCAGCTTCTCAGCTCGTGCTCAACGGTACTGCCTGCGAGACCTGGCGCTCGCCCAACAACAACAAGATCGATTTCAACTTCCCTTGCGACGCCATCATCTTCGAGTGACGGGCGTGCTTACCGAGAGAGTTTCTTCGATGAGTCATTTCCGCAGTGTTCGGCGGGCCTTCGTCACAGCTGGCTTGGCGCTCTTTATCGGTTGCAGCTCGGCGCCGTCTGGCGGCAACCGCAACAACGAGTCGCAGGGCGGCTCAACCAATTCGAGCAACGGAGGCAGCACCAGCTCCGGCGGCAACGGTTCCGCCCAAGGTGGCTCCGGCGTGAACCTCGGAATGGGTGGCTCCAACAACTCGTCCGGCAACTCTGGTGTGGCTGGCGACACCTGCGCCGCGACCTCTGTTTCAGCGAAGCTCGTGCCGCTCGATCTGTACGTGATGATGGACAGCTCGAAATCCATGAACGAGCCGACGTCGTCCGGCACGACCAAGTGGAAGGCCACTACCGACGCACTCAAGGGCTTCTTCGCCGACGCGAATTCGGACGGCATCGGTGTTGCGCTCAAGTTCTTTCCCGAGGAGAAGCCCGGAGCTCCGGCGTCATGCTCGAATAACTCGGATTGCACTGGGTTCGGCAATTGTGAGCAGCGCACCGCCTGCGTTGCCAAGGGCACTTTCACCAAAGTGGTGACGTCGAGCTCATTGTGCGACGCCAATAAGCCGTGTGCGAATGCCAACGAAGAGTGCGCACCGGTCCAGCGTTGCATGGATGGTCCCAATTGCGCAAAGGTCTACTGCGTCGCCGCCGCAGGCGCGGCGTGCCCCACGGATTGCGTTCCGTTCACCGGTTACTGCAGCGGTCGCGACGTGTGCTCTGCCGCGGACTACGCGAACCCGGTTGTGCCATTCGCAACCTTGCCGCAAGCCGCGTCAACGCTGAATGGCGCGCTCGATGCGCGTATGCCCGACGGCTACACTCCGACCGGTCCTGCGCTAACCGGCGCTCTGCAGCAAGCGCAGGAACGCGCCAAAGCCAACCCGGGCCGCAAAGTTGCCGTCATTCTCGTCACCGATGGGTTGCCGGGTGGCTTCATTCCCAACGCTCCGCCGATGGAATGCACTCCCAGCAAGATTCCGGAAATCGCCGACGTGTTGAAGGGCGCAACCGGTACTAGCGGCATGCCGCCGATTCAAACCTTCGTGGTGGGCGTGTTCGGGCCCTGTGATCTCAAAGATCAAAACGTGATGCCCGAAGCGAACCTCAACCAACTTGCCGAGGCGGGTGGCACCAAGAAGGCGGTGGTGATCAGCACCGACTCCAACGTGCAACAGCAGCTGCAAGACGCTCTCAAGCAAGCGCGCACATCGGCAATCGCCTGCCAGTACGAGCTACCGAAGCCGGATTCTGGCAGCATCGACACCGGCAAGGTCAACGTGAAGTTCAGCTCGGGCTCTACCGGCACGAAGACGATTCTGTACGTGACCGAAAAAGCCAAGTGTGATCCCTCGAACGGTGGCTGGTACTACGACCAAGACCCTCTGCAGGGCGGCAAGCCGACGCGGATCATTGTGTGTGATCAGAGCTGCTCGCAGTTTCAATCGATTCAAGACGGGCGCGTCGACATCGCCCTCCGTTGCAAGACCGAGGTGCCGCTCTGAGCCGAGGGAGCTGCTCGGCAGCTACGAGCAGCTCGCCAGTGATCGCCGCGCGCGGCCTGTCCACGGGCGTGAACACGCCTGTTCGGCTTCGAGCAACGATCGCTTGAACCACTGCTTGGCGCGCTCGAAATCGCCCAGGCTGCGGCTGAGCTCGCCGAGGTACCAACTCACGGGCCCTAGATAGACTTCGAGCTGCACTCCCACATGACGGCCGGCGAATCGCTCGAGCGCCGCGTACACGGCCGGCTGCAGCATGTGTCCGGTGAGTGAGCTCGCCATCCCCAGCATGCAAAGGCAAACTGGGCGAAGTCGATCGTCTGGAATCACTTCTAGCCCAGCCTCGGCGAAGCGGTCGATCCCTGCACGGCTCTCTTCGAGCTGGCCGAGCAGAGCTTGTGAAAGCGCGATGCTGCACATGAGCGGCGCATAGTTGGGCACGAACGCAAGCACGGCGTGAGCGCAGGCGAGCGACTCCTGAACAAGGCGAGTGCGATCGGGCTCAACGCTCTCGAGCGCGAGGGACAGGGCTTGACCTGCGAACAGGCTCGTCGCGGCAAGGCTTTCGGCGCCTCGCGCCTCACGAATGCGCCGTGCGCCGAGCTCGGCTTGCGCCAAATCCCCAGCCAGCAGTGCGCGCAAATAATCGAGCCAGTCGGCGCGCCGATCGATGACGTGCTCGGGGTAGGGCTGCCGCGCGCAGTCGGCGATGTGTGCGCCGATCTCCGCCAACAGCTCTGCGCCGCGACCGAGCTCGATCAAGCAGCCCATGCGCACGAGGCGGGCGCGATGAATGCTGCCGGCCACATCACCGCGCCGGATGGAGGCCAGCGCGGCGTCAGCGGCAGCCAAGCTTCCGTGCGGATCCCCGATGTGTTGTTGATGGCGATCGAGCTCTCCCACGAACGCGACCAAAGCGGCCGGAGAGTCTTTGACCATGTCGTGCGCCTGCAGCAAAAGCTCGCGCGAGCGTTCCGCCGGCATGGTCGCGAAGCATGCAACTGTGAGCGCACATAGCAGTTGCGCGCGCAGGCTTCCGGGTTCGGCGGCGAGTTCGATGGCACGCTGCACCCAGGTTTGAAAGGCTTGATGGACCGCAGCGTGCTCGCCGAGCAGGCGAAACCAGCCGAGCACGCTGTGGCCAACCGTGTCGTGGAGACCGTGCGTCCAAGCGAATTCGGCGCAGGCCAAGAAGTCGGCGTCGGCTTCCTTGTTGCGGCCTTGCAGCGTATGAGTCGTGGCCAGCGACAGCATCAGCGCAGCGCGTCGCTCCGGATCACCGGCTTCACTGCGAGCCAGTGCCAGGCCATCATTGCAAAACGACTCCGACAGCTCGTAGTCGAGCTTGCGGCGAGCACACTCCGACGCTCGCAGCAGTGAGTCGAGCACCTCGGGCAGAGGCTGCACGGGGTGACCCGCCAGAGCGTGGCGCGCGACGCGAAACCAGAGGTCGTCGTCGTCGCTTTCTGCGCGCGCGGCCAAATGGCATGCGATCGCCGCGTGGCGCGCCGTGCGCTCCTCGAGCGACAACTCCACCACGAAGGCCTCGCGCACTAGATCGTGAGAGAAGCGGAACCCGAGCTGCCCAGGAAGCGGCGTCTCAAGCACGTGCGCCGATACCGCCGGTGCTAACAGCTCGAGCAGCTGCTGCTTGTCGCCTTCACCACGCGGCGGCAGGTCACTCACCCGAAACTCGCGGCCGAGCAGCGCAGCATCTTGCAGTAAGCGCGCGGTCTCGCCTGGCAGCGGCCCAATGCGCTCGCGAATCGCCGCGGTGACTCGCGCCGGCAGCTCCAGCGCGCTCGACATCGCGTGGCGTAGCTCGTTGAGGGTTCCGAGTGAGCTCAGGCGGCGAATGGCTTCTTGCACCAAAAGCGGATGCCCGCCGGTAAACTCGTGCAGCACTTTCGCTGAAGCATCGATCAGGTTGGGCGCGTTGGCGCCAGCTTCCGTAGTGCACAGCCACTCAGAAAGCGCGTTCGGGCTCAACCCGGACAAGGTAATGACGCCGACGCTGGGATGCGCGCCGCGTGCCGCCGCTTCCAACCAGGGGCGCCGTGAGGCTTCGAAGGGTCGGCAGGTAGCGACGATCACGACGCGCGAATCGGCGACAGCGCTTGCCAGGTGCTCGAGCAGCAGGAGTGCGCCGTCATCGGCGCAGTGCGCGTCTTCGATGATGATCGCGAGAGGATGTTGTTCTCCGCCACGGCGCAGGAACGTTTTCACGGAGTCGAACACCCGAAAGCGCGTCTGCACGCTGTCGTCGAGATCGACATCGCTCCAGGCACGGCCCGGTTTGGGGTCCAACTCTGGCAGTAGACGCGCCAGATCGTCGAGACGCTCGCCAGCCAGCTTTGCCGTCGCGCTCGCGCCGTGCAGGTTCATCCAGGCTCGCATCACCTCTGGCCATGGCCACAGCGCGGGCGCGCCCCCAGCTTCCCAGCAGCGGCCGCGCAGCACACTCAATTCAGCCGGATCCGCTTCGCGAGCAAAGCGCTCGACGAGCGCAGTTTTCCCAATGCCCTGCTCTCCCAAGAGAAGCAGAAGTCGCCCTCGTCCGGATGCGGCATCGTGCGCGGCTCTACGTAAAGTTTCGAGCTCGTTCTCGCGCCCAAAAAACAGCGGAGCGCCACTCGTCGTGGCAGCGAAGCGTGTGGACGCGCCGTCAATCGGGAGCCCTGAACTACTGGCGAACTCCGTCACTGGCGTCGCTTCAGACGCGAACCGGAAGCCTTTCCCGCGTACCGTCTGAATCAACTTCGGCGAAGCTGGATCATCACCCAACGCGCGCCTGAGAGTGACCACGACTTGCCGGATCGCAGAGTGAGAAACAACCTGCCCGCGCCAGGGTCCTGCAATTAGCTGCTCGACGGCTACGAGCTTGCCGCGATTTTTGATCAGCAGCGCCAACGTATCCATCGCGAGCGCCGGTAAAGACACGAGCGAGCCACGCGATCTGAGCTCGAAGCGCTCTTCGTCGAAGGCAAAATCACCGAAGCGTAAAATCATCTCGGGTTGCGTTGACCCCATGCCGGCCAGCGGCGATCAAAGTGCAACCGAGCAGCCGGGCGGCTCACGATAGTCTCACAATAGTCTCACGCGCCTGATGTCTGATTTCGTGAGAGGGCGCAAGGGCGTCGACGCGGCTTTGCCGATACAGCCGTCGTTCCGCGGGCCTGGTGTGTGTGGGCGGCAAGCCCAGCCGAAGCAAGGGGGGTTTCGCGTCCGGTCTGAGTGTGTCGGTCTGGCGTGGGTTTTACTCAGCGGGTGGATAGTGTGATTGAGGGCAGTAGCCGCGAGAAAAATGCTCGATAGCGCTGCAAACACACGCGCAGTTCCTCCGTGGAGACGCTATCGCCCTGTGCCCATTGCCGCTCGAGCTCACCCCGTTCGGAGCTGAACGAATCGACGATGCGCTGCATCAACTCGCTCACCAGCGCATGCGCCTCTGCGACGGAGCGGCGCGGATCGTCGACGAACTGCGATTGGATTTGCAACCATCGCTCACTCGCTTCCGCAGAGTGGCGCGGTTGCAGGTACGGAGTCGGCTCGGCGTCGAGGTCGACTGGAACATCGTACACTGGCGGTTCGTTGGAGAGCGCCTGAAGGGAAGGTGCGCGCGAAACATCGTCGACGGGCAGGGCTTGTTGCGAATCGACGGACAGACTCTCTGTTGAAGTGGTCATGCGCGAGCCTCCTGAAGCTCCACCGCTGCGTCGGGCGGGGAGAGCAGGTCGGAAAACAGAGCGCGATAGTGAACGAACGCCTGTCGCAACTCTTCGGTATTGGCTCGCCCCTCGCGATTGGCTTCGGCGAGCACGCGGGCGGCGCGATAGTGTTGGATTACGTTGGCGTGTTCGACGGAGAGATCCGCCACACGCTGTTCGAAGTTTTCGAGCGGGTAGCCACTCGCGGCCATGACATTTTTGATGAGGTCATCCGCCGCGCGCACGGCGCCCGACGGATCGTCCACGAATCGAGTTTGAATGGCCTGCCAGTGAGCGCCGTATTGAGTGCGCTCGGCGTCGGAGAGCGTACGGAGCTGCAGGCGGTCGACACGCTTTGCGCGGGCCAGCAACTCTCGTTCGGCGCGTCCAACGCTGCCGTTTTCCTCAATCGCACGCTCGTATTCCGGACCAAAGCGCTCGCGCAGAGAAGCGCGGCGACGGCGAGAGGCACGCGTGATGGCCCAAGCTGCCCAGGCAATCGCGATCACCAAGAGGACGCCGAGCAACAGCAACGGTGTCTGCAGGTCTTCCGAAATCATGACGGTCACCTCGACACACTGCGGAGGCAATGCGCGTACCAACCCGCGTTGCTTAAGCCGCTCGATTACGGCAAACCGGCGCCAGCCCAGGCGTTTGCGGCTGCGCTTTTCGCTGCGCTTGGTAGCAGGATCGCCGCGTCCCGCAAGCTTGCCCCGCGACGTCGCCGCGCTTCCGTTGCGGTTCAACCGGGAGCGGCTCGCAGGGTGCGCAGCCGCTTTTGCCAGGTCGCTGGCAGAGCTCGAGTTGCTTCCTTGAAAGTCACCCCCGACATTTCGGCGGCATGACGCGAGACGAAGTCGTACGTGAGCTGCGGATTGCGTTTGGCGGTAGCGCGCAACACCCAACCGATGGCTTTGCGAATGAAGAACTCGCGTTCGCTCAACATCGGCTCTGCCAAGCGAGCGAAGTGAGCGAAGTCACCTGCGCCCGCGAGCAGGACGTCATGCAGACACAAGAGCGCCGTACGGCGTATCCAAAAGTTTTTGTCTTTGGCCCAATCGTCCAGGCTTCTGGCGAGGGCTGGTTCGCGCGCCACGAGCGGACCGAGCACTTTGATGGCCAGCCAATCCACGTGCGCCCAGGTGTCGGCGGAGCGCAGCAGAGTGATCAGCCACTTTGCGTCGCTCGGCCGCAACAAATCGACGCGCTGCTCCAGAATCGCGATGGCTAACGAGCGCAACTCGTGAACCTCCGTTTCCCAGGCTTTCCGGCTCAAGCGCTCGAGACTGGCTCGATCGAGCTCAGGATGTACGCGCACGAAGGCTTTAGCTTCGCGTCGCAGGATCGGCACGTTGACACCCAAGAACTCGAGGCTGCTCTTCAGATACTTCTTCTCGTTGATTGCGCGCTCGGGGGTAGCCTCCTTCGAGAGGTTTGCTCGCAGCTCGCGCAGCGTGATTTCGACGTTCATGCGAGATTCCAGCGTGTGAGAGGTTGCGTACGCTAGCAGCAGCCGCACCGGCGCGAAAAGTGCGCTACGGTTCGCTCACGATGAGTCGCATGGGTTCGGTGCTTCGCGCGTGTGTGCTGCTGGCCGCCGTGGCTGTCGCTTGCGGCGGGCCAACCTTCATTTTGCAGCAGTACGATGGGCCCGCGCGGAGCGCCGAGTCGGTCGCGATCGTTCGCTTCGAAGGCACTGCCGATGTCGATCTCGTCACGCTTGATGGTGCAGTCGCCGATGCGCACGTGCCCGAAGACGCTCGGCTGCACGTCGAGATGCTGCCGGGTCGGCACGTGCTCGGCGTGGCGCGACGCGGAGCGCCGGGTGAACAGGTGAGGCGAGTCGTGTTCGTCGCTGAGCCTGCGCGCACCTATCAGATCGTGTTCGGCGCTCCGGCTGCGAACGAATGGCAACCTAGCCTGCGCGTCTTCGAGATCGATTTTCGCTCTGGGCGTCAGCTGCGCGACGTGACGTACACTCCGCCTGCGCGTGACGTGGCGCCCGCCAGCGCTGTGAGCTCAGCCGCGCCTGCTCCGCCTGCTACCGTGCCGAGTGTGTCGGCGCCGCCACCGCTGGATACAACCGGAGCCGCGGGTGCGCGCGCTGACTAGCTTCGCGATGCCCGAAAGCAGCTTCAGTAACGTCGAAGTTTAGTGTCGGGCAGCGGTGGTCGAGCGCGTACTCGAGACCACATTGGCCTTACAAACCTCGTGGCACGTGAGCGATTTTCGCCCGGGGACATGTTGAACTGGCCTTTAATTCGTCGCGCTAGCTGCCGTTTGCAGCAAGAGACATCGCCGGCTTTCGGCCGATCCCGTGAATGCGCCGATGAGTGCATCGAGGAACATGCATCTAAACTTCCGCCCGAATATCGATTTGATTTCGAGCACGCGGCGCTTCGTCAATGAGCTGCTGGACTCGATGATCGCCGATCCGGATGCCTCTTCGCGCGTAGCCCTCACGATTCACGAGCTGCTCGAGAACACGCTGAAGTACTCGACGGATGGCGAGGCGCGTTTGGATGTGAGCGTGCAGCGCAGCGAGGGGTCCACTGTGGTCGAAGTGCGGGCGAGTAATCGCGCCACCCCTGAGCAACTCCGGGAGTTACAGCAGCGCATCGACGAACTGCGAGAAGTCGCGGACCCGATGGGCCTGTATGTCAGTATGATGGTTGATAGCGCGCGCCGTGATGGGTCCGGACTCGGACTCATTCGGATTCGCGTGGAGGGTGAAATGGAGCTTGCGTACGCGATCGATGGAGATCGAATCACTATCAAGTGTTCGACCCCAGTGGAGTGATGGAATCATGAATAAACTCGAACTCGAGCCGCTCGTTTATACGGGCTTCCAACTCACTCCTCGCGTGGAAGAGAGCAAGCTCGTCGTGAGCTTTTCCGGAAACGGCGACATGTCAGCTGTCGAAGCACTGGGCCGCTTCTTGAAGAGTGTCCACACGCAAGCCACTTCGCTCGGTGTTACCGAAGTTGCCTTCGACTTTCGCGATCTCTACTTCATGAACTCGAGCTGCTTCAAGGCGTTCGTCACGTGGATCGACGTGGTCTCGCGCGCCGCGGGCAACAGCTACAAGATCAAATTCTTGACCAACCCACGCTTGCACTGGCAACGCCGCAGCCTGGAAGCGCTGCGCTGCTTGTCTCCCAACGTGGTGCGCGTCGAGGCACTCGCCGTCTAACGCTCAAAAAGCGCTCTTCAGAAACACGGCAGCGCCGCTCGGAGTCGGCACGAGTGACAGCGCCGTTTCGGGCCTCCGCGGCGCGGCGATGTACAAGACGATTCCGCTCACGAGCAGGGCACCGCCAGCCGCGAACGCGACGTTCGAGATACGTGCTGCCGTCAGGGCCTGATCGCTCAGAGCGACACCGCGCTCCTCCGTGCAGGCACCGCCGCTGCAGCCGTAGTCGTCTTTCGCTTGGTTGTTGCGCTGAATGGCCTTCACACCGAAATAGCTACCCACGCCCAGCCCGACGATACCAACGCCGCCGAGAACGTACGCTAGCGGACTTGGTTTTCGCACGTATTTCACGGGTTCCACGCTGGGAGGCGGCGCGTTGGTCAGCACTGGGCTTTGTGGGGGAAGCGCTGGCGCGTTGCTGACCGGGGTGGGCAGCGCCAGCAGCGCGGGAATGCTCGCCTGCCGGTGTTCGCGCGGCGTTACACTCACCGTCTCCGTGAATGGCGCATACCCCGGCGCGCTGGCTTCGAGTTGAATGTCGCCGGGATCCATCGGGATCGAAACGCCAAACAACTCGGGCTTCACGACGTCGTTGCCGCGCCGCACGACTAGGCCAGGGACGCGCGCCTCCGGGGCAACGCTCACGGCCAGATAGGCGAGATCTGGCTCGAGGCGCTCCGCACGCTGTGCTGCCAGCTTGGAGCGTTCGCTCTGACCATTGGTTTGAGCCAAAGAGCTTGCTTCGCGAAACATGACCCAGGCGCTTGCGGTGCGTCCCTGCCGCTCGTAGCACTCGCCGAGGTACAGGAGCGTTCCAACCGCCGGATCGATCTTCTGACTCGTTTCGAGCTTCTCGCAGGCTTCTTTGTACTGATGATTGCGCAACAGCGCGACGCCTTGATCGAAGAGCGCTTCTGCAGCCGCCTTGTCAGACGATGTTGCTTCGGCGAATGCGCGCCCGCTCGAGAGCGCTGGCAGCAAGAGCGACATGCCAAAAAGAAAGCGCTGTAAAGAGGCCGAGCGGCGCATCGAAGTGTCTCGATTTTTATCGCACCCGTGCGCGGTTTCCCAGAGTCACCGTCGGCTCGCCGTCAGTCCGCCTGATTTCGCAAGAAATCGGCAAGCTCGCTCAGTCGTTGCTTCAAAAACGCGCGCACGTCTTTGGGTACTGGGTGCGCTTCGAGAGCGTGGTCCATGCAACGCAGCCAGGCGTCGCGCATACGCGCGTTCACTGGGACCCGCGCGTGCCGCATCCTCAATCGGGGGTGACCATAGCGCTCCATGTAGTGCTGCGGACCACCGAGCCATCCGATTAGAAAAAGTGCGAATCGCTCGCGCACTTCTTCGCCTACGCGGCCGGCCTCACCACGGTGCAGACGGGCGAGCTCGGGTTCGTTCAGCTCCATGAAATCGTAGAAGGTTTTCACCAGCTCGCGCACGAACGCTTCGTCTCCGCCCATTTCTGAGAACGGGGATGGGGGCGAGGGTTTGCTGGGTGGGGGCGCATTCATGATCCGGGCGTTCCCTACCACGCTTTGGGGTAGACTCGAGCCGATGCGAAGCGGTTGGTTGGCGCTCGCGGCGGCGCTCTTCGGGCTCGGGCTGGCGGTAGTTGCTACCAAGCCCCGCTGGCAGCTCGCGCTCGATCCGCCGCTCGACGTCGCGCTGGCTGGTCGCGTCTTGCCGCCACGCGTCGAGCTTTCCGCGTGGCTTGGTGAGCGCGCCGCTGCGGCGTTAGATCACACGGTGGAGCTCGACGTGGGCGACGAGCGCCTGACGACGAGCTTTGCCAGTCTGGGCTGGTCGTTGAATGTGCGCGCTTTGGAGCGTGACGCGCGCGCCTTGCCGGTGCCCGCAGAGCTCTCGTCGCGGCTGCGGCGCGCTTTCCAGGGCCCGCCCCTGAAGGTGCCCGAGCTGCGCCCGCGCATCAGCGTCGATGCTGCACGTGCTCACAGCTTCCTCGAGGCGCTTGCTTTGCACGTGAACCGACCGCCTCGCGACGGCGCACGCGATCTCGCAAAACACGAAAACGTGCAAGAAGCGGACGGTCGCGAGCTCGCCATCGAAGCGACCTTGGCTCGCCTCGAGACCAGCGCCGAGCTCGGCCACCCCAGCATCGAGCTAGCGTTTCGCAGCATCCCGCCCCGCATACGCCTGAGCGATCTCCCGCGCGTGGACGTCTCGCGTGTGCTCGGCGTGTACGAAACCGACTTCCGACGCCACGCTGGCTCTCGCGCCATCAACATTCGCCGCGCAGCCAACCTCCTCAACGGAACCATCATCGGCCCTGGCGAGCGCTTCAGCTTCAACCGCCAAGTCGGGCCGCGCACGTTGGAGCGTGGCTTCGTCGAAGCGCCAGTGCTCGTGAAAGACGAAACCGAAAAAGGCCCCGGCGGCGGCGTCTGCCAAGTCGCCACCACCCTACATGCAGCAGCCGTTTTGGGTGGCCTCTCCATGCTCGAGCGTCGCAGCCACAGCCGCCCCAGTGGCTACGCGCCCCTCGGCCTCGATGCCACCGTCATCGACGGCAAGGTCGACCTCCGATTTGAAAACTCGCTAGACGTGCCCCTCGTCATCCACGCCTTCTTGCCTACCCCCACCAGCATCCGCGTCGAACTCCTGGGACACGATCCACCCGGCAAAGTCGAGCACACCTACCAAGTCTTGGAACGACACCCCTACTACCGTCGCATCGTCGAGAGCCGCGACATCGCGCGCGGCAGCTTCGAGCGCAAACAAAAAGGCACCTACGGCTACGACGTCGTCAGCTTCGTTCGCACTCGCGCCCCCGACGGCAACATTCTCACCCGCCGCTACAAGAGCAAGTACTGGCCCGTCCCGGAAGTCCTCTGGGTCGGCCCTGGCACTGAACCCACCGAGCTCCCCCCTCTTCCCGAAGGCTCTGCGGGCCTAGAGCCTCCTCCCGAATCCGGCAGCTAACTCCAGACACTCCGCTGCCACCCAACGCAGGGCTCGGCACTGCACGCGCTGCGCGCTGCGCGCACTGAAGAGCACGGTCGCGCGGACCCTCTCGGGGCGCGCGCGGGACCCTTCCCACGGCTGCGTGGTGGCTGTGCTGGCCGTATTGGGAGGTTGTCGCGAGTCCATGATTGTCTAGCGGGGTATGGGTCCCTTCCCACTTGGCCCCGAGAGGGCACCTTGCTCCCTCTTTGCGCTCAGCACTCTGGATGGAGAGCTGCTGCGCTTGGTCGCAACAGCGCAGAGCATGGCCGCGCCGGACCCTCTCCGAGCGCGTGCGGTCAGCCGAATCAAACCGTTGCAAATCGGAGCGGGACGCGCCGAAGCACTGAGGAGGTCGTCGCTGCGCACGTTGGAGAGCACGGTCGCGCGCGGCGTCACCGAGTCAGCCGAATCAAAACCTTGAGAGAGGGCCCGCCGAAGGCGGCCGAATCAAAACTGCGTGCGGCGTGGTTCATCGTGCGCGGTGTCACGGAAGTCAGCCGAATCAAACTTTGAGAGAGGGCGCGCCGAAGGCGGCCGAATCAAACGTGCGTGCGGCGTGGTTGATCGTGCGCGGTGTCACGGAAGTTAGCCGAATCAAAACTTTGAGAGAGGGCGCAGCGAAGGCGGCCGAATCAAACTTGCGTGCGGTGGTTGATGGTGCGCGGCGTCACGGAAGTCAGCCGAATCAAAACCTTGAGAGAGGGCGCGCGCCGAAGTCGGCCGAATCAAACGTGCGTGCGGCGTGGTTGATCGTGCGCGGTGTCACGGAAGTCAGCCGAATCAAACCTTGAGAGAGGGCGCAGCGAAGTCGGCCGATCTCGAAGTGCCAGCCGCAGTGCGAGCGGCGAAGTCAGCCGAATCGAACGTTGGTTGATTGTGTTGTGATGAGGTTGCACTCAAGGTTTCTGGCAATTCGTTATCTTTTTGTGTCGTTCATTCGGGGAAGTGTGGTAGAAGGGTGGTGTTGATTGTCGAGGGGACTGCGTTTTGCGGCAGCTGTCGTTGGCATTCAGTTTTGATGCGTCGGATGGGGCAAATGTCGACGCCTGCACGGCGCCTTCGATGGAGCGAAGGCCGTGGCGGTGCGCGCGAGGGAGCGGGTCGTCCGAGACTTTCGGATCGACCAAGCACGCCGCATGTTGCACGGCCGCGTCACAAGAAGGAGCAGCCGGTGCACGTGACACTGCGCGTGCGTGTGAGTTCGCTGCGAAGTCGGGCGGTTTTTCTTGCGATCTGTTCAGCGATTGCTGACGCGAATGGGGCGCGCCCAGCGAAATTTCGAATTTGTCACTTCAGCGTGCAGTGGGACCACATTCACCTAATTGTGGAGGCCACGGATAAGGACGCGTTGATGCGTGGCATGAGAGGGCTCGGTGTTCGCATCGCGCGTGGGGTCAACCGCGTGCTTGGTCGTCATGGGCAAGTGATTGCGGACCGCTGGCATGGCCGAGCATTGGAGTCGCCACTCTCGGTCAGGCACGGTATCGTCTATGTTCTCGCTAACCGTTGCAAGCATGAGAATGCTGAGGTGGTTGGCTCTGAAGTCATCGATCCATGCTCGTCAGCAGCCTACTTTCGTGACTTCGCCGAGTTTGGTGGAAAGGCGCCATGCGAATTCCATGGCGCACCCACCTGGCTCGCGAGACTCACTCTTGCCAAGAGTCCGGTGGTGAGCCCGCACACATGGCTCCTGTCGAAAGGGTGGAAACGCCACTCGCTGATTTCCTACAAGGAGGCGCCGCGATCAACTAAGTATACTTGATTAGAGGTAACCACTACGACGAGGTCGCTGACCGCTGTTCCGTGAGCCAAGAGGTTCGCGCGCGATCGCCACTGCGCTTGGCGTCGCTGCATTGTGCAGCCGCACGGCGTGTTGATACCGCGCGTAAGGCGTGCGGTGTGTATACGGTGCCGTTGCGTGTGCAGCCGCGCATGGAATTCACCGACGCGAGCAGTGCACGTGTGAGGAGAGCCGGTGTGTATTACGGTGCGGTTGCGCGTGCAGCCGCGCACGGAATTCACCGAGGCGAGCAGTGCACGTGTGAGGAGAGCCGGTGTGTATACGGTGCGGTTGCGTGTGCAGCCGCGCATGGAATTCACCGAGGCGAGCAGTGCACGTGTGAGGAGAGCCGGTGTATATACGGTGCCGCTGCCAGTGCGGCCGCACGGCGTGTTGATACCGCGCGTAAGGCGTGCGGTGTGTATACGGTGCGGTTGCGCGTGCAGCCGCGCACGGAATTCACCGAGGCGAGCAGTGCACGTGTGAGGAGAGCCGGTGTATATACGGTGCGGTTGCGTGTGCAGCCGCACAGCGTGTTAACGAATGCGAGCAGTGCCCAGCGAGCCGATTGCTGCGCGGCGGGCTATGCGTCGAGCTCATTGCGGAGTGGCGAGCGCTGCGCAGGGGCGACGGGGTGTGATAGTAGGTGGGGCGGATGTACTTGTTGCGCGGGATCTTGGGCTACGTCGCGGTTTTGGCGTTGTTGGCGGTGGCAGCGCATGCGGGAGGAGTTGTGGCCGCACGGGGGTTGGGAGCGGCGCCGTTTCGTTGGTTCGATGTGGGGCGTCGGCGCGAGGGTTGGCGGGGGTTTGGAGTGCGGTTGGCGAGTGGGGTGGCTGGATTGTTGGGGGTGGTGTTGGTGTTGTTTGTTGCGTTTTTGGCGCAAGGGGATCAGGTTGCTACCGCGCGTGTCGAAGTGCGCGCTGGTGCCGCGCAGGATGCTGGGGTTCGCACGGGTGACCGCGTCCTGAGCGTCGACAGTAAGGCTGTCGCAAGCTTCGAGGAGTTGCGGGCGGAGTTGCGGCGGGGTGGGGCGGCGAAGCAGTTGGAGGTTGAGCGCGATGGGCAGAAGCTTGCGATGGCCGTGACGCCGCGCGCTGGTCTGATCGGAGTCATGCCGCTATATGAAACTCAGGCGCTGTCCGCCGCGACGGCAATGCAGCGCGCGTTCAATACGCCGTTTACCGTGGGCTCAATGGTGATCGAGCAAGCGACGCGGGCTTCGGATGGAGAGCGCGTGCAGCTCATGGGGCCGGTTGGTATCGTTCGTGAGGGAAGCAAGCGGGCGTTCGGCTCTTTCGCGGTGATTCTCGGATACGTTGGAGTTTTCTTTTGGCCGCTGTTGATCGGTTTGCACATTTTCGATGTGCTGACGCTGTCGCTGTTTCGCGTTACGCATCCTTGGGCGAGGGCTGCAACTGCGACGGCGAGTGATTCCGACGGGCGGCTTGCGCGTATCTACCAGGCTCTTTTGGTGTCGTTGCTCTGCGCTGTGGCTTATGTCTTGCTGACTATTCTTCAAGCGACGAGTTTCGGCGACGGGGCGCTAATTGGGATTTTCTTGCTGGCTCCGGCTGTGCTCGCGAGCATTGTGCTCGTCGCGCTGGCGGTGTCGCTGCGAGCAGGCAAAGCTGGAGGGCTGGCCGCGCTCGTTGGGAGTGCGATCATTCCCTGCCTAGTTTTTGGCATGGCTGGCTGGGCGCTGTTTTGGCTTCGCGGCGAACTGCGGCGTCGCGGCTACGCGGTCAGCGGATTCGTGGCGACGGCGCCGGGCGATGCCGCCGGGTGAAGGCAGCTAGCTCTGGTTGAGCAAGCCGCGCAGGCGCGTGGGCAAAATACGGTATTCGCGTTTGCAGTATTCGCATGCGATCTCGAGCACGTCGTCGCTCGATAGGAGGTGCTCGATGTCGCTGCGCGGTAAGGTTGCGAGTGCCGACATGACGCGAAGCTCGTCACACCAGCACGAGTAGTTCACCGCGCTCTCTTCGATGCGCGTGAAGGCCATGCCGTGCAGGAGCTGGTCGAGCAAGTAGCTCGGCGAGAAGCTGGCGTCGTCGAGTTGCGCGTCGATGTTCTCGAAATCGCGCAGGCGTTCGGTCATGACCATGAGCGGACCGCGGCCCACTTCGGGGAGCAGCTGCACCATGTAACCACCTGCAGCAACTACGTGGTCGTCTTCGATGTGGGTGCTCACCGCGACCATCGAAACGACCTGCTCGGAGACTTGCATGTACGCCATGAGCGCACGCGAGACGCCGCCCTCGCTGGGAACTTCGACGATGCCCTGATTGATGTGGCCGCTCGGCATCGTGCGCATCATTTGAATTACGGCGCCGTCGTCGAGCGCGATTTCGTCTGCGCCGGTGAGCTGCACGAGGCCGCGCGTTTGGCCCGATGGGTGCGAATCCGCTACCAAGCTGCCGGAGCCGTTGGCGCCACGGAGGACGCCTTGGACGCGCAGCTGCGGGGCCATGGTTTCGCGAAACAGGATGGCGCTGGTGATGAGATCGCCGAAGGTGCGCGCGGTCGCGCCTTTGGCCCCCTGGGCGCGCACCGCACCGCGAATGGTTTCGGTGGTTCGCGCCGTGATGACCCTAAAAGCGCCGTCGTCGGTAATGGCGCGGAGCACGCTGTCCTTCGCTTGCGTCACCTCCCGAGCATACGCCCTGGCTCGCCCAGCGCCAGGCCTTGGTCTAACGCAACGCGCGGTCGAACCACATCAATGCGTCGAGCGTACCGATTTCTCGCAGCCACCCTTGGCTGTGTGGGCCTTTGCGCTCCACGAAACTCACGTTGGCGCCCCCGCTTTCTAGTGCTCGCGAGAACTCGAGATTGGCCGCCCGATATGGGTCGAAGCTCGAAGTCGAAGCGTATACGACTGGTCTCTGGTTCTGCTTGAGCAGGCGGCGCGCTGCGGCTACTGCGTACACCTTGCTGAAGGCCCCTTGCAGCGTTCCCAAGGCACGAAACGCTGTCGGTTGCAGTAGCCCAACCTCGACTGCGCTGAAGCCGCCGAGCGACACGCCAGCGAGCCCAGCACGTTCCACGTCTGCGATCGAGCCGAGCTCTGTGCGTACCGCTGGCAACAACTTACCGGTGAGCCAGCCCGCGTAGCGTTCGAGTGATCGTTGCCAGTTGCCGCCTAGGTAGGGGTTCGGCAAAAACGGGCACACCGCGCACACACCACGGAACGGTCGTTCGCGGAGTGAGTTCTGAATCGCCCAACGCTCTTCGTCGCTCACGTAGGCGTACTTGTCGTGATGGTTGAGCTTGCCCTCGCTGAGCCGAGCCCACGCCGAGCCGAGCCCGTACGCGTCGACCCAAGCGCGCGTGCCGAGCTTGGGGTTCACGGTTTCGCCGAGACCGTGCAGAAGCACCAGCACCGGCAACTTCTCGCCCTCGAGGCGATGGATCGGCAAGACAACCAAGCTGCGGCCGAGGTCGCGCGGCGAGCCGGGGACATCGATGACACGCTCCTCGATGCTCGGCTCGCGCAAGAAAGCGTTCGGAAACGCCGGGCATACGCCGAGCCCGAAGAAACTGCGACGCGAGAGGCGAGGGGCACGCGGCACCGCCCGAGTCTAGCGGCGAATCGCGCAGGTCGCTCGCGTCAGTTCAGGTGGCGGCGCTCGTCTTCCGGCTCGAGCGGCAGCGGCTCCGACACCTTGTACTCTTCGTTGAGCCAGGCGTGCAGATCCGCCAATTTGCAGCGCGCCGAACAGAAGGGCCGCGACGGAAAATCGTCGGGGACGTCTTCCAGCACGGTCTTGCAAGTGGGGCAATTGATCCGCACGAGCCGAGCATAGCGCGTTTTTGGCGCCATGGCTCGGCTCCGGATCGGGCATGCCTACGGGGCGCCGAGCTTTTCAGCTAGCCAATCACCTACGCGGTCGATGGCGATGCGCTCTTGTGCGCCCGTGTCACGATCGCGCACCGTGACGCTCTGTCCCGCCGCTGTTTCTCCGTCCACGGTGAAGCAGTAGGGGCAACCGGCCTCGTCCATGCGCGCGTAGCGCCTGCCGATGGCGGCTTTCACGTCGTGCTCGATGACGCCGCTGCGGAAGAAGCGGCGCGTCAACTCGGCGTGTAGCTTCTCGCTGATTTCGGGCATGCCGTCCTTGTTGACCAGCGGGAACACCGCTGCCTTGATCGGCGCGAGCCGCGGATGAATCTTGAGGAGCTCGGGGCTCGGGCGCGATGCGTCTTCGGTGAAGGCTTCGCACAGCACGGCCAGCACGCCGCGGTCGAGACCAGCGGACGGTTCGATCACGTGGGGCAGGTACTTTTCGCCTTTGCGCGAGCCGTTCGGCAGGAGCTCGCCGCGCTCGGAGTCGAAGTACTCGAGGTTGGTGCGCGCCATTTTCTGGTGCTGCGAAAGGTCGAAGTTGGAGCGGTGTGCGATGCCTTCGAGTTCGCCGAAGCCGGGCGCCGTGAAGGGGAAGCGGTACTCCACGTCACTGGTGCCTGCGCCGTCGCGCGCATAGTGCGCGAGCTCGTCCTTCTCGTGTTCGCGCAGCTGCAGGTTTTCGCCGGCGAGCCCGAGGCTCTTCCACCAAGCCATGCGCGTGTCGCGCCAGAAGGCGTACCACTCGCGCGCCTCTGATTCGTGGCAGAAAAATTCGATTTCCATCTGCTCGAATTCGCGGCTGCGGAAGGTGAAGTTGCGCGGTGTGACCTCGTTGCGAAACGCTTTGCCCGTTTGTGCGATGCCGAACGGAACGCGCACGCGCGTCGTGTCGATCACGTTCTTGAACTGCACGAAAATGCCCTGCGCCGTCTCTGGCCTCAGAAACGCGACGTCGTCCTCCGTTGCGGTCGCGCCAACGTAGGTCTTGAACATCAGGTTGAAGGCGCGCGGCTCGGTCAAGCTGCCCACCTTTTCTGCATCGGGACCGAGCACCGAAGCCCACTCTTCTTTTGCGACCTTCGAAAGCGGCATGCTGCCGACTTCGCCCCAAGCTTTTTCGGCCTTCTTCTTTTGCTTGGCTTCGCTCGGGCTGTCTGGGAGGTAACAGAACAGCGGCTTGCCCTGGCGATCGCCGTTGGCCGGCACGTACACGAACAGATGATCGGCGCGGTAGCGCGCTTTGGACTCGCGGCAGTCCACCATCGGATCGCTGAAGCCCGCGACGTGACCGCTAGCTTCCCAAACTTTGGGGTGCTGAATGATGCAGCTGTCGAGGGGCACGATGCGCACCGGTTGCCCGTTGGGACCGACGGCGCCGCCGCAGGGGAGAAGCACTACGTCTTGCCACCACGCTTCACGCAGGTTCTTTTTGAGCTGCGCACCGAGCGGGCCGTAGTCCCAAAAACCATTGATGCCGCCATAGATCTCGGAGGCCTGGTAAACGAACCCGCGGCGCTTCGCGAGCGCCATGATCTTATCCATCGACTTGCTGGTCATCGCTCTACTCGTGTCCTCGGCGCGAACGACGCACGAGGGGCGCGCAGCCTAGCGCGTTTGGCGTCGCTTTTCTGCGCGCCGACCGCGAGTGACGTGCCCCGAAGCTGATCGGATGTTCAGCTGAAACGGCCGACGCGGAGCCGAGCGCCCGCTCTGCTAAATGTGCTCGTCTCTTGGAAAAAGCTTCGCCACTCGCTGCGCTGCGCTCCCGAAACTACCGGCTGCTCTGGGCTGGCGCGCTCATCTCGATGGCGGGCTCGATGATGCGGGTCGCGGCGCTCAATTGGCACGTCTCACTGCTGGCGCATCCGGATCAGAAGGCGCTCGCGCTGGGCGGAGTCGGGCTGTCGCGCGTGGTGCCCATCGTCATTTGTTCGCTGGTCGCAGGTGTCGCGGCGGACGCCTTCGATCGCCGCAAGGTGCTGTTGGCCACCAACGCGGCGATGTTCTTCATCTCGGGTGCGCTCGCTCTGATGACCCTGAGCGGCGTGCATCAGCTGTGGGCGATCTACTTGGTTTCGGCTTTGAGCGCGGCCGCCGCGGCGTTCGATAACCCCGCGCGCAACGCATTCTTTCCCCAGCTCGTGCCGCGCGAGCATCTGCCCAACGCGATCAGCCTGAACAGCATCTTGTTCCAAGCGGCGTCGGTGGTGGGTCCGGTCTTGGCAGGCGCCATCATCAGCGTCTCGAACGTCGCGTGGGTCTACGTGGTGGACGCGCTGAGCTTCGCCGTGCTCGTGGTTTCGCTGCTCGCCATGCGCAACGTGCCGCAGCGTGCGAGCGGAGCACGCCTCAGCATGGGACCGAGCGCCGCGCTCGAAGGCCTGCGCTTCGTATTCGGGCGCCCGCTGATTCGTTCGTCTATGTTGCTCGACTTCTTCGCGACGTTCTTCGCGTCAGCTACCGCGCTGCTGCCCATTTTCGCGCAAGATATCTTGCACGTGGACGCGCGCGGTTACGGTTTGCTCTCTTCGGCAACCGCCGCCGGTGCCGTGATCATGAGCTTCGTGATGGTGCCGGCCATCGAGCACATCGAACGCCGTGGGCGCACCCTGATTTTGGCGGCGATGGCTTACGGCGCCGTGACGATTGCCTTCGGCATTTCCACCTCTTTTTGGCTCAGCTTTGCCTGCCTCTTCCTCGGCGGCGCGGCGGACATGGTGAGCACCGTGCTACGCCAGGTGATTCGCCAAATTGCGACGCCTGACGAGATGCGTGGCCGCATGACCTCCGTGAACATGATGTTCTTCATGGGAGGGCCGCAGCTCGGCGAACTCGAAGCGGGTCTCGTAGCGCAAGCCTTTGGCCCCGTCAGCTCAGTCGTGTCGGGCGGCATCGGCTGCATCTTGGCCGTGCTTTGGATCGCAGCGCGCACGCCAGCGCTGACCCAGTATCGACGCGAGAGTCCAGCGCCGATTGCCAGCGCCTGAACGCCACGACCTCGCGTTTCAGCCGAGGTGCTGAAAGCGCTCGACTTGGTGCTGCGCGGCAGGCACGTCCGGATCCGGTTGTGAGAACGCGTGTTGGAGCTTCTTCTGTTGTTCGGGTGTGAGCTCGGGAGGTAGCGGTGGCACGTTGGCGTCGGTGATGGCTTCGATCAAAAACGGTCGCTCCGCCTTGAAGGCGCGCTGACAGACTGCCTCGAGCTCGTTCACACTCGCGACGCGCGCGGCTTCCAGCCCTAAGAGCTCGGCGTAGCGAGCGAAGGGAAAATCCATCAGATCTTGTGAGGGTGGGAACTTGGGATCGCCCTCCATCACGCGCTGCTCCCACGTGACGTAGCTCAACTGTTGATTGTTGAGCACCACCACCACGAGGCGCGGGTCTCGCCAGCTTTTGTAGTGCTGCACGGCCGTGATCAGCGCATTGATCCCGCTCATTTGCATGGCACCGTCGCCCACCAGCGCCAAAACCGGCCGATCCGAGTGGCCCAGTTTGGCGGCGAGCGCGTACGGAATACCGGAGCCCATGGTTGCCAAGGTTCCGCTCAAGGAGGCTTGCATGCCGCGGCGAATTTGGATGTAACGCGCGTACCAGAAGGTGGAGGTCCCGCAGTCGCCACAGATGATCACATCGTCGGGCAGAGCTCGGTTCAGCTCCCAGAACACACGCGCGGGGTTCAGCGGGTGTGCATCGAGTGACGCTGCCTGCTCCAGCTCACGGTGTGACTCGCTGACTAGCCGCTCCACATGCTCGCGGAACGAGCGGTCGCTACGCACCTCGAGGCGCGGCAGCAGGGCGTTCAACGTTTCGGCGCAGTCACCAACCAGGTTGACCTCAGTGGGGTAGCGACCTCCCAACGCTTTGCCATCCAGATCGATTTGTACTGCACGCGCGGCGCCCGGCTTCGGCAAATACTCGGTATAAGGAAACTGCGAGCCAGCAATCAGCAGCGTGTCACACTCCTTCATCAACGTGTTGCTCGCGCGAGTGCCGAGCCAGCCCACTGAGCCCGTCACGAACGGCAAATCGTCCGGCACTGCAGCTTTGCCGAGCAGCGCTTTGGCCACGCCCGCGCCCAGCTTTTCGGCGACGGCAATCACTTGATCGGTTGCTGAGAGCGCGCCCGCGCCGACTAGAACCGCCACCTTCTTTCCAGAGTTCAGCAGCTCTGCGGCGCGCGCCAATTCCTCTTCTCGAGGCAGCACGCGTGGCGGCACGTAGCCCACGCTGGTCACGAGCTCACCATGCTTTTGTTTGGGCGCCTGCGGCGCGGACAACTGCTGCACGTCGTGCGGGATAATCAGCGCCGTGACGCTGCGTTCGGCGAGAGCCGTGCGAAATGCCCGATCGATGACGTGGTGCACCTGTTCGGGCGTGGACACCACTTGCACGTGCTCGTGAGCGACGTCCTTGTACAAGGAAACCAGGTCGATCTCCTGCTGATAGTAGGAGCCGCCGGCGCTCTGCGCGACTTGCCCGATGATGGCGACCACTGGTTGATGATCGAGCTTCGCATCATACAAGCCATTCAGTGCGTGCACGGCACCGGGACCCTGCGTGACGAGGCACACGCCCACACCACCGTTGTACTTGGCGTGCCCTGCCGCCATGAGCGCGCACAGCTCTTCGTGCGCTGGTTGGATGAAGCGAGGTCCGTCGCTGGCTCGACCGAGCGCACCCAACAGGCCGTTGATGCCGTCGCCCGAGTAGCCGTAAATGATGTCGACGCCCCAGGCCTTCAGGCGCTCCACCACGAAGTCGCTGACTTTCGAGTCGTTCATGACATGTTCTCCTCGTGGTTCGCGCTTACGGTGTCGTGATCGCCAGCTGCTCTGCCGTGCGCCCCGTGTTGCCGATAGCGCCCTTCAGCAACCCCGAGTCACCGCCGGGTCCGCCCGCTCCGCCGTTTCCGGTTGCGAGTGTGGTGGCGTTCACCTTGAGCGGGATCGGACCGTGAAACACCAACGCGTAAGAGGGACCGCCGTTGCCACCAGCAGCGGGGCCGCCAACGCCACCGTCGCCGCCTTTGCCACCATTGCCGCCTTTGCCGAGCTCGTTCGTGGAATCAGCAAATCCCAAACCGCCCTCTGCGCCCGCTTTGCCAGCGCCGCCGGCGCCGCCGTTGCCGCCTTTTCCACCGGCACCACCGCTGCTCGCGACGAGCTCACACGTATCGAGCGTCACCTTGCTGTCCCAAGAGAGCAGGGCGACCGACGCGCCGCCCGCTTCGCCGCCGGTTCCGCCTTTGCCTCCGCAACCACCCATGCCGCCCGCGCCGCCGCTCGCACCAATGCAGGTACCGAGCGCATTGCTGGCCGCGCCGCCACCACCGCCTTGCCCAGGAAAACCGTCGCCGCCGCTTCCGCCGGGTGCAGAAGGCGTGAAGCCTTTCTCCGTGAAGCTGCTGGCGTCAGCGGTCGCTATGCCGGCGCTACCTGCTTTGCCCGGTGAACCCGCCTTGCCATCGCCACCTGGAGCGTTGGCAGGTGTTGCGGGCGCCTCCACACCGCGATTGTTTACGCCCTCGGGCACCACGTTCAGTAGTGGAGTGCCGGAAGCGCCAGGAAAACCGAGATCACCGCGTTGCGCTTGCCCGCCTGCGCCGCCGCGCGAACCACAGGCGCTCGGCGCGAGCCAGCGACCGCCGTCACGCGTGAGCGGAGCTTGTGTGCCGCATACTGCGTCCCCGCCTCGCTGATCACTGAGCGGCATGTCACCGTCCGCGCCTGCTAAGCCCGGAACACCATCAGTGCCTGCAGCGCCGTCACCTGCTTGAATGCGTGAGCGCCGCAAGCCGACATTCGTCGAGCTCACCACCAGCGCGCCAATGCTCGAGCCGCCCGGCATGCTCGCCTTCTGAGCTACGAACTCTAGATCCTCCAAAATCACCGCGTCGGTGACGCCCTGAATCGCGAGCGCTGGCCCTTCGTTGAGAGGCGCCAGCTTGGTGCGCGTTTCGGGCACGTAGGTCCACGGCGCGTCTTCGGTGGGGCAAGCGAAGCCACCGTAGATGCGCGCGCCGGCGCTCAGCGCGATGCTCTCTTCGAACGTTGCGTTGCAGGCGATGATCAGCTTGCCCGTCGCTGCGGCCGTTTCGACCGCTTTGCCGACGCTGCGGAACGGAGCTGCCTGCGTACCGCTGCCTTTGTCGCTGCCGGTCGGCGCCACAAACACAGCTTCAAGATCCGAAATCAAGCAAGGCTCTTCGCTCGGGCTCTTACTCGTATCGCAGGCAACGCCGCCGCCCATTCCACCTGCGCCGGCTTCGTTCGCGCCACCTTGTCCGAAACCGCCTTGTCCGCCTTCGGCTGCAGCGCCCCCACCAGGTTCTATTCTACCGCCAGTTCCCGCGCCGTTGCTGACCTCTCCGCCGTGATTGGTTGCGCCGCCGTTACCCGCCTGTCCTGCGTTGCCGCCGGCGTCCCAGTCACCACACGAGCGCGTGTTCTCGCAGGGCCCTGCGTCGCAGCCAGCCGCGAAGACGAGCGGAGCCACTGCCCAAGTAAAAAGCGTTGTCTTGAGTTTCATCGTTCGCCGCTATGTGTCTTCAAGAAAGTCAAAAGCTCGTATCGACGCTGATCAAAATTCGGTCGCGCGAGAAAGTCGGCAGGACGGCGGTTTTGCGCATGCTCGTGGCCCGCGCTTCGGTGCCATGCTTCGCCTGCAACAGCAGCACCGCAGTGGTTACACCTGCGGCGACACCGATGCCCAAGCTCGTGTAGCCGATGGCTTGTGCAGTGCGCGCGTCACCAGCCAAATCGCGCACGCGGCTGCATTCGTCGACATGCGGCGTGTTTTCGGCACACGGACGCGCTTCGGGCAGACCGTCCAGAATTCGTTGCTTCTCCGAATTTTTCGAGTTCGCTGCCAGTAAGAAACCAGTGCCGATCCCCACGCCGACCGCCGCAAGTCCGCCGGTGATCCAGGGCATGGCGCCCCAGCGCGATTTCGGTTTCTGGCGTGAGCCGGTGTCGGCTGCTGGCGCGAGTGGTAGCGATCGCGTGGAGGTCGCGCTGGCTACCCCAGGCTGCAAACTGATTTCCAGAGTTTGTTCGCGCCCGGCTTGAGTTTCAAACTCGGTGCTTTGTTCCGCAAACTGTGGGCTCGTCACGCGCAACGAATGTGAACCCGGGTCCACGAAGATCGGGGCCGCTAGTGGTGCACGGCCCACCCAACGCGAGTCCACCCAGACCTCGGAGCCGCTCGGCTCGACGCGCAGCCAGATGCTACCGACGCGGGCGCGCGCAGCTTGCAGCTGTTCACGTGCCTCTTGTTCGTTGAGCATGGCCTCCGGCTTGCTGCTCAAGATGTGGAAGCGCACGCAGTAGTCGAGGTGCTCGGCGGCGTCGCGATAGCGTTGCAGCTCCATCTCGGTGCGGCCCAGGTTGCAAGCCACGTCGAAGCTTTTGGCGGCTGCAAAGGCCTGCTCGTAAAGGTCGTGTGCGGCTTGCACGTCACCGACACGGTAACGTGCGTTACCGGCGCGCATTAACTCACGCGCGTGCTCGCGTTGATCGGGAGCGACGGCCGACGCTATCGTTTCGGCGCGTGCAGCGGGCGCCAGCGCGCAGGCGAGCGCGAGCGTAGTACCTTGAACCAGCAACGAGCGATGCTTTACTCCCACCACGGGACCCTCTCCGACGATGTGCGCTGAGCGCGCTGGCCTCTCGGCGGCGTGCTCGCGGGGACGCTGCGGGGCAACGGAGCGGGCGCGGCGACTGGCGGCGGCTTCACTTCTTCTTGCTCGACGAGGACGGGTCCGGCGTCGGCCTGCGCGCTGCCCGTGATCGCAGGCAGCTCCGCAGTTTCAGCACGCGCGGCGTGCACCACGGGAGTGGGCTGGGATGCTTTCGTGATGAGTGGATCCATCGCCGCCGCTGCGCTGGCAACGCGCGGCACCGCTTGCTCAGGCTTCTTGAACGCGGAGTGAAACGTGACCGCGGCCAAAACCAAGAAGATGATCGCGGGCAACGCGAACAGAGCTTTGCGTCGCGGGTTCGTGGAGCTCGGCGGCGCGATGCCAGCGCTCTGCTGCGTGCGACGCTGTTCACGGCGTGAGCTGCGCGCGGTTGGGGGCGGGATTTCGATGCGCGCGCTCTGTTGTGTGCGCCGCTCGTCTCTCGGTGCGATATGGCGGCTTGCAGCGGGCACCTCGGGGGGCGAAACCACTTGCATGTGACGTCGTCGCGGCGGTGGTTCCGGCTCGACTTCATCGCTCTGTAGCGCCGAGTTGGCGCTTGGCCGCACTCCGGGAGATTCGATTTCCAGGTTGGCGCCTGCGTTCCAGTGCGCTTCTACGTCTGCGCCTACGTCTTCATCTTCATCTCCGTCTCCGTCTCCATCTCCATCTACATTCCAGCGCTTGTTCGCGTCGGATGCTGTTTCCGAGATATTCTTGGGTCGCGTGACCTTCGTACTCGGGAGTGCGTCGAGCGCCAGTTTCGGCACGGGTACACTACGCAGGGTCGGTGTTCGCTCGGGCGACTTCGCCTCGTGCGGCGGCGCGTTCGGCGCCAATGTGTCGGTTTTGTAGCTGCCGAAACGCTGCGTCTTGAACTGCTCGTCGTGCCGGGGCAATCGGATCGATTCCCCAACATTGCGATTCTGTTCATTTGGCAAGCTCGAACGATGTTCTCTCACGGCGTCACCCGATTCCGCTTTGCATCCTGCCGCTTTCGAGACGTGGCTCTATCCTCGCGCCGACGCGGGTTCGCAGGCGCGCTGAGCGCTATTGATTGTCGTTGGCGTGCGATGCAACTTCCGCACCCAGCGCGTCGGGAGAAGACGAAAGCTCGATGTGGCGCGCATTTGCACGCGCGCGCGGGCCGGCTCGTGACGATTCCCGTCGAGCTACCGGACTCGCGCGCCGCCACAGCGGCGAATCCGTGATTCAGGACATTAGCCCGCTTTTCGGAACGTGAGATTCACGCGCGTGGCACCCAACAGCGCGTGGTGCCCTTCTTTGATTGGCAGCACGCCGTGATAGCGCAGCCGTGCCGGGCCGCCCCACACGACGATGTCGCCATGCATCAGTGCCACGCGCTCGGGTCGTACGGCGCGTGTGTCCCCACCGAGCAGGAACGTGGCGGGCAGGCCGAGTGAGACCGACACGATCGGCGCTGAAAAGTCGCGCTCGTTTTTGTCTTGATGCAGCGTGAGACGTGCGCCGGGCGGGTAGCGATTCACGAGGCATGCATCGGGAGCAAACCGTGAAAATCCCGCGGCAGCGGCCGCCTCGCGCGCGAGCTCGGCAAATGAACGCGGTATCACCGGCCATGGCTCGCCGCTCAGCGGATCACGCTCCGCATATCGATAGCCGAGCTCGTCGGAGACCCAACCGAGGGCGCCGCAGTTGGTCATTGCAACCGACATGCGAAAGCCCCCCGGCGTGACCATGTGACGGAACGGCGCACGCGCCCGCACCGCGTCGAGCGCCTCCAGCAGGGCTGCTTCGCGTGAGAGCGCAAACCCAGCGAGCAGGGCAACACCCGGCGCGAGCGGGCGCGAACGCGGCGCTACAAAGCCTAGGCTCAGCTGTTCGCTTGTCACGTGGCGTTGTGGAAGATGGTGGCGGCGTCGCGCGGAATGATCGTCGCGTCGCGGAAAAAGGTGGCGGCGTCGTCGAACATGCGTGCGTTCATGGCTCTGCCTCGCGTTCGATCAGGCGCCGTTTGCGCTCAACCCCCCAGCGATACCCGGACAGGCTGCCGTCGTTGCGCACCACGCGATGACACGGAATCGCCACCGCGAGCCGATTCGCAGCGCACGCGCTAGCAACGGCTCGCACGGCGCGTGGTGCACCGATCGCTCGCGCGAGCTCACTGTACGTCCACGTGCTCCCCAACGGAATTTTCGTCAGCGCTTGCCAGACACGTTGTTGGAACGCGGTGCCGCGAATGTCGAGCGGAAGCTCGCGGCTTGCCCCGGGTTCCTCGACGAGCGCCACCACGCGCGCCACCAGCTGCTCGAAGTTGCGGTCGCCGCCAACCAGCTCCGCTTCGGGAAATTGACCTTCGAACTCGTGTAACAACGCCTCGGCCTCGTCTCCCAACGAAATCGCGCACACTCCGCGCGCGGTCGCAGCCACCAGAATCGCTCCCAGCGAGCACTCTCCCACGGCAAAGCGAATCACCTCGTCGCGTCCGCCGGCGCGAAAAACGCTCGGCGCCATGCCCAATATCTCCCGCGATTTCTCATAAAAGCGTCCGGACGAATTGAACCCGGCGTCGTACATGGTTTGCGTTACTCCCGCTCGGCGTGTGAGCCCAGTGCGCACGCGTGCGGCGCGCTGACTCGCGGCGTACGCGCGCGGCGTCATGCCTGTGATCGCTTTGAACAAACGATGCGTGTGAAATGCGCTCTTGCCTGCGGCGCGGGCCAATGCTTCCAGTGAAGGAACGGGTTCGTTCTTGGCGACGCTGCGTTCCAGCAGGCGGCAAAGCTTTGCTACCAACGCCGCGTCGCGTTCGGCTTGCGGCGCTTGCTCTGGCTTACAGCGCTTGCACGGGCGAAAGCCCGCGCGCTCGGCGTCGCGAGGGCTCGTGTAGAAGCTCACGTTCTCGCGCCGTGGTAAACGCGCTGCGCACGTGGGCCGACAATACACGCCCGTCGTTTTCACGCCGTACACGAAGCTTCCGTCCGCCGCTGCGTTGCGCTCCCGCAGCGCTTGCCAACGAGCAGCATCGCTCGCCGCGTGCGCCAACGTGGCGGCAGGCGTCGCGTCCGGAACTTTCACGTTGCTTCGAAAGCGGGTCACCCACCAACCCTAAAACCTGCGCGCCCCCTCCGCACTCCGGGGCTTGCTTTCGAATTCCGACTCGAGCTTTTCTGCGCTTTTTCTGTTTCCGCGCGGGCCGCTAGACGCGCAGGCATCGGCTAGGACAGTACCGCGGCGCCCTGAAAGGTGAGCGTTATCGCGCTGCGCTCGCCCGTGTTGTTAGCAGCTCGGCGAGCACGGGTGTCAATGCTTCGGCGACTAGGGCGTGACCCTTACTATCGTAGTGGCCGTGGTAGAAACGCACCCCGGCGGTTTCAAAAGTTTGGTGCAAGTCGACGAGCGGCGCGTTGAGCTGTTTCGCGGCTTCTCGAACGAGCTCGGCGTACTCGCCGCCATAGTAGGAGAAGTTCAAGAGGTACGTGTCGCTGTAGCGAGCGTAGCTCTGCACGTAGCGCGCGCGGATTTCGCGCGCATCGGCATCGCGTCCGAGCTCCAAGGCGGCGCGGTACGCCCAGTACGCGCTCGGAAACTGCGGGCCGTGAGCGAGCTGGGCGCGTGTGAAGGCTTCGAGCGCCGCCGCCGGATCGCTTCGTCGCAGCGCGGCGATCCCGGCTTCCGCTTCGGGCGAATCTGAGCTTTCGAGCGTGGTCAGAAATACGACCTTCATCGAGCGCGAGGTCGCAAACTTCGCAACTTGCGCCATGAGCGCGGGGTAGTCCTGTTTCGCTACGCGCGGCAGCGGGATGCGCGCTTCGAAGGCGGGTGCCGTTTGCCGAGCGAGCTTTTGGCGGAGCGATTTTCGGTACCAGTACAGGATGGGATAGCTGATGAAGTCGCCAAACTCGTAGGGTAAGGCCTGCGCGTCGTGCGCGAAGGCTCGCGCAGAGTCTGGCCGGCCCACGAATACGCGATCGTTATGGCTGTTGACGGTAACCACCAGCGCGTCCGGTGCCAGCGCTGCCCAGCGCCGCAGGATTTCCGCGCTCTGCACGAGCGAGTAGCCGAGCACACCCAAGTTCACGACGCGAACGGGCTTCTGCAAGCGCGTCTTCAGGTGGCGTTCCAAGAGTACCGGGAATGTTTGCTCGTATTCGATGCCGGCGCCGAAAGTGTTCGAATCGCCCAGGGTGGCAATCAGTATTTCGCCAGCTGCTTTGGGAGCGAAATGTCCGCTCGGCGTGCGCGCGCGAAAGCCGTCTTCGTTGGTGTGGGTCTCGGCTCCATCAAGGCGATTGCTCACACCTCCGCGCAGCCCATAGCCGACCGCTGCGTCGGCGCGTCGCATGTATTCCCAGGTGTCGAACCAACCTTGCCGCCGCAGATCGAAGCGCACGAAGGCGTCGGACACGAAATAGAGCAGGAGCGGCGCTGCCAGCGTGACGGTCCACGGGCGCACGATCGACTTTGCGATCGCTCTCACTCGACCCATCCACCTAGCTCGAGCCATCCACTACGAGCGTCGTACCGCAACCCGCCGTGTGAAGCAACGCAGAGCGCCTGCGTGCCGCCAGCGTGAAACGCGTTCCAGCAATCTGGACCATCGGCGTCATGAAGCAAGCGAGAACTCGCGCACCGATTCGAGGTGCACGCCGTGCCGATCGAAGATTAAAAAGGCGCAGGGCTCGTGCAGCAACTGCGGAAAGAGCAGCAAACGCGCAGCGCGGCCGGTGGGCACACCGCGTTGGCGTTGGAGCTGCGTGAGAAACAACTTTTCGTACTGGTGGCGACCAAAATCGTTGGGCCAGGGAAAAGGCACCACCGCGCTGCCCTGGACGTGTATCTCGAGTACACGTCTGCTCTCGGAGAAGCCGATCGCGCTGCGAAACGAGCTCTGCGTGGGTGCGGCGAGCTCCAGGTGGGTGAGCGCCACGACTTCGAGATGCCTATCGGGGAGGGCCAGGTCGAAGAAACCTTGTACCGAGTGCTCCAACAGAAGCCGAACCTCGACTTGCTCGAAGCCGTCGGCGTGCTCGGCGAAGTGAATTCGGTACGGGAAGTTCACGAGTAAGACGCGTGAGCCGGCAGGTAGATTCGCCGCCAGCTCGCGACTTCGAGACACGACTTGGTGGGTGAGATCGGCGGCGACCCGCCAGCGCTCGAGAATGCCGTCTTGCCTGCGTAGTGGTGATTCGTAGATGAGCAGCGCTACGCAGGCGAGGACCGCTGCGAAGGTGACACCGCGCCGAGCTCGAGCAGCGGTTGTGTGCGCGCCGCGGAGAAAAACCGCAGCTTGGAATAGCGCCGTGCCCAGCAAAGCCGAGAAGAACGCCACATGCAGATACATTTGGCGCGGCGAGAGCCCACCGAACACGATCGGTGACGCCAGAACGCAGATCGCTGCGCCGAGCAACCAAATGCGACCTCGTTGGCCCGACACCCCGGCACGCAACGTTCGCACGAGGCTGAACGCCAGCGCAGCCAGAATCGTCAGCACAATCAGCGCGGGCAGCAGCTCGCGGCCAGCAAGCGCAGCGCTGAGCGCGTTGAGTCGGCTGGGTGCAAGTGCCATGAGCAACTCGGCTTCGAGCCCACGGAGCATCGCGAGCTCACGCGTCAGGCCGACAATTGGAGCGTACCCACCGATTCCGCGCAGTACCAGGCTGCGCCAGGAAATGTAAATGAGTGCCGGCAGCCACACCGGCAGCAGTACGCGGCGCGTGCTCTCTTTACGCGCGCTGTCACCGCCCAGCAGCAGCAGTGAGCAAGCCAGCGGTACGACGAGCGCACCGGTTTCTTTTGCGGCCAAGCAGCACAGGCAGAAGAGCCCGGCCAACGCCTTCTTGCGGCGGGATGGCGCGCGCAGATCGGCGAGCAGCGCCGCTAGGGTGAGCAAGCCGAAAAATAACGTCAGCAGATCGGCGCGTCGCGCAATCACCGGTGCGAAGTCGCGCGTAGACGGGTGAATCACGAACAGGATTCCAGCAAACGCACCGGCAAGCGAGAGCGACGGCCGCCCCGGTTTCGGCGCGTGGGTGCTGGCGAACCAGGAGCGAAGTGCCTCGACGACCCAACACAAGAGGCAAGCGTTGGCAGTGTGGAGTAACCAGTTGCTGAGATGGTAACCGAACGGCTTCAAGCCCCACAGGCGCTCGTCGATACCGTAGCTGATGCTGGTGAGCGGACGAAAGAAGCGCGCGTTGGGCATGAGATCGAACAGCAGCGGTTCGCTGAGGATGCGCAGCACGTCGCGCACACGCTCGATTCGACCGGTTGCAATCAGCGCAAACGTGTCGACGTCGGTGAAGTACGAAGCCAGCATTCTGCCGTACGAAAACCAAGCCGCGACGGCGACGAATGCGACTGTCAGCGCGCAGCGAACCAACTCGCGACGGCGTGGCGTGTTGAACGCGCCCAACACGCCGCTACCGCCTGAGCTCACTGCTCGCGAGTCCAGCGCGCTTCTTCAGCTCCTCCCTCAGGAACGGAAACAGATAGTTTGCGTACAGCTGGTTCGCGTAGCCGTTCGGGTGCGGATCAGGTCGCGTTACCCACAGCTTGGACGATTCTTCCGACTTGACGGCTTCGAGCAAATCGACGAACGGTGCGCCTTCTTCACGTGCTGCCGCGCGCACTCGCTCGGTGATTTCGTTCAAGCGGTAGTTCTTCACGTCGTGAAGCTCGGGCCACGAAACGAGCATCAGGCGGCTGCCATTTCGAGAACAGTGAGCTGAAAGCTCCGCGATGGCGGCGCGCGCTCGGGCCCAACCAGGCTGTTGATAGAGACCGAGATAGTAGCGATCCCAGGGAAGGCGCACGTTGAGCAGACGGAAGCCACTGTCGAGGCTACCCAACACGAACACGGCCGCCTCCGAGTGACGCAGGAGCAGGTTGGGGGCGGAATAATGCGGCACGGGTTCGGCGTCGTTGAACGTGTAGTTCAGCACGACCAAATCTGGTTTGAAGCGAGCGTCACGCGTGAGGAACGCGCGCACTTCCATCACGGTGTTGTAGTTGCCGACGCCGGTGTTCATGACCTCGCTGGGTTCACCCGCCTCAGCGAACAGGCGCTCGAGCCGCTTCGAGATGGTTTCCTCGAAGCGAACGCCCCAGCCCTCGATGAAGGAGTCGCCCAGCATCACGATGCGCGCGACGCCGGGGCGGCGCTCGATAGGGATTTCGCGGTCACGATGCCCAACCGAGTTCGTCTGCACGTTCACGCCCATCAAGAACGAACGGGCGTGAGGGCGATGCTCGTGCCCAATCAGCGGATCTTCCGAGCGCCGTTTGATGTCGCGCGCGTACTTCCACATCTCGATGTTGAAATTCATCCCATCATCGAGAAAAACGCGAACGACCCCCTCACAGAGCAGCGCCAACAGTACCAGCGTAATCACGCTGGTGAGCGGTTTGAGCACGGCTGTTCGTAGTCTCATATTCCCCACGGCATTGCGCGGATAGCTCACTTTGGAAGCGCAGGCGATACAAGACACGCCGCCCGTGGCGTCTTGCGCAGTGCGTGAGACGGGAGGGTGGAGCTTCGGTCTGGCGGCCGCTCAACATGACCCGAGGGTGGGAACATTGAGATTCGACGCCCGTGCGACATTCTCACCGAAACGCCACCAGCGTTGTTGACGTCGCGCGGCCACGCGACCAATACTCGCGGAGCCTCGGGCGGAGGCGGGCCCCAGTCAATCGAGGCTGGCAAGCAATGGCGGTGGGCACAAGGACGATGGGACAGCAAAAGGATCTCTTGGTCGAGGCATCGCGCAAGCGTTCGTCGCTGGTGCGTGAGTTCGTTGGCTTTCTGGGGCAAACCAAAAAGTGGTGGCTGGCTCCGATCATCGTGTGCTTGCTCGGCCTCGGCGTCTTGATCTTCCTCGGCAGTACCGCCGCGGCGCCCTTCATTTATACGCTGTTTTGATCGAGCCCAACGGCTCACGGTGATGCTGCGAGATGACCTCCTTCGATCTGGACGTGGCGGTGATAGGCGGCGCAGGGCGCATCGGTCTGCCGCTGTCGCTGCTGTTCGCTGACTGTGGCCTGAAGACGTTAATCCTCGACATCGATGCCAAGCGCATCGAGCAGATTCTCGAGGGGCGCATGCCATTCGCGGAGGAGGGCGCGCAACCAATCCTCTCCAAAGTGCTGGCGAACTCGATGCTGCACGCCAGCACTCAATCTCGAGATCTCAGCCGCTGTCGCTTCATCGTGTGCGTGCTCGGTACCCCCGTGGACGAGCACATGAACCCCTCGTTCGATGGAATCTTGCGAGCGCTGCGCGCGTACCGTGAGGACTTTCGGCACGGGCAGACGGTCGTGCTGCGCAGCACCTTGTTTCCGGGTTCTTCCGCGCGAATCCGGCGGTTTTTCGAGGAGGCCGGCCTCGATATTGGAGTTGCTTTCTGCCCGGAGCGCGTGGCGCAAGGCGTGAGTTTGCGCGAGTGCCGCGAATTGCCGCAGATTATCTCGGCGTTCGATCGCGAGACGCTCGCCAAGGCGCGCTGGCTATTCTCGGCCTTCGCCAGCGAGTTCATCGAGCTTTTGCCGATGGAGGCGGAGCTCTGCAAGTTGATGACGAACTCGTTCCGCTACGTTCAGTTTGCCACGGTGAATCAATTTTACATGATCGCGCAAGAGCACGGCGTGGACTTTCAACGCGTGCTGCACGGCTGCCGTCACAATTACCCGCGCATGGCGGGGATGCCCCGACCGGGCATGGCGGCGGGCCCGTGTTTGGTGAAGGATACGATGCAGCTCGCGGCGTTCAGCCACAATAGTTTCCCGTTGGGGCACGCGGCGATGTTGGTAAACGAGGGCTTGCCCGCATTTCTCGTGGCCGAAGCGCGCAAAGACGGGCCGCTCAGCGAGCTGACGGTCGGCGTGCTGGGCTTGGCATTCAAGGCTGGCAGTGACGACAGGCGAGACTCCCTCAGTTACAAGCTGATCAAGCTGCTGCAGTTCGTGGCGCGACGGGTGCTGCGTACCGACCCGTTCGTCGACGATCCAGAGGTCGTTCCGCTCGAAAAAGTGCTTGCAGAAGCAGACGTACTGTTCGTGGCGACGCCTCACGAGGGCTACCGCGGGCTGCGCGTACCGCCAGGCAAGCGTGTTTACGACCCGTGGAGCTGGCTTGCCAAAGCCGCGCCCGCTGAGGTCGGATCGAGCGCCGATTGTTCCTCGTTGGTGTAAGACGGCGCCATGAGAGTGCTCGTCACCGGCTCGGGAGGCTTCATTGCCGGCTACTTGATTCAGGAGTTGCTCGAGGCCGGGCACGAAGTGATTGGTATCGACAACTACTCGAAGTACGGCTTCGTCGAGAAGAGCTACCAAAATCACGCGCGCTACACCGCTTTGCAAGGCGACGCCAAAGACACTGAGCTCGTGATGCGCGCGCTTCAGGGCTGCGAGCATTTCGTAGCCGGCGCCGCGGTGATCGGCGGGATCAGCTACTTTCACTCGCTCGCTTACGACTTGTTGGCAGAAAACGAGCGCATCACCGCCGCCAGCGTCGACGCGGCGATTCAGGCGCATCGTCACGACCGGTTGCAAAAAATCACGCTGCTCAGCAGCAGCATGGTTTACGAAAACACCAGCGAGTTTCCGACCCCGGAGGGAGCGGAGCTGCGTTGTCCGCCGCCCACGAGCAGCTACGGCTTCCAGAAGCTGGCTTGCGAGTACTTCGTGCGAGCCGCGCGCGATCAGCACGGGCTACCTTTCACGATTTGCCGGCCCTTCAACTGCGTTGGCATCGGCGAGCGGCGCGCGTTGACCGATCGTGTCATCCCGAGCGGAAACATCAAGCTCGCGATGAGCCACGTAGTGCCCGACTTGGTGCAGAAAGTGCTGCGCGGGCAGGATCCGTTGCGCATTTTGGGCCAAGGCAACCAACTCCGCTGCTACACGTACGGCGGAGATTTGGCGAAGGGGATCGTTGCCGCGATTTTTCATGAACGGGCGCTGGGTGAAGATTTCAACCTCTCGAGCCCAACCGCGACCAGTGTGATCGAGCTGGCCCAGCTCATTTGGCAGCGCATTCGCGGATCGGCGGAACCGTTTCGCTACGTCAGCGATCCTCCATTTCCTTGCGACGTGCAGCGCCGGATTCCGGATACGAGCAAGGCCAAGCGCATCCTGGGCTTCGAAGCGACCACGCCGCTCGAACGCGCTCTCGACGAGGTGATCCCGTGGGTACGGGAGGAGATCGAGCATGGCCGAATTTGATACCGCGCTTCCCGCACCCTCCGATCGTGAAGCCGTACGTCAGGGTGCATCTCTGCGTTACTCGGTGGTGTTGCCCGTCTTCAACGAAGGCGCCAACATCCGTGCCTTCTGCGAGAGCGCGCGAGCTCACTTCCCGCCGGGTTACGAGCTCTTGGTCTGTTACGACCGGGACGAGGACGATACCTTGCCGGCGCTGGCGGCGATCCCAGCTGAACTTTTGCCCGAGCCAGTGCGACTCATCAAGAACGACATCGGCCCGGGGGTTCGCTATGCGATCGAGGCGGGCATGCAAGCTGCGCGCGCGCCGGTGGTGGTGGTGACGATGGCGGATCTGTGTGACGATCCGCGCGGCGTTGAGCGGCTAGTGAAGCTCGTGGAGGCTGGAGCCGACGTCGCTTGTGCTAGCCGCTATGCGCGCGGCGGCGCGCAACTCGGAGGGCCCTGGCTAAAAAAGCAGCTTAGTCGCGCGGCAGGGCTGACTTTGCACTACCTGGCAGGGCTTCCCACGCGCGACCCCACCAACAGCTTCAAGGCGTATCGCAAAGCCTTCCTCGATCGCACGCGCATCGAGAGTACCGCGGGGTTCTCACTAGGCATCGAGCTCACGGTGAAGGCTCACCTGAGCGGCGGCGTGGTCGCGGAGGTGCCGTCCACCTGGCGCGCGCGGGTCGCCGGCCAGAGCCGGTTTCGTTTGGCGAAGTGGTTGCCGCAGTACCTGCGTTGGTACGCGCTGGCCTTTCGGGGTCGAATGCGTTCGCGTTCCAGCAGCGGAGCCCGTTCCGATTGAGCGTCGGCGCGATAGAGACCCAAGCGGCGTTTGGGCGTAAGCACCGGGCGCTGAGTGTGCCCGCGGCGCTGATCGTGGTGCTGCCATTGGCGTGGCCCGTTTTGGTAGCAGCGTGGCACGCGTCGCACGTGATGTTCGGGCGCGATCAGGGCATCTATCAGTTTGCGGCTTGGGCGGTCTCGAAAGGTGCGCGGGACTACCTCGACATTCGCGACATCAATGGGCCGATGACACACGCCGTGCACCAGCTGCTGCTGGCGCTGGGCGGCGAAGACGAGCAGCGTTTTCGAGCGCTCGATATCGTGATTACGTTCGCCTCCTTCGGGTTCACCGGCGCGTGCCTTCCAGGCTTTTATCGTGCGGGGCAGGCGAGTCAGAGCTCCGGCCCGAGCCTCGGTCAACGCTTGGCATGGAGTGCCGTGGGTTGTGTCGTGCTCGGCGCGCAATACCTGTCGTTCACGTATTGGGACATCGGGCAGCGTGAGAGTTTCTGCAACTGGATGTTCCTGCCCTCAATCGGTCTCATGCTTCTCGTTCAGGGCAACGCGAGCGTGAAACGAGTTTTAGCGCAGCGCGCGCTCTTGGTGCTGGCGGGCGTGCTCAGCTTGTTGCCGTGGTTCATCAAGCCAACCTACGCGTTCTGCTCTCTTTTGCAGATCGCCGCGCTGCTGCTGGCTCCGGCGCCCGAAGGCCGTTTGCGCGGCGTGTTGGCCTTCGCCGCAGGGCTTGCCGCCGGGCTCGCGCTGGAGCTCGCGTGGCTGCTGCGATTTTCAGACGTGGGAGCGATGCTGCGCGCGTACGTTTGGGAAGCGCCGCGCATGTACGGTCCAATTTGGCACATCGGCCCCGGCGCGCTCCTGTTGCGCACCGGCTTTCCCAACTGGAGCGGCTACGCCCTGCTCGTCGCCGTGCTGCTCGCGGGCATGACCCAGCGTGGCTGGCTGCCGCGCCGCGCTCTCGTGCTGGCTGCGCTTCCCGTGCTCGCCGTCTTTCACGTGTTGGTTCAGGGTAAGGGCTTCGGCTATCACTATCACTTACTCACCGCGAGCACGTATCTCGCGCTCATGGCCGCGGTATGCGTGCTGGCGGAACGCTCTGCCACTTCCAGGTTTGGGTTTCGGGTTCCACTGGCGAGCGCGCTCGCGCTGACCGGCATCGTCGCTTGGAGGCTCACGTCAGTTCCCTATCTCGATCCGCGTTACCGCATCTTCGAAGGCAACTCCTTCGATCGCCCTCGCCTCGAGCTCAGCCGCCATTATCGCTACATGCGCTATAACCCGTGGGATCTCGGGCGCGCCGCGAGCTATGTGGCGAAGGCGACGCTACCCGGCGCGAAAATCTTCTTGTACGGCACCAACCCGTACCTGCTGTTTCTGGCCAAGCGCGATTCGGCTACACGCGACCTGTACGTACACCAGCTCAACGTCGACGCCGCAATCGACGGCCGCAGCGCGTCTGCCGTCGCCTATGAGCCCGGCGAGCGACTCAGCCCTGCGCGAGAACGTGAACTTCGCGCCATCCGCGATCGCAATGCGCGTGTCATGTTTGAAGATTTGAAACGCGCGCCGCCAGCGCTCGCAGTCTTCACGGATCACGAAGCATTCATGAGCGAGACGGATTCTTGGCTCGACTTCAAGCAGCGGAATCCCGAGGCTGCGGTTTGGCTATCCGAGCGCTATCGCGAAGTGGTTCGCTTCGGCACCACTCGAATTTGGGAGCGCATCCCGTGAATCTCGCCGACGCGGGCGAGAGTCGCGTCGTTACGGGCGTTCGCCCCGCGCGCTCGCGATGGGTTCTCGCCGCTGCCCTCGTCGCTCTTGCACTGAGTGTGCTCGCATTTGCGGAAAGCGCGCACGCTGGCTTCTGGTTGCCCATAGCCTTCGGAATTTTAGAACTCGCCGCTGCTGCGATCCTGCTGACGTGGCCGCGGGCCCGCGTCGTCGCGCTCAATGTCATCAGCGTCAGTGGGATCTTGATCCTGGTCGAGGCGTACTTCGTGTACGCGGGCAGGCCGTACGATCCGACTCTAAAGCCTCCGCTCGGCGAGTGGAGGCGCATGCGCGAGTCGCTCTCTGCCGACGTGTACTTCTATCCAGAGCCGCCTTGGTACACGGATCCCCAGGTGGGCTCGATGCACAAGCCGAACTCGAAGACGCGGGAGCGACGCTACGTCGCGGGGCGGCTGGTTTCGGACGCCGTGTACACCACGGGTCGCCACGGCTTTCGCGTCACCAAGCCTGCGGACGCTGACGCCGATGCGGTGCTGCTCTTCGGTTGTTCGATGACTTGGGGGCAGAACCTTCAAGATCAGGAGTCGTATCCCTGGCAGCTCGGCGAGCTCTTGGGTTCGCGCACGCAGGTGCTGAACTTCGGTCTTTCGGGGAGCGGCCCGAACGCCATGCTGCGGATGATCGAAGCGGGCTACGAGCGCGAGTCGCTTCCGCGCGGCGGCGTTCGCGCGGCTTACTATCTGGCCTGGCTCGAGCCCAACATCGGGCACCTGGCCCGCGTTTTGGGGCGTATTCCCTGGGGTGCTTCCGCGCCGCGTTACGTCCGCGCCTCGTCGGGTCCGACGTACGTCGTGGCAGACGGGCGGCTGCCGCTCACATTCGATCAGTGGCTGACTCACCAATCGGCGTTCACTGCGCAGATTGGTCGCAGCTTGGGCGCGCGCAGGATCAATCCGCACTACCACCAACCCGACTTGGCGTTGCTGGAAGGACTCGTGCTGGAGGCGAACCGGTTGCTCCGCG
The DNA here is from genome assembly GCA_049324695.1 of Myxococcota bacterium. Lineage (GTDB taxonomy): Bacteria > Myxococcota_A > Polyangia > Polyangiales > Polyangiaceae > PMG-095. The sequence continues at coordinate 60,244 of JBMOMJ010000029.1, forward strand.
AGCACGACATGACCGAGCTCAGGGTGCTTCTGCTCACGCACCCGGCCGCCGCGGATCTGGAACAGCGATTTTCACAGGACCTCGCTCGTCATGGAATTCGCGTTTTGCCGCTGCGTTTGCCCCGCCAAGCGTACACACCACGCGATATTCATCCGAATGCGTTCGGCGCGCGCCTACTCGCAGAAGCAGTGTTCAATGACCTGCAGCAACCCCGCCAGGCAGCGGTGGCAGCACCGTAATCAAAACTGCCGAAAATAGCGCTGCGAGTCCGTCGAACGCTTGCGCGCTACCCAGTAGCTCTCACGACGAGCGCTGGCCCGGCGAGCCAAGACGTCGCGGCCGACCAATCGAAACACGATCGCGATCGGACCTATCACGAATGCGAACAGCGCTCCGAGAATTACGTAGGAGACGACTACTCCCAGCGGATAAGTGATGAGCGAGAGCCCCACGTAGATCGGCCAATTGCCGCGCGGGAAGACCAGCGAGAACAGCAGGCAAACGGCGGCCAGCGCGATGAAGACCAACGCGACTTCCTCGCGTAGCTCGCCCAGCGCGGCGGTGATGCCGTGCGCGCGAAAGACGGAGAAAGCGCACAACGAAAACGCGCCCAACGCGATGAACCCGAACTGGCGCAGGGTCTTCTGGTCGGGGTTGAGGTTGATGCTGACGAGCTGCGACATGCTTCGGCCCTTTGCAGGTCAGTCTAGAGAAAAGCGTGCGAGATAACTCGAGCGGTCGACCTTGAGATCTTTCGGCTGCTCATTGCGAAACAGAAGGCAGTTCTCCAGCACGAGCGCGTCCATATCGGTGCCCATGAAGCAGCGGTACGAGTCCTCCGGAGTGTTCACGATTGGCTCGCCCCGAACATTGAAGCTCGTGTTGATTAACACCGCGCAGCCGGTGCGCCGCTCGAAAGCCTTGAGCAAGCGATAGAAACGTGGATGAGTCTCCGCGTCGACAGTTTGCACGCGTGCCGAGTAGTCGACGTGAGTGATCGCAGGAATCGCCGAGCGCACCTGCCTTACGCGGTCGAGCCCAGATTCTCCACCGTTGCCGTCGGGGGTCACGCACAGACCGGCCTTCACGGGCGCCACTAGCAGCATGTAGGGGCTGTCCTCGTTCGGGCGCATTTCGAAATACTCGTGCACGCGCTCACGTAAAACGGCAGGCGCGAACGGCCGAAACGACTCACGGAACTTGATCTTCAGGTTCATCACGCTCTGCATTTTCGGAGAGCGTGCATCCCCCAAAATCGAGCGCGACCCGAGCGCGCGCGGTCCGAATTCCATGCGACCCGCGCAATGCCCCACGACCTGCTCCGTAGCGATTAGCTCCGCCACGCGTTCGAGCAGCTCATCCTCGTTCTCATAGTGGTGGTATATGGCACCGATCGAGTCGAGGTACTGCCGCACCTCGGCATCGCTGTACGCCGGCCCCAGCAATGAGCCGCGTTGTCGATCCGAGCCCGCCGAGGTTCTGGGCTCGTCGAGCAACTGGTGCCAGACGAACATGGCCGCGCCGAGCGCGCCGCCGGCATCACCAGCTGCTGGCTGAATCCAGATATTCTCGAAGGGCCCTTCGCGCAGCAGCTTTCCGTTGGCCACGCAGTTCAGAGCGACACCGCCAGCCATTACCAGGTTCTTCGAGCCGGTCAGGTTCTGCGCGTGACGAGCAATGCGCATCACGATTTCCTCGGTCACTGCCTGAATCGACGCAGCGATGTCCATCTCGCGCTCGCTGACGGGTGATTCCGGTTTTCTCGGCGGACCGCCGAACAAGCGATCCATGCGTGACGACGTCATCACATCGCGGTTACAGTACGCGAAGTAGTCCATATTGAGCCGAAAAGAGCCGTCCTCCTTCAGCTCCAGGAGCTTCTCCAAAATCACGTCCGCATACTTGGGCTTGCCGTACGGCGCGAGCCCCATCAGCTTGTATTCGCCGCTATTGACCTTGAAACCGGTGAAATAGGTAAAGGCTGAGTAGAGCAAGCCAAGCGAGTGCGGGAAACGCAGCTCCTGTAGAATATCGATGTGGTTGCCCCGACCGACGCCGATGCTACCGGTCGCCCACTCCCCAACGCCATCGAGCGTGAGGATGGCGGCGTCCTCGAATGGCGACGGGAAAAACGCGCTAGCGGCGTGCGACTCGTGGTGCTCGAGAAATAGAAAGCGACGTGAATAGCGGCGCTCGAGGCCACGATCGAGCTCGCGCACGGTATGCAGTTTTTGGCGTAGCCAGGCCGGTACGCCGAGCGCGAACAGCTTGAAGCCCAGGGGCCATTCGGCCAAATACGTTTCGAGAATGCGCTCGAACTTGAGCAAGGGCTTGTCGTAGAACGCTACGAAGTCGAGATCCTCGATGCGTATTCCACCTTGCTGCAGGCACGAGCGGATCGCGAGCGCCGGAAAGCCAGCATCGTGCTTCTTTCGGGAAAAGCGCTCTTCTTGAGACGCAGCCACGATTTCGCCGTCGACCACCAAGCAGGCGGCGCTATCGTGATAGAAGGCGGATATCCCGAGTATGTTCATGTCCGCGACTCCCCAAGCGCGTGCCTTGATCGGGCCCAATTCGAATCAATGACCGTTCGAGTCGACCCGCATACCACCTTTGCTCGAATCGTTCTGTACCACGGGCAGGAGAGCAAGGGAAGCGCGCGGGTCAGCGTAACTCCTCGGAGCGGAGCAATGCCTCGAGGGATCGGGGCTCCACCCAATCTAGCCCCGGTGCGACCCGGCGCCGGCGCAGGTATGGCGCCAGCGCGGCGAATTGACGGCGCGCGTCCCTCTGGTGCGGCTCGTAGTACCAAGGCAAGCTCGACGAATCGAGCAAGAACACTTGATGCTCAGTCAAGAGCGCGCGTGCTCCTTCGAATTCGCTGCGCGAGCGGAAGAACGCAAATGTCACCTGGGGGTCCGCGACCAGTGAAAGAGCGGCAGGGATTGCGACTTCGCCCAGGCTCACCACGAGCGGCTTGGGTACGTTGGCCAGCGCAGCGCTCATACTGGGCAGAGTGACGGGTTCGGTGCGCCATTTTCCTTCGGGCAGGCGTGCCTGTGCCGAGCGCACACTCGCAAAGGCACCCGTTCCGAGCAGGCTGAACAGCAGAATGTGTTGTGGCCACCCCGAATGCGAGCCGAGGTACCAAGCAACGGCAACCACGATGGCGCAGGTCGACGGCAGCAAATAGCGGACGTTGCTGAGCCTCATCCCCCCGAGCGCTGCATCCATCACGGCTAGCGGAACCAGCACAGCGCAAAGGAGCCCGAGCACGAGCAGACGTGCGCCCGGTGGGGCCTTTCGAAGCAGCGCAAATAACGCGATGCCGACGAGCGCGTAGGCGGCCAGCATGCGTAACGGCGAGGAAACGTTGGCGATGCCGTCGAGGGATAACCACACGCCGTGCCCGAGCGCGTAGCTCAAATGGTCGAAGTACTGCGGCATGCGGGAGCGCCCCAGCCAGCTGACTTGTGGTGCGACTCGTTCGCTCCAGAACAGCGCGCAGCTCACGAGCCAAGGTGCGGCAACGGCTAAAGCCAGCGTTGCGCTGGCAGCGAAGTGCTTGGCTGCCTGTCGCGAATGGATGGCTACGTGCGCGACGTGCAACGCCAAGATGACCACTGAAAAAAGGTGCGCCCACAACATCAGCGCGGTCAGTAGCGCGTACAAAGCCCAGGCGCGGAGGCGACGCGTACGGACTGCGTGTAACAGCGCTGCCGTTGAGGCGAGCAAAGTAAATGTCCAAAGCGAGTACGGACGCGCCTCGAAGGCCCAGTAGAGAAGCGAAGGTGAAGCGGAGGCGAGCGCCAGCCCGAACCAGGCGATTCTCCACGAGAGAAACAGCTCGAAACACAGCCAGAAGAACGCTGGCAGAGCCGCGACGGACAACAGCGCTGCCACGTTGCGCGCGCCCGTGAGCGGAGGCAGCTTCGAGCCGAGCGTGAGCCGAACGAGAGCGTAATACAGCGGGCTTACCTGCAAATCGGAGCGGAAAGCTGCCGCGAGATCCTCACCAGCACTAGCGTGCTTCGGACGAAAATAGCGAGCTTGAATGGCGTCGCCCGCAACAGGAGCAGAGCTCTCCAAGAGGCCATCGAGATCCTCTTGCGTGTGGCCGGAAGCGTGCAGGAGCGTGCGGAACTCGTCGTACCAGGGCGCCGCCCGCTCTGGCTGTGCCAGCCGCAGCCAAGCGCCCATCAGCGCCAGCAGCGTGGCGAGCAGTGCTGGCCAGGCTACACGCAGCCGCAGCCCGAGCACGCCGTGCGACTTCACCGGGACGACACCATTCTCACGCGGCCGTCAGCGAGAGCGAGCATAAGCCTCCCATAAGCTGCGTCCGATGAAGGCGTAGCCGGCGGGACGCATGTGATTGTCGTAGTTCCAATACAGATGCTGGCCCTTGGCTTCCTCGGCTCGCAAAGCCGGCGACAGATCGACATACTCGATCGACAACTGTGAACACGCGCTCGCCAGAGCCGCCGCGTGTATCTGATACTCGGGACCGCTCAGGGAGACGATGTTGGCCGCGTCCGAATACTTCTTCTGAAACGGGATGTAGTAGTCGCTGACCTGAGCGCCGTGCGGCACGTAAGCCAGCAGCAAGCGCCGCACTCCTTGGTGCGTCACGAACGCGCGAAGCTGCTTCAAGATGGGTACAGGATCGAATGCCAGCGGCAACAAGGCCCGCGCGTTGCCGAGGTGATTCACGAGCCACGGACAGGTTTCACCCTTCTCCATTTGGTCGAGCAAAATCGGGTCCACGAAGCTCGCGAAGCGAGCACGGTTTTTTGGATCCGAAAGCGGATTGCCTTGGTGCGGAACGGGCTCGTACACCCGCAAGATCGGCCCGGGCGGGCGCCGCGGTAACGTGCGGCGGTCGAATGCACGCTCAATCACGGTTTTCGCGCGGGGCTCCCAGGCGTTGACTCGGCGAGGCGGCATGGCTTGGCGCCAAAAGCCACGCGGCGGCGGACCGGTCGGGAAATCATTGGCGTAGAACACGACGACCAGTGTGTCGGGTTTGAACGACGGCAGCGTGTCGCGGATCAGCCGCAGGTAGTCTGGAACGCCGGTCCCGGAAAGGCCCATGTTCATGACCTCCACTGCCTTGCCGTGCCGCCGCGCCTCTTCCGCGAACGCAACCGGAATGGTGTGCTCGTCGTCGCTCAAGAGCCCTTCGACGAAGCTATCGCCGACGAACATGACTCGCTCTTCGCCCGGCGTTTTCGCGAGCTTCCAGGTTTTCTTGTCGCGAAATCCATACGCATTCAAACTGCTGATCGCTTCGGCACCATCCGCTTTCGAGCCGTAGTAGTAGCGGCAGTTCATGCTCTCTTGCGGAGGCCCACGCAGCCAGCTCGGACGCGGCCCGTATTGAGCGCGGTTCAGCGATGCAAGCTCAGGTAGAGGGAATACGAAGCGAAAGGCCGCTTCCTGCAAGAGAAAGACCGGAACCAGCAGCAGCAACGGCGCGAGCCGGCGTATCCACGCTGGGCGCGGGCCGGTTGCAACCTGTGCGGGTGGCTCACTCATCGCTTGCTTAGAATCACGAAATACTTGCCGAGTCGAGCGTCGCGTTGACGAGTTGACGCGTCGCCGCGGTAATGGCAATCGCGAGAATGCGGGATGCGGAGGACGAGAAGGTTCACAGCGAGCGGCGTGATAGTAGGCGTCGCGCTGACTTCAGTCGCTTGCGTTGACGAAGGCGGTGATCGAGCTTGGGATTTGGCCGAGCGCCGCCACTTCGTCGGCGCATCGTCGCCCGCGCCCAGCCGAGACACGCGTCGAGGTGAGTTTCACCTGGTCGTGCCGCTCGGACTCGACCGCAATCGCCTGGTGTTATCGGCCAGCGACGCGCTCACGTTCGGCGATGGTGCGGAAGTCATTGTGACGCCGCGTGAAACCGCCGTGGCAGCGCGGGGGCCGCTCAGCTTGGGGGCGCGTACGCGTGTGACCTCGGTTTACGCGGCGGGCGCGCCGGCGCGGATTGGTGAGGCGGCCACGATTGTAGGCTATGTGAAGAGTTGCCGCGCACTGCAAACTGGCGACGCTCGCGTCACGGTGGGCATCATTCAGGGCGCGGCTTGTGATTCGGACGAATACGTTTGGCGTGTGGATTTCCCGGCTACCACTTTGGGAGATCGGCTGGCGCGCGCGGGCGCATCACGGCTCGAGCTAGCTCCTGGCGCGTATGGGAACGTGCAGGCTGAGGCGGCTTCGGTCATTCGGCTGCGTTCCGGGCGGTACACGCTGGACTCGCTCGAGCTCGCGCCGGAGAGCGTGCTCGAAGTCGACAACACACGAGGGCCCGTCTTCGTTTGGATCCGATCCAAGCTCAGCATGGCGGGCACCATCGTCGACTACTGGACGCATCCTTCCGTGTTGTTTGGGTACGCCGGCGAGGTGGATCCAGTGATCGCGGCGCCCTTGCGCGGTACCTGGGTGGCACCAGCCGCTAGATTGAGGCTGCCTCGCACAGCTCAAGCACACAGCGGCGCGTTCTTCGCCAAATCGATTGAGGTTGAGGCTCACGCACGTATCGAGCATCGACCCTTTGCGACCCGCCTGCCCCCGAGCGCGAAGCCCGTCGTCCCCGCTGAGCTGTGCAGCGAGTGCGCTGGATCGACGCGAGCGCGAGCCGCCGAGTGTTGCGCTCGGCTGCAAACACGCCGCTCGGTGGCAGGTGCACGCAGCGAACGCTGTTTAGCCATGTGTTCGCGAGCTGCTGAGCCTTGGCCAGGTTGCGACATCGAGTGCCGGCTCGCGTTGGATATGGAACGTGAAGATGCCGCACGTGAGTACGCGAGCTGCGGTCAGTCGGTAGCGGTTGCCTACGCGGAGTGTCAAACCGGTCAAGGCTATCGCCCCAGCACTTGCCCAGGTATCGGTCACGGCGGCTTCGATGCGATCACCTGCGCGCAGTGACGTTCTTGGACGGCGCTCTCGGATGTCTGTTCGCTGTCATTCGCGTTGCACTAGCTCACGGCGAAATGCGCAGCACGCCGACGTCAGTGGTTTCACCCGAGCGCAGCAGCACGCTCGACCATTGGTTCGCGCCGGTCAAGCTACCCGTGTGCCCTCGGTAGGTTTGGTTTGCAAGCATCAGGGCTCGAGCCTTTCTGAACACGGCGAGCCGCGCTGGTCCCGCCAGCACGCGGGTCAGCTCGAAATCGCCGCGCGCATCCGTTCGAGCTTCGGAGGCCAAGAATGGCGAATTCGGATTGTCCGCAATGGTCGTCAACACGACTCGAGCACCTGCGCTGGGTGAGCCGGACGCGTCGAGCACGCGGCCGCGCAGCGAGCTCCACGGCTGCAGTTCGATGTCGATCGGTAGGAACGGGGAGTTTCCAGTTAGAAAAGCGGAGTGCCAGTATCCGTGTTCTGCGCTCAAAAGGGCTTCGTAAGGGCCGGCGTCGAGTTCGATGCCAAATGCTCCAGTCGGTTCTACGAATCGCCTGCGCACCGTTGCCGCGCCAGTGAGCCAGAGCTCGAAGTCCCTGACGGGCTTGCCCTGGAACGTCACCTTGGCGGCGAAGGTGGAGGGTGGTCGTAGCGCGATGCGAGTGACTCCTGCCGCAGGAGACGCCTGGAGCACGGCACTGGTTCGCCCATCAGACGACTGCGCGCGCAACACGTAAACGCCGCCGCACATCGCGGAAAGCTGCAAGCTGCCGTCGTCGGCGCTGATGACATCGCGGCCATCGCCGAGAGGCGCGCTGACGGCGCCTGGCGTGGCGGCCACTCGCTCCACCTGCACGCGAGCATGCGCGGCTGGGCTGCCGTTCGCATCGGTCGTCGCAACGCGCAACGTTTCACGGCACGTGGGTGTTCGCAGCGTTGCTAGCTCTGCAATTGGCGATGTGGTGACTGAGAAGGAGCGCTCCCCAATGAGCGCGCCCCGCTCGCCCAGCATGGGCCGGCTACCAAATTCGTCGCGCAGAGTGAGTTGATAGTCACCCGGTTCGAGCCCGGACAGCTCGAAGTCGCCGCTCGAGTTCGTGCTGCCTACGCGCCGGACGCTCGCTGCTTTGTTGCTGCCAATCTGAGTCGCATTTGCTTCGACACGAAGCGCGGCCACGGCGCGCCCATCCGCATCGACGATCTTTCCGCGCGCGCGCGCCGCTCTGTGTAGCGGCAGCGAGAGCCCCGACTCATCGCTGTGAGCGACCTCCAAGCTGAGTAGCCCCACGCGCCCATCCGAGGTGAGCGCCTCCAACGAGTAGGTGCCCGGCGGGACCTGCTTCCAAGCGAATTCACCGCGTTCGTTAGTGTGCGTGACGAGCGGGGCGAGCGCGCGATCCCACTCGCTCATGAGCGGAGTCAGGCGCACCTCGGTGCCCGCGCCCGTCTCGACACGCCCGGAGACGTTCGCTCCGAGCGCAACCGTGACTGCATGCTCGTCAGCATCGGCCGCGCCGACTTGGAGTGCGCTGCCTTCGTGCACAGCCAACCTTTGCGTGCCCCAAACCGAAAGCTCATACTTGCCCCGAGGCAACCTCTCGAGCCGACAGCGGCCCGCAGCGTCAGACGTGCACAGCGCCCGCACGCGCCGTTCAGAGTCCACTGCCGCTACGCGAAGCCCCGCGAGCGCTGGCGTTGCGCTGCCATCTGCCTTGATTGCGACTCCAATCGCGAACAGCGACGCACTCGCAAGCACGGGAGCCAGCTCGCGCTGAGCTGCAGCCGGCAAGTCTGCGCGACCGGTCGCAATCGTTCCAGCTGCTGCGAGCCCGGCATGCGCTTGCGGTGGCGCCGGGGAGTCAGGCGTGCGACGGCAGGCCAGCGCGATCGTCAGACATACGAGCTGTGCGGACCTCGAGTTGCGTCCGCCCTCCAACCACATGAGTGCATCCTCGCACGTGAAGGCGGCTTCGAAAAGCCCGCTTGCTGGACGAGTGTAAACCTCGGGTGAGGCTCGACAGATGGTCCACACCAGTGAACAGTGGCTAGCGCCGGCTGGACGCGTTGCGTTTACCGTGATAGCCGCGTTCTCACGCGGGGTGCATGTTCGCAGTGGAGGCAAATTCGAGAAGCTGGTCTTGGGGTGACACGACTCGGGCGCGCGTGATCATCGCGGCAGCGCTCGTCACAATCAGTCTGCTCTTCGAAGTGGTCGTGCGACCAATCATTCCTCGCCTTCATCTGGGCGCGGAGTACTACTGCATTGGCCTTTCGCTGGCTGACGGCCGCGGGTTCAGCGACGCGTTTGGCGAAGCCACGGGTCCCACCGCCTGGATGCCGCCGATATATCCGGCGTTTCTCGGGCTGGTGATCAAGCTGGTCGGCACCAAGAATGGCGTCGCCGGTTGCATTGCCGTGTTGATGGCGGTGTCCGTGGCCATTCAGGGCGTCAGCGTGCACGCGATTGCATCACGATGCTTTCGCAAAATATCCCCTTGGGTAGCCACCGGGATCTTCTTCGTTTGGGTGCTCACGTTTCACTATTGGTTCTTCGAGCTAACCAGCGACGTCTGGCTGCTTTGCTTGGTCGTAAACTGCACGACGCTAGCGGCGGTTCATCACGTCGTGAGCGGAGAGGTGAAGGTGCTCGCGTGGGGCGCTCTGGGTGGCATCGGCGCACTGATCAGCCCGACCTTGGCCTTTGCTTGGGGCTGCCTCGTGCTGTTCTTCGCAGCGCGGCAAGCAGCTAACCGAGCGAGGTGGGCGCGAGTTCTGTTGGTCGGCGCGTGCATCGTTCTGCCGTGGACGGTTCGCAACGCCGTCGTGTTCGACAAGTTCATCCCGACCAAGTCGAACCTAATGTTCGAGGCCTACCAGGCGAACGTGATGGATGAGGACGGCATCTACGATGTCTCGAGCATGGTGACGCACCCGTACAACTCACTCAAAGTGCGCTTCGAGTACCAAAAGCTCGGTGAGATCGGCTTCATCGCCCGCCATGGCGCGCGCTTTCGCAACCAATTGGCGGCTAATCCGGCCGGTTTTTTGCGGCGGATCGCGAACCGCGCCGTTGCAGCAACCGTGCGCTACGTGCCGATTTCGGAACGCATGGATCCGCCGTTCGAGAGGCGGCTCATCGATCTGCTCTACCCAATCCCCTTCGTGTGCATGTTGTTGTCGTTGTGGATGAATGGGCCACAGCGCGCCCTGCTGCGTGTTTTGTCCTTTTTCTGGTGCTGCTATTTGCTGCCGTACGTCGTTGTCGCTTTCTACGTTCGCTACTACTTGCCGCTCACTCCGCTGATGGTGACGAGCATCGGGCTCACCATCGATCAATGCGCCGCGCTCTATGCTCAACGGCGTGAACGGGCGGCGAGCGGCCCTGTCGTTGCCGAGGGGCAAACATGAGTGCTGTCCGATGGTTCGCCGAGCGTTGCGCGCTGGCTGCGTTCGCTTCGCTGCTGGCTTGCGCCTGCAGCGCCAGCAGCGAAATCGAGGAAATTGGCGCGTCGGCGCGTGGAATCATCGGCGGAGAGCTCGCGGCTGCCGAAGCCTGGCCGAGTGTCGTGCTGCTCGACAGCGGCTGCACGGGAGTGATCGTCCACGAGGAGTTCCTGATCAGCGCCCAGCACTGTCCTGCGGCCCGCCGCGCTTTCCAAGTCGTATCGGACTCGCCCGACGTGGCTCCCAGCGGAGAGCTGAGCATCGTCGGGTGCGAGGAGTTTCCGGGCGGCGGCATTGCGACAGGGCGCGACCTGAGGGTATGCCGCTTTCGTCCCAAACTGCCGGCCATTGCAACCGTGCCCATAGCGCTCGGCTGCGAGATGGAGCGTGTGCGTGCGGGCGCCAGTGCCATCTTGGTTGGCTACGGCACCACTAGCCGAGAACAGATGCAAACGGGTGCCAAGCGTTGGGTCTCGGCGCCAATAATCAGCATTGGTGAAGAACTCGAGATCGGAGACGAAACCGCTGGAACGTGCGTCGGTGATTCCGGAGGGCCAGCATTCTATCGCTTGGATGATGGCAGCTCCGAGCCCGTATGGCGCCTGATTGGCCTGCTCTCGTCGGGCTACAAGGATCGTTGCGACGTCGGCTTCTACACTGATCTCTCGCGAGTTGTGCCTTGGCTCGAGGTGCAAACGCAGCGTGACTTGTCTCCGTGTTTCAACGCGAATGGCACCTGGGCACCAACCTACGACTGCGTTGAAGCCAACTTCGACGTAGCAGGGGTTCCTGGCCCGAATCTACGCGTGCCCGCCACGAGCTGCGGAGCCAACCCGAGTGTTGCAGTGGTCGACTCGCGGCGTCCCACGATCGGCAAGCTCAGCGTGAGCGAGAGCGACCCCGGCTTTCTCGACGTGGCTGCCGAGGTGCACGACGCGGAGAGCGGCGTTCGCCGCGTGGAGTTCGAGTTCATTAAGGCGGATGCGTCGTTGGTTGCTTCGGCCGTGGACGAGATCGCCCCGTATGAGGTCCGGCTCCCAACGGTAACGGGAGCGACGCGGGTTCGTGTTACGGCCGTGGATCGCGCCGGCAACACCAGCAGCATCGAACAAGGCTTGTCGAGTGAAGCCAATACCGAAGCTGGATGTAGCGTCAGCCCCAAATTCAGGCGGCGCTCGTCCGGCTCGGCGCTCCTCGTGATCTTGGCTGGGCTTCTCGTCGCTGTCGCGCGGCGCGCGCGAACCCGTTATCGGCAGGTTCCACCGCAAGGCTGGCGATAGCAATCCATGTAGTTCTTCCAACCGTCGGCGCAGAACTCCTTGCCCAACGGAATGCAGGACTCGATGCATCCGCAGTAGTCGTTGCAGGGCAGACCGCCACACGAACAATGCTTCTGCGCGCAAGACCACGAGGTCTCGCAGTACTGCTGCAGCCAGCGCACGACTTCGCTGCAGGCAAGATTGCGCTCCTCCCAGCAGCTGTCACAAGCTGGTTGATTGGCGAGAAAGTTCGAGCAGACGCTGTCCGGTATCAAGGACTTCCCACCGCTCCCGGAGCTTCCACCCTGCGCGACAGTGCCGCCCGAAGCACCGCCCATTGCAGTCAGTCCGCCCGAAGCACCGCCCATTGCAGTCAGTCCGCCCGAAGCACCCCCGCGCGCGGAGCTGCCACCGGAGCCCGCGGCCCGACCTCCAAGCGCGCTGGCTTCCCCGCCCGAAGCGTGGCCGTCGCCGAGCTTTCCGCCGCAATGGCTCAGCAACAACACCGCAGCTAGCGCAGCCGGCAATGTTAGGAGCCGGGCGGCTCGGTTTTTCAAAACACGAGTTGTTACAGCGAGCATGCTTTCTCGACGTGTTCCCAGGTGCCCACGTGGCAAAAAGTTGTTACCCGCGAGCCGCACCCCTCCGGACCGTACACGCACTCCTTACCATTAATAGCGCAACCTTCACCCGCGTTCGGCGGTAGCAACGGGCAATCGAGATCGACCGGTGGCTTGGCACAGGACCATCGCGGTCCGGAGGAGCTACAAGCCGGAAACGTTGGCGAACGATCTGTGCATACGTAGCAGGCGCAAACGTTACCGTCCGCATAGCCGCACAAGTCCAGCAGGTTCTTCGTGGTGCCTTGTGGCGAACAGGCATCCCCGCTGCTCGGCGGACTGGTAGGACAGGCCGATTGCGCTTGCGTGTCGCACTCGACTTGTCGCTCGTCCCAAACCGTGCCGTCACATACGAAGATACTGCGGCAGTGCCAATTGCTGGTTGCGCCATAACTGCACGTCAGTTCCGCGCTGCAGGCGCTGCCCTGGGTCGGCTTGTCCGGCGGGCATGCCGGGCGCGGCAAAGGCTCCGAGCGCGGCCCCGTGGTGCGAACCGAGCCGCCTTGGCCCTGCCCACCCAGCCCTTGGCTTTGGCCACCTTGCCCGGCGAGGCCGCCCATCCCCGTCTGTCCACCTTTGGAAGTGTCCGAATGCGAAGCGCTCGAACCGCCGCAGGATTGCGCAAAAAAAGACGATCCGACCACCGCCACCGCCAAGAGAAGCAACCGCCCGTTCATGTGGCCAGCAAACTAGCATGCGTGCAGGCACTGAGCGAGCTTCTGCGCTGGTTTGGGGTCTCCAGACTCGGGGTAACGCGATCGTTCGAAACACTGACATCAATCGAGTCGAGCGGACGACCGGTTTTGGTTGCGAGCTCCGGAACATCAATTGACGCCTTCGCGATGGGCGGATTTGCCTTTCGCGCGGCGTGAACAAGGTAGTTCTCCGTGCCTTACGTCACTCTGAGGTTGGTGGTGTCATTTTGGCTCGAATGAGCTCGGCTCGAGTCGCTATATGCCAACTGAGTTGTAAGTATTGTGGCGGAAGGGGTGCATCGTTCCAAGAAGCGGGTGCATCGTTCCAAATGGTTCAAGCGATTGACGTCGCAACTCCTCGGCTATATCAAGCGGCCGGTGGTGCGCGGGGCAGCTCGGCTGCTTTCTAGCGAATGCACCGACCAAGGGAGAGTGTTCGATGAACAGAATTCGGGGTTTTGAGTTCCTGCTTCGTCCCGCGGCGGTCAGCGCGATTCTGGCGCTAGCTGCTGGGTGCGCGAGCAACAAATCAGCGGAGCCCGAGAACGTCACGGAGGATGGTCCTGCTGGACTGCTTCCCAAGGGTGAGGCGCCGCCAGCGGTGTACACGGACGTCAACGGTCTCAGGTCGAAGCTTCGTGGCAAGGCGCAAGTCGCGTTGTTCGATGGCAAGGTCGACCTTTCCAAGGTGGGCAGTGCCGCGGCCGCCGCGACCACGCCGCCGGCGCCGCCTGCAGTGGGCGAGCTCACCGTCGAGCAGATGCGCGAAAAGCTGAAGATGGTGACCGTGGTCGGCGAGTACGAATACGAAACCGAGCCCACGCTCGAACAAGCTCAGCGCGCGCTCGACGCCCTGCGAGGCTACCAGCAGCAGGAGCAGGCGGAGCGCGAGGGGCGTTATTGCTGCGGTACGGACGATCGCACGCTCGACCGCAATAACACCTCTGCTGCGGAGAAGCCCACCGCATACAGCGAAGTTGGCTGCAGCGGCGTGATGATCAGCAACTCGGTCATGCTCACCGCGGCTCACTGCATTTTCGGCGGCACCTCGCGCGGTTATTGGAAGGTAGCGCCGGAGCCGTCATTCACCTCAAGCATGTTCGGCTGGGACACCACGACCACTCGTTGGCCGCGCTGGGTGTTCGCGATGGACAAGTACGACACGGATCCAGCTCCAGTCGATCTCGAGTACGGCTACGACGTCACCTACGACGGCAGCTGGCATACCAATCGCCCCGGCGCGTACGCCGCCTGTTACACGTTCTATATCAACAGCGCGTTCCTTCAGGTTACGGACGTGTTCGGCATTACCGCGGGCGACGTGCTCAACGACTGGGCGCTCGTCGACTTCAACAAGACTTGCTCGCGGAGCCCTGGCACGTTGGTCGGCTTCTGGAATCCGGCTATCCGCACCACCACGGAGATCAACACCTGCCCAACCGGGCGGACCTGCAGCAGCGGGTGGGGTTGGGGATGGATGCTCGGCTATCCGGCCTACGCGAAACCGGGTAGCAACATCAACGGCACGCTGGATAGCCAGTACCGCTATAGCCCCTCGAGCCCGCTCTGGACCAACGAGAAGCCGCAACTGGCGTCGCTCTTCCAGTCGTCTGGGCAGATCCAGACCTTCTCCGGTACGAACTCGAACCAACTGAAGTTCACGTTCGACGCCACGGGTGGAAACAGCGGCTCCGGCATCTACCAGCTGGTGAGCGGCGTGCGCCGTCTCATCGGCGTAACGACGCAGAGCGTCTCGACTGAAGGTTGGGGTCGTCGCTGGGATTCGACTCTCGACTCGGCTGCGAGGACGAATACGACGTTCCCGAATTGAGGTCCTAGCCGCTCTGAGCTTGCTACGATTGCCCCGGGGCAATTGCTCCGGGGCGTCGTCGTATAGGCGTAAGACGCGAAGCGCTGTAGATTCGCATTCGGGTCATGTCTCCGACGCTCGCACGTAAAACCGAGGCTCGCACTGCCAGTTTCGGTGCGTTGGTCAGCGAATTGGCTCCTCCTTCCGAGGGAGGAACCGGTTCGCGCGGCCGGCTCGCCGAGACAAAGCCTCGCGTCGCAATCCTCATCCCTTGTTTCAATGAGGAAGCTGCGATCACGAGAACCGTGCTGGCTTTTCGCGCTGCGTTGGCGGACGCCGTGATCTACGTCTACGACAACAACTCGGTGGATCGCACGCGCGAGCTCGCCGAGCAGGCGGGTGCGCTCGTACGTCGCGAAAAGTTGCAAGGCAAAGGCAACGTCGTGCGGCGCATGTTCTCGGATATCGACGCCGATGTGTACGTCATGGTCGATGGGGACGGAACCTACGACTCGACGACCGCTCCCGCAATGATCGAGCTTTTGGTCAGCGAGAATTTGGACATGGTAGTTGGGCGTCGTATGCCCAATGATTCGGGCGCTTACCGAATGGGGCATGCTTTCGGCAACAAGCTGCTCACTGCTTTTTTGGCCAAGCTGTTTGGCCAGCGCTTTACCGATATTCTCTCGGGTTATCGTGTTTTCTCGCGCCGCTTCGTCAAGTCATTTCCGGCGCTCTCTTCCGGGTTCGAAACCGAGACGGAGCTCACGGTGCACGCGCTCACGCTGAACCTACCCATCGCCGAAGTCGAGACTCGCTATTCGGCGCGCGAGCTCGGCTCCGTGAGCAAACTCAGCACATATCGCGACGGTCTCAGGATTTTGCGGGTCATGCTGATCTTGTTCAAGAACGAGCGCCCAGTAATGTTCTTCGGAACGGTTTCGGCCGCGCTCGGAACACTCTCCATCGTCCTGTCGATTCCAGTGTTTTTGACGTACGTCGAGACCGGGCTCGTGCCGCGATTTCCCACAGCGATCCTGTCGGCTTCGCTCATGTTGCTCGCCTTCCTCGCGGTAGTTTGCGGCTTGGTCTTGGACACCGTGACCCGCGGTCGCCGCGAGATGAAGCGGCTCGCGTACCTGCAAATACCGGCGCCGCGTCGGGACTGATTTAGCTAGCTTTTCAGCCGCTCGTCGATGCGGGCAAACCGCCGACGGAGGCCGTCGCTTGACTGCGCCGTTCCAATAGCTGGTCCACGCTCAAGTACACGAACAAACACAGCGCGGGCGTCATTGGCAAAAGGTAGCGAATGTAGATCGCAATTGCCGCGTAGGGGAGCAGGTAGACTGCGTGCAGCAGCAACAGCGCGCGAAGCAGCAAAGTGTGGCAGCCGCGCCTCAACAAGCCGAGCAGCAGCGCGATGAAAGGCAGCGGGTAGACCAGCCTGAGCATCCACAGTTCGAAGGGGCCGTGTTGAGTCGAAGACAACGGGACGTACTGAACGCTCGCGGCGAGCAATCGGTTACCGAGCTTCGACAGGAACGCGCCGGGATCGGAGCTCACGCAGCGCGCGAAGCGCTCTCGATAGCGACGAACGTATTCGAGCTCACCCAGGCGCCCGTACTCGCTGCGCAGCACCATGTCGTTGAAGGGATGCTTCATCATCGATTCGATGCTGTAGATCCCGTCGGTGTCGACGCAGTTGCCCTGATACATCTCGTAGCCGGCATTCGACTTTACCGGAACGAATGAGCCCATAACGGCGGCGTTGCGCACCGCCCAGGGTACGGCCATCGCGAGCGCCAGCGCTCCGGCAAGCAACCAGCGCCTGCGCTGCGCGGCGTCGCGAAAGAACCCCCAAGCGCTCAACGCGCCCCAGCTCGCGGCCAGCGCAGGGCTCACGAGGGACGCAACGCCTCCGACCAATCCCCAGCCCCAAACGTCGAAGCGGCCGCGAACGTAACGAAAAACCAAGAGAACGAGAAAATTCGTGACCAGCAGCAACAGCCAAACGTCGCTCGTGAGCGCCAGGTACCAGTAATGAAAGACACCCACCCAGAGCGCGAAGAATCCGATGCCGAACGCCGGTGCCAATCGACGTGCGCTGCATTGGATGATGTAGCGGAGGGTCACGCCCACCACGACGATCGTGGCGTTCATCAGCACCAGGATCGCGGTTGCAACGGCATGTTTGTCCCCAGCAACTCGCAGCAGCGCCGCCAGCAGATAGGGGTAAAGCGGAGGCATCCAGGCCGTCGGTCCCGTGGGTTCGCCGAAGGGATCGCTGAATCCGCGCCCATCGCTGATGGAGAGCGCAATATTGTAATACTCGGCGCCCAGGTGCAGTCGCGTGGGAATCACATCAGGGATTCGGTCGATCACCAGCGCTGCCAGCGCTAAGCAAGCGCTGAGCACTGCCGCCGTCGGGAGCAGCATGCGCCAAGTTACCGCTGGTAACTCGTTCTGCTCGCGCTCCCGCGCTGGCGACTGCATTTCGGCCGAACCATTGCACTCGAACGCCGCGCAGAACAGCGGGAAACCTCATATTGCATCGTTTCGTCAGCCTTCTTCATCACCCCGGCGGACTGTTCGGCCTGGCGAGATGTGGGGCGCGAAAGCGTGAATGTGAATTCGTTTGCGGCGCGAAAGGGTGAACGGTGAATTCGTTTGACGAGTCGCGGGCGTTTCACAATCGGAGCGGGTTATGACAAGGCCCTTGCTGGCCCGATTTCGATTCACCCCGCGGCCTGCCCAACGAAAGAATTCGAGTGCAATTCTAGAAGCAAGCGTGCTATTCGTCGCTCCGCCCTTCGCCACGAACGTTTTCATGCTGGCTGGGCTTGGGAGGTCTGCCATGCAGAGTCGGGCGTTTGCAGTATTAGTGGGGGCTGTCGGTGCTTCCTTGGCCTTGGCCTACGGTTGCTCGCAGCACGCTGGAGAGGATGTCGGCAAAAGCGAGGGAGCGATCCAATGGGCCTACGTTTCCTCTTCGCAGACCGCCGTTGGTAAGGGCGCGCACCTCGTTACTTCGTGGGGTTCTGGGCGCAAGGCCAAGTCGGTCGGTTATGTGCGACCCTTCAGCAACACCTGGTCGCATAGCGGGCTCGAGTCCACTTGCGGCGCGACATTCATTTCCGACCGCTACGCGATCACCGCGGCTCACTGCGTCGACAAGTGGAATCTACCGACCTGCTATTCGAGCTCGGCTAGTCCGGGCAGTGCGCTCAAAGTCGTGCAGGTTACGACCACGAGCCTAGACATCAACGAGTATGGGCAGCAATCGGTCGTGACGGGCGAGTGGCCGGCTTGGACGCGCGCCGATCCGCTCACCTCGGGCGAGGGCTACACGCTAACGGAGCACACCTGCTACGTGCGAGCGCGCTGCGATAACCAATCAGGCACCAATCCCGATCTGCACTTCGGCCGCTGCAACTGCCCGGACGACTCCGCCAATTTCAACGGGCAGGTTGTAGATATCGCTCTCCTTTATTGCCCGAATCGTTCCAAGGTCGGGTCCAACTGGTCCGAAGTCGCGTCGACGGCAGAGACAACGAATACCTCGGTGGAGAGCTGGTGGTTCCACGAAGTTCCAGATCTTTCGATCGACCAAAATCCCTTCCCGCTCTACCAGCCAGCCTACAACTACCAACACTACTATCTGCTGCAAGATGACCGGACGCAGAACTGGCACTACAACAGCCAGAATCACACGCTCCAGCTGTTGCCGATCGTCTCGCACATGGACGTGTCAGGGCAGGATTATTACATCACCGCCGCGGGCACGACCTATGCGAGCACGAACATCAGCATTTGCCACGGTACCTCTGGCTCCGGCGTCTTCGTAGGCACTGCGCAGGGCACAGCCATCAACTGGAACGACGCCAACCCGCGGCTGCTCGGTCCTGCGGTTTACGGCGACTTGTTTGCCACCACGCACTTGTGCCAGGAGATCAATGTCGATCCAGGCAGCACCACGCGCATGCAGTTCGTGAAGCAGAAGTTCACGCGCATGCTCGAGCGAGTCAGCTACGGCGGTACGCAAGTCGTGCTTGCTGATCGCGGCGATTGAGCGCTTCTTCTGCCGGCCCCTCGAGCTTGCTGACAAGGCGAGCCTGAGGGGCCGCGTTCGAAACTTCTCGCTTCACCTTTCGACGTGATTGCTAGCGCACCGCATGTGCTAGCATTCACCGCGGAAGGAATGAGAATGCCGAGAAGCGAAGGCAGTTTCGTCACGGGTCTGGTCGCGCTCATCGTTGCCGCCGCACTTGGTTGCGGAGAGGCCGACTCGAAGAACGGCGGCTCGGGCGGAACGAGCAACGCCGGTGGGAAGACTGGCAGCGGCGGTGCTTCTGGCGGCTCGAGCGCAAATACCGCGGGGCGCGGCGGCCAGCCGGGCACTGGAGGGACCACTGCAACGGCTGGAGCTGGATCGGGCGGCAGCGCAGGCAACGCCGGTGGGGCCACTTCTCCTCCTCCCGATACGCGCCCGCAGAACCCAAATCGAGTGCCCACTTTGCCGGTGGGCAGTCCTGGTTGGGAAAGCAGCACCGTTCCGCTGTGCGAACCCATGGCAGGCGAGTTGCGCGGCTTCGCTACCTGGGCGGATGCGCGTGGCGTCTACACTATTTTCAGCACCAAATGCGGCCTGGAGCACGGGAAGTGCATCAACAGTGGGGTCTCGCTCCAGTTCAACGACGGGACCGGCTGGAAGTGGCTCGGCTATGACGCAATTGATGGTGAGCAGCTGCGCCTGAGCGGCTTCCCCGGTGGTGCTCTCGTAATCACCGGTGGAATTGGAGACGAAGGCGGTGTCTTCTTCCTCGAGGATGGGAAGAGGCAATTGTCGTATCCGACGACGAACACTTTCGGCACGACGTCTTTCGTGGCTGGCGCCGCGCGAGCCTACGCTGCATCCGAGCAAACGGTGCTCGAGTATCGAGACGGAGCGTGGAAAGAGATTGCCACGTTGCCGGAATTCGTGTTTCCGATTTGGGCCGACGGCGATGTCGTCGCCGTGTTTGGCCAAGACGTCGCCTATGCGCGCGCCTCTGCTACGGAGGCCATCGCTCCGCTCGCGAAAGTTCCGGTTGGCAACTATCGCTCCGCTTGGGGTTTCGGTGCAAACGACTACTGGGCGGGCAATAGCGTCGGTCAATTGGTGCACTACGACGGCAAAGCCTGGACTGTGCTCGAAACGGGCAGCACTCTCCCGGTCAAGAGTCTCTGGGGCGGCGGTTCCACTCTGTACTACATCACCGACACGGAGATGGGTCGCGTGCAGAATGGCCGCGTCCAGGTGCTGGTTCCCGAATCGGCAGGCGCGCGCTTCGAGTCAATCTGGGGGCGCTCCGAGGGCGAAGTTTTCGTGAGCATGTCCGAAAACGACGGCAAGTTCGACAAGTACGCGTGCGGGAGCGCGTTCATGCTTTGGTTCGATGGAACCGCGTTTCACCAGTTTTGAGACTCAGTCATGACGCGCGGGCTATCGAGTGTGTCGCGAGCGCAAGTCTGGTCGCGCTGGCTCGTGCTGGTGGCTCTCGGCATTGCCTCTGCCTCAGGCTGTGGCCGAGTGACGCGCTCACCGCGAAATGATGCGGCGGGCGGGGTCAGTTCGGGAGGGCGCAGCATGGCGGGCTCTGGTGGCAGCGTCGCGCGCGGAGGGTCTGGCCTGGGCGGCTCGGGCGGTAGCATGGGAGGCGCTGGCGTAATCGCTGGTGCCGGCGGAACGGATGCTGGCGCGGGCGGAGCCGAAGCCGGCGCAGGCGGTGGCACCGAACCGGTGGGACGTCGCTGGCGGAACAGTTTGGAAGCCTTTTGCTTCAAGCGCGCGCTTCACGACACGCTGCGAGTTTGGAGCGATGCGATCGGAGTTTACCTTGCGGCGGGCGGGGGGATCTATGGCAACACCGGCTCGGGCTGGTCGCTTCTGACCGACAGCGGCAACCCGCTCGGCGGCGGAATCACCGGCTTCGTGAACGGTCCGCTGGTTCGTTACGGCGGAACCACCGAGCGCTGCGGCATCGAGTTCCTCGATCGTCAGGGAGTTTCTAGCTGTAGCGCCGCGGCATATTCGGATGTCAGCCACGTGCACGTAGTTGGCAGCCAGCTAGCCTTTGCCGGCGCGGGCAGGCGCATTTATTCCTTCGATGGTGCCATGTGGCACCTGAGGGACGGCCAATTGCCGGCGGCGGATTTTGCTCCCATCTCGCGTCTTTGGGCGGATTCGGAGACACTTCTGATAGCTGCAAGTGACGGCGTCTATCTCGCGCGAGACGGCGCGCCTCTGACTGCGCAGATGCTACCCGCGGCAAGCAGCAATGCCTTCACGGCGGTTTGGGGAAGTTCAGCCGAAGATGCGTGGGCTGGTAACGCCGATGGGCAGCTATTTCGTTTGCAGGAAGACACCTGGTCTCTCGCTTACCAAGCGCCAGGTGAGGCGAGCTGCGCTGGAATCCGCGCCATCTGGGGCACGCCTAACGACGTGTTCGTCGTTTCGGCCAGCGCATTCTTCCGCATCAAGGACGGTGTGGTCACAACCATTGCGAGCCACGCGTGCGGCGAAGATATCAACCAATTCGTTGATGTTTGGGGGAATTCGGCGAACGAAGTATTCGTCGCGCGCCGAGCTCCAACCACTCCGAAGTGCGGCAGCGTTCGAATAGATTGGTTCGACGGCAGTGAGCTAAACGCGTTGTGAGCGCGGCGCGATCTGCAAAAGGCTCACGCCGATGCTGGCTTTTGGCGCTGGCAACATTGGTGTTGGCGTGCCGTGAGCAGGAGAACTGGGGAGTGCGTGAGCAGCGCGTGTTGGTGTCTGCGCGCACGGCAGCGAGCAAGCAGCGTGAGGCGCCATTTCAATTCGGGCTGCCGGTGGGAGTCGAGCGGCAGCGGGTCGCTCTTGGCGCGCTGAGCTCGTTGCGAATTGGCTCCGGCGTGCGCATCCGTCCCTTCGATGCGATGCTCTACATCAGAAGCCAGTCGAGCACCGATCCGCTGCAGGGTAGCTTCGTAGTCAGCGCAGGTGAGCTCGTCGTGGGTCGAGGCAGCCTAGTTGGCTCGGTCTACGCGCTGGGAGCTCCTAACAGCATCGACGAGAGTGTTACGATTTTTGGCGCGCTGCGCAGCACCCAGCGAATCGAGAATCGAGCTAGGGCGCTCCTAGGCTCATTGCCGCTGCGAAGCGCGGCCATGGAGCAATTCGTGTTCGAACCGCCGGCACCGGACACTGTCAGTGCGGTGGAGCATCGAGCCGACGAGCGCGGCGCGAGCGTGCCCCCCGGCGCGTACGTCTCGCTCCGCGTGGAATCCGGCACGGTCAGGCGCCTTCGAACCGGCGCGTACGTCGTGCGTGAGCTGAACATCGCGCGTAACGGGATATTGGACCTCGACAATTCGTTGGGCCCGGTCGAAATCTGGGTAACAGAGCGCTGCAACTTGGACGGTGAGTTGCGCGAGCGAGCGCTCACGCCAACAGTGTTCGTGGCGTGCGCCGGACCTGGGGCGCTCAAGCTCGACCAGCCGTTCCACGGCACGTTGCTCGCTCCCAGAGCGACGCTCACGCTGGCTCAGAGCGAATCGCCTCATGTGGGCGCTTTCTTTGCAAACAGGATTGTGGTGGAGGATCGTGCGGAGATCTTGCATTCCGGCTTCCGGCGTTGGCATCCAGTGCCTTCCAAGCTCTCGCTGGTGTGCGAGAACTGCAATGCCGGTCGGGAGGAGCTCGCGCGCTCCTGCTGCGCGGAGCTCAAGGCGAGTCTAATAGCTCACGATTTCGCTGCGGCAGACTGCATGAGTGCTTGTGCCGGCGAGCCTGACACGAACCCCGGTCAGTGCAGAAGCGGCTGCGATCCAGGGTTCGATGTGCAGCGTGCACACGCGCGTTACGTCGCGTGTATGGCGAGCACGGACGCGTCGCGAGAGCGCTGCGAGCTGCAGGCACGTTTCCGCGCTGGCACGTGCCTCGCGGCCGGCCTCTCGGCTCCGAGTGTGGAGTGCGCGCCATGACGTGGTCTCGTTGTGGGTGGCTTTGCTGCGGACTACTTGCGGCGTGCGCCAAGGAACCCGCGAAGGAGCCTGTGGTGCGAGAGGCTGCAGCGCATCCGGCACTCGACGCAGCGGTTCGAGTCAGAGGCGAGATCCGTAACGCTGCCGGCGAACCACTGGAGCGAGTTGCTGTCAGCGCTGCGCATTGGCCGCGGCGCGATGGTGCACGGCCCACCGCCGAAGTGAAGCGTGTCCAGACTGACAAGGGCGGCCGCTTCGAGCTCGAATTGACCCTGGGTAGCTACGCTTTGCTGGCCGAGTTGGCTGGTTTTGCCAGCGCGCGCCGACAACTCGACATTGCGGCACCTGGCAGTCACGAAACTCGGCTGACCTTGCTGCGTGCCGGCAAACTCTCCGGGGTCGCCCGCGCCGCGGACGGAAAACCAGTCGCAGAGGCCACGGTCGTCGCTCAGCTGGTCGATGGGCTCGACTCGATGGCTTCGCAGCCGGTGACCGCACACACCGACGATCGAGGACGCTTCGAGCTTTCGCAGGTTCCGCCGGGCGAGCTGCAGCTGTCCGCAACGAAGGACGCGCTAGGGACGCTATCTAGCGTCAACGTTTTCGTGACCCCGGGTGGCGCGCAGGCCGACATTGAGTTGGACATGCAACCGGCTCAGGCCAGCTCGACTCCTGTCCAGGGAGCGGCGCGACAGGCAGTGCTCCCAGCAAGCGGAGAGCACAACAAGATTGCCGGAGCGTCGACCGCTGCTGCCAGCATCTCGGGAACCGCTTTGGATCCGTTCGGTAACGGAGTGTCAGGTCTGAGTGTGATTGCCGTGCCATTTCGGAGCGCCGGCGAGCCTCAGCTCACGAGCGGCTCGCGTGCAGCCTGGCTTACTCACACCGATGCGAACGGCGCTTTTCTGTTGGCCGGGGTGTCTCCCGCCTCCTACAGCCTGGAGCTTCACGACGCATTCGGCGTACTCGCCTTTCGCCAGGCGCCGGACGCAAACTCCCTGGTTCGGCCGATATCCGTGCAGGTCCGCGGCGGGCGCGCGTACGATGCACGCCTCAACTCGGTGGCTTGCAATGGCTTGCTCGAAGGCAACGTGATCACCGATACAGGTCAACCGGCAGCTAACGCGGCGGTGCACATCCGTCCCGCTGGAGAAACCTCGATCGAGCCGCGTTTCGTCGCATGGGCCAATGAGCACGGTGTGTTCTCCGTGAATGGGTTGTGCCGACCGGCGTATGACGTGTTCGTCTCCGACGCGACGCAGAGGTTTTCAGCTCGCGGATCGGAAGTACAAGTTCGCTCCAGGATTTCGCTACGCTTGAGTCGACGTTCCGAGTTGCGCGTGGTCGTACAGCGCGCGGGCGTTCCCGTATCAGAGTACAGCGCGGAGCTCGCGAGCGCGTCCTTCTGGAAGCTTCGGCGAATTCGCTCGAGCCAAGGTGAATTCACCGACTCGGCGCTCGAACCGGAGCCGTATCAGCTGACCGTGATCGCCGCCGACGGTTACGCCACGCGCGCGTTGCACCCCGAACCATCGCAGCCGATGCTCGTGAACTTAGAGCTGGTGGGGTGGTCCGTCGTGCGGGGTCATGTTCGCGATGAGCTCGGGAACCCAATGCAAAACGTGACGGTGACAGTAAAGCAGGAGCCGCCGAGCTCGTTCGTGCGAAGCGGCTTGCGCTCGTCGAATAACCGTTTGGAGCCCCTGGCGCGCACCGACGCGAACGGCGCCTTCGAGCTACCACAAGTCATGGCCGGGCCTGCGCGCCTGAGCTTTCAGCGCGAGCAGGTGCGGCTCGTCACGCTTTCCGCGCGCGCCACGACTCTCGTCGGCGGCTTGCCCGCCACGGGCTTTGCGCTGCCCGTCTCCGTGCCAACCGGCGAGAGCGTGGACGTCGGTGAGGTGCGTTTGATGGAAGCGCCTACTGGGGCGCGCCCGCCGTAATCCAGTCAGTGATGACCTTGATCTCGTTGGCGGTGAGGCACGCGCGCGGAGTGCTCGAGCTCGTCGAACACATGAACGGCATGCGGTCAATCTCTTCGGTGCCGCTGCCTTTGGTGCAAGTCGCGCTGCCTTGTATGACCTTGGCGAGGAAGCTGTTGGCAGCGTCGCCGGGCATGACGAGGGTCGTGCCGCCGCAGTGCGAATTATTCATCGGGATTGGCGTCGTGAGGCGCATGTAGAGACCGCTCATGTTCGCCAGATTGAGATGGTTGCTTCCTGCGTGACACATCGAGCCGCCGCACTTCATGCTGAGCAGCGTGGCCACTTGCGAGAAGGTGGCCGAACCAGAGCCGCCGCCTTGCCCGCCGGAAGAGGTGTTGCCGCCCATATTGGCGCTGCCACCGTTGCTCGAACCACCCTCATTTTTGCCGCCTCCGGAAGCTTTTCCGCCGGCCGACGCGCCACCGCTATTAGAGCCACCGTTCGAGCTTCCGCCGTTGGTGCTGCCACCATTGGGGCTGCCGCCCTTCGAGCTTCCACCATTGGAGCTGCCACCGTTCGAGCTTCCGCCGTTGGTCGTGCCACCGTTCGCAGCGCCGCCACTGCTCGCGCCACCGTTCGCAGCGCCGCCGTTGCCCGGTGAGCCGCCCGAAGGACTTCCGCCATTTGCGGGCGTCCCGCCGTTCGACGTAGTTCCACCATTCGCCGAGGTGGTGCCGCCTTTGGCGTTGTTGGCGCCGCCCTCGCCGCCTGAGTTGTCGCCACCGGGACTGCTGCAGCTAATGGCTAGCGCGGACAGACCTGCGGTTGCGGTGAAGAGTCGTCGAAGCTTGATCACGATTTCCTCCAAGAGAGCTAGGGAGCGCTCGCTGCACATTTATGAGTCGACGCGAGGCAAAAATTCTGTCGACTGATCGATTCACCGCATTCGCGAGCGCGCCTTCGCGCGAGGTGAGAAAGTTCCGCGACACGTGCGTTCATTGCGCTCAGTTGCACGCAGCAGACGCCACGAGCGCGCGAAGTCGGTTCAAAAAATCTTCACGCTGGAAATTGATGGGCAGCTCATCCCGCGGTGCACGCTCTCGAAACGAAGCGAGGAGTCAGCACGCCTCACCGAGGCAGAAACGCGCGCGACTTGCCACGCCAACGTCACGAAGCACGCTCCGGGCATGCGCTCGAGGCACGCTGCTTCGGCGCCCGCTTCAGGCAGTGCAGGTGACCTTTGATTCGAGTCGACCACCAGCTGAGCGATGGGCGCGCCTCTTCTCAGTGATCTCGAATCCGGCTCGATAGACGCTGCGTCAGAAGTCGCCGCACGAATGTGCTCGTCCGTTCGGCCAGATGGCGTACACTCCGCGGCGGTGGCGACATGAGGGAACTTTTGAATCGGGTGCGCACACAGCGCGAAACGCAGATCTATCCGGCGCTCTGGGGCAACGTTGGCCGCGAGGTTCACACCTTCGACGAACAATTCTTCCAACGCACCTTCCAGCAGGCCGCAGATCCGCACTGGCTCCTCGCCGGCGTGATCGAGTGCGCGCCCAGCGAGAAACATTCGGACTGGGTGTACGTGTCGTCCGGCCTCTCCAATCCGCTGGAAGGCGATTCGGCGGCGAGCTCCCCCGACGACTTTTCGTGGCTCGGCGTGGAGGTCATGTTCCGCTCCACGGAGCGGGGGCCATGGGCCATCGAACTCGTGCAGCGCGTCGCCGCCTTCGAAATCTTGCTCGCCTACGAACGCTTCCCCGGCCGTGATCGCTTGGCTCCGGGCGCCCGCATACCGCTGGGTGGGCCCATGATTCCGAACAGCGACTCGCAGTTGAAGTGGCTGCTCGTGGTCCCGCCCATGAGCAACGTCGAACACTTCGACTTGGAGTCGGGGCGCGCGGAGTTTCTCAACGTCGTGGGCATCACGGACGGTGAGGCGAAGTTCGCTCGCGAGCAAGGCGCCGAACTCCTGTTCGAGCAACTCCGCAATCACGGCGCTCTGTGGGTCACCGATCCTCGCCGTGGCTCGCTAGTCGCTGACTGAGCGCGCCAACGCGTCGACGTCGCGCGCTGAGTGCATCGCGACGTCGACGTGAGTTCTTGCGGTCCTGTCCGCGCCGGCTCAGCGCCGTGGTCCTTGTGCGGCAATGTCCACGCCCGCGAACATCTGCAGCATGCGTTTGGACGCGCCGGTGTAAAAACCGGTTTCGAGCTCGAAGAATTCGGGATTCTCGAAGGTTCCGAACAGCATGTCGATGATCGGCAGACGGCTATAGTTCATGGTGTGGGCACCGCGTCGGTGATGCACGCTGTGCGACTCTGGCCGCTGAATCAGGTATCCGAGCCAACGTGGCGTTCGGATGTTCGCGTGCTGGAAGATCGAGAGCGACACGGCGATGAGCCCCGCGAGCGCTGCGGCCTGAGCGCTCACGCCGAGGAGCAGCGTGCTCGCGAGGGCGCCCACGAAGCCGCTGATCGCGATTTCGAGAGGATGGAAGAAGGCTGAGCCATAAACGTCGACGCGTTCGGCGCTGTGGTGCACTTGATGATAGAGGCGCCACAAAAGCCGACCGTGACTGAGTCGGTGCGCCCAGTAGCCGATGAGTTCGCCGACGACAAACGCTAGCGTCGCGCCGCCCAGCGTGCCGAGCGACTCCAGATCGAGCAGGCGATGCGCTCGAATGCTGTCGATGTAGAGCAGCGGTACAGAGGCCGAAACGGCGCCGGTGATGAAGAAGGCGAGCACGCCTTTCAGCTTCCAGCCGCGCACGCTGGGAAGCGGGCGAGCCGGGCGCAACGTCTCGACGGCGATGAAGCCGAAGAAGACAGTCATGAGCACGAGCGGGACGGCTTTTTCGATGTCCATTGTAGCCTCCTCGCCGCTACTTCAAAAGGTCCGCGAGGCGCTCGCGCACCTGGCGAATACCTTCCTGCGTGACGCCCGGGACCACGCCATAGCCATCGAGCAAGCGGGCCAGTGTGATCGAGAAGCGCTCGAACGCGTCGGTTCGGCGTAGCTCGTCCAGTTTGGCGCGTTCGCCTTTGAGCAGTAAGAAATTGTTCATGCTGCCGCAATGCGGGGTGAGCCCGAAGGCCTCGTAGCTTTCGCAGTAACCCTGCTGTTTGAAGCTCTCGAGTGCTTCGATGCTGGAATCGAGTGCGCGCCAAGCTTCGGCTTCGCGACCAAGGTGAGGACGATTGAATCCAATGAACAGACAAGCGGTTGCCATGCTGACCTCCGAACAGGAGGCGTGACTCCGCAAGTCACAACTCGTGACTCAGCGCCGCCGAGTTCAGCGCTGCGGACGGTACGCGACGGAAATCCCAGTCGAAATCGATGCTTCCAGGTGGTGTGCCACGTCGGGAAGTTCCGCCGCCACGCGCGCAATCACGCCTTTCAGGCGTTTGGTCACGTTCACGCGGGCGCGCTCCGCCGCATTGCTGGCACGTCGTGGCTTGGCGCCCAGAGCCACGCCGCGACGAAGTTCGTCTTGCAAAAACTCGAGCTCCGCCGAGACGCGTTCGCGGCGTGCGCGGTCATTCCAGCTCTCTGCTTCCGCCAACTCTTCGCGCAGTGCCTGGGAGCGCTTGCGATAGGCCGACAATGCTGCAGGATCAATCAGCTCGCCCGCATCGCCGAGATCGACCTGCGCGTCTGGATCGGGCTTCGCGCCGAGATCGAGCACGTGAAACTCACGCCCGGGGTTGTCGAGTAGCTGCTTGAGAATTTCTAGGGCACGCGAGTGCTTGAGACGTAGCGAACGGCCGGCGCTAGTGAGCGTCCACACTTCGCCTTCGCGAATTAAGCCAATGGTCCGCGGAGCATCAGTGCGTGATGCGCGACTGGTCGTTGCGCCGGTGTCGTTGCGTAAGCCTTCGATGCGCCGCAGGGCGCCTGTCAGCGAGAGCTCGCTGGCGTTTTCGGTCGCGGCGTCCAGTAGCGCCTTCGCACGTTCCTCATCGCCTACACCGTTGCGAGCCCAGAGCGCAGCAGCGAGAGCCATGCTCGATTCCAGCGCGGCGACTCGAGCTCCGAATAGCTCGGCGGCCTCTATGGCTTTCTCCAAATGTACAACTGCGTTTTCGTGATTGCCGAGCAAGAGCTCTGCACGGCCGATGAGATCCGAAGTGAAACCTTCCCAGCTGAAGCCCGAAGCACCCCAGGTGACTGCGGGAAACGGCAGCGCCTCTACGTGAGGCAGCAGTGCGCGCGTGGTTTCGACATGGGCGACGCGCACGGCAGCGTCGGTGGCGCTCACCAAGGCTGCCGGAATCAAAGGAAAGTAGGCGGGCAACGGCAGAATGCGCTCGAAACCGCGGCGCGCCGCAGCAAATTCCCCGCGTCGTGCTTGCACCGAGGCCACTGAAATTTGTCGCAAGTACCAGTCCAGCTCGTTATCGCGAAAAGGCGGTTCGCGGGAGCTCGCCTCGACGCCTTCCGGCAACGTGGCCATGCGAGTGCGCAACGCGCAGAGGCGGTGCACCGCCAATGTAGCTTCCGCGTGTGCATCTTCGAGCTCGGCCACATGGCGCGCCGCTCGCTCGATGGCTTGCTCCGAATTCGTCCAGCGGCCTTCGATCAACGCGCGCATGGACGCCAGCAACGCGCTTTGCCAACGAAATCGTGGATGACCCAACGTGCGACCGAGGCGTTCCTCGGCTTGCAACGCTTGCGCGAGCTCTTCGGCGTTGCCGAGCTCGGCGGCGTCGATAGCCCAACGCGCGTAGCCACGTTGCGCCAGCACCAGATCGCCGCGCGCGAGCGCGAGATGGGCCAGCTCTCGCGAAACCTCACGCCGGCGCGCCGGCGGCGCGTAGCCCGTTAGCGCCGCTCCGCCAGTGTGCAGCGCATGCAACAGGGCGTCCGAATCGCCGCTTGCCCGTGCCAGCTCGATCGCTTCAAACGCCTGTGCCAGCGGACTCTGCGGATTCGGATCGGGCTGACGAGCGCCGGCCAGTCTCGCCAAGAGCTTTGCGCGCAGCGCAGAATCACTCGAGCCAAGTGCGGCCAAGGCAGCCTCGAGCAGCTCGATTTGCAGCGGATCGACGACGGCCACGCGGATTTCCGAGCCGTACCCCAAGGCTGCTCGTGTCAGCCGTTGCGCATCCGAGCTACGTCGCGCTCGCTCGGCCACGCCTGCACAGATGCGTCGCGCGCGTTCGCCGTGGCCAACCAAAACCAGCGCTTCAGCGAGCTCCAGCTCGATATCGCTGCGCAGCTCTGGCTCGCTCGACGGGCCAAGCGCCGACAGCGCTCCCTCCAGCAGGTCCACGGCGCGATCGAACGATAACTCCTTCACGCAATCGAGAGCGGCCGAGCGTGCCTGCGCGATGGCCCTCTGTGGGTCACCTTCGGGCAGCGCCAACAGTAAATGACGCGCCGCTGCTTGCGAGTGCGTTCGAGACCGCTCGCCGAGGTCGAGGAGCACCTCTCCTGCACGTAGATGCAGCCGAGCCTTTTGCGCGGCGCTCACCGATTGATAGACACACTCGCGAAACAGCGGGTGCGCAAACGAAACCAACTCTGGCTCGGGCTGTTCCACCATGCCCGCCCGCGCGCAGCTTGCCAAAGCATCGGCGAGCTCGAGCCGCGGCCGGCCGCAAACCGCTTCCAAGATCTCGCCGTGAGCCTCGCGCCCTAGAACTGCTAGCGCTTCCAGCATGTCGTGCGCGCCTGCATCGAGTTGAGCCAGCCGTTCAGCAATCACGCTTTGGACCGCTTCGGGAATGTCCTTCGCGCTCGCGCCGCTGCGCACCAATCGCAGCACTTCGTTCGCAAAAAACGGATTGCCTCCGCTCGTCGAGTAAATCCGATCCACGATGATGGGCGCTAGCGGATCGAGCCCACTACTGAGCTCGGCCACGTCTTCATGGCGTAGACGCCCGAGCCGGACCTTCGACGCCGCGCGCCCGATGCGGTCCAGCAGCGCGCCAACATCGGGCCGCATGCGCGCTTCGGCATCGCGATGGGTGCCAATCAAGAGCAGCGGCAGCGCTCGCAGTTGACGCGACAAGAAGCTCAACGCCGTCAACGTGCCCTGATCGGCGGCGTGCAAGTCATCGAGTACGAGCACGAGCGGCGGTGGTTTGCAGCGCTCGGCGGCCATGGCCAACACCGCCCTGAGCGCGTCGTATCGACGGAAGCTTCGCGACTCCACTTCTTCAGCTTCGCTACTGACGCTGTCGCTCCACAACGGACCCAAGTCGCGCTTCAACGCGTCACCGGGTTCCGGTAGCCGCTCGCGCAGCGCACGAAGAATCTGGATCCACGGCCAGTACGCCGGTGCACCACCGCCGTCCCACGCTGCTCCCCACACCACCTGCGCTCCATCCGCTTGGGCGCGCTCGGCCAATTCTTCTGCCAGTCGTGTCTTCCCGATGCCTGGCTCTCCGCTCACGAGGTACAGCGATCCTCGTCGCGCGCGGGCAGCGCTCAAAGCGTCGAGCAAAGTGGCCAACTCCCGCGAACGTCCCACGAAAGGCGCGCGCGATGGGTATGCCGGAGTCTGCCCTTGAATCATTTCGCTAGGACGATGATTCTACTGCCGGTGGGTCGATTCTGGTGCGCCGTCTTCATGTTTCTGTTCTCCCTGCTTGCTTGCTGCGAGCGTCGGAAGTCTCTGCCTCCGGCGCCGGTAGCCATCCCGGCTGCATCGTCAGCCGTGGTTATACCCAGCTCCGCTCCCGCTCCTCATATGGTGGGCGAGCCGTTCGCGCCGAATACGTTCGATGAAGGTGAGCTAGGCCATGCGTGCGAACGCATTCGAGCGAAGCTTCCCGCAAATGCTGAACCGACCAACCCCGCGAAGCTTCGAGACTGCGACTCGGAAGCGCTCTACTACGGAATTGGAGTGCCCAAGGATCTCGAGAGGGCGCGTGCCTGTGCTTTGGCTGAGTTCGGTCGCAGGCAGGAGCATCTGGTGTTCGGCGGCGCGTCGATCTTGATGATGATCTACGCAAACGGCGACGGTCTGCCGGCTAACTTCGAGCTTGCTGCTAGGTATGCTTGCGACTTTGGCGGCGCGCCCGCGGAGCTCGCGAGTCGGCTCGCTCATCTGGACAGAATGCGCGCTTCGTATGAGCCCGAGCGTTTGGATGTGTGTGATCACGCAACCAGCGGGCTCTTGAGTGGATTTTGCGCCAAGCACGAGGCGCGAATCGCTGATGTGGCTCGCGCCGATCGCAAGCGCAAGGCAGTCGTTTCCTTGCCGCCTAAAGAGCTGGAACGCTTCGAGCGCGCCGCGAAAGCTTTCATCGAAACTCGAGTGAACAACGAAGTGGATCTATCCGGTACGTTGCGCGCGGCGTTTCAAATCGAAGAAGAGCAAAAGCTCGCGGACGCCCAGGTCGAACTGCTGGAGAAGCTGCCTGATCCCGCTTTCCCCCGTGCCGACGGCGACAAATCGACCGAAGCGGAGCTGAAACGTTTGTACGAGAGTGCCGTAAAGAATCTTCCTCAAAAGACCGATATGGACCTACCAGGGCAGATCGCAGCCGCCGGCGTGAAAAAAACTCAGCGCATTTGGTTGCAATACCGCGAGGCGTGGATCGCGTTGGGCATTAAGGTGCGTCCGGACAAGCCGCGCGAAGTTTGGTCGGACGTGCTTACCCGCGCCCGCATCGCCATGTTGAAAGAGCTCGCAGATTAGCTCGCTGCGGGAGCTGCTTCTGCTGCGGCTAAGGTGGCCGCCACGTCTTCTTTTCGTGTGCGCCCACGATACGAACGCTGCTTCGAACTCGACGGCGGCCAAAAGATGCCGAGCGGTGTCAGAGGCGTTTGCGTCATTCCACCTCTTCACTCGACCAGGTTGAAAGAGCAAGGTGAGCAGAGCGTCCTGTCGGATTGAGAATTAAAGTACGTACCCGGCTTGCAGGCATGCTATTTGTCGCTCCGCCCGTGCCACGAGAGTCGTGTTGCCTGGGCTCGGGAGGTTGGTCATGCAGAGTCGGGCGTTTGCGTTGTTGGTGGGAGCCGTGGGTGCTTCTTTGGCGTTGGATTATGGGTGCTCGCAGCACTCCGGGGAGGAGCAGGTGGGGAGGGGCGAAGGGGCAATTCAATTGGCCTACGTCTCGTCTTCACAGACCGCGGTGGGCAAGGGCGCGCACCTCGTTACGTCGTGGGGTTCCGGGCGTAAGGCCAAGTCGGTCGGGTACATTCGCCCGTTCAATGACACCTGGGCGTATAGCGGTCTCGAATCGACCTGCGGCGCCACGTTCATTTCGGATCGTTATGCGATCACGGCCGCTCACTGTGTCGACATGTGGAATCTCCCCACCTGCTACTCGAGTCCGACGAACCCTGGCAGCGCGTTCAAAGTCGTGCAGGTGGCTACGACCAGCCTGGACATCAACGAGTACAGCCAGCAAGCCGTCGTGACGGGTACCTGGCCGAGCTGGACTCGCGCTGACCCTTTGACCTCTGCAGAGGGATACACCACTACCGAGAACACCTGCTACGTGCAGGCGCGCTGCGATAACCAAGGAACCAATCCCAACCTACACTTCGGCCGCTGCAATTGCCCTGACGACATGGCCAATTTCAATGGGGACGTCGTCGATATTGCGCTCATCTATTGCCCCAATCGTTCCAAAGCGGGGTCCAATTGGTCGGAAGTCGCATCGACTCCGGAAACGGTAAACTCGTCGGTGGAGACGTGGTGGTTCCACGAGATTCCGGATCTATCTATCACTGAGGATCCGAACCCGCCTTATCAGCCCGCTTACAACTACCAGCACTACTACCGGCTGGAGGCGGACCGTTCCCAAAACTGGCACTACAACAGCCCCGGTCACACGTTGCAGCTTCTGCCCCTCGTTTCGTACATGGATGTCACCGGGAAGGACTACTACATCACGTCGGTGGGCCCAATGGGCTATAAGTACACGATGACGACGGTGAGCATCTGCCACGGCACGTCGGGTTCCGGTGTATTCGTCGGTACTCCGAACGGCGCGCCAATCGCCCCGAACGACCCGAACCCCCAGCTGCTCGGGCCCGCGATCTACGGGGACAGTTTTGCAACGACGCATCTTTGCGAACAGATCAACGTCGATCCAGGCACCAGCACTCGGATGCAGTTCACCAAGCAGAGGTACACGCGCATGCTGGAGCGGGTTAGCTACGGCGGTACGCAGGTCGTGCTCGCCGATCGTGGCGACTGAGCGTTTTTCGCCGACAAGCGCAGGCTTGCCGAGAGGGTGAGCCTGCGGCGTGACTTCGAATCTTTTCGCTTCAACTTTGGAGTGAATGCTAGCTCGCTGCCTGTGCTAGCACTCATGGCGGAAGAACGAGAATGCCGAGAAGCAGAGGTGGTTTCGTTACCGGGCTGGCGGCGGTGATCGTTGGCACCACGCTTAGTTGCGGAGAGGCCGACGCGAACAAGGCAGGCTCGGGCGGAGCGAGCGGCGCCGGCGGAAAAGCGGGCGCGGGTGGTTCGTCCGGCGGGGCGGGCTCGAACACGGCGGGTCGCGGCGGGCAAACCGGAGCCGGTGGCAACGTCGCTCCCTCAGGCGGTGGCGGTACTGGCGGCAACGCGGGTATGGGAGCAGTTGCGCCGCCTTCGGATCCACGCCCTCAGAATCCGAATCGCGTGCCGAGCCTGCCTGTTGGAGAAGCCGGCTGGGAAGGCAGCACGGTACCACTGTGCGAACCCATGGCGGGTGAGTTTCGCGGCTTCTCAACGTGGGCTGACGCGCGCGGCGTCTACACTCTGTTCGGCACGAAGTGCGGGCTCGAGCACGGTCCCTGTGTGAACCCCGGGGTCTCGCTGCAGTTCAATGACGGCAGTGGTTGGAAGTGGCTCAGCTACGACGCGATCGACGGCGATGAGTTGAGGTTGGGCGGTTTCGCTGGTGGCCCGCTGCTGATTACCGGCGCCATCGGCGACGAGGGGGGCGTTTTCTTTCTGGAGAACGGAAAGAGGACGCTTTCGTACTCCACGACGAGCACTTACGGCGTCACCTCGTTCGTTGCCGGAAGCGGGCGCGCTTACGTTGCGTCAGGGCAGCAAGTGTTCGAGTACCGCGATGGCGCCTGGAAAGAGCTCGCTACCTTGCCCGAGCTCGTATCTCCGATCTGGGCCGATGGCGATGTCGTCGCCGTATTTGGTCAGGACGTAGCCTACGCCAGAACCGCAGTGACCGAAGCGATCGCGCCGCTCGCGAGGGTTCCCGTCGGCATTTATCGTTCAGCGTGGGGCTTTGGTGCAAACGACTACTGGGCGGGCAACAGCGTCGGTCAGTTGGTGCACTTCGATGGCAAAGCCTGGAGCACGCTCGAGACCGGCAGTGTTCGCTCGATCAAGGGCATGTGGGGCCGCGGTTCGACGCTTTACTTCATCACCGACACCGAGATGGGCCGGGTTCAGAGCGGCCATTCCGAGCTAATCGTTCCCGAATCCGTGGGTGAGAGCTTCGAATCCATCTGGGGTCGAGCGGAGAACGAAGTCTTCGTGAGCATCGCTGAAGGCGACGGCAAGTTCGACAAATACGCTTGTGGTAGCGCTTTCATGCTCTGGTTCGACGGAACCGCATTTCACCAGTTTTGAGCGATCAACCGCCGGCTCCGCTCCAGTGGCGCGACCGGCAGTCCGGTTACGACGGCGTGGGGCACGTCGGCCAAAGACGTGCGGGCCGGCAACGTCGACGACTCTTTGCGTTGGCTTGCCGAGAACAAGAGAGCTGGATCGGTTTGATCTGCGAGACCGAGCGGAGTTGTGACACACCGGCTTTCGGCGCTGGCAGCCATTGCTACCCAAGCTCGTAATGTTGAAAGACCTCGGCGGTTAGCTCGCGGCGAGCGCTGCTTCGGCGGCGGCGACGGTGGCTGCGATGTCTTCTTTGGTGTGCGCCAGCGAGACGAACGCTGCTTCGAACTGTGAGGGAGGCCAGTAGACGCCGCGCGCGCCGAGGCTGCGGTGAAAGGCCGCGAACTGGGCAGTGTCGGAGGCTTTAGCGTCGTTCCAGCTCTTCACCGGACCGGGGTGGAAGAACAAGGTGAGCATAGAGCCGACGCTTTGCACGACTGCGCGTTTGCCGGTTTTTTGCACTGCGGCGCGTAGGCCATCGACGAGGGTTTGGCTGAGGGCGTCGAGGCGTTCGTAGGCGGCGGGTGAGAGCTCCGACAAGGTGGCGAGCCCAGCGCTAACTGCCAGCGGGTTTCCACTCAAAGTGCCCGCTTGGTAAACGGGGCCGAGCGGAGCGACGAGGCTCATGACGTCGCGTCGGCCACCGTAAACCGCGAGGGGCATGCCGCCGCCGACGACTTTGCCGAGGCAGGTGAGATCAGGGCGCAATCCGAAGCGACCTTGCGCGCCGCTGACGGACAGGCGTGAGCCGGTCATGACTTCATCGAAGATGCTGAGCGCGCCGTGTTTGCGACACAGCTCGATGATGGCTTCGAGGAAGCCCGGTTCGGGCGGGACGCAGCCCATGTTGCCGGCGACGGGTTCTACGATGACGCACGCGATGTCGTTGCCGCGTCGCGCGAAGAGATCGTTGAGCGCAGCTATGTCGTTGTAAGCGAGCGTGGCGGTGTGCTCCACGATGCTGGCGGGCACGCCGGCGGAGTCGGGGTTGCCGAACGTCGCGGCGCCACTGCCGGCCTTCACTAATAGTGAGTCGGAGTGGCCGTGGTACGCGCCATCGAACTTCACGATGACGTTGCGCTTGGTGAAGCCACGTGCGACGCGGAGCGCGCTCATGGTGGCTTCGGTGCCACTCGATACGCAGCGCAACATCTCGATGCTGGGATACAGCTCCGTGAGGCGCTCGGCGAAGCGCACTTCGAGCTCCGTCGGCGCGCCGAAAGAGAGGCCGCTCTCGGCAGCGCGCTGCACCGCTTCCACGACCTTGGGGTGCGCGTGTCCGAGAATCGCTGGGCCCCAAGAACCCACGTAGTCGATGTACTCGCGGCCGTCGGCGCCCGTGAGCTTGGATCCACGTGCGCTTTGGACGAAGACGGGTCCGCCACCCACGGCGCGAAACGCGCGAACCGGGCTATTCACACCACCCGGCAACAGGCGCTCCGCGCGCGCCAACAGCTCTCGCGAGTCACTCGACATTTCAGCTCACCACAATGCCTGGTGGAGGGAAGCCGCCGCACAGTTCCTTCACTTCGGCGGCCACGCGATCGAGCACGGCGCCGTCGTCTGCGTGCGAAACCACCTCATTGATCCAGTTGGCGAGTTTCTTCATCTCGGCGACGCCCATGCCGCGCGAGGTGATGGCAGGCGTGCCGATGCGAATGCCCGATGGATCGAAGGGCTTGCGCTGATCGAACGGGACAGCGTTGTAGTTACAAACGATGCCGGCGCGATCCAACGCCTTGGCCGCGATTTTGCCGGAGATGTTCTTGTTGGTGAGATCGATCAGCACCAAGTGGTTGTCGGTGCCGCCCGTAACCAGCGCGAAGCCGTGGCCGAGCAGGCTTTCGGCAAGCGTCTTTGCATTCGTCACTACATCGTGAGCGTACTGCTTGAACTCGGGGGTAGAAGCTTCTTTGGCAGCGACTGCAATGCCAGCCGTGGTGTGATTGTGCGGACCACCTTGCAAGCCCGGGAACACGGCGCGGTCGATGTCCTTCGCGTATTCGCTCTTGCATAGGATCATGCCGCCGCGTGGTCCGCGGAAGGTCTTGTGTGTCGTGCTGGTGATGATATCCGCGATCCCGACGGGGGAGGGATGCGCGCCGCCGACGACCAAGCCCGAAATGTGTGCAATGTCAGCGCAGAGCTTGGCGCCCACCTCGTCCGCAATTTCCCGGAACTTGTCGAATTCGAGCACGCGCGCGTACGCAGAAGTGCCGCACCAGATGATCTTCGGCTTGTGCTCACGAGCGAGCGAGCGCACTTCGGCGAAGTCGATGCGATGGTCCTGGCGGCTGACGCCGTAAGCGACGCTCTTGAAATATTTTCCAGTGATGCTCACGTTCCAGCCGTGTGTGAGGTGGCCGCCGGCCGGCAGCGCGAGACCCATCACGACGTCATGCGGCTGGCAGAAGGCGAGGTACACGGCCAGGTTCGCAGGGCTACCGCTATAAGGCTGCACGTTGACGTGCTCCGCTCCGAACAGCGCCTTGACGCGAGAGCAGGCGAGCTCCTCGACCTGATCGATGATTTGCTGCCCCTCGTAATAGCGCTTGCCCGCGTAGCCCTCGGAGTACTTGTTAGTCAGCACCGAGCCGCTGGCTTCCAGTACGGCACGTGAGGCGTAGTTCTCGCTGGGGATAAGTCGCAGCTTGACGGTTTCGCGCAGCTCCTCTTCACGGATGAGGCGCGCGATATCTGGGTCACGGGTCGAAAGCGGAGGATCCCTGAGGTCCTGGGGGGAGCTTGGCATGGCGCGAGGGTACTCGCGGGGACCCGGCCGCGCCAGTGAACTTCAACAGGTTGAAAATAATGAACAATTTCTTCTTCGAGGCTCACTGCAAGCGTTGCTGCGAGAAGAATGCCTCTACCTCTCGACGGCCCCACCCGGGGGACTACACTCGCGCCGGCGATGGCCGAGGCCAGTAAAGCCAAAAATTCTCCCATTGGGGAGAGCTCCGAGGCTTCGCAGGAACGACGCAGTACGGCCGTCCGCGAACCGGGCACGCCTGTGATCGTGTCGCACGAGACGAAAGCCGCGCCTGCGCCCGGCGTTGTCGAACCTGTGGCGGATGCGCGTCGCACTGATCCGGCAGCGGTGAACGATGAAGAGCTGATGTCAGCGCCGGGCGCGCGCGATGAGGAGGAGAGCGCGCCACCTAGTATTCCTTCGGCGGCGGAAGTGAAGAGCATGCCGCCCGCGCCATCTCCGGCGGGCGCACCGGTGCTGCCGGGGCATGTGATCGCGAATCGTTACGAGGTGCTCGGTCTGCTCGGCGAAGGTGGGATGGGCATCGTGTATCGCTGCCGCGATCAATCCGACGCGCAGCTGGTTGCGCTGAAGCGGGTGATCCCTCCGCCTGGCAATCTCGCGAACGAATATTTGATGTGGTTCTACAAGGAGGCGCGCGCTCTCGCGGCTCTGGACCACCCCAATATCGTAAAGGCGAAAGACTTCGGTCAGTTACGTGACGGCTCGCCGTACTTGGTGATGGAGCTCGTGCAAGGCATCTCGTTGCACGACCTGTCGCATACGCGTGTGCAGTTTCCGCTGATCTGGGCGGTGACCGATCGCATCCTCGCCGCGCTCGCTCACGCACACGCGCGCGGCATCATTCACGGCGATCTCAAGCCGTCGAACATTCTCGTCGAGCGCAAGGACGACGCGCCGCCCGACATTCATGTGCTCGACTTCGGTCTGGCTTGGTTGCGGCAGGACTGGCACGACGAGCGCCTCGACGGCACCAAGGCGATGGAATTTGCGCCACACGCTGGTGCGGGCACGCCAGGCTACATGGCGCCCGAGCAAATCCAGCACGAAATGCACAACGTGTGCGGCGCGACGGATCTGTACGCGCTCGGGTGCATTTTGTACCGCATGATGGCGGGGCGGCCGCCGTTCTCGGGTGAGTCGCGCGAGCTCTTGCGCGTGCACGCGTTCGAGCCAGCGCCCAAGTTCGCTCCCGTCATCGATTTGCCGCAGGGCGCCGATGCGTTCGTGTTGCGTCTGCTCGCGAAGCGCCCGTGGGACCGTTGGGAGTTCGCCGCCGAGTGCCGCCGGGATTGGCAGCGCTTCAAGCCGGCGGAGCGCGCCAACATGTATTTCTTCCCGACGAGCCTCGCGCGCTCGTCGGAAGCACCCGCCGCGCCGAAGACGCGTCCGACCGGACCGCGGCCGCAGAATCCGGATTTGCTGCCTGCACCGGAGCGCGCTCCGGGTTTGCTGAGCATTCGTCCGAGTCCGCTCGTCGGTCGACGCGATGTGCGCGAGCGTTTGCGCGCGGTGTGCGACGAAGTCGTGCAAGGCGTAGGTGCGCCGCATCGCCTGGTGTTGCTGGTGGGACCCGCCGGTTGCGGCAAGAGTCGCATCGCGGAGTGGCTGTGCGAAGCGATGCACGAAGAGGGCCAGATGGTCCCCCTGCGCTCGCGCTACCGAAAGATCCGTAGCTCGCTAGACGGTATGCTCGGCGCCGCCGTCAACTACTACAACTTCGAGCGCGTCGATCGAAACCTGATCGAGCGCTCGTTGCTCGATCGCTGGAAGGTGCGGCGCGACGACAAGAACGGCCGCGCTTGGGTCGCTGGTACCGCTGAATGGTTCCGCCCAATGGGGCCCATGAGCGACCAGCCGATCGGCCCTAGCGGCATTCGTTTCACGCTGGATACGCTCGAAACTCGCCGCATGGTGATTCGCCACACGTTGCGGCGCATCGCCAACGGTCGGCCGCTGTTGTTTTGGTTGGATGATCTCCATAACGCAGCGCCCACCACCTTCGAAGGCTTGCGCAGCACGCTGACCGATGATCCCGATCAGCGCATCGTGATGATTGGCACGGTGCGCTCGGAGGACGTTGCGCTCGGTACACAAACGGCAGAGCGCCTGCGCGAGCTCCGCGATGTGATGAACGGCACCGTGATCCAGATCGATCCGTTGCCGCCCGAGACGACGCTCGAGTTGTTGCGTGCGTCGTTGCCGCTCGAAGAGTCGGCCGCGCAAGAAGCCGCTCGCCGCAGCCGCGGCAATCCGTTGTTCGCGTTGCAGCAGCTGCACGCTTGGGCTCTCGCCGGCAGCCTCGAGCTGAAGGAAGGTGTCTACCGGGTTCCCAACGACGTGCTGGCGGTGCGCCCCGAAACCACCGCCGAGCTGTGGGATACGCGCCTGTTGGCGGTGCCCGAAGTGCATCGTCCTTCTGCGTACGCAGCTGCGACGCTGGGTGGCGACATTCGCAGGAGCGTGCTGCACGCCTTGCTGACTGCGCTCGGGCAACCGGCAGACGCCGCGATTTCCGCCCTGCAGAACGCCGAAATTCTGATTCCGCGCGGTCCCGGACGTCTCAGTTGGCCGCACGAGCTCTTGCAAGAGCACCTGTTGGTGCGGCTGGAAGAGCGCGCCGATAAGGAGCGCATCTATCGCGCGGCAGCCACCGCGCTCACGCAGCATCCGCTCGCCAATACGCGCCGCATCGTGCGTCAGCGCGTAGTGAACCTGATTCAAGCCGGCGACGCCGACTCGGCTGCGCACCTACTGTTCGACTTCCTGCAAAACAGCTGGAACGGCGCGCGCGAGCCGCTCGCCACGTTGGCCGATCTGGAGCTGTTCAAGAACCGTCTCAGCGGTCGCACGCTGGCGTTGAAGAACCGCTGGCAAGCCGAGTGCTTGCGCCACGTGGGTCGCACGGCGGAAGCTAGCACTTACGCCGAGCTCGCCCGCACGCGCTTCGAAGAGCTCGGCGACTTCGAGAACATCGCGCACTGCGTGCGTTTGCTCGGCCACATCGCGAGTGAGCAAGGCGCCAACGCAGAGGGCCTCGAGCTGGTGCAGCGTGCGCTGCGCACCTTCGTCGAGCTAGGCAACATTTTGGGCCAGGCGCACTGCCAGGCGGTGGCAGGTGAAATTCAGTACCTGCTCGGCAGCTACGAAGAAGCGCGCGCCACCATCGAGCAGGGCGAACGCAACTTCGCCGCGCTGGACCAGCCGCTCGGTCGCGGTCAGTGCCTTCTGCTCTTGAGCTGGATCGATCACTCCGAGGGCGCTACCGAGCGCTCTCGCCGCCTGGCGCAGGAAGCACGCGCGGAGTTCGAGCGCGCTGGTTACCGTCTCGGCACGGCACAAGCCGACGCGTCGCTATCGCACGTCGAGCACCGGCTGCTCAATTATCACAGCGCCGAACGCGGTGCGCTCGATGCACTCACGGTGTTCGAAACCTTGCGCACGCCGCGTGGGCAAGCCGCGTGCGATCGCTTGCTCGCGATGGTCGGCATCGATACCGACGACGTCGAGATGGCGGAGCTCCACAGCGAGCGCGCCCATCGCGTCTTCAGTAAGACCGGCGATCCATGGGGCATCGTCGAAGCCAAGCTGCTCATGTGCCAGGCGGCGATGGTGCGCCACGATTTGCGCCGCGCCGAGCGCCTGCTGGAAGACTCGCAGCGCATTTCTCTGGAGGAAGCCGAGCCGCGTCAGCACCTCTTGCTGACACGCGCTTGGCTCGAAGCCGAACGCGGCGAGCTCGACAGCGCTCTCGAGTCGATTGAGGCAGCAGCGGACGTGTTTGGTCCGCGCACGCGCGCTGGTGATCACGCGCCGCACCTGTTGAGCCGCCTGTGGCGCTACCCGTGGTCGCCCGAGGCGCGCGAACGCATCGACGCCTGGCGTTCGGTGCTGAACGATCGCTCGCGCCGTCGCGAATAGGAAAGCATGGAACTAGCTACGCTCCTCGTGTCTTGCTCCGATCGCCGGGGCATCGTGGCAGCGCTCGCCCAAGTTTTATATGGGCACGGCGCGAACATTCTCGATTCGGATCAGCACACCGATCCGATTGCGCAGATGTTCTTTCAGCGCATTCGCTTCGACTTGTCGGAGCTGCTCACCGACCGCGGCACTTTGGAGCGCGCGCTGGGCGAAGTCGCGCAGCGCTTCAACATGAAGTACCGCCTAGCGTACGCGGAGCGGCCGAAGCGGGTGGCATTGTTCGT
Organism: Myxococcota bacterium; assembly: GCA_049324695.1. Classification (GTDB taxonomy): domain Bacteria; phylum Myxococcota_A; class Polyangia; order Polyangiales; family Polyangiaceae; genus PMG-095. The sequence goes on from JBMOMJ010000029.1 coordinate 102,471, forward strand.
ATCGAAGTACGAGCATTGCCTGTACGACTTGCTCTTGCGGCACCGCGCCGGCGAGTTCAGCTGTGAGATCCCGCTGGTTATCAGCAATCATCCAGATCTCGAGCGCGCGGCGCGCGAGTTCGGCGTCGACTTCGTGTTGATCGAAAAGAGCGCCGAGATCAAGGCTGCCTCTGAGGCGCGTGAGCAACAGCTGCTCGAGGAGCGCGGCATCGATCTGGTAGTGCTGGCTCGCTACATGCAAATCATGAGCGCCGACTTCACGAAGCGTTGGGAAGGTCGGCTGATCAACATTCATCATTCCTTCTTGCCGGCGTTCATCGGCGGGCGGCCATACCACCAAGCCTACGAGCGCGGCGTGAAGCTGATTGGTGCAACCGCCCACTACGCGACCGCAGTGCTGGACGAAGGTCCTATCATCGAGCAAGACGTGGTGCGCTGCTCACACCGCGATTCCATTGATGATTTGGTGCGCAAAGGGCGCGACTTGGAGAAGGTCGTGCTGGCCCGCGCCGTGCGTTGGCACCTCGACGACCGCGTGCTCATCTACGGCAATAAGACGGTCGTTTTCGACTGAACTATTTCCGGGGCGAGCGAGCCGGCCCAGTCGGCGGCCAGGCGTGACAATTCGTGGCGCAGCGTTTCGGAGGCCTTGCGGCTCTGATTGGATGGCGCTTGCTCAGCTAGTTGGCGTAGCGACTCGGCAAGGCTCTTAACACGCTCTCTCAGTGGCGAGGGCGCCGCAGCGAGCTCTTTCTCGATAGCTTCGACGACCATTGTGCGCACGCGAGCGCTCGCACTCGGTAGCAGCGTGACGTAGGCGAACACCTGGTCCAAGCGCATGGCCAAAGGGCGTGTGTCGCGCGGCCGATCGACGGCGCCAACCGCTTCCACATAGGCAACCAAGTCGTCGAACTCTTGGGGCTCGAGCTTCAAGTCGAAACTTTCATCGAACCAGCGCACGACATCGCGCAGGTTGGCAAAGCGGCCATCGTGAAAGTACGGCGCGGTTTCGGCGAGACCTAGCAAGCTCGGCGTTTCGTAAGCGCCGTCGACGGCGTGGGGAGACGGTGAACGACCGCTGCCGAGCCGATGCACGCGGCCATCGCGGAAAAAAGTCGAAGCTGGGTGGCACGTCGCGCAACTCATCCCACCAAATCCAGGGCGATCCGCCGCAAACGCAATGGCTCCACGACGTGCCGCATCGCTCGCGCGCGGAGTCAGCCCGTTGCGTGCATCGAGCAAAGAATTCGGCAGAAAATCCAGGTCTTGAACGTAGCGTAGCAGTGCGCCGAGCTCGTCTTCGCTCAGCAGCGATCCGTCGAACTCCGCGTGTGCAACGCCCTGCACGAACTCGGCGAGCGAGGCCGTGCGGCCATCACGACCATACGGGCCGGTGTAACGGCAACCGCGCAGCGATGGAATGTTGAGCGCGTTGGCGACGCCGTCGTCGGCCGCCGGCCGAAAGAAGCGGCTCGAGAGATCGACGTTGCCGGGACGATTGCTCACACCTTCGATGAAGAGCTCGTTGTGGGTGGCGCCGTTCGGATGGCAAGTGTTGCACGACATTCCGAGTGATTGCGCGCGCTGACCCAACGTGTACGGCGAATGAAACAAGAGATCGCCGAGGAGCAAATCAGTGGCCACGACGTCGCGCTGCACGCCGTAGGCGTTCGGCTCGAACTCGAGGCTGCGCAGATAGCGCGCTGGTTGCACCTGCGGTGCTGGCAAAGCGCTCGAGGCTGTGCGCTCAGCACCGGCGCTGGGCGAAACCGCTGCCGGCGCTGTGCCACACGCAGCGCACGCGAGTGCGACAACGAGCGCAGCTTTCACGGCTGCTTCTGGATTTCGGTGCGCACCGGGCGCTTGTCTGGTGCGACGGCGAGGTTCACCGGATCGCTCACCACGGTGGTTGTGGTCGCTTCGATGGTCACCATTTTTGCCATGATCGGGGCGCTTTCGCCGGGCGTCATCGGGTAGACGTAGCCAGCCGAGCCAGAACCCGGTGCGCCCAGTGTGATGCGAAACTTGTAGCGGTCACCATTCTTCGCCACGGCTTCGCCAAGGAACTGCACGTAACTGTCGCGCTTGGCCATGTCTTCGGCGCGAAACGAGAGCACCGTGCCAGGACCGCCCGGTTGATCGTAGCGATTCATGTGCACTTCCACGCGCGTCTCGAGTCGCTCGATGCGAACGGTGCCAACACCAGCGAGTGTTCCGGCGCCTGGCTTCGCGAGGTGCGAGGTGAATTGGTAGGAAGCGCTATTGCTGCCTCGCTGCGTTTCGACCGTACCATCGACGATAGGGCTCACGAGCACGTCGAAGGCCAGCCCCTGTCCCTCAGCGACGGCCAATCGTTGGCGGCCATTTTCGCTGCTGCTGATGCTGCATTCGAGTCGCGCGCTGCCGCTCAACACCGTTGGCGGCATCTGGAGATCCATCTGCGCGGGCGGCGGAGGCTTCGCCGCACATCCCAAGCCCCAAATCAGCGCACTCAAGGGAAACAACCACCTCATGCCGTCGAGCATAGCCCCATTTCCGCCGCGCGAATCCGGTTCGATCGTTCACCAAAGCGCTTTGCTGAAGCCAGTCGCCTCAGGGGCAGGCTGGGGACAGCGTGAGCACTTCGCCAGCGCCGCTCGCGACCAAGGCGTGTTCGGTTTCCACGAGTGAGCTGGTACGGCTGTTGACCGGTGCGTCCAGTAACAACGCATCGCTTGCCACGCCGACGGCCCGTAATCGATCGCCCGTGCTGAAATACAGCGTACGACCATCGAAGCGGAGCAGGGCTGAGACGCCCGTGTCGATGGCCTGGCGTCGTGTTTCTCCGCCGTTGATTTGTCGGAACACGAGTGTGCCTCCTGCTGTCCACACCAAGGCGTCACCGCTCAGCAACATGCTCTCGGGTGTGCCATCCAGCGTAACCGTTTCGATCAGAACCGGCGTCGCTCGCCTCACATCGTACACACTGATCTTGCTGACGCTGACGTTCTCCGCGTAGTAGCCATAGCTCACCACGGCGCGTCCGCTTGCCGCGTCCACGTACAGCGTGTTGCTGAAAGGCGTGGCTGGTGTGTCGATTCCGACGTCGAAGAAGGCTGCGCTCACTCCCGCTTCCAAATCGACCATGCGAAACCGCTGCAGGTGAATGGAGTTACCAACGCTCTGCAGCCGATAAATCGAATCGCCGGACTTCAGGAGCTTCGCTGTACCGCCGGGCAACGACCACAGCGTGCCAGCCACCGAGCGCTCGTTCGCATCTGCCGTCGTGGTTTGCACGGTCGTAGAAGTCGCGTGCCCAAGCGAAGCCGTAATGACGACTAGATCAGGAGTATCCGAGAATGCGAGAGTGCCTTCGCGCACCAGCGCCCCTGCACCGAGCGAACCATCGAGCTTGATACCAACGAGGTCGTTTCCGTGCGGCCCACCAGCGACCCAGCGCGGAGCGCTCGGCGTGGATACGTCCAGGCGGTTCCAATGCGTGCTGCTGCGGGCGTGCACGCCATCGTTTGCCGCGTAGAGCGACTCGGGCCGCGCCGTCTCGCGCTGATCGATCGCCGTAAAGCCAGCCTTGCTCAGCAACCAAAGCTGGCCGCCGAACGGGCTCACCGCGAATGCGGCCCCGACCACGGCTTTGGTGGTGATGTCAGTCGTATACGAGAAAGTGGCGACGGTGCGCTGGTCGGCCAATGCACCAGAAAGGTCGTGGAGAGTCATGAACGCTTGCGTGCCGCCACTCACCGCGCTCACACCCTGGGTGAACACGAATTCGTCGCTGAGCGCCGCAGAGCGCGCACCACTCACGCTGAACGACACTTCGAGCTCGTGTGTGGACTCGTCGAACACGCGCAGCAAATCAGTGCTGCGTGTCAGCACGCGATTGCCTCGCAGATACACGCCGGAATTCTCGCTCACCAATGGCGCGGTCTCGTAGCTGAACGTCGTCGACGAGCCATCCCACTTCGAGAGATCGGCGATGCGCACTCCGTTCGTGGTATTCACATACACACGCTGCCCGTCTTCACTCGCGGCGAGCGAACCGCACCCGACGCCCAGCTCACCGCTTGCGACGAGCTTCGGTGCGTCCGGATCGCTCACGTCGAACCAATGCACGCTGCCGTTCGGCGCCGAGAAGAATGAGTAGTTGGCGCACATGAAGAGCCGCGTGCCCCGCCCGACGATGTTTCCCACCGCCGGCTGAATTGCGCCGGGCACAGCGACGCTGCCGCGTTCTGACAGCGCTCCGTCCTGCGCTACGGAAAACAGCCGCAGCTGCTTCGGTGTGCCGCCGATCGTCACCGTGGTGCTGCCGTCCGTTACCGCGGCCAGGCTCCCAAACGCCGTAAACAGCGGAGAGGAGGGGATGCTCTTCACACTCAGACTCGAAACGCGCTGCAGCGCGCCATCCACGACGCGGGCCAAGGTCAGGCGCCCTCGACCGTAGTAAAGCGAATCGTAGAAGAGCACGCGATCGTCGCCGAACGCGACTGGTGTGCCAGTTCCATACGCTTCGACGCGGCCGAGCACTGCAGCGGCACCCGTTCGCGCCACGCCTGGACGACAAGTGCCCGCCTGACAGCTGTCGCCCAAAGTGCACAGGTTGGAGTCATCACACGATGTTCCGTCGCTCACCGCTTCGTGGCGACACGCGCTGCCGTCAAAATGGTCCCGCGTGCACGCGTTGTGATCGTCGCAATCCGGGGCAGGTTCGTTGGCGCCGCCGCCCTGACCAGCTTGGGGCGCGCCGCCTTCACTCGACGTAGTTCCGCCTTCACTCGACGTAGTTCCACCGCTTGCCCCGCCAGCGCCTCGTGTGTCGGCGCCGCCTTCGTTGTCACTGGCGCTGCCAGCTTCACTGTGTGCACCGGCCTGAGTGTTTCCTCCGGACGTACTGCCGCCGTTTGCTGTTGCTCCGCCGCGAGTGGACGACGTGCCGCCCTGAGCTTTGCCACCACTACCCTGGTTCGCCGAGCCCGCATTGCCCCCGCTCGAAGGCGTTTTGTCATCGCTGTCGGCTTCGCCACACGCGAGCGGTGTGCACACAAAACCGAGCAACAACACACTGCGACTACCCCAAGCACCAGATTTGCCTGCGATCATCCTCACGCTCCACTGACGCGCGGGGTTCTCCCGCCACCACCAGCGGCCGGTATATCACGCTCCGTGCCTCGCGTACCGCTACTTCTCTTGCGAAAGCGTGTGCACTCGGAATAACCCACTCGGACCAGCCAACCACAACACGTCACCCGCTGGCATCAGCTGGGCGAGCGGCGTGTTCAGCTCCTTCGGACAGCGCACGACTTTGCCGTCAAAGTGTGCTGCACCACTGCCGCCCACGAGCCACACGTCAGTCGAGGTTTTCCCCCACAAGTCCAATGGTTGCTCCAGAGGCAGATCGAGGCGCTCCCACTTACCTTGAGCGACGTGAAGGACTGCGCGAGCGCCGGCATCGAGTACCCAGGGCTTGCCGCCTTCGTCTGTCCACACCGATACGGGACGTTCGAAATGCTGTGTTGGTGTAAACGGCGTAAAGGCTTTTGGCTCGAGCCGCTGCAGGGTGTGATCGACCAACGCCCACGCTCCACCTTTGCCCAAGAACACGGGTACCGGCGCAGCGTGCGCAGGCACACGCGCCCAGCCGGAGAGTCGCTTGATTAGACAGATCTCACGCGGTCTGCACACGACTTCGGGATCACTGAAGCCGAGCACGCCGTAGAGCGCACCTCGTTCAGAACCGAGCGGCCCGAGCTCGCTGGGTTCAGGTTGAAAGCGCCCACCCTTGAAGCGCCGATAGTATGCGCGCGGCTCTGCCTCATCGGTGTAGCCCATCAAGCGCGGTTGATTGTCACGCCCAAAGAACAGTCGATAACGCAGGTTGGCCGGCATCGCCTCGAGCGCCGGCAGCGTCTTCCAACTCTTGCCGTCGAAGACTCTGACTTCGCGATCGACACGCACTGCGATGGTCGGCGGAGTGCCAACTGCGATGTCGTCGATCTTCGCGTCCAACACACGCTCGAATTGGTATCCGAGCTCTGCTACTGCCGCGCTTTCGCAACGCGCGTTGGGTGCTGTCGGCGTCGCCGCTGCCGATGCTTTCGCGGGAGGCGTCGCCGATGTCGATGGTTGCGTGGCTGGCGTCGCCGGAGGAGCTGCCGCTGGCGCAGACGCAACCGGAGCGGTGCTGGTTTGAGCAGCGCTTGGAGGTTGCTGCGTGGCGCATGCGGCGCAGAGCAGCCAAATCGTCGTGGAGATTGCGGGCTTCACTCCACCGCAGAATTAGTCGGGCTGGGCGAGAGTCGCAACCGAAAGAGGCCGCGCGCTGTTACAGAGTTTTCGTGCCGCGAGCTGCCTCGAGAGCGCGATCCAACGCAGGAGGAGAGAACCCAACCAGGATGCGTCCCATGATGTCGATCACTGGAATCGACGCGCCAGCCATACCGGAGCGAGCGAGCTTCTGCTTCATCTCGCTGGCGGCGGCTTCGTTCTCTTCGATGTCTTTCTTGATCACGTTTGCGCCGTGTTGCTTCAGGTAAGCCTCGGCGTCGTGACACGGTTTGCACCAGCTCGCGCCGTAAATGATTGCGAGCACGGAGCCCTGCGCGACTTTACCGTGCGCCCCGGCGGCGCTCGGGCTCGGCGCGCTCGCTGCGGCACTACCCGGCGCCAGCGCCTCCAGGCGTGATTTACGGCGACTCGCGCCGAGCTCGTCCCACGCGCTGCGCGCCAGTGTCTTCACTTTGTAGCTGCCGTCCGCCGCGGTCTCACTCAAATCCGCGACGTACACTTGGTCGCCGGTGCCTGCTTCTTTGTCGGTTGCAACCACGCGCACCGTTTTGCGCGCATCGCTGGGCACGTCCGCCGGCTTGTCGACGACGTGAAAGTCACCTTTGTCGTCGATCCAAGTCAAAAGCAGGTTCGGTGTATCCGCCTTCACGGACAGCGCAGGTAGCTCATTGCTTTTGGGCGCCGCCGAGCCTTTGTCATCGGCGTGCGTCGCCGTACGGCAGCTCGCGAGGAGCAGTAGAGCGCCGAATAGAAACCGGTGGGACCGCGCGAACATCGCGGATTTTATAGCACGTTCTAGCTTCTGCTCCCGCTTGCCCAGCCGGCTCATACCTCGAGTTCCTCCGACAATTTGACCCACTCTGCCGTCCAGCGTTCGACGCGCCGCGTGAGCTCTTGCTCCTTTTGGGCCAGCTCGTGAATGCGCTCCCAGGCGTTGCTCGGCACGTCCTTGAGCTCGTTTCTGTAGCGTAGCGTTTCCCGCTCGCCGTCGGCGATTTGCGCCTCGAGCTCCTGCAAGCGCTTGCGTTTCCGCTCGAGGTCTCGCGCTGCTGATTTCTGTGCGCGATGAGCATTCGCGCCAGCCACTACCGGTTCTGTTTTTGCGGGTGGCGGTGGCGCTTTGGATTTCTTGGGGGCAGGCTGCTCCTGTGCCTTTCGCTGCCGTTCGTGCGCCTGCGTGTAATCCTTGAACCCGCCTTCATAGATGTCGACCCCCTTCTCGGTGAAGGCCATCGTGCGGGTGGTGGCCGTGTCGAGAAAGCGGCGGTCGTGTGAGACCAGAATTACGGTGCCTTCGAAGCCGACCAACGCTTCCTCCAGGATTTCGGCAGCTGGAATGTCCAGGTGGTTGGTGGGCTCGTCGAGGAACAGCAGGTTGCGTGGCTCGAGCAACAGTTTCCCGAGCGCGAGGCGCGTGCGTTCACCGCCAGAAAGGCTCTCCACGCGCCGCAGCGGATCGTCGCCATAGAAGCGAAAGCGAGCCAGATACTGGCGTGCGGCGTCGACGGTCAAATCGCCGCGCACGGAGCGGATCTCGTCGACTCCGGTGCGTCCTGGATCCAACGAGCCCAAGTGCTGATCGAAGTAGCCGTCGTGTAGATTCGTGCCGCGCCGCACTTCGCCGCGATCTTTGGGATGGCCGCGCCCAGCCAAGATGCGCATCAAAGTCGACTTGCCGGAGCCGTTCGGCCCAACGATACCGATGCGATCGCCGCGTCGCACCAGCAGATCCACGCCGCTGAAGAGCTGCGTGCCGCCGCGCTCTGCAGCGAGGCCCTTGGCTTCGAGCACGATGTCGCCGCTGCGCGGTGCTTCGACGAAGCGAAAGCGCACACGTTCGGCGCGCGCCCACACGTCTTCGGGGCGCGCTACGCGCTCGAGCTTGTCCAGCATGCGCCGGCGTGATTGAGCTTGCTTGGTCTTTTGCCCAGCGATGTTCTTACGAATGAAATCTTCGGTTTTGGCGACGAACGCAGCTTGCTCTTCAGCGAGCTTTTGCTCGCGCTCCAGATCTTCGCGCCGTTCGTCGTGATACGCGGTGTAAGGCAGCGGATAGACGCGGAAAGCGGTTCTACCGAGCTCCATCGTGCTCGGGCACACGGCGTCGAGAAAAGCGCGATCGTGCGATACCACCAGAACCGCCGCACGTTGCTCGCTCAAATAGCTTTCCAGCCAACGAATGCTCTCCAAATCCAGATGGTTGGTGGGCTCGTCGAGCAGCAACAGATCCGGAGTGGTCGCCAACACCACGCCTAACGCGAGCCGCCCGCGCTCACCACCCGACAACGTGCGAACGTCGCGCGACAGCTCGCTCTTTTCGAAGCCGAGCCGCGTCGCAATGCTCTGCACGCGTTGCTCCAGACGATCCGCGCCTGCTTGATGATAACGATCTAGTGCTAACGCCAGCCGGTCCAAGTCCGCCGCGGCACCGCTCGCTGCCGCGTGTTGCGCGCGGTTGAGCTCGCGTCGCACCTCGACCAAATCCGAAAAGCCGGACATTAGCGCGTCCAGCACGCTGCCTTCGCTGCGGGTTTCGTGGCTCTGACGGTAGTAGCCAATCGTGGCCGGCTTCTTCAACAACACCGAACCTTTGTCGGGTGCGAGCTCGCCAGCGATCACGCGGAGTAAGGTGCTCTTACCGGCTCCGTTCGGAGCTACCAACGCCGCGCGTTCACCCGCCGAAAGGCGAAAGGTAACTTTCGTGAACAGCGGTTCATTCGAATAACCAAATTCGAGATCTGCGATTTCGAGGAGCGCCACGGGAACGGCCGGAGCCTGCCACGTAAAGGCGCACCTTGCCGGGTTCCGGCGCTTCGGCGGGTGAGCCGCGGGCGACCGGCCGCCCGAGGTGCCCCTCGGCGAGCCAGGCAACCGCCGCAAAATCAGATAAGCTTCACGGCTCGCCCAGCTCGGCTCGTTACTCGCGCGTCGCGCGAATCGTCAATGAACTTCAAACACTACTTCCCGACGTTTCGCACGCGCTGGCGCTTTTTGAACAGCAGCCTTTCCGAGGTCGGCCATCGTGAGCGCGCGCTGCACATCGGCTGCGGTGAGGGCGATCACGACCAGCTGATCAAAAGGTTCGCAACTCGGCTCGTGGCCTGTGACTTGAACGCCGACGACGTGGAGTACGCGCGCTCTGCCAACGCTGCCATCGCTGGGATCGAGTACCGTGTCGAAGACGCGACCGCGCTGAGCTTGCCCGCTGCAAGCTTTGACACCGTAGTGTGTATGGAGGTCATCGAGCACGTGAGCGATCCGCGCGCGCTCCTGGCTGAAATCGTGCGTGTGCTAGCGCCCGGCGGGCGGGTCATTCTCACCTGTCCGAGCGAGAAATTTCCGCTCACCTACGACCCCATCAACTACGCGCTCGAGCGCTTCCATACCCACCTGCCTTTTGGCGCGTATGGCTACGGTCACAATTGGTTGGTTAATCCCAGTACGCTCGCTGATTGGTTCTCGGAGGCTCGCCTGAACGTGCTTCGCGAAGAGCGTTTGACGGGTTGGCTTGCGAGCGCGCCCGAGTGCTACTGGCTCGGCTTGGTTCAAAAGGTGGCCAAGGCGAACTCCGCGAACAACGCGCACGCCAAAAAGCGGGGACTGCGACCTTCTTCCGCGCGTGAACCTTTCGGCGTAGCAGTCGTGGACGCGTTCGTTTCGCTGGATGCCGCCGTACCGCGCGGCTCGCGTTCGGTCGGCTTGGGCTACGTACTCGAACGAGGATCGGCGTGAGCTCGATGGAGCGCGGCAAGGCTCCCCGCATCCCGGAGCCCACATTTCTCGTCGTACCCTGCTACAACGAAGCAAAGCGACTGAACGGCGCAGCGTTTCTGGAAGCGCTCGAGAACGAACCAAACCTCGCGTTCGTTCTCGTCAACGACGGGAGCTCCGACGAAACGCAGCAAATCTTGGAGAGCTTGGCGGAGCGCGGCGGCTCCCGCGTGCATGTGCTCAGCCTCCCTCAAAATCAAGGCAAGGCTTCGGCAGTTCGCGCGGGTGTGCTGCGCGCCTTCGAGCTCGGCGCCAGCGTCATCGGTTACTGGGACGCCGACTTGGCTACGCCGTTGTCCGCGGTCGGCGCCATGTGGCAAGCCTTGCGAGATCCCAAAATTCTACTGGTGCTCGGATCGCGCGTGCAGCTGCTCGGTCGCGACATCCGGCGTGATCCCAAGCGCCACTTCATTGGGCGCGGCTTCGCGACCTGCGTTGGCCTCGCGCTCGGCATGCCTGTCTACGACACACAGTGCGGTGCCAAACTGTTTCGTGCGCATCCCAGCATCCAGCGCGCATTCGAGCCGCCATTTCAGCACGTCTGGACCTTCGACGTCGAACTGCTAGCGCGCCTCTTGCGGCAAGAAAAGCACAACGACGGGCTCCGCCTCAGCGAACAGTGCGTCGAGTTCCCGCTGCACGCTTGGCACGACAAACCAGGTTCCAAGATCCGCTTCTCACACGTGCCCCGCATTGCTTGGGAGATCACGCGATTGTTCATCCACTCGCCGCGCTGGTCGCGCCATTGATGTGCGATTGACGCTACAGCGCGTGAATTGCGCGCAAGAGCGCTTCGTTCTTCGACGTGTCGGCGCCGCGTTTGGCGAGGAAGAAGGGCGGGACGACTTCGACGACGCCGAACTTGCCTGAGCTGAGCTGCTCTTTGATCAGCGTTCGCTCTTCGGTAATGTGTTCGCGGGGGCCACTCGGCGCGATGATGTATTCCGCGTCCCACAGGCCCAAGGTGAGTGAGTAAGCGTCCGGGCGGGCGGAGACTTGAGGAATCGTGAAGGCCGATGCGGCTATTGGCGCGCGTGGTGGCACGTGCTTCATCAGCGTATCCACCGAGTGTCGGCGTGCGCGACCTTCGTCGTCCCAGCCGAATTTGTACGGCACGGGGCCGCCGCGCGAAGTGTTCTGTTGGAGGACCGCGCCATATTGGTACGAAGCAATGAACGTCGCGACGATCATGCTCGCACACAGGCCATAACGTCGAGCGGTGGCGTGGCGCAGCTCGCGCAGCTGGGCGATCGCGGCTTCTGCGCTTGGTTGCGCGGCTGCATCGCGATTGAGCCTAGAATCCGCCAACACCAGCACGAGCGCGGGATAAACGAACGTCAGCACGTGCGCCGAGTATTGGAAGTGTATGTCGACGAAAGGCGAATAGTGCGTCGAGATGAAGCAAAAGATGAAGGCGGGGATGAGCGCGAACCAGCCAATCGCGCGGCGCAGCGGGATGAACGCGAGCGGCAGCAAAACCTGAATGAAGTAGACGAGCTTGGCGGGGTCCAGCAGCGATTCGATGGTGAAGGCGGGGTTACCGAATACCGTGCCGAGCACTGATCCGAAGCCACCCTTGCTGCCCTTGGGGATGAGCTCGGCGTAAATGAACGCAAGCTCGTCTCCACCGCTGCCCGAGGCGGGCATCGCCACGAACTTGATCAGACCAACGTAGACGCAGCCGAGCGCCGCGATGGCGAGGCTGGTGTACGCGTGGCGGCCACTCAAGAGGCCCCAGGCGCCCACCAAGATCGTCCAGCTAGCAACGTCTTCTCGCACCAGCATGGTGACGAGCGCGGCTACGATGGCGGCGCGATTTCGACCGCTATCGAGTAGCCACAACGTCGTGAACAGGAATACCGGCCCGAACTTCAGGTAGTGGACCTCGAAGATGTTGCTTTCCTGCAGCGCCGGATGAAACAGGTACGCCAGGCTTACGAGCAGAGCCGTGCGCTGGCCGACGTGTCGCCGCGCGAACAGAAAGAGCGGTACCGCTGCGAGGCCTTGCAGCGCCGACTGAATCACGAGCACCGTCGCCGCGCCCGGCTTCAGCAAATAGAACGGTACGAGCAGGTAGCTAATCAACGTCGCATGACGTCGAAAGTGAGCTCCCGTCGGGCCCAGCGCTGGGCTGGCTTTGAAAAATGGCCCGCCATGCGAGAGGTTCCAAAGAATGTTGTCTTCGATCGAGGTATCCCAGCCTGTACGGCACGACAGGTGAAACACCACGGTGTAGTACGCGAACCACGTGATGTAGAGTAGGGCCAGCGCGGCGACCGCGACCAAGAACGGTTCGCGCTTGAAAAAGCTGCGCGTGTCACGCGGGGGAAGCCAGCTGCGCGTCAGCGCGTACAGGGGTGAATGGCCATGTAGCGGCAGAGTCTCGAGCGCCGCCGTGACGGCGCGTCCGAGAGCGAGCGCCGCGATTAACAGTGCAAGGCAGAACGCGAGATCGTGATTTTGCCAGATCTCCCAGCGAACCAGCCACGGCAGCATTGCCAGCGGGCCGAGCGGCGACGTGCGCACCGCCCATACGTAGAGCGTTTCCACCGCGAGCACGCCACGCGGCAACGCCCGAAAGAAAGCCACTACGCCGAGCGCGACCGCGAGCACCGGCAACGTGAAAACGTAAGCGAGGAGCGCGAGGCGATCGGGAGGCGCTGCCTGGTTACTCCAAAAGTAGGCCGTGGAGAACATCGGCTCGCGCAGCAAGCCAGTGCCCAGCCCGAAGAAAAAGGCCGTGATGGCGAACAGACCGACAGCTCGCGATCCGTAGAGAAACGCGCTCGGGGCAGGCGAACTCTTCATGACGCTTCAGGGAAGGACGCGCACCGCGGCGAGGTGCAGATTGGTCGCTTGCGAAGAGGCGATGCGCACGCGCAGGTAACGCGCTTTCACCTTGGGGAAGCTGGCCTTCCAGCGTGAGAAGCTGCTTTCGTTGCGAGCCAGCTGCTTCCAGTTGCTCTCGTCGTTGCTCGATTCGATGACGAGCGGCGCGGCTCGGTCGCGGCAGCAGTCGCGGCGATTGATCACACGCACGGCAGAGAACTCCGTTGGCGCGCCGAGATCGATGATGACCCACGGATTCTTCTCCTCCACGGTGTGGAAGAAGAAGTTCGGGCTCTCGTCGCAGAACTGCGACGGCGAATTGCACGCATTCATGCCCGTCGAGCTCGTGTGCCAGGCCTTGTCCCGCGCCAAATCATGCTTTTGTTCGAGCCAATCCGCGAGCAGCCAGCCAGAAATCACGACGGACACGATCGCGAGCAGTATTAGAGCCAGTCGCGTCATGCGCTGCAGGCGCAGCAGCCAAATGCGCTGCTGATCACCGGTCAACAGGCGCAACAGGTTCTCGGCGAAGGTTTGCAGGACGAGCGCCGCACGCGCTTGCTCGTTCGCCGAAGCTCCACAGTAATCGCCGAGCGTCGCAGCGATCTCGACTTGTTCGAGGTCCACCTGGCCGCCTGCGGCACGCAACAGAACGTCACGCGGCGCTGCGTCGATCGCGGCCTTCAGATCGAACGGAAGCTTGCTCGCGCTGGTCGTTGGATCGACGCCCTCGAGCGCCAACAGGGCCCAATAGGCAGTTTGCAGATACAGCTCGCAGGCGATGCCGTCCGCGCTGCCGGCGGCGCGAGCCCGGCCGGGATCCAGTGCGCGCCGCGCGAAGTCGGCCGCGTTGTGAGCGCGCTCTTCGAACACGCTGCGCACGGCGCGTAATCTATCGAGCTCGCGATGGGCCTCTCGCAGCGAGTGACCGCGCCAGAACCACTCCACCAGCGGGCGTACCTTGCGTTCACTCGCCGGGCTCGTAGGGGGCGGAGCTTGCGGCGTGGGTTCGCTCGAGGACGCACTCGGTTGTGCTGTGGCCTCTTCAGTGGACATGTGACTTCAACTCACCCGACATGGCTTACCCGACTCGGCTCATTAGCAGATCCACGCTGCGGCGGCTGTGTGGATGTTCGCGACGCCAATAATTGGCTAAAAGCGCGGGAATTCGCAGGCGAACTGCTGACACACTCACCCTCAGTGGATGCGCGATAGCACGCTTGCGTTTTTGGCTTGGGAGTATCCGCGCTTGGCCAGCACGAAGGGTCCATCCACTTCCATGACGCCGAAGCCCTGCGCGAAGGCCGAGCGCAGGTTGGTGGCCTCCTCGCCGCCCGCCGGCAGAGAGAACAGCAAATACTCGGCGTCGAAGATGCCAACGCGCAGCGTGTACGAGTCTGGGCGGCTGCACACGTGGGGCACGATGTTCTCTGAGCTCACGATCTTGGCCATGGGCGGCACCTTCGCGATGAGGCGCATCAGCTTGGCGTGGCGTGCGCGATCTTCATCGGTGGTACCGAAGATGTAGGGACCGAAGCCGCCGCGCGCGGTGTTCTGCTGCAGCAGCGCGCCATATTGATAACTCGTGAACAGTGTCATCAGGGCGATCGACGCGAGCCAGGCGCGTTGGCGCACTGGGCCTTCCACGTCGCCGGGCGCAGTGGGCTTGCGCACCCAAACTAGATTGGCCAGCACGGCTACGAACAAGAACGTCGTCCAGTGCGCGGTGTACTGAAACGAAATCTGAATCAGCGGCAGATAGCCAGTGCCGAGCAGCGTGAACAAGAAGCCCAGCGCCGAGCACAGAAATCCAATCGGGCGGCGCCACGGGAAAAAGCAGAGCGGCGCGCCAATCTGCGCGACGTAAAGCAGCTTCTCCGTTTCGAGCAAGCTGGTGAGCGTGTAGATCGGGTTCGCGAAGACCGTCTTCATCACGCCGCCGAAGCCCTGCTCGCCGTGCGGCAAAAGCCCTCGGTACATGTAGACGAACGAGGCGTCGCCGTGCAGCCAGCGCGGCATCACCACGGCCTTCATCAGCAAGCAGTAGCCAAAGCCGACGGCAGCTAACACGAGCCCGGCGCGAGGCTTGCGACCGGTGATTAGTAGGTACGAACCCGCGAGCCCCAACATCGCCGCGACGTCTTCGCGCACGGAGAGCGTAAGCACCGTCGCCACCGCTGCCCAACCATAGCGACCCGACTCGACCAAATTGAGGGTGAGCCAGATGAAGAACACGCCGAGCGGCAGGTAATGGAAGTCGTACAGGTTCGAGCCGTGAACCGGCGGATAGAAGATGTAACAGAGCGCGAGCAGGCACGCGGCCCACACGCTGACGTAACGCCGCGCCAGGAAGTAGAGCGGTAACGCCGCGCCGCCGATCATCAGCGACTGAAAAGCCAGCAACGTTTCCGGGCGCGGAAACGCTGCGTAGAAAATCCCGATGACGTACGCGAACAAGGTCGCGTGATAACCGAAGTGAGAACCCACCGGCCCAACCAGCGGCGAGCTCTTCATGAACTGCGCGCCGTGAATCAGGTTCCACACCAAGTTGGCTTCGAGCCCGAGGTCGAGGCTCGCGGTGCGCAAGTTTCGATGATTGGCGATCGTGTGATACGAAAAGAACGCGGCGTAAAACACCACGCCCAACACCACCAGCACTGTGGGCAACCAGCGCTCGAGGCGGCGACCCAAGCGTTCCAGTGCGCGCGACCACTCGGATGAATGTGCGCCGAAGAGCGGCGGTGCCTTGAGTGAGGTCAGGATGGCAGCGTGAACACCGAAGCCCAATGCCGACGCGAACACGGCGTAAGTGAGCTCGCGCGCTTGCCACAGCTGCCAGCGGAATAGGAAGGGCAGAAAACCGCTCAGCGTCAGAGGCGCCAAGCGCCGCGCGACACCGTTCAAGCGCGCCAAGTCAGGGCGGCCACCGAGCGCCAAGCGCAAGCAAGCGCCGACCGCAAACAGCGCACCAGTGCCGAACATGCTGCCGAGCAGCGCGGTGCGCTCGAGCAACGTGGCGCGGTTGTCGAGCGCGTAGGGCACCACGCCGCCGCCGGCGACCAACGCCCACACCAATAAGCCCAGAGAGAACCCTTCCGCGAAGAACAGCGCGATGGTGCGCACCAAGAGCGGCAGGGACAGCGAAGGTTCGAACACGGCGATCGGCGCCGCCGTCGCCGAAGTAGCGGCTGCTTTCATGGGAGAATTCGCACGCGCCTCAAGTGAAGATTGGTCCGCTTGGGAATTTCGAAGCGCACCCAGCGCGCCTGCACGGCCGGAAAGCTAGCCTTCCAGTCGCTGAACTTCTGCGTGGTGCGCGCGACTTCCTTCCAAGTCTTTTGATCGCTGCTGACCGACGCGACCAGCGGCAAGGCGCGCTCCAAACAGCAGTCGGTGCGGTTGGTGACGTGCACGCCCGAGATGGTCTGCAGCGAGCCGAGGTCGAACTCGATCCAGGGGTTCTCCTCTTCGAGCGTATGAGCGAAAAACGCTGTTGCGGCCGGGCAATCTTGGGCGGGCGACTCGCAACCGCCTTGATAGGTAGAGCTCGTGCGCCACGGCTTCCCGGCAGCCAAATCGCGGCTGGCCTCCCACTTCTCGGGGCCGAAAATTAGCGCGAGGGTCAAGCCGATGGCGAGCACGCTCAGCCCGCCGATTTTTAGCCAACGGAATGCACCCGGGCGTTCGATGCGCCACTGGCGCTCTTCCACTGTCGAGAGCAGCTCATGAGCAAAGCTCGAGAGCTCCGGCCCGAGCTGGGTGAGCTCGGCCGCGTCCATCGCTGCGAAGCTACGGAACGTGCCGAGGCTCAGCATCGAGCTCAGCGAGCGCGCGCGCTCCTCGCTGCCAGCCGCCTGAATGAGCAAAGCAGAGTCCGCACTTTCGAGCAGCGTCGACAGCTCTGCAGGTGCTGCGGTGTCGACGTCGAGTGCGTTGGCAAGCTCAGTTTCGCTGGCGGGTACGAGCGCCAACGCACGCAGCGAACACGCAATCGACTGCCGATACAGATCAGCAGCCAACGCCGGTGCGGGAGCCTGCTTCTTGCGCGCGGGGCGCAGCGCCTGATCCGCGAGCTCCAACGCCAGTCGCGCCGCGCGCTCCAAGCCGAGGGCGCGTTCCGAGCGCTCCGAGGCCGCCCAGCGCAGGTCCAACGCGCGCTCGTGACCTGGCTTCGCTGCTGCGGCAGGGGGATCGGCGACGTTGGTTTCCGCGTCGGGCGGCGGCGAGCCGGGCGCCGCGCCTTCGTTCGCAACGCCTGGCAACGATTCGGTATTTCCGTTCAGATTCACGGGGCGGCGCACACTAGCACAAGCACAAGAACGCCGCGCAGGGCTTCCCTCGGGGTCCAGCAACCCAGGTCAAATGTGGAACTTCACTAAGGATTGTGGGCCGTCGCGCTTCTTGGCAACGAGCCTCGGCGAGCCCGTGTAAGGCTGGCTCCCGATGCAGGCCACGGCGAGAACCCCGGCTTTCGTAGAGCGCTTCGTGGATGCGTTTTGGAGCTTGTCGCAGGACCGTGCCGGGACCCATCGAGTCCTGCCGGACGGCTGCATCGATTTCCTCTTCGATCTCGAGGACGGGAGTGCGTGCGTCGTCGGTCCGATGCCAACCGCCGAGCTGGTTCTGCTTCCCGAACGAACACGCTTGTTCGGAGTTCGCTTTCGACCTGGTGCGGCCAGCGCGTTCCTGGACATCGAAGCGAGTGAATTGCTCGCGACAGAGGCGCCGTTGGCGGAGCTCACGCGTGCGAAACGCTGGGCGCTCGCTGAACGCATCGCATCGGCTGCCAACGACGCTCAGCGCGCCGAGGTCGTGGCGCGCTTCATCGCTGATGCCGGGGTGCGACGACGTCCGCTGGACGCTCGCGTGCAAACTGCGGTCGCTGCGCTCGCCTGTGATGCGCCGGCATCCGTGCGCGCCGCCGCAGAGAGCGTTGGAGTCAGCGAGCGCCAGTTGGAGCGCTTGTTTCGTGAGCGGGTGGGCGTGAGCCCCAAACAGTACGCACGCATCGCTCGACTGCAGCGCGCCGTTAGCATCGACCGCGCCGCTTCGATTCGCAGCCAAGCCGAACTCGCCGCGCAGGCGGGCTACGCCGACGAGTCGCATCTTCTGCGCGACTTTCGCGATTTGGCTGGAATTTCTCCGAGTGCACTGCGGCTCGAACGCGATGTCGGATTCGTCCAAGGCGGGGCCGGCGCCGGCACGTTAGGTGTAGCGCCATGAAGCTGGAAAAACTCACTACGTTGTTGGTCGTCGAGTCCATCGAAGCGTGCCTGCCCAGTTGGAAGCAGCTCGGCTACGCGGTGGAGGTGAAAGTTCCCGAAACCGGCGTGCTGGACTTCGTCATTTTGCGCGGCGCTTCGGGTGAGTTGATGTTGCAAACCAGGAAGAGCCTCGAGGAGGACCTTCCGGATGTGGCGAAGCTTCGGCCCAGCTATCTGCTTTACGCGGACGTCAAATCGCTCGCTGCGGCAAAGAAGGCGCTCCCGGACGCGCGCGTGATCGTCGCGCAGCGTACCACCTTCTACGGTGCCAACGAAGCTTGGTTGGGTCTCGCGGGCGGTGGCGTGTTGGGCCTCGCCGAGCACGCTGGTTGAACGTTCGCGAGGCTTGCGCGGCTCGGGAGCCAGTGTGTGCGCTCGGGCTCGCAATTCCTGTCGTTCGACAGTGCCGCAGCGAAGGGGGGGTAAGGCTTCGCTGCGCGCGTCCGCTTGAAGGGGTGGAGCGGCAACGAGCATGTGGAAAGAGAGCGCCCCCGACGACCAAGTGCTGAACGAGCTGTGCGATGCGGACTCACTCTGGGGTCCGTTGGTGTTCCTGCGCCCGGCGCGTGAGAAACTCTTTACCACTGGGCGCTTGCTGTTGGTGTGCTCGCTCTTCGGTATCTTCTACGGAATGTGCGCCAATGCCGTGCTGGTGCTCACGCATCGCATGGGCGGGCGCGCGGTGCCGCCGGTCTACGCGGTGCCATTGTTCCTCACGTTGACGAGCTTCATCTGCGGTGAGCTCACGTTCTTGCGCGCGTGGAATCGCCGCGCGAAGTTGCTGGCTCGCAAACGCGAATGGGAGGAATCGAAGAGTGCTCCCATCCGCGAGCCGCTCACTCGGCGTATGGATTCGAATCCGCCCGAAGGATCGGCATCGTAGTCGTTACTCGCTAGTAGCGCTCCCCACAACCATGCGCGATCTCGGGGAGTGTGTTCAGGTCTACTACTAGCGCGCGTGGCGTTTTTCGCGCTGCGTTGCGCGTTCGTAATCTAGAGAAGCGCTCTCCACTCATCCTCACATGAAGCAGGGTTTTGCACGATTTTTCTTGGTTGGGCTCGCCACGGCGAGTCTCGTTGCTTGTGGTTCGGACGACAACGATTCTAAGGCCAGCGAGTGCTCCGTGGACGAGCAAACCGGTTGTGATTCCGGGAAGGTTTGCGAGAACGTTACGGGCGGTGGCGTAGGCTGCTTCGCGCCAGTGATCATGCGCGGACGCGTAGTGCAATCGGCGAACCCGGCCACCGGTGTGGCAGGCTCGATCGTGGTGGCGCGCGACATCAATGGCGCGCTCGTGTCACGCGGGATTGACGCGACGGATCAAGACGGCCGTTACGAGCTCACCGTACCGGCGGAGCGCGCTTCCGACGGGACGCCCAAGGTAGCCGAGCTCACGCTGCGTGCGGATGCTCAGGGCTTCGCGACATTCCCCAGCGGTCTGCGCGTCGCGCTCCCCGTCGACACCACCAAGCCCGTGAATTCGAGCGGCAAGTGGGTGATCGAAAATCCCTCGACCGACATCGCGCTCGATCGTTTGCCAAGTGACGCCGGGCTCGGCACCGTACGCGGCTTCGTGCGTGCGGACGAAGCCGGCGGCACCCTGATTGTTTCGGGTGCGGCCAGCGCGCTCGCCGGCAGCAACGGCGCATTCACGCTGTTCAACGTGCCGAGCGGCAGCGCCGAAATCCGCGGCTACAAGGCGGGCCTGCAACTCGATCCGGCGACTGCCACAGTCAGCGCTGGTGCGACTGTGGAAGGCATCGAGCTCAAGAGTGGCGCGGCGCCGCTCGGTTCCGTGAGCGGCAGCGTCAGCTTCGTCAACGCGGGCACCAACCAAACCAGTGTCGTGCTCGTCGTCAAATCGACGTTCAACGCTGCGCTCGCTCGCGGCGAAGTCCCGGTGGGTCTGCGGCAGTTCCCGGTGAGCGGGCAGTACGCGTTCGAGGGGGTTCCCATTGGCGAGTACGTCGTGCTCGCTGCGTTCGAAAACGATGAGCTGGTGCGCGATCCCGATCTTTCGATTGGTGGCACGTCAATTCAATCTGTGAGCGTCGCGAGCGCGCCGGTCAGCGTGCCGGGCTTCAAGATCACTGGCGCCCTCGATGTGATGGCGCCCGGCGCGACCGAGCCGGAGGTCGTGACGGGTACTCCGACGTTCCGCTGGGCGGACGACTCGTCGGAAGACGGATACGAAGTGACGGTCTACGACACTTTCGGGAATGAGATTTTTCACGATCCGGACGTCGCGCGTGTAACCGGCTCGCCCGAAGTTTCGCTGGCTTACCAAGGACCCGCGCTCACTCCGGGTTATTATCAGTTCCGAGCCGTTTCCTGGCGCGCTGAAAAAGGCACTGGGGCGGCACGCACCTACATTTCTTCCACTGAAGATCTGAAAGGCGTGTTCGTGATTCGCTAGCCGGCGATAGAGGGCAGCGTCGTGGCGCATACACGAGCGGAATCTGCCCCACACTCAGAGGTCGTACAAAAGACATCGCCTAGCGGACGCTACCGCGCAGTTCGGGTTAATCTCGAGGCCTCAGGGCCGTTGCGAGGCACTGGAGGATCCTGGGGCGGTTCAAGCGCCCGGCTGGAACACGGACCCGCTGTTGCGAGGCGAAACGATGTCTTCCCAAGCTCATTCCGCTGCCACTCCGCAGGCGCTCGGTCGCTACGAGCTCTTGATGCCTGTCGCGCGCGGCGGAATGGGCCAGGTGTGGGCGGGCCGTTTGCGTGGTGCGCGCGGCTTCAACAAACTCGTCGCGATCAAGACGCTGCTGCCGATGCCGGGATCGGAAGGGCGCCTCGAGACGATGTTGCTCGAGGAAGCGCGCATCGCCGCCTTGATTCATCACCCGAACGTCGTCCAGACGCTCGAGCTCGGGGAGCACGAGGGCACGCTCTATCTCGTGATGGAGTGGGTGGATGGAGAGCCGCTGAGCTTCTTGTTGGATCGCACTGCCGACCATGGCGGCTTGCCATTGCCCATTGCGGTCAACCTAGTCGGTCAGACGCTGCTCGGGCTGGAGGCAGCGCACGAGCTGGTCGACGAAAACGGGACGTTGCTCGGGGTAGTTCATCGCGATGTCTCGCCGCACAACGTCCTGGTCACCTACTCGGGCGTGGCCAAGCTCGTGGACTTCGGCATCGCCAAAGCCACCAACCAGGATTCTTCTTCGACGCAGACCGGCGAGGTGAAGGGAAAGTTCTCTTACATGGCGCCGGAGCAGATTTGCGGCGAACGGGTGGACCAGCGCGCCGATATCTTCGCGCTCGGAATCATGCTGTACACGCTCACTACGGGTCGCCATCCGTTCAAGAGCGAAAATCCCGGCGCGCTTCTGCACAAGATCGCAGGCGACGAACGGCCGCTGCGGCCTTCGCTCGTCGTGTCGGGCTACTCGCCGGCGCTCGAAGCCGTCGTCATGAAGGCTCTCGAGAAGGACGTCTCGCAACGTTGGCAAAGCGCCCGAGAGATGCTCGCAGCGCTCCAAAATGCGGTACCCGACGCGTTCGTCGCCGATTTCGAGAGCAACACCAGAACCTTCTTGAGCGAGTTGCTCGGCAATCGACCCACGCTGCGGCGCGAGGCGTTGCGCCGAGCACAACTTGCTGCCGACGCACGCGGTCCGAGCGGAAACTTGCCGGCGCTCAGCCAGATCCCATCGCAGAGCGCGAGCTCGTTGCGCGCGCTTTCAATCGATCAGATGGCGAGCGAAGCTCCGGCGCAGGCATCCGTCGAAGCAGAGCCATCCGCTCCGCGCACTCCCAGGTCACGCGCGAAAGGGCGCCGCTACTGGGGGTCTCTGCTCGGGGTGGCTGCCGCGATGGGGATCGCGTTCGTACTGTTTCGCGTTGTGGCGCGCCTCGACCACACGGCCCACACAGCGCGCCGCGCTGCAGTGTCAGCGGACGGACCCGTGGTCGCGCCCCACCAGCTTGGCCCCAGCACGTCACTGCCAACGCCCTCCACGAGCGCAGAAGTGCCCGCGCCGTCGGCTTCCGTAGCGCCGGCCCCTTCATCCAAAGTTTCGGGCAAGGCCACCGCAGCGCCGAAACAGCCTGTGACAAATTCGAAGCCGCGTCCGCAGCGACAGCAAAATCGGGACCTAATCGCCCCCGATTACGCCAGATAGACTTGCAGATGATTCAGAGCGGGCGAACGCTAACGTCGTCCCCGCAGCTCTTCAGGCCACTCGTTCGCAGACTTCGCTGCGGGCGGTGTGTTAGCTTCCACACGTTCCTGGACCGATGGCCCTCACCTCGAAAGACATCGTGCAGCCCCGATATCGAGTCGGCGACGTAATCGCTGGCAAGTATCGTCTAGAGGGTCTGCTCGGAGAGGGCGGAATGGGAGCAGTGTGGGGCGCCTTCAACCTGCAGCTCGAAGCACCAGTCGCTATCAAGCTGCTGCTGCATAGCGAACGCGATCACGAGCTGTTGACGCAACGGCTCAAGCAGGAGGCCAAGGTAGCCGCCAAGCTCGGCCACCCGGCGATTGTTCGCATCTTCGACGTCGGTGAGTCGGAGCAGGGCGATCCATTCATCGTGATGGAGCTGCTCAAAGGCAGGAGTCTTGCCGCTTGGCTCGCGACCGACGGCTGTCTGTCGGCGACGCAGGCAGTCCAAATGCTGTTGCCCATCGCGGACGCGCTCGCAATTGCGCACTCGAAGGGCATCATTCATCGCGATCTCAAGCCCGACAACGTCTTCATTAGCGAGGACGAGCAGCAGCTACAACCGAAGCTGGTCGACTTCGGTATCGTAAAGATCAATGACCCGAGCTCGCAGCAAACCCACCTGACACAAACCGGTACGGTGGTGGGGAGCCCCGACTATATGTCGCCGGAGCAGGCGCGTGGTCTCGAGGTCGATCACCGCACTGATATTTGGTCGTTGTGCGTCGTGCTGTACGAAGCAATCACTGGCATGACGCCGTTTGCTGCTGCGAATGCCAACGCATTGTTGCTGAGCATCGTGGTGGACGAGCCGCGACCGTTCGAGCCCCGCTCCGAAGAAGAGGCCGAACTCGCGCGTATCATCACTCGCGGGCTCTCCAAAGATCGCGAGCAGCGCTTCCAGAGCATGGTCGATCTCGGGCGTGCACTGGCGAGCTGGCTCATCCGTCAAAACGTCGTCGAGGACGTGTGCGGGAGCTCACTCGAGGCCAAGTGGATTTCGCGGGCGAGCGATCCTGCGGCGCTCCGCGGCACGCGTTCGTCTTTGCCTTCGTTTCCGACCTCGCCGCCAGCTTCGGGTGTTCGCCCAGCGAGTAGCGATCTCGAGGTGGCGCAAACGCACTTGCAGCCTGTTGCTCTCGACACGGCGTCGAAATCGGGGCAGGTCACGCCGTCTCCTCACCAGTTTTCGCGCGCAGCCCTGATGGGGATCGGGTTTGCTGCATCGCTTTTGATTGCCGCGCTGGTGGCACTCGCGCTGCGTCGGCCTGCACCGTCGGCGGCGAGCAGCGTCCCACCTCCTCACGAGAGCCTGCGCTCGGAGGCTGCGCCCGAGGTGCCGTCGGTCGAGCCCGTGCCTCCGGTCGTTCCGGAACCTGCGCCTCCTGCTCCGAGCGCTGCAGCTCCGACGCCGAGCGTCGGGTTGGCCGCTCCCGAGGCGCCTTCGCAGCGTCCTGCCGCAAAGCCGAACAAGGCGCAGCCAGCGCGCTCGCGCCCTCAGGCCTCGCCAGGTAGTGCTTCGAGTGATTTGCTTTCGCCCTACTAGTACTAAGTTCTAGTTCTCGTCCCACAGCTGCTTATGAAAAAGTGCCTGTTCCGCGCTGGCTCAGCGCTCATTGCTCTTGCACTCGCCGTGGCGCCGACGCGCGCTGCACAGGCGCTGGACGATGCGCCCAGCGACGAAGCTGCTAGCGAAGCGCGGCGCGCGGAAGCGAAATCGAAGTATCAAGCTGGCGTGGAGGCGTATGAAAAGCGCCGTTACAAGGACGCGGTCGATCTGTTCCTGGCTGCGGATCGACTCGCGCCGAGCGCACCGTTGTCGTTCAACATCGGTCGCGCTTACGAGCGCCTGGGCGATGATTCGAGCGCGCTACGCTGGTATCGCGACTATCTGCGCCGCAGCTCCGGCGCGCAAAATGCCGACGCGGTACGCGAGCTCGTTGGCAAGCTTGCCGAGTCGCTAGCCAAAAAAGGTGTGCAGCAGGTTAGTGTCTTTTCGACTCCCGCCGGCGCAACCGTCAGCGTCGATGAGCAACCGATGGGGGTCACGCCGTGGACCGGCGATTTACCTCCCGGCAAGCACCACGTGCTGCTGAGTTTGCGTGGGTACGCCGATACCGAGCGTGATTTCGAGCTCACAGCCAACGAACCACTGGATCTCAACCTGCGGCTCGATGTTGCGAAGGCGCCCGAGCCCAGCGCCAGCAGCGCTCCGCCTGGCGCCGCGCCCATTGCTCCCACGACCGTGCCGGGGGTGACGACTGCGCCCGCTCCGGCTCACCAAGAACCATCTCGCGGCCTCGGGGTATGGCCCTGGGTCACTCTGGGAGTTGGTGCGGCGGCGCTCGGCGGCGCGTTCACGTTCGAGATGTTGCGGCGCTCTGCCGAGGACGACGCCAAGAATGACGACACGCAGCTCGGCTTTCAATCGGCTGTCGACAGTATGGAGAGCCGCAAGACCACCGCGCGGGTTTTGCTCGGCGTGGGCAGCGCAATCGTGATTACCGGGGGCGTCTTGGTGTTCATCGATGCGAGCAGCCGCTCCAACAGGACTCAAGTTGGTTTTAGCTGCTTGCCCGGCGCGTGTGGTTTCAGCGCGAAAGGCCGTTTCTGATGCTCGCGCTGCGGTTATTGCTTTCGAGCCTGGTTCTACTGCTGCTCGCCAGCGCTTGCGAAAGCGACATCGACAAGTCTCTAGATGGAAAGCTGTGCAGCGCCGACAAGCGCTGTGCCGCGGGATACGTCTGTGATCTGCCTACGAATACCTGCGTGCGGCCGTTGGCGGGCGGCACTTGTCGCGAAGGGGAGACCGTTTGCGGCGGCAAATGCGTGATCCTTGCGACCGACGCCAGCAATTGCGGCGGCTGCGGCGCGATGTGCACGGCTCCCTCGCATGGGCTGCCGGTCTGTGCTGTCTCGAGCTGCAAGTTCGCCTGCTCGAATGGCTACTCACCGTGTGACACCGTTTGCGTCGAGTTGAACAGCGACGTCGACAATTGCGGCGCTTGTGGCAAGTCGTGTCCGGAAAAGGCGAGCGGGACGCGCGTCTGCGAGGACGGCGTATGTGGTATCAATTGCGGGTCGCTGCTCACCTCGTGTGACGGCGAATGCGTCGACACGCAGAGTGATCCTCAGCACTGTGGCAACTGCGAAACCGTATGCGAAACCGGGCGCGTCTGTTCGGCGGGTGAGTGCAGCGACGCCTGCGAGACAGGTAAGGTCAACTGCGGTGGAGCTTGCATCGACGTCCTCAGCAGCGTCGCCCATTGCGGTGGTTGCGACATGGCTTGCCCGACTCCAGAGCACGGCAAGTCGACCTGCACCGGCGGCGCCTGCGGCTTCGTTTGTGATCCCGGTTACACCGCTTGCGACGGCGCCTGCGTCGATACCAAAACCAACACCGCTCACTGCGGCGCGTGCAACACCGTGTGTGATGCGCCGTCGAACGGCATGGCGACCTGCAGCGCGGGCGTTTGCGGTTCGACATGCAACAATGGTTTCGCCAAGTGCGGGGAGCTATGTGTCGCTACCGATCGCGATCCAGGCAACTGCGGCGCTTGCCGGCGTGCTTGCAATTCGGGCGAGGCCTGCTCGAACGGCATGTGCGGCGTGACTTGCTCTGGTTCTCAAAAGAACTGCGGCGGTTCGTGTGTCGACGTTCAGAGCGACCCCGAAAACTGCGGTGCTTGCGGGACACGCTGCCCGATCCCTGCGAATGGACTGGCTCTGTGCCAGGCGGGCGTGTGTGGCCTAGATTGCAACAGCAGTTTTTCGCCCTGCGGCAATCAGTGTCTGAAGCTCGACTCGGATCCCAGTAACTGCGGCAAGTGCGGGACCGTCTGTCCCATGCCTCAAAACGGCTCACCCGCCTGCAGAAACGGCAGCTGCGGAGTCGCTTGCAATTCGGGTTACACCGAGTGCGACGGCAAGTGCGTCGACACTCAAGCGAATGGCAATTACTGTGGCAACTGCACGACCGTGTGCGGGGCTGGCAAGGTCTGCAAATCGGGTGTGTGTGGCACCGATTGTGGAACGCTCACGGCGTGCAACGGAGCTTGCGTCGACGTGACCAGCGATACCTCCAACTGCACCAAGTGCGGTACCGTGTGCAGCGCACCGACGAATGCAATGCCAGCCTGTAAGGCGACAGGCTGCGATTTCGTGTGCAATACATCGTTCACCCGCTGCGGCGAGCAGTGCATCGACACCAAGACCGATGTTAAAAACTGCGGAGCCTGCGGCACGGTGTGCCCGTCCGTTGAAAATGGCACCGCCACTTGCTCTGGCGGATCTTGCGGCACAACGTGCAGGTCCGGCTACTCGCGTTGCGCGGGTGCTTGCGTCGATACCAAAACAGACGATGCCAATTGCGGCGGCTGCGGCAAAGCCTGCAAGGGCAGGAATCACTGCCTGCTCGGTTTGTGCACTCCGCTGTAGCCTGGCTGACTACACTTCGTCCGGCGAGACTCGACGAAGTTGCGCGTGAATGTGTGTGTGTGCACGCTTGGCTCTTCAGAAGCGAGCGCACTGCCCGTACGAACCATCTCACAAGTCACTTTCCTCTTGGAGTCGTTCGAGGCGCTCGTAAAATGCGACGCAGCGCTCCCACACACCGAAGGTCCCAAGGCAAGGAACCAATCGACTCACGGATGGATATGATGAGACGTTTGTTTTGGATGTCAGCGCTGGTCGCTATTAGTAGTTGGGGTTGCTCCTCGAGCTCACAAAGCAGTGAAGGCATGGGTGGTGTGCCAGGCTCATCGGGCGGCACCGCAGGCATCCACTCAGGCGCAGGCACCTCCGGCAAGGCGACTAACGGCGGCATCGGTAACAGCGGCGGCACCGGGAGCTCGATGGCAGGAGGGAGTGCTACGGCGGGTGACACCGGAAACAACGGCGGCACCTCCAGCACGAGCGGCGGCGGCTCTTCGACCGCAGGCACCGGCGGCGCGATAGCCGGCGCTGCCGCGTGCGACAACGGCAAGGATGACGACGGCGACGGCTTCATCGACGGCTTCGATGGCGAGTGCACCGGGCCGCTGGATAACGACGAGGGAACGTTTGCGACGGGTATTCCCGGCGACAACCGCGATCCCAAGTGGCAAGACTGCTTCTTCGACGGTAACTCCGGCGCGGGTGACGACGACTGCCGCTATGCGACGGGCTGCCTCACCGGCGATCTGCCGCAGACCGACGCCGACTGTAAGTTGACCGACGCTTGCGTGAAGTTCTGTGCGCCGCTCACCCAAAACGGTTGCGATTGCTTCGGTTGCTGCACCGTGCAGTTGGGCGACGGCAGCACCGTGGACATCACCGAGAACGCCGCTTGCTCGCTCGCGAACATTGACGACACCAAAGCGTGTCCCCGCTGCGTGAAGAACACGCAGTGCGGAAACACTTGTGGCGAGTGCGAGCTCTGCCTCGGCAAGACCGTCGCAGATCTACCCGCCAGCTGCACGCCGCCGACCGGCACCGGTGGCTCCGGCAACGTCGCCGGCAGCACCGGCGTGGGTGGTAGCGATCCCAGCAGCGGTGGCGCACCCGGCGCGGGTGGCACCTTGGGCGCCGGTGGTAGCACGGTCAATACCGGCGGCACCGGCGGTGTGACCTGGAACTGCGATGGCGCTCAGACCTGCGGCCCGAACCTGCCGCCGTGCGAAGGCAGCGGAGAGTACTGCTCCTTCGGCTGCTGCATCCCAGCGATTCGTTGATACGAAACACACGCTGCCGTCGGTTCAGGAAGAGCCGACGGCGGTGTCTGCTACGACTATGAACGCCGCGCCGTAACTGCACCGCACCGCCGTTACGGCGCGCGCGTTCGCCAATTTGCCGCCAGCTCTTCTCGTCGGGGCGCGGTGATGCCACCATGGCCCGTATGAGCAGTGACGAAGAGCGAGCGCGCCGAATTGCCACGGCCACGCGCGTATTCGACAAAGATCTCGGCACCTGGGACGCGAAGTCGGAAATTTTTCCGGCGCCGGGAGCAGCTGCAATCCATCAGCGCGGCGTCGCGGAGAACCGCTTGGTCGCCGGACGCTGGTTGGTCACCGATTATCGAGCTGACTCTGGTTACGAGGGCCACGGCGTGTACGGGTGGGACGACGTGAAGGGCCAGTACGTCGGCACCTGGGTGGACTCCATGGGAGGCTCAATCGCGCGCTCGGTCGGAATCTGGGACCCGGCGACGAGCACCATGACTTATGTGACGGAAGCCGGAGACGCACCGAACGTGCGCCGCTATCGTGAGATCACGCGCACGATTTCCGACGGCGTTCACGTGTACGAGAACCTAGTGCCAGCAGCTGACGGCGGCGAATTTCTGCTGATTCGCATCGAGTACCGCCGACGTTGATGACTATGGCGCGAAGCGAGCGTTTTCGCGCAGCTGCTTTTCCACTACGCGCTTCGGCGTCGCTCGGAGCATGAGATCCCGCAAAAAGATTAGAAGCGGGCTTTCGAGTTGTGCCAGTTGCCCGAGTTGCCGTGAGCTTCGCACCATGCGCGACGTCCGCGGGAAACGTTGGCGTTCGTAGCTGGCGAGCGCGGCGTCGAGCGATTCGCTCTCGTGCAAGCGCGCAGCGAGCACCACGGAGTCTTCGATGGACATGCAAGCGCCCTGACCCAGGTTGGGTGTCATCGGATGCGCTGCGTCGCCCAGCAACGTCACCCGCCCTTGCGACCAGCGTGGTACCGGATCGCGATCGTGAATGTCCGTGCGCAGCACGCGCTCGCGCTGCGATGCCGCCAGCAGCTTGCGAATCTCCTCCGACCAATTCGCGAATCGACGCTCCACTTCGGCCAATGCATCTTCATCGCGTTCGCCTTCGGGCGCGTTGGCGACAGCAAACCAATACGTGCTTTGCTCGTCGATCGGGACGATCCCAAAGCGTTCACCGCGCCCCCAAATCTCGCGGAGCTCGTGCGCGCCGAACGGATTTTCCATCCTCGCAACGCCGCGCCAACTCGTGTAGCCGGCATAACGCAACGGCTCAGCGCCCAATAGCTGCTGACGCACCCGGGAGCGCAGCCCATCCGCGCCGACGAGCAGCGCTCCACGTGCACTCGAGCCATCGCTGAAGTGTGCAGTCACGCCAGAGGCGTCTGCTTCGTAACGTTCGAAGCGCCGCCCGAGCCGCACCTCTTCGAGACCAGCCAGCAAGACTTCCTGCAAGCGCGCGCGATGGATCCCAAACGTGCCCGCGCCCACGTCGTCGCGCAGCGCCGCGAGCGAAGTATCTTGCAGTACAGCTCCGCCGCTGGTGATCGCGAGGCCGTGCAAAATCTCGTGCCCAGCTCGCTCCACCGCCTGGCGCAATCCCAGTTGTGACAGCGCCGCCAGGGCGCCCGGGTGCAGCAACAGGCCCGCGCCGACGTCAGATAGCTGCCGCGCTTGCTCGAAAATTTCGTGCGCGATCCCGCGAACTCGCAGGGCGTGCGCCAATGTCAACCCGCCAATACCACTTCCGACTATCAGAACCTTGCCGTCGAGCCCCATGACTCGCCACTTTAGCACCCCATCGTAAGGGAGGACGCCGTTTCGCCTCGATCAGCGCGCGGCTGGCACGTGTGTCATGGAAGCGTCGTGTTTACGCGAGAGCAGAGCGATGCCGATGGCTGCTCCGACGAGGGCCAAAAACATGTCCCACTGCGCGTCCCACGGATCGCCTTGTGAACCGAGAAACGCTTGGCCCACATTTCCCGCGACGATCAGGGTCACCCACCACTCGATCAGCTCCCAGAATGCTCCAATCGCCAAGATCACACTGAGCACCAAAAACACCAACCAACCGCCGCGCGGCAGCGGAGTGCAGCGCAGCAACGTCTCGCGCGCGAGAAAGCACGGAAAGAATCCGAGCGCTAGATGTCCCACTCGGTCGTAATGATTGCGCGCCAAATGAAACCGCTCCATGGCCCAATTGCCCAGCGGGGTCAAAGCGTACGTGTAGTAACCGCCGTACGTGAGAATCAGAAAGTGGGCGAACACACAAACGTAAACGAAATGCGAGAACGGCAACCGCGGGTACAACCAGGCCAGTACTGCGATCTCCAACACTCCAGGGCCTACTTCGAGCAACCAATTCAAACGCCCGGCTGGAGGTGCCGCACCCGTGAGCACGACTACCAAGAGCAGCACTACGCAGAGTCGAATTGGTAGCCGAGCGTGAGCACGCAAGCTTTCCGAAAGGGCCATGTGCGCCACATCGTACTCAGAGCGCGTTGAATTGGCCACGACGCGATGATCGCTCGTTTCCCCGGCTTGCACTCGTGTTGGCTCAACTTTGATCGACGCCGGCGCGCGCTCCCTCCGCTTCGGTCGGCGGGACCGCTCGAAAGGAGCGAGGCAACCCAAAGGCGCGAAAGCTCTCTTCTTCGGGGAAGTGGTGGAGCTCGATGATCTTCCCCGCGCGCAGCCGCAACACATGCACCGCGTGCAACACGCCGTCGATGTAGAAGCCGAACGCGGGCTGACCGTTGGCGGAGATGCGCATGAGCTCGACTTTCGATCCCAAAAGCCGCGTGAACGGCCGCGCGCGCAGGAACGCGCTGGTTGGAGCTTTACCCTGCAGCCACGTCGGGGAAGGCGGCATCGACGCGATGATATCGTCGTTCAGGAGTGCGACGAGAGCATCGGCATCGAGCGATTGCCAAGCCTGAATGTAACGGCGCAGCAAACCTTCATCCTGCTCCGAACGCGCGTCGACATTCGGTCGCTCTTCGCTGCCACCGATGCGTTCGCGCAGCGCGACCCGCGCACGATGCAAAGCGCTGTTCGTTGCCGAAACGCTGAGCCCGAGCGCCGTCGCGGTCTCGTCGGCAGGCATGCCCAGCACGTCGCGCAATAGAAGCACCGCGCGCTGCTGAGCCGACAACAGCTGCAGCGCGGCCACGAACGCCAGAGCCACGCTTTCCTGCAGCTCGTACACCGCGCCCGGATCTTGTGCTGTGCCGCTCAGCCAAGCATCCGGGCACGGTTCGAGCCATGTTACTTCCGGATTAGCAGGCGCGGGAGCCAGCGCGTCGTTCGCGGGCGGCCCCACGTCGCACGGTAGTGGACGTTGCTTGCGGCTCTTGAGTTCATCGAGGCACGCATTGGTTGCAATTCGATACAGCCAGGGCCGCAGCGTGCTCGGGCTTTCCAGCGAGTCGCGCGCACGCCAGGCGCGCACGAGCGTCTCTTGAAGCACGTCGTCGCTATCGTGCGAAGAGCCCAGCATGCGATAACAGTGCAGCCTGAGCGCGTTTTCGTGTGGAGCGATGAGACGTAGGAAAGCTTCGTCCGGTGCGGCGGCCATCGCGCATTTTACTCCGCCGCCAGAGCGTTCGAGTCCCCAATCGCGCGCTGCATACTATCGCGCTTCAAAATCCGCCCCAGCCACGCGCTCAATCGCGGATACGGCTTCGAATCGAGACCTACCGTTTCGGCAATCGAAAATACCGACGCGATAGCGAAATCCGCAATCGAAAGGCGACCGGCCACCCACTCCTTATCGGCGAGCGAAGTGTCCAATACCTGCGCGAATCGCGTGTACTCCGCCGTGCCTTCCTCCACGACGCGCGCGTCGGGTTGACCCTGCCCAGTCATCGGTTTCACCAAACGCTGGAACGCCACCTTTCCAATCGCCGGCCCCATGTGCGCGAGTTGCCAAGCACACCAACGGTCCACATCCGCCCGCTCGCGCAGCGCCGCCGGCAACAACCTCGACCCGTGCGCGAGGTACGCCATGATGGCGTTGCTCTCCCACAGCACGAAATCCCCATCCACGAGGATTGGCGCCTTCGCATTGGGGTTCAACGCCAAAATCTCCGGCGCACGTTGCTCGCCTTTGAACAGATTCAGGTGAATGAGCTCCGGCTCGAGACCGAGCTCGAAAGCGACGGCGCGGACCTTGCGACAGTTGGGAGAGAGCGGAAACTGATAGATTTTCATGGGTTTAGCTCCTCAGGCCGGCTTCTTTTGCGACCCGTTACCCATGAGACTTGGCTCGCCCTCGAAACTGTTCGCGGGCCCAGAAAAATTTCCGATTCAGCCTACGACATCGAGAGCTCCAGGAACCCGTCTGGCAGCAAACTCGTGGCCAGCATGACTTCGTTGATGTCGCGGTGCTCCGTCCAACTCGCTGCCTGGTGCTGCCCCGAATCGGCCCAGAATGCCACGATGCTCTCGCCGAGTGGAACGAATCGCTCAGCTGTGCTGAGCAGGCTTCGCTTTACTCCTTTAAGGTAGCGAAGCCCCGCGAGCCCAATCGCTAGACCTAGCTCCCGAAAAGCCAAACGTTGCCAGCCCGGTCGCACCAACGGCTCGCGCGCGGCATAGGAGCGCAGGCCCGCTACCGCCTCGGCGAGAACGCGATCGGCCAACTCCGAAACGTCGAACTCGCTCGGCGCAGGCGTTGACGCTTCTCGTGCCACCGCCGGCGCGAGTTGTGCGAGGCGCGCACAGTCCATCAAGAGCCCGCCGATCCCCAACGGATCCGGAGTCGCCCAGCTGCTCTCCTCGAGCATCGCAAAGAGATCGCGCGATTCGCGCTCGAGCGTGAGTCCATTCGACACGTCCCCGAAGCTCGGCAGCTTCTGAGCCGTCGCGCGGAGCTCGGCAAACGTCGTAAACCCGTCCAATGGATCGTGCGCTCCCATCGCCGGCACGAGCGGACGCGAAAGATCGACGCTCATCTTCCAAACGATGCCGCGCCGGGAACCAACCCCACGGCTCGCGCCGAACCCCCGAAGCGCCGCCGCCGCCAGCTCGCGCGCCCAGAAATTGTAACGTGCTTCGCGCTGAGCACGCGCGAACTGGTCGAGAGCGTGCATCCACTTCGTCAAATAGTGAAAGTATTGACCATCGCGCTCCCACTCCAGATCTTCGTCGAACACCTCATGCACGCCACGCTCTGGCATCGGCTTCCCAATACGTAGACCGCCGCGAGTTGGATGCCGCTCTCCTTCGACCTCGTCGAGCCCGCTAATCCAACCCGAGCGCGCTTCTCCCGATCGAAAACGCCCCAGCGTGTGGTGGACACCGTCGACGAGTTCTCGGGCCAACTCCACCTGACGCGAATCGCGAGTGGCTCCCGCCAGCGCCAAGAAATTGCAGACAGCAAAAGCGTCCGTCCAGAGGTACCGTTTCTGAGGTCCGCGCGAACCGACGCCCGTACGCTCCGCGAAGTTCCGCATCAATGCCGACGCCTGCTCGACCCGGGGCGCGATGTTTGCCATGACGAAACCACGGCGTTGCATACACCATGCCGGAACCGTATCTTCGCGCGCGTCGAATGCTCTTCCCGGTTCTCGACGGCGCGAGTCGCGTCGTCCGCCAAGTCCAGTTGTTTGCGAATTAAACGGAGGTCTTCTTCGGGGCAGCAATCACGCCGTGCCGAAGTCGACCCTGAAGCGAGCTGAGGCAGCTCGTTGCAGCTTCACCGCGAGTCGCACTCAAACGCGCGACTAAAACTGGAGGCCAAGGCGCGCTCCCAGATTCGTGGGCGTGGGCGAAACAGCAAGAGAGATGGTGCGCGCAGGGTTCTTGACGTAGACGTCGCGAGGCGACGCCATGCCGTAGACCAAGAGCGGAATGCCAGTTGCAAACATTGCGATGCCCACGACCATCATCATCTCGGGTCCGCCACCCCTAGAATCCTCTACGCCAGGCGGGCCGGAGCTTGCTTCAGCGCGAGCATCGAGGCCGCCCGCAAACAGGGCCGCCCCCGCCCCGGCTACGACGAGACCAGCGATGACGAGGCCGGTCCGCGCTCGCTGTTCGCGATGGTAGCCCTCGGGGGGTTCTCCCGTTCTGGTTGCTGGGAGCACCTCCGGAGGTTTCGGTGGTTTCAGAACGCCCCCGCGCAGCGGTTCTCGAGCCGTAGCGCTCGCAGACAGCGTTAGCACGCCCGTGAAAACTAAGATAGAGAGCCTTCCCATCATTGTCGACAAGCCTAGCACTGCCTTCAGAATGCGTCTCACAGGAATAGCTATCTCCGAAGCGGAGGCGCGTCTGGCAATCAGAAAAATACGTCGGGCATCGGTGCAGGCCGCGTGATTACTCCCAATTTCCAATCAAGCGTTGTTACGAAGTAACTCACGGGCACTTCGGGCGGTCACTACAGATCTCGAATCGAGAGCGACTTTGGTTTTCGCCTCGCCTAAACAATATGCGACGCGAGCCCAGTCTCGCACTGCCTTCGGGACGGCAGCACCTGCCAAGCCTCTGCTGGGGCGACGTTCCGCACGGCGACCGCGGTCCCAGCAGCATCAGCGACGGATCCTCTACATCCTCGGGCTCGACCGCAAGATCTACACTTACGGCCTGCCCGAGAACTAATGTGAGTACTGGCGGTCTGTGCTTCTGTGGCACGCGCCGTCGCCGCGCTCGACCGCGAGCACGCCTCGAATCGTAAGGAACGGTTCTAGATTTCGGAGTAGGCGCGCGAGATGACGCGACGGGCAACTGACTGGACGCCGGTGTGTTCGTAGTGGTTGGTCATCAAGTCCAAGCTTGCGGCGATAACATCGAGTTTGTTGTCTGAGAACGACATGAACTGGCCGAGCTTATCGAGCAGGCTTGCTTGCTCGATACCTTTGGTTTTAGCTAAGTTCGTCAGCTGGTCGCCGGTGGCCTGGAGGGTGTTGCGAATTACCTCTTTCTGACCCTGGAGGCCATTGCCGGGCAGGTACTTGGCGACGGAACTGAAGAGTCTGCTATCCGTCAGCGACGCGCCGGAAATGGCCGACGTCATTTTTTCAACGAAGTTTGGCCCGAGCGGCAGGACGCAGTCGATAGCCACAAAGGCGGCGATGCGAATCAAATCGTCTTTGGCGTAGCCAGCGAGGGACTTGGCGAATTCAGCGACGCTCTCGCCGGGAATGCCGTTGACGAAAGCAAAGGAGGCGAGCTCGCAGGCCAACTTGATGCCCGCGTCGAGCGCTTGCGCGGTTTCGGGCTGTGGCGTGATGCTCTTCAAAAAACGAAGGTCGAATTTCTGGCCGATCAAGTTCACTGTGGACGCGGCGACAATCGCCTGGTCCAGGCTGTCGACGAGCTGAAAGCACCATACCGCTCGCTGATATGCGTGCGCGGGATCCGTATACAACACGATCGCTCGCTCACCGATCTGCTGGATGAGGGCGTCGTCGCTCTCGCCGGTCTCGTCTTGGAGCAGCTCTTCGAAGCTCGTGATGTTCTTCCACTGGCCGGGCGCAACGAAGTCGAGGGCACGAAGTACTGCGCCGGTCACGCTCGTAGACGGTAGGTTGTTGACCAACTCATAAATCGGATCGTCACTGTCACTCATAATGGCGCTCCAAACTCTTGGGGACGGTGTTAGTTGACCGCTGGGTTGAACGAGCGAAGGCTGGTCAAGTCGAACTTCTGGAGTAACGAAGTGCGAGCCGCGTGGTCGAGCTGTTGCGACGAGACCTTGATTTGCCAGCGATTGGCGACCAATGCGGTCGTCTGGTTCTTGCCAACTGTCGTCATCGGAGCGTCGCCCAGCTTTTCGATCGCTCCTGCGAACTTCTTGCGTGCGTCCTCATTTTGAACGAGATCGCTGATCGAAAGGGTTGCGTCAGCGCCGTCCTTGCTGAACTTCGCTTGAACGAACCCGGGCTTTTCCTGATCGAAGGTACGCTTGAAGCCGTCAGTTTCATCGGCAGGGAAGAACTTGTTCAGCTGGTCGCCCGCGGCAGCCTTGGGATTCGTATCTGGCTTGGTCTCGACCTGCTTTTCAGCCGCTTGTTGGGCCGCTTCCCAACGCTGGTTTTCCTTGCTGCAACCGAGGTTCGCGACGAGAGCGAACCCGAAGCACGTCACCGCAAGCCAGTTGGACCAGTTGGACCATCGCATCATTGAAGGGCTCCTCTCACGTCTACTTTTGATTCACGAGAATGAACGTGTCGCTGCAGAGCCCTGTTGGAAGTTTCGTGCCGAGCGCAGTGCTCGCGATAAATCGCGGGTATTGCTGGGGGATGTCGGCTGTTACCTGCATCCACCTGTCGCTTCTTGCCTGCAGTGCTCAGCGAACTCGGGCTACCAAAAGGTCACCGCCAGCTCTGGCACGACGATCTCCCGGCTTCGTTCTCAGGTCAGCGCTGGCGCGATCCTCTCCGTACTCGAAGGTCAGGTCGGCGTGCTTGAGTGTGATCACGTCGCCGGGGACCTCGAGCAACACCGAACCGCGCACGCGGTATCCGTTCTCGACCTCCTCGAGCCCCGTTCGATGCACGCGGAATACGATGGGAAAGCGACTCGTCGCATCCAAGACCAAGTTGACCAAGCCGTTCGGTTCCAGGCTGCCCGAGACCGGTACTGGGCGCGGCGCAGCGAGAGACGTGTCAGTGCTGGTGTCCGAGCCGGTGCAGTCATCCGCACGCTCACTGGTTGGCGTGCTCGGGAGCGGCGCGACATTATCGGAACCGCGGGTGCCTGCCTCGCTTGCGGCTAGAGACGGCACAGCGCGCGCAGGTACACCATTGAATTGGGCCCCCAGCGTTGGCGGTGGCGCAGGTGCTGACTCGGACGTCCCGCCACCATGCCCACCACCCACGTGGTCTGAGGATTCGTCACATCTCGTAGAGCTCGGCCCCGTATCGTTCAAATAGACGAGGCCGGTACTAGGTCGTGAGCACCTGGAGCGCCGCGCGCAACATTGCCTCGCGAGTCGCGTTCGGAGCAATCGTCGTCGCGCAACGATCCAACGCCGTTCGGCACTCGCGCTCCTTGAAGCCCATTCCGCGGAGCGCGGCGAATACTTGCGCATTTCGGTCCGCCACTCCAACCAGCAGCGCGCCGCCATACGGCGTTCCATCGG
>JBMOMJ010000030.1:0-18925 GCA_049324695.1 Myxococcota bacterium
TGCTCCCAGCGCGACTCGGGAGGAAATGTTGCGCGTGGCGCTCCGGGTGCTCACGGCCTAGCACCGGCCTTCGTCCATTCGAGCGACAGGAGCGCCCAGCCTCCACGAGATGTGATGAATCCTCAGGGCAGGAAACGCGCAGCCGCGAAGCGGCGAGCATTGCACGGTGCGGGGCAACACCATCAGTGCAATCAACTCGAGAGTTAGTGTGGCGTTCCGGGTGACGGGATGCGCGGAGAAGGCCTCGACGATGCGACAATCTCTCAGAATGGGAGGGATCGTGAGCGTGCCGGTGCGTTCCCGCGGAGGTGGTCTAGACTGTGGTCGTGGCGCGATGCGTTCCCGCGGAGGTGGTCTAGACTGTGGTCGTGGCGCGACGAGCGTTGCCTTTTGCTTTGGTGACGCTGGCCGTCGGCGCTTGCTCCGCGAGCAAAGTGTCTGTGCCTACAACGTCGATGCGACGAGACTCGGCGCCCGCAATTGTGAGTAGCGTGGTGACACCAGCCGAACCGGGGCACGCCGCGGTGTCTCCGGAAGAAACGCTCGGAAGGCGTGTTGAGGCTGCGACGGAGCGCGTGTTGAGAGGGAAAACGTTTGCCGGGCTGAGCGTAGCTGTGCGGTGGAAGGGCGCGGAAGCGGCGCGGGCGAAGGGTTATGCGGATCTGGAGAGCAATGCCCCTGCTCACGTGGACACGATTTACCCGATTGGTTCCATCACGAAGCAACTGACGGCGGCAGCGGTGCTGCGGCTCGCGAACGATGGCTTGGTTCAGCTGGACGCATTGTTGAGTGCCTATTTGCCGGAGTCACCCGCCGCGTGGCGAGCCGTGCGAGTGCGCCATTTGTTGAATCACACCTCGGGTATTCCCTCGTACACACGCGAAGCCAAGGAGTGGCAAGCCGTCTCGGCACGAGAGCTGGCGCCGGCGCAACTTTTGAGTTTGGTGACGTCCTTACCACTCGATTTCGAAGCGGGTACGAAGTTCAAGTACAGTAATACGGGGTATCTGTTGTTGGGCCTCGTGATCGAGCGCGTGGCGAAGCAACCTTACGATGCTTACTTACGTCAGGCCGTGCTGGCGCCGGCGGAGCTGGAGCAAACGTTTGCGTGCCCGGCCCGGCGTGTGGTTCCGCGCCGGGCTCACGGTTATGAGTTGGAGGGGAACGTGTTGGTGCGTGCGCGAGCATTTTCATTGCCGAATGCGTTCGCCGCCGGCGATGTTTGCTCGACTGCAAGCGATTTGCTGCGTTGGCAGGCCGCTCTCTGGTCCGGTCGAGTGCTGGCGCCCGCCGTCGTGGCAAGCATGCTCACTCCAGCACGGCTCGGCGACGGCTCGCTGTCGAACTACGGTTTTGGCTTTGGGCTTGCCACACACCGCGGGCACACGGTGCGCTTTCACGGTGGGCACATTTATGGCTATCGAAGCCATCTCGCCCACTACCCCAACGACGAGCTCACCGTCGCTGTGCTCACCAACAGCGACAACGGCGTGGCTGCGCAAATCGAATCAGCAATCGCCGGTGAGCTGCTGGGCTTCGACGAACCGCGACCAGAGATGTTCTTTGACTAGGCCATCAGCGCGGGCAAGTTACTCCGCAGCCCACACCTGTACATCGAATTCGCTGCCGCTGAGCAAAGGTTGGCCGCTTTCGCTCACGAGGCACAACGAAGCGGAGCCCTCGGAGTAACGCGCGCTGACGGTGCCGGCCGCCGCTGCGAGCTGTGTAGCGACCACGAATGTCTTCGCGGGCGACATGGCGAGCGCTTGTTGAGAGAGGTCCAGACAGGTTTCCAAATCTTTGGTGTTGGCTTCGGTGGCGGTGTGTTTGAAGGTGCCCAGCAGCTCTAATTTGGCGCCTGGTGTTGCTTCCGTTGAACCCTCGGGTGGACAGGGCTCGGGCTCGGTTTTCCCGTCGATTTGCAAGTGAGCCTGGTCGAACATGATGTTGAAGCTGGTGCCGTCGGGGAATGGAACGCCATCGCTCGAAGTGAGCCCCCAGTTGCCGTTTTCGAGCTGGAGTGCTTGCGCAGGTGAGGCCTTTGCGTCGTCTTTGGAGATCTGCGTGACAGAGAGGACGTCGAACTCGGCGAACGAGATCCCCAGATCGAAGCTGGCTTTGGCGTGAAGCGGGTTCACTGGGCCCACCGGAGGCGCCACGGGAAAGCCGCCAAGAGGAACGGAAACCGTGAGAACGAGCCCCCCTGGACCACCCGGTTTGTCACAGCTGTAGCCGCCCCAGGCATCGCCGCGGGACGCAATGGATTCCGGCGCCGTCGAGGTTCCGCAAGCGGTGGCGACTGTCGCGAGCAGTAGCAGCACGGCGCGCGAGGAAGTGCGTGTGGCCCGGGCGATTCGCTTCATTTTCATTTTCGTTCGTTCCTTTACATCGTGAGCGTCGACGCTGAATGCGTCGGATGTAATGAGGAGCACCGGGCGCGTGTGATTCTTACACGAGCGCGCCCGATCCCTACGATTCAACGCGAATCAACGAGAAAGCTTCCCCAGGACGAAATTCCGCGGTTGGGGCAGCGCTTCTCGGCAAGGCAGATCTGAGCGGCGTGGACGTGACGAATAGGATCTTGTTTGCTGTCGATGTTGGCGAGCGCGCGGAGAAAGTCTTCGGCGTCGCGATCGACGACAGGCCATAGCGCCCCAACGACGCGGCGAGCACCCGCGATGAGGAAAGCACGCGCGAGACCAATGGCTTCATCGCCATAGCTGGATTTACCACGCCAGAGTCGAGCGGTTTCGCAGCCGAGCAACAGTACCAGTGAAGGACGTCGCGCGAGCCCGAGCAGCTGGCGCGCTTCGATGCGATCTTCGGGCCACAGGTTCGCTCGCGGTTCTAGTCGAGTCGACGCAGTGAAGAGCGCACTCTTGAGGGGCTCATCGGCGTCGTAGTTGGCGTGGCCGGCAAAGAGCAGCGCGCTGGAGTGCTGGAGATCTCGCAGCAATCGCTGCGCAGTAGCTTGCTCTGCACGCAGCGCCGCACCGGTAAAGCGCGGAGCGAGTTGGTCGAATACGGGCTCGAGGCCCGGCAACGGATTGAGGCCCGCGTGGCTCGGATTCAGCGCAATGGCCCAATGCGGCCGAGACGTGCGATTGAAGATGGGAAGCTCGTCCGCCGCGTGGTGCTCGAGAAGAACGAGTGGCAACGCGCGGCTTACAGCGAAACGCTGCACGACGAAGTTTTTGCCGTCGTGGAGCGCGGACCAGGGCAACGTGTGGAGTCGCAGGTGAGGCGAGACGAAGAGCCGGTCTTTACCAGCGAGCTCGGCGGCGATGGGCTGGAGCAACGTGGTGTATAGGCGCTGACCAACGGGTTTGGCGCCGTCCTCTTGATTTTGTTCGACCGCGCGCGCCAGCTCCACCACGTCGTTCAGGAAAGTGTCCGGCTGCTCGACGAGTGCAACGCGAGTCGCTTCACGCGTGACAACTCCGATCGCGATTTCGAAGCGCCGCCGCTCGTTCATGCCGAGCAGGGTATACGAGACAGCGGCGTCGTTCGGACCCAACGCGCTGCTCAGCGCGGCGATGCGCGCGCCGTT
This sequence comes from Myxococcota bacterium, assembly GCA_049324695.1. Taxonomy (GTDB): domain Bacteria; phylum Myxococcota_A; class Polyangia; order Polyangiales; family Polyangiaceae; genus PMG-095. Next base: position 3,551 of record JBMOMJ010000030.1, read on the forward strand.
CGCGTCGGCATCAAAAACAGCGCCGTTTGCGAAACCGCTCGGCGAAAGAGCGTTTGCGTTGGTCGCTGAGGAACCTTGAATCAGCGCGGCAATCGCTTGTCCTTTGCTCGATTCGGCCACTTCGATGGCTGCGGCGTGACTGCCAGCCAGGACGCCGAAGCGCGCTGCTGCGCCATAGTAGCCAGTCGTGTTCACCAACAGCTGCTCGCGAGCCTTCATGTCGACTTCGAACGACAGCAACAGAGTCACCCACTCCGCAGCGCGCTTGGCCTCTGAGAACGCTACGGGCAAGTCACCGCGACGTTCCGCAAGCTTCGCTGCGCTGTACCAGGCTTCGCGTTGCTCGCGAGGCAATTGCCGCTCCTGCAGCACCGACAAGACGTCCGCAAAGACCACTTCGGCCTCGGCCCAGCGCGTACGCTTTCGCAACAGATCGCCCGCAGCGATGGAGCAGGCGGCCATCTGAGCGGGGTTCTCGCTGGCGCGTGCCAGCGCAGCAAAAGCTTGCAGCCTGGGCTCACCATCAGCGAGGCCCGACAGAGCCACGCGTTCGGCAGCACGACACAACGCGCCCGCGACAGCGCTCAAACGGTGCTGTGGCTGCACTCGCGCTGCGAGCTCGAGCACACGACGCGCCGCGGGCTCAACTCGCGACGGCGTCTGAGAGAAGCGCTCTTGAAGCAGCGCCAAACGCAGGTCGAGCACGGCGTCGAGGACTGCCTCGAACGGATCCGAACGAATTCCCTCGGACTCCCGTAAGCGCTCACGCTCGGGCGGCTCCCTCGACTCGCTGCCTTCCGCGCTCGCCAAGATCTGAATACGACGCAGACGCGCCTCAGTGACTGGCTGATCGCCGCTGGAGAGCAGGCCCGCTTCGGCGAACTCGCGAGCCAGTGCCGTTCGACCCAAGCCGAAGGCACATTCGGCGGCGATCACGGAAGCGCGAGTGAGCTCGGTCTTGGGCAGAGTCGAGCCGAGCGACTCGACCAGAGCGAGCCCTTCGGCATACGCGCCGTGAGCCAAACGCGCCTCAGCATCCGTGAGCACCCGCGAGTCGTAGTGCACACACGAACCAGGCACGCGCATATCGAATGTTGCATCGCGCACTCCCTGCTGCTTCGCGAGCGCGGTGATGTGAGCTAGGTGGTGCTCGGGTTCCGGCGCGACACGGAAGCGCTCCAGCACGTGACCGAGTTGAGCCTTTGCGCCGGCCAGCACCAAACCGCGACGCGCAAAGCGCGGAGAGAGCGTGCGCAGCGCGACCAGCGCCTTGAGTTCGTGTCGCCCGAGTTCGAAGCGAATCGGGCCGCCAATCGCTCGCTCGTCGCGATCGAACAGCAAGAGCACGGCGCGCTCTTCCGCGGCGAGCGGACGAATGCTCACCTCCAGCAGGAGATCCGCGCTACTTCGTGCCGGATCGAGCGGACCCTGCACCACTGGTGTGCCGCTCAGGTCACGGTAGAGTAGCCGATCGATGTTGAGACCTGGAACGTTCGCCCGTGCACGCCAGCCAAACGCTACCCACGCCAGCGCGATGACCAGCACCCCAGCGATCACGAGAGCCCAACGCCGCGGCACGCCCGGCGAGTTTAGAGTCCCCGCGCCGTTTTGCCAGCAGAAATCCGAGCTCGAAGACTAGCGCACTCGCAGGGATTCAGAGATCACATGGGCGGCCCCTGCCCTTCGCTCAATCAACGCACGCAATTCGTCGAAACTGCGTACGCTCGACTCAGAGCTCACTACGGCGGCGCTCGCCACCACGGCTTCGTCACCGTAAACGACGATGGCGTAGAGCTCAGCACGATGCGCCCGAAATGTGCGCGGCGCCAATACAGCACGCAACCCCGAAGGGCTCGGACGCATGCTCTGCCAGGGCGCGACGACTTGCCCCTGTGCGTCGGCGATCAGCACGCGTGCCGCTTCGAATGATTTGCCCTGCAGCGTAAGCTCGATGTTTTGGTCTTCGGGCGCAACACTCGAACTCTGCGCTGGATTCTGCCCCATGACTCCTGCGTAAGAGCGCTGGCTCAACGTCGCGCTCGGCTCAGCGCCGCGCCGACTCGTGATCGCAAAAACCAGCAGCACGCTAGCTGCAACCGCCAAGCCCGCGAACCAAGGCTTACGCACTCTCCGGCGCTTGCTGGAGATCGGCACGACAGAAGCCTGCAAAGGCTCCGAGCGTTGAACGAGCGCTTGCACGTCCGAGCTCGGCTCGCTCAGCCGCGCTCGGCACGCCGCGCACGATGCGAGATGCAGAAACACCTCATCGAGCGCCGGATCGTCCTCATCCGTGCTGCGAACGGCAGCCAGCTGCTCCGCGCTCAGGTGGGGGCCTTCGGGTGTAGCTGGCGCAGCGTGCGCCGCCAATTTGGCGAGGGATTCGAGCGAATTGGTCATCGGAGTTGCCCTCCTGCCAGAGAGCGCGGTTCGGCTTCGGATACAGCGAATTCGCGCGCAACAGCCAAAATGCGATGGCGCATTTGGTACACGTTGTTGGGGGTGGTGCCGAGCGCGGCCGCGGTTTCTTCGATACTGAGGCCGTCTTCGACGAGCAGCGCAAAAGCCGCCGCATCACGCGGTCGGAGTTTCTGTTTGAGCGCGGTCAACGTGTAACGTGCGTCGAGCGCGTCTCCCGTGAGCTGCTCCGGCGTGGGAACATCGTCGACTACCCCGAGCTCGCTGCGCTCAGCCAGCTCGTCGACTGCTTCTTTGGCGGCAACCTCACCGGCGCGACGACTGCGAAGGCGCGCACGCTGGGCGGCTCGGCGTACCACCACACGCAGATACGCTTCCGGGCGTTCCAGCGCGCGCGGGTCGAACGACCCTTCGCGATGTAGCCGCAAAAGCGACTCGATCACTTCGTGTGCGACGTCTCCCGCTTCGAGACTGCGCCGCCCATTGCCGAGCTCGGCTCGCGAATAGCGAACGATGAGCGCCGCGTAGGTGTCAAGAAACTCGCGCATGGGGAGCCGATGACTCTCGCCGCGACGATAGGGCGCCGTGGAGACGCTTACCAGCGTCAAATGCTCCACGTTCGAACGCGACGCGACGTCTTTCGCGCCAGGCACGGCGGACACTGTGAGCTGCATCACAGCGCGAACTCCGACAGGCAGGACTGCATGACCACTAGAGCGTTTCAGCGCGCGAATTCTTACCGCGCGCCGCACGAACCGTCGCAGGCCGCTTCCGCCCTTCCTGTTGGCCGCTTTGGCAACAACATCACCATTGACGAGGCGTAGAAATGCTCATCGTGGAGCGAAGGCGATAAGAACTCGAACGGCACACGGCTCTTCCTTTCGAACGACGCAGAAGCGTGATTGCCAATCGGGCAACTCACTCATTGCGTCGCAACTCACACGAGAGGAAGAAACCAATGCGCAGCTACATCAAAGCAACGTGCAGCCTGATTGCCATCGCCAACGTGCTCAGCGCCTGCTCCGGAGAAAATCCGGATGCGTTCGGGAGCTCACAAAGCGCGCTCTCGAGCGATCCGAGCGCGCAAGCTACCGCAACCAATGCGAGCAGCGCGATCCCGTTGCCCCAAACCCAAACCACGACGACAAACCTTGCCGCAGATGAACTGATGGCGTCTCTAGGGAATTTCGAGCTGATCAAGCAAAATGCCACATCGGTTCAGTTCTCGAAGCTCAATGAAGGTGTGTTGCAGCTCGATGCAACCGAAGGCAAAGTCATGCTGCCGGTGCCGCAAAAGGCGCGCACGTTTGCGACTCAGAAGGAGTTCGTGGCGTTTGCGAAAGAGCAGCTCGGCGCGGTCGAGGTGTTCGACAAGGAAGGCAACCTCACCGGCCTGCAAGGCACAGTGGAGCAGTTTGGCGTGCCGGTCATGCTGGACGACGCCAATAAGTCAGTGACTGTCATCGAAGATCCCATTGCGGCCTTTCTCGGCGGCAACGACGGCTTCGTCACCATCGAAGGCAAGGACCTATGCCTCACCGACCAATGCGCCAGTGAAAAGGGCCAATTCCCGAAGTTGAACGAAGAGGTGCAACCGCTCGGAAGCCGTATGGTGTGCAGCGGCTCACTCTGCTTGCATGGCGGCACCTACAAGAATCAGTATTTGAACTACCATCGCGGCGGCGCGTGGACGGACGTTAGCGGTGTGCACATTCTGTGCACCTGGTTCGGCTGGTTCTGCCCAACGGCAGCCGACGAGTTGTACGGCTCCGCCACGTACGTGAAGAGCAACGGCGGGCGTTGGGGCTTCCAAGAATCGCGCGTTCCTAGGACTTCACACGTCGAGGTCAGCCGCTGGGCAATCGATTGGTGGATCTTCGGTCGCTCCGGTGACTGGGATCTGGTCGACACCGTAGGCGTGTGCGGCCGTCACACCGGGCGCCGCGGCAACGACACGGTCTCGTTCTCCACGAGTGAAGGCAACACGTTTGGGTCATGCCCCTGATACGTCTCTTCGCGTTGTGCGCAGTACTCACCTGCTGCGCACAGCGCGCTCGGCCCAATGAAGACGCGGCGGTGAGCGCGGTGGTCGCACTCTATAACGAGCAACTCGGTCTCGCGTGCAGCGGGGTGCGTGTTGCGAGCGACCTCGTGCTCACCGCCCGTCACTGCGTGGCGCGCGTCGATGGCAATTCTTGCAACGCGCGCTTTGCTTCACCTGTGAGCGCACAGACCTTGCGTGTGACCGGCTCACCGCGGCTTTTCCACGGGGACGGGACGCACGCCGTTGCGGTTTACGTACCGGACGGCGATCGATTGTGCGGCGACGACCTTGCTGTCTTGAAATTGGCGGCAGCGTTACCGGGAAGTTCGCAAGCTCGCATCGAGAAGCAACTGGCGACGGCCTCTACCTATCGAGCGATCGGCTACGGGGCGCTCAATACCCGAGGCACGGGGCTCGGAGAGCGGCGTGTTCACGGTACGGGCATTTTGCAGAAGCAGCACAATGGGCGCTGGCAGGGCAGCATCCGAGTGTGCGCTGGGGACTCGGGGAGCCCAGCGCTCAGTGACGATGGGCGCGTTCTCGCCATCCTCAGTCATGCGCCTGCGCAGCGCGGTTGCTGGCGCGGAACCTATACGCCGCTGGAAGCTCACGCCGCCTGGCTAGCTAGCGTACTCACGCGTGCTGGCGCGCGCTGACGCATGAAGGCGCTGAGACCCGGGCTTCAATTTTCGTGTGGCACAGTTGCTTGGCCGCTGCAGCCTTTGCCGTCGATGAGCAGATTTGCAATTTGTAAATCGCGTGCTCTGCGTCGCTGCACGCCTTGTCGCGTGATAGAGTACGCCGGAACCGGTTCCGGTCCGCTAGGTCTCCGTTCTTGAGCCCGGAGTCCGGCGTCTATTGAGGTGTACTATGCGAATGACGCGCGGACTCCTTTGTCTTCGCCTCACGTTGAGCGTTGGCCTTTTAGCTGGCTGTGGCTCGACGGTTGGTAGCGATCGTCCGAATGGTTCCGACACGGGCAGTGGCGGCACGAACAGCGGGAGCGGCGGCGGTGGTGGCAACAGCTCCGTTGGTCAGGGCGGTCTGGTCAGCATCAGTTTTGGTGGTTCCTCACCCAAGTCGGACTGCAGCGGGCCGAATCCACCAGAAAGCTGCCCGGTGTCCAAGCCTGGTTGCGGCGATTGGAAGATCAATGCGCCAGGCGAAGAATGTGATGACGGCAATAGCCTGCCCGGCGACGGCTGCTCCGGCGTGTGCAAGGTGGAACCTCACCATCATTGCCCGATGGAAGGCCAGCCCTGCGTTTCGGACGTCGTGTGCGGCGACAAGCAAGTCGGTCCGGGCGAAGCGTGCGACGACGGCAACAAGAACTCGGGCGACGGTTGCGCGGCGAACTGCACTCTGATTGAGAAGGGCTACAACTGCCGCACCCCTGGAATGCCTTGTGCGCGCGTTTACGTGTGCGGCAACGGCATCGTGGATGCGAACGAAGGCTGCGACGACGGCAAGCGCGTGGACGGCGACGGCTGCGACGCCAAGTGCCGTGTGGAGCCTGGCTTCAAGTGCACTGGCGCGCCCAGCACCTGCTCCGCCACCAAGTGCGGCGATGGCAAACAGGAAGGCGCCGAGAGCTGCGACGACGGCAACGCCGTGCCTTTTGATGGTTGCTCACCCACCTGTCAGGCCGAGCCAATTTGCATGGCGGGCCAAGCCTGCACGTCCAAGTGCGGCGACGGCATCGTGCTCGGAACCGAGCAATGCGATGACGGCAACCAGCGCGACGGCGACGGTTGTTCACACGAGTGCAAGGTCGAAGTCGATCAGGGCTTCACCTGCAAAGACAACGCGGACACTTGCATCAAAGCTCCTGACGGCAAGTGCACGCTGCGTGTGCCGGCCATCTTCCGAGATTTCAAAGGTCGCAACGAGTCCGGAGGGCATCCCGACTTCGAGCAGGGCGGAAGCAACAGACTCACGCTCACCGGCCTGGTCAGGCGAGATCTCGATGCTCAGGGCAAGCCCGTCTACGCCGGCGGGGCGAACGCCGCCGCGGCGCTTATCAAAAGCGCGGACTCCTTCGCGCAATGGTACCGCACCTCGAGCGTCAACAAGGAGCTCGTGGGTGAGATCGTGTTGTGGGACAACGGCAAAGGCGGCTACGTCAACCGCTTCGGCCCGAACGGCGAGCAATTCAAGGGCTGGCCAGCAACCGTGTCTGGAAACCCTGCCGCGGAGACGCCCGGAGTGATCAGGCCGGCACGCGTCTACCAGTGCCAGCAGCAGCAGATGATCGATCCGATGACCAACCAGACCATCAACATTCCGGCTTCGTGCACGGCCGATCCGATCTGCGCCATGCCGGGTCCGGACGAGGTATGCGAGGATCGCTGCCGCGGCTACGGTGACGTCCAGAACTTCCCGTGTGTCACCACCATCCAGTACTTCGATGGCCAACCGTTGTTCTTTCCGGTCGATTCGCTCGCGACGGGGACAGAATATGGGCAGATAACTCCCATTTATGCAATCAACTGGAAGACCGAAGATCAAGTGCCCGAGGTGACCATGCCTCGAAGACACAACTTCGGCTTCACGAGCGAGGTGAAGTACTGGTTCAAGTACGACGCTTCCGCGCCGCCGTCTCAGCTCGACTTCACCGGTGACGACGACGTGTGGGTGTTCATCAACGGCCACTTGGCGGTCGACATCGGCGGCTATCACATCCCGCAAAATGGTTCGATCACCCTCGACCGCACACGCGCAACGGAGCTCGGGCTCGAAAACGGGAAGGTTTACCAGATCGCTATTTTCCACGCCGAGCGCCAAACCAAGGCCTCCTCATTCCGCCTGACCCTCGCGGGCTTCAGCGCGGCTCGTAGCGACTGCGGCGCCCTCTGCGGCGACGGCAAGATCGCACCGGGCGAGGAATGCGACGACGGCACCGAAAAGAACACGGGCGGCTACGACCAATGCAGCGCCACCTGCACGCTCGGCCCGCGCTGCGGCGACGGCACACTTCAAACCGACCACGGTGAGCAATGTGACGGCGGTGTGGACGGTAACACGGGTGCGTACAACGGTTGCTCAGCCAATTGCCAGCCAGGGCCGCGCTGCGGGGATGCCGTGGTGCAAACCCAGTACGAGAAGTGCGACGACGGCAAGAACACCGGCGAATACGGGACGTGCAACGGCGACTGCAGCTTGGCACCACACTGCGGTGACAACGTGCGCCAGCCAGAGCACGAAGAGTGCGACGACGGCAACAACAGCGCCAACGACGGCTGCAGCGCGACGTGCGGCATCGAGGTGCTCCGCTAAAACGCTCTTCTGCTCCGCGCTGGCGCCGCAACATCAAGGTTTGGGCGCGGCAGCCCCTTGATCTGCGCGTCGAGCGCGGAGACCAGATGAGCACGAGACCCTGGCCGGTCGTTTTTCTACTCACAGCAGCGATTTTCGGCTGCAGCAGCCCAAGGACCGGCAACGCCGCGAGCGGCGGTACTGGCCCCAGCGGGTCGGGCGGATCGAACACAGCGGGCAATGCAAGCGGAGGAGCCAACGCGGCGTGCTTACCGAGTTGCCTCAGTGCGTTGGCGGCGAGCTGCGCACCGAATGGAGCTTGTACGTACCAAGAGAACGCCGAGACAGGAGACAAGAGCGTCACCTACGCGAACGGTGTGAAGCAAGTCAGCGTGCTCAAGATCAGCGACTATTCGACCGCATTGACCGTAAGCAACTCCGGCGCAACGTGCTTCACGAGCGCATACATCGGCAATGACTTCTTCAACGGGGCTGGCGATCTCACGGTGAAGAACGCATCCGGCGCAGCCGTCGCGACGATCCGGATGGATTCGACGAGCAGCTACTACATCGTGACCTGTACTGGCTCGCCGCCGGTAAACGTCGACAAGGCTTGCGCCAAGAATTGGCCGATGTCGGGCTTGACGAGCTTGCCCGCGAGCACCTGCGCGGGCTCGAGCGGTTCCGGCGGCTCGAGCGGCGCTGGCTCCGGCAGTGGAGGAACCGCGTCGACGGGTGGAGGCAGCCCCGGTGCAGGTGGCTCTGGCACGAACGCCGGCGCCGGCGGCGGTAGTGGTGGCGCCCCAATCGATCCCACTCGAGTTCGCACCATCATCCCGTTGGATCGCGATTGGCGCTTCAACAAGGGCAACGCCGCGGGCGCGGAGCAGGCAACGTTCGCTGATTCCGCTTGGCGCACACTCAACGTGCCCCACGATTGGAGCATCGAGGGTCCGTTTGCGGAAGATGCGCCCACCACGGGGCGCGGCGGCTACGTGCCAGCCGGCGTCGCGTGGTATCGCAAGCATTTCACGCTTCCACAGAGCCTCTCGGATCGCCGAGTGTACGTCGAGTTCGACGGGGTGATGGAGAACAGCACCGTCTACGTAAACGGTGTGCAGCTCGGCAATCATCCATATGGTTACGTGAGCTTCCGTTACGACATGACCGCCGACGTGAAGTTCGGCGCGAACAACGTAGTCGTCGTCAAGGTCGATACCAGCTTGCAGCCTTCATCGCGTTACTACGCCGGCTCCGGTATCTATCGGCACGTGCGGATCATTGCGACTGACGCGGTCCACGTCGATCAGTGGGCCACGCACGTAACCACTCCTGAGCCGACAGCTGCGTCGGCGAAGGTGCACGTGCAAACTTCAGTGCTGAACTCCGGGAGCAGTGCCGCCAGTGTCAGCGTGCAAGGCACCGTCAGCGATGCGGCAGGCGTCACGCTCGCCCCAGTGAATACGCCGGCGCAAAACATCGCTGCCGGAGCCAAGGCGGACTTCAGCTTCGACGTGCCCGTGCAAAACCCGAAGTTGTGGTCACCCGACAGCCCCAATCTCTATCGGCTCGTCACCAAGGTGCAAGTTGGCAACACGGCGGTCGACGACGATGTGACCCACTTCGGAATTCGCAGCATCGTGTTCAGCCCCACGACCGGCATGAGCATCAACGGCAAACCCACCAAGTTCAAGGGCGTGTGCCTGCATCAGGACTACCATGGCCTCGGCGTCGCAGCTCCGCAGCGCGCCATGCAACGTCGCCTTGCGCAACTCAAGCTCTACGGTGTGAACGCCGTGCGCACGGCTCACGATCCACCCAGCCCAGACTTTCTCGATCTCTGCGATCGCATGGGGATCCTGGTGATGAACGAGTTCTTCGATGTGTGGACCACTCACAAGTACAACGACGTGGGCGACTACGCGACGTACTTCAACCGGGCCGCCACGAATCCAACCGGCACGCCCGCCGTGCCCGGCGCTACGACCGGCACCAAGTGGTACGAAGTCGACGTCGCCGGCATCGTCATGCGCGATCGCAATCACCCGAGCATCGCACTCTACAGCGCCGGCAACGAAATTCGCGATTCACTCGCCACCCGCACGCCCCTCCTCACTCGCATGATAGCGATCGTGCGCGCGCTCGATCCCAATCGCCCCGTAACTCAAGGGCTGTTCCGCCCGCTCGATTCGGGAGACGTGACGGGCGCAACCCGCACCCTGCTCGACGTCTTCGGCGGCAACTATCGCTCGGACGAAGTGCTGCAAGCGATGGGCACAGCGCCTGCGCATCCAGGCGTGCTCACCGAAATGGGCACCGAAACCTCGACATGGGCCAGCGTCAACGCCAACGCCGGCCTCACTGGTAGCTTCATGTGGACCGGCGTCGACTACCTCGGCGAAAGCGACGGCGCATGGCCCACCGTCGGAAGCAACCACGGCATTCTCGACTCGATGGGCACGCCGAAAAACCTCGCCTTCAGCTGGCAGACCACCTGGGGCGCTCCCAAAACCACCTTTTCGACGGGCGCCGCCGCCGGCAAAGTCGTGCTCAGCGCCGACCACAACAACATCACCACCGATCTCAACGACGTCGCCTTCGTCAAAGCGGCGGTACCCACTGCCACCGCTCCCGTCACGTTCTCCATCACGGGCCCGGGCACCATCATCGCCGTCGACAGCGGCAGCCAAACCCAAGAGTCCTTCCGTGGCCACACACGCAATGCCTTTGGCGGCCTCGCCTTCGCCATCGTGCAAGCCACCGGTGCAGGCAGCATCAACGTCAGCGCCACTTCTCCCGGTCTCACTGCTGCAACTGTCACCATCCAAGCGACGGACGGGGCGTTCATTCCCTGCAGTGGCACCTGCGACTAACTACGGTGACCAATGCGTGACAACACGTCGGCGAGCTGCGCTTGCGTGACTTCGAGGCGCGAGCACAATGGGCGGTGTGGATCTCGGTGCTGTTTGGAGGCTCGCGCGTTCAGGCCTAGCGGGTGCCGGCGCGAGCCTGGCTGATTTGGCGCTGCTGACGGCCCTGGTGCAGTTCGGGGGCGTCGCACCGCGCGCGGCGAGTGTTCCCGCGTTGCTGCTCGGCGCGGTGGTGATGTTCTTCGGTCAGAAGTATGTGGCGTTTCGATCGCACGCGAAGCCAAGCGTGCGCGAAGTCGTATTGTTCGTACTCGTTCAGTTGGGAGGCTTCATCCTCACTGCGCTTCTCTTCGACGCGGCATTGCGGCTAGAGCCGCGTCTAGCGCCCTATTACGTTGCCGTCCGACTGGTGACCACGAATCTGGTGTGGCTTCTGTACAGCTTTCCGCTGTGGCACCTGGTGTTCCGCGCATCGCGCTCAGTCGATGCACCGCATTGAGCAGCCTGCCGCTTGCTCAGTTCACGCAATGCGTCTTGTTCGAGCCGAAGCACATGTTGTTGCCGGGCACGACCGTGTACACCGAGTTGGATGGATCCGTGCAGTAGCTCGGCGCTTGAACCGAGCTGCCGCCGATGCGAACGGCGGTGGTGTTCTGGTTGAGCTGCGCCTGATCCATTTGACCTTCACCTTCGAGGATCGCGTTGGTGCCGCCGGAAAGCAGATCGTCGCTGTCACCACCGCACAGAATATCGACCGAGGTGTTGTCTTTGGCGAGGCCCGACGCGAGCTCGGGAGAGCCGGAGAGCGTGTCCTGCCCACCCTGACCTAGGATGACGTCGACAGCGCTGCCGCCTTCGAACACTTCGGAGTTGGCGGAGCCGATGAAGACGTTGGGTTGGTAGAAGGCTCCCGAGAGGTACTCGACGTTGATGTATGAGTTCTTGGTGCCGCTTGCGCCGGGGGTTGCGGTCGTGCCGTCCAGGCTGATCTGCACGTACGCGGAAACACCGGGCGCGCAGCTCTTCAGGGTGGCGTTGGCGGCCGTGGCGTCGCTGCAAATCGCGACCGCGACGGGATTGAGAGCGTCGCTGAAGTCGACCTTGTTGCTCTCGGTCAGATCGGTGCCACCCATCACGAGGTCATCGCCAGCACCGGGCTTTTCACTGCCGTAAAGCGCGCGTCCGAGACCTGCCCAAGTCGTGCCTTGGAGTGGCTCGTTCCAAGCGCTCGCCGTCGGAAAAGCGCAGAGTTCGTAGAAGCTGTCGTTACCGAGATCGCCATAAAGGAAGTCGTCGCCCGCGCCGCCGTAAACGTGATCGTCGCCCTTGCCGCCGTAAAGCCGATCGTTGCCCAGGCCACCGAACAAGAAGTCCTGATTGTCGCTGCCAGTGATGAGATCGAGACCGGCGCCGCCGAGCGCGATTTCGACGTCGTTGCCAATCTTGTCGGCTTCACGCGGGCTCAGGCTTTGCTCACCGCTGGCGGTGACGCCGTCGAGCTTCACGAGGAGAACGCTGGTTGCGCTGCGTTGGCTATAATCGATGACGTCGAGGCCTGCGCCGCCGCTCACGGTTTGGTTGCAGTCGTTCTTGGTCAGGACCGCGATGTTGTCGTCGGCACCCATGTCGAACCAGTCGTCGCCCGCACCGCCGTTGAGCTTGTCCGTGGGGCAACTCGAGTTCGCAACGACGAGCGGGCCGCCAGCGAGGATGTCGTCGCCGTCGTTGCCGTTGAGCGTGTTGGCCGCGCTATTGCCGACCAAAATGTCGTTGCCAGCGCCACCGTTGAACACGGCCATGCCCTGAACGTCGTCGCGTTCGGACAAGGTGCCCATGTACGTCCAGAACACGTCGCCATCCGCAACGCTCGTGCGCGTCGGACCCATGCTGGGAGCCGAGCCGCCACTCAACATCGCCGAATCAGTCATACTGCCGAGCACGCCGTTTGCGTCGCGAACGAAATCGCCGAGCGCGTACTGCGTGGTGCCAGCCAACAACGGCGCGCTGCCTGCGCATTCCCACGTGACCGTGCCGTCCACGACACGGCTGCCGATTGTGGTTGGCCACGTCGGTTCGGTGGTCGCATGGCTCACGCCGGTGCTGATCGCCTTGTAGTACAAGCCGTTAGCCGCCGTTTTCAGCACGAAGTCCCCGCTCGTGTAGTTCGTGGCTGCGATCCAGGTGGTGCCCCGCGTCGTCCACGTCACGCCGCCGTCGGTGGTGGTGGCGCCGTTGCTCGCAGCGAGCGTCGTGAGCGCGCCGGTCTTGCCAGTGCACTTGACGATCTCGTACACCGCGGCGTTCGCGATATCGTAGAGCACGTCACCGGGCGCCCATTTGATGTTCGCCTTCCAGACGCGGCCGCCCGTCATCCACGTCACACCGCCATCGCTCACGCTGGCACCAAGCGTCGTCGGCCACGATGGATCACCGCCGGCAGAGGTCCCCGCAACTGTCGCCTTGTACCAATAGCTGTTGGCGCTGATCGGCACGACCACGTCGCCAACCGCATACGCCGTCGCGCTGGCAGCGATCGCACTCGGAGACTGCCACGGCACCACAAGCTGCGCGCCCGCCGTCCCGTCGTTGCCAATGTCCTCGTAAACGCCGTTTTGCAAGCCGAGCTTGGACGTTGTGTCATCGGCGTAGGTGCTGTTGATCACGATGCGGCTGCCGGTAGACGTGAGACGCAAGCGGTTACCAACGATCGACGCAACGCTGGCGCCGAGTGCGCCGTTGATCGTCGCGACGATGCTGGCCGGCGTCGCTTCCCCGGCAAAGGTCACCGCCGTCAGCGAGCCATTACCCCGATCGATATACGTCTTGCCGCCGTTTGCCGTCGTGACACCGCGCAAGTCGCCGCCCCAAACCGTGACCTTGCTCGTTGCGGAATCGATGAACGTGCTCGCCAAGCGATCGGTGTAGTTCAAGGTGTCGGTCGCTTGCCCGCCGCCGTCGAACTTGTCTCCGCCCACGCCACCAACGAGCGTATCGTTGCCCGCTCCGCCATAGATAGCCATCCCAAACGTCACCGGAGTTGATGGCGTCACTTCGGGAAAGTCCCCGAGGCCGTCGAACCTATCGTCCCCCGCGCCCAAACTGAAGATCAGCTTGGGAGCAAACGGACCCGGTGTGGTCTGCCCCAACTTCTTCAGCACCACGTGAGCCAGCTTCGAGCTCGCCGTCAGCGCCACATCGATCTCGTTCTCGCTAACATCCGCGTTGAGCCCCGCGCTCACCACGTCCGCGCCCGAGCTGCCTTTGATCACCACCGTGTCCGGCGTCTTACTCGAAATCACCGTCTCGTTGCCGTCGACCACGATGCCGCCCTCTTGCAACAACGGCGCTTTGGGCAGCCCCGCCGAGAAATCCAACACCAACGTGTCGGAGGCATTGGCGCGCCCCTTCACCACGATATTCTGCACACTCGAAAGCGCGATCTTGCTGCCGCCCGACATGCAAGTGCGCCCATTCACCTTCACCACCGAATTCCCCGGCGAAACGACCACCACCCCGCTCGAGCTGCTGCTCGCGTCGATCGTCAACACACCATCGGCCCAAGCCGTGCTGTCCGCGTTCACACAACTCGCAAACGACTCACCAAGCTCACCCTCCTGTGTGCCAGTGTGCTCGCTGACATCCGGAGTAACCGAGCCGCACGCCGCGGCAACAATCGCTGTCAGGAAGGCCCCCAAAAACTCGAAACGCAGACTAACCTTCCTTCCCGACATCTCCATCTTCCGATTCTTCTCTCGCGGCGCCTCCGACTCCCTCGGCTGCGCCTCACGGTGCGTTCGAGCTGAGGAACGGCGCACCGCAGCGACCATAAACCTCGATTCGTTCGAATCCACCAAAACCACTGTAGGCAGCCACAGCCAACCCCACCCACATGTCGTGCTGCCACCGTCCGCCAGATCGAACCGCGCCCACGACTACACAGCCTCGCCGTACCCTCCGCACTTGCCCCACCTCCTTTGCTGAACCCACGTTTCTCGTTGGCCAACGTTGCGCGGCGCCATCACACGGCCCGAGACCGATTTTCGGTGCGCGCGGCTCCTTTGCCGAACCTACGTTTTCTTGGTTAGCCAGCGCTGCGCGGCACCGTCACATGGCCCGAGACCGATTTCGGCGCATTCGGCGCGAATCTGTTTCTTGGTTGGCCAACGTTGCGCGGCGCCGTCACATGGCCCGAGACCGATTTTCGGCGCATTCGGCGCGAATCTGTTTTCTTGGTTGGCCAGCGCTCCGCGGCGCCATCACACGGCCCGAGACCGATTTTCGGTGCGCGCGGCTCCTTTGCCGAACCTACGTTTTCTTGGTTGGCCAACGTTGCGCGGCGCCGTCACACGGCCCGAGACCGATTTTCGGCGCATTCGGCGCGAATCTGTTTTCTTGGTTGGCCAGCGCTCCGCGGCGCCGTCACACGGCCCGAGACCGATTTTCGGTGCGCGCGGCTCCTTTGCCGAACCTACGTTTTCTTGCTTGGCCAACGTTGCGCGGCGCCGTCACATGGCCCGAGACCGATTTTCGGCGCATTCGGCGCGAATCTGTTTCTTGGTTGGCCAGCGCTCCGCGGCGCCGTCACATGGCCCGAGACCGATTTTCGGCCCGCGCGGCTCCTTTGCCGAACCTACGTTTTCTTGGTTGGCCAACGTTGCGCGGCACCGTCACATGGCCCGAGACCGATTTCGGCGCATTCGGCGCGAATCTGTTTCTTGGTTGGCCAGCGCTGCGCGGCGCCGTCACACGGCCCGAGACCGATGCTTTGCGCTCGTGCGACAGGCGCGCCGC
>JBMOMJ010000031.1:0-67585 GCA_049324695.1 Myxococcota bacterium
GCGCGCCATCACGCGGCGAACGGCGTCTTTCTTGAATGAATCTGGATGTCTCTTTCTCTGCTGCATGGGTGGAACTCCGACGAGAGTAGTCCCTTTCGGGATGTCCACCAAAGCGGGGCAGGCTCAGGACCCAGCGAGTGCAGCCCAGAGCTTGGCTTCTGCGAGAGTGGGCTGAGCACGCAAGGTGCGGGCGCGGTGAGCGAGGAGTTGAGAGCGGGTGGAGCTGAGAGAGCGTTTTTGCACAAGGACCTCCCAGCGCCGGCGGGAGTGGCCGGGCGCAGCTCTCCAAGCGCAGCTTCCGTGACGCGCGCCAGTCTCAGAGCGACGCCCATCGCTCGCGCGCGGCGCGGAAGGTGCGCGTCCCGCGAAGCCCGGCCACTCCCGTCGGCGTTGCGAACGATGTTGCCAAACGCTCAGCGCTCGGCTCCGTTACAAGCAGAAGCAGGGGGTGCGCTGTGCGTTCGAGACGATAACGCTACCAGGTAGCGAAAGGCGCTCAGTGCCTGTCTCCTCCGCTTGCGCGCAGCGCGCGCAGCCGTCCGCAGTGCGTTCGCGCGCGAGCACAAGCAAGGGGGAGACCGCGCGCTGAAAGCGCGCGAGTGGCAGCGCATGCAGCGACGCGCAGCGCGCGGGGCAACCCCCCAGCCGACGCTCCCATCCATGGCCAACCCGCAACCCCGCGCCCAAGCGCAGCCGCGCGCGCCCTCAACCTCGCCATTCCGGTCGTCATCGGCGGCGTCGCTGCGGGCATGGCGAAAGGACCTGCTGCTGCCGCAGGCAGCGAAGGCGCAGAGATTGCTTCGATTTTGGAGGGGGGCGCCGCAAGGGGGACCGGCAGAGCCGCCTCGAATCCAAGGGTGGGTCGATTCGATGTGGAGCACGCAGGCCCGCGGGGCTTCGATATCGCACGCGAAGGTGCCTTCCGAAACGCCGGCGATCTCGGCCCGAATACTCAGAGGATGTTCGACCCAGAAACGGGAACGCTGATCGGCGAGATGTCGGCGAACAGCAAGCAAGGATGGCGGATTGACAACGACCACTTCAACTGGTGGGACTGGTCAGGGGGCAAGAAGGGCCAGGGAGGAAGGTACGGGCACGAGTTCTTCCCCCCTGAGCAGGCTGGACCGCACTCGAGGCACATTGGCTATGCGCAATGGGAGTAATAACAATCGTGAATCAGATCATTCTCGAAAGGATAGAATCCGCGAGTGCAAGGCTGGGACCACATGACCCGCTAAGCGGTGAGACGTGCCAGTCAGAAATAGATCGAGGCCTTAGTTCGAAACGAGTACGAGGCCATCGGGCAACATGGGAGCGGATGATTCAGGATCATGAACCTCATGAAGTGCGGCAATGGTTGCGAGAACTTCCCATTGCCGCTGCCGCTAAGGTTTTCATCTTGTGGCCAGCCCTGCGGTCCGGCATCTCGGCGAGCTACGTGGGGTTCGTGGAGGCCTACGATGATTTGTGGTTCCCAAGCTCTGACGATGTATGGGTGCAGCCACCTTCGGGTGATTGGCTCCTCGAACTGGACCACGAAGAGGTGCTTAGGTTCTTCGTGGTGTAGGGAGCGAATCCACGCAGTGACCAAGTGGGCTGGAGCAGCCGGTAGTCGAGCGCGCGCACGGGGCCGCTGGAGGTGGCGCTCACCGCGCGTGCGTCCTGCTCGGCATCATTGCCACCTGTCGCGCGCAACGCGTCCCCGCACAAGCGTACCTCGCGTGGGCCTTGGAGCGCCTCGGCACTCACCGTGATGTCTTCGCTCTACCGCTCGAAGAGCTCACGCCTGCCGCATTCAAGAAATCGCTCGGGTAGCCGAGGCACAAGTCCTTACGCTGGGCATCCCGGCTTCGCTGATTGGTCACTCAGCGCCGTTCACACCTCTACGCCACAAAACGAGAGAGCACGCTGCGCGCGCAGTACCCGTCTTCACTTCGCCATCAGTCGCAGACGCGCGTCCGAGACGATAACGCTACCAGGTAGCGAAAGGCGCTCAGTGCCTGTCTCCTCCGCTTGCGCGCAGCGCGCGCAGCCGTCCGCAGTGCGTTTCGCGCGCGAGCACAAGCAAGGGGGAGACCGCGCGCTGAAAGCGCGCGAGTGGCAGCGCATGCAGCGACGCGCAGCGCGCGGGGCAACCCCCCAGCCAACGCTCCCATCCATGGCCAACCCGCAACCCCGCGCCCAAGCGCAGCCGCGCGCGCGCTCAACCTCGCCATTCCGGTCGTTATCGGCGGCGTCGCCGCGGGCATGGCGAAAGGACCTGCTGCTGCCGCAGGCAGCGAAGGCGCAGAGATTGCTTCGATTTTGGAGGGGGGCCACGGGCAGGTGGGATGCTCAGGTTTGCACACGGCACCAGCCCCGAGTACGCCAAGTCGGTGGTCGCTGGTCTCGATGCGGAAGCAGCGATGGCTGCCTCACGCGGTGGAACGGGACTCACTCCTGGAGCCTTCTTTGCTCATGAGATTGGCCCGCCGGGCGCAGCTGGGGAAGGTTTGCAGATGGCGTACGAGTGGGGACTTCGTCAAAGTTCAAGTCCCGCAGTTGTCATCGGCGAGGTCAGCTCTTCTTTTTTTCTGCCTATCGTCTCTTCGAAAGGTTAGAGAACAAGTTCGGTCCCATACGCACGATTCAGGGACAGAGTCGGAATCTCTGGAGACCGTTTCGTTGAGCAATAGTGCTATGTGCTACCAGCACGGGCTGCTGCCGCCTACGATAGAACGTGCGATCCGACATGACAACCAGCGGTGCTGACGAGCTGGCACTCTATTGAGGACGTTTCCAAGCAACTTTCAGCGACTTCTTTTCACGCAAGCGCGCGCCGAATTTCTGCGAGCACGCTTTCAAGCTCGCGCAGCACGCGCTCATTCGTGAAGCGAATGACACGATAGCCCAGCCGCTCGAGCTCGCATTGGCCGCGCGCATCCGCGCGCGGCGACGCAGCATGGTAGGCGCCATCGACTTCGACGACGAGCCGACACGAAGGAGCGAGAAAATCGACAATGCGCTCACCGATGACGACTTGTCTGCGAAAAGAGACGCCGCAGCGCGCGGGGCAACTCTCACGCAAAGTTAAGTCGAACCGCGGTGAGCGCCCCAAAAAGCCTCGGGGCGCGCACGCGGTTCGAGCACATTCATCCTCCGGCAGGGCCGTATTGGATTCTCAAGGTAGTTGCGTAGGTGCTTCCGCAGTAGACCTTCGAGGTGCCGCCGGCCAAGAAGGCCCAATTGCCGTAGGACGTTGTATTGCAATAGGGACAGCACACGGCGGTGACGCGGAACGTGCCAGTGTTCATGTACCCAGAGCACTTGCCGACGCCAGTATGGTTTCCGTCGGCGAGGCTCGTTGTGCACGAACCGGCGGCCTGCTGTACTTGCCCAACGTCGGAGGTCGAATCGGGTGAATCAGTGTTCTCCGCGGCTCCGCAACCGGTGGCGGCAACGAGAACAAACGCAGAGAGATAGGCAACCCCAGCTCTCCTGAGGCGGGAGTACGGATCGGTTTGACGATTTGTGGACAAGGCATCCTCCTTCGCGATTCGGATCAGTTGATCCGCGCGCTCACAAACACCCTCGGTCTTTCAAAAGGCATTAGAGCAGCGCGCTTCTCAAACCTTCACATCGAAGGGTTCGCCAGCTTCGGTCGTGAGGCCGGTCGCGGACTTGGTTCGTTGCGCGATTTTTGTGGTGCACAGGGTCTGGTCGCGCGATGAAGAGCTGAAGCCGCTATCACGCGCCGACACACGCAGCGCAACGACCGCGGAGCTGGACCTCGGCCACTTCGCTTTTGGCTGCTTCGCCGTGCAATTTCACGGTTCCAGCAGGCAAGCAGCGTACGTTTCCGCATTCCGAACACACGAGGTGCGGGTGGTGTGCGTGGTCCGAGCTCATCGTTTTTGGTAGCTCGTAGCGCCAGACCTGATCGCCCAGCTGGGCGCGGATCAGGACCCCCGCATCCGCCAAGGTCAGCAAGTTCCGATACACGGTTGCACGATCGAGGCCGCTACCAGTCACGCGATCTGTCAGTTCGGGGTGGCTGATGGGCGCCTTGGTCTTGGCGAGCTCACGCAGCAGGGTGACGCGCTGCTCTGTCACTCGCAGCCCTCGAGAGGTCAAGAGTTCGCGAATCTGTTCATCTGGAGGCACAGGCGCCTTCATCCAGTTGAGCATCCCGTGTTCGCGTTCGATTTGCAACTCGAGCGAATCGAGAACCATGTTTCTTGCCGTCGCGTACACGGGCTATTTCCCCGTCATTGCCGAGAATTTCTGGGGTTTTCGATGCTCGGGGGGGTGTTTTGATTGTGCAACTGAGTTGCATTTGTCTTGACGTGTGACGCGCGATGCGAGAAATGGGGCACTAGCTTGCAGAGTTTGGACAAAGAGACCTTCTGTCTACGCCGAAAGCCCCCAACGCAGCGCGGCTGGGGGCTAGTTGCGGTGTGTCTCACTCTGCTGCTGCTCGTGCCCGACATCTGGCGGGCGGGGCACCTGGTGCTTGTTCCGCACGCCACGTGCCCGTATGACGGTGCGCTGATTCACGACGACAACGAGGCGCGACAGTTCGACGCCGAGTGGGAACAATCTCCAGCATACCCAGATCGCGCTCGATTGAGCGCCCCTCATCATCACGACGAGACCTGCAAGTTGGCGTTTGCATGTCATCGCGCGATCGCATTCCTATGCTCTGAGCAAGCGCACGTCGGATCCGTTGCTTCATCCGGTGCGTCGCCGCTCGCCATGACGAGGGCGGCTCCGCGGCGATGTGTCCTCAGTTACGCCCCGAAGATCTCGCCGCCGTACGAGCCGCGGGCACGGGCGTAAGAACGCACGCTCGGCACGGCATCGTGTGGAATGCGCGACGAGCCTCGCGTGGTCAACGCTGGCGTTGCGTGGCGGCCCACATTCGGAATCGTTTGCTGTGCGACCAAGGCGCAACGCGCTCGTGCGCGTAACCGCCGTGAAGTCGCAATCTGAACCATTGCCCGCGTCCAACGCATGGGCGGGCTGAACCATTGCCGGCGCTCAAACGCATGGGCCGGCGCACCGGAGAAAACCGTGAAAATCAGCCGTCTCACATCCAAGCACCGGGCATGTGACTGCCCTCAGCACCGTTCGTGCAATGCACCGCGCTCGAACGAGCCAACAGAAAACGAATTGCCTCGAAGCCGACTTCGCTGGTTGGGAACAGTTCTTTCGGCCTTGGCGTGCTTGCTTTGTCCAGCTTGTGTAGCCACGTGGGGCCCGCTGCTTTCGACTCTTGGGATCGGCTTAGCTCTGAGTGAGGCTACGCACGGCGCTATCCTCGTTGCAGCGATTCTGGCCTCGCTGACGACTGCTGGCTGGCGCGCATACCGGTTGCAGGTGCGCGCGCCGGTAGTTTTCGCGGTCACCGGCGCCGTCTTATTAGCTGCGGCTCATTGGCTCGGCGAAAGTTTGATGTTGTCCGGCTTGGCGGTGGTCGCATTCGTGCTGTCCGCGTTGAGTGGTCGACGTTCGAGCATTGCCTTGGGGCTTAGCCGCGCTCGCGGATTCCACTGACGCTCATTGCGAACACAAAAGCTCGATGTGTCACTTAGTCCGTCGCTTGATGTGTGCGCGCTGCGTAGGCGTGGTGGCGTGCCTTTGCGCGTTCCTGCCCACGAATACCTCTGTCGCCGAAACGATCCAGCCGCCGCGTGTTCGTGAGCAGATCGCGCCCGAATGGCCTCCGCATCGCCCCCACGACCGTGATGTTTCGGTCGAGCTGGTGATTACGGTTGCCGTTGATGGATCGGTCCGCGACGCCGAGAGCGTGAGTAGCCCTGGGCTCGACTATTCGGAGGCCGCTGTTGCTGCGGTGAAGCGATGGACTTTCGAGCCCGCGCGGCGCAATGGGGAGGCAATCGGCGCACGCGTGCGGGTGCTCGTCACCTTCACAGCGTTCGGCCCGTCGCGTGCAGCTTCGATGTGGTCAGGCGTAGCTTCGGCGTCATCACGCGCTGCGAACGAGCACAATCAGGCAGTCTCCGAGGCGAGTGGTGTGCGGAATAGCGGCGAGCCTAGCCATCCGGTTGAAGTTTTGGTTCGCGGGCGCTCCGAAAAACCTTCGCTGGGCGCTTCCGACTACCGGGTTCGCGTTGGGGAGCTTTCGCGCGTGCCACGCAAGAACGCGAGTGAGCTGCTCAAGCTCGCACCTGGGATATTCCTCACGAACGAAAGTGGAGAAGGGCACGCGGAACGCGTTTACCTGCGTGGCTTCGACGCCCGCGAAGGACAAGACATCGAGTTTAGTGTCGGAGGGGTTCCCATCAACGAGAGCGGCAACCTGCACGGAAACGGCTTCGCCGACCTCCACTTCATCATCCCCGAGCTCGTGCATTCACTCCGGGTTCTGGAGGGACCATTCGACCCGCGACAAGGAAACTACGCAGTCGCGGGCAGCGCGGACTATGAGCTCGGCCTCGAGCAGCGGGGTCTCACTCTGAAGTACTCGCGCGGCTCGTTCGGTACGGAACGAGCGCTGGTAACGTTTGGCCCGCCCGGCGAGAGCATTCACACATTCGGCGGCGCCGAGATTTACCGGACTGAAGGGTTCGGGCGCAATCGCGATGCGCAGCGTGCGACCGCGATGGGGCAGTACGAAGGCTCGCTCGGCGCGAACGCAACCTTTCGACTGAACGGAACCGCGTACGCGAACACGTATCACGCTGCTGGTCTGGTGCGCGCTGATGATGTTCAAGCTGGTCGCATAGCTTTTTTCGATAGCTACGATCCTCGACAGGGCGGCGATGGTTCACGCTTCCAACTCGCCGCCGATCTCGAAAGCAAGTCCGGCGACTTCGTCTTCTATCAACAGCTCTTCGCGATTGCGCGAGGGATGCGCTTGCGCGAAAACTTCACGGGCTTCTTGCTCGACACGCAGCAGGCGCTGCAGTCACCTCACGCTCAGCGTGGCGATCTCATCGATCTCGATATGAGCGAACGCACGCTGGGAGCGCGTGGTTTCGCGCGGACGCGCACGCCGGCGTTCGGGCAGAATCACGACTTCGAGGTCGGATACTTTGCGCGCGGCGATGCGCTGGATGCCTTTCGGCAACGCATCGAGGCAGCGAGCGGAGCGCCGTATAAGACAGATACGAGCTTGCACTCGAAGCTCGCAGACATCGGGCTGTACGCGGATGCCGCGTTGCGCCCCTGGGCTTGGCTCACGCTGCGAGGCGGCTTTCGCGCTGACTTTTTCGCCTTCGACGTCCTCGATGCCTGCGCGGTGCAAGACGTCTCGCTGCCTTCCCCAAACAAGCCAGCGGTGGACGACAGTTGCTTCGACCAGCAGCGCGGGGGCGAGCATCGCGAACCCAGTCAGCGCTCGTCCACGGGAAACTCGAAGCTAATGCCGCGCCTCACGACGACGTTGGGCCCCTTCAATCGCTTCAGTTTCTCGCTGAGCTACGGGACCGGCGTTCGCTCAGTCGACCCGCACTACATCACGCAGGACGTCGCGACGCCGTTTGCAAGCATTCGCGCCGCCGAAGGCGGAGTCACCTACGCGCGAAGCTTCGACGCGCTGAGCGTCGTCGCGCGTTCGGCCTTCTTCACGACGCACGTCGACCGAGATCTGATCTTCAGTGAGACCGAGGGGCGTTCCGTGCTCGGTGGCGGCACGACGCGCACGGGATGGGCTGGTGCCGTTCGACTCACGAACAGGTTCCTCGACCAGAACGCGACGATGACCCTGCTCAGATCGTCGTTCGACGACAGCGGTCTACTCGTGCCATACGTTCCGAATCTGGTGATCCGGTCGGACACCGCGCTCAACGTGGAGCTTCCCTCGAGGCTTCTGGGCAAGGCGCTCCGTGGCTCACTCGGTCTCGGGATCAGCTACGTGGGTCGGCGCGCACTTCCCTACGGCCAACGCAGCGAGACGATCTTCCTCGTCGATGGCGCCGCAGCCCTTCGCTTGGGCCCAGCGGAACTGAGCGTCGAGATCACGAACTTGCTCGATTCGCGTTATCGGCTCGCTGAGTACGACTACGTCTCTGCCTTCCAGAGCAACGCTTCTCCGACGCTGGTTCCCGCTCGACACTTCGCGGCCGGCGCGCCTCGCACGCTGTTCTTCTCGCTCTCACTCAACATCGGAGGCGGCTGATGCAGAACGTATTGGCAGGAATCTGCGCTCTGCTCTGCACGCTTGGCTGCGTCGGTACGACCGGCGGCGACACGTTCGAGTTCGAAGCGTTCGCGAGTGGCCCGCCGGGCGCGGATGGCCAAAGCTACTCTTTCGCAAACAGTCGCGGATACGTTGTCACGCTCACGCGCGCGCACGTCCACGTCGGTGGCGTCTATCTGAACCAATCCGTGCCAACGCAGGTAGCGTCGAATCCGAGCTGCACGCTGCCCGGGATTTATGTCGCCGAGGTCACGTCTGCGCTCGAGGTGGACATCCTATCGCCCGTTCTTCAACCGTTCCCGAGCCTGGGCCGCGCGATTTCGGAACACGCGCTGGCTGGCGAAGTCTGGTTGAACAGCGGGGATGTGAGCGCAGCGCAGGATCCGGCAGTCATCTTCGATGTCGCAGGCACAGCCGTCAAGGACGCAGCGACCTTCCCGTTCGTCGCTAGCCTCAGCATCGGCACGAACCGCGCGAAGAGTCCCTCCGCGCTCACACCCGGCGCGGCACCGATCTGCAAGCAACGCATCGTTTCACCGATCCCCCTCGGACTCACGCCGGTTCGGGGCGGGCGCCTCGTGCTCGAGATCGACCCTGCCAAGATGTTCGCGAACGTCGACTTCCTAGGTCTCAGCTCTGATCGAAATGGCCTGCTCATCTTCGAGGATGAGAATACCCCAGGGCCGAGCCTCAGTTTGTACAACGGGCTGCATCGCAGCTCAGGCGTCTACGGCTTGCGCTGGGAGCAGTGAGCTAGCCGCCGCTCGAAAACTTCGCGGTTCACGTGAATAGGAGACATCATCATGAGATATCAATTCGAATTGCTAACTGCTTTCGCCCCGATCCTGGCGCTCGCGCTCTGCAGCGCATGTGGAGATGACAAATCGGCATCCGGCGGTTCGGGAGGGACCGGATCACACTTAGGATCTGGAGGGCAAACCAGCTCCGGTGGCCTGCCCAATCAAGCTGATGCCAGCGGGACCATCAACGTCCAAATCGGCGGTGAAGACCTCGCGACGGACGGCATCCACTTCCCGAATGGGAGTGAAGTCACAATCGCAGACGGTTGGGAAATCACGTTCGAACACGTATTGGTCACCGTAGCGAACGTCACCTTTTCGTCGAACCCGGATCGCTCTCCTTCCGACCAGTCTCAAACCGGAGCGGTAGTCGCGCAAGTGACGGGCCCTTGGGCAGCCGATCTGCACAAGCAAGGTAGCGTCGTGGCCGCGGGCGGCGAAGGCACTGCAATCCCCCTGTTCAATCTCGCCAACCAGAACAAGAACGGAAACAAACGCTTCGATCCAAGCGAACGCTACGCCTTCAGCTACGACATCGTTCCTGCGACCAACGCCGCAACCAAGACGAACTTCAACGATGACGACACTGCCAAGGCCGCTTATCAAGAGATGATCGAGAAGGGCTACTCGGTATTCTACGTCGGAACCGCGACGTTCAAGGGAAACGACTGCCAGAGCACGGACGCCGCCTACGACTATGGACTGATCCCCACCACCATCCCGTTCAAAATCGGCTTCGCAACCCCCGCCAGCATGATCAACTGCCAAAATCAGGAGAACGAGGGTGACGCCTTCGAAGGTGAGGAGTTCCAGCGCGGCGTCGCCATCTACACGAACCGCGCGTCAGTCGCCCAGATAACCCTGCATCTCGATCACCCCTTCTACTCGGACGTTCAACACGAACCTGCGCTCCACTTCGATCAATTCGCGGCCCAATTGGTCGGCAAAGGTCAGAACCAGCCCGTCCTCACGATCGAGCACGTCGTTGGCCTCGATCCGACGGCGTTCACCGATGGTCTAGGAGCAGCCCTGCCATGGCGTGTATGCGACGAATCGCAGCTGCCCGCGACAAGCCAGATGGCCTTCGATGTGGGCTCCGTGCCATTCGATCCATCCGCGTCACCATCACAAGCGCTCCGCGACTACCGCGACTACACCTACTACGTACAGAGCACGCAGGGCCACCTGAACGGCGGCGAGGGCCTCTGCTTCGTGAAACGCAACTACCCCGCGCCACAATGATCGCTTGGAACGACCGGTTTCGCGTCTTTCGGGATCAAGACCGGATCGATGGCGCCGCCACGGGGGTCGATGGTTTGCCAAGAGCCGATCGGGCGTCAGGGCCGTGCGCTGGCGCCAGGGCGCTGTGCGAATCCGGTCTTCCGCTTGGGAAGAACCGCTTCAGTGACAGAAAGCGCGCTTCGTAGCCATGGTAGACCAGCATGGCCAGAAGAACGCTGATCGCGCTCCCGAGGACGGCCAGCACCAGCCAATGCACTATCGCGGGCCCGGTTCGGGTCGGCAGGTGACGCCCGAGTTCGCGGAAGATCGATTCGTGGATCAGATACAACCCGTAGCTGTAGAAGCCGACGAAGCGCAGCACAGGGTTGCCAAGAAGCCACTCGAGCCAGGACCCGGGGCGTCCCGTGACGATCAGGCCGAGCATCGCCGTGAACAGCAAGCTGGCCCAGGTCACGGTGAACGCGTAGTGCTTTGTGGAGCTGCTGAGCGGGGCCACCACGGTTGCGGCGAGGCCGACCACGGCGACACCCATGGCCTTGAACATCAAACGTCGCAGCTTCTGGGGCTCCTTTTCCAGTAGCTCGACGAGCACGGCGAGCATCGACCCCAGCATGACGCCGTCGAGGTGTGCCGGTGTCAGCACCAGCGCCTTGGCGTAATTGGCTCCGTGCGTAGTGAGCCAGATCCGGAGGGCCAGCGAGGCGAGGGTGCAGAATCCGCCAATCCACAGTAGGCGCTTCGCACCGGCAAACAAGACGACCAGCGGCCACACCAGGTAGAACTGCTCTTCGATAGCCAGCGACCAGGTGTGCTCGGCGTAGTGCGCGTACCAGTCGCCTTGAAGAAATATTCGCACGTTCGGGATGTAAAGCCAGTACCACGCCTGCAGCGGTGGCAGCCTCTGCAACTCGGCGTGCGCCGGGAACAGCATCGGCAGCACCAGAAAGAAGACGACGATGAACAGATAGTAGAGCGGAAAGATGCGCAGCACGCGGCGCATCATGAAGTTCCGATAGTAGTGCGCAGTTCCCCTCGTCTTCAGCAGAATGCCGGTGATCAGAAATCCCGAGAGCACGAAGAACAAGTCGACCCCGAGCCAGAACTTGAGGGCGACACGTTCGATCAAACGCTCCGGAAGGCTGACGGCCTCGACCCTACCGAACATAACCACGTGATAAAGGACGACCAGGAGTAGCGCCAAACCGCGGACTCCATCGAGAGCGGGAATGCGATTCTTCATGAGGGGAATTCGGCAAGTTGTTGGTACACTGGGCCGAAGCGATATTCGCGCGGAGCCGCCGAGCCAAGAGGGACGCGTGCAGATCACCTTCCACGACCTGCGCGCGACCGGCATCACCTGGTGCGCGCTCCGCGGCGACTCCATGATCTCGATCCGCGACCGAGCCGGGCACACCGACGTCGAGCAGACGAACGACTACGTGCGGCGCGCATCACACGCGGGCAACGTCAGCGCGCCGTTCCCAAGCCTCGACGCTTTGTATCCCTCAGCAGCTACCGGCCCCGCGATTCATATTACGCGGGAAACTGAGGGCGATCTGAATTGTCTAAGAGCTACTGGTACTTATGAAGTGGAGCCGAGGGGATCGAATCCCTCGCAACGGCACCGAGCACGGGAAATTCCCACGAAAACGAGTCGCTGCTCTGCGTGAACTGCGCCAGGAAGGGGCGGCCGCGCAATATTTCCGGCGCCGAGCGGCGTGGGCCGACGGTTCAGGAGGGGGCCTCGGTGTGGGCTCTGACGTACGCGTTTGAGGCGGCGCTGGCGCGGAGCGAGAGGAAGAGACGGCAGCCGTGAGAGGGCAGCGCATTGCTGTGTCGAGGTTGAAATCGCTGGGGCGCAACGACTGCTGTACCACGAGGTCTCGTGCCCCTCTGCGGATCTCGCTCGCGGCGTGAGAAGCACATACATGCGCGGTAGTGGGTTCGGTTGCAGGCGCGCCCGCGGCTCGCGCCCAAGGCGGCACTGCCCGTGGGCGAGTAGGTGGCGCCACCGGGCTCTGCGTCCTGCTCAGCGCAGGGGCTCATGGCTCTAGACGGAGGCAAGAGCTACAGGCATGAGGCGGTGTGACGCTCTGTTCGACTCTGCTAGGCTGGCGAGCGGCGCCAATGTCTTTCCGGGTCGATCGACGAATAGCATTCAGTCGTTGGCGTAGTGATCAGGCGCCCGCGGCCCGCCGACAGCAAGAGTTCGTCGCGCCGGATCGGCAACTGTGATGGAGCAGCCTCCGAAGGAAGGCGAGCTGATCCTCTACCGCACGGCGGATGACACCGTGCGGGTTGAGGTGCTCTACGAGTCCGAGACCTTCTGGCTCGACCAGAGGCGGATCGCCGAGCTGTTCGGCGTCGAAATTCCGACCATCAGCTACCACTTCAAGGAGATCTACGAGTCCGCTGAGCTGGAGCGGGATTCAACTCTTAGAAAATTTCTAAGAGTTCAACGCGAAGGAAATCGCGAGGTTAGGCGCGAGATCGAGTTCTACAACCTCGATGCGATCATCTCGGTCGGCTACCGGGTCAATAGCGCTGAGGCCACGCAGTTCCGCATCTGGGCGACCCAGACTCTGCGCGAGTTCATCGTCAAGGGCTTCGTGCTCGACGACGAGCGGCTGAAGCTGAACAAGCGCTTCGGCAAGGACTACTTCGACGAGTTGCTGGAGCGGATCCGTGAGATCCGCGCGAGTGAGCGCCGTTTCTACCTGAAGATCACCGATATCTACGAGCAGTGCAGCATCGACTACGACAAGCACTCCGAGACGACGCAGACCTTCTTTAAGACGGTGCAGAACAAGCTGCACTGGGCGGTTACTGGCAAGACCGCTGCCGAACTAATTGCCGAGCGGGCTGACTCGAACAAGCCCTCGATGGGGCTCACGACCTGGAAGAACTCCCCGAGCGGCAAAATCCTCAAGAGCGACGTCAGCGTTGCAAAGAACTACCTGATCGAGCGCGAGATCAAGGAGCTCGAGCGTATCGTGTCAATGTACCTCGATTACGCCGAGAACCAGGCCGCACGGCAAATCCCAATGAAGATGGCCGACTGGGTCAGCAAGCTGGACGCTTTCCTGCAATTCAACGAGTACGAGGTGCTCGCGAATGCCGGAAAAGTCTCAGCCGAAGTGGCCAAGGGCCTCGCTGAGGAGCAGTACGACAAGTTCCGTGTGCGTCAAGACTGTGAGTTCGAGAGCGACTTCGAGGCTGAGGTGAAGCGCCTCGAGTCAAAGCGTCCGCGCAAGAAAAAGTAGGATCACGTCCCCGGCCGATGCTTGTGTCCGAGCCGTGAGATATCTGCTCGATACGAACGCTTGCATCCGGTGCCTTCGGCGCAAACCTTCGCCCGTTGTCGCTCGGCTGCGCTCGCTCGCGACGACGTCGCGCTTTGCTCCATCGTGCCCTTGAGCGCGGCCCTTGACGGTGGCGTCGGCTCCGCTGCTCCGGAGATTGCTGCCTCTTCCCCCAAGTTTGAATCCGCCCGCGCGGCCTTCGAAGTCGGGCATCGCCAAGCGCGACGATAGACACGGTGACTGTCATCGCCATCGCACGCGCCGGCGAGTCTTTGCTATTGGCGCGATCGATGAGATCCCCATAGCAAACGCGCTTCGCGACCATCGTCGTCTGGCGGTGGCCGGCGCCCGCCAGGCTTCGCCAGCACTCGGAGGCGTGGGTGAGCCGCAAATTGCGGCCGTTCGCGCTGGCACGACGCTTGCGATAGCCGATGCGAATGGAATCGATACGTCTCACGTTCGATCGCGGCACGCTTCGGCTCGACGGAGAGGTAAGCGCCCTTCGCGGGGCGCTTCGTTTCGACGAGCGTACCGGGTTTCATCGCGCGCCGGCCTACAAGTACGCGACCTTAATTCAGGCGGCACGCGAGCGCGGGCTGGCCGTCGACGACCAGCTTTGCAGCGGATTTCGTGCCATTGAGCAGACACCTGCACCGCCGTCACTTCGCCCCTATCAAGAACAGGCGCTCGCCGCGTTCCACCGCTTCGGGAGGCGAGGAATTATTGCGCTGCCAACAGGTAGCGGGAAGACGCGTGTCGCGTGCGCGGCGCTAGCCTACGCGCGTGTGAGTACGCTCGTGCTGGTGCCTACTCGCGTCCTCCGACGCCACCTACGCCGGGTACGCCAGCTGCCGAGCGACTTAGCGACTTGATTGGGCCGGTCGTGTTCGAGCTCGAGATCGCGGATCTCGCGGGGAAGGACCTCGCGCCCCTAGAGATCGTGCGCATTCCCGTCACGCTCAACGCCGAGGAACGTAGGGCCTACAACACGGACATGGCACGTTTTACGACGCTGCGACGCGAGGTCCTACGAACGAATCCGGACGCCGATTGGCTCAGCGTGGTGCGAGCAATCGCGAGTATGCCCGGCGGAAGCGAAGTACTGAGCGCGATGCATCGAGCTTCCGAACTCGCAGCGTTTCCGCGAGCCAAGCGCGTGGCCGTTCGGGAGCTGCTCGCTCGTCATCGTGCTGACCGAACGCTGTTGTTTACGGCGACGGCGGATGCCGCGTACGCTATTTCGGCGGACGTCTTGGTTCCGGTGATCACGGCCGACGTCTCCCGAAAGGAACGCGAGACCATCCTTGAAGACTTTCGCGAGCGTCGGGTTCGAGCGATTTGCAGCGCGCGCGTCTTGAATGAGGGTGTTGACGTGCCAGA
Source organism: Myxococcota bacterium (assembly GCA_049324695.1). Classification (GTDB taxonomy): domain Bacteria; phylum Myxococcota_A; class Polyangia; order Polyangiales; family Polyangiaceae; genus PMG-095. Next base: position 14,868 of record JBMOMJ010000031.1, read on the forward strand.
AGCCAATGTCGCGATCATCGTTGCAGGAGCGCTCGGAGCGCGTGAGCACATGCAACGCATTGGGCGAATCTTGCGCCCAAGTGAAGGGAAGCGTGCGCTAGCCTACGAGCTCGTCACCTTGGGCAGCACCGACGAGGCGCGCACGCGCGCCCGCAGGAGGCGATTTGCTACCGGTCCATCTGCTCCTCGTCACGTCGCATGAGAACCATCCGGGCCGCGCAGCGCCGCGCTATCTCACACCGCGCGACGAGGTCTGGGTGCAGAAAGTCGCAATAGCGTGCGACGCCTTCGTGGGGCGAACGGTCGGCGAACGCGACGCGGAACTTCCGGCTTTAGCGCGAGCGATCGCCCGCGAGCATGGCGCCGCCAAGCGCGTCGCGGACGGAGTGGCCCACGTGCTCGTCCGACGATTCACAACGGAAGTCGATGCGGTAGCCAAGCCCGGGCACGTTCGCAGAGTCACTTTCGAGGAGGCGGCACGCGAGGAAATATTCAATCGTGGGCTGGCTCTTGCGAGCGCCGCCCAGCGGCTATCCCTGACGGTCGACGCCGTTGAGCACGCCTTGTTCGCCGATCGGCCGTCACGCCGAAAGATCGTCGCGGACAAAACACCCCTGAACGCCGGCGAGCTCGTCGAGGCGTACAACCTGGCACTCGTGCAGGGCCTCCTGGTTCGCTCCGAGCAAGTTCGTGTAGAGGTCCGCGAGCATGTTCGCGCCGTGGTTCGTTTCGCGAAGCTTGCGTCACTCTTGTGCACGTACTCGGTCTGCCAGAACGGCACGCGCCTCGATGTCTCCGGGCCGCTGTCGATCCTGCGCCACACCACGAAGTACGGCTTCGCGCTCGCGTCGTTCTTTCCGGCAGTGGTAGCCACCGCCGGCTTTCGGCTCGAAGCGCGCTGTGTACTCGGGGGCGAGCCCATGCTCGTTCGGATCGACGCGTGCGACCGGATCGCTCGAACGCACAAGCTTCCGAGGGATGCTGATAGCGCCGTCGAGCGCGCACTTGCTCGCGACATCCGAAGGCTTGGAACGCCGTGGACGCTCGTGCGCGAGTCCGACGCAATCTCCATCGGTGGCCGCTCCTTCTTTCCGGACTTCACGTTGCGCCATCCGGACGGATTTCTCGCTCTGGTCGAAGTTGTTGGCTTCTACACACCGGAGTACCTGCGTTCAAAGCTTGGCGCGCTGCGAGGAGCCGCCACTCGCCCGCTCATCGTCTGCATCGACGAGTCCCTCGCATGCGACGACGGAGAGATTCCAGGTGCGATTTTGCGTTTCAAGCGGCGTATTGATGCCGCCACGCTGATCGCCGCTGCGGAACACGAACGCGCAGTCCTGCGGACGGCGCACAATCAGTCTTAACGTGCGTCTCCCGACGAGGACGCGCCGCGCCCCGGCGACGACAAGTTGCTCTTCGGCTTCCGCTCGTCGCGCGCTTCGGGCTGCGCAACGTCGGCACCTAGCCCGCGAGCGGAAGCTTCATCCAACAGGGGATACTGCGCGGGCCCCCTCGGCCTCGCCGGAGATAGCCTTGAGGCTTCAGGTACTTATGAAGTGGAGCCGAGGGGGATCGAACCCCTGACCTCCGCATTGCGAACGCGGCGCTCTCCCAGCTGAGCTACGGCCCCGGGAATGAGGGGCGGGAAAGTAGCGTTCCCTGCGGCCCTGTCAATAGCCGGCGCGTGTTCCGAGGTGTTTTTGTTGGTTGCCCCCGCTTTCCAGTGGCGTTCGGCGTTCCGAGCACGCTCCAAGGGGCGTGCACACGTGCGTCACTTCGGCGGTTGACCGGCGGATCGACGTGGTTATGTTGGCACCCGAAACCTCCTAGTTGAGCGTTGACGAAATCGCCGAAGCCGTAAGCAGCCGGGCTCGGCGCGGAGTAGGGAGAACAGAGAAAATGGCCAAAATCATCGGAATCGATCTCGGCACGACCAACAGCGTCGTGGCGGTAATGGAAGGCAAGGAGGCCAAGGTAATCGTGAACGAAGAGGGTTCACGTCTCACGCCGTCCGTTGTCGCTTGGGACGACAAGGGTGAGGTTTTGGTCGGGCAGATCGCGAAGCGCCAGGCCGTTACCAACCCGGAGAACACGGTTTACTCAGCCAAGCGCTTTATCGGGCGCCGCTTCGAGGAGGTCGAAAAGGAGACCTCACGTGTTCCGTACAAGGTTTCCAAGGGCAAGAACGGCGACGCTTGGATCGAGGCGCGCGGGAAGGCCATGGCGCCGCCCGAGGTGAGCGCGAAGGTGTTGCTCAAGCTGAAGAAGGCGGCTGAGGATTATCTGGGCGAGAAGGTGACGGAGGCCGTCATCACGGTCCCGGCGTACTTTAATGATTCGCAGCGTCAGGCCACGAAGGATGCCGGCAAGATCGCCGGTCTCGAGGTTCGCCGCATCATTAACGAGCCCACGGCTGCGGCGCTCGCGTACGGCCTCGATAAGAAGAAGAACGAGGTCATCGCGGTTTACGATTTCGGTGGTGGTACGTTCGATATTTCGATCCTCGAGGTGGGCGACAATGTCGTGCAGGTGATCTCCACCAACGGCGACACGCACCTCGGTGGCGACGATGTCGACCACCTGGTCATGGAGTGGCTCGCGGCCGAGTTCCGTAAGGACACCGGCATCGATGTGTCCAAGGACAAGATGGTGATTCAGCGTCTCAAAGACGCGGCGGAGCAAGCCAAGATCGAGCTTTCCACGAAGCAGGAAACGGCGATTAATCTGCCGTTCCTCACGGCGGACGCGAGCGGCCCGAAGCACCTTTCGAAGCAGCTCACGCGCGCCAAGCTGGAGCAGATGATTCGCCCGCTGGTGGAGCGCTCGATGGAGCCGGTTCGCCGCGCGTTGGATGACGCCAAGAAGAAGGCCAGCGACATCGACGAGGTGGTGCTGGTCGGTGGTTCGACGCGCATCCCGCTGGTGCAGGAGACCGTGCAGAAGTTCTTCGGCAAGGAGCCTCACCGTGGCGTGAATCCGGACGAGGTGGTGGCCATCGGCGCGGCGGTGCAAGGCGGCGTGTTGGCGGGCGACGTGCAAGACGTGGTGCTGCTGGACGTCACCCCGCTTTCGCTCGGCGTGGAAACGCTGGGTGGCGTGATGACGACCATGATCGCGCGCAACACGACAATTCCGACGCAGAAGAAGGAGATCTATTCGACTGCCAGCGATAACCAGACCAGCGTGGAGATTCACGTGCTGCAAGGTGAGCGCGCTGAGGCTCGCTACAATCGCACGCTCGGCAAGTTCCACCTGGAGGGCATCCCGCCGGCTCCGCGTGGCATGCCGAAGATCGAGGTGACGTTCGACATCGACGCCAACGGCATCTTGTCGGTGGGCGCGAAGGATCTCGCTACAGGCAAGGATCAGCGCATCACCATTACGGCCTCCAGCGGCATCAATCAGGAAGAGATTGACCGCATGGTGAAGGACGCGGCGGCTCACGAAGCGGAAGACAAGCGTCGCCGTGACGAAATCGAGCGTCGCAACAAGCTGGACAGCATGTGTTACACGCTCGAGCGCCAGATCGCCGACAACAAGGACAAGCTGCAGGGCGTGGATCTGGCGGCGGTCGAGAACCTCATCAAGGAAGGTCGCGCTGCGATCGAGAAGCAAGACGACGAGAAGGTGCAAGACGTTCTCGCGCGTCTCGAGAAGGAAGCACACGCGATGGCCGCCAAGCTGTATGAATCTGTAGGCGGCGCGGGTGCTCCGGGTGCAGCGCCGGGCGGCGCGGCTCCGGGCGGCAGCAACGATGCTGGCGCTGCTGGCGGTAAGAAGGGCGACGTTATCGACGCCGAGTTCGAAGAAGCGAACTGATTCGAAGCAAACCGAATCGCCATCGAACGGCGGGTTCCGCAAAAGGCCCGCCGTTCGTTTTTTGTTCGCAGCGCAAACACGGGCTTCAGCCGTCGCAGGTCGAGCGCAGATGAACGCTCGCTAGCAATGCGAGCCTTGTGTAGGTGCGCGAAAGTCGACCCATTCAGGGCACACGCAGGCTAGAGTCGCGCAAAAAATGCGAAAAGCTGCGTTTGCGCTCTGGTTGCTCGTAGGCGTTGGTTGCGCGTCGAAGACTCCGCAGGCGGTAGCGCCAGACCAGGCCGCGACCAAGCCGGGCAGCGCGCTGGAAGGCGAAGCCGCGCCAGATCTGTCGCCTGTCGCTGCTCCCGATGATCTCGTCGCGCTGGGTCGCTTGGCGCGGCCGCGCTCGTTCGTGGAGACGCTTGCCAACTGGTCTGGTTTTCCACTGCGCGTCACCGACATGCTGCCGTCGGATGCGCAGGTGTTGAAAGACGTGGTCGCGTGGGACGCTCCGTTGGAGGTCGCCGCGGTGCTCGATCGACATTCGAGCGAAAAGGTGGCGGCTCCGCAGTACGTCGTGTCGGTGGGTTTGAGTTCGATTGCGAGCGCGCTTTCGGCGGCGAAAGACAAAGGCTACGAAGCGACGCGGGTCTCGCCTTCGGTGTATCGAGTTCCGCTCAGCGATGACGTCTTCTGCGCGATCTCAGCCGCCGCTGGCAGCGCGCCGGCAAGGCTGGTTTGCAGCGCGAACTGGCAGAACGTGGAAGAGCTGCTGCCGTATGCTACGCGCGGTTTGCCACGTGAAGACTTTCGCGGGCGCGACTTGCACCTGGCGTTGAAGCCAGGGCCGTTGCAGCGCCGCTACGCTCAGGAGATCGGTGCACTTCCGCTGTTGGTTGGGATGGGGTTACGGCAGTTGCAGACGGACTCGCCGCGCCTCGACCGCGCGCTGGCTGATGCGGCATACGGCCTTGCAGGTGAGCTGAAGACGCTCGCGATGCAACTCGACGGGTTCGAGCTTTCCGCGCGGCTCGACGAGAACGCTAAGTCGTTGGATCTCGGCTACTCCTTCGGCTTTGCCAAGGACGAGGCGTTCGTTGCGCAGCTGCTCCAAGACGCTGGGCGGCGCTCTGTGGTTCCGCCGGATGTCTTCTGGGACATGCCGCGCACCTCGGTGAGCGGACAATACGGCGTCGGGCTCGATCCGAAGCGCTTGGCTCAGCTGACGACGCCGCTGGCTGAAATTGCGGATGCGTTTCTCGAGCAGCACAAGGCCGCGACGACGTATCGCAGCCGCGTTCGCAGCGTGATTGATTCGCTGAGCTCGCTATTCGTGGGCGGCGCACACGTGGCCGGCGTTGTGCCGCCTCCGAAAGAGATCACGATGCAGGGGCTGTTTGCCAGCAACCTCGGGTGGCGCGTTGGCGTGTCGGAGACGCGCGCCGACAAGATTTTCAAGTTGTTGACTGACGCCGAGGCGTTGCTGGCGGATCGCGAAACGGCGAAGCTTCTGAAGAAGGCGCTGCCGAACGAGACGATTCCGCTGCCCAAGTTGCGCCACAAGGTCGTGAAGGTGGCAGGCTTTCCGACTCGCGCGACGGAGTTCATCATCGAGCTGCCGCCCGCGTTGTTCGACAAGGTTTCGGAGAAGAAGGGACTCCCGAAGGGCATCAAAGACTCCAAGAAGCCGATGGTGGCTTCGCTCGTTTTGGTGCCGGACGGCGAGCACACCTGGTTCGGGCTCGCGGCTGAGGAGAAGGCCGCTATCGGGGCGCTCGAGACCGCGCGCGCGGGTCGCGAGGGCAAGCTGCGTGACGTGGCCGAGCTCGCACCACTCAAGGAGAAGCCTGCCATTAGCAGCGGGTTCTTCAGCCTGGAGGCGCTGTTCGCGAGCTTTGCGTCGCTTGCCCGCGCGGCTGACTTCGATAGTGAGGCAGCGCTGGCGCGTGCTCCCAATCACGGCAAGTCGCCGTGGATTTCGCGCGTCGAGCACGTCCCGAGCGGAGCCGGCTTGCGAGTGAACGCCAGTATTCGTGTTCCGCGCCAAGCTTTCGAGGACATCGCGGGTGTGCTGCCGGCGCTCATCGCGATGGGAAAGAGCGGCCCGAGCTTCGAGAAGGTGCCGGAGGAGCAGCCGTGAAGCTGCTGATCCGCGCGACCCTGAGCTGCTGATCGCGCCCGGCTCAGGTCTCCGGGCCGGCGTTTCCCGCCTTTCTTGCCCGACTGAGACCTAGGCATGTAGGTATGCGGCCTACATGAGCCTTCGCGGACTCATCGCAGCGCTGGCGGCCTCTGCATCGCTCGCAGCGGCTTCGCTCGCCAACGCGGCGTGGCTCGAGACTCGGGTGAAGTCTCACACGGCCGTCGTCGATGTGGATGCGCGCGGCTCAGCCAAGATCTCTCAGGAGCTGGTGCTCTCGGTGCGCGGGGGACCGCTGAAGAGCTTCGAGATTGCGGGTGCCGATCCCGACGCCGAGCTCGAGCCCGAAGCGACCGCAACGCCCGTGGTGCGCTACGGCGTTCCGGCGCCCATCCCGCTCAACATTGCCCGCCAGGATGACGGCACGCTGCACATCGAGATCGAGCGCGAGAAGGGGTTGTTCACCGGCACGTATACGTTCCGCTTCGCGTACCGGACGGCGTTGCTAGCGCGTGATCGAATTCGCCGGCGTGGCACGGCCGCAGAGGTAGAGTGGATCGGGCCGCGCTTTGGTGACGGTATCGATGTGGCCAAGGTGATTTTCCGTTTGCCGGAAGGTCGCGTCACACCCACTTTATCGCAGGGCTCCGATGCCGACGACGCCGCGCTCGGCAGCGCGTTTCTGGCGTCGGTGCGTCACGCGGACGGCAAAGTCGAGTTGGAGGTCGTGCGTCCACACGTAGCGCGCGGTGAACCGGCGCTTTGGCGCGTAGCTACCGATCCCAAGTCGTTCGAGGGGCTTCCCGCGCCACCCAGCGACTTGCCTGCAGAGCGCGCTGCGCGTGTGGTTTCGGTCGAGTTGCCCGCCGAGCGCGCGGGTTTCGCACTTTCGGCGTTGGCGGTGGCCGCTGCGTATGCGCTGTTGGTCTGGCTGAAGGCGCGCTTTTCGGGCGCGGACGCGCGCGCTGCCGGTGCCGAGTTGCGCGCGCTGGTGAAGTTGCCGTTGCCGCTGCGCGCGGCGCTGGCTGGCGCTGCGCTCGGTGCCGCCGCGCTGGTGGGTGCGCTCGGCGATCATCCAAACTTTGCCGCGTTGCTGCTGCTCGCCGCCTTGACGCTCGCGTGGCTGCGCTCTCCCGTCGCTGCGCACAAGCCGCGCGGTCCGGGCCACTGGTTCGTGCTCACCGACGCTGAAGCCTTCACTGGGCGCGCTGCGCTTCGGCGCGCGCGTTGGTTCGATGCGGGAACGCTGTCGGGTGCGTTGACGTTGCTGGTGTTGCTCGGCGGCTTTGCCAGCGGTGCAGTCTTGCTCGCGCCGCACTCTCCGTATCACGCGCTCGCGTTGTCATTGAGCGCCACATCGCTTTTGCCGGTGTTCGGCTGCGCGCGCGCTTCGGCGTTGCCAGTGGAGCGTGTGCGCGCGGCGCGTCCGGTGCTCGCGCGCATCAAGCGGCGCCTGCTCGGCATGGCGGGCGGCAAAGTGGTCGCCTGGGCGCGCATCCCCGACGGAAGCCAGGAACCGGACGAGCTGCGCTTGATGGTGCGCCTCAGCGCCGCGCTGGAAGGTTTGACGAGCATCGAGCTCGGCGTGGAATTCTGTTCGAGTCTCGCAGGTCACGTTGCGGAACCTTTCGTCCTCGTGAGGCTGCGCGAGGGCTCGGCCGCGGAGCGCGCGCTGCCGCGCGGTGCGAGCTGGCAACGCGGTCGCCGCGTCGACGAGCGCGTGGCGGTCTTGCGACCCAATCTACCGAGCGCTGGGGCATGTGCGCGTCTCGTGCGCGAGCTGATAGCTATCCTTCAAATTTCGAGTACTGAGGCGACGCGCAGCCGCGCCACGGCGCGAGTTTCCGCGCGCTTCGCCGTTGCTTCGCCTGCTCAAGCCGCTGACGCAGCTTGACCGTCCAGGAGTCGCATGGGATATCGAGGAGGCACCTTCTGCGCCTCAAACTCGGAGAATTTCGTCATGGTATGGGAGCTTCCGTCGTTCGTTGAAATCGACATGAACGCTGAGATCGGATCGTACCAAGAAGACTTCGACGGCATTTGAGAGCGGCGCGGCCGCCATCCGGAGAAAGGTAACGCGTGTTCGTCCGGGTGCTCGGGTCGGCGGCAGGTGGTGGCTTTCCACAGTGGAACTGCGGTTGTGAAAACTGCCGCGGCGTACGCAACGGGACCATAGCTGCCAAAGCGCGGACGCAGGAGTCCGTCGCGGTGAGTGCGGACGGTGTTGACTGGTTCTTGTTGAACGCCTCGCCGGAAGTCCGGGCGCAAATCGAGAGCTTTGCGCCGCTGCACCCGCGTGCTCTGCGCGATACGCCGCTTTCCGGCGTGATTTTCACGAGCGGCGATCTCGATCACTGCTTGGGCCTTCTGTCGCTGCGCGAATCCCAGCGATTGAACGTGTACGCCACCGCGGCCGTGCGTCGTGGCTTCGTCGAGAACAACGCTTTTTATCCGACGCTCGAGCGCTTCGAGGGGCAGCTGCGCTGGCACCCGTTGCTGCTCGGCGAGCGCATGCCATTGCTCACTGCCGACGGCCGCGCGAGTGGTTTGACGCTGACTTCCTTGCCGGTTCCTGGCAAGCCGCCCTTGCACGCGCGTTCCGCGCCGAGTCCGGAAGACAACGTCGGGTTGCGCATCGAGGACGAACGCACTGGTGGTGTGCTCGCCTACGTATCCGGTGTGGCGGGCCCCTCGGAGAGCGTCAACGAATGTGTTGCTGGCGCGAACGCAGTTTTTTTCGACGGGACGTTCTGGCGGCGCGATGAGCTGGTCGCCTTGAGCGTGGGCACGCGCTACGCCGAGGACATGGCGCATTGGGTGCTCAGCGGCCCGAACGGAAGCCTCGCATTTTTGAGTAGTGTGCGCGCCGCGCGCAAGCTCTTCATCCACATCAACAACACCAACCCCATTTTGCGGGACGACTCGGCGGAGCGCGCTGAGGTGCGCGCAGCGGGCGTCGAAGTGGCCGAAGATGGCCTGGAGTTTTCGCTGTGACTGACGTGGACGCGCTGCGCGCCCCGCTTCCGCGTGACGAGTTCGTGGATTGGCTACGTCGTGAGGGGGAGAGCCGGTACCATGACGCGCACCCGGTGCACATCGCCATGCACGAAGGTCGGCTCTCGATGACGGAGCTGCAGTGCTGGGTCCTGAACCGTTACTACTATCAAACGCGCATCCCCATCAAAGATGCGCTGATTCTGTCCAAATCCGAAGATCCCGCGTTTCGTCGCATGTGGATTCATCGCATCCACGATCACGATGGCAACGAGGCAGGCGAGGGCGGCCTCGAGCTGTGGCTGCGTTTGGCGGACGGCGTGCACCTCGATCGCGAGCTCACCGCGAGCTGCCGCGCGGTGTTGCCTGGGGTGCGTTTCGCTTGCGACGGCTACGTCGAGCTCGTGCGTGAGCGCTCGTTGGTCGAAGCCGTAGCTTCGTCGCTAACCGAGTTCTTTGCGCCTGACTTGATGAGCAAACGCATCTTGGCGTGGGAACGTCACTATCCGTGGGTCAAGCAAGAGACGCTCGACTACTTCCGTTCGCGCGTGACGCGCGCGCGGCGTGATTCGTTGGAAGCCATCGAGTTCGTCGTGAGCCATGCCAACACCTATGCGCTGCAGCATCGCTGTGTGAACGCGCTGATCCGCAAGACGGAAATCTTGTGGCACTTGCTCGACTGCGTGCAGGCCGAAAATCAGAAGCAACGGAGCGCTTCGTGATCGCTGCTTCGGCGCGCCCCAAATTGGCTTCCAAGGCCAAGCTGCGCGTCGATCCCAAAACTCAGAAGCATGTGCTGATTTACCCGGAGAAGGGCCTGGAGCTGAACGCAACCGGCGGCGCCATTCTCACGTTGTGCACGGGTGAGCTCACCTTCGAGGAAATCGTGCAGCGCTTGCGGGAGCAGTTTGCGCAAGGTGACACCAGCGCGCTCGAAGCTCACGTCGAAGCGTTTCTCGGCACACTCGCGGCGCGAGGGCTGATCGAAGGGCTCGGGCCGTGACGGACAGCGCTCCGGCGGCGCCGGATCGCATTTACACCCTCATCGCCGAGCTCTCGTATCGCTGCCCGCTGCGCTGTCCCTATTGTTCGAATCCGGTCGACTACCAAGCGCGACGTGACGAGCTCACCACCGAGGTTTGGCTGCGCGTGCTGACGCAAGCCGCCGAACTCGGCGCGCTGCAAGTCAACTTCACCGGCGGCGAGCCGCTCCTGCGAGACGATCTGGAGGCACTCGTCCGTCGCGCCAACGAGCTCGACCTTTACACATCGCTGATCACGAGCGGCGTGCCACTCGAACGCGAACGCTTGGCGCGCCTGCGTGAGCTCGGCCTCAACGCCGTGCAGCTCTCGCTGCAGGATCCGCGCGAGTCGAACTCCAATCGCATTTCCGGAATGGCATGCCACGCGCAAAAACTCGAAGTGGCGCGTTGGATCAAGGAGCTCGGCTTTCCCCTCACACTCAACGTCGTGCTGCACCGCGAGAACCTCGACCAAGTCGCGCCAATCATCGCGCTGGCGGAGTCGCTCGGCGCCGATCGTCTCGAGCTCGCCAACACGCAGTACCTCGGCTGGGCGCTGCTCAACCGCGAAGCTTTGCTCCCGAGCGCCGCACAGCTCGAAGCCGCGCGCGCCATCGCTCGCGCCGAAAAAAAACGCCTCGAAGGCCGCATGGAAATTCTCTTCGTGCTGCCCGACTACTATTCGGATCGCCCCAAAGCCTGCATGGGTGGTTGGGGTCAACGTTACCTTCTCGTCACGCCTCAAGGACAGGCGCTGCCGTGTCACCTCGCTCACACCTTGCCCGGCCTTCACTTCGAAAACGTGAAGCATCACTCCCTAGCGGAGCTGTGGGACTCCGAAGCATTTCGAGCGTTCCGCGGCGAAAGCTGGATGCCGGAGCCGTGCAAGACCTGCGAACGCCGCACTCAGGATTTCGGCGGCTGCCGCTGCCAAGCCTTTGCTCTGACAGCTGACGCGAGCGCGACCGATCCGGCCTGCGCGCTATCGCCGCATCACGATCTCGTCAAGCAAGCACGAGAGCGCGCCAACGCTGCTGCTCCCATGGGCCTCGTCGAGCTGCGTTACCGCGGCACGCGGCGCGCATCGTAGTGCGACGCCGCGCCAGGGTTCACTTGCTCGCGACGAGCGCTGCGAAGTCTGGAGGCGCTGGGTCGTCCACGGCGAAGGCGGGCACGAGTGCGTCGCCTGCGTAGGAGAGGGAGCTCGCGTGCAGGGCGTGGCGTGTGCCGAGCAGGGGCGTGGCTTCGCCGCCGTAGAGAGGATCGCCAGCAATCGGGTGCCCGATGGATGCGAGATGGGCGCGAATTTGGTGACGGAAGGCGGGGGAGGCGTCGAGCTCGAGGAGTGCGAAACGCGGGCCGCGAGTGACCACGCGATAGTGGGTGACGCAGAAGCGGTGGTAGCGGGCGTCGGCGCGTGCGATGGCGACGCGACCTTTGTGTTGCGGATCGGGTTCTAGCGAAGCTTCGATGCTGCCGCTGTCGGGGAGGTCGTGGGCGCTGACGACGGCCAGGTAGCGCTTCTGGAGAGAGCCGTTTTGCAGAGCTGTGACGAGGGCGTCGAAGCTTTCGGGGTTGCGCGCTGCGACGAGCAGGCCTGAAGTTTGGGTGTCGAGGCGATGCACGAGTCCGGGTTCGCGCTCGGCGTAACCGAAGCTGGTCATTTCGGGGTAGCGTGCGACGAGAGCGTTGGCGAGCGTGCCGCGTTCGCCTGGAGCGAGGGGCACCGTGGGAATGCCGGCGAGTTTGGAAACGACGACGAGATCCGGGCGTTCGAGTCGAACATCGAGTGGCTGCTCGGGTTCCGCTACGACCCAGGTTTCGGGCGCGCTGATTTCGATGTGATCTCCGGCTTGGGTGCGATCGCCTTTCGTGGCGCGACGGCCGTTGAGACGCACGTGGCCGTTTGCGCACAGAGCTCGCGCTTCGCTGCGTGTGCAGTCGAGCGTTTCCATCACGATGCGCTCGACGCGCGCGCCGGCGATTTCCGGTGTGATGGTGAGCTCGCGTTTAGGGTTTTCGGTCACCACCGTCCAACGATGCCGCCGCCGTAGGCCGGCTCTCCTTCGGGCGTGACGGCGACGATGCCGGCGGTGGGCAGCGCTGGCAAGCGCGCAACGGACGAGCTCGAGCGCGTGAACCATGCGCCGGCAGCGCCACCTACGAGCGTTCCCGCAGCGACGCTTGCGAGCCAGAGCCGGTTGCGGCTGCGACTGCTGGCGGCGCTTTCGTCGACGAGCAAGAGTGGACTTGCGGCTGCAGCGCCGGTGAGCGCGCCGAGGCTTGCGCCGAGATCGATCATCAAGACTCGCGAGGGCGAGAGGGATACCTGCGTGGCAATAGCGCCTGCCACGACGACGCCGGCTCCCGCTCCGTAACCCATGCCGAGGCGCGGCCGCAGATCGGTTTCGCCTTCGATGGAGAGCTCGATCAGGCCGCCCACGAGAGTGCCGAACACGCCGCCAGAATGCGCGAGTGCTGCGCCGCCGTCGCTGACGTGGCCGAAACCGAGCGCCGTGGTTGCCAGCGTGATTCCTGCGGTTGCGCCGAGCAGGCCGTAGGCGTACCCGTTTGCACGGCTCACGGAATAGCCGCGGGCGATGAGCGACGCAGATAGCGTTGGCCACAACATGCCAGCGGAGAGAAACCAGGCGTCACCGACTTCGATGTCCCACTCTTCGGCAACCAACATGGCGCTGCCGAGGCCCACGCCTGCGCCGAGCGCCGCGAGTGGATACGTCAAACGATCATCGGTCGAGCCACTGGCACGCTGCAACGAGTAGCCGACGAAGCCGCCGAGCACCGCCGAGTTCACTGCGAGGATGGCGCGGCCGGGTGAGTGCGCCGCTTGGGTTGGCTGTGCGGCGGCGGCTGTATGTGGCGTTGGCGCACTGGAAGGTGAAGCAGGCTTGGCGCCGCGCGCTGCTTCGACCAAGTCGCGCATCATGAGCACGACGCGTTTTTCGAGACCCTCGCTCTCGATGATCTGGCTTGCGGTGTAGAGCACGCGTGAGCCAGGCGGGACAGCGATGATGCGCAGCAGCCACGCGCCGCGTTTTCGTTCGAGGCGAGGCGCAACCACCCAACTTTCGGAGGCACTCGCCAAGAGCTCGTCGTCGCTTTCGCGTTCGTTGCGCGACGCGCGCTGCGAGATATCGACGTCGAGGCCGAGATCCTGGACGGCCTCGTAGACGATCGCGTCAATCTTGGCCGCTAATGCGAGCGCTTCGGGATCGGGTGGCAGCTTGCTCGCTGGAGCGCTCTCGATCACCTGCGTATGACGCACGGCGACCTCCGCGCTCGGCTGCGCGTGCGTGACCGCTGCGCTCGGTTCGGCTTGTGCGCGTGACTCGGCGTGCGTGACCGGTGCGCTCGGCTCGGGCTGTGCGTTTGGCTCGGCGTGCGTGACCGCCGGGACCGGTTCGGCGCGGGCAACGCTGCACACGCTGAGCAGCGCTGCTGCGGCCAGTCCGGCGACGCCGCGCTTCCGGTTCGGAGCGTGCGTCACTGCCAGAAAGAGGGAAGCCACGGCGCGATCAGAACATTACCGTGGCGTTGATCCAAGCGTCGATCTGGCGCAGGTCATCGACTCGGAATCGGGTGCCCGGATCGTTGATGGGCTTGCGGAAGCTTGGGTTCGGAATGCCGGTGCCTTGCACCGAGTTGGTGCCGCCGCTACTGCTGGCGCGGTGACACGGCCCGGATCGCGAGAGATCGCCGCTGAAGTCCGGGTTGCAGGCCTGATCGTACGTAATGTAGTGGCCTTGAGTGAGTGTGTACGCCGCCCCCGCGTTGAACTTTACGAACTCGCCGGCTTGCCAGGTGAACGAGGTGCTCAGCGTGTAGCTGCCGTGCGCCTGCACGTCGGTGAGGCCCGTGAAGTACACGCGCCGCGAGTTGGGGTTTACGACCGAAGTATTCGGCATCGGCCCAGCCATGTAGTCGGCGTAGTTGGGATTACGCAGCGTGGGTGCGTCGCTGGACCCGAGCGCGTCGAAGAGCTCGGAGTAATCGCGCCCCTCTGAGACGTAGGTTCCCGTAAAGCGAAAGTCCATCGTGAGCCGCTGGAAGCGATCGCGAATCTCCCAGGGGATCACTTGCAAGCCCATCAGCATGGTGCCGCGCAAAGGCGGATGATTCACCAGCGAGCCTTTGAGATCGACTTGGCCGTAATCACTGCTCGCGTTTTGGAACTCGAACAGCGCACGAAAGCCGCCATACGGTTCCACATACTTCACTCGGCGCGACACGTAGCTGTGAAGCTCGAGCCCAGTCACGCCTCGGCTCACGCCGCTTGGGCGCTCCGCGCTGCTGAAGTTGCCTTCGCTGCCACCATCGGCAACCCCGTTGCGATTGACGTCGGAGATGTTGGCGCACTTCACCTGCGTGCCGCTGCCGTTTAGCGCCGCGGTGCTGGCGTTGCAGGCGTGCATTGGCTCGGAAATGTTGAAGCGCCCTTCGAGGCCCACTACCCAGGTCGGCTTGGTGCGATCACGTGCCTGATTCATGATGGCGGCATCGACGCCAACTGCGAGGTACTCGATGCCGCTGCGCTTGGGAGACTTGAACGGCAGGCGAAACAGCTGCTCGCCGGGCGCGCCTTGCAATACCAACGCCTGTTGACCCGCGCTGCCGTCGAGGCTCGAGAGCTCGCGCTCGTTGGACAATACGATCGGCATGCGCACAATCAACGCGATGTCTCGATAGATGCCGATGTCCGCGCGAGTGAGCAAACGACTCGTCGTCTCTTTGTATTCGGCGACGTTGAGCCCCGCCGATGTGTAATCACCCGTCGTCAACCCCGCCTGCATGATGGATGTCTCGCGACGAATCGCGGCGGACTTCCAGCTGGTCTCGTAGCCGAGCGACAAGTGCAAATCGAAAGGATCGTCGCCGTCGAACGCGTCGACCACTTGCGTGATCTCGCCAGGCTCGCGCAGCACGTTCGGCTCTCCGACGCGACGCGGCTCGTCCGCTTTGACGGGACCTGTGACCAGCCATCCGGCGACGGCTACCGCTATCCCGACGGCTCGGCGCTTTTGGCACTCGAGGAGGCTCGGAGACGCAAATCGGCGGATCATTCAGCGTTGCCCGCCCGGGACGCTAGCGGCGCGAGGCGGAAACTGTCAACGGAGCATCGCTGGAACGCCTTGCCACGCCCGATTTGCGCGCTCGAGCTGGTCGCGGAGCCGGGCTTTTTCTCCGGGGTCGCGGACGCGCTCGATGGCCGCCTCGGCGATGAGGCATTCGGCGCGCGCGCGACGGCGGCTTGCGAGTTGCGCGGCGGCTAGCTTACCGAGCTCGGTGTTCGCGGCGCTCAACACGGCGTCTGCGCTGGTCTTGGCGGCGCCCGCGGCGGTCTCGCAGGTCTTGAGGCGCGCGGCGGGAGCGACGGCGGAGGGCCAGTGTTTTTCGCTGGGAGCGCTCAACGTGAGGCTTCGCGAATTCTCGCCGGTCGACTCCACGGTGATGCGCCCGCTGGAGACACGCACGTGCGTCGCGCCACGGTCCGCGCGGATTGCGGCGCTGCCGTCGGCGTACCGCAGCGCCGCGAACGGGGTCGCAACCCACATCTCCGCACCTGGCCGTACTCCTGCGCCGGGTGAACTTTCGAAGCCTCCTTCAGCGATGAGGACCTGCTCGAGGCCGGAGCGACACGCGAGGAAGCGTCCCGGTCCGACCAGCGCAAACTCACGCGCCGTCGCGCCATGGCGCACCGAGAGCTTCGTGTTCGCTTCGAGCTCTAACCAACTCTTGCCGTCGAGCCCGCCGAGCGCAACGAGCTCTGCCCCATCACCGGCTCGCGCTCGACCCGTCACCTGCAGAACGCGACACGGTGCGGGAGCCAACGCAGCGGCGCTCGACTTGGGCGGGGCTGCGCTCGACACCGGTGCCATCACCACACTCGGCATCGGTGACGCGCGATCCGCGGACGCGGCGCTCCTTTCACTGAGGTTTTGCGTCGGTCTTTTGCACGCGGCAAGCGCGCAGAGCGATGCGAGCGCGACGAGAGCGCGCGTCATGCTTTCAGGCGTCGCCCACGCCCGGTGGTGGCATTACCAGAGTGCGTCGATTGTCCTCGTCTTCATCGTCGTCGAAGATCTCGTGAGTGATGTCTTCGGCTGCGAGCTCTTCTTTGGCTTCTCCGAGCTCACGACTGGTGTCCGCCAAGCGATCGGCGAGCACACCCAGGAACTGCCACAGCAGCTTGACCGCGAGCTGGTGTTCTTTGCGCAAGATCTCGAAGAACTCGCCGCGACGGATCACCATCAACTCGCTGTTGCCTTCCGCCACGACCGTCGCCGAGCGTGGCTGGCTGCGCACCAGCGCCATTTCGCCGAAGTGGTCGCCTGGACCCAGCGTCGCGAGCTCCGCGCCACCGCGCCAAACCTTCACGTTGCCGCTGAGCACGATGAAAAGCTCTTCGCCGCGCTCGCCTTCCGAAATCACCGTCTCGCCATGGCCGTAAGGGATGACGTCCGTAACCTGAAGGATGCGCAGCAGCTCGCGCTCGGCGAGCGGGCGGAACAGCGGCATGCGCGCCAACATGTCGCGTCGCAGCTGCAGCTGTTTGGCACGGCCCTCGTCGCGCGAGGCCAGATCGCCGGCGGTAACCACCACGGCCGTGATGTTGTCTTTGCCGCCTTGTGCATTGGCATGCTCCACCAACGAGCGCACCGCGGCGTCGGCGTCGGGATTCGACAGAGTACGCCCGAGCCCTTCTAGATCTTCTTCGTAGTAGCCGCTGAGACCATCGGAGCAGAGCAAGAAGCGATCACCCGCTACGACATCGATCACCAGCGTTTCCGGCTCGACGTGTTCGTACACGCCCACCGCGCGCGTGATCGCGTTCTTCTGCGCGAGCTTCTCCACCTGCTCGCGCGACATCTTCTTGCGCTTGATGAGTTCGTTGTAAACGTTATGGTCTTCGGTAACCTGCGAGATGGCACCTTCGCGCAGCTGGTAGACGCGACTGTCGCCGACCCACACGATGAACGCCTGGCCGCCCGCGAGCAGTAGCGCCACGAGCGTGGTACCCATGCCTCGCTTCTTGGCGTCCTTCAGCGCTTCGGCGTGAACGCGGCTCGAGGCGCGGTTGGTCGCGAACTCGAGCAAGTTGGTGATGTCGCGCTTGCTGACTCGCGCGCTGCCGCCCTTTTGCGCGGCGTAGTCTCGAATCAAATCGGCTTCCCTGCGCAGCTCCTCGTGAAGTGTGCGCACCGCCAGGGCGCTCGCCACTTCGCCTGCGGCATGGCCGCCCATTCCATCGCAAACAACGAACAAGCCGAGCTTCTTGTCGACCAAGAAGTTGTCTTCGTTGTGCTCGCGCTGGCGCCCCACATCCGTCAGCGCAGCGAACTGAACCTCGACACTCACCATAGGCCTCGCAGGATAACCAAGGGGCCTCCCGGCTCCAAGGAGGCGGGATTCGCCCCGCGCGGAACGGTGTGCGACCGTTCTCCGAGGTGCGCGCGTGTGAGAATGCTCGACTTCGTGCGCTTCTACGCGGCGCCGCCGCCCGTCGATCCGCCTGTGCCCACACCCGCTGTGCCACTCGCACCCGAGCTGCCGCCCGCGCTCGCGCCGCCCTTTCCGGCGCTGCCGCCTGAATTGGCGCCGCCCGAAGTGGCGCCACCCATGCTCGCGCCGCCCGAGGATGCGCCGCCCGAAGTGGCGCCACCCATGCTCGCGCCGCCCGAGGATGCGCCGCCGGAGCTCTTGCCGCCCATGCTTGCGCCGCCCGAGGATGCGCCGCCGGAGCTCTTGCCGCCCATGTTCGCGCCACCGCTGTTCGAGTTGCCGCCTGCGGCTCTTCCTCCGGCGGATTGCCCGGCCTGCCCGCCTTGGTTCGACGTTCCGCCACGGTTCACGTTTCCACCCTGTGAGGTGGTGCCACCGGCGTTACTGCGTCCGCCCATTGATGCGCGGCCACCTTGCGGCTGCCCGCCTTGGCCCTGATTGCTGCCGCCCATGCCGCCCATTCCGAAATTCAAGCCGCCCATCGAGCCGCCGACGCCGGTGTTGCCGGAGCTGCCGCCCGCGCTGGTGCCGCCCATCGCGGCGCCCCCCTGACTCGTCGAGCCGCCGTTCGCAGAGCTTCCGCCGTTGCTCGCGCCGCCCTGTGAATTTTGATTGGTGCCGCCGCCCCTGCTGGTGTTTGCCCCCGCTTCACCTCCGGTATCGACCTGCGTGCCAGCGCTGTCGCCGCAGCGTACCGCTGCCAAGCCAAGCACGGCGAGCGCTGCGAATTGGCCCAGAGTTTTCTTTTGAAGCATGGACATCCTCCGAGGGTCGAACCGGAAACAGTCCCTTCGCGACGAGCCGAGAGCGGCCCAGCGTGAGACGAGTGTTCAGATTTCTCCTACTTTGGCCGTCTTCCTCGCACGAAGGCGGGAAGAGTCGGTCGAAGAGAGTGCGCTAGGGCACGCAGTGTAGCGCAATCGGTTCGAATTTCCAAAACGATCGACCTCGAGCGCGCCGCGCACCCACGCAGTCTCGTGAATGGTGCTCAAAACGCGCCGAGCTCGAAGAGTGAGCTTGCGCCATCACGTGCGACGACGACGTGATCGACGAGCGGCACGCCAACGATTTCACACGCCGACGCGAGCGCTCGCGTCATGTTGATGTCCTCTGTGCTGGGTGACGGATCACCACTCGGATGGTTGTGCACGAGCACGATCGCACTCGCCGCATCGCGCAGCGCTGGCCCGAGCACATCACGTGTGGTGAGCGCACAGCCGTGAGCGCCGCCCTGCGCGATGCGACGCGAACTTTTTAGCGAATTTCTCGCATCCAACGCTAGCAGCCAGACCTCTTCGTGATCGAGCAATGCGAGCCGCGGATGCGCCCATTCCACGACTTCGGTGTAGCCGTGAAGCCTTGCGGACGGCGTTGCACGCGCGTGCACTTGAGCGCGCCGCCCGAGCTCGAACGCCGCGATCATACGGACGGCTTTGACGGGGCCGATGCCGCGTCGCGATGCCAAACCATGTGGCGACACACGTAAGAGGCCGGCCAGTCCGCCTTCGCTCTCGAGCAAGCGTGCAGCCAACACTGCGACGGATTGTCCGCTGCAGCCGGTGCCGAGCACGAGTGCCAGCAAATCTTGATCGGTGAGACCTTCCAGGCCTCCGTTGAGAGCGCGTTCCCGACAATCCATGGCAGGTCGCGGAGCAGTGTGCGTGCCAAGCGTTCGACGCGGCGTTGACGGTTCGGTCGCGCTGGCCGCCGCCGACATCGCCGGCGCTCCACCATCCGCCCGCAAACCCACGCGCTCGAACGAACCGCGCCCCGAGCGCATGTTCACGCGCTACTCGAAGCGCACTACTTGATCGTCTCGGAAGTGCGCGACGAATGCGGAGACGGCACGCGCGACCGCCTGCTCGTCGCTGCCATCGAAGGTCACCTTGGTCTTGTAGCTCTTGTCGAACCACTTGGGATACGAGCCAATTTCGACCTCTGGATGTGCCGCTACCACGCTGTTCAGCGTCGGTGTGAGCTCCGGCTCGTCCAGCGCGAGAAACACGGCTTTCGATATCAGAGGCCGCGGGCCCGTGAGGTGGCTCCGCACGGCATCGAGCCGCATACGAAAGATCTCCGGCACGCCGGGCAACACGTATACATTGCCTATCAGCGGCGTTGGCCAGCGTACGTCCGCGTTGCTCACGAGCTCGGCGCCTTGCGGAACGAGGGCCATGCGCAGGTGCGCGTCGGTGCAGCGCTCACCGTACACTTCTCGCAGCAGCGCCGCCAAGGTTGGTTCAATGACTGCTTCGACACCAAATGCCCGCGCGATTGCTTCGACCGTAACGTCATCGTGCGTGGGACCAACTCCGCCGCTCGTGAAAACGACGTCAGCCAGCGTTCTGAGCTCGCGAACCGAATTGGCGATCACGTCGATGTCGTCCGGCACGAACACGGCGCGGATCAGGCGAATGCCGAGAGCTCGCAACGCGCGCGCTAGCTCGATCAGGTTGGCTTCCTGAATTTTGCCGGACAAAAGCTCGTTTCCGATTACGAGCGCCGCGGCCGTCTCAGCAATTCGCTTCACGAGACCCCTCGATTTCTCCGGAACCAGCTCATGACTCGCCGTTCTCGAGCACGCGCACGATGGGCGCGCCATCGGCGCCGATGGACAAGAGCTCCTCCACGCGCTTCTCGGCAAGATCCAGGCACGACTGCGCGGCGCGAGCCAAACGTACGCCCTCTTCGAACAACTGCAGCGACTCTTCCAACGGCAGCTCACCGCCTTCGAGGCGTTCCACGATGGCGCTCAGGCGATCGAGGGATGCTTCGAAAGTGGGTGCCTGGTCTTGTTTGGGCGCGCTTGCGTCGGCGCTGGATGATGGCATGTCAGCGATCCTCGCCCCGAGCCTTGCGCTCTCTCGGCTCGAGTGCAAGTCGTAGCCAAACCTTGCCTTCGGGCAGCCCGGCGAGCACGAGCGCCCCGTCCGGCGCCGCAACTACGGGCAGAGCGAGGCCAGCAGGTACACCGACGTAGCTGACGGGAACTCGCTCTCCGTCTGGGGCGTTCACAGACATCCACAACGTCCCGCGGCCCAAGCTGAATGCCGCGCTGCGTACGCCGGACAGGCCTAGGCGAGCCGTTTCACGCACACGTGCGTCCGGATCGAGCCGAGCTGCGAGCTCCAGGGTCGAGCCGCGCGAGGCTTCGCGCCGTCTTCCCAATGCGAGCACCTGCGCGTGGCGCACATCGGCATCCGCCTCGAAGCGATACGCCGAGCTCAGCAGCGAACGCGCGGTCTTGCTCGGACTTTCGCCGAGGCCGAGCGCGAGCGCGCTGCGCAACACCGGATCGGGCGCCGTTGCGAACTCGAGCAGGCGTGCGCGGGTGTCGACCTGATCGCGACTGCCGAGCGCAAACAAGGCTAACGGCGCCGCAGCGCCACCTTCTTCGAGCAGCGACAACAGCGTCCGCAGCGGGACACGGCTGCGCGCTTCGGCATCGACCAGCACCAGCGCGAGCTGAGTGCGCGTCGGTCCTGGCGCTTCTCGCATGAGCCGATCGGCGCCTTCGCGCGCGGCTCCCACGAATGGTGCCGCTCGTGCCGCGGCTTGCACCAACACCGGGTCCTGACTCGAAAGGAAAGCGAGGCAGCGCTGCTTTTGTAGGAGCGAGAGTCCATACGCGCCTGCCGCACGTTCCTCCGCGCTGTTCGCCGCAGCCAGGCGCTCGAGCATTGTAAGCAGGGGTTTGGGGGTGTCTCCGCTGCGAAACGCGCGCAGCGTGGCGGCACGTGCGGCGCGCAGGCGCGAGGCCGGATCCGTCAAGAGCTCGAGTAGTACTTCGTTGGCGCGCCTGGCCGGACTGGTGCTGAGCGCGTAGGCGGCGGCATCCCCGAGCTCCGGATTTGCGATGAGCTTCTTCAGTTCGGCGAGACCGCGATCCGAAGCGGAAGCAGCGAGCGCCGCGATTGCTGCGGGTTTCTCACTCGGATCGCTAGCAGCGAGCGCCGCTAGCAGCGCTGGTTCCAAGCTCGTGTCGCGTACACCGTGCAGCAGGGCGAGCACGTCCGTGCGACGCTCGGGCTCCTGCAGCAGGCGAGTCAGCAGCTTGCTGGCACGTGCGTCGCGGGCCAGCACCATGATTTCGGCAGCGGCGAGGCGCAGCGTTGCATTCTGACTTTCCGCCCAGCGCTCGGCGAGCGGAACCGTTTCGAAGTTTCCCAGCCGAGTGAGCGCGATTGCCGCGGCAGCCTGCAGCTCAGGAAGCGCTCGCCGTACCACGTCGCGCAGCAGCTCGAACGCGCGTTCGTCGCCCAGCTCTTCGAAGGCGCGCACCAGATCGAGGGTGGGCGCGTAGTGGGCGCGCGCGAGCGCACTCAGATTTTCGGGTGGGTGAGCAGCGAGTGCGCTGGCCGCAGCCTGTGCGACGCGTCCCGGCTGCCGCAATGCCTTGCCCAGCGCTTCGAGCGCGCTGGCATCGCCGCTCGCGGCCAGCGCCAGCGCTGCCGTGTCGCGCAGAAGTCCCTGTAACGGCTCCGCGCGCTCGGCGCCCGCGCTGATGCCGGTCATGACCCGCACGAGGCACTCGCGCACGGCCGTGACGCGTACGTTTGGCGCCAGCGTGCGCACTGCGATCAGGCGCTCGCGCGATGACTGCGCGGCGCCGTTCGCGTCCAGCGCGCGCACCAGAAGTTCGAGGGAGCGCGCGGTGCCGAACGTACCCAAGCGGGAAAGCGCTCGCTCGCGCTCGTTTGCATCCGTCGAGCGCAGCGCCTGCTCCACGCGACTGATCCCAACTCGATCGAGCAGCGATTGCGCGGGCCGCTCACCAGCGCGGGTCGCTGGTTGCGCCGCTCGAGCAGACGCGGGCAGCGCGGCTACCAACAGCGCCAAACCGAGCGCGCGCGAGCGAGCCGAGGTCACGGCTGCTTGGGTGGCGTTGCCGGCGCCTTGCGGGGCGCCTGTTTCGGCGCCGGAGTCGCGGCGGGAGCTGGTGGCGCAGCGGGCGCGTTCGGCGGCCTCGCGGCGGCCGCAGGCGTCGCAGCGGGCGCGTTCGGCGGCGTCGCGGCGGGAGCAGGCGTTGCGGCGGGCGCAGGCGTGTTCGGCGTCGCAGTGGGCGCGTTCGGCGCTGCAGCCGGAGTCGCAGCGGGTGCACCAGTGACTGGGCCAGGGCTCGATAGCACTAAGAAACCAATCCCCGACTTGCCGGCGCCCGGAACCTTCTCCACAGCTTCCCAAGCGATGGTTTCGGCGCTCTCGTCGCGATGGGTGTAGTGCCGCAACGCCTCAACCAACGCGAACGAACGATTCAGCGCGGCCTGCTCGGCTTCGGCGCCAGCGGTCGCAGGGCGCACTCCCACCAGCAACACCGCCGTCTGCCTTTGATTCAATGCCGCCGCAATCGCGCGCACCAGGGATTCTGACTTCGGATCGATGCTGCCGTCCGCTGCGAACTGCAGCGGCTGCGAGAGATTCAATGTCAGACCAGCGCCTTGCTGCTCGATGCGTGCAAGCGAGCCAGCACCAGCGGGCTCGGGGCAACCATCGGTGTCCGCCTCGCCATCGAAATCCTCGGGCTGGTCGACGCACCCATCCCGCGCGTCGTCGAAGCTATCGCCGTCTCGGTCAGGGCTCGGGCAACCATTGATCCGCGCCTCCGAGCGTTCCGCGCCTGCAGTCTTCGGACACGCGTCCTCGGTGTCGGGCGCGCCATCCTGATCGTTGTCGAGATCTGGGCAGCCGTCATCGTCTTGGAAGGTGTCGCGATCCTCGGGCCCTCCCGGACAACGATCCGCGCGGTCGGGAATGCCGTCGAGGTCACGATCTTTCTGCGGGCAGCCGGGATCTTTGCCGGAGCGCGGCCCCGGCTCGAGTGGACATTTGTCTTCGGCGTCGGGCGTTCCGTCCTGGTCGTTGTCGAGATCCGGACAGCCGTCCTCGTCCTGAAAGCTATCGGCGTCTTCGCGCAGCGCGGGGCACTTGTCTTGCTCGTCGGGCACACCGTCGTCATCGTTGTCGAAGTCGGGGCAGCCGTCGCTGTCTTCGAAGCGATCGCGATCTTCGGCGAGCTCGACGCACTCGTCCTTCTCATCGGCCACGCCATCGCCGTCGGTGTCCACCACACGCGGTGCGTATGCGAAGCCGAGCAGGCCGCGCACGCGGGGCACGCCCACGGCGTCCGAGAGCGGTATTTCCCCGCCCAAAGTCAGGTACACGTCGCCCACGCCGTAGCGAATCGACGCGCCGAGCAGTGCTGGCGATTGCAGCTTGGAACCAAAGCTCGGCGTCAGCGCGACGGCGCCGCGTGCTTCGATCGTGCCCTGAAAGTGACCCGCCGGATCGATCCCGAACACTTGCGGCATCACACTGATCCCGACGCCCCATGGCAGGTCGTGCCCGAACGCGGCGCCTGCATAGTTGTGTTCGGCGCCGCGCACACGCATGCCCGCCGTTGCGCGCAGGGTCAACGCGACCAAGCCGAGCTCACCGAGCACGCGCAGCTCGCCCGCCGCTGCCGACTCCGACACATACGAATTGCTCGCTCCCGTCGGGACCGAAACACGCGCCAGCGCAGCGAGCGCGAACCCCCCCAAATCCCCGCGCGGGACCAGGGACGCTTTGGCTGTGAACGCCAAATCGCCGATCGCCGCCTTCGGCAGCTTCGTGGCTCCCTCCACGTAGCGTCCCACGCCATCGTCGCCGCTCTGGTACGCAACGGTTGGCAATACGAAGCCCAGCGCCAGCCGATCCGTCAGGCCAAGCGAAGCCACGTAGTCGAGCGACAGCTGGTGCCGCACCGGCACGGACACAACGCGTCCACTCGCGTCCTCGAGCTCGATGGAGCGATAGGCGTAGGAAGCCCACGCGCCGGCGTTCCATTGTAGGTGACCGGGGGTCGCGGCCGGCTCCAGATAGAGAGTCGCCTTGGGGTCGGTCGACGCTTGAAAGCCGCGCAAGTCGAGGGAAGGCGGCGGAGCAGCGGTCGAAGGCAAAGCCACGAGCAAGCCCGCAACGAGCACAGCGCGGGACGGGCAAACGGACGGACCCCGAACCATGGCGGGTGAGCCTACTATCCTCCGCTCGCTTTGGCAGCCGCGACCAAGTGTGCGGTTCGATGACGCGTTGAATCGGGGCAGGCCGAAAGGCCGAGGGGCTTCGGCAGTTTGCGCATTACTGCCCCGGGTTTTGTTCCGAATGCTTGCGCTTATGACGTGGACAGCGTACGGCCCGCCGAGCGATGGACGCCATCCAGATCCGCGGTAGCCGGCAGCTTCACGGTAGAATTCAGGTTAGCGGTGCCAAGAACGCCGCGCTGCCCATTCTGTGTGCGACGTTGTTGTCGGACGGCGAAAGCCTTTTGCGCAACGTCCCCAACCTGCGTGACATCCACACGACCAGCGAGCTGCTTCGTTATCTGGGTCGGGACGTCGGCTGTGCGCCACCCGAAGTGCGCGTGCAGCAAGCCAAGCGCGATCCTCGGCCGGAAGCGCCCTACGAGCTCGTCCGTCAGATGCGCGCCAGCGTGCTGGTGCTCGGGCCGCTGCTCGCACGTTATGGGCGCGCCAAAGTCTCGCTGCCGGGCGGCTGTGCGATCGGGGCGCGCCCTGTGGACCAACACTTGATGGGCCTCGAGGCCCTTGGTGCGCGCATTCAAGTCGAGCACGGCTTCATCCACGCGGAAGCCAAGCGCTTGCGAGGCGCCGAGGTGGTGTTCGACATGCAAACCGTGACGGGCACCGAGAACCTCATGATGGCCGCCGCACTCGCCAAGGGGCGCACCACCTTGGTCAACTGCGCGTGTGAGCCCGAAGTGGAAGAGCTCGGTCGCGTGTTGAACAAGATGGGCGCGCGTGTGGAAGGCGCCGGAACCTCCATCATTCACATCGAGGGCCGCGACGAGCTCGAGCCGTTCGATCACGCCATCATCGCGGATCGCATCGAAGCCGGTACCTTCATGGCGGCGATTGGTGCGGCCGGCGGCGACGTCTTGCTCGAGCACGCTCCGCTCGACGATTTGGAGCCCGTCGTGGTCAAGCTGCGCAAAGCAGGTCTCGAGATCGAGCGCGAAGGTGACGGCGTGCGCGTGCGTCGCCTCGGCAAGCTCTCGTCAGTCGACGTCAGCACCGCGCCGCATCCCGGCTTTCCCACCGACATGCAGGCGCAATTCATGGCCATGATGAGCATCAGCAGCGGCCGCAGCGTCATGACTGAAAACGTCTTCGAAAACCGCTTCATGCACGTTCCCGAGCTCTTGCGTATGGGCGCACGCATCGAGACGCACAGCAACACTGCCATCGTCGAAGGCGTGCCGATTCTTTCGGGGGCCAACGTGATGGCCACGGATCTGCGCGCCAGCGCGTCGCTCGTCATCGCTGGCCTCGTCGCCGATGGCGAGACGGTCGTGCATCGCGTTTACCACCTCGACCGAGGTTATGAATCGATTGAGAAGAAGCTCGCCGGCGTTGGCGCCGACGTCACGCGCATTCGCGTCGAATCGGAGGCGCCATGACGCGCCCGATCACGATCGCGGTGCCCAAAGGGCGTATCATCCGCACCCTCGCGCCCTTCTTTCGACGCGCCGGGATCGACACTACCTCGCTCGAAGCCGACGATCGCCGTCTCATTCGCGAATCCGCGGACGGCTCTCTTCGCTTCCTGCTCCTCAAGCCCGACGACGTGCCCACCTACGTCGAATACGGCACCGCTGATCTCGGAGTCAGCGGGCGCGATGTGCTTCTCGAGCGAGCCTACGACCTTTACCAACCGCTCGACCTCGGTGTTGGTCGCTGCCGTATGGCCGTCGCCGGACCTCGCGGCATCACGATTCCGGCGCTTCCCCGCGTTGCTACCAAATTCCCGCGTGTTGCCTCCGAGTACTTCGCCTCACGTGGCATCCAAGCCGAGGTCATCTACGTCGGCGGCTCTGTCGAGCTCGCCCCCCTCGTTGGCCTCTCCGACGTCATCGTGGATCTCGTCGAATCCGGCGCGACCCTGCGCGACAACGATCTCGTCGAAATCGAGACCATCTGCCAAATCTCGAGCGTCCTGGTTGCGAACCGCTCGTTGTTCAAGCTGCGCCACCGCGAGATCCACCCATTGGTCGAACGCCTACGCGCCGCCGTTAATCAGCCAGCGCCGTAACCTCGCTCGCAGCGCTCGTTTTCTCCAAAACGGCGTGCGTTAATCGGAGGTCGCTCCCGAGCGGAGGTCGCGCGCTCCGAGCAGAGCTCGCGTTGTGATCGGAGGTCGCGCGTCCCGGGCGGAGCTCTCCCTCTCAAGCGGAGCTCTCCCTCTCAAGCGGAGCTCTCCCTCTCAAGCGGAGCTCTCCCTCTCAAGCGGAGCTCTCCCTCTCAAGCGGAGCTCTCCCTCTCAAGCGGAGCTCTCCCTCTCAAGTGGAGCTCTCCCTCTCAAGCGGAGCTCTCCCTCTCAAGCGGAGCTCTCCCTCTCAAGCGGAGTTCTCCCTCTCAAGCGGAGTTCTCCCTCTCAAGCGGAGCGTTACGGTGCGCTCCCTTGCAAGTGGAAAATGTGCGTGTGAAATTAATGGGGTATAAAAATCCTCAATAAGCCGTACGGTTGAGATTGCAAAGCGCAGGTTGTGCCTGTACATTTGCGCCCGGTGGTCTTCGTTCTAGCTTCGAGTGCTTCATGTTTCGCGCGGCGGGTCAGCTCGTCCGTTGCGAACGCCACGCGGCGCTCGATCGACGAGTGAAGGCCCTAAGCGACCGAAGTAACGAACAAAAGTAAGTTGGCCCTCGCACTGCAGCAACAGTCGAGGGCCTGGCCGGTACCCACAAAGGAGAATACCGACGATGTATACGAGAGCACGAACCGTATTTGAAACCAAGCCGGGCTGCATTCGCCCTAGTAACTTGGCCACTTTGCATCGCGCGGAAAGGAGGTCACGGTCATGCTGATGCTCGAAATCGATACGCTGGCGTTGCGCGTGAAAGCGGCGATGGGGGAGCTGTTGCAAGGAGCGGAACAGCTGAAGGGGCTCGCACAAACCTTGGACGGCTTTTGCGGGCTCAACGCTCAGGCCGAGTCAGATGAGATCAAGCAGGTGGCGATCGGCGTGCGGGCAACGGCAGTGCAAGCGCTGCTGACTGCCAGTACGGCGGTGGGACTGTCTGAGCGGTTGTCGACGGTGGCGACGGTGTTGGACGCGGTTCAAACGAACGAAACGCGGTAAGTCGCTGGCCAGGCGCGCAGGGAGCGCGAGCCGGGGTCGACACCGGTTCGGGTCCGGAGGGATTTCTTTTTTTCGTCGGCGGGTGCGGTGATTGTTGATTCACCACACTGATCGCACAGCTGTGCAGGCCATCAGGATTGGTGTTGGCCGAGCGCAGCAAGGAGAGCTGCGCGGATTTCCTGGTGGGAGCGGGCGACCAGGTTGGCGCCGCGAATGATGTCGCTGTCGAGTTCGGGGTCAGGCAGGGCGGCGACTTGCATGCCGGCGTTTTGAGCAGCAAGGACACCTGCGGGCGAGTCTTCCACGACGGCGCAAAGTTCGGGCGCAACGCCGAGTCGGGCGGCGGCGACGAGGAAGATATCGGGCGCAGGTTTGAGTGCCTTCACCTCGGGATCATCGCCGCACACGATGTGCCGGAAGGCGCCAAGCCAAGCATGGGGTTTGGCTTTGATTTCGTAAAGTCGTGTGCGACTGCTCGTGGCAAGGGCGAGAGGAACGCCGAGGGCCGCGAGTTCTTCGACGAGCTCGCGCGCGCCGGTCATGATGGGCGAGGTCGCGAGCAGGCGCTCCATGATGGGTTCGCGGCGCGCCATGTACTCGGCGGCGGTGATGGGGAGCTTGAGTCTCGACACGACGAGATCAGCGCCTTCCTGGTCGCTGCGTCCCATCATGTCGCGTTTGAGAGACCAGTCGTAGATATGGCCGAACTCAGCCACGACTTCTTGGATGCCGACAGTGTAGAGGGGCTCGGTATCCAGCAGGACACCGTCGAGGTCGAAAAGAACGGCAGAGAGAGGAGCGCGCAGAGTCACGGCGCGTGCGTCTAGCCTCGGATCGGCCAAACGTAAAGCGGAAGCCAAATCTTGCGCGCCGCTCGTCGATTTCGCGCAGCAGTTGGTCGATTTCGCTCAATGGTTTTTCGGTTGCCGGTCGATTTTGCGCATCTGGCTCCCGCCGTGACCGATGAGAGGGGGTGTCAGCGCAACGTTTGCTCGATCCGAAGCTCGATCTGGTTTTCAAGATGCTCTTCGGCCGACCTGAGAATCGGTCGCTGCTGATGTCACTCCTCGGCGCCGTCTTGGGACAGCCAATCTCGTCTGTGGATGTCATCGACTCCGCGCTTCCGAAGGAAGCCGTCGACGACAAGGGTGTGGTTTTGGACATTCGTGCGCGCCTAGCCGGCGGAAACCAGGCCGACGTGGAGATGCAGTCGCGAGCCCGCCCTGCGCGACGTGAGCGGACTCTCTACCACTGGAGTCGCATCTTCTCGAGTCAGCTGGTCCGTGGAGAGCAGTATCAGGCGCTATGCAACTGCTACGTCATCTTCATCTTGGATTTCATAGAGTTTGCGACTGAGCGCTTCCACACGACCTTCCGCGTGCGTGAAGTGGAGGAAAACTTCGACTTTTGCCCGCATCTCGAGCTCCACTTCGTCGAACTACCCAAGCTCGCCGAGGGTCCCGCTCGAAAGCAAGAGCGCCTCTTACGTGGTTGGGCTAAATTCCTTACGGCTTCGAGCGAAGCCGAGCTCGAGGAGCTGGTCATGACGGATCCCATCTTTCGCCAAGCAAAGTCCGCACTCGAAAGCCTGAGCGCCGACACCAAGGCCCGCCTCATGGCGGAGCGCCGCGAAGCCGAGCTCCTCTTTCGAGAGTACGAGGTGAACGTCGTCCGGCGCGAGGGGCGCGCGGAGGGTGAGCTCAAGGGGCGCGCGGCGGAACGCGTCGAGATGCTGCTCGAAGTGTTGAGCTCGCGCTTCGGTGCGCTGCCCGACAGCGTGCGTGAACGAGTGCGTTCGGCGACGCTCGACGAGCTTCGGGCGTGGACTAGCCGTGTTCTCGAAGCTGCTTCGCTCGAGGCGGTGTTCGCGCCTTAGCGGCCGATTACTTGCGGGCGACGGGGGTTGGCGCGATTTCCAGGAAGTCACGGCCAGCAATGGCGCCGGTATCGTCGCTGATTTCGACGCGGACGACCCAGGGTCCTGGCTCGAGGCTTTGTGGAATCACCGCGGTGAGCACGTTGTGTTCACGCTTCCACTCGACCTTGACGGGGGTGACGTTGACGTAAGCGATGGGCTTTACCTGAACGTCGTCGCCGAGCGGTCGCCCGCGAGCGTCGCTGAGGCGCACCGAAACGGTGACGGTGTCTTGTGGCCAACGCGCGCGAGCTGGTCCAATTCTGATGTCGGCTTGCACGGCGCGAGGGGCGAGGCGCAAGGAAAGCTCGGAGCTCGAGCCCGCTGCGCGCAGGCGTACGAGCGTCGGTTGGCCGCGAATGAGACCGATATCGTCCGGCAACGCGACGAAGTCGGCGACCTTGCCGTAGCTGACTTGCACGCCTTCGGTGCCGCGCAGGCGAACACGCTGCGAGGGAGGCAACAGGATGCCACCTTCGGTGAGCTTGGCGCCTTCGGGGAGCTCAGCCTTCACGACACGCAGCGGAATGACTTCGCTCTCGGCGCCTTCGAGACCGGATGCTTCGATGGCGTGTGCACTGACTCCGTAGCTGCCGGGCTCCAAATCTTCGAGCTTGGCTTGGCCGTCCTTGCCTTCGACGCGCTTCAACAGCTGGCGCTCGGCACCACGCAGACGGAACAGCGAGAATTCGTAGCTGGCCGCGTGGGGAACGGCGGCGGCGCGCGCGACAACCGACGTGTGTTCGCCGCTCACGCTGAGCAGAATCGGGGCAGACAGTGACGTCGCTGGCGCTTTCAGCACTTGGTGATCGCCGGTGGCGACACCGTTCACGAACTCGCGCACGCTGCCCGCAGGAAGTACGCGCCAGTCGTTGCCTGTGGCAACTAGCATTTCGCCGGAGATCGCGCCGACGCTCACCTGCTTGCCGGAGGTGATCACCACGCTGCGACCGGCCTTCGCCACGGCGCTCACCTTGAACGGCGCCTGGACGAGCACCGCGCTGCTCGGGTTCTTCGTTTGCGGCAGATCCATTTCGACGCGCCCGGAGGTCAAACCGACGACCTGCGCCGGGGTTCGGTCACCACGCGAGTCGAGCTGCACCTTGATGGGCTTGCCGAGCTTCATGTGGGTGCCGCGAGCGCTCCGCAATACTCCGCCGCCTGGCAGCTTGCGCTCGGTGGGACTGCTGCCGGTCTTCGACGAGTTTGTGCTATCGGACCCGTGTGCGAGCGGGGCGCCCAAACACGAAACAGCTATGACGAACCCGGCGATACCTCGCTTCATCGACGATCTCTCCTCCTATCGATCTACGGTTGGCCCACGCTCCACTATAGAGCCACTCGGCCGGGTTTTCGTCGGTATACTTGCGTGTACGCTAGCTGTTTGCTGCGGTCGTCACGCAGAGACGGACACGTCGGAACACGAAGTGCGCAGCGCTTCCTCCGTGAACGGATGGATGGCGCACACTCAACGACCCGCGCGTAGCGCGTTTGCCGATCGACTTTCGGCGTTCGATGAAGCGCCCACTTTCGGCGCGGGTGAGTCGGTGTTGGTGCCAACGCCACGTTCGCTGCGCGCAGCATTGGAAAGCATAGAAGCATCGCCGCTGGTTTATGCCGCTGGCGTCGTGGAGCAGCCGGCGAGAAGCGAGAGCGTCGTTCGCTGGCCGAACGGAGAGCGCGGCGGTGTGCCGAATGCACTGCTCATTCCGCTTGGCAAAGCGTCGCAAGCTGAGCCGTCTAGTGTCATTCTGGCGAGCGGCGGCAAAGGTGCCGGTCTCGCGCTTGCACTCGTCGTGCGCGGAGGTGAGCCGGAGTCTCCGTTGGTGCGTGTCTTGGAAGGTGCGCAAGCAGCGAGTGAAGAACCGGAGCCCGCCCAGCGGGTAGCTGCCAATACCTTTCGTGTGCTGCGGGCGGACGGCGAGGTGGGCGCGCCTTATGCTTGCCGTCGGGCAGGGCGTGTAGAGCGGCTCTTACTATTACGCCGGAGCACGGAGCTGGTATTGGGTTTTGCTTTCGCTGGTCAGGTTGACGTCATCGATGCAGCGCACTGTCGAGCGCTGCCGTTGCGGCCAAACGTCAAGCCCGGCGATCGCGTGAACGTACCGCTCGCCTCCGTATTCGTTCGAGCGAACGTGGAGCAAGTGGAGGCCGAATTGGGTCGCATCGAGGTGCTCGCGGATTTCGCCGGGCAGCGACGCGCCTTGGCGTTTGGCTTCGGCAGCGTGGCAACGCAGTTACCGCCGCCGTAGTCAACGGCTCAGCCAGTCTTGGGTGGGTCGCGCAGCGTGGACAGAATCGCGTCGACCAACGCTTCGTCGCTGCGCATCGCCGCGGCTTGCAGCAATCGACGCCGCGGATCACTCCGGCTCAGCAATTCTTCGGCCTCGATCAGCTTTTGCTCGAGGCGCAGCTCGCGCGAAAGGCGCAAGTCGGGAGAAGACGGAGGTCGGCTTTGCGCTCGCTCGCGCACCGAAGAGCCTTCTTCGGGAGCAGTGTTTGCGCCCTTGTTATCAATGGCGGGTTTCATCCGGTCGCTCCTCGGTTCGCATCACACGCAATCGATCTTCAAAACGAAGGCGATGCACGATCCATTCCGTGCATGCTCGATGATTCGTGTCTCTCGCCAATCGTTTGGGTCTGATGCACGAGGCCCACGTTGGATTTGGGTCCGACCGAGCAATTTCTCTTGTGGCGTGCGGCACGGGAAACAGCTCAGCCCTTCCAAGTGAATCGCGACATTTCGGTCAGCGCGGCACACCCCGGCAGGTGAAAGACCCCCGAAAGAGCTATGCTGCGCGCGTGCGACACCGACCTACCAACAAACCTGCTTCCCCTGAGCGACGCACAGCCGCGCCAACGCGACCTGCAACTCCATCTGGCCGTGCTGCAACTCCACCTGGCCGGGCCGCAACTCCGCCCGGTCGCGGAGCAACTTCGCCCGGGCGTGCTCAGGCGGCCTCGAATGCTTTCGAACTTCCACTCATTCCCGAGCAGTTGGAATTGAGCCCCCTGCTGTGCGCGTTGCTTCACCTGGCAAGCTTCCTCGACTTGTCCGAAGAACCGCTGATCGATGCGCGCGCTGCGGGTGAAAACTTGGCTCGTGTGGGGCTCTATGTACAGCGCCTGGATGATGACAGCATCGAGGCACTCGCCGACGAATTGGACGAGCTCGTGGCTCATGCGCGTAGCGCCGGGTGGTCGGCGGACGCAGTCGAGTTCATCGAGTCGTTTCTGCAAAACTGCGGTTTTGCGGTCGACGATGGCGCGCCCGAACCCTCGAGCCCGAATCCGCGTCCTCGATGAGCCACTCGTTGCATCACGTGGCGCTCGGCGCGCGCGACGTCGAGCGGGTCGCCGGTTTCTATCGAGATTTGCTCGGCGTTCCCGAGGAGCGGCGCCATGTCCTTGCGGACGGGAGCTTGCGTTCGATTTGGCTCAGGCTCGGTGACGCCCTGCTCATGATTGAGCAAACGCTGGAAGAGCCTCGCCACGTGGACGGCATTGGGAGCGGCCCATTCTTGCTTGCGCTGCGGGTGAGTCCGGCAGAGCGAGGGCAGCTCGAATCTGCGTTGCAGCGAGCCGGATTCGTCATCGAGGCCCGCAGTGAGTTCACCTCTTACACACGCGATCCCGAAGGCAATCGCGTCGCGTTCAGCCACTACCCCGAGCAGCTTGCATGAAACCGCGCGAAGCGCTTTGGCACATCGAAAAGCTGGTGCCCGGCGGCGCTGGTATGGCACGCCTCGACGACGGTGTGGTTGGGTTCGCGGAGGGCGCGCTTCCGGGCGAAAAGGTTGCGGTCGAGGTGGGCCCAACGCGGAAAGGCGCGACACACGCTCGCCGCGTGCGTGTGCTCGAGCCAAGCCCGCAACGTGTGACTCCGCCGTGCAGCATCGCCGAGCGCTGTGGCGGCTGCGATTGGCAGCACATGAGCTACGCTGCGCAGCGCGAAGCCAAGGCAGCCCTGATTGGCGAAGCACTGCGCCGTACCGGCGGCTTCAAGGATCTACCAACCATCGAGGTGATGGCCTCGCCGAACGAGCTCGGTTACCGCTTGCGCGTTCGCCTTCACATCGATGAGCGCGGCAGCATTGGCTTTTACGAGAAGCGTAGTCATCGCGTGATTTCGGTCAGTAGCTGCCCGGTTGCAAGCCCAGAGCTCGAGCGCGCGCTGGCAGACTTCCAACGGCTCGCAGCGGGACAGCCCGAGCTGGCGCGCTACTTCGAGCAGGCGGAGCTCCGCGTGTCGCCGTTACCGCCGGAGCGCGTCGTGGTCCTCACCGCGCGGGGTGAACCCGAGCCGGCGCGACGTCGAGCGCAAGCGTTGCTCGATCGGCTTGGTCAGGAATTCAGTGTCGCGTTGAGTGGGCTTGCGACGAACGTTGCACAAGAGTTTCCGCTTTCGGAACGACTGCGGCTCGAGGTGTCGCCGCACGCTTTCGTGCAGGTGAACTGGGAAGTGAATTTGGCGTTGGTCGAAGCGGTAGTGAACGGCGCTCGTGAGCGAGATGTGCAGCGCTTTTTGGACGCCTACGCTGGTGCCGGCAACTTCACGTTGCCGCTAGCTGCGGCGGGGCTCTCGGGCGTTTCGATCGAAGCACAACCCGACGCAGCACGCGCGGCTCGCGGAGCAATCGCACGCTACGGCTTTGCTAGCGTGGAAGCCGTTGCAGACGACGCCGTACAAGCTCTGGCGAGATTGGCGCAGCGACGTGAGCACTTCGATCTCGTGGTGTTGGACCCGCCGCGAGCAGGCGCCGCGGGACTGCTCGACTCACTGGCGCTGTTGGCACCGGCGCACATTGCGTATTGCGCGTGCGACCCGGTCACCTTGGCTAGAGATCTACGCGTCTTGAGTCAGCGCGGGTTTCGTCTCGAGAGCGTGCGCGGGTTCGATATGTTCCCCGGCACACATCACGTCGAGACGCTCGTTTGGCTCGCGCGCAACGACTAACTCACGCCGCGGTTTGCTCGCGTGCCAGGGCAGCCAGCAACGGCTCGAGTTCGGCACCGAGCTGGTCTGCGTGGACTAGCGCCATGGCCCAGTCACCAGCGCGCGCGCTGGCTTCGAGAACGCGTGCCGTGGATGCCGCGGGCTCCGCCGAAAGATTCAGTAGCGCACCCTTCAGCTGATGCGCTGAAGTGACGGCGCTGCGCGTATCATGGCGCTCGATGTGGCCACGCAGTTCGCGATGCAGGCGGCGCGCATCCGAACAAAACAGCGCTGCCACTTCGGCGAGGACTTCCGTACTGCCGCCGAGTCGATGCAAGAGACCAACGCGGTCGAACGGGCTCTGCACGCTCGGAGCTAAGGCGGATTCCGCCGGCGACGTCTTCTTGACCATGCGCTCACCGCGCTTACGGTCGCCAACTCCCAAATTTTAGGCAGCCTCGCGACGGTACGCTTTCAGTGGATGGTTTCCGCGGCCCTATTGGGCTATGTGCGAACCGAACGCAGATGGTTGTGGAGCTCGTGATTTCGAAACTGCGCACCGGCGTGCCAGCGAATGATTACTTGGAGCTTGCTCGCAATTTGCGTACTTGGTTGGCTTCGCGCCCTGGCTTCGTAAGTTGCGAGCTCTACGTGGGAGAGCCCAATACTTTCGCGCATCGGGTCGTGTGGCGGACCTTCGACGACGCGCAAAAGTCAGCCAAGGCGCTGGCGGAAACCGAAATTGGTTGGGGGCTGAGCGAGCTCGTCCAACCTGACCCACATAGCTTTTTTGGGCGACGTATTGATGAGCCGTGATTCCGGCCTGTGGGCCAGACTAATGCACGAGATTTGGCCAGCTGAGGTCCTCCACTCGAAACTTCGAGGCTGAAGTTTCAAGGAGGCTGTCCGAGATGTATCTGCGCGTCCACACTGCCCCGGGATTCGAACCAGCCCCAGCCTGGCTGGTATCGAACGGCGATTTGACGGTTGGGCCGGTCGCTACGCATCTCCTGGTTCGCGGCTATCTCGACGGGCGCATTCCCGCGGACTGCATGGTTCAGCCGGAAACGGGCGGTGCCTGGCGGCCGTTGGATGCGGTTCGCGAAATTCGCGCGCTGCACGATCCGGCCGCAGCGGAGCCCGCGTTTGAGCTGAGCCCTCCTGCGGTGGTGCGCTGGCTTTCGGATGCGCGCGATCCGAACGAGGCCATGTCGTTTGCGCTCCACGGCGCCTGCTCATTTACGCAAGCTGCGGTCGGAGCGCTTTATCGCGTCCGTCCGCCGCTCGAGCTACCGGTTCTTTCCGCGGTTCTGGGCGATCCGTCGCTCGAACTGGGAGAGGTGTTGCCGCGAAGGGATCCGGTTCTGTGTTTGGCACGCGAAGGCGAGCCCACCGTGCTGCTTCCTTCGACCAGCCTCGCGGCGCGCGCGGCGGCTCTTCGGCTGTGCCCAGACCGTGAGCCGGCCGGCTTGGCTATCATTCCGATTCGAGCCGCGGCCGACATTGCAGGGGTGATTGAGCTGGCCCGCTTCGACCACCCGTTCCGAGGCAGCGAAGTGCGTGCCCTCGTACCTCTCATGGCTGCAACGGCGGCGCGGCTCGAAGAGCTGGCGTGGGACAGTTAAGTCTGGCCGCGAGCGACCGAATGAGGCGATACGCCTCGACTGTGACAAAAAAGACAACGGCCTGGAGCGAGGGGGGCACTCCAAGCCGCTGAGGAGATTAGGGAGGCGGCGACCGAGGCGGAGGGGGGGGCACCAAGGGCGCCGCCTGCAGCTCCCAAATACTGCACGGAACATGCCGAGTTTCTGGCCAGTGAATTCAGCTAGATGGCGCGCGGTGATGGCAAGGTGTATTGCAATTCTGCAAGTGAGCGTTCGAACGCGAAACGCAAACGCCACCTGAAAGACTTCTGAGCCGAAAAGTTCGGGAAGTCTTGCGCCAGTCGCTCTTCAGCCACACACCCCACTGACCAGCATGCAAAACCTCGCCGCCCGAGCGCCACGCCAATGACGGGCTCGCTTCGAATTGCTCGTCTGTTCGGGATCGACATCCGTGTGCACGTGACCTTCGTGCTGCTGCTCGTGCTGGCCGCGCTCGACTTTGGTCAGAGCGGCGGCGTGCGCGGCGCGGTATTTGGGATCTTGCTCGTACTGGGTCTGTTCGCGTGCATTACGCTGCACGAGCTCGGGCACAGCTTGGTAGCACGTCGCTTCGGCGCACAAATCCGTGAAATCGTGCTGCTTCCGATCGGCGGTGTGGCTCGTTTACAGCGGGAGCCCACCACTCCGTTAGCCGAGCTCGTGACCGCGCTCGCTGGTCCGTTCGTCAATGTGGTGATCGCTGTGGGTCTCGGCCTCTTCTGGCTGATGCGCGTGGGCCACGTTCCACCTCCGAGTGTGCTTGCGGAGCACATCGCGCGACCGACGCCCAACACCTTCATTCTGTGGTTGATGGCTTCGAACGCGCTGCTCGCGTTGTTCAATCTGCTCCCCGCGCTTCCGATGGACGGCGGCCGCGTGCTGCGTGCGACATTGTCTTTCTTCTTAGGTCGAGCGCGGGCAACCAGCGTCGCGGCAGGGATTGGTCAAGCCATCGCTTTGGGTCTGATCGGGTTCGGCCTGTTCGTTCGGCCGCCGCAGCTGATTCTGGCAGTGATCGGCCTATTCGTATTCTTCGCCGCGGGGCAAGAGCGGCGCGCGACGCGAGCAACCGAGGTCTTGGCGGATCTCTCTGCGGGTGAGGTGTGTCATCCCGCAGCCGAAGCGCTCAGCCCTGGTGACGATCTGGGTGACGCCGTCGATCATGCACTTCGCACTGGTCAGACGGTGTTTCCGGTTTTGTACGGGTCGGATTTGGTGGGTGTGGTGTTACGCGACGAGGTGTTGCTCGCTGCAGGCAAGCTCGGGCTGCGCGCCAATCTCAGCCACGTTTTGCGCCGGAACCTCCCTGCCTGCGACGCGGACACATCACTGCTCGAGGTGCGCGAGCGCATCGCGGAAACCGGGCTTCCCGTCGTGGTACTTTCCGAGCGGCGCCTGATGGGGATCTTGTCGGCCGAAGATTTGGCGCGCATCACGGAAGTGTCCTCACGCCTAGCTAGCCTAGGGATCCGGCGGCCTCCGCAGAAGCCGAGCGACGACCTGGTTTCGCGCTCGTCGCTCGATACCTCAGAGTCATGACGATGCGGCCGGAGCTCGAGCCCGTCGGCAACGCGCTCCTCGAGCACTCGGGGCACACACTTTCGCTCGATGTCATCGCGGAAGCGCTCGGCACGCTGAACGTCGATAGTGAAGACATCGATGCGCTCTTCAGCTGGCTCGAAGCTCGCGGCCGTACCATCGGCGATCCTTCGTTGGGCACGGCTTCCGCACCGCTGGCGGCCGTGCTCCGCGCCGCGCGCGACTTGAAGGCGTCGCTCGGTCGTACACCATCGGCTCGAGAAATCGCGGCGCACAGCGGCCTATCGATCGAAGCCGTGCGGCGCGCTCTGTTGTTCGCGCAGATCGTTCAGCGCTGAGCTGAGGGCCCGCAAATGGTTAAGTCCTACTGCGCGGCCCGATCCTCTTGCTGCGGCGGGCGGGCTCGTCGCTGCGCTCCTCGACCTGCTTCAGCAGGACTGCGGTGCTCTCTCCTCACGCGCCCGCCTCGCGGCGGTCTCGGCCCGCTCGCGACTGACTTAATCATTCGCGGGCCCTTACAGCGGCACCGTGACGCGCGGCTCGCAGGTGAACTCGAAGTTCAACGTCGCCGAAGCGTCCGCTTGAATCGTCGTACAGGTGCTATCGCACAACAGAATCTGCTTGGGTGACGCTGGATTGTCGTAGTGCCAGCTGTTGGGCATGGTGCAGTTTGCGTCGTACGAAAGCGGGGTCTTGTTGTCGCCGCTGCGATAAGTGACCGCGACATTCTGCTTGTCGAAGGTTTTGCCATCAGGCGGAGGCGGAATGTTCACATTGCACGAAATCGCCGACCCGCGAATCTTGTCGATGGTGGCTTTGAACTTCGCGGTGGTGACGCTCGGATCGCCGGTATCGATGAGGTAGGCGACTTCGGTGCCGCCGGCGACTGCAATCGCCTGCAAATCCGTTACCGTGTCCGGCGCGCCATCGATCGGAGGATTTCGCACGCCGACGACGTAAGTCGGAATCGTGTTCTTCACCTCGGCCACTGCGTTCACGACCGAGCTGATCGCATTGTCGCTACAGCCCTGCGGGTAGCCATCGGTTACCAGCACGATGGCGTAGCGACCCGGAGTCTGCTGCATGCTCTGCTGCACGCTGCTGATCGTGCCACGCACCACGTGAAGAGTTGGCGTGCCACCGCGCCACGATTGCGAGCCGATCTCGTCGAGCTCCATCCCGAAGGCGGCCGATGGCAGCGGCGTCCACGGAACGTCCGGCGACGTGTAGCTCGAATCCGAACACTTATTCGATGAATCAGGGAAGAACGTGAGCGATGCATTCAGCCCGCTCGAAGCTTGATCTTCGAAGAAGCCCTTGGTCGCCCTCACGACCGGATCCCACTTCAGCATGCGATCGTGCCACGGCTTGTCGCCTTCGCCCATGCTGCCCGAAACGTCGAAGGCGAACGCTAGGTAAACGGGGAGAACTTTCGCGTCGGCGTTTTGGCTTGCGCAACTACCGCCCACGCCCCCAGACCCACCGGCACCGGAAGCGCCTGGGCTGCCTCCGAATTGGATATGAGGACCGCTCCCCCCAGAGCTCGAACCGCTTCCTCCCGAGTGGTTCCCGTTGCCAGACGACCCTACGGAGATATCTCCTCCGTCGCTGCTGCAGCCAAGGAGAGACGCGCAGAGTGAAATGAGAGCGAAGGACCGGGTGAGCGGATGGGAATAGTAAAGAGCCATTCTGAGGACAGTGTCGCCGCGGGGATGAAACCGCTCACGGCCACAAACGGCCGTAGCGTGCGGCCCCCGATCCTATTTAGGGGCGACCCCCAGCAACGTTGGTGAGAGGCAGACCCATCAAAGTTGCACGACCCAGCCCGCGAGCGTTCAGCGGATGACCGTCAGGGACAGCTCTGCGGCAGCTCCATGTAGACTCGTCCGAGCGCCGTCGGGGAGCCGTCGCTGTTGATCAGCTTGGCGTTGGGGATTGGGTTGGCGCTGAACCAGGAGTAGCGAAACACCTTGGTGCTTTGCTCGAGGTAAGGAATGGCCGCGCGCATGAAGGTTTCCTGCGCTTCGACGCTGGCGTTTTCGTCGCACGAAAACTCGGTGAGCCAAATCGGTTTGCCGAACTGCTCGAAGCCCTCGAGATTGCCCCCTGGCTCGAGATAATCGCGCAACGAGGGCAGGTCACAGTTGTACCAATGCACCGCAACGTAATCGACTTGGCAGTTGGTGCATGCCGCGAAGAAGTCCTTCAGGTACTGATACGGGTTCGTGCCGTTGCAGTTCGCCGCGGGTCCACAAAAATTCATGGCTGGCGAGACCAACGGGATCCCAGCAGCTTTGGCTTCGAGCGTGGGCCAGTAGCTCGCCGCTTGCTGCGCGGTCAGGTTCGCCTGCGCGTGGAAGTTCGGCTCGTTGAAGGTCAACAAGAACTTCGCGCCGGTCGGCAAGTTCGCGTTCACGCTGCCGCTACCCCAAACCATCGGCACGAACTCGATGCCGCTCCCCGCGCCGGTCCCCGAAATCGCCCAATTGTACCACCAGGTGATCGAGCCAGAGAATGCGGTGCCCGGCGCAGTGTTGGCGGCAATGCCGCGCTTGCAGTTGGTAGTGCCTGGTGCGCCAGCGCTGCCGCCGCTGTTGTTGGCGCCGCTCGTGCCACCGCTACTCGCGCCGCCCGCCGAAGCCTTGCCCGCTCCGCCGCCTGCCATCAGCGAACCACCGCTCGCCGTCATACTCGAGCCGCCCGAGGCCGACGTTGTTCCGCCGTTCGCCGGCTTGCCCCCGTTCGAGCCGTTTTGGCTGGTACCACCGGACGCAGTCGCTCCTCCGGAACTCGAAGTGGCGCCGCCGTTTGCGTTGCCGGCGTCGGAGTTGTCCGCTGAGCAGCTCGCCGCGAACACACACGTCGGGAGCGCGGCCCAGATGAGTCGCCGATTGCGCATCGTTTCGAGTTTACACCGAGGGCGAAGGCACAGGCTTGCTCACAGGCTCCTCACCGTGGGAACCAACGCTGCGGAAACGAGCTTTCCACCAGCGCTGGCGGAAAAATCTGCGTTCAGTGCGGAGCTCGGAATGCCGAGCGCTGCGCCCAAGGTGCGTGCCATCGACACGTGTGTTTGTGCCGCCGGAATGTCTGCGCCTGCTCGGCCCGCCCCAGTTCCCGAATCGATATCGGCGGCGCCGTGACCGTTTTGCAGAGGCAGCACGCCACCTACCACGCCCGGCGCGATGTTCTTCCCGATCAGCACCGCCACGGAGTGGTTTCCGAAGTGATCGCGCCCCGTACGTGCGGTGACTTTGGCAATGCCGCTCAGATTCCTCCCGAACACGTTCAGCGTCGCGAACGTTACCTTGTCGGTCAGGCCCAGCGAGGCGAGCGCGTTCATCACCGCTTGAATGCCTTGTACGCCGCTCACGTGCTGGGTGGCTTCGTTGGCGAGATCTGTGTCTGTGTGATTGTCGCCGCCGAACCCGAGGTGAATCGTGACCACTGGCGTGACGTTTGCCGAAATCAGGGCGGCTGCCGCGAGCGCTTGGCCGTTGGCGTCGTCGGACGTGATCGCGTTCAGCGTGGTTGCCAGTTGATCCGCCAGCTGTCGCACCTGCGAGCGACTCGCCGCGAGCGCATCCAGAAACTGCTGCTGCACGCCGCTCGCGTCGCCCTTGGCGAGCGCGTTGAGCTTGTTGAGTGAAG
Organism: Myxococcota bacterium; assembly: GCA_049324695.1. GTDB lineage: Bacteria > Myxococcota_A > Polyangia > Polyangiales > Polyangiaceae > PMG-095. The sequence goes on from JBMOMJ010000031.1 coordinate 56,165, forward strand.
CGTCGCGCACGCTGCGCAACTTCACGAGTGGGCTATTGCGCGATCCCGTGAGTAACTGCTTCAGCTGTGTGGGCGAAACGGAGGGCAGCGTGCGTCCCGAAAAGCTCACGAGCTCGCTCGCATTTCCGCGTGCGCCGACCGCAACTGGTTCGGTTTGAATCGTGCCGAAGCATGGCGCGAGGTGCTTGGCGTAGGCCGAGACCAACATTTCGTTGCGGTTCATGCTGCCCATCAGCTTCATCACTTTGGGCTGGTCGCCGTGCACGGTCGACTTCGTGAGGTGGTGGAAGAAACAGGTGCGAGCCAACGTCGCCGGCGCCAACGCGCCGCCCACCTCCGTGCTCGCCCAAGGCAACGCAGCGGTCACGCTGGAGCTGCCGAGCTGCACGGGCGTAGCGGCCATCTCCGGCTGCAACGGATGAATGATCTCCGGCGCTTCGTAGGTGCCGGGCACGTTGCAGTTCAACGGATCACCCTGGCTCGAGGCGCTGACGATCAGGTACTGCAGGTTCTCTTTGGCGTTGATCGCACACTCGAGTGATTGAGCGTTGGCAAGGCGCGGGTTTGCCAAAAACCAAGCGGGCAAGCCGGTCGCCAGAGCGCGCAAACCGACGTAGCCCGATCCGAAGAGGCCAGCGAGGAGTGCTTCACGACGTTGCATGTTCAGGACTCCTTTCACAGCCCGAAAGAAAGGGTGGTGGGGGATTGGCAAGCCAGAGAGAACGTCGAGCGCAGCGCGTCCGTTGCTCGTGCCTTCTGCGCGATGTTCGCGTTGTAGTCGTCCTGCAAGATCTGGACGGCTGGGGCATGATGCGGATCCGAAGGCGGGTAGCCCATCACGCGCGTCACCATGTCTTCGATGGCGCCGCCCACGTTGGTGCTGACCCACACTGGATCCGTCGTGGCATCGACGACCAGCGGCGCGATGCTTTCACACAGCGCTTCGGTGGCCGCCGCGTAAAACAGGGTCGGATCGCTGGGCGTGACGGGCGATTCGCTGCCGCGGCTGAAAGTGTCGGCGGGAACGGCAGCCGCTGTCCTCTGTATCGAGCTCTGCGCGGAGGTTGGCAGCGCCGCTGCCAGCGCGCAGAGATCGGGTCGGCCGAGCCGGTTCGACAGCGCCGCGCACAGCTGGTCGCGACGTGAAATGCTGATTGGCACACCGCCATCCGCGAACGATGCCGTCTTGCTGGCGCCAGTCACGAGCGGCGAGGAAAACAACTCCTTCAACAGCGCGACGAAATTGAAGTTGCTGTTCTGGAAGCTGAGCGCGATTCGACGGAACTCGGGGTCGCTTTCGCTGCAAGCAGTGGAGTTCGCGAAGAAGCACAACCGCTGCGTCATCGCGATCGCGAAACGGTTGACCGGCGCGTTGTCGACGCTGAGGTCGTTCACCTTCGCGAGCAGCGGGCCGAGGTCGTACATGTTTGCGCCGGCTTCGTTCACGCTGCCGAATGCGAGCAGGCCTCCAGTCGTGCCCGGACGCGGATTGGGAGCGCCGCCCATCGTGCCGCGCTGCGGAAAATCGTTGCGATCATTGAAATCGAACTGCGTGGCCCAGAACTGGCGCAGCGGGTCGAGCCCTTTGTGGCAACCGTAGCACTCGCTGCCATCGACCGAGTGCGTCGAGTCGAGGCCGTTGAGACTAATCGGCACGATCGTATTGTCGCCTGCAAACGATTGCCCCAAGGCGACGAGCAAAGTCTGGTTGGCCGTGACACGGTGCTGATTGCTATCGTTGGTGTTCCACAACGCGAGGAACGCCGGCGTCGTGTAGAAGCCGACGCGCGGCAACTTCAAGCCGAGCTCGGTGGCCTTGCGCAGATTGATTAGATCGTAGGGTTGAAGCTGCGTCTCGCCGCTGTTCAGCGGGCGTGTCGTCACCCACTGCCAGTCATTCATATCGTTCTGCGTGAAGTACGGGCGAGCGGCGTGCTGCCGGCAGATCTCCATGCCATTCGCGTCGTTGATGGTGCGCACGAAGCCGAGCAGCAGCTGGAATAGCACCGAATAGCCGGTATACGTGTTCACCATGCCCGCCGTGCCACGGCAGATGTTCGTGGTGTTGCCCCGCGGTGGATTGATGGGCGCCAGATCCGAAAACGTGAGGTAATTCGGGCTCGCTGGATCGAGCGACTGTTCCAGAGGGATCTCCGTGCCGCTCTCGTCGATTTTGAAGGTGAGCACCGGCATGTTGCGCTGCTCGCGCGCCATCTCGACCTGAAGATAGAGACTCTTGAGTCCGGTGGTCATCATGTAGCGGCGCGTGGTGAGCACCTCTGTGAAGGGCCGGCCCTCTTGCACGATGCCCCAGGCGGTGCGCGCGAAACTGTCACTCAGGTTCTGCAGCAACAGATTGAAGGCGTCGTCGCCGGGAGTGCCGCCGAAATCGAAACCGCCGTTTTGCAGCAGTTGCGGCTTGAAGTCTTCCGTCGCGACGAAACCGGTTTGCTGGAAGGCGTTCCGGAACAAGAACAACATGCGCTCGCGGAATTGATTTTGGAACTCGGGCTGCGTCATCCAGTTGTTGATCAACGCTTGCAGCCCGGCCGCTCCCGACGTCGTAACGGAGGACACTTCCGCGTCCGTCGGCGTGAGGCCGGTGAGCAGACTCTTCACCTTGCGCACGGCTGCCATTGCCGTTGCGGCTTCGAACGGAGCGGGGGGCGCCGTTACGTTGCCCGGATCGATCATGGATCCGCTGCCGCCCGAACCCGAGGAACTGACTCCACCGCCCGGTGTGCTCGAGGTGCCCGCGCCAGGCGTGCCCATCGACCCTGAGTCGCCACTGCCGCCGGAGCCGTTGGCGTTGCTGGTGTTCGAACCAGCGCCTTTCGAGCCGTTGGGGTTGTCTTTGATTTGACCAGTGCACGCCGCAACCATCAGGGCAGCGAGTACACCAACGAGCTTGAGGCTCCGCATGGCACGCTCCTTCCAAAGGTCAGCCTGCCGCGGTGGCTCCAGCGCCAGCGCGACGGAACTGCATTCCGGAGTGCGTCGATCGCTCGACGAATATCTAAGCAAAGAGATTGCTCCGCGGGACGAGTGCGCTCCGCCGCGCGGGGGACAGCCAGTTCAGTAATGTACTCCCGAGTTTCTCGCGGTCAGCACAAATGGCGCCCGATCGAGATCTTCGAGTTCGATGGAAAAAATCCAAGACTCGATTGCACGAGTCGCGCATTCACTGCCACGACGGCCGCACGTCAACGCACCTCCCGCGCGAGGCCAAGTTTCAGCGATTACCGCAGAAAAGCTGCACTTCAGCGCTCGCTACCAAACCCGGGGGCATACCACCGCGTGTGAGTGCCCCGAGCGCCTCGTCGAACCCTCGGGGCACGCCACCGCATCGCTGGCCAGCCGACGTCAGCTGTGCTCGATGGCTGCACGCATCGGCTTCTTCAAGCTGAGCATTGCGAGCCCTGCGCCGGTACCGAGCGCGGTGAGCAGCAGGAAGAAAGCTTCCTTCGGCCAGCGCGTGTAAAAAACGCCAATGTAGCCGCTCAGGAAATTGCCGACGAAAGCCGCAAAAAACCAGCCGCCCATCATCATCGAGACGATCCGCGCAGGTGCGACCTTGCTCACGAGCGACAGCCCGATGGGTGACAGGTACAGCTCGCCAATCGTGTACAAGAACGTGCAGAAGAGCGGCCAAAACAGGCTGCCCTTGCCATCGCCAACCACTTGGGCGCCAATGATCATCACGATGAAGCTGCCGCCCAGAATGAAACAGGCAATCGCCATCTTCGCGAGCGTAGAAGGCTCTTTGCCGTGCCGGTTCTGATAACGCCAGAACATGTCGAGCAGCGGCGCGAACACGATAATCACCAGCGGATTGAACGACTGAAACCAGGTCGAGGGGATCTGAAACCCGAGCACCCGCGGCCAATGGGTATGCTCGTCGGCCCACGATTGCATCGTGTTGCCCTGCTGCTCGTACACAGCCCAGAACACTACCGTCAGAGCGAAGAGCAAAATCAAAGCCCCCGTGCGCCGCTTTTCTGCGTCGGTGAGCGGCGCGTGCGTCTCCTTGTGGTCGCGCTTTTCCTGCGTCACCCGATCAGTCGCCAGGTGCCGGTGCCCTGCTAGGTAAATGATGAGCCCGATCACCATTCCTACACCCGCGGCGGCGAACCCATAGTGCCAGCCATACAACGCTGCGAGTGTGCCGCAGACCAAGTTGCAAATGAACGCACCCAGGTTGATACCCATATAGAAAATCGTAAAAGCGCCGTCGCGCCGCGGATCACCCGGCCGATACAAGCTGCCGACCTGCGTCGAGACGTTCGGCTTGAACGCGCCGGTGCCCACGATCAACAACGCAAGCGCGATAAAGAACGAGCTCTCGATGGCCATCACGAAGTGTCCTGCGGCCATCAAGACTCCCCCAATGATCACCGTTTTGCGCTGGCCCAAATAACGATCCGCGATGATGCCGCCGATGAACGGCGTCGCGTAAACGAAACCCGTGTACGCGCCGTAAAGCATCGACGCGGCCTCTGCGGGCCTCTCAGGCAAGAGCGGCGCGATCGAACTCCAAAACATAACCTGGTTCGGATCTCCCGGAACCAGCTCGCACGGCGGCGTATGTCCGCGGCAACCCTGCAGTGCTTCACGCGCGCTGACGAACAAGTAGTTCGCCATGTACAGCTTCAACAGCCCGCGCATGCCGTAGTAGCTGAAGCGCTCCCACATCTCGGTGAAGAACAGGACGACGAGGCCAACGGGATGCCCGAAGCGCCGTTCGAACGCCGTTACGGGTACTGGGGGAGCTTCAGCGTCGGTGGAAGTGCCAGTCATTGGTTGCCGCAGACGTTACACTGGGGCTCGGCTGAGCGGCCAGAGCGGTGCGCGGCCGTCGCCACTCAGAAGCATTGGCAAAATTGTCCTCGCGAACCGAGCCACGTGGGGAAAAGTGGTCATAGAACCCCCTTTCCGGGCGCCTCCGTCCGCGTAAGATCGCGCCCCTCAATGGCAGCGAGCCCGACATTCCCGGCACCCGAGTCCACTGATCAGAAAGCGGTCTCGAGCGCCCTCGAAGCTGGCGGCATGGAATGGCGACGCGGAGACTACCGCGAAGCCGTCCGCTGGTTGCATCGCGCCGCCGACGCAGCCGAAGCCGGCGGCGACGACTTGCGCGCCGTTGGCCTGGCTCGCATTGCCGCCGACCTCATGAGCCAGCTCGAAATCGTCCCCGAGTCATCACCTCGCGATGAAGGCGCCGTCCTCGCATCCTTCGATGACTTCAACGACCAAACCATCGTCGACGCTCCCGCCATCGTGACTGCTCGCGCGACCCAGCAGAGTGGCGTCTCCCTGGTCGAAGCTGCTCAGACCACCCCACTCCCCAAAGTCCCCGCGCCCCCGCGTCCGGACCGCCCGCCCAAGCCCCCCAGCCCCTCCAGCCCACGCAGCGCGATCCCATCGAGTCCCAAGAGCGCGCCCACCGCCTCCAGCCCACGAGCGGCCGCGCCGCGCGAACGCCGCGCCTTGCGAGTCGCCGTGCTGCGAGAAGGCAAGTCTGGTCGTCGCCTCATCGCCGAAGTCCTCGACGAAGGCCAAGCCTTGCCCGCCGGCGCCAGCGAAGCTCTCCTCGTACTCGTAGATCCCGACGCGTCGTTATCGATCTAACGGCGCATCAAAAAGGGATCTAAATGCCCACCCCCGTCCGTGCTCGGCCCTTGGCCTGCGCGCGGCCGACCGCTCCCAAATCGCGCGTGCCGCGCTCAGGGAGGGGTAATCATTTTGAGTCGATGTTCAGGCTCAATTTGCGCGCACCGGAAACCGGCTTTCTACGGCAGCTTCGCCGTATCGAGTTCCAGCCAGAAGATTTTCGAGTCGTAAGCGCGTCGATTGGATACCGCGATGGCAATGCGAGTGCCGAGCGACGTCATCGCGAGCTCTGCCGCGCTGGTTCGCCCGGGAGCGCCGAGCGTTAGTAGCGGCACATCGAAGTTGGGAGCGCGATAGAGTGCGAGCGAAAACACGAACTCGTCTGCTCGCTTCCGGCGACAGTCGCAGGGTAGAGTTTCGAAACAGCCCGAGACGCTGACCCAGGAGCAACGTGTTTCGAGTGAACCAGAGAGGCGCGCGAGCCACACGTTGCCGTCGCTCGTCGTCGTGAGCGCGTGCAGGCCGAGTAAGCTAGATTCACCGAGGCTCTCGTAGCTTACGTCGCTCTTGCAGATGTCTGGGTTGTACGCGGTGTATTGTCCGTGACAGCTCGATGGCTTGAGCAATGCTCGCCACGCGTCGTGAACGCCGTCGGCATCGACGAAGACGAGGCCTGCCGCGGTGGGATTGGAGCCGCCGATCGAATCCATTAGGTCGAACGCAAGCGCTGAACCGTTTGGCGCCGTAGACAGTCTGCCAAATCGCGGTTGTTGTGGGATCTCGGCGATGAGCTGGGCCTCGGCGGGCGGTTCCGAGCGAAACAGGCGGGTTGTCGCGCCGCCGTCGACCGAAGGCGCGTCAATCGCGTAGGCGACGGCCAGCGGATCGGCCGAGATCAGGCGAGCGTCGCGCATCGCGCCATCGTAAACGTGCGTGAGCTCGCCGTCGGAAGTGACGACGTCGAACGACGTGGCATTTTCAATGGTCTGAGCCATCAAAAAGTGTGCACGCGAAGCGGTGCCCAGCGCGACGTCCCAAACGGTGCCGGATGGTAGTGCAATCGGGTCGGCGAGCTCGGCGTTCGCGTCGAGCCAGTGTGCGTCCATTCCTTGCCAGGCGACCCCTGCCAGGGTTTCGCCGTTCGAAAACACGCGGCCGTGCTCGGTACTCGCGACGCGTTCGAGTGAACGCCCCGCATCGCCGAGACCGCCGACGATGAATGCCCTGGTTCCGCTCGAATCGAGCTCGCCCGAGAAACCAAGCCACGCGGCAGACGAAGCGAGCGCTAGACTCAGCTGCGAAGCGTCGCGCCGACACGCAATTTCATTCACTTGGGTGAGCGCACAGTTGTTTGCGTCGATGCAAAACGGCGCGACGTCCCGCGCGGTCATGGTGCAGGGCAAAGCGTTGGCCGCACCACCTAGCGCAGTGCGGCCGCCAGCTCCCGTTGAACCTCCGATCCCGCCGCTGGTAGCGATTGCGCCGCCGCTGCCGGCGAGCGCGCCGCCGCTGCCCGCCATTGCACTCGGATGCTCGTCTGCCTCGGTCTTGCCGCAGCTTGCCAGGAGCAATGACGCGAAAGCGAGCGCAACTCGAGGGGCTGGTGAGGGGCGGCGCATCCCCCGCCGTACGCAAGCCGTGTGCCGGCACGAACCAGCCTAAACTCGCGGTTTCTCGCACGTCTGCGTGGCCCAACCTGGCACATTCGGGGCGAATGCCGGCTCCTCTCGGCGCGGGCCTTGTGGCATGAAAACGCCGATGCTGCTCGTGTTCCTGCCCGATCTGGAGGCGCTGTTTGCTTGGCAAGGGGAGCTGGCATCACAGCTCATCGCGGGTTTGCAGGAGGGCGGCTCGCCGCACACGGCGGAGCTCGTGACGCCCGAAGGTGTACGCCAAGTTGCAGGCGCCCTGTTGCCGCTCTTGTCGGCGAGCAGCAAGTTGGCACTCGTCGCAGCTCGCGACATTGAAGCTTTGCCAGCGTCGGTGGCTACGTGGACGTTGGCCAGTAAGCTCGCTTTGGAGCTCGTGTCGCGTGAGCGCGTGGTACCCACGATCACGCGCCGAGGTGGCCAGATCGAAGCACGCTGGGCCGCCGCGCTTTCCGAGCCGGAAGACGTGATGCGCGTTGCCGCATTGGCTCGCAGCATGCCGCCCGCCGCGCACGCAATTCCGATCACGCCCGGCAGCGAACGCGAAGTGTGGGCGCCGGATGCACTGTTGCGCGCGTACCTCGATGCGATCGTAGACGCTCTGATTCGCTCCGCGCGCGGAGGTCCTGAGTTGCCGCAGTTGCCGAATAGTGCTGCGCCGAAAGCTGCGCGTGCGTGGGATCAACGCTGGCGCGCGGCGCTGGCTGGCGAGCAGCGAAGCTTCGACGCCGAGGGCTTTGCGGAGCGCGGCGTGGTGGATGAGCTCGCGCGCTGGAGCGAGCCGGCGCTCGGTGCCCACTTGAGAGCATGTTTTCGCTTCGAGTTGCCCGAAGCGGATCGCGAGGCATTCATCCTGCGATTCTTGCTGCAATCGCCCGACGACCCGAGCTTGCTCGTGCCGGCGCGAGAAATCTGGGAAGCGCGTGGTACCAGTTTGGAGCGACTCGGAAGGGCGTTTCGTCAGCCTCAGGAGTCGCTGCTCGAAGCTTTGGGGCGCGCCGCGCGCGTGTATGCGCCAATTGCGGAGGCGTTGCAGAATGCGCGGCCCGAAAGCGTCGAGCTTCCTCCCGCAGCTGCCTGGAGCTTCATCGAGCAGGGCGCGCCGGTGCTCGCGGAGGCTGGATTTGGCGTCATCATTCCTTCGGAGCTGACGGCTTCGGGGCAACGTCGTTTGCGTCTGCGCATGCGTGTTGGTGGCAAATCGAAGGTTGCAGGAGTCGTCTCGGGAGCCGCCGGTCTCGGCATGGATGAGCTTCTGCGCGTCGACTGGGAAGCGATCATCGGCGACGAGGCGCTCAGCTTGAAAGAGCTGAGTGAGCTCGCGAAACACAAGCAGCCGCTGGTGCGCTATCGCGGGGCGTGGGTGGCCGTCGATCCACACGAGCTCGCGGAGATTCGTAAGCGTATCAGCGCGGGTCCCGGTCGAATTGCCGCTTCGGAAGCGATTCAAGCCGCCCTGGCCGGCGAAGTGCGCGAAGGCGCGCTCAGCGTACCAGTCGTTGCGTCGGGTGTGCTCGCCGAGGTGCTCGAGCGTTTGAAGCAAAGCGGTAGTACTGATGCGCTGGCACCCGCTGCTCTGCAGGCGAGCTTACGACCGTACCAACAGCGCGGCTTGCATTGGCTCACGACGATGGCCTCACTCGGCCTCGGAGCTTGCCTGGCAGACGATATGGGCCTTGGCAAAACCATTCAGCTGCTTGCGTTCTTGCTGCGCCGCCTCGAGCAAGCACCGAATGACGAACGACCGGCTCTGCTGGTTGCGCCGACATCCGTGATCGGCAATTGGGAGCGAGAAATTGCGCGGTTCGCGCCGGCTCTGAGCGTGACGCCCCACTACGCCACGCAGCGAGCCAAGGATGCCGCCGAATTTCCACGCCAAGCGGGCGGACTGGTGCTCACGAGTTACGCGGTGCTGCGCCGCGATACCGAATTGCTAGCAGAGGTCGAGTGGGCAGCGGTCGTGCTCGACGAGGCACAAAACATCAAGAACTCCGCCTCGGCCACGGCGCGCGCAGCGCGGACATTGCGAGCCAGCAATCGTTTCGCTTTGACGGGTACCCCCGTGGAAAATCGCCTGGCGGAGTTGTGGTCGATTTTGGAATTTGCGAATCCCGGTGTGCTCGGCCCGCTCGAAACCTTCCGCCGAGAGTTTGCATTGCCCATCGAGCGCTACGGCAACGACGCTGCAGCGACGCGCCTGCGACGCATCGTCGGACCGTTCATTCTACGGCGCGTGAAGAGCGATCCGGCGGTGGTGCAAGACCTGCCCGCCAAGAACGAGATGAAGGTGGTGTGCACGCTGACGCGCGAGCAAGCCACGCTCTACAAGGCTGTCGTAGACGAGGAGATGCGACGCATCGAGCAGTCGGAAGGCATCGAGCGCAAAGGTCGAGTGCTCGCGCTTCTGACGTTCACCAAGCAAATCTGCAACCATCCGGCGCAATACCTGGGAGAGAGCGGGCCCTTGCCGAATCGATCCGGAAAGCTCGCACGGCTCGCCGAGATGTTGGAGGAGGCGGTGGTTGCGGGTGACAAAGCGCTCGTGTTCACGCAGTTCCGCGAGATGGGCGGGCGACTCGTGACGTACCTGCAGGAGCAGCTCGGCGTCGAGGTGCTGTTTTTGCACGGCGGGACACCCAAATCGGCACGCGACACGATGGTGCAACGTTTCCAGAGCGAGCCGCACGGCCCGCGCGTGTTCGTACTGTCGCTCAAGGCAGGAGGCACTGGCTTGAACCTCACCGCCGCGAACCATGTGTTTCACTACGATCGCTGGTGGAACCCCGCCGTCGAAGATCAAGCGACGGATCGCGCGTATCGCATTGGTCAGTCTCGCGCGGTGCAGGTGCACAAGTTGATGTGTGCCGGAACGGTCGAGGAAAAAGTGGATCGCTTGCTGGAGCAGAAGCGTTCGCTCGCCTCCAAAATCGTTGGCAGCGGTGAGCAGTGGATCACGGAGCTCGATACGGCGGGGCTGCGCGAACTCTTTTCACTTTCACAAGGCGCCGTGGCCGAGGATAGCGAAGAAACCAATGGCGCTGCCGACGCGGCGACGAAACCGAAGCCAGCGCGTCGCGCCCGGCGTGGGGAGGTGCGCGCATGAGCCCTTGGGAGCCGAAGCAGTGGTATCCGCACAGCAGCAAGAAGCCGCCGCCGGAGCACGGTATCAAGATCAAGAAGGCGGGCACGACCTGGTGGGGCAAACGCTGGATTGAAGCGCTGCGCGTCGTCTTGCGCGGGCACTCGGGTCGCTTGGAGCGCGGAGCTACCTATGCGCGCGCGGGTCGCACTCACGATCTCACCATTGTCGATGGCAAAGTGCGCGCGCTGGTCACGGGCTCACGCGCCACGCCCTACGAGGTGCAAATCGAGCTCACGCGCATCTCGGACGACGCTTGGCGGGCTGCCATCGCAGCCATGGCGCAGCGCGCGCAGTTCTCGGCGGAGCTCTTGGCAGGCGCGATGCCGACCGACATCGACGAGGCTTTTCGCAGCGCTGGTGTGAGCTTGTTTCCAGCCCGTCGTGAGGAGCTCGACACCGATTGTAGCTGCCCGGATACGGGTGATCCGTGCAAACACATCGCTGCGACGCACTATGTGCTCGGCGACGCGCTCGACCGTGATCCGTTTCTTCTGTTCGAGCTGCGAGGTCGAACCAAAACGCAGGTGCTGGCAGCGCTTCGGCTGGCGCGCGGTGGTGACGCACTTGGGGCCAACGCAGCAGGAGAGGCAGCACTCGAGCCCGTCACCAACGAAACCCCGAGCGTCACGCTGGCGAACCTGCCAGCACACGAATACGACAAAGTACGCGAGCCACTACCCACGCTCGAATTCTCATTCACCGAGCCTCCCGTGCACGCCGCTCTCTTGCGACAGCTCGGTACTCCGGCAAGCTGGAAAGCCGAGGCGAGCCCCGCGGATGTACTCGCCCCCGTCGTTCGCGCCGCCGCTGAAGCGGCACGAAAGCTCGCGCTATCGGAAGCGCTGTCATCCGAAGCTCCTTCTGCCAGCAAGCCGGCGACGCCTGAACGAGGCGCCAAAGCGTCCGCGAGCGCGACTACGACGCCTGAACGAAGCGTGAAGGCGTCCGCGAGTGCGCCGGGTGGGCGGGCACAACGCGCCAAGACGTTTGTCAGCGCGCTGGCGGCGCCTGAACGAAGCG
>JBMOMJ010000031.1:67685-77652 GCA_049324695.1 Myxococcota bacterium
GCGAGTGCGCCGGGTGGGCGGGCACAACGCGCCAAGACGTTTGTCAGCGCGCTGGCGGCGCCTGAACGAAGCGGGAAGGCGTCTGCGAGTGCACCGGGTGGGCAGGCACTTGGCTCGAAAACTTCCGAAAACGCGTCCGTAGCGCCGACACGTCGCATCAAGACGACGAATCGCGCCCAAAGCGGCCGTAACAAACCCAAGAAACGCTCCAAGCAGCGTAGTCGGTAGCTTTCGCAGGGGCGCTTTGTAAGGTACCCTTGCGACCAGTACAGGCGTCGCGTGATTGCTGGATTCGCTCGCAATGAGGGCCCATGGGGACGAAGACGGTCGGCCTTTTAATCGATTGGTTGGAGAACGACTACCAGAACCAGATTGTCGCGGCAGTCGAGGATTCGGCGCGCAATCAGGGCGTGAACTTCGTCTGTGTACCGGGTGGGGCGCTGGATTCGGACAAAGGTTTTCGCTTTGGCCGTCATCGTAATTTCCTTTACGAGGTCGTCAGTCCGAAGTCGGTGGATGGCCTTGTGATCGCCGCTGGGCCGCTCGGCAATCAGGTCGGCATCGAGCGGCTCACGGATTTTTGCGAACGCTTCCGTCCGCTGCCGATGTGCACCATCTCGATCCCATTGCACGGTATACCTTGCGTTACCGTCGACAATCAAGCAGGGCTGCGCGTAGCAATCACGAGTTTGATTGTGCAGAGCAGCCGTCGTCGCATCGCTTTCATTCGAGGGCCAGAGACGAACTCCGAGGCGGAGCAGCGTTACGCCGTGTACACGTCGGTTCTTGCGGAGTACGGCATTGTCTTCGATGCGCACCTGGTTGCATCCGGTAGTTTCACGTACTCGACCGGCGTCGACGCGACACGCACCCTGATCGAGCGCAACGTGCCGTTCGACGCATTGGTGGCAGCCAACGATTACATGGCGCTTGGCGCGCTGGATGAGCTCGTGCGACGCGGGTTGCGCGTCCCCGGCGACGTTGCGGTGGTTGGATTCGACGACATCGCCGAGGCGCGATTTGCTGCCGTGCCGCTCGCGACCGTGCGCCAGCCCGTTCACCGAGTCGGTCGCTGCGCGCTAGAAATCGTTTTGAAGCAGCTGGCCGGCGAAAACGTGGCGGCGCGCACCATTCTGAGCACGCGGTTCGTCGCCCGGCAAAGCTCAGGAGCGGTCGCGCCTGCCGTCGACGTCACCAGCGTCGTCGCCGGCTCCTCGCTGGCCAAAACATTGCAACGCCGGCGCGGTCTACTCATCGAGCGGCTCGCCGAGCACTGCGAGGAAGGCGAAGATCTGGCCACGCTGTTCCTACACGCTATGGAAACTCTCTCCCCTGAGGCGTTGCTCGAAGGCGTAGTTCGCTTGGCGCGCCGCTGGCAGCAAGGCGGTGAGGACGGGCGCGTGTGGCAAACCGTATTGGTGTTGCTCGAGGCCGAGTTCAAAGCCTACACGCGCATTCATCCCGAGCTTGCCGAGTTTGGATCCGAAATCTGGAAAGAGCTGTTGCTGGCCGTGTACGAGGTGAGTGAGCACACTCAAGCCGCGCAGCTGCTCGCGTTTCAGCGCCATCAACTCATCATGCGCGCCGCCGGCGAACGCCTGAGCTCCTCCTTGGATACAGCGCAAATCATGGAAGTCTTGGCTCGCGAACTGAGTGAGCTCGGCGTCATTTCCGCTCACGTCGCGCTCTTCGGCGCAGAACGAGTGAACGGCAGCGCCGAGCTGGCTTTGCGGCAAGAGGGTGGAGCGTGGAACGTCGACACCCAACGCTTTCCTATCGATAACCTCATCCCTCAGCGAGCCAGCTATCTCAGCGAACGGCGCAGCCTGATCGTCGAGCCGCTCCACTTCCAGGAGGAGCAGCTCGGCTACCTAGTGTGCGAACCCGGCCCCCTCGACGGTGCCGTTTACGAAGCCTTGCGTGAGCAAGTGAGCGGCGCTGTCAAACGCGCCCGGCTCCTCCGCGAGCTCCTGCAACAGCACACATTGCGTGAGCGCGCCGAACGCGAACAACTCCAGAGCGAACTCGTGATCGCGTGCCGCATCCAAACCTCGATTCTGCCCCGCGACATCTCCATCGAAGGCCTACAAATCGCAGCTTCCATGCTGCCCGCCACCGAAATTGGCGGTGACTACTACGACGTCGTTCCACGCGCCGATGGCTGCTGGCTCGGCATCGGCGACGTCGCCGGCCACGGCCTCCAGAGCGGCCTCGTCATGCTCATGATCCAAAGCATGATATCCACCCTCGCCCGCCTCGACGCTCCTCCTTCGCCCGCCGAAATCATCTGCGCCGTCAACCGTGCCCTCTACGAAAACGTCCGTGGTCGCCTACGCCAAGACGAACACGCCACCCTCTGCCTATTTCGCTACCACCGCGACGGCGCTCTAACCTTCGCCGGAGGCCACGAAGACGCCCTCATCTACCGCGCTGCCACCAACACCGTCGAATCCCTCTCCAACCGCGGACCATGGGTCGGAGGCGTCAGCGAACTCAACAACGTCGAACAAGGCCACCAACACCTCCAACCCGGCGACGTCCTCCTCCTCTACACCGACGGCGTCATCGAAGCCCACAACGTCAGCCACGAACCCTTCGGCAGCGACCGCCTCATTGCCCTCCTCCAGCGCGAAGGCCGCGAACCCGTCGAACGCATTCGCGAACACATCTTCGAAACCATCCTCGCCTGGTCCCCCACCGTCCAAGACGACATCACCGTCCTCGTCGCCCGCCACGTCGGCCCCGCTCAACCCTCGACCGCCAGCTAACCCCGCCGGCCAACAGCCGCCAATCACGCGCGTTCGCAAAGTCAGCCGGAATCAAACTCTCCTGCACGCGCCGGATCCTGGCGGCACTCCGCTTTTCGCACTCCGCCGAGCGATCGAGAAAGCATGCGTGCACCTGTAGAGTCCGCCGGGATCAACTGCGCCGCTGAACTGGGCGAACGGCGCGCATGCGCGCCCGTAACGTCAGTCGGAATCAAACCGCACTGGGCAAGCTGGGCGAACGGCAGCATGCGCGCCCCGCAAAGTCAGCCGGAATCAATCAACTCTCCTGCACGCGGGGATCCTGCCCCCCACTCACGCTGCGCACTCTGATCGAGAAAGCATGCGCAGGTGCAAAGTCAGCCAGAATCAAGGCTGGGCTGGGCGAGCTGGGTGAACGACAGCATGCGTGCACCTGTAAAGTCAGCCGGAATCAAACCGCACTCGGCACGCTGGGCGAACGACAGCATGCGGGCGTGCAAAGTCAGCCGGAATCAAGCTGCGCCGGGTGAACGACAGCACACGCACCTGCAAGGTCAGCCCGAATCAGACTCTCCCTGCACGCGGGATCCTGCCCCCCACTCGCGCCTGCGCACTCCGCCGAGTGATCGAGAAAGCATGCGCAGGTGCAAAGTCGGCCGGAATCAAACCCGTGCACGCGGGGATCCTGCCCGCGCTTAGCACTCCGCACTCGCGCCTGCGCACTCCGCCGAGTGATCGAGAAAGCACGCGCGCGTGCAAAGTCAGCCGGAATCAAACTCCGCTGGGTGAACGGCAGCACGCGCACGTGCAAAGTCAGCCGGAATCAAACTGGGTGAACGACAGCACGCGCACGTGCAAAGTTAGCCGGAATCAAACCGCGCTAGGTGAGCTGATTATCTCGTTGCGATCGGACGTAGCTTGCGGTGAGTCCATGGCTGTGCGCTCGGGCGCGCTGTGTCCATGCTGTACCCGCTCGAACGGAGCGTATCGAGGCCTTTGATGTACTGCGAGTTGCGTGCGACTGCGATGTGCGGTGTCGCGCGCAACGTTTAGCCTTCCGCTTCATGCTGAGTGCGCAATGTCGGATGAGTACAAACGAAATTGCGCCTTGGTTCGAGTAAGTGGTGACTTCGATGGTGGGGTCTGTTATAAGGAATCACGAGGTGCGGCGAGCATGTGGTGGTGAGCCGGCTTGAAAACACGAAGGCCGCGGGTGTTGCGTGGAATCGAGGTTCGGATGCAACTGGATTTTGATCTGGCGATTGACCACGAAGTACAACGTGGGAACGGGGTGGAATCAGCGCGCGGCGAGCGGCAGCGAAAGACCGGTGCTCGCCGCACGGATGAATGTGAACAGTTATCTCTTACGTTTGCATCGGAGAATACGGCGCGGCGGCAGCGAGGTGGCGCACGTGAAGGCGCTGGTCGTCCACGTCGAAAGGGCGCACGGAGGACGCCGCACGTTGCGAGGCCGCCGCACCGCCGAGCACATCCCGTGCACGTCACGCTGCGCACTCACGTGGATTGCTTGCGGACGCGAGCCGCCGTGGGCGTGATTGCGTCGGTTATCGAGCGCACGAATGCGCGACACCGTGATCGATTTCGCATCTGCCACTTCAGTGTGCAGAGCAACCACTTGCATCTGATTGTCGAAGCGGCGGATCGCGATGCGCTCCTGAGCGGCATGCGGGGGTTGGGCGTGAGCTTGGCGCGCCAGATCAATCGACTCCTGGGTCGAAAAGCCCCCTTCATTGCCGATCGCTGGCACGGTCGGGCACTAGAAACGCCGCGTGCCGCGCGCAACGTGCTTGTTTACGTGTTTGCGAATTTCAAGAAGCACGATGTTCCCATCACTGCCAGCGGACCAGTCATCGACCTATTTTCGTCCGCTCCTTACTTTCGTGGCTTCCTCGAGCTCAACGGCGTGGCCTTCATCGAAAAGCCGGGTTCTCGTGTGCCAGATTGGTTGGTCCGCCTGCAATGCCCGGTGGAACCTCCACGTACGTGGCTTCTATCGCGCGGGTGGATGCGCCACGGGCTGATCTCTGGACACGAGGCTCCCCGCTCACCTGATCGCCAATGCACACGCTGAGCGGAATCCAGCGCCCCACATTCGTGGCGCGAAGCAGAAGTCACCCGCGTGCGAAGTAGCGCGCGGTCGTGCGATCATTCGTGCCGGGTTTGAATTCGGCTGAGCTCGATTGTGCTCCGGCATCGAGTCGGTCAGCGCCGGGTTTGAATTCGGCTGAGTTCGGTCGCGCGCAGTCGTGCGATGGTCAGTGCGGGTTTGAATTCGGCTGAGTTCGGTCACGTGAAGTCGTGCGACGCTCAGTGCGGGTCTGAATTCGGCTGAGTCCGGTCGCGCGCAGTCGTGCGATGGTCAGTGCGGGTCGTGCGATGGTCAGTGCGGGCTTGAATTCGGCTGAGTCCGGTCGCGTGAAGTCGTGCGATGGTCAGTGCGGGTTTGAATTCGGCTGAGTTCGGTCACGTGAAGTCGTGCGATGGTCAGTGCGGGTTTGAATTCGGCTGAGTCCGGTCGCGTGAAGTCGTGCGATGGTCAGTGCGGGTTTGAATTCGGCTGAGTCCGGTCGCGCGCAGTCGTGCGACGCTCAGTGCGGGTTTGAATTCGGCTGAGTTCGGTCGTGCGCAGTCGTGCGATGGTCAGTGCGGGTTTGAATTCGGCCGAGTTCGGTCGCGCGCAGTCGTGCGCAAGCGTGGGTTTGAACCGTTGAGTTCGATTGTGCGCTGTCGCGGGTATGTCTGGGCGAGTTAGCGCTGTGTGAGGAAAGCGAGGAAGGGGGCGTTTTCGGGGGAGAGCGAGATTGGCGTGCGGGGGATTGTGTCGAGGTTGAAGGCGGGGAGGGCTTGAGCGGGCGTGACGAGGTCGGAGATGTGGATGCCGCTGGTTTGGGCAGCGAAGGTGACGATGGCGCGCGGGTCGACTCCGCGGGCGCGGAGGTCTGAGAGGCCAAGGGCGGCTTCGCGTTTGGCGAGGCGGCGGCCGTTGGAGTCGAGGACGAGGGGGAGGTGGCTCCAGGTGGGGTGGGGAAGTGCCAGGGCGCGTTGGAGGAGGATTTGGCGCGCAGTGCTGGGGAGGAGGTCGTCTCCGCGGACGATTTCGGTGACGTGTTGGAAGGCGTCGTCGACGACGACAGCGAGTTGGTAGGCGGGCGCGCCGCCGCGACGTGCGATGAGGAAATCGCCGACTTGGGCTTGAACGTCGAAGGATTGGGGCCCTGCGATACGGTCGTCGAAGGTGATCGGTCCGTTGGGGACGCGTAGGCGAAGTCCCGCGGGGCGGCCGCTGGTGGCTTCGGCTTGGGCGATGGAGGTGTAGCGGTCGCGGCAGGTTCCAGGGTAGCGAGGTTCGGCGACGCCTTGTTGGGGTGCGCTTTGGGCGTTGCGAACGTCGCCGCGGGTGCAGGTGCAGGGATAGGCGAGGCGGCGTTGGACGAGGTGGTCGATGGCGTCGTTGAGGCGGGGGAGGCCGCTGGATTGGATTAGCGGCGGGCCGTCCCAATCGAGGCCAAGCCACTCGAGATCGTGGAGCGCGGTGTCGATGAATTTCTGTTCGGCGCGCGCGCCGTCGAGGTCTTCGATGCGGAGGACGATTTGGCCGCCCTGGGATCGAGCCGACCACCATGCAATGAGGAAGGTGCGCGCATGGCCGAGGTGAAGGAGGCCAGTGGGGCTGGGCGCGAGACGTCCGACGGTGGGCGCGGTGGTGCCGGTCGCAGTCGCTGTGGTGCCGGTCGCAGTCGGCGTGGTTCTGGTTTCGGGTGCTGACGCGCGGCTGGCTGAGGGGTGGCTTGAGGCGGGATCGCCACCGGGAACGTTGCCGCGCGTGGCGGAGGTCACTGTTGGCAGCCGCAGGCGCGCACGCGCACTTCGGCTTCGCGCGCGATGTCTTCGGCGCGGGTGCAGCGGGTGCCTCCGGGGGTGTCGAGGCGGCAGACCGCGGCTTTGGCGCGGAGGAGTGACGCGAATGCTTTACAGCCGGTGTCGCAGGGGTTTTCGGACTTTGCGGCTTCGGCGGGTTGGTCGCGGTCTGCTGGCGCTTCGGCGGCTACTGCGGCCGCTGCCTCGGCCTCGGGCTCTGGGCGCGCCAAGGTTTTGGGTTTGGCGGGCGCGCTAGGGGCTGCGTTGCCAGCTTTCTTTTCGCTGCGATCGGCACGGGCGCGCGATGCACTTTGGGACGGAGGCGCACCCGGCGCCGGGGCTGTTGCTGGCGCTGGCCCTGGCGCTGCGGCACCGGCGGCGCTTTCGGAGATTCGAACGGGCTCACGAAGTGCCAAGCGATCGAGATCGGCGCGCGCGCGATCGAGAGCTGCTTCGGCTTGTTCGAGCGTGGTGAAGTCTGCGTCGTCGACGGCGCCTTTTTCGCCGACCGGCGGCGGTGTTGCGGGCGGCGCCACGCTGGCCGGTGCGCTGTCGGGCGCGCTGCGTGTCTCCGAGGAGGTGGCGCAGGCGGCCAACCAGAGTGTGGCGCCGAGCGCGCTCGCTAGCCCAATTGCTCCCCTCGACCACGGCTTGCGAAGTGTCACCATCTCGCCCTTAGACGCACGAGCTCGCCTGGCGGCTCAATGCGTGCGCTGAATTTACACGAAGGTGGCGTTGGGGGAAGGCGCTGGGGAAGTGGCGCGCCGGCGATTCAGGGCATTGCAGTGAGGTAAGCGAGCCAGCCGGGCTGGTTGTCGGCGCGCTTGCGGGGCTTGTAGGCCTCATGCTCGTCGTCATCACTGGTGTCCCAGTATACGCGAACGTCGGAGTAACCTGCCTCGCCGAGGAGCTCCGTGAGCTCGGGGAGGGTCCAGTAGCGCCAGTCGTAGGTGAAGGCGCGCTCGAGCTTGGTGCCGTCTTTGAAGTGGAAGTGAATGTAGTTTTTGATGCGATGGCTGATCGGGTCGAACTGGTCCTGATCCCAAACGTAGGTGAAGCCACCTTTGATGGCGCGCTCTTCGAGCATGGGTTCTTGGGATTCCCAACCACCGTAGGCGTCGAGGAAGAAGACGCCGTCTTTGTTTAGGCCGCGGCGGACGTGTGCGAAGTAGTCGCGCATTTCGTCGCGCGTGAAGAAGATCCAGTAGCTGAAGTTGAAGGCACCGACGACGTCGACTTTTTCGGCGACCTTGGCGCGCACGTCTTGGCAGTAAAGTTTGACGCGCTGAGCAGCATCGCCAAGAGGCTCGATGTTGTGTTCACGTCCCCATGCGAGCACGCTGGGATCGAGGTCGACGCCGATGCCGCGACGCTCAGGGCCGCGCTTGACCCACGTGGCGGTGAGGAGGGCGGTGCCGCAGAAGTCTTCGCGCATGCTTTTGGGGGCGCGACCTCGAAGTTGTTTGTAGATGCGCTCGACGAACGCAGATTCGGCGTCGGCGTCTTGCACGGAGCGTTGGTAGAGGTCGTGCTTGTCGGCTGTCTTGGCGGTAAAACGTGGGCTCTTGCTCGAACGGCGGCTGCTCATGGGACGGGGCATTACTCCTCGGGTTCGGTACGGAACCCGGCGACGCTTGTAGCGTCTTTTGGTGCCGCCGTGCAGCTCTGTAGTTCGTGCGCGTCGCGGCGTTTGTTTTTTTCGCCGCGTGTACGTTTCTTGTGGCGCGCGCGGCCAGAGCTGTTCGCCCCGTTCGGCCAGAAGAAAGCAGAGCCCGTACGTTTCTTGTCGCCCGCGCGCATGTTTCTCGCGCCGCGCGTACGTTCTTGCGCCGCGCGCATGTTTCTTGCGCCGCGCGCATGTTTCTTGCGCCGCGCGCTTCGGCGCGCGGCGTGGCGTTAGGCTCGACAGCGCAGGCTTCGTGCCCAGGTGCGATGGTCGGCCGTGTACGAAAGGAGCGCGCCGCTGGCGCTCGGGGCCAAGCTAACGTTGGCGAAAGCGCGGCCGCGTGCAATGACTTCGCCTGTTTCGAGGCCATTGGCGCCGACCGCAGCGAGCATCAGGCGTTGCGGCGCTTTGGGCGCAGCGCTGTCGGGTTCGGCGAAGGCGACCACGGCTCGGCCGCAGAGCTTGCCGGTAGCCACGGGGGCCGAGTTGGTCCCGTTTTCGTAGGTGAGAAAGTGTGCTGGCGCGTCGAGGCGCGGTTCATTGCCGATGTGAATTTGTGCGAGGCCGAAGTGGGTGACGTCTTGTTCGATGGGGACGAAGGCCCAGGCGTCGCTATCATTGGCGATTGCGAAGACTTCGGTGGTGGCTTGGGCGGAGGCGCCGACCCAAGCCACAACGTCGGGTCCGAGTGCGACGCTCGCGGGTTTGTCGCGGGTGAGTTTGCGCACGTGGAGAGGAGTCATGCCGCTT
This sequence comes from Myxococcota bacterium, assembly GCA_049324695.1. Classification (GTDB taxonomy): domain Bacteria; phylum Myxococcota_A; class Polyangia; order Polyangiales; family Polyangiaceae; genus PMG-095. The sequence continues at coordinate 76,728 of JBMOMJ010000031.1, forward strand.
CGGCCATCGAGGGTGATTGCAAGCCAGCTGCCTGGCAACGTGACGAGCGCAATGCTGCTAGCCCCGGCGCCTTCGGGCGTGAGATCGTGCATCTTGCCGTTGCTCCACAGCTTGGCATGCGGAGCGCCCGAAGCGTCGGGGCGAGTAATGAAGCCGATGAGGGGCGCGCCGTCAGGGCCTTCGACGCCGACGACGCGCGCACCTTTGCGTGCTTCCTTCACCAGAACTTCGGGTTCGGTATTGGAACCCACGCGCACGCGCACCAGATTTTCTTGGTTGATGAAATAAGCAAAGCCGCCCACCAGGGCTGGGCCGCGGCCGAACGAGAGGAAGTCTTCACGCGGGCGGTCGATGGCTGTGAATGTTGGTGTGCCAGGATTCGTGCCGCTTGGAAGTGTGCCGCGTTTGGCGAGCGCAACTTTGGCAGTCTTGTCGACGAGTACGATGCCGTTATCGTGTGCGCTGGCTGGACCCGCGGGGCCCACGTCGGCGGGTTCATCGACGATGAACGGACCTTTGCCGGGCTCAAGGGGTGGGGCGCGTTGCGCGTCAGTTGGTGGCGCCGAGAGAGGGGCGGTGCGCGTCGGAGCAGGCGTCGGCGTGGGCGCGGCAACGACCGCTGAGTTTGCACCGGCTGCTGCAACGTTCGCGGAATTGGCAGCGCTCGGGATTACGGTTTTGGGAGCCGGCGTTGTCGACGCTGTGGTGGAGTTTTCGCGACATGCAACGACGTGGAGGACTAGCGTGACCAGCGTAGCGCGACCGAGCTGTCGAGAACCTGGGCTGGTGAAGCCAAACGGTTTGCTTCGCAGCATGGATCTGAGCATTTCGCGAGTCACGGAGCTGAGCGTTTCGCAATGGCCAGAGCTAGGCGCTTCGCGAAGCGCGGAGCTAGGCGTTTCGCAAGGAACGGAGCAGCTCGCTT